>CAXXKY010000001.1:0-66404 GCA_963667325.2 Dehalococcoidia bacterium
CGTCGTTGGTTCCAGCGGAAGGTGACTCCGTATCTGCCTCAAATGTCAGAGTCAATTCCGTCCCTTCATCGGCAGTGGCGGGACTTACAGTCGCATCAGCAGTCGTTATGGAGGCGAAGTATCCAATCGAATGCTGAGTGACTCCGGGTAAGTTGGCCAGTTGTCCGCCTTGAATAATTGTGAGATCCTGGGCCGTTTCCGCGTCATCTGCGATACTTAGGCCAGATACCGTCAGAGTCGTGGGAGTGACGTGCTGCACAACTCCATTGCTGCTTCCATCTTCTGGAGTGGAAATCACAATAGTGTAATTGGTTGCACTTTCATCCACGATTATCCGGCCGACGTTATTCTTGCCCTGTGTGAGAGTTATGGTGGTGTCTTCCCCAGCCGTTACGTCTTCGGGCAAGACAACCTGTACGCGGTTATTGGCCGCGTTGATGGGGTCAGTGTCGCTGTCGTCGTCGTGGTCGATCGGCAACGTGAACCCACCTCTGGCATCAATAGGTTCAGTGAGTTGGAATTCTATGGTCAATGTGACATCTTCAGCACCGGGGTATTGCGCGCTGAAATCAATGTCAGGCGCGGGGAATCCCGCAATGTCGGCAGCCGCGCCCTTTGGGGCGAAGACGCCGAAGGCGAACAGGACTGCGATGAGGCCTGCCGCCAGGAGGAGGGCAATTCCTACGGATTTGCCAGCTTGTGTATTCATGTTTTGTAAAATCTCCTTCGACAAGCTCGCTGGGTTGTCGGGGCGACTTGAGCCCACTGTACCCTTGAGCCTGGTTACCGGTTTCCCCGTACCCCGCTTGCACGGGGCTGATATTCGGGGATGAAGGTCTTCGGTTGTGGGCCTGGACCGGAGGCGGGGCGACATGCGCCCTCTTTACCGGTGTGAGCCCGATCTGCCTACTTGGCGGGACGTGGCCGATGCGGAGGCGGGGCGACCTGCGCCCACATGTACCGCCGTGCCTGGCCTGCGTTTCGGCTGGGGTGCCTCCCCGCCGATGCGGGGACTGGGTTGTTAAAGTGGGTTGCCGTATCTACTTGGGCCCGGGTATACCGGGCTACCTGGCGGTCCCCGCTGGTGGCGGGAGCCTCAGCCTGCATGGGCGGCGTCCTCCTTGCAGAAGCGAGATTGCCGGCGCGAGACCGGCGTGGATTACCCAACGTCAGCAATGTTAGCCGGGTAAGTATTACTGACGGATTACGGCAGCGTCAAGGATGATGGGGCAATTTTTGCCAAATCTTAGATTTTTGATAAATGTTATGTGATGTGGGCGGGTTTTCAGCGCAGGGAGCGGGGTTTCACCGCCGAGAGCGCGGAGTGCGCCGAGGTTTTTTTCGTTATTTCGGGTAGTTTCCGGTAGTTTCGGGTAATTGGGGTGTCTGAACTTTGATTTGTTTGATTTTTCTGATGGGCATGATTTGGGGTGGGCGGGTTTGGGTGCATTTGCGTGTGTGCATGTATAGATGATAGGGAGCGGTCATGGGGGGCGGCAAGGGGCGGGTGTCAGGGGGGTGGGGAATTGGGAATGAAGAATTTAGAGTGGGGAATGAGGAATTGGGAAATTGGAGTGGGGGTGCGGGGGGTGATGGGTTGGTGGGATGGGGGTGTTTTGGGGTGTGAAAATATTGACAATGTGAGACTGGCTTTGCTAGATTCCGCGCACCGAATTGCGAACAGGCAAGGGATCCGGCACATCTTATTGAATAGGGGTCTGCGATGCTTCCTTTTAGACTTCGGAACCTATTATTGCTGATCGTGGCGATCAGTGCGCTGGCCTTGGTGGCCGTCGCGTGCGGAGGAGAAGACCCGACGGCAGCGACGACAGCGCCAGCGGCGGCACCGGCAACCAGCGCCCCGGCTCCCACAGCGGCGGCAGCGCCGACGGCCGTGCCCCTCGGGACCGCAGCCGACGCCCACGACGGCGACGGGGGCGTTCCGTGCGACGCCGACGCCTGAGGCCGGAGCGGCGGCTGCTCCGACACCTGTGCCTGCGCCGACCGAGGCGCCGGCGATGATGGACGCGGAGCCGAAGGTGGAGACGCTGGTGATCTCCGTCGACCCGTCGGCGGGCGAGACGAACCTGCCCTGGGCGGGCACGGTTGACCACCACCAGCAGATGGACCTGGTGATGGAAGTGCTGGTGGACATCGAACCCACGACGAACATCTGGGTGCCCGAGCTGGCGAAGTCGTGGGAGCTGAGCGAGGACGGGACGGAGTGGACGTTCCAGCTCGAAGAGGGCGTGATGTTCCACAACGGATTTGGCGAGTTCACCGCCGATGACGTCTTCCACAGCGTCCAGATGTACCAGCGCGATGACGCCATCCTGGCGTACGCCACGGACTGGCGGGAGATCGACCTGGACGCCTCCACGAGGGTGAGCGACCACGAGATAGTCATCAAGCTGAAGAACCCGAATCCTGACTACCTTTTCTACATCGCGCCGAGCGGCGGCGGACTGATGATGAGCAAGGCTCAGTACGACGCCGGCGGCGATGAGGCCGTCGAGGAAGATATGATCGGCACCGGTCCCTACCGCTACACCGGCCGCGAGTTCGGCGTCAACGTGACGTACGAACGCCTGGACAACCACTGGCGCCGGGGTGGGAAGGACGGTCTGGGTGCGCCCAGCTTCGAGAAGGTCGACCTGCGGTGGATCCGCGAGGTTGCGTCCCGCAATGCCGGCCTGATCAGCGGCGAGATTCACCTGACCGAGCTGACCCGCGACCTGGCTGACGCCGCGGTCGCCGACCATGGGATGAAGGTGATCCAGAGCAACTTCCCCGGCAACCAGCTCAACGGCATCTTCCAGGGGCTGCACGCGGTGGAAGTGGGCAATTTCGACCCGCTCTTCGCAACCGACTACCCGTACACCGATATTAGGGTTCGGGAAGCCATGAACCGGGCCATCGACAAGGAGACCATCAAGAACACCCTGTTCAGCGGCCGGGTCACCACCAGCCCGCAGGTCGGATTCTACGAGAGCCTGCCGGGTTGGGATACGCGCTGGCTGGAAGAGTACGACGAGCACTACGGCTACGACCCCGACCGGGCCAGGGAGCTGCTGGCGGAGGCCGGATACCCTGACGGCTTCGAGGTGCGCGGCATTCTCATGAACGTCTTCGGCTTCCCGGAGTCAGCAGACTTCATGCAGGCTCTGGAGGTCTACTTCCGTGATGTCGGCATCGAGTTGGCACTCGAGGAGTGGGAGTTCTCCAACTACTTCTCCTCCTGGACCAACAAGGAGCCTGATGCTTTCGGCATCTGGATCTCGCCGCCTTCGTTCAAGACGGTCTTCGCTCAGTTGAGCCTGTTCAACCGGTCCAGCGGAGCCATTCACTTCTACGAGACCCCGAAGCTGGATGAGCTCTTCGGTGAACTGTCAACGACCGTTGACGTGGACACTCGCGACGCCCTCCAGAGGGAGATGGGCAACATCCTGTACGACGAGTATGCCTACATGCCCTTCTTCTACATCTTCATCGAGTTCGTCGCCAACCCGGACATCATCGACGGCTGGCAATTCCCCGGGTCGGACGGCGCAAACTACGGTCACTTCGATCTCATCACCGCCTGCTTGACGGAGGAGCCCTGCTACAATTAGCCGGGTCCCTGCACAGAGCCGGGTAAGCAGAGGGGCAGGCCGACGGCCTGCCCCTAATCTTATTGACGTCGGAATCGCCCTATGAAATCTGCTGGTCGCTTGTTACCCATCCTGGCAATCATCCTTCTCTTCCTGTTGGCCTGCGGGACGGATCCGGCGCCTGCACCCTCGGCAACTACGCCGGCTGACGTGTCCACACAGCCTCCAGCCACCTCCCCCCCTGCCGTGGTCCCTCCAACCCCCACGGTGGCGCAGTCTCCCTCCGAGTCCCCCGTACCCGCCACTGTGCCTGCCAGTGCAGCGGAGGCGGCAACTCGTACCCAGGTGATACCGCCGATGGAGACCCTGAGCCCATTCAGTGTTGAGTGCCTCGAGACTCGCCTGGAAGAACTTGAGGCCGGAAGCATGTTCACTCCTCTCCTCAAGGCCCTAGTGGAATGTCTCACCCCCCAGGAACTGGCCGCAACCAGGCGGTATGATCCCCAGGGTGGCGGGCCAGCCCAGGAACTGGCATTCGAATGCAATGACGCATGGTTCGATTCCATCCGCGCGATGTACGACTACTTCGACGCGGACCTGCCCGTCCTGCCCGACCCGTCGGCCGCCGTCAAGAGTCCCATCACCTTCCGCGAACAGGCTGAGGAAGCGGGCGCGGCATTCCTGCACACCAGGGATAACGCCGCCATCAACCTCGGAGGTGGAGTCGCGGCCGGCGACTACAACGGCGACGGTCATCTCGACCTCTATGCCACCAACTCCGCCGGCCCCAACGCACTATTTCGCAACGACGGCGACGGCACATTCACCGACGTGGCCGCCGCAGCTGGCGTGGACGACTCCGACGCCACTGGCTACGGCGCGGGTTGGGCCGACTATGACAACGATGGCGACCTTGACCTTTACGTCGCCAACTTCGGGGCCAGCAAGCTCTTCCGAAACGATGGCGATGGCACCTTCAGTGACGTGACCGCCGAGTCCGGCGTCGCCGACCCGGACCGCGACCACCGCACCATGGGCGTCGCGTGGGGAGATTACGACCGGGACGGCTATCTCGACCTGCTCATCGTCCGACACCTGATCGAGATCGGCGGCAAGCTCGCCCTCGATACTCCCGGCCTGGCCCGCGCCTCGCGTCCCATGGCGCTCCTTCGCAACCAGGGCGACGGCACCTTCGCCAACGTCACCCACATCCTCAGCGATGACCTCGGATACCCCAGCCCGATCAAGGGCGCTGGCTTCAAGCCCGCCTTCCTCGACTACGACAACGACGGCGACACCGACATCTACATCGTCAACGACTTCGGCTCCGCCAACTACCCCAACGTCCTCTGGCGCAACGACGGCGTGGGACCGGACGGCGACATCATGTTCACAGACGTGTCCCAGGATTCGGGCACGGCCCTTGAGATATTCGGGATGGGTCTCGCCGTGGGCGACTACGACAACGATGGCGACTTCGACCTCTTTATGACCGATATCGGTGAGGGGGAATTCCTCGAAAACCAGGGCGACGGCACCTTCCTCAACAGGACGCAGTCGACGGGAACCGGCAGAGCCAACATCCCCGCAAACTGGTTCGACGCCATGTCCGTTGGCTGGGGGACCGTCTTCGCCGACCTCGACAACGATGGCAGCCTCGACCTCTACACCGTCGCCGGACAGATGGACAACGATCCCTGTTTCAACATGGAGCACCAGCCCAACGCCCTTTTCGCCAACATGGGCGACGGCACATTCACCGACGTCTCTGCCGCCTCCGGGGCCGATGACCCAGGCACTGGCAGAGGCGTGGCCCACGGCGACTTCAACGGCGACGGCCTTCTCGACCTCTTCGTCGTAAACATGGGCACCCGCGATGGCGAACCGGGCCATGCCAGGTTGTTAATAAACACCACCGGCAACGAATACAGCTGGCTGGGTGTTGTTCTGGAAGGTGGAGAGCGAAACCGGTTCGGCATCGGTGCGAGGGTCAGCGTCACCGCCGCAGGAGTTACGCAAGTCCGTGAAATGGGCGCCAGCCAGTCTCACATGTCCAGCTCAGTAGTACCGCTCCACTTCGGCCTGGGCAACGCCGAAACAGTGGATTCGGTTGAGGTGACCTGGCCCAGCGGACGCACCCAACTGCTCGAAGGCGTGGAGGTCAACCAGCAGCTTGTGGTGGCGGAGCCCACCGGTTAGCGGGCTATCACTGTTGAATTGATGAGCGAACCGGTAGTCCGTTCATGGAGAGCCAGTCGAACCACGAACGGGCGGCCCTTCGACAGGCTCAGGGTTAACGGATGATATGGCCGTCTATTCCGATGAGTCGAACCACGAACGGGCCGCCCTTCGACAAGCTCAGCGCGAGCGGATGAAATAGACGTCTATTCCGATGAGTCGGTCCACTAGCGGAGAATGAAAATCCCTCCCCATTTCAGGGGAGGGATAGCACGCTCGGTA
Organism: Dehalococcoidia bacterium; assembly: GCA_963667325.2. Taxonomy (GTDB): domain Bacteria; phylum Chloroflexota; class Dehalococcoidia; order Lucifugimonadales; family UBA3495; genus VXOI01. Next base: position 6,051 of record CAXXKY010000001.1, read on the forward strand.
GTGAAACGTCTTGCTCAGCCCCGGTTGGGGCCTTGAATCCGAACTACTGGTACCTGATCCTGGGATCGAGGTAGGCGTACAGGATGTCGACCAAAAGGTTGACCGCGATGAACAGTACGCTGAATATCAGCACCACCGCTTGCACCAGCGGGTAGTCCCGAATGATGACCGCCTCGAATACCAGGTACCCCAGGCCGGGCCAGGCGAACACGGTCTCGACCGTAACGGAACCCACCAGCAGGCTGCCGAGTATGATGCCGAAATACGTCAGCGGGGCAACCGCCGCGTTTCGCAGGACATGCTTCCAGATGACTTTATACTCGGCCAGACCCTTGATCCGCGCCAGCTTCACATACTCGCTGTCCAGCACGTCCAGCATCGCCGATCGGATCAGCCGCATAAGGGCCGCCACCCAGAACAGGCCCAGTGCCACGGTCGGCAAGATGAACGACGATGGGTCGCTCTTGCCGGAAGTCGGCACAAGGTCCAGCCTCACGGCGAAGATCCACATCAGCACCAGACCCACCCAGAACGGCGGCGCCGACTGTCCAACAAGCGCTATCGATTTCCCCAGCGTGTCAAAGATCGTGTTTCGGTGCACCGCCGACAAAACGCCCAAAGGCACGGCAATCACTGTGGCAAGGGCGATGGCCAGAACGGCCAAGATGATCGTGTTGGGGAACCGCTCTCTGACCAAGTCGGTTACTGGCTGCCGCCATTTAAAGGAGTCTCCAAGGTCGCCCTGGAAGACGTTCCTCATGAACACGCCGTATTGTTCCGGCAGGGACTTGTCCAGCCCCCAGTAGGCTTCCATCAGCTCCCGCTGCTCGTCCGTGGCTTCAAAGGACAGCAGGGTGTCCGTTGGGCTGCCGGTTATCCTGGCCAGTCCGAACACCAGGATGCTTACGGCCCAGAGGGCAATGATGGCCCAACCAGCTCGGATGATGATGTATCTCTGCATTTGCTTGGCAGCCCCTCGGCGCGAAAGTCAATGAACTGAAAGCGCGCCCCGTTTGGGTACTCCGTTAATTCGACTAGATCTGTCTCTGCTTCGGGTCCAGCTTGTCGCGCAGCCAGTCTCCCATCAGGTTAGTTGCCATGACGACAAGCAGAATCGCAAGCCCCGGGAACAGCGACACCCACCAGGACGAGATGATCAGCTCCCGGCCGTCGGACACCATCAGTCCCCACGCCGGGTTTGGCCGCGGTATGCCGGCTCCGAGGAAGCTCAAGCTGGCCTCCAGGATAATTACAAACCCCACCTGCAGGGTGGCCAGCACTACAAGGCTGTTGAACACGTTCGGGAACACATGCTTCAGCATTATCCGAGCGTCCGAAGAACCGGCCACCCTCGCCCGGGCGATGAAGTCCTGGACGCGCACCGTAAGGGTCTCCCCTCGTGCTTGCCTTGCGTACTGTGCCCACAGGAAGATGATCAGCACGATCACGATTGTTTGATAGCTGGCCCCCAAAGCGGTTACCAGCACCAACGCCATCAGGATGATGGGAATCGACAGCGAGATGTCCACAAGCCTCATCAGCAGCGAGTCCACCCACCCGCCGAAATAACCGGCGGCGATCCCGAGTGACGCTCCGATGGCCCCGGAGATGAAGATGGCGATACCGGCCACCATGACGGATATGCGGGAGCCATAGATGATCCGGCTCAGGATGTCTCGCCCCAGTTTGTCGGTTCCGAGCAGATACTCACCCCGACCGCCCTGCTGCTTCACCTCCAGCAACTGGTCGCCCAATGCCACTGCCCGTTCAGGGTCTTCTCCGGCGGTGACCATGAGCGACGACTTGCCGCCCTGAATCTGGCTGGCGGCCTCACCGAGCGTGAACTGATTACCCCGATCGGTGATCCGGTCTACCACGGTCCTTATATTGGTTTCTTCGCCAATCCAGACCGGAGGGAGCAGCCGGGCATTCAGGTCCCCGTCGAAGGGATCGTGGGGAGCAATCCAGTTGGCTCCGATGGCTGGCACCACCAGCAGGAGTAGGATTACCAATATCGGAATGACAGGGTAGCGGGAGAAGCCTGAGAGGAGCCTCTTCAGACTCGGAGGGCTATACCACCGTCGTTCATTCAGGACTATACTTTCTGCCAAATTGTTTGCCTCTGGTAGTACAGTTTTGGGAATGACGTGAGAACCGCTAGCAGGAGCGTAGAGACTCTACCGATTCCCGGCCATTCCTGTCAAGGAAATCGGTCTGTAACGTAAAACCTGTGGCGGCGTATCGTAGCAGTTCCCGTCTCTCCGCGTTCTTCCCGCCACCGCTTTCCTCCTGCTATTGCACTGGATTCGTAATCAACTCTCTACAAATCGCCTACCAAGTCCGTCATACCCGAGCACTTTTCGTCAACAGATTACCACTCAGCGATTGGCAGCCTTTTTGCAGCACATTCAGCCCTCCGGCCGACCGATTCGCTACACTCTCCCGTGATTCACTTTCCGCCCCGGGTGCGGGTCCATCAAGCCGCTAGCAATCAGGGTGGCATGCGCTCGGAAGTTGGTACTTCCAACAAATTGCTGGCAACGGGGACCGCGCTCTGTCTGGCACCCCATCGTCCTCCTTCGCAAACCCAGCCGTTCCCCCATGTCGGCAATCCTTTCACCTCCCAGACGGAGCGTCAAGCCCAACCGCCTCCGCCGGTTTTGGGCACCAAGGCCGGGCGCTGCTCTTTCCGCCAACATTCCTTTCTTCCTGTTCCGTCGGGCAGGACGATCGCGAAGGCCGATATTTGCCCCCCTGAGCGACGCCGAAGGGAAGTTCAGACAACCCCCCGTCTCCCCCTGTGCTCGCTGTCACTCCTGCGCCGAACTCCCGAAATCCTGTCCATCCTAAAATCAAACAAATCACAGTTCAGACAACGTCCCCATTCCCTGACACCCGCCCCTTGCCACCCCCGATGACGCCTCTCTAGCATGGTTCTATGGAGTCCCGGACAATCCTCCCTAACTCGCCTACCAAAAAAACCCTCGCCCGGAGGCATCATGCTCCCCTGACGCCAGTGTCACGAGCACTCGCCCAGGCCCCCAAGACAACCGAAACTACCGGAAACTACCGTCTTTTACCCGAATATCAAAAAATTTCGCCCAAGGAGCCTGCAACATGACCTTCTCCACCCTTCGCCGTCAGGTCGACGCCCTCATGCTCAAATACGCTACCAAAGTCCAGATCTACCGCCTCCGTCCCCACGCCCTCAAACTCTGCGACGAGATGACCGAGGCCGTTAGCGGACCCATTACCACTCCGCCCAAGTCCGTCCCCAAGTCCGTCATAACATGGGCCTTCGACTTCTTCCGGCGTTTGCGGGAACACCGCTTCCGGCTATGGAACTTCACGCCCCTCGCCGACTACCTCGATGAATGCCTCCAACGGCGCGTGCTGCCCCAGGTCAACGACGTCCTGCGCAGCATCCTGCCGAAGGCCGCCGCAAAAGGCCTGATCCCCCGGTACATTGGGGAGCCAGTCCCCTTCCCTGAAAGGCCTCTCGCCAGCGAAGCCTGACCCGCCGCCGGAAAACATCCCCAGAACTTCCTCCCCTTTGAGAGAGGGCTACCCCCGCCGCTACTGGCGGTTGACCCTGCCGCACGGCGCTGTTACCGTCGAGCTTCAGGAAACAGAATCCACCCACGTGGCGAGACCGCCCAGAAGGGGGACGCTATGGCCATCTCCGACAAGGCAACATCCGGCATATCCACTCTCGCGCCGGCTTCTCACCCCCTTGATCCCCTCACCGCAGAGGAAATAGCCGAAGCAGCGTCGATCCTGAAGTCCGAACGCCAGCTTGGCCCGAAAGTCCGGTTCGAGACCGTCGTACTCCGGGAGCCTGACAAGGACGACGTCATCGCCTTCCGTCCCGGCGAACCCGTCCCCCGCTCCGCGTTCATCGTCATACTCGACAACGACACCGCTTCCACCTACGAGGCCGTGGTCTCCCTCGACGAACGCCGCGTCGTTTCCTGGAGGCACGTCCCAGGCGTCCAGCCCAGGGTGATGTTTGAGGAATTCGTCGAATGCGAGGCGATGGTCCGCACCAACCCCGAGTTCCTGGCCGCCATCAGGAAGCGCGGAATCACCGACGCCAGTCTCGTCATGGTGGACCCCTGGTCTGCCGGAAACTACGGCTATGCCGAGGAGGAGGGACGCCGCCTCGTCCTGGCCCGGTGCTTCCTGCGCTCCAGCCCCACCGACAACGGCTACGCCCGCCCCATCGAGGGAGTGACCGCCGTCGTGGACCTGAACAGCATGGAAGTTGTGCGGGTCGACGACTATGGCCTGGTCCCCATGCCGCCCGACGACGGCAACTACGGCGCAGAATTCGTCGGACAGTTCCGCGGCGACGTGAAGCAGCTGGACATCACCCAGCCCGAGGGTGCCAGCTTCGACGTCGACGGCTGGGGAGTCTCATGGCAGAAGTGGCGTCTGCGCGTGGGATTCACCCCTCGCGAAGGTCTCGTGATCCATGACGTCGGCTACGAGGACCAGGGACGCATCCGGCCTGTCCTCTACCGCGCCGCGCTGTCGGACATGGTGGTGCCGTATGGCGACCCGAGCAAGGACCACTACAGGAAGAACGCTTTCGACGCCGGCGAGTACGGCATCGGTTCCCTCACCAACTCCCTCACCCTGGGTTGCGACTGCCTCGGGGAGATATTCTATTTCGACGCGGTACTCAACAATGGCAGCGGTGAGCCCTTCACCATACCCAACGCCGTCTGCATGCACGAGGAAGACTACGGCATCCTCTGGAAGCACACCGACTGGCGCACCGGCCAGACCGAGGTCCGGCGCTCCAGGCGCTTGGTCGTATCCAGCATCGCCACCGTCGGCAACTACGAGTACGGGTTCTTCTGGTACTTCTTCCAAGACGGCACCATTCAGCTGGAGATCAAGCTTACCGGCATCATTAACACAGCCGCCGTGCCCGAGGGCGAGGTCCCCAAGTACGGCACGCTGGTTGCGCCCCAGCTCAACGCCCACATCCACCAGCACTTCTTCAACTTCCGGCTGGACATGGACGTGGACGGCGGCAGCAATACGGTCTTCGAGGTCAACACCGTGGCCGAGCCTCCGGGCCCGGATAACCCCCACGGCAACGCCTTCTACGCCAAGTCTACTCCGCTGCGGACCGAGCACGAGGCCCAGAGGATCGTCGACCCGATGAGCGGACGCTACTGGGTTGTATCCAACCCCTCGGTCAAAAACTCCCTCGGCAGGCCCGTCGGCTACAAGCTGATGCCGGGCGAAAACATACTGCCCTTCGCCGACCCCGGCGCAAGCATAATGAAGCGCGCCGGCTTCATGAACAAGCACCTGTGGGTCACGCCCTACGACCGCGACGAAATGTCGGCCACCGGGCCCTACCCGAACCAGCACCCGGGCGGCGCCGGCCTCCCCGAGTACACCAGCAACGACCGGAGCGTCGAGGACACGGACCTGGTGGTCTGGTACACCCTCGGCTATCACCACGTGCCCCGGCCCGAGGACTGGCCCATTTCTCCCGTGGCCTACTGCGGTTTCAGCCTGAAGCCGGTCGGGTTCTTCGACACCAACCCCGTGCTGGACGTTCCCCCCAGCCCCAACCACAACCACTGCCACTAGAAACCATCCCAAAGCTCCCTCCCCCTTCGAGGGGGAGGGTCGGGCCCCAGGCGTCAGTGAGAGGTGACTTCGTAATAAGGAAAAGCCCCTGTCGTCAACGGCAGGGGCTTTCGTGGGGGCCAGTAGGTATCGGTTAAGAGTGCTGCGCCTCCCGCCAACGTTCCATAAAGCGCTCGCGGGCTTCCTCAGAAAGGTTTCCAGTGGCGGTTGCTATGATTTCTTCAAAAGCATCTTCTGGAACCCTGCCTTTAACAGATTGTAGGAATTCCAATAGCCAATCTTGCCGACGCTGTTCTTTTCGTTTTTCATAACTTTCAAATGCTTTCAGCGCTAAAACCATAAGTAGCCCTACCCCCACTTCGAAAATTGCAAAAGACCCTGTGTAGAATAGGATGCCAGCAGAAGCAAATTTAGCCGCTACCGCAAATTCCGCCTGGGAGTTCCATGACCACCCAACAAATTCACCCTGAGATAGCCAAAGGGTGACCAATCCTGACCCGACGGGTGTCATTACCGCATGGAAGCGAAGCCAGTTCCGATCCCACCATATGCTTGCCGACTTTAACCATTGAGCTACCAACCTGGTACCATTGGATGGCTTATCAGTCTATGCCATCACGGACTGGACTGTCATGGCCTGATGGTAAGGGTTTTATCCGGTCACTGTCAAAAGTTGGAGCAGGCAGAAAACGTGAGATAGAACGATGGAACACTAGGGCGGGACTGTCACAGGCAAAAAATTTAGATGGCCTCATTCCCTAGCCATCCCCTCTCCTGACATGGCCAGCGCAGCATTAGCCGCCCCCGCCCGACACACTCAGCGTGAAGCTGCCCGTCGTGTTCGGCGAATATGTCGTGGCCTCGATGGTGTACGCCCCAGCAGCCAGCGTCGCCACGATCCGCGAGTTGGTGTTGCCGCCCACAATGTCATCGTTGCTGTGCAGCGCCGTCCCCGAGGTGGCAGTCCCTGACCGCAGGAACAGGTAGGTATCCACGCTGGAAGTCAGGTCGATGGTGACCTCGGCCTCCGCCGACAGCGTGAAGCTGTAGTACCTTGCGTACCCCCGTCCCGGCACGCTAGACTCGCAGTCGTCGCCCCACGAGCCCGACACCCCCGACGCCGGCAACGTCAGCGACGCCCCGTTGCATCCCGTCGCCGTCTCTCCGCCGCTGGCGCTTTCACCTCCGCCGACACTCAGCGTGAAGCTGCCCGTCGTACTGGGCGAATAGGTAGTGGCCTCGATGGTGTAGCTACCAGCCGATAGTGTCGCCACGATCCGCGAGTTGGTGTTGCCGCCCACAATGTCGTCGTTGCTGTGCAGCGCCGTCCCCGAGGTGGCGCTGCCCGACCTCAGGAACAAGTAGGTGTCGACGCTGGACGTGAGGTCGATGGTGACCTCAGCCTCCGCCGACAGCGTGAAGCTGTAGTACCTTGCGTACCCCCGTCCCGAAACGCTGGACTCGCAGTCGTCGCCCCACGTGCCCGACACCCCCGACGCCGGCAACGTCAGCGACGCCGCGTTGCAGCCAGTCGCCGTCTCTCCACCGCCGGTGCTTTCACCCCCGCTAACAGTCAGCGTGAAGCTGCCTGCCGTACTGGGCGAGTAGGTCGTCGCCTCGATGGTGTAACTACCAGCCGATAGTGTCGCCACGATCCGCGAGTTGGTGTTGCCGCCCACAATGTCGTCGTTGCTGTGCAGCGCCGTCCCCGAGGTTGCGCTCCCCGACCGCAGGAACAGGTAGGTATCCACGCTGGAAGTCAGGTCGATGGTGACCTCGGCCTCCGCCGACAGCGTGAAGCTGTAGTACCTGGCATACCCACGTCCCGAAACGCTGGACTCGCAGTCGTCGCCCCACGAGCCCGACACTCCCGATGCGGGCAGCGTCAGCGACGCCACGTCGCAGCCCGTCGCCGTGGGGGTCTCACCGCCGCTGGTGCTTTCACCTCCGCTGACAGTCAGCGTGAAGCTGCCCGTCGTACTGGGCGAATATGTCGTGGCCTCGATGGTGTACGATCCAGCCGACAGTGTCGCCACGATCCGCGAGTTTGTATCGCCGCCCACAATGTCGTCGTTGCTGTGCAGCGCCGTCCCCGAGATGGCACTCCCTGACCGGAGGAACAGGTAGGTATCCACGCTGGAAGTCAGGTCGATGGTGACCTCGGCCTCCGCCGACAGCGTGAAGCTGTAGTACCTTGCATACCCCCGACCCGCTACCCTGGACTCGCAGTCGTCGCCCCACGTGCCCGACACGCCCGACGCGGGCAGCGTCAGCGACGCCGCGTTGCAGCCCGTCGCCGTCTCTTCGCCGCTACCTTCCCCACCGCCACTACCCCCCCTGACACTCAGCGTGAAGCTGCCCGTCGTGTTAGGCGAGTAGGTCGTTGCCTCGATGGTGTACGCCCCCGCCGACAGCGTGGCCACGATCCGCGAGTTGGTGTTGCCGCTGACTATGTCGTCGTTGCTGTGCAGCGCCGTTCCCGAGGTTGCGCTCCCCGACCGCAGGAAAAGGTAGGTATCCACGCTGGAAGTCAGGTCGATGGTGACCTCGGCCTCCGCCGACAGCGTGAAGCTGTAGTACCTGGCGTACCCCCGTCCCGAAACGCTGGACTCGCAGTCGTCGCCCCACGAGCCCGACACCCCCGACGCCGGCAGCGTCAGCAACGCCGCGTTGCAGCCCGTCGCCGTCTCTCCGCCGCTACCTTCCCCACCGCCACTACCCCCCCTGACGCTCAGCGTGAAGCTGCCCGTCGTGTTAGGCGAGTAGGTCGTCGCCTCGATGATGTACGCCCCTGCCGACAGCGTGGCCACGATCCGAGAGTTGGTGTTGCCGCTGACAATGTCGTCGTTGCTGTGCAGCGCCGTCCCTGAGGTGCTGCTGCCTGACCGCAGAAACAGGTAGGTGTCGACGCTGGAAGTCAGGTCGATGGTGACCTCAGCCTCCGCCGACAGCGTGAAGCTGTAGTACCTGGCATACCCCCGTCCCGGCACGCTGGACTCACAGTCGTCGCCCCACGAGCCGCTCCTGGTCGCCGTCCCGGACAGCGCCCCCAGATCGTCCGAGCATTCGTCATCGGTTACGATCGGGGATGGACCGCCGCCGCTACCTCCGCCGCCGCCACCGGCGCTGGGGGTCCCCTCGGTCGACGTGGACCAGCCGCTGGAGCCCTGGGCATTTTCAGCCTGGACCTCCACCTCATGGGCCGTTCCCGCAGTTAGTCCGCCGATTGTGTAGCGCAGGACGTTGCCGGTAACTTCGTTCTCCGTCCAGGGATCAGTACTGCCGGACTCCCGGTGGCGCACCACGTAACCTGAAACGGCGGGATGGGCCTGGGGCCTGCTCCAGGACACCGACAGGCTTCTCACACCAGCGGAAACAGTGGGTGCCGTGGGCGTTTCGGGAACTGAAAGGATCTCGCGTATCTGGTTCGAGAGGTATTCTGCGCTCTTGCCCGGACCCTGCATGTCCCGGTAGAACGCGGTTGCCCGCAGGTACCGGTCATTATCGTCTATCGACGGTGTGTAGGAGCTGGAATCCGCCTCCTGGATGGCGCTCCAGTCGGACTGGTTCTCGGACCGCTCCCAGTTCCATTCCCGGACCGACGAAACGCCGTCCGGGTCTTCGATCTCCAGCTCGATCTCGTAGCCCACCCGTTCCGCTGTCGAAACGGCCGACAGCGTCCCCTCCTCATCGGCGTTGCTGACCCTTACGGCAACGTTGAGTGTGGCCGAACTGGTGCCGTCCCCCTGCTCCTTGACCTCGATGGTCACCTGGTAGCGGTTGTCGCCGTTGGAATCTTCCGGTTCCTCGAAATCCGGCACCGCCTTGAAAGTGAGCACGCCTCCGCTCAGGTCAAAGTCCTCGCTGTCGGTGCCGCTCAGGGCCCACCCGATGCCCTTCTCGTCCGGGTCGGTGGCGGTGAAGGTGGCTGCCTCCGTGCCGCCTCCCTCTTCTCGGTCCACGGCTGAGGGCCCCGCGATTTCCGGCGCCTCGTCCACGTCCTCCACGGTGATGGTGACGTCGACGCTGTCGGACAGCCCGCTGGGGTCGACTGCATCGACCGTGACGGTATACGTGGCCTGGACCTCGCGATCAAGCACGACCTTGTTGCGAAGCTGCCCGGTGAATTCCTCTATCTCGAAGAAGTCCGAATCTCCGATGAGGTAAGTCAGCCCGTCGTCATTGTCGTGACTGGCTGTGACCGGCGCCCCCACATTGCTACCGGCCCTCGTGTTCTCGCGGATGCTCCGTTCGTAGTCCCCTCCGGAAGCAAACTCCGGGGCGACGTTCCCCGGCGTCTCCACCCTCACCCGAAGCCGGCTGACCGCCGCCACCCAGTTGTACATGTCAAAGCCGTCGTCGTAGGAGGCAGCAACCCGCAGGTAGCTTCCCACATCTCCAGATGTCGGAGTGTACGAGTCCGATGTCTCGCCGCTGATGGTGGTGCCGGTGCTGCTGCGGCTGGAGGCGAGATACCATTGCCAAGTGACCCCGGACGGCTCGTCATCGTCCTCCAGCATGGCCGTGAAAGCCGTATCTGCCTGCGGCTGTACCGATGATAGGGTTATCTCGCCAGGCTCCTCAAGGTTCTGGATGTTGACGGTCACTACTCTGTCCATCGTGTGGATGCCAGCCACAGCCCTCACTGTGACACTGTAACTGCTCTGGTCTTCGTAGTTTGGAGACTCGTTGAAGGTGAGCACGCCGTTGCTGTTCAGGCTGAACGCGCTGCTGTCCGACCCCTGCAGCGACAGAGCCACCGTGGTCCCTTCGGGATCGTTGGCCGTGTACCTGCCTACCTGCCGGGTGGTCGTGGAATTCTCGGGGAAGTTGTCGAACGTGTCCGGACCCTCCAGCGTTGGCGGCTCGTCCACGTTCCTGACCGTTACGTCGACATGGCGCTCGCTGCGATTGTTGTTGGAGTCGGTGGCCTGGACTACCACCTCATAGTGATTGTCGCCCCCGGAGTCCGCTGGGCTTTCGAAGTCGGGAGCACTTTTAAAAGTGAGCACGCCCGAGTTGCTGATGTCGAAGTCCCCGCGGTCCGGTCCGCCCAGGCCCCACGTGATGGGCGTGTCGCCCTCCGGGTCGGAGGCGCTGTAGCTCCCCACGCTCCGGGTTTCGTTTTCGAAGTAATTGCTGACGCTGGATGGCCCGATTATTTCCGGCGGCTCGTCTACCGGGGTGACGGTAACGGCGACATTAAAAGAGGAGGACAGCCTCCCCGCAGATGATGCCGTTCCGTCCGCCAGGTTCCCGTCGTCTGTGGCGGTTACGGCGATGTCGTAGGAGTTGTTGCCGCCGGAATCTTCAGGAGTTTCATAATCGGGGGCGCCGTCGAAGGCCAGGTTGCCGGACGAGTCGATGCGAAAAGCAGCGCCGTCCGTTCCGGTAACGCTCCACTGGATCGTGCGCCGCTCTGGATCGGATGAGCTGTAGCGAGAAAGGTTGCCGGAGGCGTTTTCCGCCACAGTGATGCTGGCGCTGCCAGTGGGGGTTGAAGGCAACTCGTTCACATCCTCGACCATCACGGTTACGTCGAGCCGGCCCACTTGAACCGGCGTGCCGTCGTCGGTAGCAACAATGGTCAGGTTGTACTCGTTGTTGCTTCCGGAATCGGCGGGGCTTTCGAAGTTGGGCGTGCCGGCGAACCGCAACTCGCCGTCACCGCTGATGGTCTCCGTGATGGTGAAGTCGCCGCGGTCTGTGCCGGAAAGCGACCAAGCCACATCGTCGCCTTCCCGGTCGACGAATCCGAAGGTGGCCACCGAACCGGTCTGGTTTTCCTGGAAGGTCACGGAGCTGCCGCCCGTGATTACAGGCGGCTCGTTCACATCGGTAACGGTCACGGTTACCGTGAGCTCGCCGCTGTTGAACGAATCGACGGTGTCCGTCGCGACGATGATGATGCTGTATTCGTCCTGGGTCTCGTGGTCGGGCTGGCTGGAGAATTTCAGGTTGCCACTAGAGTCGATTGTGAAGTCGCTTCCATCGGCACCTTCTACGGACCAGGTGAAGGTAACCGGGCTTCCCTCAGGGTCGCGGGCGGTATAACGGGACACCCGGTTGCTGATGTTGCTGTTCTCGTTGAAAGTGGGTGCGGCGTCGCCGGTGACCTCAAGGGGTTCGTCCACGTTTCGCACGAGGACAGTGACGTCAACACTGTCGGACAACCCGCCATCGTCCTTGACGATCACGTCGAATTCGTGCCGTGTGGCGGTCTCGTAGTCCAGGGCGCCATCGGCGGCAACCTTGATCTGGCCGGTGCCGCTGTCAATGCTGAATTTGCCGCTCGTATCGTCCAGCGAGTAGGTGAGCGTGTCGCTGGCATTCAGGTCCAGGGCCTCGACCAGGTCCCCGACTTCGTCATCCTGTCCAGCACTCTCGAACACTCGCCGGGTTGTATGGGTTCCCTCGAGGAAATACGGCGCCCGGTTGCCGTCGATTACTTTCACTTCGACATTGCGGCCCAGGACGGTCCTGGAGCCGACCTTCAGGATGTGCTCGATTTCAGCGAGTTCGTCGAATTCGTCGTCATCGTTGCGACCGGTTACGGTCACTGTCTGTGGCGTACTCCAGTTCCCGCCGGCGCCTCCGGTAAAGGTGATGTCATCCGGCGAAACGTAAATGGCGTTGTCGAAGGGGCCCGACTCAACGCTGATTTCCACCTTCGCGGTGGCGCCGTCGCCGGGGTCGCTGTCCAGGGCCACGGTGTAGGTCGCCGTGCCCCCCTCGTCGACGGTTACAGCCAGGTCCGCCGGGTCAAAAGTCAGCCCCGATAGGGCCAAGTCGCGAATCTCGAGGGAGAGTTGCGCCACGACGTAATCTTCGCCGCCCACCTCAACCCTATGCCTGACCGTGCGTAACTCGTTGCGGTCATCCGAGTCGTGCAGCGTCGTAAGGGTGACGGTCTGCGGGTCGTCCCACTCCCACTTGTCTGCGTCTGCAGCCTCGCCTGTCTCGGTGAATGTTATGGAAGCCGGGGTAACGGTCAGTGCATCGGCACCCACGTAAAAGGTCTCGACTACAACATCGCCCTCCGGCTCCTTGTCCAGTTCCACCGTGTAAGTGAAGGTGTCCCCCTCGTCCAGCTCCAGAATCCCGTCGTATTCTTGCCACAACGACACATCGGCAGGGAATGTGACCCCGCTGGTCGTGCTGGTCAGCGTGGCGGTGCCCAGCGCCTCGTCGTCGGTCACAAATACGGGCAGGATTGCGGTGAGGTGATTGCCGCCTCCGATGCTCACCCAGTGTTGTATCTCATTGGACTCATGCATAGCGTCGTCATCGGTAACGCCGAAGACCGTTACCGATACAGGTTCGCTCCAGTTCATGGTCGTGAAGTGGATGTAGTACGGGGAAATAGTGTTGGGGTTGACTACGTTCGATCTATCGGAAAACTGGACGGCGATCCACACCCGGACGGTGTCGGAGGGCTGTGATGCCAGGGCTATGGAGTAGGTCGTTTCGGTCGTTGAATCCTCGGTCACCTCAACTTTACTGACGGAGAGGTCCAGCTCCGGGAAATCGACAATCTCCACGCATGGAGCGAACTCGGAGGTCGAGTCAGTCTCCTGCTCGGTGACCGTGGCGGTTACATGAGTACCTGTCGGGGCTGAGTATTCCTTCAACTCGTCCCGAAGTGAGCCGACCGTACGAGTCGTGGTGTCCGTGGACCCCGCACCAAAAAAGGAGAACCCCAGCCACTCTTTGCCCTCGCCGCTGCTGGAACTGTCGCACCCGTAGAAATCGACGACGTACCGTTGGCTCCTTGTGGAATCGATCTTGAACCTCGGGGAGGCGGCGTCATTCCGGACGGCAAAAGTAATATCGGTCGGGTAGTTTCGCAGGGAGTTGGGACCGGTATCGGCGTCGCCGGTGTCATTGGCGGTGGCGCCGTCGTCGCCAAGGTCGATGCCGTTACCGGTGTTGGTGTGGATGGAGTTCTTGCGAATCGTGTTGCCGGTCGAGCCGCTGGAAACAATGGTAACGCCGTCGCCGCTGTTGTTGGCGACGGTGTTGCCCTCCACGGAGTTGTCGAGAGAACTGTCCCCGATGTGTACGCCGGAGCCGCCATTGCCCAAAGAATCGCCGGACTCGTTTGTTCCGATATAGTTGACATGGACCAGGATGTCTTCTGTACCGGCACCGGTGAGGGCCACGCCGTGGGAGCCATTGCCAGAGATGGAATTGGCGGCGACGATTGCATCCTCCGCTCCGGAAATATGCACACCGGAACCGGTGTTTCCCACGCTGGCGTCGCCCGCGGCGTTCAGCCCTATGGTATTGCCGGATATTGATGCTCCGCTGGCTCCATCGCCGGAAACGCTGATGCCGTGGGAGTCATTTCCGGATATGGTGTTTCCTGTCAGGAAAGCGTCGCTGGCGCCGTCGATATGCACACCCGCACTGGTGTTGCCCAGGTCTGCGGCGCCAACGGCATTCAGGCCGATGGTGTTGCCCTGCAGGACAACCCCGGAAGCGCCGCTGCCGGAGACATGGACGCCGTGGGAGTCGTTGCCGGAGATGACGTTGTCCCGCAGCAGAACGCCGGGTGCGCCGTTGACATACACACCCGCCGAGCCGTTGCCGTCATCGACTGAGCCGTCGACGTTGGTTCCGATGTGGTTACTCTCCAGGATCTGCCCTCCCGAGCTGCCCTGCAGCACTATCCCGTTGCCTTCGAATCCGTTGACGACCAGGCCGCGGACTACGCTGTCCTCGCCGCTGAGGGTGAGGCCGTCGGCATCTGTGCCGGCACTGGCGCCGTCCAGCTCGATGAGCAGCGTGCCAGCGCTTGCCCCGGACTGGCTGTAGCCGTCGATGAACACCGGCTTGGTGATGGTGGGCAGGGCGGAGGCCGGGCTGATGGTGTGGGTGCCGGTGCCGCTTATATTAAACTCGATGACGCCGCTTGACAGAGCGTTGGCCTGCTCAATGGCGGCGCGTAGGGTGCAGTTGCCGCTGCCGTCGTCGCAGGTGGCATCCGTGGTGGAACTGTCGGCCCCGTCACCCGTGGAGTCTACGGTGAATTGGAAGGTGAAGGGCTCCTTCGAGTACAGTTCGAAATCGTCGATGGACTCGACTGCGGCGAATGCGTCGGCCCTGCCGTAGCCGAAGGTGCCGTCGTAGCCTGGGTCGCCGAGGTCGAAGGCGGTATCGCGAATGGTCTGGGCGACTGTGTCTGCGACCTCCTTCTTCGTCATGTCGGGGTCGGCGAGGCGCTGGGCCTCCATGACGAGGGCAGCGATGCCGGCGACGTGGGGTGCAGCCGCCGAGGTGCCTGGGAAATATCTCCCTTCGTCGAGGGAGGGGAAGCCAAACCCCCCTGCGCCCGTAACATGCACGCTATCGATGCCCATCACGTCGGGCTTGTTTCTGCTCACCGTTTTCTCGTGGTCATCGGGATCTATGAAGATGGAGGGTCCGCGGTCGCTGAAGGACTGAGGGTCGTCGTGTCCGGGATCGGAGGCGGGGATGGCCCCAACAGCGAGGACTCCGGCGGCGGCGGGTTGTCCGATGATACTGCCCTCAGGGACGCCGTGCTCCGTGATGGTGCCGAACTGGTACTCGAGAAACAGCTCGAGGCGCCGGTCGTCTCCGGAAGACTTGCGGATGTAGATATCGGTAGAGCCGCTGTCGTCCAAGAGATAGACGCCCTCGACGGGGTCGTCGTCGCCGTCCTGCACCCGATCGCTGGCGCTGCAGATACGGTTCTGGAGATTGAACTTGTCGGGCCTCAGGCCCGGGGGGCACATGTACATATCGTAATCGTTGCCGGAAGCTCCGAAAGGGTCGTTCCATTGGAGAATGGCACCGGCGGAGGCGCCGAAGACGCGGAGGGAGGTGTCGCTGACGCCATCGAAGGCGTGGAAGCCGTCGCCAGCATCGACGAAGTCGGCCTCATAGTGCCTGCGGGCGTCGTTGCCGGCGGCGGAGACGAAGACGACGCCTCCGTCGACAGCGTCCTGGGCCGCCTGGGCGACCGGACCGTCCTCGAAGAATGCGTCTTTCACATTGAGATCATCGACGATGATGTCGACACCCTCACCGTTGAAGGCGTTGTTGGCCAGCCAGAGGATCGCCTCGGCCATAACCAGCGACGAGGTGGCGCTGGAAAAAGCCAGCTTGGCATCGGGGGCCAGATCGTGGACGATCTCGAGGAGCGCAGTGCCCTCGTCGCCGCTCCGGGAGATGTTCGGGTTGATCCGCAGCGAGCCGGGCAGATCCCCGCTTGCACTCGCGCTCCGCCACGAGTCTACGCCATCAGAGATGACTCCGACTCTGACGCCTTTGCCGGTCAGGCCGCTGAGGTTGCGGACCAGATCGGCCCGGTGAATGCCGTCGCCCTCGGTCACGACGCTGCCGGCCTTGGTGGAGGCGTAGTCGGGCGGCGTGATGTAGCGCACGGCGTCCAGGCCGGCGATGCGGTCCAGGGCATCGACGGGGACCCAGGCCTGCAGCTTGTTCCAGCGGGAGTTGACGACCTCGATGTTGGCGCCCAGGTCCCTGAGCTGCTGCAGCGTGGCGTCGTCGGTGTTGGTCAGGTTGATATAGACCTGCACGTTGCCGGAGGAGTCAAAGCGCACGGGGTCGTAAACGGAGCCGGATGGCCCGTCAGACGGCGGAGTCGTGCTGTCAGCTTTCGAGTCTTCTGACGTCGTTTCGGAATCCAGACCACGCAGTGTCTGCTCGCCAGGTGACTGCGAACCCTTCTGAGTGGAAGCCTGCAGCCGCTCGTCAATAAACTGCTGCAGCAGGGGGCTGACGGGGGAGTCTTCCTTGCCTAGAGGCGTTGGCGGATCATCGGCCAACACGGACTGGCCTGAAACCGCCAGCCAAGCCAAGGCCAGGGCCAGTGCCAGGAAGAAAAGGAGTGCTGGAGTCTTAACGAGGGTGAAAGGGGGATAACTAATAATATTTTTTCAGGGCATAACCGGAATAGGGATCGTCCGTATGGTAGGGCAAACGGGCCAGCCAGCGGGCAATTTGAGCGTGACAGTACGGTGACGGTTTGGGCCGATACTCGTGGATATTTCGGGTTCATCACCCGCCCCACAAACAGGATTGCGCCTGTCGACAGGTGTGTTGGCTGGTGAACACGAATGGCGATACTCGCCGCAGGTGATGCCGGACCATGTTCAGACGTCCTGCCTACGACAGATGGATCGTTGCATCTTTGTCACAGCTCAGCGCTGCCAACCCGCATGGATTCCCGTCTCTGTGAAATCTACGTGCGTATTTCTGATAGCTCCCTTTATAGGCGAGTTATATTTACCAATTCTTTGCGTGATAAATTATCTGATCATTGACAAAATACGAACCTTGTCCAAAGTCGTGACAATGAATATCTCGCCAAATTTCTAGCCGTCATATGGGATAGTCTTGGGACCGTCATGCTGATTACACATCCATTGGTGCGGCTGATTCTCTAAATCTCTATAATGCCGCAAGAATTTCGCACTGCCATTGCAGATATGTCCCGTGAATGAGACCATTCGCAACAACGCCTAATGCCATTGGAAACCGGTTCGCCGTCTGCGCATGCGCCCACTAGAACGTATCTCACGGCTGCTGGATCATTTGCTGGCGCCGGGCGGCTCAGAACGACATTAGCGAGCGACACACATGGGACAACTGATCATAGAAGGACTGTCACCGGCCCTACGGGACACCCTCTGGCAGGTTGTGAGGGAAGCCAAGAGCGGCGATCATCTGGCCCCGGTTACTGTTATAGGACCCAGCCGGTATACCAACCTGAGCCTCCGGCAGGACCTGGGACAGAGCGGGTTTATCAACGTTCGGTTCAATGTGCTCTCGGCACTGATGGAGCAGCTCGGTGCGGCATCCCTGGCGAGAGATGGTCGAAACCCCCTCACCTCAGTAATTGGCAGCGTCGCCCTCCGAACCGTTCTCTCGGATTCCGAGGGTTACCTTGCGCCCGTGCGAGACCATCCATCTACCCTGGCCAGCATCCGGTCCTCCTTCCGGGAATTCCAGCGGGTAGACAGCGGCGTCCTGGAAGCCCTGACCGGACAGGACAGCGTCTCCGGCGAAGTGGCCCGCCTCTACCGGAAATTTCGTGAGACCATTGCCGGCCAGTGGTTCGAAGTTGACGACCTGGCCACTGCCGCATCGTATGCGGTCCTCAACCACGACACCTCGGGCCTAGACGATCTTGGCCACCTGGTCTTTTATCTGCCTCCGAGAGCCAGTCCGGCGGAAACCCGTCTGATTGTGGAACTGGCCCGGCAGGATCGCTGCTCGGTGCTGCTGGGTGTGGCGGGAGATCGTGATGCCGACAGGCCCGCGCTGGATCTGGCCGCTGCGTTGAGGCCTGCATTTGCGGAAAGCGCACCGCCGACCAGTGAAACCGGCGTTAAGCCTCCTGCCCCTGGGACCGAAAGCGCCCTGCGCATCGCGCCCAATGCCCATGAGGAAATTCGTGAGGTCGTCCGGCAGATTTTCCAGGAAGCCAGCGAGAGAGGAACTCCTTTCCATCGGATGGCCGTCCTGTACCGGACGGACAACCCCTACGGCACGCTGATTCCTGACGAACTGGACTTGGCAAACATACCCATGGCCGGCCCAGGGCGAGATACGCTGGCCGATTCCGGCGTCGGTCGCACCCTGCTGGGCATGCTGCACCTGGCTGGCAGCGGCTTGCCCCGCCGAGCGGTGATGTCCTGGCTCACAGGTTGCCCCGTGATGCCACCGTACGGCCGGACGCGCGGCTTCAATCCCAGCCGTTGGGACATGCTGACCAGAAGGGCCGGGGTTGTCAGCGGTGTCGAACAGTGGAGCGTGCGCCTGGCCCAGTACGCCGACGGACTCGATAGGGACGCCGTCGAAAGGGAGAGAATGGGCGATATAGACGAAGTACGCGCAGCGTCGATAAGAAACGAAGCCGAATCTGCCCGCAACGCCGCCGCATTCATCGCCCAGCTATCCGGGGACCTGGAGCCTCCACACTTGGGTAGTACCTGGCAGGTCTGGTGCGAGTGGGCAAGGAAGCTGCTCGAAATCTACCTTTCCCACCAATTGCCTGCCGGTCAGGGCGCAGCCGAAGGGGAAAGGAAGGCAAAACGCGACATCGAGCAGTTGCTCAACCAGTTACCTTCTGCCGACACCTTCAGCGGACCGCCGGACCTTTCCGTATTCCGTCAGACCGTGGAGGAAGAACTGAGAACCCCCAGGGGCGCCCTGGGCCCAACCGGTATCGGTGTGTTCGTGTCCAACTTTGCCGGCGCTGTCGGCATGACCTTCGACGCAGTTTGGCTGGTGGGCATGATCGAAGGCGGCGTTCCCCCTGCTGTCCGTCCCGATCCACTGCTCCCAGAATCCGGCTGGCTGGCGGCTGGCGGCAGTTCACGGATCCTGGAGCGCGTGGCGGCAGAGCGCTTCGACTACCTTTCGGCAATGTCCTCATCCCCTCGCAACACCCTGTCCTACCCGGTGGCAGACGGCGGCTCGCAGCGGCAGGCCTATCCGTCTCGCTGGTTCCTGGAGCAGGCGTCTCGTCTGGAGGGGCGGAGAATTTACGCCGGGGATCTGCCCTCGCTGGAAAACCGCCCCTGGCTGACAGTGGACCAATCGGGACAGCAGGCGCTCTCCCGCGCTGTGGATTCGGCCCTGGCCGACCTTCACGACTACAATCTGCATCGCCTGCTTCATTGGCGACAGCAGAACCAGGGGCTATGGCAACACCCCTTCGCAAAGATTGGGTCTCTCTCCAGTGCTGTTCAGTCAGGCCTCAGCCGCTCCCAGCGACGTTGGACTGCGTTCGACGGAAATCTGACCGGCATTGCCTCCGAGGCGAACTTTGGAGCAAACCTGGAGCACGCGGCGATGTCACCCACTCGTCTTGAGAGTTGGGCTGCCTGTCCTTTCCGTTACTTCCTTGGCCAGGTCCTGCGCCTCACTGTGCTGGAGACCCCCGAAGAGACGGTGACCATAGGCGCAGCGGACCGCGGTGCGCTGGTGCACGACATCCTCGAACGCTTCGTCCGAGATGCCGCAGATTCCAATGGTCTGCCAGGCCCCGGCGAACACTGGGAGGCAGCAAGTCGCCAGCGGCTGTGGCAAATTTCTGAGGAAGCCTTCCGCGAAGCTGAAGGCCGGGGCCTCACCGGGAAGCCTCTGCTCTGGCGTCTGGCTAGGCAGGGCATCAGGGAAGACCTGGAGTCATTCCTCGAAGAAGACGCCCTACTGAGGGCTTCGCATGACACCGGCCATATCCTGGCCGAAACCCGCTTCGGATTCGAGAGTGACGGCCTCGAGATCGAGGACGAGGAAACCCAGGTCAAATTCCGTGGTTTCATCGATCGCATGGATGTGTCGTCCGACGGAGGTTCGGTGACGGTCATCGACTACAAGACCGGCAGCGCCACCCCCTACGGGGACCTCAAGGACGACCCCATCGACCGGGGCAAACGGCTTCAGCTCGGCGTTTACTCCATGGCAGCCCAGCGCCTGTTCCCTGATGCCAGCACGGTCCGTGCCGCGTACTGGTTCACCACCAACAGCGGTGGTTTTGCCAAGGCTCCCCCTGATTACTTCAACATTGGTAATGAGGAGGTTCTCGACCGTTTCCGCAATGGTATCTCCACCATCGTCTCCGGCATTCGGCAGGGAGTGTTCCCGGCCAATCCGGGACCCATGACCAACTTCGGGGGGACCTCAGATTTCCAGAATTGCCACTACTGCGACTTCCAATCGCTGTGTCCGGCCCGTCGCGGCGAAATGTGGGAGCGCAAGAAAGCCGACGGGCGTCTTGCCGGTTACATCAGCCTCTCGGAAGGCAACGCATCGGAAGAGAGCGGGGAGGAGTAATCATGGTTATCCAGCAATCCGGACCCGCCACGCCGGAAATGCCCCTCGCCGATAAGAATGCTCGGGAGGCCATTCTGAACGGTCTGGACCAAACCCTCTTCGTCGAAGCCAGCGCCGGCACCGGCAAGACCCAAAGCCTGGTGGGTCGTGTTGTTAACCTCGTAGCCACCGGCAACGCCACCCTGGATCGCATCGCGGCCATCACCTTCACCGAAGCCGCTGCTGCCGAGCTGCGCGACCGCGTCCGTCAGCAGTTGGAAAGCGCTGGAGACGACAAGTCGCGTTCCGATGAGGAGCGTCGGCTGTGCCGCCAGGGCGTTGCCGACCTGGACCAGGCCGCCATCAGCACCCTGCACTCCTTCGCTTCTCTCATCCTGCACGAGCGCCCGCTGGAGGCCGGGCTCCCTCCTGCCTTCGAGACCAGTGACGAAATAGCCGCCGGAATCGGGTTCAATGAAGCATGGAATGAGTGGCTGAACAATGCGCTGGAGGAAAATTCTCCCTTCGCCGGCCCCATGTCCATGGCCTTGAGCCTCGACATGAGGCTCTCTTCGCTGAGAGAAACCGCCCTGAAATTCCACAAGAACTATGTTGATCTGGAGGGGGTGCTACTCCTCTCACCGCCTCCGCGGGAGACAGGTGCCTCGAGCGTCATCGCCGGAGAGTTGCCCGAACTGGAGCGTCTCTGCCGGTACTCACGCAACGGCGCCGGCGACCAGCTCTTCGACCACGTTCAGGGCAAGCTTGCCGTCCTGCGCCGACTGGCCGAAGCGGAACCGGGATCGGCCGCGTCTTTGCGCCTGATTGCCCGCATGCTGCCCCTAAAATGTGCCCGGGGAAGGCAGCCCGACTGGGAAAGGGACCCTGAATCCGGGAAGAACGCCTGCGCCGTCCTCAAGGGACTCCTGCTGAATATGGATTCCGCGGCTAATGAGGAGATAGATCTCATCCGCCGGGAAGCTCTGCTGTCCATCCTCGAGGGCATCCGTCAGTTCGTGCTCGAGTACGCTGACCGGCGTCGTGCCGAGGGACGCGCAGAGTTTCACGATCTGCTGATCTGGGCCCGCCAGCTTCTTCGCGACAACCTCGAAGTCCGCGATCACTTCCGCCAGAGATTCACCCATCTGCTCATCGACGAAGCACAGGACACCGACCCCATCCAGGCCGAAATTGCCATGCTGTTGGCCGAGACAGTGCCTCCCGGCGTTACCCCAGAGCAACGCCCTCGGTCCTGGGAGCAGATAACGCCCGAGAAAGGGAAGCTCTTCGTAGTTGGAGATCCCAAGCAATCGATCTACCGGTTTCGGCGCGCCGATGTCGTCCAGATGACCCGTCTCAGCGAGCGGATCCAGCAGGCCGGTGGCGACTCAGTCAGCCTGGTGCAGAACTTTCGCTCCCAGGAGCGGCTGGTATCGTGGGTCAATCACGTCTTCGGCAAGTGGATGCCCAGCGGAGTCGAGGCGCAGACCGATGATCCTTCTCTCCAGGCCAAATACGAAGCAATGCACGCCCGCCGCAATGTTGGTGCCGACGGCGACTGGCAGCCCCGCGTCTGGGCCCTGGCTAACGTTCACACGGAGGATGTAACAGGCAAGGTCCGCCAGGACGAATCTGAGGAGATAACCACCCTCCTGCACCAGATAGTCTCCACGCCGTGGCAGACCATGGACCAGGCGGCGAGCAATGCCGATGGGCAGGAAGTCTATCGCGCGGTGAACTTCGCCGACATCTGCATACTTCTGCCCACTCGGGCCGTCCTCCAGCGCCTGGAACGGGAGTTAGAGCGACAAAAAGTCCCCTTCCGGCTGGAGAGTGCTTCCCTGATATTCGAGACCCAGGAAATCCGCGACCTCCTGAACTGTCTCAGGTCCATCGACGACCCTTCCAACCAGGTCGCCACGGTGGCTGCCCTGCGGTCGCCCGCCTTTGGCTGCAGTGACGTCGAACTGCTCCTTCACCGCGAGTCCGGCGGCAGCTTCAATTGCCTAGCCGACCTGTCCCAGTGCCGCGAAGGTCCCGTCGTCGAGGGGCTCAGGGTGTTCCGCGAGCTCCACGAGCGCCGCACCGGCGGCTCCATCGGCGCTCTCATCGACCGGTTCGTTCGCGACCGGATGTTGATGGAGGTCGCCACAGACCATCCCCGCATGAGGGAACAGTGGCGGCGCTACCGCTTCATGGTTGAGCAGGCCTGGCAATTCTCCGCCGTCGCCGGCAATTCCCTTCGCGGCTTTGTGGACTGGATAGAAGAGCAGGTCAGCGGCCGGGCCCGGATCACCGAGTCTCCCGTCCCGGAAACCGATGAGGATGCGGTCCGCATTATGACCGTGCATGCCGCCAAGGGACTTGAATTCCCTGTGGTCGTGCTGACCGGCATCAACTCGAGAAGGACCTTTCGTGGCGACATTGTGTATTTCGACCGTGACAGGTCGCGGGTGGGCGTGGGATTTCCCGGCGGCCGGGGCCGATTCGAGACGGAAGAGTACGGCGACCTTGCCGAATTTGAAAAGAACATGTCGGCGGCGGAAGATGTCCGGCTGATGTACGTCGCCGCCACCCGTGCAAGGGACCACCTGGTACTCAGCATGCGGAGGCCCAAGGGGGCGTGGGGCTCCAGCTCTCCGGCTGGTAGCATTGCCGATTTTCTGAAGGGCCATCCCGAGCTGTGGACCGATGTGGTGCTGACAGCCCCGCCTGTTGCTGAGGATGTAGACGAGGAAGAGCCCTCCACTCCCGCAGCAATCGAAGCAGCCGTGGAGCACTCCGTCGAAGCCCGCGAAGAGTGGCGGAAGCTACGTGAGGCACTGCTGGGCGAATTACGCCGCCCCTCCACCATTGCTGCAACAGCTCTCGGGCACGCCGCGAAGGGTTCCTTTGACACCACGGAGGGTCCAGATGACGAGGGTCAGGATGACGGTGACGACAAGCCGGAGCCGGTCACCGATGAACCCTGGAAGCGCGGTCGCGCCGCCTCGAATGTCGGCCGGGCCGTGCATGCCGTCCTTCAAGCCATTGACCTTGCAACCGGCGAAGGCATCCCGGAGCGAGCCCGGGCGCAGGCGGTGGTTGAGGGGGTACCCGAACGTGAGGACGACATCGCTGCCCTCGCCCGCGCTGCCGTGGAAAGCGACATCGTCAAACGGGCGGTGGCGTCAGGACGACTCTGGCGTGAGGTGCCCGTCGCAGTCGGCATGGGAGGCGGTTCCCTCCACGGATTCATCGACCTGCTCTTCGAGGAGGACGACGGCTTGGTCGTCGTCGACTACAAGACGGACTCCATTTCCGCTGAGGCCGCGCCCGAGGCCGTGCGCCGCTATCGCCTTCAGGGCGGCGCCTACGCCTATGCCGTCGAGCAGGTCACATGCAAGCGGGTCAAGGAGGTCATCTTCCTCTACCTTCAGCCCCAAAGCGAGGAGCGACTCCCCGACCTGCCAGAGGCGATGCGGGATGCCCAGGTCCATGCCCAGTCCCGCCTGGACCCGGCTGCATCCCTTCCCGCATAGCACTGGATGTCAGCCCAAACGCGAACTGTTTTGACCACCCACAACCTTCGGTACCCTGGGGCTGCGGAGAGTTCTTGTAGACACGCTTTGCAGGGGCCCTACAATAGAACCAGCGAAGATCCACAATCCCGTCTTATGCAAGATGCTGGCACTCCTTGGGAGTGGGTCCAGGAGCAACACAATGGGAACGGTAACGGTCACCATAGGGGTCGGAGACTCGCACGGACAACAGTTTCTTGACCTAGAGGTCGTAGTCGATACCGGTTCGACCTATACGGCAGTCCCTAGGGAACTTCTGCAGAGACTGGAAGTGCCGGTCATGAGATCGCTCCCCTCTGAAACGGCCGACGGCAGAATCGTCCCGGTCGATGTTGGCATTGCCACAATAAGGCTGGAGGGACTGCAGTTTCCTACGCCAGTCATATTTGCAGAACAGGGCGAACCCAGCCTTTTGGGTGTGGTCACTCTGGAAGAAGCTGCTCTCGCCGTTGACCCCTTGGCCGGCAGACTCATACCGACCAACCTCCTGCGCTATTAGCCGGGACAACTACCAGGAGATGAATGACCGGTGCCTTTTTTCCTGGCCTGGTGCCGGACTTATCATCTGTTCGGAAGTAGGGGGATGCGCTAATCCACACAATGGGTCCAATTCCCTGTACATTTGATTCGTTGAGATCACCAATAAACCCGCGATGCAAACTTCCACTGTTCAACCCGTAGTCGCGGGGTCGCACGGAAAAGCGGAGTCGCATGGATAAACTGAAGGGACAAGTTGCCATAGTCACCGGCGCAGGCCGCATGAGGGGCATCGGGCGCGCCACTGCCCTGGCCCTGGCGCGAGAGGGCGCCAACGTCGTCGTGGCCGGCACCGGTCGCGACCCGTCCACCTACCCTCCCGACGAACAGGAGGCCGGTTGGAGAGACATCGACAGCGTGGCGGAAGAGATCACCGGGATGGGCCGGGAATCCATGGCAGTGGTTGCCGACGTCACCAATGGCGATCAGGTACAGGCGATGGTCGACCGGACGGTGGAACGCCTTGGCCGCGTGGATATCTTGGTCAACAACGCCAGCGCCCGCCGGATGGCTGCATGGGCCCAGCTTGAGGAGTTGTCCGAAGTCGCCTGGCGGGGAGTTCTGGACATCAAGGTCACCGGCGCATTCCTGTGCACCCAGGCTGTGGTCCGCGAATTCCTCAAGCAGGGCGGGGGTGGCAGCGTGGTCAATGTCATCTCCGTCGAGGCCAAGATCGCCCGCGCCGCCGACCTCGCATACGCCACCGCCAGCGGCGCCCTCTACACCTTCACCAGCAAGGCGGGTCGCGCCCTCGCTCCCCACGGCATCCGGATCAACGCGGTCAGCCCCGGCACCACCGACACTTCCCGCAACGACCCGCTCTACGGCTACCCTCGCAGCCAGGATTGGCACGATCGCCTGCAGACCATCCCCCTGGGCCGCGCCGGGACCCCCGAGGAAATCGGCAACGTCATTGCGTGGCTTTGCAGCAGGGAAGCGGAGTTTATCGTGGGCCAGTGCATTGAAATGGACGGCGGCCAAGCCATCTGAAGGACCAGTTTTTTATCACTGTACCTTTCTATCACTGTACAAGGAGAACAGAAAGAAATGAGCATGGAAGACATCGAACGCAGGCTGCTGGCTCTGGAGGCGGTGGAAGAGATCAAGCGCCTCAAGGCACGCTACTGCGTCTACTGCGACGACGACTATGACGCCGACAGCATTGCTGCTCTCTTCGCTGAAGACGCGATCTGGGAGGGCGGAGACTTTGGCCGATACGAGGGGCGGGCGGAAATCCGCGAGTTCTTCGTCAACGCCCCCGTGATGCTGCCCTTTGCCATTCACATGGTGATGAACCCCATCATAGAAGTGAACGGAGACACAGCCACCGGGATCTGGTACCTGTTCCAGGCGTGCACCTTCGGAGAGAGCGGGCGGGCCGTCTGGGGTTCGGCAAGATACGACGAAGAGTATGCCAGGGTCGACGGCGCATGGAAATTCAAGAACCTGAAGTTGACGTCCAACTTCTGGACTCCCTTCGACGAGGGCTGGGCGAAAACTCGATTCGCATAGGCAGGTCTGCTATGGGTCAGATGGACGGAATGGTCGCAATAGTAACCGGGGCCAGTCGAGGGCTGGGACGGGCCATTGCCAAGGAATATGCGAGGGAAGGCGCAAGCGTGGTCGTATGCGCCCGCAGCCAGTCACCCACAGGTCTCGCCGGAACCCTCGCGGAAACCGTCGCAGACATCCGGGACGCCGGCGGAGATGTTCTGGCCGTCGATTGCGACGTAACTGACGAGGCTGAGGTCAATGAAATGGTCCGACAGGCCATGGAGCGTTACGGCCGCATCGACGTGCTGTTCAACAACGCTGGCCAAATGGTCCTGGGAGAGTCGCTGATGGAAATCGACGCGGCCCGCTGGGAACAGGTCATGCGGATCAACGTCAACGGCACTTATCATTGCAGTCGCGCCGTGATTCCGGTAATGATGGAGCAGCGGCGCGGCAGCATCATCAACCTGGGTTCCCGCATGGCTACAGATCCCAAGCAGGGCGGCGGCGTGCTGTACAGCTCCAGCAAGGCGGCAGTCCACATGTTCAGCCTCTGCCTCGCCGAAGAGGTGCAGGAACACAACATCGCGGTCAATATCCTCAGCCCTGGCCCGTTGGCCAGTGAAGGGTCGGCGGCAATCCCGTGGACGCAGCGCGACTGGCACCTGAGAGTGGACCCCAGCGTCGTCGGCCCCTGCGCCGTATACCTGGCATTGCAAGATGCCAGCACTTTCACCGGCCAGTTGGCGGCACGCTTTGACTTCGGCACAACCTGGGGTCCGGGTATAAAGCAGCCCGTTTCCTGAGCCTCTTCCGAGAAGGTTGCGTGCCTCATCCCCTCTCGGTCTCCAGCAATCGGCGTCCCAGCGTGGGGACCTGACGTGCTATCAATTTTCGCTCCCCCGAATGCCCCAGAGCATCAGCCCCTCCCCTCTATGGGAGAGAGTTCGGGTGGAGGTGAAAAGGCAGTACAGCGACCATGCTGGAAAAGTAATTCACCCCTTTTGGGTTAGCTGCTAAGGCCGGAAGATCGCCATGCACTTGTTGGAGTTGAAAACGTAGGTCTCGACATAGTCGAGCACCTCAGGTTTCCGCTCCAGTTCTGCCATGGCCCCCAGCAGGCAGGCCCAGTTCAGCAGCTCCTGCTGTCCGGCAGCCTCGATCTGCGGCGTCGATACCTTGCTCCAGGCGTCATACTCCCCGGCCTGCAGGGACTCGAACATGGCGCGGTCCGACTCTATGTCAGGCCACAGGAAATGGTTCTTCTCCGTCAGGAAGGCATGGGACCAGCTTGACGACGCCACCAGCGCGACTCGCCACGGGCTCCGTTGCAACGCCCGAGCAGTGGCCGCCCCCACCTGCATGCACCGCTTGATGGAAGGCCCCGGCGGGTCCGGGTCCAGGTATTTACCGTTCTCCTTGTGAGGCAGAATGCCGCCCCGGTTGCTGATCACCTTGCTGCCGTAGCAGTTGACCGCGAAAGGCACCACGGGAATGTCGAATCCCTCTCGATCGTAGTCCAGGAACAGCAGCGTGTTCAGGATCGAGTGGGGCAGTCCCGGATCGTGTAACGGCTTGTAGGAGTAGGCCATGTCCACGCCCTGCTCGATCAGTTGCGAGGTCAGCCACCGCGCTGCTTCGGGATGTCCTCGATAGCGGAACGCCTTGTCCGCAGGCTCGTCCCAGGCGTTGCGCTTGCTAGCGGCGAATCCCTTCTGGAACGGCGCGGACTCCGATTCTTCGTGGGCCAGGATGCAGAAGGGCGGGATGATGGTCTCCCTGAAATTCTCGTACTGGTCGTCTCCGAATATCACCACGAAATCGGGCTCAAACGCCTTTATTTCGTTGTTAATCACCCGAAAACTCTTTACCAGCCGCTCTCGGTGAGCAGCCGCTGCTGCCACGCCCTCGTCTTCCCCGTACTCCACTCGCATGGCCTCGGGCCAGTTGGCCGGATTCTTCATCTCCTCCGGCACCCGCTCGTCTCGCGCCAGCGTGATGTTGATGGGGAACGCCTTCTCTTCGTCGGATACCAGCATCGGCGGGTAATGGGTCACGCCCGCACCCAGTATCTCTGCCATCTTGCCCTCCTGTTTCTGAGAGGATTAAGCGTCGCCGGGAGACCAGATCCAGTATCTTTAAACTGCCCCGGCATCCACGCGCAGGTCAAATCCGGTGATCATTTCAGCGTCGTCAGACGCCAGGAAGACCGCTGCCTTGCCGTAGTGGCTAGGCCTCGGCAGCTTGAGCAAGGGCACCTCCCGTCTGGCGTCCGGCAGCAGCCCCTCTGCCCCAGCCGGGGCACCGGCCATTCGACGCCCCACCGGGCCGCCTGCTCCTGCTCTTCCGACGAGTCGGTGGCCGTCGGCGTCAGGCTGTTCACCCGGATTCCGTGGCTGGATAGTTCCATGGCCACCGAACGGGTGAAGTTGAGTAGCCCCGCTTTCGCCGTCCCGTATCCCACGTTAC
This sequence comes from Dehalococcoidia bacterium, assembly GCA_963667325.2. Classification (GTDB taxonomy): domain Bacteria; phylum Chloroflexota; class Dehalococcoidia; order Lucifugimonadales; family UBA3495; genus VXOI01. The sequence goes on from CAXXKY010000001.1 coordinate 34,535, forward strand.
CCGGCTCGCCTCGGTGCCCGGAAGTGGAAATTATGTTGATGATGTTGCCCATCCGGTCCTGATCTATCATCGAATGGGCTCCGGGAGGTGTCCGACCATTTGTTTTCGGCTGCGAAGAACCCGATCTGGCACCATTCCAGCGCCTCCACGTTATCCGGGGTTGCGAAGCCGCCCGGCCCCAGGAACCTCAGTAAGCTGTCGAGACTCGCGGCTAGCATAACATCCGATTCTTCCTTCGGCGCCAGATGCCACGCCTTGATTTCCATGTGGTCTGGAGCGATGGGTTCGAAATACCTGACGGTGATGGCCATGATGCCGTTGATCGCCAGGTTGGGTTAGATGATCAGGTTCCGGGAAACATCCGCCATGCGGTGCGTGCGCTCTTCCCCATATTTTTCCACCAGTCGCTCCCGCACCCGCGCCATCGGTTCCCTCGCCTCTTCCCCGTACAGCGGGCGTTAGTGGGCTATGGGTCGTCCGTTCCGGCCCGGCGTCTCGATCACACAGTATCCGTTCCCCAGGGCTCTCGCGCCGCCGGGGAGGCGCGTCGCCATCGTCTCCTCGCTGTCGCCAGTTCCAAGGCTGTTGTTGTAGTCCAGGAAGGTCTGATGCGTTTGCTCCAGATGGTTGCCGTACAGGCTGTTCTCGACCAGCAGCTTCCGTTCCCGCTGGAACTGATCGACGGACGTTATGGAGGACCGGTGGACCCTGAAAATTCCCTGTCCGCGGTCGTCGATAACCAGGTCTTTGATCTTCATGAATTCGCCTGCTTTCCCGGCGGAGGTTCATAATTGTTGCTAGCCTAGAGACCTTCATTTGGGCTGTCAATAATGACACATCAGGGCGTGCTGAATATGTATGTAATCGTGTTGCTAGGAAGGAATGCCTTGATTTGAATCTGAATCAACATGGCCTAGTTTGAAAACCTTCAATGTAAGTAAAGAAGTTATGAAACATATATGTAACATGTGCTGCGGAGTGAGAATAGCGTGAGGATGCAGTCTCACTTAATGAATTTACTTTCATCTGAATGTTTGTAAAGAGTAGAATTTTTGTCGACAGCCAACAGCAAGCGTCTATGTCAGGCTTCTGAGACAAAGCTGGCATTACAGGCCATTCTTCCCGCGCTGTTAACCTAAACTACCGGGCCAGGAAATTGACCATGCTCAAGCAAGTTGACGTTCCATGCACCTGCTCCAATGGAGTGGAAGAGGAAGTCGGGAGTCTGCAGCAGGAATTGGCGGACCAGCAAGAGCGTTTTTCCCGACTCATTCAAGCCAGTAGTCGCATCACCCAGAGCCTCGATTCCAAAGTTGTCCTGGATGAAGTTATAGAAAGCGCCTGCAGTCTCACTGGCGCACGCTACGGTGTTCTCCTGACATATAACGAGTCTGGCGGCGTGCGCGACGTATTCACTTGCGGCATGTCCTCTAAAGAAATCGAATCCATTGAATATATTCCCCGAGGGACGGGCCTTCTGGGGTACCTCAACAGGACCCAGGAACCGGTCAGGTTGTCCAACATAGCCAGTCATCCCGAATGTGTCGGATTCCCCGACAATCACCCCCCGATGAAAACATTTCTCGGGATGCAGATTCGTCACAACGCCGAGCATGTGGGCAACATTTTCCTCACGGAAAAAGAGTTCGGCCAGGACTTTACCGACGAAGACGAAAAGACCATCGTGATGTTCGTTTCCCTCGCCGCCACGGCCATCAGCAACGCTCGCAGGTACGAGCACGAGTTCCGCGCCCGCACCGACCTTGAGACCATGTTCAACATCTCGCCCGTGGGAGTCGCTGTTTTTGATGCCAGGACAGGCGATTTACTCTCTCACAATCCCGAGATTCAGCGCCTCTTCGGCGACCAGAACGCTTTGAATTCTACGTGGCACGAGAATCTGGATCGCATTACCTTTCGTCGTTTTGACGGAAAGGAAATCCCTCAGGGAGAGTTCGTTCTCAACCGTGTGTTCCAGTCCCGTGAGAGAGTTCAGGCAGAAGAAGTCGTGGCCGAATTGCCAGACGGGCGTGTCATTCCTACCTTGATAAACGCCGCCCCGGTTTACTCCGAGGAAGGCGAACTGGTATTTGGAATGGTGGCAGTCCAGGATATGACTCCTCTAATGGACATGGAAAGGGTGCGGGCGGAGTTCCTGGGCATGGTGAGCGAGGAGCTGCGTATGCCCTTGACAACTATAAAGGGCTCTGTCGCCGCGCTCTCTCAGGTCGTAGGCGAAATGGATGAAAATGAACCTCAACAGTTGGTGAGAATCATCGACCAGCAGGCCGACCTTATGCGCAGCCAGGTCAACAGCCTCGTTGAATTGACTGAGATTAAAACTGGAAGCTTGATGATTTCCCCTGAGTCTGCGGAAGTTTCGGACCTGGTGTATGAGGCATGCCGGGAATTCTTGAGGTTGCATGCCGGTACGGATATAGAGATTGATCTCCCCAATGGTCTGCCCCCGGTCATGGCCGACAGGCAGCGTATTGTCCAGGTGTTGAACAACCTGTTCTTCATTGCTGCCAGGTATGCTTCCGGCCCATCCGCGATCAAGGTTTCCATTTCCCAGGTGGACGTATACCTCGTCGTGTCCCTCTCATCCGTGGCCGGGGGGGCGCCCCGGAATAAACCTTCTTCGTTGCCCGGAAAGACACCCGGGGCGAAGAGTGATGAAATTGGAACGGTTGCCGGTGGAGAGCAATTGGCACTCACCATGTGCCGGGGCATTGTGGAAGCCCACGGCGGCAGAATGCGTGTCGAGAGCGATGACTCAACCGGTAGCATTGTCGTCTCGTTCACCATGCCGGTCGCGGAGGAGATGGCTTCGGTCATCCAGAAGGAGACTGCGCTTCCGGAGAATAGCCTGCCGCACTCAACCGATAACGCAAGGATTCTGGTATCCGTTGACGATCCCCGGCTCATGGGAACGATCCGGCGTGTCCTCTCCAGGGCCGATTACATCCCCATTGAAGGCAACAATTTAAGCAGAATCGAGCTCGACGTGGAGGATCAGAACCCGCGCCTGATCTTGCTTGATCTGTCCTCTCACAAGTCCGCAGGCCTTCAGCTCACGCAGCGGCTGAGCAGCGAATATGGTCTCCCTGTCATCGTGCTGTCCGGCGAGGGCGACGAGAACGATATCGAACGGGCCTTCACTATGGGCGCCGAAGATTACATCGTTAAGCCCTTCTCGCCAACGGAGCTGGTTGCGAGAATCGGGGCAGCCATTCGTAAGCGCGCCACCCTGCGTCGGGGCGGCTCCCCGGGGTCTTACCGCTGCGGAAACATTGCTGTTGACTACGCGGGGCGCACCGTTACCGTTTCCGGAGAGCTGGTACACATGACCGCAACGGAGTACAACCTCCTGGTCGAACTTTCCAGCAAGGCCGGGCGTGTGGTGTCCCAGGACGAGTTGCTGCAGCAAGTCTGGGGTCCCGAGTACCTGGGCGAACCGCAGCTTCTGCGCTCCTACGTTAAGTCCCTTCGCCAGAAGTTGGGGGACAATGCAAGGTCGCCTTCCTATATCTTCACCGAACACGGACTGGGCTATCGTATGCAAAAGCCGTAAAGGGTCCCCCAGGCCCCACCGGCGAGGTGTTCCTCCTCCCTCGCCGCTCGAAGTCCCTGTCGCTCCGCAAAAGCCGTGGCGACAGGGATTTGCACATCCCCAGTGATTGCTCGGCCAGCTACGTCGCGCCTGGCTAACCAGCTCAGAACCCGAGGGAGCGAACCTTCCCTCTACCTTGACCCAGCCGTCCGTCCATGGGCCATACTCCCCGTCCAAATGCCAATATACAAGTGGGGGCGGCCCCACTGTCATTCCGAGCGGCCCCTTGGTCATTCTGAGCGCAGCGAAGAATCTCAATCCAGCAAGAGAGACCATTCGCCCCACTCAGGTTGAAGGCGAAAGACTACGCAATCGCCCAGCCAATCGGCTGCGGACGATATATCCCGAACCATGAGTCAATGTACAATTCCCCCAATGCACAGTCGCAGATGTATCAGCCTATCTTGCGGAAAGTGAAACATGCGTACAGGAGCTGATTACAGGGAAGCCCTTCGGGACGGGCGCGACGTCTGGGTGCTGGGGGAAGGTTCTGTCCCCGACGTGACCACGCACCCGTCGACTCGGGGCATGGTTGATGAGTACGTTGCGTGGTACGACCGGCATTTCGACCCTGACTGGCAGGACATCCTCCTGACCTCAGCCGATGGCAACGGCCATAGGCATCCGCTGGCCCTGACTCCGCCCCGTACCTCTGAGGATCTGAGGCGCCTGGGAAAGGCGATCAGCGCCGTGCATTTCGTAACCGGCGGAAACATGACCCACACTCCGGGCTATGGCGCTCTCATCGCCCTGGGAATGCTCAATTCGTTGAAGCGCATCAACCACTCCTCTCAGGAGATCGAGGCCGCTGAGGAATACCTGGAATCACTGTCCGAGACTGGCAGGTTCCTCACTTTCGCTGGCGGCGGTCCACTCATCGGCGCGAGACTCCGCGAGGACGATAGCCAGCGTTCCGCGCTCCGGCTGGTCAGCGAATCCGCCGACGGCATCGTGATTTCGGGCAAGATTCAGATGCACACCAGCACTCCCTTCGCCGAGGACCTGCTGGTCACCAGCCGCGACGAACTGCCTCCCGGCAGCGGCAGGCACCTCTGGTTCATTGTGCCGGTGAACTCCCCCGGACTACGGGTAGTCTCGCGTCGCGCTGCTGCCAGGCACCAGAATCCATTCCTGTCGCCCTTGAGCAGCCGGTTTGACGAGCTTGATTCCATGGTCTGGATGAAGGACGTATTCATTCCCCGTTCCGGCGTCTTCACGGGAGAAGCACTGAACCGGAACCGGCGACACTCTCTGGTGTGCTGGCTTCTCTGGCATCACAGCTACGGCTGGCTTGCCAAGTCGGAACTGACCCTGGCCCTCGCTCTTGCCCTTGCAGAAGTCATGCGCCTCAAGGATAACCCGCAGACTATCGAGCAGCTGGTCGAGCTCACAGTCAACGTCCAGACCACCCGCACCTGCCTGACCGCTGCGGAACTGGACCCGGAAACCACTGTCAGCGGACATGTCCTGCCGAACCAGATTCATGTCGCCGCTTCAGGAATCAACACCCTCAGGGTTCGCCAGCGCATGGGAGAAGTACTGCGTGGCCTGCCCGGTTCGTCGTTGGTCAACGCTCCGGCAGACTCCGACTTCGCCGACCCGGAGATGGCCGCCGAGCTCGAGGACGCTTTCGGTGGCGGCGGCTACACGGCCATGCAGCGGGCCGCGCTGCTGCAACTGGCCTGGGACCAGGTTTCCTCGGGCCTCGACGGAAGAGAGGCAGTCTTCGAACTCCACGCCAGCGGAGGGCTGGACTCATGGCGCCGCCAACTGGCGGCCTGGTTCGGTGACTACAACGAGCTGGCCAACGGCGTCCAAGAGTTTCTTGGGGTCGACATCCCGTCCTTGGACCTGAGCAGCCTACAGGATGTGCCACCTGCGCCTGGCCGGATTCCTAACTCAACCCCGGGACTCTGAGCCCTCAACGAATGTATGGCAGAGAGGGTGCGTGCCGTATTCCTCACCCCTCCGAGAGGATTAGCCCTGTCCTGAGCATGCCGCAGAGGTGAGGGGGTTCTCCGGATAGCACAAGTCGGCCCATTTGGCGCCACATCCTGAAATTTTGGCTCCAAATGGGTAGGTTACACGCCCTCTCGGAAGAAACGGGTCGTCCTGCTCCCCAGACCGTCTCCTGCTGCCTACTGTCCCGCTCTTCAGGAACCGCGTTCTTCGTCGCGCCTCACCCTCAGTTGCAGGCTGGTATCACCTTCTCCCCAAACAGCCGGATCGAATCCATTATCTTCTCGTGCGGCGGGCCTCCCGAGTGCGCGTGGCGCAGCCGCAGCAGGAAGTACTCCGCGCCAACGGCTTCGCTCCAACGCTGAAATTCCTCCGCGCATTCGTTGGGGTCCCCCAGTATCAGCCGGTCCGGACCCACGTTGGCCAGGGTTATATCACTCTCCGAACCTATGCCGCGAAAGTCCGGAAGGCCGTTTTGCCAGTAATACTTGTAGGCCATTATCACTTCCGGACCATACACTGCCTCGGCCTCTTCGCGCGTCTCTGCCACCCAGGCATCCCGCATCAGCACCACAACCGGGTCTCGCCCTTCCCTTTCTGCGGCCTCCCGGTAGATGTCGGCCAGCTCCAGTGTGGTGGCCATGTCCACGCTGGGAGTCGCCACAAAGCCATCGGCTGTTCGCCCAGCCCGGCGTGCCCCCGGAGCAGTGCTGGCGCCAATCCACAGCGGCGGCGAGGGATCCTGGTATGGACTGGGCGTGATGTGCAGGTTCTCCAGTTGGTGGTACTCGCCGTGGAAAGAGAATGGCTCGCCGCTCCAGCAGTGGCGGATGATCTCCACATTCTCCTCGAACCTGCCCACCCGCTGCCGTATCGGGACCTCGAAGGCCCGAAAATCCGCGTCCTGGTACCCCAAGCCCACTCCAAGGATGATCCTCCCCTTGGACACCAGGTCCAGGGTTAACACATCCTCGGCCAAATGCACCGGGTTGTGCAGCGGCAGCAGTATCACCGACGTGCCCACGTTTAACGTCTTGGTCTGCGCGGCCACCGCCGTGGCCATTATGAGCGGCGACGGCAGAAACCCGTCCTTGTCCTGGTGATGCTCGCCAAAAAAGCAGGAGTCGAAACCCGCCTCTTCCGCCAGCTTTGCTTCGGCTATGACCTCGTCAATTCGAAGGTCCAGCCGCTCGCCCCGTGGCGGATCCGCGATGGAGCTGTAGATTCCGAACTTCATGCCTTTTTTCCTCCATTTCATCTACGCCCATGGCACCGGATCCGACAGGAATCAGACATCCGACTCCACCCACGGGAAATAGAACGGATGCGACGCGATTTCAGGTGTCGGACTTCAGCAGGGCTGGGCGCACCCTGGTATTCCAGTAGTCGCTGTCACCCGCCTGCCTCAGTTCCTCCACCAGGTCCGCCGTTTCCGTTCCAACCGCCTCTGCCAGCTCCGAGGCCGTGCGGTCTCCCGCCAGTTCCGTGATGGCTGTACGCAGTTTCATCACGTACTCCGCCACTTCATAGGCGGCCCGGTTGGACGCCGAGCGGGCCTGCAACGCCTCCAGCTTCTCCAGCCACTCCAGGCCTCGCCTGGCGTCTTCGAATCCGTCGCCCACCGAATTGGTTGTAGTCATTGGGCCTCCTCCGTTCGCTCAGGGTCCCTCGGACCTAGATGGCAAGATTTCCATTCGGTTTCTGAGCAGCACTACCCGTCCGTTCATGGCGAGCCCTTCTGCAAGCTCAGGACATGCTTGTCGGGTCACGAACGATCTGCCCTTCGGCAAACTCACGACAGATGCAATAACCGGCTCCACTCAGAAAATCCAATGACCCCGTCCATGCTTTCCCCCGGCGCGCTTCCCGGGGACATGGACAACTGCATCTTCGACAGTTCTCATCAGGCTGTCGGGAAGCAGCCCCATCGATATCACCGACAATATCATAACTTCCGCACCCGGCGTAACGGCCCTGGCGGCGAGGGTAGGCGATTGCAAAGCCGCCATTGTGCTTGACCGGAGGGGACTGCGTCGGTGGGAATATCCCATCTCGACTTTCGCTGTCGCCTAGAATCCAGCTCCGCTCCTTCGGCAGGCCCAGGGCAGGCTCAGCCCTTTCTCAAGGAGGAGGGAGCTTTGGGATGGTTTTGAGCGGCGGGTCAGGCTTCGTTGGCGAGAGGCCTTTCAGGGAAGGGGACTGGCTCCCCAATGTACCGGGGGATGAGGCCTTTTGCGGCGGCCTTCGGCAGGATGCTGCGCAGGACATCGTTGACCTGGGGCAGCACGCGCCGTTGGAGGCATTCATCTAGGTAGTCGGCGAGGGGCGTGAAGTTCCATAGCCGGAAGCGGTGTTCCCGCAAACGCCGGAAGAAGTCGAAGGCCCATGTTATGACGGACTTGGGGACGGACTTGGGCGGGGAGGTAATGGGTCCGGTAACGGCCTCGGTCATCTCATCGCAGAGTTCGAGGGCATGGGGACGGAGGCGGTAGATCTGGACTTTGGTAGCGTATTTGAGCATGAGGGCGTCGACCTGACGGCGGAGGGTGGAGAAGTTCATGTTGAAGGCTCCTTGGGCGAAATTTTTTGTTATTCGGGTAAAAGACGGTAGTTTCCGGTAGTTTGGCTTACCTTGAGGACTCGGGCGGTGCTCCTGACACTGGCGTCAAGGGAGCATGATGCCTACGGGTGAGGGCCTTTTGGGGAGGCGAGTTAGGGAGGAATGTCCGGGACTCCATAGAACCATGCTAGAGAGGCGTCATCGAGGGTGGCAAGGGGTAGGTGTCAGGGAATGGGGACGTTGGTCTGAACTGTGATTTGTTTGATTTTGGGATGGGCAGGATTTCGGGGGTTCGGTGCAGGAGTGGCTGCGAGCACAGGGGGAGACAGGGGGTTGTCTGAACTGTCCCTTCGGCGTCGCTCAGGACGGGGATTTGTTTGATTTTGGGATGGACAGGATTTCGGGGGTTCGGCGCAGAGGCTACTGCGAGCACAGAGGGAGACGGGGGGATTGCCTGAACTGTCCCTTCGCCGTCGCTCACGACTGGGATTTGTTTGGTTTTAGGATGGGCAGGATTTCGGGGGTTCGGCACAGGAGTGGCAGCGAGCACAGGGGGAGACGGGGGGTTGTCTGAACTGTCCCTTCGGCGTCGCTCAGGACGGGGTTTTGTTTGATTTTAGGATGGACAGGATTTCGGGGGCTCGGCGCAGGAGTGACATCGAGCACAGGGGGAGAGGGGGGTTGTCTGAACTGTGATTTGTTTGATTTTAGGATGGGCAGGATTTCGGGGGTGCGGCGCAGAGGCTACTGCAAGCACAGAGGGAGACGGGGGGTTGGGTTCTTGCCTTCTTGAGGAATGGGGAGTGAAGAATGGAGGGGTAGTTGGCGGAAAGCCGCGTGAGTGCCTGTACTGGAGGGCCGGAACGCGCTAATCTAGCCACAATCTGGAACAGACCACCGGAGGGAGGCAGCATGGACCAGAGCAATTTGCCCTTTCTGACCGTTGCGGAGCTTGCGCGGCTGATCGAATCTCGGGAGGTATCGCCGGTGGAGGTCACCCAGGCCTACCTCGACCGCATCGACCAGCTGGACTTCAAGTTCAACGCATACCTGGCCATCTCCAGGCGCGAGGCCATGCAGGCGGCACGGGACGCCGAGGAATCCATTGCCCGGGGCGAGTACCTGGGGCCCATGCACGGCATACCGGTGGCGGTGAAGGACCAGTTCTGGACAAAGGGAACCCGCAGCACCGGCGGCACCCGCATACTTGCGGACTTCGTTCCAGACGAGGACGCGACCATCATCTCCAACCTGAAAAGGGCTGGCGCCGTGGTGCTGGGCAAGACCAACATGACCGAGTTCGCCATGGGCGCCGGCTTCGAGCGGTTCAGCCCGCCACGGAACCCGTGGAACCTGGACCGTCGCACCGGCGGATCGAGCGGAGGGTCGGGAGCAGCGACCGCCGCCTTCCTCTGCGCCACATCGCTGGGGGAGGACACGGGCGGCTCGATACGCTTTCCGGCCACCTGGTGCGGCCTGGTGGGACACCGGCCAACGTGGGGCCTGGTCAGTCGCTACGGGGTCATGACCGGGGTCTGGTCGATGGACACGGCCGGACCTATCTCACGCACCGTCGAAGACGCGGCCATCACTCTCACTGCCATCGCAGGGCGAGATGAGCGTGACCCGTACACGTGGGATCGGCCAGTGCCCGACTTCCGCGCCGGTCTGAACGGCAACATACAGGGCCTGCGCATCGGGCTGATCGCTGAGCAGATCGACGAGGAAACGACCGCCGCCGACACCCGCGATGCGGTGCTCAGGGCGCTGGGCGTGCTGGGAGAGCTGGGCGCAGTTGTGGAGGAGGTCTCGATTCCGCTGACGGCTCATGGGCCGGTGCTGGCCCAGATTCCGCTGGTGGTGGAGCCGGCGCTGAACATGAAGGGATGGGTGCGGGACCGCCTGCAGGACTACGGACACAACAACCAGATCGGGTTGCTTACCGGCAGCATCTTCCCGGCCTACGCCTACCAGAAGGCCCAGAAACTGCGGACCATGTTCCGCAACCAGGTGCACGAGGCACTGGAGCGATACGACGTTCTGGTCACGCCAACGTCCAGCGTGGCGGCGCAACCGATCGTGGAGGACCCCACTCGCACCAGCAAGGAAGACGCTGCGCCGCTGGGCTACCTGCAGACGCGCACCTTCAACCTGGCCAGCGCACCGGCGGTGTCTATACCCTGCGGCCTCAGCGACGACGGAATGCCCATGGGGCTGCAGATCGGCGGACGACCAGGCGACGACCAGACAGTGCTGAACGTGGCCTACGCCTTCGAGCAGGCCACCGAGTGGCACAGGCAGCGGCCGCCGCACGCGTGATCCCTGGCGGAGAGGGCTGCTCTGTTGTCTGCTTTCGACCAGCGGAACCGGCGAGCCAAGGGTCTAGAGCGAAATTCGCATGAGCTCTTCGGAGAAGAGGACCTCTCCGTCGTAGATGCGGCTGACGTCGCCGATGCCCTGTTCCATCGGGCCGTGGCCGGAAAGGTGCGGGCCGATGTGGACCAACACCAGTTTCTTCACTCCAGCGGCCTGGGCCATGCGGGCTGCGCCGGTGGTGCCGCACTGCCCACCGGCCTCACCGTTGGCGTCCATCACGGCCTGGTCGTCCCAGCACATGCAGAGCATCATGTCGGCGCCGCGAGCCAGCTCGGTGACGGAGTCGCAGGGCTGGGTGTCGCCGGTAAATATCACGCTGCCCTCAGATGTGTCCACCCGGTAGGCCAAGGAATCGAGCCAGGGCTGCACATGCTCGGCCGGGGCGGCGGTCACCTCCCAGTCAGGGCCGCTGAACACCTTGCCGGGGCCGATGTCGCGGGCGTCGACGGACGGAGCGGGACGAGGGAGGGTTCCGCCGCGGTTGACGTAGACCTGCTGGCTGAGGGGATGGTTGACCCGGGCCTTCCAGTCGTGGGCGAAGAGGCCGTTTTCGCCGAGGATGCCCTCCGTGATTTTCTCCGTCAGATCGGGGCCGAAGACCTGGAGGCGGTTCTCTCTCCCGACACTCTGGTCCCAGCGGCAGAGGAGGAAGCAGGGATAGTCGATGTCGTGGTCGAAGTGGTGATGGGTGAAAAACAGGTAGTCGACCATGGTGGGGAATAGCCCGGCCTTGACCAGCTTGTGAGTGGTGGCAGGCCCGCAGTCGAACATCAGATGCTGGTCGCCCAGCTTGAGCACATGAGAGCTGCCAAAGCGGGTGGGAGTGGGGGTGGGCGTACCTGCGCCCAGGGTGTAAATCTCCGCCATAACGGTCCTCGCTGGATTACTTATCGCAGGAATGGCGCAAAGCATACCACCAAGTCTGCCTGCGGTGATGCGGCAGCGGGTTCCATGCTAGTAATGCACGACAGGGAGGGATCATGGGCGGTTGGGTCCACGTCGCCAGAAAGGGCATCTGCGATCATATGCTTGCTGACAGACGGGTTGCGCTGCCACTATCCCTGCTCCCCTTATCCGTGTGGACGGCGAGTGATGGCGAAACTACAATCCGGACCGACCTAATTTTCGGTGGCGAGGAGCGACTATGGAGGAGCGACTATGATGGATGACGCAATGCCTCCCGGCGTGATTCCCAGCGGCAGCACACCCGTATTCACCGAACTGACGCTGCCCGATGGGCTTCGGAAGGAGCACAAGCTTGCCGAAGGCACCTGGGGAGTGTTGCGCGTACTCGAGGGAACGATTCGCTTCACTGATCTTCAGACGGATGAAGAGCGCGTCATTGGCTCTCAGGATGGCGTCACCATCCGACCGGGCGCGCTGCATCAAGTGGCAACGGAAGGTCCGGTGCAATTGAGGATCGACTTCTACCGGGAGCCGGATCCCCAAGGCTGAATTGCGCCCAGACTGTCGCCGCGCGAATATCAAATCTCTACCGGTCGGCTGCGGATGGCTAAGAACCTTCCCCGGTCATTCGGGGGCGGCATCTCCTTCCGGGGCGAGTTCCATGAGGCGCATGCCGCGTTCCACCTGCTGCCCCTGCTGCACCGACACGCGCCGGACGACCCCATCGCGGGGCGCGGTGATCAGCAGTTCCATTTTCATTGACTCCATCACTATGACGGTTTGGTTCTGCTCTACCATGTCCCCTTCGGCGACAAGGACCTCCAGCACCGTTCCCGGCATGGGGGCCAGGATATCGCCGGACTGATCAGTGGCCTGGGAGCTGCGGCTTCGCCGGGACTCGGGCCGCTGGAATGTGTACAGGGCGCCGTCGAGCCAGAGGTGCAGCTCGGGGCCAACCCAGGCCCAGGCGAATGGGTGCGTGGCGCCGGATTCGGTGCGGCACAGCCCTTCGCCGGCCTCGCGTGTTTCGATGTCGAGTGTAATCGCCGATTCGATGCCGGCAGGATCGTCGCCTTCAAGTTCGAAGGTGATCCGGCCCTCCTGCTCATCCAAGCTGTATCGGTAGGACTCGCCCGTCCCGGGGTAGGTCTCCCGCATCTCGCCGTGGCGCTGGGTCATGGCAACCTCTGCTCTCCGGCGGAACGCCAAGGGCTCTGCCGCCCTGACTCTCCCCCTGAGGGTGAGGGGGTTTTCGTTGGGGATGCCGCGCCAACCGGCTGATGGTAGGCCCAGGACGCCAGCGCCCGGACCAGCGTGCGGGACTCGTGGGAAGTGTAGGGGCTGGTTACGGCCGGGTTCCATTCCAGGAAGCCAGTGTCGTACTGACCGTCGCGGAACTGGGGACGAGCTACAACCGCCCGCAAGAGAGGGATGTTGGTCACCACGCCCAAGGCCAGGAACTGGGACAGCGCCACCTCCATGCGTCGCAGACTCAGGTCCCGACTGGGGCCCCAGGCGACGAGCTTGGCCAGGAGAGGATCGTAGTATATGGAGACCTCCCGGCCCTCGGACACGCCGCTGTCGAGGCGCAGGCCCGGTCCGCTGGGTGGACGCCAGCGCACCAGCGTGCCGGTGGACGGGACGAAGTCATGGTACGGGTCTTCGGCGTAGATGCGGCACTCGACGGCGTGGCCGCGGGTCTGCATGTCGTCCTGTTGCAGCGTCAGGGGTTCGCCGCTGGCGATGCGAAGTTGCCACTCCACCATGTCGAGGCCCAGGACCGCCTCGGTGATTGGGTGCTCGACCTGGAGGCGGGCATTCATTTCGAGGAAGTAAAACTCTCCGGTGTGGGAGTCCAGCAGGAACTCGGCGGTCGCGGCGTTGACGTACCCGGCGGCGCGGGCCACGGCGATGGCGGCTTCCCCCATCCGCTGCCGAAGATCGGGAGTGAGGGCAGGCGAAGGGGTCTCTTCGATTATCTTCTGGTGTCGTCGCTGGATGCTGCATTCCCGTTCGCCGAGGTGGATGGTGTGGCCGAAGGCATCGGCAAGCACCTGCACCTCCACGTGGCGAGGGTTGGCAACATATCGCTCGAGGAAGACGCGACCGTCTCCGAAGGCAGCCTGAGCTTCCCGGCTGGCCGCCTCCATGTCCCCGTCGAGCTCGCTTTCCCGGTTGACGAGGCGCATACCCCGACCTCCGCCACCGGCGGCCGCCTTGACCAGGAGGGGAAAGCCACACCGCATCACGAACTCCCTGGCTGTCGGTTCACCGGGCAAGCAAACCGGAGAGCTGGGGACGACGGGGACGCCCGCGGCGATGGCGATATCCTTGGATCGCAGCTTGTCTCCCAGGGCCTCCATGCTTTCGGGGGAAGGACCGATGAAGGTCAACCCGGCATCGTGGCATGCCTGGGCGAACCGAGGGTTCTCTGACAGGAATCCGTAGCCGGGGTGTACGGCCTCTGCGCCGGTGTCCAGGGCGGCTTGCACCAGCGCGGGAATACTGAGGTAGGTCTCTTCGGCGGTGCTGCCCGCCAACGCAACGGACTGCTCGGCCGTGACCACGTGCGGCGCGCCCGCGTCAGGGTCGGAGTAAACCGCGACAGGGGCGATGCCCATGGCACGGAGGGTCTGGTTTATGCGGACAGCGATCTCGCCGCGATTGGCCACCAGGACTTTGGAGAACATTAAAGGTCATCCGTTCGGAGCGGTTTATTTGCGGGAACCCTACTTCCTGTCCTATGGGGAAGGAATGTTGCATCGGAAGTTGGTCCTACTCCGGTAGTCAACATTCTGTTCCTACTACAGAAGAACCACTCCCTACATTCGGAATTGTTCACGTAGAGCTGGTATGTCAATACGAGCCCAACATGCGCGGCTCAAATCTGCGGCGGCTGGCGGAAAGGCGCCATGAACCACCTTCACCACCCGGGTCTCCAGGAAATTCACGACAGGAATAAAATCACGGTCTGAAGAAACCAACACAGCAACATCATACGCGCCATCCCAAGCCGCGCTAATTAGATCGGTTGCCATCCGAGTATCGACTCCCTTTTCTTCAGTGCCGCGCATATCCGCTCCGCATGAGGCGCACTCACTGAACTCCGCGTGGCAACTGGGACACATAGGGCCATTACGCTTGCGCTGCCTGGGAACTACTACAGGAGATACACCGGGAATCGCACTGGCAGTAACTTCGTACCACTTACGCTGGTTTTCTCCCGCTGCACTGTCTGGATCGTAAGATCCGTAAAGCCTCAGTCCTTGATAAGCAAGTTCAAATTCAGGTTCAACAACCTCTCGAGCCGCCTCAGACAAGCAACGTCCAAGAGGCTTAAGGTCAATACGGAAGCCGGGCTCAACCCGTTCCATCGATGGACGGAAATTAGAGTAGTCGACGAAAACCAGCACTCTCAACCTGTTACGGGAAGGAGAAACCATGGGAACTCCAACAAGAAAACAGGGGCGCTCAAAGGCGCCCCTGGGGTTCTTGCAATCGGGCCCCGATAACCTCGTTAACCGAGTGAGATCCCGATGGGTTTATGTACTCTAAATGGTACAACTTCATTGCCTCTCAGTCAAACCCCGTCCATCCTAGACTACTCCCAGAATCAGCGGTAATTGGACAATAAAAGCGAAGGGTGCGAGAGCGTCAGGCGGATGCTACATACGGAAGACGCCCTGCTTCTTTTCGGGGAACGGGGCGTTGATGGAGGCGGCGATTCCCAGACCCACTACGGTGCGGGTGTCGATCGGGTCGATGATGCCGTCGTCCCACAGCCGGGCGGTGCTGTAGTAGGGGTCGCCTTCGATTTCGTATTTTTCGAGGATGGGTCGCTGAAGCTCGTCGCGTTCTTCCTGCTCAAGGGTCTGGCCCTGCCGCTCAAGCTGCTGGAGCCGCACGGTGGCCAGGACCTCGGCTGCCTGCTGTCCGCCCATCACCGAGATGCGGGAGTTGGGCCAGGTCCACAGGAAGCGAGGCTGGTAGGCGCGCCCGCACATCCCGTAGTTGCCAGCCCCGAAGGAGCTACCGATTATGACGGTGAACTTGGGAACGGCGGCGTTGGACACGGCCATGACCATCTTCGCCCCGTCCTTGGCGATGCCTCCGGCCTCGTACTGGCTGCCCACCATGAAGCCGGTGATGTTCTGCAGGAACAGCAGGGGGATACCCCGCTGGCTGCACAGCTCGATGAAGTGGGCGCCCTTGAGCGCGCTCTCGGAGAACAGGACGCCATTGTTGGCGACCACGCCGACGGGATAGCCCCAAATTCGGGAGAAGCCGCAGACCAGGGTCTCTCCATAACCGGACTTGAACTCGTGAAAGCGGCTGCCGTCCACGATGCGAGCGATCACCTCCCGTACGTCATACTGTCGGCGGTTGTCGGGGGACACAATGCCGTACAGTTCGGTTGGATCGTAAGCGGGAGGTTCCGGCGCGGTTACCTCGAAGGGCGGGTCGCGACGCCGGACGAAGTTCTCCACGATGTCCCGGGTGATGGCCAGGGCGTCCTCGTCATCGACGGCCAGGTGGTCGGCCACCCCGGATACGCGGGTGTGTACGTCTGCGCCGCCCAGGGTCTCAGGGTCAACCTCTTCGCCAGTGGCGGCACGCACCAGCGGGGGACCGCCGAGGAAGATGGTGCCCTGCTGGCGCACCATTACCACCTCGTCGCTCATGGCCGGGATGTAAGCGCCCCCGGCGGTACAGGACCCCATTACCACCGCCACCTGGGGGATGCCCAGAGCTGACATATGGGCCTGGTTGTAGAAGATTCGCCCGAAGTGGTCGCGGTCGGGGAATACCTCTGCCTGGAGTGGCAAAAACGCTCCGCCGGAATCCACGAGGTAGACACAGGGGAGATGATTTTCGAGGGCAATCTCCTGGGCGCGGAGATGTTTCTTGACGGTGATTGGGTAGTATGTCCCGCCCTTGACGGTGGCGTCGTTGGCGAGGACCATCACTTCCTTGCCCTGCACCACGCCTACGCCGGAGACGATGCCGGCGGAAGCCTCCTCGCCGTCGTACATCTCCCATGCCGCAAGGGGGCTCAGTTCCAGGAAGGGAGTGCTGGGATCGACCAGGCTGTCGATTCGTTCGCGGGCCAGCAGCTTGCCCCGGCTGCGGTGCAGGTCGACGGCTCGCTGTCCGCCGCCAGAACGGGCCTGGGCCAGCCGCTCCTTCAGTTCCCGCACCAGGTCCTGCATGCGGGCCTGGTTGTCCAGAAAATCACGGTCGCCGGTCCTGACATTGGAGCCGATTATTTCCATGCTATCCCCGGGGCGTTATGGGCATGGGCCGAACGGCCAGTTGCCAATGCCATTATATTCTTCCCCGAGGACACTGCCGAGACCGCTAGCCCGGTTTTCGCGGGGTTGCAGGACGTCAGAGACTGAAGACCTCGACGGCGTTTCCGCCCACCAGCCTGCCCTGGTCCTCCTCCGAGAAGGTCTGGAGCTGCTGGAAGAGAGTGGACTGAGCGTCCAGCCCGATTGAGCGTATGTGCGGGAAATCGGAACCCCAGAGGACGCGGTCGGTCCCAACGTGAGGTATGGCTAAATCAGCGGCGGTATCGTCGATGAAGCCGTGGTACACGCGGGTGGTCATGTACTCGCTGGCCCTCATATTGAGCTTGGGCAGGTTTAGCCGGGGAGCGACGTCCTCGATCTGGTCAAGCCGGGCCATGAAGCCGGGGATCCAGGACACCTCGAACTCGCTGCAGAGCACCTTCAGCTTCGGGAAGCGATCCAGGATGCCGCCGTAGATGAAGTCGTTGGCCAAGACCGTCTGGGCTTCGATGAAAAGGTCGATCCACAGACCGGGATTGGCCGACGTTTCCTCGGGCGTCTGGCCGATACGGGCCAGAAACAGGGCATCCACCACCCGGCCGGTCAGGATGTGCAGGGTTATTGGCACGCCGGCCTCTTCCGCAGCCGCCCAGAACTTGTCGTAGACGGGATCGCGGTAGGGGGGACAACCCTCGGGAGCCTGGCAGTTGATCATGGGGCCCTTCAGTCCGCGGTTGATGGTCCGGGTCAGTTCCGCCACGGCCCAGTCGACGTCCTGCATGGGAATAACGCTGATTCCGACGAGACGGTCGGGGCTGTAGGACGCGAACTCGGCCATCCAGTCGTTGAAGACCTCGGAGCAGGCTTGCAGCACCGGAACGTCGGGGTTACGCATCACGCCAAGCATGGTGGTGGGGTTCATCACCTCCGCGTCGATGCCAGCCTCGACCTGCCATCTGACTCGCACCTCGGGGTCGTAGCCCACGGCGCCCATGCCCATCTCCTCGGCCTCGTGGGCGGCGGCCTCGGTCTCGCTGGACAGCGGGATCCTGATTCGCTGCACCGGGGACCCGAGGTAACCGGAGTAGAAGAAGCTGCCCTTTTCGCCGCGATATTCGTCCAGCGGGCGCGGGTTACGGTCTCCGAACTTGGAGCCCAGCGCGTTCCACCACAGTTCGGGCGGTTCCATCACGTGGGAATCCGCGGAAATCAGTTTCCGGTAGTGGGGAGTTGCCATCTGCAGGTCCTCCAATCAGCTGATGCCAAGAATGCAGTTTTCCGTGGGCAGAGGCCGACCCCAACCCCCTCGCCTTTTCCCTTCCCCCGCTGTCCAGCCATAATGAGTGCCCGCCGACAGGGTGATGCCTCCGGCAATTTTTGGCAAGACCCGATTCGACAGGGATCCAATCACCTGGCCGTGGCGGTCCGGAGGGCGTCGATCTGAGTCTCTGTTCTAGCTAGGCGTACAGGAGGTTGAGGTTGGCGTAGTTGTCGGGGTCCAGGTCACGGCCCTGTAGCGCGGGGTGGTCGTGGCCGTAGCGGTGGGCACGGAAGACAGAGTTGGCGAGCCCCGACAGGGAACCGCCGACGCCGTAGCCGCTGCGGGCCATGAAGGGGTTGATGTATTCCCACACGATTTCCTTGCCGGGCGTAACCTCGAAGATGCGGCCCGGGGCGCCCTCGCAGATAAGGGTGTTGCCGTTGGGCTGTCGTTCCGAGCCGCTGATGTGGTAGCTGTAAAAGGATATGGGCGGGTCGCCCCGGTATTCCCAGGCGATCTCGTTGGTGGCAGGGTCGACCTCGATAACGCGGGAGTGGGTGAAGCCGCTCTTGTGGGGGCCGTTGTCGAAGATGAGCACGCGACCGTTGCCGAGCATGGTCGGGTTGTGCTGGTGCGAGATCTCGCCGCGGCCCCATTTCCAGCGGAACTTGCCGGTGGCGCGGTCCACGATGCCCACGGTGTCGGTCTGGCGGAAGCTGACGACCAAGTCGCCCTCGGGTGTGACGTTGAGGGTGTTCTGGTGTGTCCATTCCTCGCGGCCTTCCAGGAAGCAGATGCGGTCTTCGTCGAAGTCCAGGTGCTCCCAGGAGTTCCACTCGTAGACCACTTCGCACGCCGGTGTGATTTCCCGCACGGTATCGCCCAGCATTCCCCGGTGGTCGCCCTCCGATGCGTGGCCGCCCTGGACCTGGCGGGTGACCTCGTCTGGCAGCCGTTCCCACGTGAGCACGAGGGTGTTGCCGTTGGGCATGCGCTGGAAGTCGTGGTGCAGGAAGGGGTAGCGGTACTCCCAGACCACGTTGCTGTGCCAGTCCAGCTCCAGGATGGCCCCGGCAACCGTGCGGCCACCCCGGGGCAGCAGCTCCCGCTCGGGGCGGGACAGGAACGAGGTCTCCTCCGCTGCCGGTCCGGTCCGCAATAGCAGGTTGCCGTTATCCAGCAGGTAGGCGTAGCCGATTCCCTCGTTGGAGTGCCATGCGTGGCAGACGCGGCCCTCCATATCGATGAGGCGGGCGTCGTGTCCGCTAACGTTGGTTATCAGCGTGTAGCCCCGGTACGCCTGTTGCGGGGAATAGTGGATCAGACCGTTCGGATGGTTCACGGACCAGCCCATGGTTGCCTCCTGACGGGTGGTGAAGGTTGTGGCACTGCGGCAGGGCGAAACACGATCATATCGGCTGCTGTCGAGTCCCCGATTGCACGGTGAGCAAATATAGGATCTGCCACATCAGCGGTCAACCGGGGTGATACCGGAGCAGGCTGATTGCGAAATCTTTCGGCTTCGCCCTGAGGGGAGCGAAGGGTCACTCTTGCGAGGCTTCGGGTTCTCTGTCCTGCCTGCCATCAGGATGACAGAGGGCTGGAGCGGCTTTGCGATCGTCCTGTAGTCAGTTTGGTAGGTGTTTGACAGTCAAGGGGGCGGTGGCTAGATTTGGGTATTGTCGTGAGGGAAGTATGAAGGCCTTTGCGCTGCTGCTGATGATGGCCCTGGTCGTGGTGTTTGCCCTGGCCTGCGCCAGCGAGCCGACACCGCTGACGCCCACGGATGCGCCGCCTGCGCAGGAAGTCACGCCGGGGGTCGAGGCGACGGTGCCGTCGCCGACGGTTGAGCCTGTCCCAACGGCGACATTGACGCCCACCCCGACTCCCACTCCTACGCCCGAGCCTACCGATACGCCGGGGCCGACGCTGACACCCACTGCAACGGCTGTGCCTACGGCCACGCCAAGCCCGACGCCGACGTCTGCGCCAACGGTTGAGCCTACCGCCGCGCCTAGCCCGACGTTGACTCCAGCGCCTACGCAGACGCCCCGACCGACACTCTCGCCGACACCGCGACCCACGGCAACACCTCCGCCCACGGCCACGCCCCGACCCACTCCCACGCGTACGCCATCAGTGAACCCCGCTCTCGCCGGGTACTCGCCGCTGCTGGCGGAGGCGGCGTCGAACCTGCCTGCGGAGTACGACTTCGTCAGCGACGGCCTCAGCGCGGAGGAGCGGGACATCCTGGAATGGGCGGACTCGCGGCTGTTTGGCAACCCGGCGTTCCAGGCCAGCAAGTGGGGGCCGGACCGGTGGCCGGTGGAAGTGCAACAGCCTTTTGTGGCGAGCACTTCCCGCGTGGGTGGCAGGGTGCTGTCGGATGAGGAGGTCCGGGAGGCCTCGGCGCAGGCAGTCATCGCGCTGATGCGGGAGATTGGCATCGAGAAGAGGGCCGACGGGCGTCACGTGGTGAGGTGGAGCCTGGACGGGCTGGACAGGGTGCTGGACGACCTGGGCGTGTACCCGGGGATGTGCGTCCATTGCTACGGGAAGACCGGCTACGACACGCGGGACGGTCTCAACGAGAACTATGGCGTCATCCTAGAGCAGGGCCACGTACAGCGGGAGATGCTGAAAAACTTTGCCTACTTCGCCAGGGCCGACGGGGAGGGCATTCTGGTCCGGAGCTTCATGGAGAACGGCGCTGACGACTTTGAGTTGCTGTACAAGCGCCGGATGAACAGGTTCCCGACAGTGATAAGCACAGGCTCCTTCGCCTACGAGCACGTGTCGTTCATGTCGCAGATACGGCTGCCGGAAGCGATGCCGGAGTTAGGGTTATCTGCGGGAACGCTGGTGTCATATCCGACGATGGCCTTCGGGATGGTGGGGAACGCGGAAGGCGAGCGGGAGGCAGTGGAGCGGGTGTACGACTACATGCGGAAGGGGCTGTCGCACGTTACCGGGGACCATGAGGCGCTTGCGAACTTGTTTCGGCCCCACTCGGTCACTCCCTACTCGCCGGAGCTAGGCTGGATCGTCTACGTGGGGGAGGCGGGCAGCCCGTCGTCCAGCGCGGTGGTCACCGGAGCGCTACGGGCGCTGGGGCTGAAGGCGGAGCAGTTCACGACGCGCAGGAACAATGTGAACGCCGGCTCGGTGGAGGCGGACGGGGTGTGGTACTACTACGACGGGAATGATTTCCTTGGGTCGGATTCGTTGATGGTCCCCTTATGCAGCTACCTGTCGGGAAGAGACAACCTGGAATGGATAGAGAACCAAAAATACGACCTGGACTGCGACAAGTGATGTTGCGTGGTAGGCGGGGGTTTGGATTCCCGCCTGCTCGGGAATGACGGTTGGTGATGCAGGAATGACGAGGGACGGTCTGGGTATCCTTCAACAAGATCAGGATGAGGGTATGATTACCCTTTGAGTTACTTTGCAATCGTCCTGGTGAGTGGACTGTTGAATCTTGACACTGGTCGGGAGTCGCAGCAGAATCCCAGCGCACGCTCCGTCGTTGGGCATCAGAAGCGTATCTATAGGGAAGGGAAAAGTTGGATTACGAGACCATAATTCTGGAAAAGAAAGACCATGTGGCCCGCCTGACTCTCAATCGTCCGGACCGCCTGAATGCTCTGAACCGGCAGATGTTCGCCGAGGTGAACTCGGCGCTGGAAGACGTGGCCGGGGACCGGGAAATGCGGGTGCTGGTGCTGACTGGCGCGGGCCGGGCCTTCTGCGCCTCGGCAGACATCAAGGAGGAGAGGCAGGAGGGCGACCGCCTGCTGGGTTACATGGAACCCAACGAGATTTACCAGTTCATTCGCACGGGGCCACAGGGCATCACCCTGAAGCTGCACCAGATGGAGATACCAACCATCGCAATGGTCAACGGCCTGGCCATTGGTGACGGGTTCGACTTCGTGCTGGCGTGCGACATCCGGGTCGGTTGCGAACGCTCCCGCTTCATGAACGCCTTCCTGCAGATGGGGCTGGTATCGAACACAGGGGCAACGTGGCTCTACCCTCGGGCGATGGGAGTAAACCAGGCGCTGGAACTGCTGTACACCGCCGACTGGCTGGAGTCAGAGGATGCGCTGCGGCTTGGCGTGCTGAACCGGCTGGTCCCGTCGGAAGACCTGTACGAAGAAACGATGGCCCTGGCCACCAAGATCGCCAGCAAATCGCCCGTGGCCAACCGGCTGGTGAAGGGGATGGTCTACCGGGGACTGGGGCAGTCGCTGGAGGAACATCTTCCCGAAGCCGCTCATGCCGAGGTGCTTTCCCTGGCCAGCGAGGACCACCGGGAGGCGCTGGCGGCATTCCTGGAAGGGCGGGAGCCAAACTTCAAGGGCCGGTAGCGGACCATACTCTTTTACCAGCAACGATTGAGGGCGGGTATTTCGCCCCTCATCCGGACCGCCTCCCTCATGGGAAGGGAAACTCCAATAATCTGGAATGCGACTGAACATGGCGGAATCACTACTGGACCAGCTCAAGGCGACCGTCGGGCAGGAGATAGTGTTCCAGGCGCCCGACGAGATAGGGCGGTCGGCTTTCCGTCAGTACGCGCTGGCCGTCGGGGATTTCAATCCTCTCTACTCCGATCGCGAGGAAGCCACGGCGCGCGGCCTGCGGGATGTAATGGCCCCCCCGACGCTGGTCTGCGATACCTGGCAGTACGTGGGCGGCGACATGGACAACTGGGGGGACTTACTTGGACGTGGACCTTTTCGGGAGCTGGCGGGTCTTCGGGCTGGCAACGAGTACGAGTTCTTCCAGCCAATCCATCCTGACGACGTGATCACGGCGCGGTGGCTGGTGAAGGACGTTTACGAGCGCACGACACGGTCGGGGACGATCATATTCCAGATCATTGAGTCGACCTTCCACAACCAGCGGGGCGAGATGCTGGCTCGCAATACCGAAACGATGTTTTATCGTCCGGGGGTGTCGGAGTGAGTGGCGAAAGGGTAATCGGACGATGCTTCGAGGACGTGTCGGTGGGGGAGGAGGTGACGGCGCTGCACAAGGAGATCGACGCAGCTCACATGATGGCCTACGGGGCCGCCACCTGGGACTTCATCCGCATGCACTACGACGCTGACCATGCGCGGGAGATGGGGTTCGCGGGGCCCTTCGTGGACGGACAGATGATGGGCGCGTTCCTTGCCCAACAGGTGCAGGACTGGGCCGGGGCGGGGGCGTTTCTGCGCAAGCTGGGTTTCCGCAATCGGGTGATGGCTTTCCCGGGGGACTCGCTGGTGTGTCGCGGGGTGGTAACGGCGGTCTACCGGGAAGAAGACAGCGGCGAAGGAACGGGACTCGCCGAATGCGACCTGTGGATCGAGAACCAGCGCGGCGAGCGAGTGGTCGACCGGGCCAGCGCACTGGTGCAGCTGCCGTTGCGGAAGGGTCAGGACCGAATTTAGTTCCGGCGCATGCGAGGCGGCTGATGTCCGACGATTCACCCTCACCCCAACCCTCTGCCTCGAGGGAGAGGGAGGATGGCAGAGCCTCGCGGTCGGCGCTCGAAGGGGTGCGGGTCGTTGAGTACACCGAGATGACGTCGGCCTCCTTCTGCGCGCGGCTGCTGGGGGACGCCGGAGCGGACGTGGTCAAGGTGGAGCCGCCTGAGGGCGATCGCCACCGGCGGCATGGGCCCTTTCCGGATGGCGAACCCGATCCCGACTGGAGCGGGATGTTCCTATACCTGAACGCTAACAAGCGGGGCGCAAGGCTGGACCGGCAGGACCCCCACCAGGATGCGGCGTTCAACGAGCTGTTGGGCAAGGCCGATATCCTGGTCGTGGGCGGACAGAAGGCGGAGATCGAGGACCAGGGTCTGCGACGAGAGGCTCTTCAGCATCTGAATCCGGGGCTGATCGTCTGTGCCGTCACACCCTTTGGACTCACGGGGCCGAACAGTTCTCACGTGGGCGACGACCTTACAGCAGTGGCGTCGGGCGGCTTGTCTTTCGCCACCCCAGGCGTTCCCGACGGAGTGGCCGACCCGGCGATGGAGCCGCCGCTCACGGCCAACACGCCGCTGGGCGAATTGATGACAGGCGTCCTGGCATCGTCGGGATGCGTGGCGGCCCTGCTGGCGCGGCAATTCAGCGGGCAAGGCTGCGAGATCGACCTCTCGCTGCAGGAGGGAGTGGCGGCGGTCATGCCCTACGAGCTGGCCCACGCGTCCTATCACGAGCCGAAGAAACGGGAGCTGCTGGGTTTCGCGCTGATGCCCAACGTGTACATGCCCTGCAAGGACGGGTACGTGGTCATCATGGCGGTGCTGGAGGGGCACTGGCGCAGCCTGATGGCGGCGGCCGGCGATCCCGAATGGGGCGAGCTGGAGGTGTTCGGCACCGCCGTGGAGAGGGGACGCAACTGGGATGCGCTGGAACCCCTGCTGCTGGAGTGGACGATGTCGCACACCGGCGAGGAGATCGCCCGCCTGGCCCAGGAGCGGGGCGTGCCGTGCTTTCCGGCGTACACGGTGGGCCAGATGATGGAGTCCGACCACGTCGTGGAGCGCGGCTTTCTCCAGGAGTTCACCAGTCCCGGCGGACGCAGTTTCAAGCTGCCGGGACATCCCATCCGCATGAGCGCCACGCCCTGGCGGTCGTTCCGTCCCGCGCCGAGGCTGGGGGAGCATACGGAGGAGGTGATGCGGGAGTGGGAATTGGGAATTGGGAGTTAGGAGTGTGGAATTGGGAGTGCGGAATTGGGAGTGCGGAATTGGGAGTGAGGCATTGGTGGTTTCTTTTGGGTTGCGGGGTGAGTGAGGGGGACGGGGGCCTTCGGCTTCGCTCGGGGTGAGCGGTTGGGTGAGGGGGATTGTCTGAACTGTGATTTGTTTGATTTTGGGATGGGCATGATTTACGGGGGGGGGGGGTGCGCGGAGACCTATGGTATGCGCTCTAGGGATGAGCGGCGCAGAAGTAGCCAAGGGCTGGAACTGCGTCAACTGCTCCAAGGCCATCCCTGTCATCAGTGCCTATCAGGTTGACAGATGTCCGGCCGTCTGCGAGGTCACATCAGACTCTGGCCGCATCAGCGCATCCATTTTCTGACAGGGTTATCATAAAGGTGGTTACCCAAGAACGACTGACACGCTTGGCAAGGGGCCGCCCTTGTTGAATACCCGGCTAGGTACACCAGACACAGGCTATCCTTTTGCTAAAAGGCCATTGGAAAGAGGTCTCTCTAATGTTGACGTGTATAAAGCTGGAGAACTTCAAGTCCTGGAAGGATACCGGAGAGGTCACGCTTGCGCCCATCACTGGCTTCTTCGGCCCTAATAGCTCCGGTAAGACTAGCTTGTTGCAGGCCCTGCTGTTGATGAAGCAGACGGTCGACTCTTCAGACCGTGGGTCGGTTTTCCACTTTGGAGACGAAAAAACACTCGTCGATCTGGGAGACTACGAGAGCGTCATACATAAACACGACACGAACCGTTCCTTAAAGTTCTCCATTGCATGGAATTCCATGAGGGAATTTGTGCTCCCTGACGCTTATTCCGGCGGAGATGTGACCGGAGGGGACGAGATCAGATTTGAAGTGGCGTCCCGGGAAGAGAGTGATAGATCCGGTAAGTCGGTAGTAGTGGAAGAGATGACTTACCGGGTTGCAGGGATGCAGTTCGGGATGCGGCGTATACCCGATCCGGTGGGCTATGAGTTGTTTGCCAGTGGGCCCGGCGTCAATATTGCTCGCCGTCCAAATAGGGATGAGCTATATATGCATAGGAGGAATTTTCACGTTTTTCCCCACTGGGCAGATAAGTTGTTAAGCGACGACGACCTGACATTCGATCTTGAATACGGACTCAATTTGCTATTGCACGATTTGTATTATCTCGGACCTCTCAGGGCGCATCCGAATCGGATTTACAATAGGTCCGGTACGAAACGGGTCAACATAGGTCCGGACGGTGCGAACGCAGTAGAAGCTATACTTGCGTCTCTGGAAGCGCGTGAGAGGATAATCAGCTCGGGCAAACCACTTTTCCAGCCGCTCGACAAATACATCGCTGAGTGGCTCAAACACCTTGGGTTGATCCATGATTTTCGCGTTGCCCCTCTGGCCGAGGGCCGGCGCTTCTTCGAAGTCAAAGTCCGCAAGTCGCCTGG
This sequence comes from Dehalococcoidia bacterium, assembly GCA_963667325.2. Classification (GTDB taxonomy): domain Bacteria; phylum Chloroflexota; class Dehalococcoidia; order Lucifugimonadales; family UBA3495; genus VXOI01. The sequence continues at coordinate 60,648 of CAXXKY010000001.1, forward strand.
GTCAGCCGAAGTTTTCCTCACTGACGTGGGCTTTGGGGTCTCACAGATTCTTCCTGTGCTGGTGCAGTGCTTCTATGTACCTCGAAGGTCCACGATTATTTTGGAGCAGCCGGATATACACCTGCATCCGTCAGTCCAAGCTGGCTTAGCTGATGTCTTCATAGACGCATGGAGGAAGCGAGGCGTGCAGATCTTGTTCGAGAGCCACAGCGAGCATCTGCTTCGCAGGCTCCAGCGTCGCATCGCTGAAGAGAAGATTGATCCGGAGGATGTGAAACTGTATTTCTGCTCGACGGAGGATAACGGGAACTCCCGCATCAGTCCGCTTGAAGTAGACCAGTTCGGAAATATCTCCAATTGGCCTAAGGACTTCTTTGGCGACCAGTTTGGAGAAATCGCGGCAATGAGCAACGCAGCTCTGGCGAGGCAGGGAGATTCCGAGTGACCAGTGGTAAGACAGAGATAGTAATGGACACTAACGTTGCCATTGTTGCGAATGGCGAGGCTGATCAGGCGGGCCCAAATTGCATACGGAAGTGCGTAGAGAGGCTACTCCAAATGGTGGACGAGTGCCGCGTCCTCTTGGATAACCAGAGTCTGATCCTCAACGAATACCGGAATAACCTCAGTCCCTCGGGGCAGCCGGGGCCTGGCGATGCCTTTTTCAAATGGCTCTTCGACAATCAGGGAAATCAGGAGCATTGTCGGAAGGTGGGCGTCAGACTTAATCCTGAACGAGAGTTTGAGGAATTCCCTATAGACCCAAAGCTCAGTTCGTTTGACCGCGACGACCGCAAGTTCGTTGCTGTAGTGTTGGCAAGTGGAACCAGTCCAGAGGTGCTTAACGCTTCGGATTCGGATTGGTGGCACCACCGCCAAGACTTACAGCAGCATGGGATTGAGATTGTTTTCCTGTGCCCAGAGCTTATGAAGGCGAGCTGATAAGACTGCCAGACTAAACCAAGCAGGGGGAACTTCTCACCAGAGGCGACGAACTGTCGGCCGGGCTTCCCCTTGCGTCAACTAGTCAGTACCCATTTTTGAGAAGGGCAATAGCGATATATTGGTGTCCAAGCGGATGTTTACGGGGTGAGAGTGCGTGACGGGTGGGTGCGGGCGGATTGCCGGTTTCTTCTGGGTTGCGGGCTGGGGAGGGCGACGGGGGAGTGTCTGGACTGTGATTTGTTTGATTTTGAGATGGGCATGATTTGAGGAGTGTTCGCCGCGTCCTCAGGGAGAGGGTATTTGGCATACGCTTTGAGGATAGGGGGCGGGAAATTCGCCGAGGTGGGGAAGTTATGAGTTCATCGACGGGATCCTTGCAGGCGCGTTTGGCTGGCTCGGGGGAGGCTCTTTGACAGGCTCGGGGCAGGCGGTGGCGCCGTTGGGGGGCGTACGGGTGGCCGATTTCGGGCAGGTGATCGCGGCGCCGGTGACGGCGCAGATGCTGGGCTGGCTGGGCGCAGAGGTCATCCTGGTGGAGACGGAATCGCGCTTCACTACCCGCGTATGGCCTCCATTTGCCGACGGCGAGTTCGGAATCAACCGGAGCGGCGGTTTCAACCTGGTCAACAACAACAAGCTGAGCTGCAGCCTCGACCTGCGTCGGGCCGACGCGCTGGAAATGGCGAAGGGCATCATCTCTGTCAGTGATGTACTGCTGGAGAACTACGCCACGGGTGTGATGGAGCACCTCGGGCTGGGATACGAAGAGGTGAAACGACTGAGGCCGGACATCGTATACATGTCGCTGGGGGCGTTCGGGCGCAGCGGGCCGTTCAAGAACCTGACAGGGTTTCACAGCGTGATCAACCTGTTCAGCGGACTGGCGGACGTGACCGGCTACCCGGGAACCCATCCGAGGATCATGGGCGGCCTGATTCCCGACGCGTTCTCGGGGTGCTACTGCGTGCTGGCCGTGCTGGAGGCGCTGTATCACCGGTCGCGCACCGGCGAGGGACAGTTCATCGAGGTGTCGATGACGGAGGCGATGACGGGGATGATCCCGGAAGCGGTGATGGAATACTCCCTCACAGGAAAGGAACCGGAGAGGGACGGCAACCGGGACGGACGGAAGGCGCCGCACAACGTGTTCCGTTGCCTAGGCGATGAGCAGTGGGTGGCAATATCCGTCGAGACCGACGCACAGTTTCGCGCCCTGTCGGAGGCGGCCGGGCACGCTGGCTGGGCGGAAGACCCTCGCTTCGCCACGAGTGCGGCCCGCCTGGCCAACCAGGACGCCCTGGAAGCGGTGGTGCAGGAGTGGACTGCCAGCCTGGAAGCGCCGGATGTGGTCTCGAAGCTGCAGTCAGCCGGCGTTCCGGCGGCTCCGGTCCGGGACAGCGCCGAGGTGCTGGCCGACCCGCACCTGGCGGAACGGGGATTCGTCGCTCACCCGGAGCATCCGGTGGCGGGAAAGCGTCCGGTGCCGATCCTGCCCTGGGCGGCCGATGGCGTGAGGGCGAAGGAACTGCGGGCCGCGCCGACGTTCGGGCAGCACAACGAGTGGGTGCTGAAGGAGCTGCTGCAGGTGCCGGACGAGGACTACCAGCGGCTGGTAGCATCGGGCGCGATCGGGTGAGGGCGGGGGTTGTCTGAACTGTGATTTGTCTGATTTTAGGATGGGCATGATTTCGGGGGTTTTTCGGAGGCATCGGCGGTTTCTGTTGCTTTGCGGGCTGTGGAGGGAGAGGGGTTGTCTGAACTGTGATTAGTTTGATTTTAGGATGGGCATGATTTGGGGGGTTTTTCGGGGCATCCTCTTTCTGTTGCACTGTCAATTGACAAGGCGTGGGTCGCTCCGTACGATAAAAATTGTCCAGCCTATAGTGGTATAGACTGACAGTAGGAAGAGGTTTCTTGAATGGCTTCCCAAATTGCCATTGACCACGTGGGTCTTGCCAAAGAGTTCCTGGAGCGAAGCAAGGGATACTTGTCTGATGGCGACTTGCATCAGGCATCGGAGAAAGGTTGGGGAGCGGCATCGCACATTGCAAAAGCTGTGGCCGTCAAAAATAACTGGCCTTATGAACACCACAATCAGTTTGACACTGTGATAGTTAACGCCCGACAACGTTATCGCTTACCGCAATTGCGGAACTACGGTAGAGCGGCTCACATACTGCACCAGAACTACTACCAGCATCCATCATTGTTGAATGCCGACACTATCCAAGAAGATATTGATGAAGTGGAGAATCTGGTAAACGCTCTGGAAGCTCACGTAGTCTAGCTGCATTCAATCCTTGCCAAGTTGAAGCCCCCGGTCAGCACAGCCGGGGGCTAATTTTCTGCCTTGCAATCCCGCCGTTGCACTGGTACGTTCGAATGGACGGACCCTTGATGCAATGCCCGTGCGAGGGGAACTGAGGCGGAGTTGATATGCCCAGAAATATAGTCGAGGTCGATCCTCGGAAATTCCCGTGGCTCGACCTGAACCGCTACACCTTCTGCCTGGGCGCAGAGAGCGGCGGTATCCTGTACCTGGCCGGACAGACTGCCAGCGAGTACGACCCGGCTGCGGGCGGGGTCGTGTGCAAGGGTGACCTGCTGGACCAGACGCGGGTCATCTACGAGAAGCTGGGGGTGGTGCTCGAGGCCGCCGGTATGTCCTTCGACAACGTGGTGCAGACGGTGGACTACATTGACCCATCGGCTTTGCCTCAATACCGGGAGACGGGGGCAATCCGGCAGGAATTCCTGGGCGGCACTCCCGTTGGGGCCACCGGAATATGCGTGGAGCGGCTGCTGCGTCCCGATGCGCTGCTGGAAGTCAGCGCGGTGGCGGTGCGCGGCGAGAAGCGGGCGGTCAATCCCGGGTATGACCGGTACGGCGCGCTCACCTACGTGCCGGGGGTCATCGCTGGCGACACCCTCTGGACCTCTGGGTTCGTCGGGAACGACGAGGTGGACGGGCAGGCCTCCTTTCCGCAGGACACGGGAGTGCAGATGGGTCTCACCTACGACATCGTGGGCAGCGTGCTTACCGCCGCCGGAGCCGCGCCATCGGACGTGGTGAAGACCCTGGAGTACGTGTCACCACAGGCGTGGCTACAGTATGACGCGGGATCTGCCGGGGCACGCAGCAATTTCTTCGGCGGCGAATATTCCGCCAACACCGGCATTACGGTCAACAGGCTGCTCCGCCCCGAAGGGCATGTGGAGGTTGAGGCAGTTGCGGTGCTGGGCGGGAGCCGAGAGGAGATACAGGTCCCAGGATGGGAGGTCAGCTACGGGGGCGCGACACACGTTCCGGGGGTCAAGAAGGGGCGGATGCTGCAACTGTCGGCGCAGGCGGGCGTGGACCACACGACGGCATCGGTCGTTGCGCCCTTCGACATTGTGGCTCAGGCAGAGCAGGCCTACGGAAACCTGGCGCGGGTGCTGTCGGAGGGCGGGTACTCGATGGATGACGTGGTCAACACCATCGAGTGGGTGCCGCCCAACGGCCTGTCGACGTATCGGCGAATCGGGGAGGTTCGCAGGAAGTTCTTCGGCGACACCTTTCCCTCGGCCACCGGAGTGTCGATGCACCGCATCCGACGGCCCGGCCCGTCGGACCGTCTGATCCCGGAGCTGCTGTTCGAGGTAACGGCAGTGGCCATCGTCTAGCGGAAGGTCGCTTCGCAGCTTCCGGTTTGCGGCGCAAGATGACTAGATCGACCAGCAATGCAGGCTAGCCGCGGTCCACTTCGTTGATGAAGTCCAGGGTTCGGGTGGCAAGGGTGTCCGGGATTTCGACCTTCATGTTGTGCCCAACACCTTCGTAGACCTCCAGAGTCGCCCTGGGCATTGTTTCGGCCATCAGTTGCTGCATTTCCAGGGGGGTGATGTCGTCCTGGGCTGCCGCCAGCACCAGTGTCGGAGCGGGGATATGCGGCAAGAGCGGGGCAAGATCAGCCGCCAGCAAGCATCCCTGCAGGCCCATCACGGCTTCGGGAGAAGTCTTTGAGCCCTCATCGGCATACCACTCGATTACGCCCGGTTCGGTGTCAGGACCGAAGCGTTTGTCGGTATCGGCCATCAGCCACGCCCTTGTGCCCTCCTGCTCCAGGATGCGCCGCCAGGAAGGGGCATCCATGCTGGGGCCCATCTGGGCCAGCCTGGGAGTGGAGGCCACCAGCGTGAGGCTGTGCAGCCGGTCGGGGAAGTCGTGGGCGAACTGCAGGCTGACGATGCCGCCGGCGGAGGCTCCGACCAGGTGCGTTCGGTCAATACCCATGGCATCCATCACCCGGGCTATGTCTGAAGCGAGGTCCGGCAGGTAGAACCGCATTTGTGGCGGAGGCGGCGTGCCAGCGTGGCCCCGCATGTCGTAGCGGACAACGCGACGATGCCGGGCCAACGTTGGCACCCAGGGCCGCCAGCGGTGAAGGTTGCCGCCCGCGGAGTGGTGCAGAAGCACGGAGGGCGACTGACGCCACGGGTCGGAGAAGTCATCCTCGTGGACGTGGAATTGGGCCCCATTTACTTCCAGCATTGGCACGGGTTCACCGCCTGATTTATAGCAAATCCGCAGGAGCAAATACGCGGGCTATCCTTGCGAGAAAGGCGAAAGGCCGGCGAAGGAAAAAGCCGACGCAGTATTCGGGAGATGGCGGGAGCACGAAGTCGTACGCACTGGTAGCGAGCCGGAGTGAGCGAGGCGCCTCTAGTAAGGGCTGGGCGGCTTTTCCTCTTCCGATTCGTCACTGATGCTGGTATCCAATTCCACATCGGCGGAGTAGGCGGGGCTGCCTTCGCCGGAATAGTCGGGCT
>CAXXKY010000002.1:0-606373 GCA_963667325.2 Dehalococcoidia bacterium
TTCGGAACGGGCGCGATTCAACGCCAGGGCGGTTTCGTCGTCTATGGAATAACGCTCAGTGTGTATGTGATGTTCAGTGGGATCTTCGCCCTGCACCGGACGAAAGGTGTCCAGCCCGACGTGCAAAGTGACGAACGCGGCCTCCACACCTGCATCCCGGACGCGGCAAAGCAGGTCTGGGGTGAAATGCAGCCCCGCTGTGGGAGCCGCAGCGCTGCCGGGTTGGCGGGCATAGACCGTTTGGTATCGTTCCGGGTCGGCCAGCGACTCGCGGATGTATGGCGGCAGCGGCGTGTGCCCCATTCCGTCAATCGCATCCTCCGACGACAGGCGAACGGACTTGATTCCGTTGGGGCGAGACTCCAGAATTTCAACCTTCAGCAACGTCTCGGGCGCATCATCGGTCGGCGGAATTACTGTGGCCGTGGCCCCGGGCCGCAATCGCCGTCCGGGTCGCGCCAGTGCCTCCCAAACGCCCTCGCCCTCGCGCCGCAGCAGCAGGAACTCGACCCGCCCCCCGTTGTCATCCCGCAGTGCGAACAATCGCGCCGGAATGACCCGGCTCTGGTTGAAGACCATGAGGTCGCCGGGACGCAAATACGCAGGAAGGTCAGTGAAGCGCCGATGTTCAGTGCGACCGGAGGCCCGGTCCAGAACCAGCAAACGGGACGAGTCCCGCGGTTCAACGGGAGACTGCGCGATCAGTTCAGGTGGCAGGTTGTAATCGAAGTCGCTGGTGCGCACGGGCAAAGAGCCGGCTCGGTCAGTGGCCGTGGATACTGATGCGGGCGGCAGTGAGGGTGTTTCTTAACAGCATGGCGATGGTCATAGGCCCCACTCCGCCTGGCACCGGAGTGATAGCGGCAGCCTTCTGGGACACACCTTCAAAGTCCACGTCGCCGACCAGGCGGTAGCCCCGCTTCGCCGAGAGGTCGGGTACACGATTGATCCCCACGTCGATGACGACTGCCCCTTCCCTGACCATATCGGCTGTGATCGCAGCAGGGCGTCCAATGGCCGCCACAACCACGTCGGCGGCACGGGTGACCTCCGCGACGTCGCGTGTGCGTGTGTGGCACACGGTCACGGTTGCGTTGCCACCCCTCGCGCGCTGCATCAAGAGGGCCGCCAGCGGCTTCCCGACGATTTGGCTGCGGCCGCAAATGGCCACGCTTGCGCCCTCGGGGTCGTGCCCATTGCGCATCAGGAGCTCAACTACGCCTGAAGGAGTACAGGGCGCAAAGACAGGACGTCCCTGCAACAGCCTACCCAGGTTGTAGGGATGAATGCCATCAACGTCCTTTTCGGGATTGATGGCCTCAATGACCCTATGCTCATCAATGCCGTCCGGGAGCGGAAGCTGCACAAGAATGCCATGAACGCGGGGGTCTTCGTTAAAATTCCCGACGACGCCCAGAACCTCGGCTTCGGCTGCAGTGCCAGGCAAATAAACGGCGTCGCTGAACAGACCCGCCTGCTCGCAGGCACGGCGCTTGTTGTTGACGTACACAGCGGACGCCGGGTCATCGCCCACCAGCACAACCGCCAGGCCGGGAGTGACGCCGTGCTTCTCCCGCATCTCGATGACGCCGTCAGCAACTTCGGCGCGAATTTCCGCCGCCAGCTTGGTCCCCGACAGGATTTTTGCCGCCACCTCGATTCCCCCGTGGTCCCTACTGTTTCAATTTTACCACGCACCCCTGTCCACTCAATCGCTCACCTCAGCCTTGTACCTCCTCGGGGCGCCGCACTATACTTTGCCCACTCCTCGTTGCCGCACTATACTTTGCCCACTCCTCGTTGATGGATGTCGTATGCGTATCTGTTCCTTATTACCCAGCGCGACGGAAATGGTGTTCGCCCTTGGGCTGGGCGACGATCTGGTGGGCGTATCCTACGCCTGCGACTACCCAGACGAAGCATCGGCTCGCCCGGTGGTCAGTCATAGCCTGCGAAACATCAATCACCTGGACAGCGGAGAGATCGATGCACTGGTGCAGCAGGCGCGGGCCAACAACAACCCAATGTACTGGATAGACGAGGAACTTCTGGCCCGCCTGCGCCCGGACCTTATCATCACCCAGGAACTCTGCGAGGTGTGTGCCATCGCCAGCGGGTCAGTTTTCGAGACCGCGGCCAAAGTCCTGGACTACCAGCCGGAGATTCTTACCATACGCCCCAGCGGACTGGACGACATCCTGCAGAACATCACTAATCTGGCCAAAGCAGCCGGAGTACCGGAGCGCGGCGAGCAGTTTCGCGAATCGCTGGAATCCCGAATCGGCCACGTTACTGAAGGAGTGCCCGAATGCGTCAACCGCCCCAGGGTGGTTTGCCTCGACTGGCTGGACCCTCTGCGAAACACCGGCCAATGGCTGCCGGAAATTTCGGAATTGGCCGGTGGCGAGGAGGGGCTGGCCACCCCGCGGGGACATTCGCGAGAACTATCGTGGCAGGAAGTTCTGGACTACTCTCCCGAATATCTGATGATCATGCCCTGCGCCTTCGGCCCGGAGCGCTCCCGGCAGGAGGCGCGTGACAAGCTCACCTGCCTGCCAGGATGGGAGACATTGCCCGCAGTTCAAGACGGTCGAGCCTTCGTGTTCGACGGGAGGGTGCCCAGCCGGCACGGCCCGCGTGTAGTGGACGTTCTGGAGGGGCTGGCAGAGGTGCTGCACCCCGACCAATTCGCCGGACTTGCACCGGAGGGGATTTTCGACCCTGAGCCCTTCCGCTAGTACTGCAGGACCTCTTGCACCGACTATATTCCGTCGGTTCTTGAAATCCGGCGCGACGACTCTGGCGTAGATATAGATGAGCAAACCGTGAGCGAACGGCGGATCGAATGGCCGCAACAAACGCAATAGAAAGATATTTCTCGGGCCAGGGCCGGACCTGGCTGGTAACGGCTACGGTGTCGGCGGTAGCCCTTGCCATCGCGATCGGCGGCGCCCTCGCTATGGGCAGTGGCAGTGGTATCGACCCCGTCAACCTGTTCGTGGAAGGCAAGCTGTCGGGGAACTCGCAGGAATTCTTGGGCGGCCTCATCGGCGGCACTGCCCTATTTGCCTTCGCCGCAGGAATGGCATCGGCGGTCAATCCCTGCGGGTTTGCGATGTTGCCGGCGTACCTGGGCCTTTATCTTGGCTCCAACCTGTCCGAGGAGCAGCGTCCCGGGCCGGTGGCATCGGTGCTGCGCGGGCTGGTGGTCGGCGCAGCGGTGTCCGCCGGATTCATCCTGCTGTTCGGGGTTGTGGGCGGCGCGGTCGGCCTGTCGGCATCCTTTATCAGCGATCTGCTTCCCTGGCTGGGCCTGATAATCGGCGCGGCTCTCGTGGGAACTGGAGCGTGGATGGTGGCGGGCGGCAAGCTCTACACAGGGATCGCAGCGCGCGCCGCCGATCGCTTGGGAAATCCCAATACCGTGAGCATTGGCAGCTTCTTCACCTTTGGCCTGTCATACGGCACGGCCTCCCTCAGCTGCACCCTGCCGATTTTCATCGCCGTGGTGGGTATTGGCAGCGCCACCAGTTCTCTGGTGCAGGTTGTGGGTAATTTCTTCCTCTATGCCTTCGGTATGAGCCTCGTGATAATGGTAATGACACTGGGCATGGCGATATTCAAAGGCGCCATGGTGCGCATGATGCGCCGTGCGTTGCCTTACATCCAGCCCATTGCCTCTGCCTTCATGGTTATTGCAGGAGCGTACATCGTCTTTTACTGGTTGACCGTTGGGCGCGATAACCTTCTTTAGCCGGAAAGGCCGGCCAGCAATCCTCTGCTCAGCATTGCTGCTCATCATCGGCCTGTTGGCCGCCGGATGCGGAGGGACTGACGCATCGCCCACGTCCACGCCTTCCGGCGACAGGGCTGAGGCTACTGTCGGGCCGACCGCCGCGGAAGAATCAACGCAGCCTGCGATCGCAATCGAAGGGACGCAGCCCGCAACTGCGGCCCCGGACACTAGCGCCCCGACTACGGCAATGACACAGGCTCCCCCCACGACGACGGCCACCGGGGAACCCATGCCCACCGAGGCTGCTGACTTGACGGGACCCGTACCCAAGGTTCAGCCCGACCCCAATTGGGAAGACGCCCTCGATTCCGCGCAGTTCAGGACGAGCGTCTGGGAGACGGACTTCAGCCTGCACACCGTCCCCTACGACGAGTTCCTGTCAGGAGGCGTGGGACGGGACGGCATCCCGCCGCTGGATGACCCGACCTTCGACAGCATCGAGGACACCGACCGGTGGCTTGAGAATGTGCAGCCGGTGGTGGCGCTGGAAATCAACGGGCAGGCACGGGCCTACCCGCTGGCCATACTGACCTGGCATGAGATAGCCAATGACACCCTTGGAGGCGTTCCCGTCTCGGTGACGTTCTGTCCACTGTGCAATTCTGCCGTGGCCTTCGACCGGCGGGTTGGCGAAGCAATACTCGACTTCGGCGTATCAGGAAATCTGCGCAACAGCGACCTCGTGATGTGGGACAGGCAGACGGAGAGCTGGTGGCAGCAACTCACCGGCCGGGGCATCGTGGGCGCTTACGCAGGGTACAAGCTAGACCTTGTGCCGGCGCAGATTGTGTCCTGGGGAGACTTCAAGGCCGCCTTCCCCGAGGGTGACGTGCTGTCGAGAGACACAGGATACGCTCGCACCTACGGCCGCAACCCCTACTCTGGCTACGACCGGGTCGACCAGTCGCCGTTCCTGTTCGACGGAGAGCCAGACGGTCGGCTGCTGCCCATGGAGCGGGTGGCGGCGCTGGAACTGGACGGGCAGCCGCTGGCGTTCCCGTTCCTGATCCTGGAGGAGGAGCGGGTCGTGCACTACCCGGCGGACCAACCGAGGATAGTCGTGCTGTTCCAGCCCGGGACGGCCTCGGCGCTGGACAAGTCGAACATCGCCAGCTCCAGGGACGTTGGCGCGACGGGTGTGTTCGAGACGGAACTGGACGGGCAGTCTCTGACCTTTCGGGTGGAGGGCGACGGCTTCGTGGACGCAGAGACCCGCTCGATCTGGAACGTTCTGGGGCAAGCATTGTCCGGCCCGCTGACGGGAAAGGCGCTGACTCCGGTCGTACACGGCAACCACTTCTGGTTCGCCTGGGCCGCCTTCGCCCCGGACGTGGTGGTGTACCAGGGCCAGTAAAGTCGGCAGCCAGGCCCATTGCGTTTGGATAGCCTGGTGACATTTCCCTATTGCCAAGCCCGACAGCGCATCCCTAACATTATCTCTGTATGCATTGTCAGACCCCGCTCGACACCCTTTGCTGTCCGCCGGAACCCGGCAAGCAGGAATGGCAGAAAATGGTAGGAAATGGCAGAAGAATTTTTCCGCAGCGGCGTTTTCGTGAACGTGGTCATGATAGAGGTCGGGCATTCCACATGGGATTGCCCAACGGCGCCGGGGCTATGCTGGACAGCGTTTTAGCCGCAAAGTAGAATCGCCCATGCTACTGCCTGTTGATGTCTTACCCTGAGTGGGCAGTTGGGGGTTCACTGATGCGCCTCTGGATGAACGAGCCTGGCCTCCGTGAGTCGCGGCCTGGCTCTCGCCACGGGGACGCAGCGGTTGTCAGGTGGTCTGACGACCCGGAAGGGCTCTCGCTGGAAAAGTGTGCCCGCAGGGGCATCGAAGCCCTGGCGGGCCTCGTCATATCTAGCGACGTACTCGAAATCGACGGCTACGCCGACGAAATGTTCTGTACCTGCGTGGAGATGTATCACGCTTCCACTGGCACAGATGGGGACTACGGCGACTATGTGGGGGTCTACTTCCGAGTGGTGGAATTCAGGGATGCCACATATCCCATGGTGGGGCAAAGATCGTTCAAGATGCTCATGCAGCCACTGAGCGACGGCACCGTCTGCGCCCGGTGGAACGCGGTGGACAGCGACGGTCTTACGCCCGATGGCGACGGCCCGATGGTAGATGACGTAAGCACCCGCATCGGAGTGGGAGCGCCGCTTTCTCTCGGCACGATACCGGAGCAGGCTGCGAGCGACGACAGTCTCCCTTCCTTCCTGCTTCTGCGGGACCCCGGAGCAGGGTGGCAGATCTGGCGACGGTTTACATCGGAGTCCCCAGTCATCACCGTCGACCGGAAGGAAATGTACCGAAACGAGACCTACACCATGGTATTTCCGATGATCGACTCCAATTTCAACTGGCGTTTTCGCGTGTATGATGTGCCCGGTGGGGGGATTCGTGTGGAAATGAACCGGAGCAATAGAGGTTAGAATCAGGCGATCATAAATCCAGTCCAGACGCAGGCCTGCTCAGGCCGCGCACAGTCAGGAGGCTATCATGGCCAATCCCCGCGCCGAGTTCTCACCCATCTTTCACCGTCCACCGCTGAAACTGCCAAACAACGCTCGCGTCGCCGTATGGCCGGTGATCAACGTGGAGGAGTGGGACATCAACGAGCCCATGGCCCGCACCGTGCTGCCGACGCCGCAGGGCGTTACCACCCTCCCCGACATCCCCAACTTCGGGTGGTTCGACTACGGCCTGCGGGTGGGGTTCTGGCGATTCAAGCAGGTGCTGGACAAGTATGGCATCAGGGCCACCGTCAGCCTCAACGCCTCAGTCTGCCTCAGCTACCCCATGCTGGTGGAAGAGTGCACCAAGTCGGGCTGGGAAATGCTGGCCCACGGCTTCATCCAGCGCGTCATCAACCGCGAGCCCGACGAGCGCGCCGTGATCCGCCGTACCATCGACACCATCGCAGAGGCCACCGGCACGGCGCCCCGAGGCTGGATGGGCCCCGGCCTCGCCGAGACCTTCGACACGCCGGATGTGTTGGCAGAAGAGGGCATCGAGTACATCGCCGACTGGGTCAACGACGACCAGCCCTACGAGATGATAGTCAAGTCAGGTCGCATGGTCGCCCTGCCCTACACCGTGGAACTGAACGACATTCCCATCTACCTGATCCAGAATCACCGCTCGCCGGAGCTGTTCGAACGGGCCAAGGACCACTTCGACACGCTGTACCGCGAGGGGGCCGACAGCGCGCGGGTGATGTGCATTTCCACCCACCCCTACATCACCGGCGCAGCCCACCGCATCAAGTACTACGATGCCATCTTCGACTACATCAGCCGATTCGAGGGCGTGGTCTTCATGACCGGCAGCGAGATACTCGACTGGTACAATGGCGCAGTGGGGAACGGACAGTAACAGCCCAAAGCATGAGAATCGAGACCATGGAATCCAATAACCCGGAATCAAACAAGTACGCGGAACTGAGCCGATGGTGCATCGGTGAGGCCGATAACTACTTGCGCCGCCGCAACAACATACAAGCCTCGGAAAAGGGTTGGGGTGCGGCAGCCCAAGCTCTGAAAGCCATCGCCGAGGAACGCGGCTGGAATCACAACGGCCACACGCTGATTGTGGACATTGCCAAGCAGGTGGCGGACGAGCAGGGACGACCGGACATAGTTGCCCTTTTTGCATTCGGGCAATTGCTGCACGTCAACTTTTACGAAGACGCCTTGGCGACAGACGTAATTGCTGACTACCTCGATAATATAAAGACGCTCCTCCCTGAACTGGAACTCATCCGCACCGGAGCCCAGCATGCCTTCACCCCGGGAACCCGCGACCAGCGGAATCGCCTGGCGCGGCTGACTCGGGGCCGGAATGGGGCTTGAGAGCATGGCAGATTGCTGATTACCTTCATCCCGGGAAAACCGCATCTGACACCGGAGCAAATTTGCGAGAGGCCACTTCCATGACCTACCAGTCTGGCATCATCACCACGGTGGCCGGCACGGGAGACCGCGGATACGCAGGAGACGGCGGGAGCGCGGCATCGTCGCTTATGAGCGAGCCGTTCATGTGCGCCTTCGACTCCGCTGGCAATATGTATGTGGCCGAGGCGATGAACCACTGCATCCGGCGCATCGACGCTGCCTCCGGTGTCATCGTGACCATCGCCGGCACCGGCGCGGAGGGCTACTCAGGCGACGGCGGACCAGCGACAGAAGCCACCTTCAACCAGCCCTACTCGCTGCAGGTGGACAGAAACGGCGACGTCTACGTCGTCGACCGGCTCAACTACGTCATCCGCAAAATCGATGCCGCCTCAGGTATCATCACCACCATCGCGGGTACGGGCGAAGTGGCCTACGACGGCGACGGTGGTCCCGCTGTCAACGCCAAGTTCCGCGAGCCCAACGACTGCTTCCTTGACGGCCGCGGCGGGCTGCTCATCGCCGACGTGCAGGACCAGCGCATCCGCCGGCTGGACCTGGCGTCGGGCATCATCTCCACCTTTGCGGGTAACGGAGCAAAGGAGCGTATTGGCGACGGTCTCGCCGCCACAGAGGCCAGCATCCTTGGCGCGCGGGCAGTGTGCATGGACGCAGCGGGCAACACCTACATTGCCGAGCGCGAAGGCAACGGCATTCGCAAGGTGGACGCCAACGGCATCATGTCAACACTGGCAGGCACGGGCGAGTTTGGCTACAGCGGCGATGGCGGTCCGGCCATCAGCGCCACCTGGGGTGGGCCCAAGGCCATCCGCTGCGACCACGCTGGCAACCTGCTGGTGGTGGACACCGAGAATCACGCCATCCGCCGCATCTACGCCGTCACCAGTATCGTGACCACCATCGCCGGTGGACGCCTGGGAGGCGAGGGCGACGGCGGCCCTGCGGACGAGGCCGGTATGGACCGTCCCCACGGCTGCGACGTGGACGCTGCCGGAAACATCTACATAGCAGACAGCAACAACCACCGCGTGCGCGTGGTCGGGGCCTGACGTAGGGAAAACCATCCGCAGCCTGTATTCGCCAGCCGTTGGAAGCATCCTTGATGCTGGTCTTCCTTTCAGGACGGGTATCTAGTTCTGGCTGACGCTCGCTTGGCGGCGGGGGCGTGAAACGAGTTCACCCCAGCAGTTCGGACAGGTGTGATCCATCTCGACAGTGCACTGGGGGCAGAACGTGCACTCGTACGAGCAAATGAACGCTGCGTCCGTATGTCCCAACGGGCCTTTGCAGCGCTCACACTCAGCGCGCATCTCAAGTACCATAATGTCTCCGCGCTGCGGATGGGCTAGTCGTCTGCCAGCACCGCCTCCAGCGGGTCGGGCTGTACGTCGCGGACAAACACCGGTTCGCCGTTGCGGATTTCGATGGACCGCTCGAACCGTTCCTGGAAGGTGACGTCGTCCAGGGTGCCAATATCCCGGGTCAGGCAGCAGTACTCCAGCGATATACCGTTGGGGTCGGTGAAGTAAATGGACATCGCCCACTCGTGGTCAACGATGTCGGTCACTTTCACTCCCTTGCCGATCAGCTCCTCACGCTTGGCGTCCAGCTCGTGGACGTTGCCTGCCTCGAAGGCGAAGTGATAGAAGACGCCGGGGATGCCCAGCCCCTTGTTGATGCCCGTGTCGTAGTCATCGGGCAGGCCGGGGATGTTGTTGGGCTCCATGAAGGCGACCAGCTGGTCTCGGCCTACATCTATGAACGCGTGGCGGATGTTGCCACCCTGCCTGATCTTGATGGTGTCGCAGCGCACGACCTTGAAGCCCAGAATGTTCTCGTAGAAGTCCATCGTCGCGTCCAGGTCGTGGGTGGAGAGGCCGATGTGTGAGAATCCCTTGTTTGACATCGTGGTCACCTCATTTTCTGAGCCTGTTTGGGTGGAGTTTAGCACTTTGGGGGCAGGTGCTGCTGATACCAGTCCATGGTGTGGTGCATCACCTGCGAGAAGGCGGGCTCCACGTAGACCTCGTAGTGGCCTACGCCCTTAAGAGTCACCAGCTTTTTGGGTTCGCCGGCGTGGGCATACAGCTGCTCTGACTCCTCGGGCGGAACGAGTCGGTCCTGGTCGCTGGTGATGAACAGGACCGGACGGGGCGCAATCTTGTCCACGACCCACTCGGGGTTGAAGCCGAGGGTGTCGTCGATGTACTCGACGGGGATGGTCATCACGGCGTTGGGGTTGTTGGCGCGCTGGGCAGCGGCGAGGGCGGCAGACTGGCGGTCAGGCAGCAGTATCTCGCCCCGCTCCACCATGTCTGACTTCCCGGTCATCGCGCGCTGGATACGGTCCGACTTGGAGCGGTCGAGCAGGTCGAACCACTCGTCCATGCGACGGACGCTTTTCATCCAGCGGGTGCCGTGGCCGATACCGACGACGCTGACCACGCACTTGGCGCGCTGGTCGATGGCGGCGGTCCAGACGACGGTTGCGCCGCCGTAGCTGGTGCCGTAGATGCCGATGCGGTCCTCGTCAACCTCGGACTGCTCGCCGAGGAAGGTCATGGCCGCCTGGACGTCGGACACGCGGCTGTGGGGCACGAGGCGCAGCGGGGACACGCCCTCGCTCTGGCCCCAGCCCTTATAGTCGAAGGCCATGGCTACGTATCCGGCCTCGTTGAGGACGCGAGCGTTATCGGGAAGGTACAGGTCCTTGACCCCAGTGTAGCCGTGACACAGCAGCACCGCCGCCCGCCGTTCGCCAGGGGCGAGGTCGTCTGGTGTGTAGACATCGCCCTGTAGCTTGAATCCCTCACTGTAAAACTCGACCGCTCGCTTCATCAGCAATCTCCTGCGATTACAAGACTAGGTTGTGCATCGCCATCATATCAGCCGGTTGGGTCGGCGCCTGCGGCGGCAATGGACTCGCTCATCTCCCACAGCCCGGCGGCAAGACCCCTATCGTAGCTCAGCTCTGACGACGGCACGGCCCGGCAATCGATGAAGAACTTGCCGGTAACTCCCTCCACTTCGGGAGATGAAGCCAAATGCACCAGCGTCTCCGCTCCCTTGTCGGCGTCCACGCCGCGTGCTCCGATGAAGAAGTTGACGACTCTCCCCAGCAGTCCATTGTTCCGGGCGATGTTGGTCTGCACCAGCCCCGGATGCAGGGCGTTGACGGTGATTCCCGTGCCTTCCAGCCTCCTCGCCAATTCGTAGGTGAACAGGATATTGCACAGCTTGGATTTTCCGTATGCCCGGTACCCCCTGTTGTTGCCTGGCCTCGGCAGGTCCTCCAGCCTGAACCGGCCGGGCTGCCAGTGGGAGCTGGACGACACATTGATGATGCGCGCCGGGGTAGAGGCTCGCAGCCTTTCCAGCAGCAGGTCCGTCAGAAGAAAATAGCCCATGTGGTTCAGGGCAAAGGTCATTTCCAGCCCGTCGACGCTGTGCTTGTTGGACAGGAACACTGCCCCGGCGTTGTTGAGCAGCGCGTCCAGCCGGGGCAGCCGGTCGAGGGCCTTTGCGGCCAGCCTGCGCACTTCCTGCTGCGACGACAGGTCGGCCAGCAGGCGCTCGACGTCTTGATTCCCCGTCTCTGTGATTATGCGACGAACGGCGTCGTCGGTCTTGGCCGCGTTGCGGCCGACTAGGACCACGCGCGCACCCTTGCGGGCCAACTCCCGCGCGGCAACGTATCCGATGCCATCGCTTGCGCCGGTAACAAGACAGATCTTGCCTTCCATACTGACCGATTTTATCTCAGGTGAAGCGACGGATGTTAGAATTGGGACGTGAATCGCCCGAAGGCTTGCCCGGGCGGAGCTGAGGAGTCAGGACGAGGAGTAGCCCAATGAGTGGAGGCAGTATCACCTTCGGGTGCAGCTTGAGCGTAGAAGACTATTGGGACGTTCCATCCTTCGCCCGCCGGGCCGAGGAGCTGGGCTACAGCCGGGTCACCATGGGCGAGCACATCATGGACGGCAACCCGCCGCGTCCCACCGTCCTGAACTTACCGGCCATGGCAGCGGCGGCGGGCGCGACGAAGAGCATTCGCGTGATGACTGGCATCGTCATTGCACCCCTGTACCACCCGGTCATGCTGGCCAAGATGGTTGCCAGCGTGGACCAGGTGTCGGGGGGGGCGTCTTGACTTCGGCATAGGCATCAGCGGTCAGCGCGGGACGCAGGTGGAATTCGAGGCCATGGGCATCGCCAAGAGCACGCGCGGGCGTCGCACCGACGAGATTCTGACAGTGATGAAACGCCTGTGGAGCGAAGAGAGTGTCTCCCACCGGGGACGGTTCTTCGAATTCAACGACGTTACCCTGCTCCCCCAGCCCGTTCAGAAGCCACACCCTCCCATCTGGGTGTCAGGCCGCAGTGAACCGGCCATGATACGCGCCGCCCTTCACGGTGACGGCTGGTATCCCTACCTCTTCACCAACCGGCGCCTCAAGCACAGCAATGAAATGGTGCGACAGTTCGCCGCAGAGGCGGGCCGGGAGCTGGAAGGCTTCCACTGGGGCCTGAATCAGCCCACTGCTGTCTCCAACAACGCGGACGAAGCCGTGGAACTTGCGGTGCGCAACGTGGGCGAGCGATATGTCACGCCAGAACGCAGCGCCGAGGACATTGCAAGAGCCCTGTGTGTCGCGGGAACCCCCGACGACTGCGCTAGGTCCATGGAAGCGAAGATCGAGGCAGGCGTCGAACACGTCAATCTCGGCTTCCTATCCCCCGACGCCGACGGCCTGTATCGCCAGATGGAACTGTTCGCCGAGCGCGTCATGCCTCACTTCAACTAGCACCCACCAAACATCAGGAGGGAGAGCCATGCCAGATTCGGTCTCGCTGAAGGTGGAAACCAACGTCGCTACGACGATGCGCGACGGCACGACGCTTTATGCCGACGTGTACCGGCCGGAAGGCCCCGGCCCGTTCCCTACTATCCTGCAGCGCACACCCTACGACAAGACTGCGGCGCTGGCGGCGCAGATGCTGGATCCCATGAAGGCTGCCAAAGCTGGCTTCGCGCTGGTCATCCAGGACACGCGCGGCCGCTTCACCTCCGGTGGTGAGTTCTACTGCTTCGTCGACGACATCAACGACGGGTACGACACGGTCGAGTGGGCCGCTTCGCAGCCGTGGTCCAGCGGAAGAGTCGGCATGATCGGCGCGTCCTACGTTGGCGCAACGCAATGGCTGTGCGCCACCACGCGTCCACCACACCTGGTCGCCATCGCTCCCAACGTCACGGCATCCAATTACCACAACGGATGGACCTACCAGGGCGGCGCCTTCGAACTGGGGTTCAATGCCTCCTGGACGCTGCTCCAGCTGACGCTGGCCAACTTCAAGACTCATTCCGGCGTGCGGAGCATACCGCAGGCCCGCCAAGCCGAGCTGGTCAAGTCGGTAGACGGCATGACCGACGCCTTTCTCCACCTTCCCCTGAAGGACATGCCCCAACTCAATGGGGGTCTGGCAGACTATTACTATGACTGGCTCAAGCACCCCAGCTTCGACGACTACTGGAAGAAACTGTGCATTGAGGACCAGCACCACAACATCACCACACCAGCGCTGAATATCGGCGGCTGGTACGACATTTTCCTGGGCGGCACCATCCGCAACTACCTCGGGATGCGCAAGAACGCAGCCACCGAGGAAGCGCGCAACGGCCAGAAGCTCATCATCGGGCCGTGGCAGCATAGCTCCCGCGGCGCAAGCATGGCCGGCAGCCACTACTTCGGGGTGGCCGCCGACGCTATGGCCCTGGGCCTCGACGAGATTCACCTGCGTTGGTTCAACCAGTGGCTCAAGGGTGAAGACACCGGCATGCTGGACGAGCCTCCCGTCAGAATATTCGTGATGGGCGACGACGTGTGGCGCGACGAGAACGAATGGCCGCTGGCCCGGGCGCAGACCACCAACTACTATCTGCACAGCGGCGGCAGCGCAAACACGCTGCACGGTGACGGCTCCCTCAGTCCCGAGGCGCCCAGCGACGAATCTCCCGACGTGTTCCTCTACAATCCAGCCAACCCGGTGCCGACGCGAGGCGGTCAGCTGTGCTGCAATCCCTATTTCGCCACCAGCGGGGCCTTCGACCAGAACGAGATCGAACAGAGGTCCGACGTGCTCGTCTACTCCACTCCGGTATTGGAGCGCGACGTTGAGGTCACCGGGCCCATCACAGTGACACTCTGGGCAGCGACTTCCGTAACTGACACCGACTTCACCGCCAAGCTCGTCGATGTATGCGAGGACGGTTGTGCCCGCAACCTGACAGACGGCATCATACGCGCCCGCTATCGCGAATCGATGTCCGACCCGTCGCTGATTGAGCCAAATCGCGCCTACTGCTACACCATCGACCTGTTGGCCACCAGCAACGTGTTCAAGGCCGGCCACCGCATCCGCCTAGAAGTCTCAAGCAGCAACTTCCCGCGCTTCGACCGCAACACCAACACCGGTGGCGTCATCGCCGAGGACAGCGAGGTGAAACCAGCCATCCAGACGATCCTGCACGACTCTGTCCAGCCGTCCCACGTGTCCCTGCCCATCATCCCCCGCTAGACTGCGTTCAGTCAGTCCGTTCATGGTTCAACAGGCACACCACAAACGGGCTGCGGGGTACCCAAGCCACATTCATGGCCAGCCGTTTATCCGGAGCTTGTCGAAGGACGGGCGGCTGGCGCCTCCCCGGAGGACCATGCCCCACGAGTCCATACCCGACCCCAATGCGCCACCCGATCCCCTGCGCGACTGGTACGTCAACACCATCTGGGGCCGGCGGGCCACCGACGACGACGCCCTGTTCGAGGTGATGAGCCTGCAGGTCTTCCAGGCGGGCCTGACCTGGAAGATGATCCTCGACAAGCGCGACGCCTTCCGCGAAGCCTTCGCCGGCTGGAAGATCGACGACGTCGCAACCTTCGGCCCTGATGAAGTCGAGCGCCTGCGGCAGAACGGCGGCATCATCCGCAACCGCCTCAAGATCGAGGGTGTCATCGAGAACGCCCGCCGGGTGCAGTCCATTCGCGACGACCACGGCGGCTTCTGCCGCTGGTTCTACGACGAGATGGAGGGCCACGAGTACCCGGACCTTGCCAGGGAACTCCGCCGCACCTTCAAATTCATGGGACCGGAGATCGCTCGCATGTGGCTGATGGCCTCGGGCCGCATCACGCGGGAGGAAGGCGACAAGTACCGTCCCATTCCGCGCACAGAAAACGAGGGAGGCCGCTGATGTGTCGCAGCATCAAGGTCCTGCGCAACCACGAATCGCCCGCCACCGACGCGGAAATCGAGGCCGCCGCGCTGCAGTTCGTTCGCAAGATCAGCGGCTACCGTCAGCCATCGAAGGCAAACGCCAATGCTTTTGACCAGGCGGTGGCCGAAGTCACGGAAGCATCGCAGCGGTTGCTGTCACAGTTGACGGTTCGCGGGTGACAGCAAAGGCGCGGCCGTAGCCGCGCCTGTCCGCTTCCGAATCCGTAGCCGTCGTGCTGTTACGCAGCCTCGTATGGCTGCAGCTGAATCTCCTTCAGCGCCGGAATCACTTCCTTCCCCAGCAGCTCTATCGACCGCATGCAGTCCTCGTGGGGCATCGGCCCCTCGTTGCCATAGATCAGCAGGTAGCCGGGGTTGAGCTTCTCCACCACCCAGTTCAGTTGCTCTATAACCGTGTCCGGCGTGCCAACGATGATGGTCCTGGCGTCCTTCTGCAGGTCGTAAGACTGCGGGTCACCGGCGTTCCCGGCGAACACCCCCGTTGGGCGGCTGCGCTTAATCTGCAGCGCCTCTCGCGACTGGTAGCCGGGCGGGTCCACATGCTCGCGGGGCCCGCGCTGCCGGTGTCCCTCGGTCCACACGAAGTTACGGCCAATCTCGTCGGCCTTCTTGTCGCTGTCCGCAACAAAGACCTTAAGCAGATAGCCGAAATGCTCGGGGCCGGGCTGGTATCCGGCTTCCAGGGCGGTGTCGATGTAGATGTTCTTGAGCCACTCGGTGGTCTCCATCACCGCGCCCAGGTTCATGTACGGGTGGCCGTTCTTCGCCGCCCACACCACGCTCTCCGGGCTGCCAGTGCCGGGGAACCAGATGTCCGGCCGGGGTCGCTGCATCGGCAGCACCCACGGATTGACTGCCCGGTACTGGTAGTATTTGCCCTCGTACCGGAAGGGGCCAGGCTCGGTCCAGCACTTCACAATCAGGTCGTGCGCTTCCTCGAACCGCTCACGGTTTTCCGTGGGGTCGATGCCCGCCTGCAGCGTCTCGACCGCGCCGCCGCGCACGAAGCCGGAGATAATCCTGCCGCCGGAGTAGCAGTCCAGCATGGCAATCTCTTCCGCCATGCGAATGGGATCGTTGACGGCAATCACATTGCCCAGGATCGCGATCTTGGCCCGCTTAGTCAACTTGGCGATGACGGCGGCGTCCAGGTTAACCGCCGGCTTCCCGCACCAGTACGCCGCGTGGTGCTCGTTGGTCATTATCCCGTCGAATCCCACCTCGTCGGCCAGCGCATACTGGTCGTGGTACTCGTTGTAAAGAACGTGGGCCTTGTCCGGGTCGAAGTGCCTGTTGGGGAATCCCAGCCGTCCCGAGTCGTACTGCTCCAGTTGTTCGTCGCTCACGTAACCCTGGGGCTGCTCGGAAAACCAGTAGACTTCCACCTGGTCCTTCGGTCGGGCCAGTTGTTCAACCATGCCGTCCTCCTGGGTAACTGTTCTGCGGGATTTGTTTTTTTCGCTGCGACAGGCACCCTGAGCGCGCTAGACTGCACGCGAGCCACACGGGTGCCTGACTGCAAATGTCAACCCGGTCATTATAGGGTCATCCCTCGATGTGGGCCAGTGCTCGACCGCTACCGCAGGAAAATTTGGTCTTGATTTCACAGTTGGGCAGGCCGGATCCATGAATCAACATTGCCGGTCGGAGGGCCTGAATTCTTGTTTATTCCGGTAATTTCCGGAAATTGGCGTGAACCGGTAGGGCCTGAGTAGGGTCGCAGAGTGACCCACCTTGGAAGCAGCCCAGATGAGGTTGCTTTCAGTAGTAGACATGGATTTCATGCTAGAGAAGGGTCACAAGGCTTGGCAAGGGACAACTGTCATCAAAATGGACTGCGGCGATTAAGACGCGATGGGCCCTGCCGCTTACCGCACCTTCACGTACCTGGTCCCCAGTCCCTTCGATGCGTCGGTGGCCGTGCCGCTGACGAGGAAGATGTCGCCGTGGGCGTCAGGCCAGATCTGGTGGCTGCGCGGTGTGGCCCAGCTCGCTATCACTGCACCGTTGCCATCCCGCACCGTGAGAAGGTTTTTCACAGCGTCTCCGCTCTCCCTCTCCGCCAGGTAGAACAGGCCGTCCCGCCCGATGTGCAGGTCGGTGGGAAGTTGTACATTGGTCCACTGGGTGACGAATGTCCCTTCGGGATCGAAGATCTGGATGCGGTTGTTGTTGCGATCGCAAACGTATATCTGTCCTTCACCGTCCACCCAGAGGCAGTGTGGTGAGTAGAACGCTCCAGGACCGTCGCCGCCGGGCCGACCCCACGATGCTATGAATTGCCCGTCGGCGGCGAAGCGATGCACCCGGCAGTTGCGGTAACCGTCGGAGGCATACAGATCCCCTGAGGGCGCAGGCGAAAGCCTGGTAGGGCGGTTGAATGGCCCACCAGCCCGCAGCACAATTCCCTCGTCCTCGAAGCATCCGGTGTCGGAAGGCTGGCCCCTGTTGCCCACTTCCAGCAGGACCTCCCCGCTCACTGAAAGCTTCATCGCCACGTGAGCGCCACGGTCGGCCAGGTAGATCACGTCGTCGGGCCCGATGTACATCGTGTGCGGCTCCACAACATAGCCGGTTCCCCACGAGTCGAGACAGTTGCCGTCTCGGTCCAGCACCAGTACAGGCGGGTCCTGTTGCTGCTGGCAGAGATACACTCGGTCCTGCGAGTCCACCACCACGCCGGTAACTACCCCGGTGCCCATCCCGTCGGGTAGCCTGCCCCACCCTTCGTCAACTTCGAACCTGAAATCGCCAGCTTCGATCAGAGCCATGATGTATCACCCCCTACCGAATCAACTTCTACCGAATTGTCCTGCGCCGAATTACCCTCTGCCGATGAAGGGCATTTTGGTGGCCATGATAGTCATGAACTGCACGTTGGTTTCCAGGGGGAGATTGGCGATGTAGACCACCGTCTCGGCTACATGGGCCACGTCAAAGCGAGGCTCCGTCTTGATGTCGCCGGTAGCCTGCAGAATGCCCCTCTCCATCGCGGCGGTCATTTCGGTGGCCGCATTGCCAATATCAATCTGGCTGCACGCGATGTCGTACTTGCGGCCGTCCAGCGACGTGGCCTTGGTCAGGCCCATCACACCGTGCTTCGTTGCGGTGTAAGGCGCGCTGTTGGGGCGCGGCACGTAGGCGGAAATTGACCCGTTGTTGATGATCCTCCCACCCATGGGGTCCTGGTCCTTCATAATCCTGATCGCTTCCTGGGTGCACAGGAAGGTGCCCGTCAGGTTGGCATTGACCACCGACATCCACTGGTCGTAAGTCAGGTCTTCCATGTTGACAGGAGGTGAGCCGCTGCCCGCGTTGTTGAACAGCACATCCAACCGTCCGCCGAAAGCCTCGCGGGTTCTGGCGAACAGCTCGCTCACCGATTCAGGACTCCCCACGTCCGTTGCCACAGCGATGGCCCTTTCGCGGTGTTCCTCGGCCTCGCCCAGCGACGCTTCCAGCGTCTCCAGCCTCCGTCCGGCCAGCGCCACGGAATAGCCGTCCTGCAGCAGGGCCAGCGCCGATGCCCGACCAACTCCTGATCCGGCGCCGGTTACGATGGCGACTCGACCCAAAGACTTCATCGTTTTGCCTCCAAACCCCGTTTGACTGCCAGTTTAACCCCGGCACGGGCATTGTGGAATCCAGCCAACATGAGGGTCGCTTTCGATGTCCTTGACCGGATGAGAATTTACAATCCAACGGAATTCACAGCCGGGTTAATCCTGCCTGTGCAATATTCCTCTTAGAGACCCCTGGCAATTGTCCTGCATATATCTGAAGTTGCCTTCAAGTTCGGCCCTGCCAATCTCCTCTGCTTTTCACGTGTTATGATTCGCGCGATGTTCTCGCTGATCAAGCCGCACAATCACTTGGAGAGAGTCGACTTGCACTCATCCTCAGGTCTGCATCCTGAACCTGGGGCCTCCGGCGCGGGTGGGCGCCCTTGTTAGACTCCATCACCGATCTGCGGCACCGGTTCGTCGGTATCTATCCCGGTTGGTGGGTTGTCGGCGCCTGCTGTTTCCTGGCCCTGTTCCCGGGGGCCATCTTCTCCTACGGTTTTCCCGTGTTCTATATCCCCATCCGCGACGAGCTTATGCTCACCGACACCCAGGTCTCGTTGATTTTCGCCCTGTCCAGGGGCGAAGCGGGCGTCGGCGGACCCTTAGTCGGCTGGATGGTGGACAAATTCGACTCCCGTCCCATCGTCCTCGTCTTCGGGCTGATGGCCGGCGTGGGCCTGATATTCCTTGCCGGCGTTGACGGTTACTGGGTCTTCGTACTGGTTTATGTCGGCATCGTGTCCGTGGGCAATAACAGCGGTTTCGGGCAGACATTCCTGGCCGTCGTTAACCGGTGGTTCGTAAGACGCCGGGCCATGGGCATGACCATCGTCATCACCGCCTACACCATCGGCGGCGCCATGCTGATTCCTTTGCTGTCGCGGGGCGTCGAAGCTCTCGGCTGGCGGGACGTGATGCTGTACACGGGCATCTTCGTAGCCGTCGTGGTCGTGCCATTCTCGCTGATGATACGCCGGTCCCCCGAAAGCGTTGGAATAGATCTTGCCGACGTGGGAGAGGCCGTTGAGCAGACTTCCGAAACGGTCTCTTCCGCGCAGGCGTCCGGACGCGACTTCACGGTCGCAGAGGCCCTGCGAACGCCGTCATACTGGTTCATCCTGGTCGCCAGCGCTCTGCGCATCTCAGTGACCAGCGGGGTCCTGGTCCACGCCATCCCCATTATGGTCTGGAAGGGGACCTCGGAGCAGACCGGCGCTGATGTGATGGCCCTCCTTTTCTTTGTTTCCATTCCGGCCCGGCTGCTCATCGGAATGTCCGGCATGAAGCTCCCCGGGCAGGGGGTTCTTGCCGTCGGGATGGGCGCCGGAGCAGTGTCTCTGCTCGCTTTGACCCTGGTCCCGAATCTCTGGATCGTATTTCCCTTTATTGCCGGAATGGCAATACTGGAAGGAGCCTCAGTTCTCAACTGGGTGCTGGTGGGCAACATCTTCGGTCGTCGCAGTTTCGCCACGCTGACGGGCATCATCTCGGTGTTCTACAGCGCCGGCATGATGCTGTCGCCGCTGTTCCTCGGCTGGATGGTGGACCGGACCGGTGGTTACACCGAGTCGTTGCTGATTCTCACCGTGCTCTACGGGGCGAGCGCCCTACTGTTCCTCATCGCCCGCGCTCCGCGGCCTCAATCAACGGCCCCACAACCAGCGTAGCACTCGCCGCCGCGAGGAGGACGCCCGCAAATCGTCTTTAATGGCCCACCGAATCGCTGTCTTTCCACGAGAGGGCCCTTTAACATTTCAGTGACGTCGGGGCGACGCCTTTTTAGTCCCTCCAACGGTTGAGGGAAGACTGGCGCGGTCTCCGGGTGCGGTGGCTGGTTGGGATGAAGCGGAGAGTCCACGAACTACTGGAAATCGATCAGAACGGCGACTTGCAGAGCAGGTGGGTCGATACTGCCCTGATGCTCTTGATAGTCGCCAACGTGGCGGCCATAGTCGCAAGCACCGAAGGGGTGGTGGAAGAGAACGCCGCCAGGTATCTGTACTACTTCGAATTGGTCTCCTTCTGCATATTCGGCGTGGAATACTTGCTGCGGGTGTGGTCGTGCACAGCCAACGACAAATACGCCCACCCCGTAGGCGGGCGGCTACGCTACATGTTCCGCCCTCTCATGTTGGCAGACGCAACTGCCGTGGTGTCATTCTTCATAATCTTGCTCCTGCCTTCCGGGCTGGATCTCGGAGCGTTACGGGTTATTCGGCTGCTGAGTCGTCTGGCCAGCCTCGCCCGGTACTCTGCCGGAATGCAGGCGGTGGCGGCCGTGGCCTCTTCCCGCAAGAGCGAATTGCTGGCCGTGGCGTCGGTTATCGGCGTGCTCCTGGTGTTGGCATCCTCGCTGATGTACATCGCGGAGCACTCCGCTCAGCCTGACAAATTCACCAGCATACCCTCAACCATGTGGTGGGCGGTCGTGACCATCACAACCGTGGGGTACGGCGATGTCGCTCCCATAACGCCCCTGGGCCGACTGATGGCCGGGGCCATCGCCCTGCTGGCTATTGGCACCTTCGCTCTTCCTGCTGGCATTCTCGGCGCAGGATTTCTCGATCAGCTCAACCGTAGGCACCCACACTCGAATACCTCATGTCCCAACTGCGGAGCGGCGCTCAGGAACGGTGGCCTACCTCACTTGCAGACCGGACGACAACTCGCTCCCAATCAGATGACTGGTGATGTCGGGCAGTCCTCCCGTTTACCCAACGATGGGGCCGCCCGCCTGAGCCGACGCCGTTACCACCGGGCCAACGGAGCCAGACACCGCTAGCTCTCTGTGGTGTTGCCTGCCAGCCTCACGCTCTGTGTAGAAGAGGTTGCGGGACCACTTCCAGCCGAACTGCCCTGCTGCGGGGCTATCCACCTCGGCTACATCGTGGCGTGACGCGACGATGGCTAGCCATCGAGGCCACAGTGCAGACCAGTCTCCGGAACAATTTTTCTGCTCGATACACAGTTTGCCCGCACCCCTGAGTGATAGTACTATGGCTCTCAACCGGAATGATGGGCTGGTTCTGGATCCAGTCTGCTTTGTATGAATAATCCCTGCGAAAATAGCCGTGCAAGGAGGCATAGGCCATGCTTACACACAACTACACGTACCAGGAGTGCCTGGACATCTCGAAGAGGGTCTCATGGCTGGAAGACGACGTTCTGGCCGACAAGAATTTTGACTTTTCCAAACGATTCCTGCCCAACAGGCTTACCGGTGTGGACGAGATAGGATGCTTGAACGACCACGAGAAGCTTCTCTTGAATCAGATTATGGGCAACGCTTATTGCCACATATTTGCCTTCGTGGAGGAGTTCATCATCCCCACCGTAACGGAAGAGGCAATGAGGGATGTCTACGGGGACGAGGTCAGGGCCCGCTCTCTGCTGAGGTTTGCCGAAGAAGAATTCAAGCACCAGGAACTGTTTCGCAGGTCTGTGGTTCTATTTGGCCAGGGATTCGGCACGGAGTGCGAATTGATCCCCGGTAGGGAAGAAGTGGCGGAAGTGGTCCGGAGTAAGTCCAAACTGGCCGTCATGGTCTTGACCGCCATCATCGAATGGTTCACCCAGCTTCACTATGTAGAGCACGTGCAAGACAGTTCGGACCTTGACGGTCTGATGCGAGACCTCTTGAGGTTCCACTGGATGGAAGAGGCGCAGCACGCAAAGATGGACACCCTGCTAATCGGGGAGGTGGCCGAGGAGATGACGCTGGCAGAGCGGGAAGCGGCCATCGATGAGGTCCTGGAACTCGGCGGTGCGATTGACGGGCTCCTGGCGCAGCAGATAGGGATGAACATAGCCGCTCTTGAGAAAGCTGCGGGCCACACCTTTACGGATGCCGAAAAAGAAGAGATCACTGCGAACACGCAGCGGGCGTGCCGGTGGACCTTCCTCGTATCCGGATTGCAGCACCCCAACATCGTCAGGGCTGTCAGTGAGCTCACCGAGTCCGGGTCAGGGAAAATAGAAGGCGTCGCCGCAGCGCTCTCGGCATAGCGAACAGCTGCGCCGAGATTGCCAGTCCTGGCAAATGTCTTACAACCTGTGGGGGTTGTTCCTGCCAACATGCAAGGGTGAAGCATAGATGCAACTGGAAGGAAGAGTCGCCCTGGTGACGGGCGGGGGCCGCGGCCTGGGCCGGTCGATGGCCTTGGCCTACGCTCGTGAGGGCGCGGACGTGGCCATTGTGGCGCGCACTCCCTCGGAGCTGGACTCCGTAGGATCAGAGATACACGCTCTGGGCCGCCGCTCCCACACGGTCAAGGCCGAGCTCACCAACAGCGAGGGCGCCAACCGGGCGGCACGGGAGACCATCAGCGAACTGGGAAAGATCGATATCCTGGTTAACAATGCCGGGGGATACCGGCTTTTCACAAACGACCTGACACACGCGGTTTCTGTGCTGGACATCACCGAAGAGGAATGGCATCGGGTGATGGAGTCGAACCTGACCACTACCTTTATGACCTGCAGGGCGGTCCTCCCCCACATGATTGAGCGTCAACGCGGCGTCATCATCAACTTGACTTCGATGAACCTGGCCCGCCGGGGCCGGGCCGGACAGGCGTCCTACGCGGCTGCCAAGGCGGCGGTGGAGCGGCTGAGCGAGTCCCTCGCCGACGAAGTGAAGGACTTCGGCATCGCCGTGAACATTCTCGATCCCGGCTGGAACCTGACCAGGCCCAACGACGACTACGACGACGAAGTACACAAGCGCATGAGGCTGCCGGACGACATAGCCGAGGCGGCCGTGTACATGGCCCTGCAGACCCCGGAGAGCATGACTAGCCGGATGGTCTCCGCCACCGAATACGACGAAGCCCAAGGCATCCAGCGACTTTCCGCCTACGAGCGGCTCCACGTCTAGCTATCGATCAGGCGTGCCCGTCTCGCACTTCCCTTCCAGGGAGAAACATGAAATACGACTTCGTCATCATCGGCGCCGGATCCGCTGGCAGTGTATTGGCGGCCCGCCTTTCGGAGGACCCGGGAGTGTCCGTGCTGCTCTTGGAAGCTGGCCCCGACTATCCTGACTTTCAGCACCTGCCCGAGGATCTCAAGTTCGGGTACAACACACGCGGCAGCGACCACTCTCCGCGCACCTTCGCTGGCCATCCCATATCCCTGCTGGAAAGCAGGCATAGCTGGCAGTATGTGGCCAGAGCCACCGATGCGTATCCCGAAATGCCGGTGCCCCGAGGCAAGGTAACTGGCGGCTCCAGCGCCATCAACTCATCGGCCTTCTACCGCGGCGATCCCGAGGACTACGACCATTGGGCCGACCTGGGCAACGATCTGTGGAGTTTCCAGGAAGTTATGCCCTCCTTCCGTAGGATCGAGACCGACGTGGATTTTCGCGACGACTTTCATGGCACAGATGGGCCAATCTTCGTTCACCACTCCGGGAGGGAAGACTGGCATCCGACGCAGGAGGCCTTTTACACCGCCTGCCGGGCCGCTCGATTCCCGGATTGCCCCGACCACAACAGCCCGGACTCCACTGGGGTGGGGCCAGGCATTGCCAACAACCACAACCGGGTCCGCTTCAGCACCGCGCTGGGGTACCTGGATCCGAGCCGACACCGCCTGAACCTCACGATTCGGCCGAATTGCGCGGTGCAGCGGCTGCTATTCCAGGGAAACAGGGCCGTGGCCGCACTGATAGAGAGCGGAGGCGAAACGTTCACCGTAGAGGGAGATCAGTTTATCCTGAGCGCCGGCGCCGTGGGTTCGCCCCAGTTGCTGATGCTTTCGGGAGTAGGGCCTGCAAGCCACCTGGAGGAACTGGGTATCCCTGTAACTCTGGACTCACCCGGCGTGGGCCGGAATCTCAAGGACCATCCCAAGCTGTACGTAACCTGGAGAATTCGGGCCGATTACTCCGGGGGCGACTCTCAGGGCGCAGGAGGGGCAACCCTGCGTTTTACCGCGCCCGGCTCGGAATACCGGAACGATCTGTGGATTGGCTTCTCGGCCTTTGTCACTCCGAGGATCAGGACCCTGAGAATCCCCGGCGACGCTAAACTCGGAGCCGCCCGCCCCAACCTGGCCGAGATGATGATCGCCCTGCTGCGACCCGAAAGTTGCGGTGAGCTGATGTTGACCTCCACCGACCCCAGCGTGCAGCCGTCGCTGGATTACAACTACCTCAGTGAACCCTCGGACCGTCAACGGTTACGCCAGGGTGTGCGTCAAGCACTGGAACTGGCCCAGCACGGGGAGATGCAGGAGGTTCTCGGCGACCGTCTGGAACCGTCCGATCAGGACCTGGTCTCCGAAGAAGCCCTCGATGCGTGGATGATGCGGGAGGCGGTGACCTTTTCCCACATTTCCGGTACCTGCAGGATGGGACCCTCATTGGATCCAACCGCCGTTGTGGACCAGCACGGTCGGGTGCATGGGCTGGAGGGCCTGCGGGTGGTGGACGCGTCCATCATGCCGGACCTGGTGAGCGCGCCCATCAACCCAGCCGTCTTGATGATGGGTGAAAGGATTGCTGATCTGATTCGCCGGGGCAGTTAGTATCGCTTGAGCGCATTATCCGGGAGCGCAACCCTGAAGCGTTTGTTCTGGCAATCGGCCAGCCTTCGCATATATTTGTGCGGGATGTTGGCCTCATCGTTTACGGGACCACCTGCTACAAGCACCTCAAAGCCTCGGACAGAATGTAGTCCCGAAGCTGCTGGGGCAACGCGCAGGCCTCCGCGGCTTGAGCATTCTCGGCGATCCTTTCGGGACGGGACGTGGTGGGTATGGCCGAACTGACTCTGGGGTCTGAAATCACCCATGCCAGCAACGCCTGCGCCCAGGTGTTAATGCCGTGGTCCTGCAGCGGAACCAGGTCGGGCTGCTGCTTCAATTCAAGTACGTAGCGGCCCTTCTGTAACGGCTCCATGACCAGGACTCCGGTGCCTAGTTCCTCGGCAAGAGGCAGCAGCTCATCCTCTACGGCCGTGTTGATAACGTTGTAGGGGATTTGCACGGTGTCCACCCGGCCCTGACGCATCAGGTCCATGATGGTGGGATAGGCGTCGGGCACCATGGCAGACACGCCGACCATGCCGATTTTGCCATCGTCCTTCAGCCGTTGCAGGGTGGGAAGGTGACTCTGCCAGTCGATCATGTTGTGGACCTGGAACAGGTCGATGTAGTCGGTCCTCAGCAGCTCGAAAGAACGCGCAATCTGGGCTTCTCCGGCTTCCTTTCCTTCGATGCGAACCTTGGTGGCGATGTAGAACTGGTCCCGACGGCCTCCGGTGATCTCTCCCAGCACCTGCTCGGCATTGCCGTACCAGGCTGCTGTGTCGATGAGGTTTACGTCGTTGTCCAGGCAGTTGTCCACGATCTGCCTGCGAACGGCTATCCCATCCTCGTCACCGACGTCGAAAGTACGAAGGGTTCCCAGTCCGATTACTGAAACGTCCAGGTCGCCAAGTTTGCGATATTCCATCTATGGTTGACCTCGCCTGAGAAGCTGTCTGTAAGATGCCCCTACCTTGACGGGGAACTTGGACGGGACTGACGGGATAGTGTCCCTCCACCGCTGGGAGAGTGATACCAATGCCTCAAGTTTGTTTTAAGGCAAATTCTCCACAGGCATGGTGGCGATGCCATAGGTGCCATAGAAGAAGTTGGCGTAGTGGGTGGAGCCGCCGGTCACGAACAGCAGGTACTGTTCGGGATCTTCGAGGGCCGCAATCTTGGCGTCGGGATCGTCCGCGAGATGCTGAAGTTCCGGATGGTGCCGCCATTTGCCATCAACGTCAGTGGGAACACCGGAGCCAATGGCCTCCCGCAGTGAGACACGACAGCGCTCGTGCAACCACTCCTGGGTATCCCGCTTGCTCATGCCGGCTTCGGCCAGGATGACGGCTCGCGAGGGGCTGAGCATGATGGGGTGGTAAGGGCCTTTATACTCAACCCTCCTACTGGTATGGCCCACCTGTGCCGATTGACGGCCCTTGATCCAGCTGCCTCCTCCGGCGTGGCGATAGAACATCATGGAGGCGATATTGTTCAGTGTGTCCTCGGCGTTTCGGGAGGCGGTGTCCAACACATCAGTGGGACCGGTGACGGTCACTACGGTCACCGCGCTATCGTCCGGGCGGAATCCCCTGTCCACGTGGTATGGCTGCCAGGGACTCACGTCTTCGTTCTCGGCGATGCACATACCAAACTTGGTGGGCAGGCCGATGAAGTTGGGATCACCGGCGCCGGCCTTGCAGTAGCCGATGTTGATCAGGCACAGGCGCAGGGCACGACCGATGGCAGTGTTCGCCTTGTTGACCACCCCGGGACCCATGGCCGAGGTGCCATAGTTGATGCCAGCCTGGGAAGCGACGGGCCCGTTGACCAGGATCAGCGGCGCCTCTGTGTGGCCCGACACCTGCATGTCGCGATGGTTCATCTCCGGCTGCGCGATGCACTCGAGGGCAGCCAGCAGGATGGGAAACTGTGCGGGTTGGCAGCCGGCCATCACGGCATTGATGGCAACCTTCTCCACCGTCGCCAGGCCGAAGCCGGGCTCCATCACCATGACCACGTCCTGCGGGGCACGGCGAGTGCCCTTGAGCATGGCCTCCACAGCGGACGGCGTCGGCGGGACGACGGGCATGCCGTCGCTCCAGTCCCGCTCCTCCATGAAACGGTTCACGGCGTCCAGTCCCCATGGAGATTCGTCCAGCGTGACGGTGAAGACGTCCGTTTCTTTGTGCCGATTGGTGACGCCGGAGATGTCTGCAGACGCTGACATCCGCGTCAGTCCCAGGATGATGTTGTCGATCTCTTCATCCACCATCCTGTGGATGTAATCGGGCTGTTGGCCGGTGCAGGCATGGGGTATGGTCACAAAGGCCGTCGCGGGTTGTCCCCAGCCATCCACGCAGGCCTGCCAGGCGCGGGCGAAACTGCGGGCCGCGATGCCGACGGACGGGATGCCTGCCTTCTCCATGGCAACCATGTCGTGGGCAAGCCACGACGTGCAGCCCCCTCAATGCGCGGCTGCGCCGACCATGGCATCCACCTCGGTGGCTATCGTGGACGCCTCGCCCTCGTCGATGTGCACTCCCCGGCTCAGAGCGGGCCGGTCGGGGCGCAGGCTCCCGCCGTAGCTTTCGAACTTTACGTCGGAGAAGCGCCGGCCCAAGTGCTCCGCAACGCGGTTCACGGCCACTTCCGCACCGCCGGTCATGTTGTTGTAGAGGCCGATGGTCTTGCCGTTCAGGGTGTCAAGTCGCGCCGCAGGTGGCACCTTGAAGTCGACCCGAGCGGCGGCCGGCGACATGATCTGCAGGTTGATTGCCATACTCCCTCGCGTTTGATACTCACAGGCTTTCTATTGCGTAGGAGTCTATGGTCGTGCACCGTCACCGTCAACCTGCCATGGAGCTGACGGCTGCCATCACCCTTCCAATTCAAGGCGAGACCGCGTGATCTTCGTCAGCATTCAGGCTATAGAAGCCAGGCAGCAGGCCGTGTCAGCTGAAACAACCCAAGCCTTCTGTCACAAGCAGCCAACGTTCCATGGACTGCAGGCGCAAGACCCCAACTTCCCATCCGCCCTTTGGGAAAACGGCTCTGACCGATTCGGCTGAACTTACCAACCTCCTTCACATTTTCTTAAAACCTATCAGATATGTTCTCCTCATGATCGGGAATGAACTATTATCTCGGAAGCCAATGCCATTCGAATTGGCGCAAGGCGGGCAATGAACTCAGCTGACATTGACTCTATTATCCGAAGAGGGGGGCCTCGCAAGCGCTGGCTGTTCCTGTCAGCCGCCGTGGCCGTAATCATCGCTGCCATAATCGTCGCATACTTTCTCACCCGCTCCGACGAGACCGACGTAGTCGTTGAGCCGGAACGAACAGAGGCGGTAATGGGGCGTTTGAGCACAGAGGTGGAACTCTCTGGGTCGGCAGTGGCCGAACGCAGCGCCTCGCTCAGTTTCGAGGTCGGCGGAGTGGTTGCATCGGTTTCAGTGGCTTTGGGCGACGAAGTAAGGACGGGTGACCCACTCGCCTCGCTGGACGACACCGAATCTCGGCTCCGGGTCGAGACCGAGAGAGTCCAGCTGCGCCTGGCACAGTTGCGACTGGACAGCCTTCTGGCGGAACCGGATGCCTCTGCCATAGCATCGGCAGAGCAGGCGCTGGCCTCGGCGCAATCACAGGTCATCGACGCGGAGCTTGACTTCGACCGACTGGGAGACCCGCCCTCGGCATCGGAAGTGGCCAGCGCGGAACAGGCTGTCGCCAGCGCCCTGGGCCAGATATCGAGCGCGGAGCAGGAATTGGCCGCTCTGTCGGCGTCGCCCAGTGCCGCGGAGCGGGCCAGCGCGGAACAGGACGTTGCCACTGCCCTGGGGCAGCTTTCCAGCGCCGAGGAG
Organism: Dehalococcoidia bacterium; assembly: GCA_963667325.2. GTDB lineage: Bacteria > Chloroflexota > Dehalococcoidia > Lucifugimonadales > UBA3495 > VXOI01. Next base: position 28,983 of record CAXXKY010000002.1, read on the forward strand.
GCGTTGGCTGCCTTGTCGGAACCACCCAGCCCGGACGCCCTGGCCAGCGCGCAGGAATCGATCGCCAGCGCCTTAGTGCAGCTGTCCAGCGCCGAGCAGGCATTGGCCGACCTGACCGCCGATCCGAGCGAAGCAGAAATCTCCGAGTTGCAGGTCGCTGTGTCTCAGGCGGCAGTGCAGCTCACGGAGGCAGAGATCAGTGCCGAAGAATCGATGGAGACACTAACGGAGGCTCTTGATGCCTTCTGCAACAGGTATGCGAGTCTGGGCTCCAGATTGGTGATTCGAGATACCTGTGAGTCCCCGCTGCCCCTCTCCGATTTATTGGTCGAGGACTTCAAGGCATCCTTCGAGGACAGTTCTGCGACCTACGAAAGTCTTGGAGCGTCGTTGGCCGACGCCAACATCGCATTCGTTAGTTCCTCTGCGGACAGGGATTCGGCCCAGTCTGCACTGGCATCGGCCGAAGAACAGCTTGAGGAGCAACTCGCCCCGGTCTCGGCAGATGACCTCTTCCAGGCCGAAAAATCGGTCGAAGCCGCAAGGGCCTTCCACATGGCAGCAGTGGCAAGGCTTGATGAACTACTGGCGCCCGGATCGGAAGATGTCTTCCAGGCACAGCAGGCCGTGGAGGCGGCGAAATCCAGCCACGAAGCCGCCGTGGCCAGGCTCCGGGAACTGTACTCCCCCGAAGAGGAGGACATCTACCAGGCGCAGCAGGCCGTGGAAGCAGCGAAGTCCAGCCACGCTGCTGCCGTGGCCCGTCTCGAGGAATTGCTCGAAGACGTTGACGAAGCGGACAGAAGGCAGGCTCAAGCCTCGTTGGAAACCGCCCGTGCCGTTCTTGCCAGCGCCCAGGCCCAGTATGACGAGCTGCTAGCAGGGCCTTCGGAAAACGCTATAGAACAGCAACGGCAGGACGTACGAATCGCTGAGCTTTCCCTGGAGGAGGCTCTCGAGGCCGCTGCCATTCTTACGATTTATGCTCCCTTCGACGGAGTCATAGAGGCAGTGAATGTACAGCCCGGCGACAGGGTGGCCGCAGCGTTATCGGCCTTCACCCTCAGCACTCCCAGCCGCATGCTTGTCGCGCTTACGGTGACGGAAGAAGAGCTCCCCGAGCTGGAAGCAGAACAATCCGGTTTTGCTACCTTCGACGCAATAGATGGAATCCAGTACCCGGTACGCGTGGTCTCGGTCGGACGGGTTCCAAACGCCGAGCAGGGGGTCGTGACCTACGATGTTGAGGCAAGGATCCTGACAGGCCCCGAGCTTGCGGAAGACGCGCCCCAGCCACCTGCGGGTGGGCTCCGGCCGGGAGGCGGCTTCCCTGGAGCGTTCTCTGGTATTGAACTTCCCGAAGGAGCAACGCCCCAGCAACTCAGGCAGGCGATCACCAGCGGAGAACCTCTCCCCGAGGGCGTGGAGCTCCCCGAAGAAGTGGAGCAGTTGCTGCAGACTGCTCGGGAATCCGGGGCGCTCTCGCGATTCGCCGGGGGTCAGCAGGGCGCAGGACAGCAACCTCCCGCGGCATCGGCAAGGCCCCTGCCAGCACCCGGCATGAGCGCCAGCGTAACCATCGTTACAGAGGTCCGCGAAGAAGCCTTGCTGCTCCCCATATCCGCCGTGCGGCAGCTCGATGGTGAATGGTTCGTAACATTGCCGGGACCTGGCGTTGACGGACCAGAGAGTGGGACTGAGCGGCTCTTCGTAGAGGTGGGGGATTCGGACGGGACCAGCGTGGAAATCACCGGCGGCCTTGAAGCCGGTGCAGTAGTATTGATCGGGGCAGACAACGAAGGTGTGGCCTACGCTGCAACGGTGCAGCAGCCACGGGGAGTCCCCGGGGGCGTCCCCGGATTCTTCGGCCCCGGAGGCGGTGGAGGGGGAAGGTGATTACCCTCCAGAACGTTTCACGCTCCTTTTCCATGGGTGGGACTGAGGTCCACGCCCTGTCCGGCGTCGATCTGCAGATCGAGCGAGGCGAGTTTGTAGCAGTGATGGGACAATCGGGATCTGGCAAGACGACCATGATGAACGTCATCGGCCTGCTGGACCGTCCCACACATGGGCATTACATCTTCTCCGGATACGACGTTTCCACGCTATCGGAAACGGCCCGCGCCAGGCTGAGGGGACGGGCATTCGGTTTCGTGTTCCAGTCCTACAACCTGTTGCCTCGACTCACCGCTCTGGAACAGGTGGAAGTGCCCCTGATTTACCAGGGAGTGGGCAACCGGAGGAGGCGGGCTGCCGAGGCGTTGCAGCGTGTCGGGTTGCTGGAACGCATTGCTCATCAGCCGACCGAACTCTCCGGCGGAGAACAACAGCGCGTGACCATCGCGCGTTCATTGGTCTCCAACCCGTTGGTACTGCTCGCCGACGAACCGACGGGGGCGCTGGACAGCGCAACCGGCCACGATTTGATGAACCTCTTGAAGGAGTTGGTCGACTCGGAGGGATTGACCGTAGTGCTCGTCACCCACGAGCAGGAAGTCGCGGACTACGCCCGGCGCCTCATCAGGATGCGCGACGGCCAGATCGTCGAGGACACCGGCGCAGTGAATGGCGAGGGTGCCAAGACGCTGAAACACAGGCAGGAGGAACCAGCGCCGTGAGTGTGGTCGACACATTGCGGATAGCGTTGCGTGCCATCTTTGCCAACCGGCTGAGGAGCGCACTCACATCCCTTGGCTTGATCATCGGCGTAAGCTCGGTCATTGTTCTGATCGCCATCGGACAGGGGACTCAGAAGGGCGTTACCGACAGAATCCAGGGACTGGGCACCGACCTCATATTCATCGAGTCCAGTGCTGCGGCAACCACCACGCAGGGAGGTGGCATCGCGGGTCCGGCATCTTCAACCCTGGTACTGAGCGACGGTCTGGCGATCGCCTCCAATGGAATACCCGGCGTTTCTTCGGTGTCGGCCCACTCCACTATCGATGCCCAGGCCATCGCAGGCAGCTACAATGTCGGAGCGGAGATTGTCAACACGACCAGCGAGTATGCAGAGGTCCGGGACCTGACCCTCCGCCACGGGTCCTTCATCACTTCGCTCCACGAAGAAGACAGCTCCCTGGTCGCTGTCCTCGGTGCTCGCGTGGCCGACACCCTCTACCCCGGCTTTGATCCGGTTGGTCAGGAAGTTCGGCTGTCATTCGCGGGCGGGCGGATAACGCTGGCCTTTGCAGTAATCGGCGTGCTGGAGGAGCAGGGCGGCGCCAGCGAGGCCGATGACCAGGTGTTTGTCCCGATACATTCCACCGTCGGGCGCCTGCGCTTCCTGCGCACTCCCGACGGGGACCTGCGGGTTTCACAGATCGACGTGCAGACGGGACAAGAAGTCGACGGAGAACAAGTGAAGACTGAGATCAGCGAACTGCTCCTCTTCCTTCACGACACCACGGAACCTGATTTCGTCATCCAGAGCCAGGACGACCTCATCAGCGCCGCCACAGAGGTTAGCAACACACTTTCCATACTTCTTGGCAGCATCGCCGGCATCTCCCTTCTGGTGGGCGGCATCGGCGTGATGAACATCATGCTGGTCTCGGTTACGGAGAGAACTCGCGAAATCGGCATTCGGCGCGCGGTGGGGGCGACCACCCCCGACATTGTGAAGCAGTTCGTCGCGGAAGCACTGATGCTCAGCATCTTCGGCGGTATGGTTGGCATTGGCATCGGTATCGGCATTTCTCTGGCTCTTGACGGTCGTGAACTGGGCGGACAGCCGATGGTCACGCTAATCCAGCCATGGAGCATAGCCGCCGCCTTCGTGGTGGCTGCCGGAGTGGGCCTGGCCAGCGGAAGCTACCCGGCTTACCGTGCCACAGTGATCGACCCAGTGGCCGCTCTTCGAAACGAGTGAGCCCCAGCACGCTCCTCCTGACCGCCGTTCACTGGGCCAGCACCAGGCGTCCGGATTCCTTCCCCGGTCCAGGAACATCTGTCGGGCACACGGTCTACATTCGCTTCGAACTCGTTCTCCCGCGAAATACCCACCTAATCCCTGCGTGCAATTGACTGCAACCTGGGCCTGAAGGTCGTCTTCTAGCAGGGAATGCCACCCTCGCTGCTAAACAGGCACAGGTCTCGACATCTCTTGCTCGATGGGGTCCTCGGCGTGCGGGCCGAAGGCACGGACTCGGTTCGAGACGAGCATCGCTATCAATCCCGAAAGCTGGGAACGCCCAGGGACATGACGCACCACTATGGAAGGCTGTCCATCATGGCAGCGGGTTCCAGCGGATGCCAAACGCGACGCCGCCAACAGCGAACAGTGCGCCGATGGCAGTCAACAGTGCTGAAATCTCCATGCGCACTTTTTTACCAGTTATGTGAACCGGAATGGTGTCGAATACCTCGAGGAGTTCATCGGCGCTTTCGGCAAAATAGTATTCTCCACCGGTGGTGTCGGCCACGCTCATCAGGGTCTCCTCGTCCAGGTTAAGAAAATTCCGGAGTCCGGAACCGCCGGTGAAACCACCTCCGAAGCCACCTCTGAAAGCACCGCGTCCTAGGCGATTGACCTGCTCGTCTCCGCCCAGCTGCTCCGCGGTGCATCGCAGCACTGTGGGGTTGGTTGTGCCGAAGCCGATGGTGTAGACGCGAACGCCGCGGTCTCGGGCTGCTTCAGCGGCCGTCAACGGATTTAAGCCGCTGGTGTTCGCCCCGTCCGTTAATACAACGATGACATCCGGCTGGAGGGTCTCTTCCAGGTCCACTCCCGACTGCAGTTGCGAAGAACTCGCGTATGTTCTGACAGGCAATATATTCGGGTTCACCTCTGCCAGGGTATCCAGCGAACGCGCGATGGCGCTGCCCACTGCGGTCCTGCGGGCCATAGTCAGGTTATCCAGCGCCTCCAGCAAAACCTCCCTGTCGGTCGTGGGGGCCGCGATAACCTGGGCTATGCCAGCAAAGGCCACGATGCCCACCCGGGTTCCTGGGTCCAGGTCCTCTATGAAACGCCCTGCTGCTTCCTGGGCCACCGCTATCCGGTTAGGATCGACGTCGTTGGCACACATACTCAGGGATACGTCGAGGGCCAGCATCACTGTGGTCTGGTTGGAGGCAACGGTCACGTTGGCGAAGGGGCGCGTCAACGCCAGGATGAGCAATATGAGGGCCAGAAGGAACAGCACAAAGGGCAGGTGACGCCGCCAGCGGATTCCGCCCGGCATCGCTTGACTGATGAGCGACAGGCTGGAGTAGTGAACTGCAAACCGCCGCCTGCGTCTCAACGCCAGCAGGTACAGCAACACCACAACGGGAATCGCGGCTAGAAGCAGCAGCCAGGCAGGCCATAGAAGTCCCATGATTGCCCTCTGTCTACGGAATTCGGCCGAACCAGAGCAGGGACAGCGCGCCGCCAACCAGGAACAGCAGGGCGCAAGCACCTGCAAGCGCGGACGTCACCTCAACCTCTCTTGGCTCAACGATAAACTCGGTCTCCAGTTCTTCGTACACTGTTTGCACGTCATCGATCTGCTGAACGGTGAAATAGGTTCCTTCGGTCAGTAGTGCAATATCCTCGAGGATGGGTTGGTTCAACTGGGTGAACAGATTGAAACCATCCACCTCGACTACTGCTCCATCAGTGGTGCCCACACCCACGGTGTGGACGCGCACCCCCAGGTCGATGGCCATCTGAGCGGCGTCCAGGGGATCCGGCTCTTCGGTGTTTTCGCCGTCAGTAAGCAGCACGATCACTGCCGGAGCGAGCCCTCCCCCGGAATCCGCTCCTTCTGCAGAATCAGATTCATCGAATCCGAATTCGGGGTCCAGAGCCAGTTGATTCATCGCCGTCACAATCCCCCGACCCAGGGAAGTGCCACTCTGCGGGACCAGGCGGTCGATGGTCGCGAGCAGGGCCTCCTCATCGTCGGTGGGCGGTTGTACGACCAGCCCTCCCTCTCCGAAAGCGACGACTCCTATCCTGGCGCTGTCGGGACGGTGTTCGACAAGGGTGCCGGCAACCGTCTTGGCGGCATCCAGTCTGGTGGGCTCAACATCATCGGCGGCCATGCTGGCCGAGACATCGAACGCCAGCATGACTATACCCTCCATCCGAGGTAGCGGCAGGGTAAGCTGTGGCCTCGCGGACGCAAAGGCCAGAATGGCCACACCAACCAGGAAAATCAGCGGAGGAATGTGGCGGCGGCGCCTGATCATCGCCGCGGTGTCCTGCCGCACCACGCCCAGGGTCCCCAGGCTCGCTGCGTCCCGGCTCCTTCTTCGCTGGAGACGCAGGTAAAGAAAGACGCAAACTGGCACGGCAAGCAGAGAAAGCAGGACCCATGGCCAGATGAAGGTCATGGCCGCACGCCCAGCGGATGGCTGAGCCGGGCGCGGCGACGCAGTGATGCGAAACGCAAGATGGCGGTTACAAGGTCTTCCTCCGTGGATAAGGGCAACTCACCAACACCTGCGCTGTTGAAGGCTTGCTTCAATTCCGATTCGCGACGGAGAGCGGCCTCATGGAAACGTCGGCGGAATCCGCTGTCGCTGGTGTCCACGGTCAGTTGGGCGCCCGTCTCCGAGTCTTCCACCAAAACCACGCCAACGTCGGGCAGTTCGACCTCTCGCGGGTCCCAAAGGCGCACCGCCAGCAGTTCGTGCCTGCGGTTGAGCTGGTCCATGGTCCTTTCCCATCCCGGCTGGCAGATAAAATCCGATACCAGGAAGACCAGCGACCGCCTCTTAATACTGTTGAATCCCCGGTGTAACAGGGCCGCCAGGTCCGTCATCGACCCGCCGGAAGACGACTGCTGCCTCTGGACTGCGCTTATAAGCCGCAGTACCTGTGGACGGCCTCCTCTTGGTGGAATTACGGACTGGACGTTGTTGTCATACAGTATGGCCCCCACCCGATTGCCGTTCCGGGTGAGCAGGCGTGCCAGCACGCCGACTAAATCGACCGTAACCGACTCCTTTCTCCGTTCCAATGCGCCGAAGGACATTGACGGACTTAGGTCCAGAAGGAACCATGCCGTGACTTCCCTGTCCTCCATAAACTGGCGCACGTAGGGAGAGTCCATTCGTGCCGTGACGTTCCAGTCGATGTGGCGCACGTCGTCGGGAGGCTGATACTCCCGCAAGTCCGCAAAGTCCAGACCGCCGCCCATGAAAAGGCTGCGATAGTCCCCCTGCAGGATCCCGTCCAGACGGCGCAGCACCTCCCAGTCCAGGCGGTGAAGCACCTGCTCGGGCGTCCTGGGTTCAGGCGACTGGACGGACGCCTGCATGTTCACGTGAAGTGACCTCGGGCAAGGGGATGGCATCCATGATCCTGTCCAAAATGACGTCGGAGTCGACGTTGTCGGATAGGGCCTCGTAGGAGAGCACCAACCTGTGCCTTATGACGTCCATAGCCACGTCTCTGACGTCCTGCGGAAGGGCGTAGTCTCGTCCGCGCATGAAAGCCAGGGCACGGCCCGCGATGATCATGTTGATGGAGGCTCGGGGGCTGGCGCCAAAGAGAATGTAGCGCCTGAAGTTTTCGAGCCCGCACAGCTCGGGTTGCCGGGTGGCTGCCACCAACCGGACGGAATATTCGATTAGGGACGGGTCCACATAGATGCGGTCTGCCTGAAGCTGCAGCGCCCTGATCTCGTCTACCTCCAGCACCGACTGCACTTCCTGGATGGCGCTGGTCATGCGCTCCACGATCACGAATTCCTCAGTGGAACTGGGATAACCAACCAGGACCTTGAACATGAAGCGGTCGACCTGCGCCTCGGGCAAAGGGTAGGTTCCTTCCGTTTCGATGGGATTCTGCGTGGCCATGACGAGGAACGGCCTGGGAACCTGGTGTGTCTCGCGTCCGATGGTGACCTGCCGTTCCTGCATCACCTCCAGCAGGGCGCTCTGCACCTTGGCTGGGGCGCGGTTGATTTCATCTGCCAGGAGCAGGTTGGCGAATACCGGCCCCAGTGCTGTGTTGAATTCTCCAGTCCCCTGATTGTAGATTCGGGTGCCAACGAGGTCAGCGGGCATCAGGTCGGGCGTGAACTGGATCCGTTGAAACTCACCGCCGATGGCTTGGGAGAGCGTCTTGACCGCCATCGTCTTGGCCAGACCGGGAACGCCCTCCACGAGAATGTGCCCCCTGGAAAGCAAGGCCACCATCATGCGCTCGAGCAGGTGGTCCTGACCCACAATAACTTTCTTGACTTCATACAGCACCCGCTCCACCGGGTGGTTGTTCCCATTGCTAGTCATGCTTGCCGTTCACCTCTTGGTCAGCTATTGCGCCGGACCGCCTGCGGTTCCTGCGGCCTGGTCAATGGGCACAGCGAATCCCAGCCCGATAAACACATCCTGGTTGGTGGGGTTGGCCAGCCCGATTACGATGCCGACTACGCGTCCACCCTGGTCAAGGAGCGGCCCCCCCGAATTACCGGAGTTGACCGCCGCGTCGAACTGAATCATGTCCATCAACGTCTGGTTCCTTCCGGGAGGATTGAAGTCGCGACCCAGACCCGAAACCACGCCCGCGCTCATCGACGCGACCAGCGCCAGCGGGTTGCCGACGGCGTAAACCTCGTCGCCGATGCGCAGGGAAGCGGGGTTTCCGATGGTCGCCGGCAGAACCAGGGACGGCAACGCGTGCGGCGTAAGCAACGCTATGTCCCTTTGGGGGTCGACACTGGCCACCTCGGCAGTAGTCGTGGTGCCGTCGGCGTATCCGACCTTTATCTCGGTCCCGCCCTCCACGACGTGAAGGGCAGTGAGAATTTCGGCGTTGTCATTGATGACAACGCCGCCGCCAACTCCATACCCCTCTCCTCTGGAGCTTCTGTCGGTCTGCACCACTGCCAGGGAAGGAAGAATTGCCTGGTACACCTGGGGAGCTATGGGAGGCGCCGGAGTGGCCGCAGCCATCGCTGCCGCGACCGCTTCATTCACTTCCGACACACCGATTTGCTGTTCGTCTCCGCGTACCGTCCACCAGAGAAGCAGCGCCAGGACTGCCGCCATCACGGCCAACACCAGCCATAACAGCAGCACCGACCGGCGACGTAGTCCCCGACCCCACCTCGCCAATGCAGAGGGACTTGATGCTGATGGTTCCGACGAGGCGTCAGCCGTATCTGGATCAGATCCTCGTCCGTAGGGCTGCACAGCTCCCGGGCGCAACAGTGCCTCCTGGGCTGGCGAATAGTTATCCGACCAGATGTCGTCTGGCTGCGTATCGCGAACGGCTAAAGGGGTCTCTCTGAGATTACCACAGAGGTTCTCTGAAAATGTGAATGTTTCTTCAATTGCTCAACGCGAGGTGAGGAGAGGTAAGGGGCCCATCGCCGGGAGACTGAACCCGAGAACCGATCCGCTAACAAAGTCAGAGTCATTGGCAAAATTGGGGATGTGACAAGGCCAGAGGGGCGCCCACGGCCGAAGCACAGCAACGGCGCGAAGGGACTGCTGCTAGGCAGCGGCAGGGGATGGGATGCGTTGGGGCGGCTGAGGGCCCTGAAGTAACTCTGGGCTCGCAATGTGGGATCCTAAACCAAAGCCAATGGGTTCACTTCACAAAACACTTTTGCAACTGTTCCTGGTCCAACCGGCGGAACACCCTGGAGAAGGTATCTTGGCTGGGAATTCCATTACTTTGCACCAGGAGGGATTCCAGGAACCCCCGCCTTGTGTGGTCGAAGAGGGCCGTGTGATGCACGTTTCGCCGCCTCTGAAAATGGGGCTAAGGGCGAAGAGCAGGATATAGGACAAAGCCCTGCTTGTATATTCCAGTGGATGTGACTGCTACTGGCCTTCGCTTTCCGGGCCATTGGCCAGTAGCAGTGGGCGGATGAATCGCTTTGCTTCCTCGACGTCGGCTGCGATGTTCTCAGCAGGAACCCTGTCCAGCACTCCCATAGAGCGAACCGTGGCCAACACCGCTTCATTCATGCCTGCGATCACTATGGTTCGGGACCGTCGCGCCATTGCCACACCGACCATGTCGCCCATCATCGCAGCGGCGGAATCATCCATAAAGGCCGTGCGGGACATGTCGAAAATGGAGTACTGGTGTCCCCCAATATCAATCCGAAGAATACGGCTGAGCTCCCGCGATGAGGCCACTGTGACACGGTCAGGGAAGACGACCAGGCCAGTCCGGGCCAGGAAGGGGTCGTCGACCTTGTCCCAATCGCTCTCGTCCAGGACGGAGGTGTCCAGCAGTGGTACCGAGATCACTGCCGACGCCTCCACGCTCTCGAGCTGGCGGGATCCCGTCAGTGCGGCAACCACCAGACCAATCACCAAGGCAGTGGCAAAGTCCACGAAAAGCGCGAGACCAAAGGTCAGAACCATGACAACTGCAAAACTGCGGGAGACGCGATGTATGCGTTTGATAAATCGCCAGTCAATTATGCTCCAGCCAGCGACTATCAGAATTGCAGCCAATGCAGCGAAGGGTATACGCTCGGCCACAGGGCCTAGAAACAGAATTACGGCGAGGATTACCACAGCCACGGTGACCCCGGCCACAGGCGACCTGCCACCGCTCAATGTGTTCGGCATAGTGCCGGGGGCATTCGACCCAGGCATCCCTCCGGTCAAGCCTGCCGCTATATTGCCCAGGCCCTGGGCAAACAACTCACGGTTAGGCTTGTGTTGGGTGCCGGTAATCGCGTCCACTCGCAGGGCAATTACGAAAGTGGAAAGCGAGGCCAGCAGGGCCATGATGAAGGCCGGTTGCAATGAGTGCAGGAAGAAACCCAGGGAGATTGCAGACAGTTGGAGATCAGGGAGGCCCGAGGGAATCTCGCCCACGGTGGGGGCGCCCTGAAGCAGCAACCACCCGACAACAGTGCCCACGACAAGCGCAGCGAAGAGAGCAGGAGAGAACTGCAGGAGCCTTCCTCGCCACAACACGGCCACCGCAACACAGATGGCAGTTAATGCCAAAGCCTCAAGATTCGCGTCCCTCACCGACTCTGGCCACGACACTATGCTGTTGATAACGCCGCCTGGAGGAGAGGCTCCACCCAAGGCAGGGATGAACTGCTTGACCATGATCAAGACCCCGAAGGCTGCAAAGAACCCCGAGGTCAGAGAGGTGGGGATATAGGTGGCATAGCGGCCCAACCCCAGCAGCCCGAAGACTATCTGTATCAATCCGGCCAGGATTCCTATGGTGGCCGCCTCAGCAAGGCTGTCGGCGTAATCCGCAACCACCAGCCCCATGACGACGGTTACGGCTGTGTTGGGACCGTATATGAATCCCCTGGTTCCCCCCAAGAGGGAGCCGAAAATCCCCACCGCCACGGCCCCGTACAGCCCCGCCACGGGACCCAGTCCGGACAGTACTCCGTAACCCATGGCGGCCGGCAACGTCACTCCAGAGGCGGTGAGACCGCCCAGGAGATCCCCCCGCAGGTCGTGGAGCCCGTAGTTAATTCTGCGAGGTAGAATGGCTGAAGGTTTTACATAGCGCTCCCACATTTCGTGAGATAGAGACCTCGCTAGTCAGACTCTCCCTCCACGATGCTTATGCTGACGACATTGCCCATTCGGTTACGTATCGACCGGACTTCCGACTGCTCCGCGGAAGCTTGACTCAGATCACGCCAAGCCCGGGCCTGTTCGAGATTGGGGAATTCGAGGGCCAACATCCGGCGGCGGGACGACGGTTCTCCGGCGGAGGAGTCAACGACATCACCACGCGCCATTATCCTGCCGCCGTAGGCTTCTATCACCCCAACGGAGCGCTGCCGGTATTCCGCCTGTGCGGCATCGTCGGTTATTTCAACTTCCACGAACACGTATGCTGGCATGGTCCTCTCCTGAAAATTTGCAAATGAATACGAGGCGCCAATTGCGCCGATTCGATATGTTATCACAACACCCCACTGTCGCAAGCGTCAAGTATGAACTCACCAGGGCAATTGCGTCTTAACCGAGGAGGACCTTGAGGAGGTAGTCCTCCCTACAACCGGCCAGCAGCCGTTTGCCCTTGTATGCCCATCTTCAGCCCGGTCTCCCGATTCCGCAGGTTGTGGTATGCCTGCCGCAACGTGGCCATTTTCTAGGGACCGTGATTCTTGCGCTCCCGGTTCTGGTCCTCCCGGAAGGTTACATCCCCGCTCCAATGCAGCCAGTTCTCAATCCTCCAGCGGGTCCGCGCCGCCAGTTGCCGCTCAGCCGACGCCTCCAGGCTGCTGATTTAGTGCCGGGCCCCTGTCTCCGTGTCCCAGCGGCAGGCCACCTCTACTATGGAGCGCATCCCCGGCGGAGTCTGGGTATTCCAGGAAGGCCGGGTCAGATACGGCACAACACTCCCGCCGTTCAATCCGCCCGTTTCCCTTGTTAAGGGTGATGGAGTGGTCGTGGGGCAAGCCATTCAAGCCCGTCCTGTCTCCGGCCTCTAGCAGGTCCCACACGCCATGATGCAGCTGTCCCTCGTTCTCCTCTATCGCCAGCATGTTGTCCGCTCCCCGGTCCACAATCCCGCGGGCAATCTCCTTCTGGCAGCCAATGGCATCTGTGGTGACGATGCAGCCGTTCAGTTCCGGAATCTCCGGCTACCGGGGAATGGCAATGATCTCGTTGGAGTTCTCCTCCGTCATCACCTGCCCCAGGGTGAGAGTGTTGCCCCTCGGCAAGCTCAGGAGAAGCCCGGGAACTGACCAGATGGGTGGCCTGGTTGCCCACTCTCTTGTCGTAGGAGCGGCGCACCGTCCCGTCGGCTACGATCAGGACAGGCTTGCCATCGATGTCACCGCCCCACATTGCACCAGCTTCGAACCCAACTCACGCCACTAATCAATCATGCAGACGCGATTGCCCCAAAGACGCTGCCATACGATCGTAGTTGTTCACTGGCACGGAACGGAATGGTATACTTCGTCGCGGCGGCCAATATTCTTGGCCGCCTGATATTTCAGTGGGGGTGTGTTGACAGTGTATTCTGAATCCACTACCGCGTCCTTGGCTGATCTCGCGCTGCCGATGAAGGAAGGTTGGGGGCGAATCGCCAGAGATGCGGCCCTTGTCTTGGGCTTTGCCCTGTTCATAGCCCTCTTCGCCCGACTTTCGCTGCACCTTCCCTTCACTCCAGTGCCGGTAACCGGGCAGACGTTTGCCGTGCTGCTGACGGGAGCGGCGGTAGGAAGCTGGAGAGGCGCCGGCGCCGCGGGGATTTACCTGCTGGGCGGGATGTTCCTGCCCTTTTACGCAGGCTCGTCCGACTCATACCTCTGGGATGCGTCGGTGAGCGAGTATGTATTCGGGTTCACTTCGGGAAGCTCGGGATTCTTCTGGGGTATGGCATCCGGCGGATACATCATCGGGTTCATCGCCGCGGCCTATGTGGTTGGGTTCCTGTGCGAGCGGGGTGTTGGGTCAAGGGTATGGTTACTGCCGACGCTGCTGTTGGGGAACATATTGGTGTATGTGCCAGGGCTGATTCAGCTGTCGCTGTTCGCGCCGTCGGGGAAGACGCTGGAGTGGGGGTTGTACCCGTTCATCGCCGGGGATCTGCTGAAGCTGGTGGTGGCGGGGCTGTTGGTCCCTGCGGCCTGGGGCATCGCCAACAGGTGGCTGGGCGGAGACGACGAGGGCCACCGCCGACCAGACAGTTAGGGCGGACGCTGGCTGTAAGGGGGAAGAGCGAAGATCGTGCCAGCACCGGCCAGGCTGTCGGTGTGCTGGTCTTCGCGGCCGCGAAAAGTAGCCCTCCCACCCAATATCCTGCGACCGTTGCGCCTGCGAAATGCCCGGGCTAGCGTCGCAACAGCGGCAACACGTCGTCCGTAAACCGCGACGCGGCCACCCCGGCCTCAACGTTCTTTGTGGCGAAATCCGGCCCCACTATGCCGAACTTCGCAACTCCGAGCTCTTCGAGTTCGGTCAGCCTGTCGGCGCAGTAGCCAGGCGGCCCTACGATCGCGTACCCGTCGATGAAGTCGTCGGTGAGGGCCGAAATCTGTTGGCCGCCTTCCTGCCCGTGCAGATTCATGTCGTAGCGGTCGTGCAGCTCGCGAAAGACCCCCGCCTGCTCCTCGTTCGTAGGCCCTGCAACTTCGCCGTACATCGCGGAGAATCGCGCAAACAGTCCGGTGGAGGGACGACCAAGCTCGCGCCCCTCGACTGCATCGTCGGTGCAGACGACATTGACGTAGGCGCCGAAACTGAGTGTCCCAGGATCCCGTCCCGCCCGGCGGGCTGCCTCGCGGGCGGTCTCGATGCCCCAGGCGATGCGCCTGGGATCGGCCCCGACGGCGAGCATCACCCGGTCGGCGTGACGGGCGGCAATACCGATTACGCGGGGCCCAGTGGCAGCGACCTCGACCGGCACCTTCGAATCCTCTTTTTCGTTGCCGACCCAGCGAATGGAGCTGGCCTCGGGTGCCTTCGCGAGACTCAGACGGTCCACCGGCGGCGCCGCCTCGTCCGGGATGCCCGCTCCTTCGAGGGCAACCTCACCCCCCGCGAGATAGGCCTGTAACTGCTCAAGGTAGTTCTCGAACCAGCCCAGGCGCGCCGGAGCGCGGCCAAGGTGTGCGAGGGCGCTGTCGCCACGGCCTATGCCGACCACCATGCGGCCCCGAGACAAGCGCTGGACCGCAAACGCCGAACTCGCGGTAACCGAGACGTGACGGGTCACGGGGTTCGTCACGGATGTCGCAAGTCCCAGCGTGTCCGTGACGGTGGCCGCAAGCGCGAGGCAGATGTAGGGGTCCCCCGTCAGGCTCTGGGAATCCCCCAGCCCGATGCCGTCCCAGCCCTGCGCCTCGGCTCGCCGCGCGTACTCCATGACTCCTGTGGGTTCGGATACCCGCCACGTCCAGAATTCCATGTGAGGTTGTCTCCCGTCTCGCTCGTTATGTGACAACAGAAAGTCGTTCGTCGAGGTAGCGTCCCTGCTCACTCTACAGGTAGTACAAAGGCTCGAGCGCTTCGTTCACACCTCTCCCATCCGACAAAAAAACCATCCGCATCCCTCCTCCGGATTCGGGGTAAAACCTCTCACACCTCTCTGCATTCGCACTCTGGAGCCGACCATGGATTTCACCCCATGATCTCCGATTTGCTTTACCTGATCTCCGTCCCTGCTTCACCTTACTGTTGATTCGCTCTAGTTCATTTCCAAGCCGCCCGAGACGCTGATCGACAGGCCGGTGAGGTAGTCGGATTCAGAGGAAGCCAGGAAGGCGGCCATGCGGGCGATGTCGTCGGTCTGGGCTATACGGCCCATGGGCGCCCTGCTGGCACGGTCTGCAACCAACATGGCCCTGTATTCCTCGTTCGTCACACCATCAGGGGCCTGCGCCGAGGCTGCGAAGTCCACCCGCTCGGTGTCCACCAGTCCGGGGCAGATGGCGTTGACAGTCACCCCGTGCTGGGCCATTTCCTGGGCCATGGCCTGAGTAAAGCCGATTATGGCGAACTTGGAGGCGGAATATGTGGCATATTGGGCGACACCGCGCTTGCCCATGACCGAGGACATGTTGATGATCTTGCCGCCGCCGCCCCGGGCTGTCATGTGCCTGGCCACCGCACGAGAAACCAGGAAGGTGCCGCGCACGTTGACGCGCATCACTTCGTCGAAGGCTTCCTCCTCCAGGTCGACTATGGGCACACGGCTTCTGCCGGGGCGGAAGGCGGCGTTGTTCACCAAAATGTCGATTCGCCCGAACTTGGCCAGCGCCTGGCCGATCATATCGTCTACCTGGGCACTGTCGGAAATGTCTCCGAAGAGCGCCAGCGACTCACGGCCCATTTCCTCTATCTCGGCGGTTACGCTCTTGAGTCCCTGCCAGCCTACCGCCTGGTCGTCAGGGCGGATGGTGCCGATCCGGGGTGACACATCGGTCACCACGACGTTTGCTCCTTCGGAGGCGAGGCGGGTCGCGATGGCCCGGCCGATGCCGCGGCGGCCCGCCGCGCCGGTTACGATGGCAATTTTCCCGCTCAGGTCATACATGCTCAACCTCCCCTGGTACTACAGTCGCAAATTTGATCGGCGGCATTTGTAGTGGCATTGCGGGCTCTCGTTTGGTGGCGGCTTCTCCACCACCGGTTCAGGATGAAGTCCGGCTGGTGTGTATCCTCGATTCCCTCCGCCCACCGGGCCGCTTCCGCAACCTCATCACCAGACTACCGCCTAAATTCTACCTGCTCTCAATTGGCAACTGTAATATTTGAGCGTGTTATAAATGTGCATCTTCACTCCGGCGAAGCCCGGAATAAAGGAGGGTCGTATTCGAGTCATCCTGCGCTATTGAGTGATTCTGGATTCCGCATTTCGCCGGAGTGACGGAAATGAAGCTTTGGTGCCTCAGGGAATCCAATTTGACGTCAATCCCTAATGGGAAGGCGCTGTCGCACGGTCGCCTCGTCATTTTGGGTTCTCAGGTCCGCCAATTTTAGCCGTGACGATCCGTCGGCGTGCTGGCTGACGAACTCATTTTCACGATAGCGAGGTATTGCGGGGCTTGGCAAGGTGCTGATGTCCGTACGAGGTCAATTTTCCTCCTCGGTTCCCCTCGGAAGCACAATGGGGTAACGGGTCCGGCGTCGAAGCCGACGGGGAAAGTTCCAATGCAAGGCTTTCCGCGTTGCACTCACGGCGCACGACAAATGGACTTATCTTGCTCACCTGAATCTCCAGGTCGTGTCCCTCGTTGCATGCGTGCCCCTCACTGTATGAGGGAAGAAACGGAGCGAAAAGAGGTGCAGCCACGGCGCCCTGGACGATGACCTCCATCGGCGATCGAGTCCTGGTGGTCTCCGCCCGCCTGGCGACGCCATGCCGAGAACGATCCTCTCGCAGCGGAGGAATCGGAGCGGCTGAGGTCTGTCCTGAGAAAGACCAGGGCCACGGGCGCCTCGTCCTCTGGTCCCAGTAAGGCCCATCTCTACGGCGAGGAGCCCTTGGGGAAGTACCAAATCGCCAGAGTGTCAGTGGCCGGCAGCGAGGACTGCCTTGAGCTGGCGTCAGAGGACCTGGCCGACAACAACGACTAGCAGGCTGGTGCCTCCTCTGCTCTCAGGCGATCAACGCCAGGAGCGGCGTCCTCTATCGCGCCCAGGTCAGGTCCTTCCTGCTCTTCAAACGTTTCAGTATCCCCTTCAGTCTGCTCTGTTCAATAAGGCAGCCGTCCCTGATGATGTCGTCCAGATAGCACGGGGCTTCCGGTTCCTACCGGTCTGGGTCATCGACGCTGTCCGCGCTCCACAGGACATCGGCGAGGACACTTCAGAGCGAGTTCATGTCATCACCGGTGCTCTCCCTGGCGTACGGAAAAGAACCATGCTTTCAGATCGGTGATGGTGAGGACTCCTACAAGGGTCCGGCGTGGGACAGCGAATGATGCCGTTCCAGGGACGCGCCTGGAGCGTTCCGAGGGCAACCGCTGCTGTTAGTCCCCGCTCACAATGGTGAGAACGGCGTTGCCGGACTTGTTGCGCAACTCACGGAGCTCGGCATATTCCGGGGAATTTTGCGGTGCCGTGTCCCATGCACGGGCCTGTTCTACGGTCGGAAATTCAATGATAATTATCCGATGGTATCCTTCCGGAGTCTCTCTCCCGATTACCTCAACGACATCCCCACGGCCCAGCAACTTGCCGCCGAATGCCTCTACCATTCCCGGAAACCGCCGCCGGAACTCGGCGTAGGTTTCCCTGTCCAGAATCTCTAGGTTTGCAATTACGTATGCTGCCATTGTTTTCTCCTGCTCAACCAATATCTCTGGCAAGATACCCCAAGCGTCGAGCGTACGAGGATGGACACTAGCAGTGTACCAGTTTGGCATAGGTTGGGTAAAAGCGAACCATTCTCCGGACTGGGCTTTTTCAAAGTCGGTAATTATGGAGGAAGATGTGAGAGTGGGGGTGGGGTTATGGATGTGGTGGAGGGATTGCCCGGGGAGTTCGCCCTCTCGCGGCGGGAGTGGACCCTTCTCGGACAGCCGTTTAGCCAGGGGCTTGGTGCATCCGCTGGAGGCGGTGCTCAATATCTCGGTGCTGGGGCTGATGTGCAGCCACAACTCTTCGAGCGCCACCGCCAGGAACTTCTTGCGGCTGCCCCGAACTACGCCATCTTCGAGCCCGGCTTCACCCGCGGCAAGACCGTCGGCCTCCGCAACTACATCCACCTCGAATACCTGTTGCGGCCTACCGCCCTTTTCACGTCGTCGAGCACATCATTCGCGCCCGGTTCTACCTCGTCCGCGACCACGGCTTCATATTCTCCGCCGGCGTCTGCGAAAAAGGCCAGGCCTTCTACCAGAAGCAGAGCATCGACATCCTTGCCAGCTTCGAGGAAATCGACTAGCTCACCCGCCGGTTGCCCGCTTCGGCATCCCTCCGGCTGGCTGAGCTACTCGCCACTCTTCTCGTACCCGATTACCCTCAGCATCACTTGGTCCTTGTCGTCGTCGACTCTGCGATAGCCCCACTTTCCGTCGATGTTGCGCGGCCGGTGAAACCTGAGGCTTCCGATGTTCCAGCCCGCCTCTGAAATGGAATCTTCCGAGTCAGACGCCGTTTCCGCAAACCTGATTGCCGTGTCCCCGGTCCTCTCTATCATGATCCAGTAGCTGGTGTCCGCCTCCACCACCGTGTCCGCCGGCGCGGTGAACTCTGTCAGCCTCGCCTCGATGCTTGACGGATTGGTAAAGGCAAAGATTTCGGTCTCGGGTCTGTCCCACCTTCCGGGCCTGTGGTTCGACCACAGCGACACCTTGACGCCGGACGGGTCCTCCAGCGCCTCCGCAAACTCCAGCGCAACACTGTGGATGACGTATCCCTCCGAGTTCGCGCCCGTGGATATGCGTATGGCCGAATCGGAATTGTTTACCGCGACCTTCCCCTTGACCGTCTGGCCGATGTTCGACACCAGCACCATCTCCGGCTCGGTATCGTCGTCCGTTATCGCGATTCTGAAGTCGACCGTGTCGGAGAGTTCCCTGTCCCCGGCCCCGCTGGTGACCCTCACCTGCACTTCGTACACGTTGTCCCTGTTCTCGTCGACGGGTGCCTCGAAGTCCGGAATGAATGGCAGCTCCAGCACTCCCTCGCTGCTGATGGTGAACAGGACCTCGTCAGCCCCTCCCGTGATCTCATATCCGGTGACCGAGTCCTGTCCGTCTGAGTCCAACGCCTTGATGAACTCCTGCACTGATGCGTTCTCCACGAATGTGGCGGAGGACCGGTTCAATATCCGTGGATGGACGTTGCGCGGCACCCCCCGGATGCTTCTTCTGCCCCCGATGGAAGTTGCAAACACGAAGTACCGTGTGTTAGGGAAAGGGGAGAATATCTCAATCGGTTCGGTGGCCCCCACATTGTCCATCTTGTCGGTGTCGTCCCACATCACCGCGTTGGTCACATCTATGTAGTATGTCCCGTCTTCACCGCTACCCACTCGATGCACTATGGAAACCGAGGTGCTGGTCTCGTCCCCATGGCTGATGTGGTCAGATTCCAGCTCGGTGCCGCCGCTGTCGTATAGCCGTATAGCCGGGTGAATATAGGAACTGTAGGCCCCGGCTGCTTCTGCGAGGAAGAGATAATTGGAATCCTCTTCCAGTTCAACCGCAAACCAGTCGTGGTCCTCGTAATAGTGGTAGACCCCCATGTCCGTTTCCGTACCGTCCACCGTTAGGGTCGCCCACGTCGTGTCGTCGTGGTAAAGGTCCCCTCGAACCACCTCCGTCCCAGTCCAGTTCCTGTCAGGGTCGTACACCACTCGTATCGCGTAATACCCCGTGGTCCCGTTGTCCGCGTAAACCTCGATGAAAGGGCCGTAGTTGCGTCCTGGCTCGAAATACCACGAAACGTACCCGGTGGGCGGACTGGCAACTGATTCAACGTCCACATCCACGACCCCGGAGTTGAGGTGCGGATTGTCCAGATAGAACGCCCGCACTCCTATGTCGTCGTCATTGCTGAGCGAAAGAGGCATGACGTCTATCCTGTATCTCCCGCCGGCATCGAAGGAAAGCGAAGTATCGAACCAGTCCGTGTCCGTCGCGTCATTGATGATCCCGTTAATTGTCGGCGACTCGCCGGTGTATCTGCTAAACGCCAGGTAGCCTGACGTGAACGAGTCCTCTCCGAATTTGTCCGGTGCCTCCTTCCCCTTCACCGTGATCGCGAAGAGGAACGAGGAGTCTGCATCCCAGTTTAGTCCCTGCAAGGGACCGGAACTGGTCCAGATGCTATCAGTGATGCTCCACCCGGCGAGACCCAGGTCGCTCTCGTCGGTACTTGCGGTTGTCTTGAATGTTACCGATCCGGCTGTCACGTCTATGAGGACCATGTAATCGGTGTTCGGGGCAAGCAGTGCATATTCCGGTGCGGAAAAAAATACCCTGCCCTCCAGGTTCGACGGGGTCCCTAGCTCATACAGAGTGGAGCCGGGACGTCCGTTTGAGGTGGGTTGGATTATTTCAAGGCTGACCGCCGCGTCCGAAGTGGCACCCTGAATCGTCATCTCGACTCCCGTCAGCCGATAGGGCGCCGGACCGGTGGTAAAACCCTGTGCGTCAACGTTTATTTCGCCGATGCTTAAGTTGTTGACATTAATGTGGTTGTCCACCAGTATCCTGCCCTTGTCGTCGGCCTGTGGCATCGAGGCCGCTTCGTCGGCGGACTCCCTGGCGGCGCCTGCCAGCACCTCGTTATCCGAGGCCAAGCCTTCAGCCCGGCTCGACTCAGCGCTGGCCGCCGCCGCTATCCCGGTCTCCTGTCCTGTGCCTCCATACGGGACCAACGCCGAAGCCGCCGCCACTCCAATAACTACCAACATCACCGAAATCAGAATCACTCGCGGAAAGAGAAAAGCCATAGCCTCGCCTCAATATAAGGGGTACACCCCGTCCGAAGGACCGGGGCGTGGCTTGGCCGCTGGCTGGGTTGTCTCGGGACTTGGCGGCTTATGCTCCTTCGCATGGCGGGGTCATAGCGAAAGGCAGCGCGTCCGGGTTCTCGCGTCCGTTTTCCCGTGTCCGACTTCCTATGGCAAGGTGTTTGCCGCTTCTTCCGTTTTAAACTGCGAACAGCGACACCGGCGGCCATTACCGCCAAGAACGTATGTCGTTGAGCTCC
Source organism: Dehalococcoidia bacterium (assembly GCA_963667325.2). Classification (GTDB taxonomy): domain Bacteria; phylum Chloroflexota; class Dehalococcoidia; order Lucifugimonadales; family UBA3495; genus VXOI01. Next base: position 50,049 of record CAXXKY010000002.1, read on the forward strand.
GTAAGTCTGTTCACTTCGGAACCCGTAATCGTCTGCTCTATCCCGCAGTTGCGAGACAAACGGAACGCCTTTGCGATGTACACGCCACTCGGACCCCGGTCGACATGCACATGAACTCTCGAGGGCGCGTCTGCCGAGTTGTGCATAGAATCAGAGCTTGGTCAAACACCTCGTTGGTATGTTGTGCTATGTGTGCCTGACCCACTTCCAATATCGATTGGAATGAAATGCCCGACATGCACAATTTCAGTAGGCAGTGTTGCTGCCTGCTCTCGGTTCTGCCCGCCATCTCGACCCTCCAGGGCGAGCGTACCTCTCAGAGTGCCCCTAACCCCTGTCAACGCCAACGGAGAGTTGAGCGAAAACGCCGATGGTGATTTGACTCCCCAGGTTCCTGTTCTCCCTGATCGCCAGTTTCGAATTGACCCATCTCATGCTTGGTTTCGGTATCGCGGAACTGGAAATGCCTTCCCTGTCGCCACTGCTCGGCGAATCCATCGGGTGCCGAGTGGCCAGGAGCTCTGTCAGTCGGTGTAATCGCCGTTGTCGTTTTCCGCCCCGACGCTGACTCAAACTGTGGGGCCGATTTCCTTGTAAAGTTTAAAGACCAATGATTCGAACTGGTCTTTGGCTCGGCATCCCTCGAGCACATCTTCGGATAGCTGCAGCGGATTTCCCCTCAACACATCTGGTTCATCTTCAAACTCCAGTTCAACGTCGTCGTGATCCAGCCCAAAAGACTGTTGCTTCCGGGGCGGACGCTACACCTGATGGTCAACATTTCGCTAATTTCCTTTACCTCTCTCGGAAGACCCTCATGACCTCTTTGCGCAGATGGTTGATGGCCTTGAATGCAACACGGCCCGACTCCGGGCGGGGAACCGGGCGCGATGTGGTGCTGTGCCGCGTGGACCATGGTCTTCTTCGATCTCGTCGAGGATGGCGGTGAACCAATGGAAATATGAGTTGAATCGGATGCCGTAGGGCGGGTCAAGGATGCGGAATCCCGGTATGCCCCCCGTGCGTCGAACCGGCACGGACAGAGAACCCGGAGATCCTGAGGGTTTACCTCGCCTACCGTCACCACTGGCAAGCTCGTAGAAAGTCTTCGAATCATCAGCGGCTCCGCAATAGCGGGGCCGTTTTTCCTTTACCACCACCTTCCTGGAATGGCAACTGCCCACAACTGATCACCCCTTACCACAGGTCCGGATTGCCCTTGAGTAGACAGATTTCCACCTCCTTCGGAGCAGACATAACTGCGAAATTGGAACGTAATGCCTAATTCACATGCCCGTTTTCCAGAATTCACATGCACAGCAGCCCTTGGGTGATGTCCAAAAATTTTCAGACCCTAGACCTACGAAATCAGGGTATGTCACCATTTCTTCACGGCGATTTCGGCGTTCATCCATCCTTTTCGCCTTTTCTGAGGTAATGCCATGATCGATACTCCCAGAGCACTATTCAGAAGCCCACGTTTGGTCTTGGTTGTGCTGGCGCTGGCCGCCCTGGTCACCCTGGTCTGGGCAACGGGATCGCTTGATCCCCGGCCAGCGGCCGCGGACGACGCAACCTATTACCTGGACTGCCCCACCACGGAGGTTCGGGAAGGGGAGAATGTGGAAGTCTTCCTGGTACGGGTGACCAACCACGACCACACCACCAAATATTGGGCCTACTGGTACACCGACGCCGGCACGGCGGATGAGACAGACTACGTCCACCAGAGCACTGGCAAAGTCTGGACAACCGACGCCGAGGCGGCGGCCGACCGGGACGGGCGCGTCTTCCGGACGAGGAACGACAATAACCTGGAGGAGGACGAGACCTTTACCGCACGCTTCGGTCCTAACGATGACATCGTCGATTTGAACGACCCCGACTGGGACAACGAGTGCGAGATCACCATCATCGACGACGACCCCAACATCCGAAAGGTCGAGGTGACCTCGGAACCCGCCAGGGAAAGCAACACCTACGGCGTCGGAGAGGTCATCGAGATCTCCGCAACCTTCAGCAACAGGGTGGAGGTGGCCGATGGCGGCAATCCCCGCCTTGGCCTGCGGATTGGCGACGACTGGAAGCAGGCGCAATACCTGCGAGGGTCAGGTAGCAGGGTCCTGGTCTTCGGCTACAGGGTGAGGGCGGACGACGAGGACACCGACGGCATCAGGATGCCCGGCGGCTACAAAGACAGCAACGGCAGCTGGCACAACTTCCCTGGGTATGACGCCATCACCCACCGGTATTCGGACCGGGTGGTCTACCGGGCCTACAAGGGCTTTGAAGACGACGAGGACCACAAGGTGGACGGCAGTCTGCCGCCCATCAGCACCAATGTCGAAATCACCTCCACCCCGGAGACCGGCGATACCTACCGCTTTGGCGAGACCGTCGAAGTCTCCATCACATTCAGCGCAGCCATGGACGTCGAAGGCAGCCGCTATATCAACCTGTGGTCGGGACCCGATGGCGATACCGTCTGGAGGGGCGGGATTTACAGCAGGGGTTCCGGTACCGACACGTTGGTGTTTGCGTACGACGTCCGGGCAAGGGACCTGGATCCCGATGGCATAACCACGGAGGGCACGTCAACTTTCGAAATGGACCTCGGTGTAGCCGATGAACCCTCCGGTCTGGGAGGCGACGGGACCATAACCATCGCGGGCACGGACACTGAGGTGTACCCGCGTTTTAGCGGACTGTATGACCCACAGGGAAGCCACAAGCTCGACGGCCGGCCCTACCCCAAGGAGATGTCCATAACCTCCACGCCAATTTCCGAGCCCGACACCTACGGGCGGGACGAGATCATCGAGGTCAGCGTTGACTTCGGCCAGAGCGTCACCGCCGGTGATCTGGCCCATGTGATTCTGGGCCTCGACACAGATCTCAGTGAGAAGCTGGCGGAATACGCTACGGGCAACGGCACCAATATCCTGGTATTCCGGTACTCCGTCGATGAGCGCGACCGCGACGACGATGGCATCAGCGTTGACCTGCCGGATAACCTGGAAATCACGGCCACCGACAAGGAGGATGTTGCCTACGACCACAACCCCACTGGCGCAATCATTTCCTTGGATGAGGACCCCAATCACAAGATTTTTGGCCTCCTGACAAGTGGGGACCAGACCCCGCCGACGGTCCGGGCAGTCACCATTTCCGGCGGACCGGCCTCCAGCAACGACACATACGAGTTCGGCGAACGGATCGTCGTCCAGGTGATCTTCGACGAGACTGTTCTGGTACAGGGCCAAGTACAAATTGATCTGGACATCGGCGGTAAGGTCCGGGCGGCCGTACACCCGAATCCGTTTATTCCTGCCGACCCCGGGCTCTCCATAGGTCAAAGGATCAGGTTCCACTACCAGGTGCAGGAGGGAGACGAAGACGACGATGGTGTGTCAATCGTCGCAAACAGCCTAATGCTTGAAGAAGCCACAATTGAGGATGGAGTCACCATTGAGGATGGAGGCAGCATTGCGGACGAGGCGGGCAATCCCGCCCTCCTGGCCCACCACGGGGTCCCGGACCATCCGGAGCACCTGGTAAACGCCCCGGACGACACCGCGCCGACCATTTCGTCCGTGCGCATCGTCGGCGACCCGGGCGACAACGACACCTATGGAGAGGGAGACGTTGTCCTGATGGTTGCTTTCTTCAGCGAGGACGTCATCGTCACCGGAACGCCGCAACTGGAACTGGACTTCGACGGCACTGCCAAGACGGCAGACTACGTCAGCACATTTGGATCAGAGGTAGCGGATCCATCAGAGGTTAAGTTCACCTACACCGTGGCCCTGAACGACAGCGACGCCAACGGCATCGCCATCGGCAACAACGCGCTGACCCTCAACGGCGGCACCATCCAGGACGAGTCGGAAAACGACGCCGACCTGACATTTAAGGCTATCCCATCCCAGTCCGGACACATGGTGGACGGCTCGGACACCACGCCGCCCACGGTCTCCTCGCTGGAGATCACCAGTGATCCCGGCGACGATGAAACCTACGGCCACGGCGACGCCATCGAGGTCACCGTTACCTTCAGCGAGGACGTCGCAGTAACCGGAACGCCCCAACTGGAGCTGGACTTCGACGGCACGGCCAAGACCGCGGAATACAGCATCACCGGTGGCTCGGCGGGGGTCTTCGGCACAAATACAACGACCCTTGCAACTACCTCCAGCTATGGCCCTACGGCGGTCTTCGTCTACACCGTGGCCCTTGACGAGAGCGACACCGACGGTATCGCCATCGGCGCCGACAAGCTGAGCCTTAACGGCGGCGCGATCAAGGACGAGGCCGGCAACGACGCGACCCTGACTCACGACGCCTTGGCCGCCGACTCCGGGCACAAGGTGGACGGTGCGGACACCGTTGCCCCGACCGTCTCGTCCATCGCCGTTACCAGCTCCCCCGGCGATGACAACACCTACGGCACCGGAGACACCATCCGTATCGTAGTGACCTTCAGCGAGGATGTCACCGTAACCGGCACTCCGCAGCTGGAGCTGGAATTCTACGGCGAGGGCAGCGCCAACAAGCTGGCCGACTACAGCAGCAGCAATAGCAGCGGGGCCAACGTGGTGTTCGAGTACACCGTGGCAGTGGGTGACTCGGCCAGCGACGGCCTGGCAATCGAGGCCAACAAGCTGACGCTCAACGACGGCGCCATCCAGGACCCCTCCGGCAACGACGCCGAGCTGACCCACTCGGCCTACGGCCCCGACGCCGACCACATTGTGTTTGGTGGAGGCGGCGTGTAGGACCGGGGCCACACCAAGCACGTCTGACTGACAACTCCGCGAGGTCGCGTTCCGGTCTGAACAGACCGCCGGAATGCGGCCTCGCGGCGGGTTATGGCGAAATTCCCTTGGACGGACACTCTAAGAACTGATGAGATGACGCTCAATGTTTAACGTGAAACTACCCACGATGATGGCGCTGGCGGCACTGCTAATATTCTCCGCTACCGTGTTGGCCGCCTGCGGGGGCAACGACACAGACGCGCAGCCAGGACTGACCGATGAGCAGATCAGGGAGATAGTTCGCGACGAGGCTTCCACCTCCGCTACGGCACAGGTAGGCCTGACCAGGGCTGAGGTCGAGGCTGCGATCCAGGCCGCGTTGTCCGGCCTGCCGGATGCCGGGCTGAGCGAGGCGGAGGTGGAGGCGGTGGTCCGAGCGTCTATCGTGGACTCGCCGGGCGCCGGAATCACTGCGGCCGACGTTGAAACAGCAGTCCGGACGGCACTCGCCTCGGTTCCCGAACCGGCAATCAGCCGGGCAGAGGTGGAAGAACTGATACGGACGGCCATGGAGGCTCTCCCCGGTGACGTGGTCGAGCCCGGTCCTGAGGAAGACAGGCGCACGGCCGAGGATACAGTGGCAACAGTTCCAGCCAAGACCTCGCCCGCAGATTACACCAAGTTCTTCGTGAACAGTGCCATCAGCAAGTATGAGGAGGAGGGCCTGGCATCCACCATAGCCCATTACAACCGCCTCGAGAGCATTGATGAGCAGTGGTACATGTTCATCGCGGGCGAGAACGGGGAGATCATCAGTCACTTCGACACCCACGTCTTGGGGCAGAATCTCAACGGTCCGCTGGGGACGGATGCCAGGGGTTACAATTTCGGCCCCCAAATGCTGGACGCCACCGAGGAAGGGACCTGGGTTTCCTACGTGTACAAAAATCCGGACACCGATCGCCTGACCGACAGCGACCGCCACCTGGGGGCCGTGGAGCTAAAGCACGCCTGGGTGGTAAGGCACGACGGCCTGCTGTTCGGATCGGGCTGGTACGTTAACGCCAACGAATTCACCGTCCAGCTGGTGGCAGCGGCGGTGGATGCCTATCGGCAGGTGGGTCTGGAAGGCACAATGGCTCGCTTTGCGGGCCCCGACAGTGCCACAGCAGGCCTTTCCGACACCGTCGCCTACTACAACGCCTCGGAAGACATCGAGGGCGTGTGGTTCGCCGTGATCGCGGACAAGGGAGGCGCCATCGTTGCCAGCTTTGATACTTCCCTGATCGGCCGCAACATCGCGGCAGTATACGGCGAGGTAATTCTGGATGCCTCGGCAGAGGGTAACTGGGTTTCTTCGGAAGTCACAGATTCGCCGGACGAGACACCGTCCCTCTGGGCCTGGGTGATGGAATACGACGGGATGATTTTCGGCTCCGGCTGGCACTCCGACTAGACCGGCTGGCCCTTTTTCCTACACGATCGGCACCCCGCACGGGGTGCCGGAGGCTAAACGCAGCGCAACCTCATCCAAGAACTTTTCTCCGTCCAGCTGTCCGACTCGCGGCACAACCGGTCGAGTTAAGCGTCCCGACATTCGAGGTTCCAGTGCCGGAATAGCTACTTCGCAGAGGACTCGGATGCCAATGCCAAGAAAACGTCCGTCTCAGGATCAACACCCCGGCGGAGGTCCAAGACCAAGCCGACCTCGGGTACCCAGACCGTCAATAGCTGGGCATGCAATTTTAAGGCCACTGGTCGTCGCCTCTTTTATCATCTCTACTGTCTTCACTCGCTGGCCGGTCGAAGGGGATCACCGTACCCGCACGCGACCGGAAACAAACGGGGTGGGGTCATTTTAGGTGAATCCAACGAACAGAACTCCGTGCGGAGAGACGCAATGGGGCGAAAAAACGCAGTCTTCGCATTCCGGGTTCTCCTCGTCCTGGCAGCCGCGTTCGTCCTGATGGTGACGGCATTGTTGGTTAGCCTGCTGGCGATCTGGCCCCCGGGGTAGGGGCGCCGAACCGACTCTGCCACAGACCACACGCAGAACGCACAAGCAAAGCAACTGGTCCCCACCGCCGGAACAATTATCTGCGGAAAAAGGCCGAGACAGCGAACGGAAAAGGGAACAGCGGAAGTGGAAGGTAGACCCAAAGGGGCGGCGCCAGTGCGTCGCCCCTTTTCGATGACCGTAAATCCGACCCATGGAACCTCTCGAAAGGGGAAACCGGCCCCATCCCCACAGGGCCGGCCCAAACAGCCCGCGCGAGAAAACTACGCCGGGGGACCCCTGACCGCGCCCCTCCCGTCCAGATGAATGGACACCAACAACCTCCCCGCGACCACCAGGAACATGTACACCGTCACCACCACTCCGTGCAGCACATACCCCAGGTTCACTCGATCCAGCGCCTCCTCGCGGGAAAACCCGAGCTCCTCGAAATCGATCTCCCACTGCCCAATCAGGTTGTGGTCCGGCAGCACCTTCGGGTAGTCCGGGGACACGTAGAGAGCCACGATGACCCCCATCCCCACCAGGGTCGAAAAAAAGCCGACCGCGAAGGCCCCCTGGTTCATGAGCCGCCGGTCCCGGTTGGCCAGCACCACCCTGGGGTCCCTCAGGACCAGCAGGACCACCATCACCACCGCAAACACGGGGATGATCACAGAGAGCTGAACGGTGATCGACAAATTGGTGATGACCAGCACGACTATGTATACCATCCCCATGGGGGGCAGTAGCACCGTCGCCGCCTTCTTCACCGGGCTGCCCCATTCCTCCCGACCCCGGTACTGCCAGTGCCATAGCAGGTGAAAGATGAGCCCGGCGCTCGAGGCCAGGACCAGGTTCACCATCAACGCCACCACGCAGGGCATGAGCGGAGCGAAGTAATCCTGAGCCAGGTAGAGGTTGTAATGGTCCATGCCCAAGGGGGCGAACTGAAGTAGGGGAGTGCCGAGCACAAAGAACAGGGTGACCCAGAAAAACTCCCGGAGCGGGTTCTCCCGATCGGCAAACAGGAATCCCTGGCCAACCACCAGGAGCGCGGCGAACCCGAAGCAGACCGCAGTCGCCACGAAGACGTTCAATTCCGGCAGGGACAATGCCAACCCGCACAGGGCGATGCAGACCCCGACCAACAAAACCCGGAGCATCAGGAATTGTCCTATCTCCCACGGCAGGACTTTTCCTTCATTCCCGACAGGGTCGGAGGTATATCCCGGCTCATCGTCGTACAGTTCCGGTGAACTAGCTGCTACCGCCCGGTCGGGAACTATGGAAGCTAGTCCCGACAGCGCCAGCAGCCCCTCGGTCTCCGACTGGGAGAGGTTCAGGGCCAAAGCGAACACCACCAGCCGCTCCACGGTGGGACGGGTGAAACCCGACTCCCAGCGGGAGACGGTGGCGTGGCTGTACCTCCTGGCAAAACCGGTGTTGATGTCCCCCATCCTCCGGAGAAGTTCCTCCTGGGACAGCCCCCGCCGTCCGTCCTCATGGACGAAATTCTCCCGATAGGAACGCATGACAAAACCCACCTGTACCGCCCTGTCCCTCTGCACATCTGTCCCGGAGCCTATGTTCATGCACATTTCACCAGAGAAAAGTTCGTTTCAGTTTGGCAGGACCATACCAATGGCCTGATACGCAGGCCGGTATTTTCGACTAATTATTTTACTCAGCACGCCACCGGTTGCACCCTTCAGGGGAGTTTTCCCCACGATTCCCCCAGCGTTTCACCGTGCTGTAGCCTTGTCCAGACAGCCTCCAACTCTAGGACACCGCAATTCGAATGCATTTTGACGCACAATGCAGTGTTGCGCCTGTCCATTTCCGGTAAAAGCGGTGTCCATCTGAGCCATGAAGCCCCATTTCTGCAGATTTCGATGCAGACATGCCCCCAGAGGGCTATGCTGCTCCACCCAAACCGGATGGACGCCCTCGGGGGCAAGGTCAGACTGCCTGGGGAGGAGGGCGACCCCCTCTCTCGTATATCCCATCCTTCGACCGCATGCAAATCCCCGATAATGAACCGGGAGGCACGGATCGGTGGCAACTCCCGCATCCGCTACCAGTCAGTGTCTAATCGTCGTCTTCTCTAATATCGCCGGCAAAGCCCGCACCGGCGTGGCTATTTGGTTGCTGCTTTCGCGTTCCCTCTTCCCTGGATCACGCTCTCCGCCAGTCTGGGGAGCAGACTTGTGCAAAATATATCGCTGACACACATATTTCAGAATATGCGTTTGCTTGACTGTTGCAATCTCATTTATTTGGACAATATTCACTTTCATTTGTCCATGTGAATATCGATAAATTGTGATGTGCAATTGCTGCTCATTCTTTCTGTACAGCTTTCAAATATCGCCAAAGAGGCCGAGAGACCCTTAAATTCAAAAGCCTCGCTACACAGAGTAGAACGAGGCAATAACACCTTCAGATGTATTCCCCATTCTAGAGATGTGAACGTCAATTTTTTCTGTCAGTGAAGCTGAGAAGTTCGTTAATTAAGATATATACATCTTCCGGTTCTCATTTGAAGTTTTACGAATATTTCAGATTCACAGCTACATTCATTGAAGCAAAAGAACGCTGATTCCGTTCTTGCTTGACTCTAGGTTCGGTGCTCAAGGGCATACGACAACACCTAATAAGTGCTCATATTACATTCACAAAAACAGCTGAATAATTTACAAGGCTTTTATGAACAACAGCTATGTTGATAAGAGTCGAGGTTCTGCAATAGCCACGTGAAGTGCGAAAACTGCACATCGATTCTTTGGCTAATGAACGATTCACATTTCCGGGCGTTCGGTCTTTTCACATTGCATCTCCATCGGAATTGTGACTCTTAAGCGAGACCTATTAAAGAACAATCAATGACCTGAATTGGCATCTCCTGACCCACTGTAATCCCCAAGTTTCACCACGGCATGTTGTTCTAAGAATGGACCTCGAACACAGTTACGCGGCATCTCGGCACTCCAAACTCAGAGTGGGCCAGATGGCAAGCCCCGTTCCTAGCGCAATCTACAAAACCCAAATCACCACCCAGGGAGAGCGAAATGGGAGCACTGCTAACACTTCTGAATGTCAGAAGAACCTTGATCTTCATCAGTGCGATAGCTGCAATCCTGGTGTTCCTGGCCACCCAGGAAACTGCAAGCGCGACAGTGCCGATGGCGGATCGGCATTTCAGATTGGTCTATGGCCATGACCAGGCCAGGGGAGTATGGGGACAGGGGAACATCATATGGGTCGTGGAGAATGACCAGCCGAATAATCGAGGGGTGATCGTAGCTTACAACAGCATCACCGGAAAGCGACGCTGGTTGGGAGACCTTGCGTTAAGTCATCATGACCTCAAGATGCAGGGGATATGGTCAGACGGGGCGACCATGTGGGTTGCCGATTGGGATGACAAGAAAATTTACGCTTATGAAATGAACAAGCATCAAGTCGGTAACAACACACGTATCCCCGACAAGGACATCACACTGGCGGGAAGCAACGATACGCCAAGAGGGCTGTGGGGGACTGGCGACATGATCTTCGTCGTGGACAAGGACGATACCAAGGTCTACGCCTACAGCAGAACTGACGGAAGTCGTCTACCTGACGAGGATTTCGACCTAGAAATCTGGCCGGAAAGCCTTGTTCGGGGAGATGCATTTCAGCAGTAAGGTCGTTGCAAGCAAGGGGGGCATCAAGATTTGAGGGAACCTCGCGGTGAGGAAATCAAAGACGGAAGGTATGGTCTGGGTACGGTCAGTGCCCCAGCTGTTGGAACCGCCGTCGGTTCTGCTCGACAGACCGAGTTTCCCCGCCACCAGGGTCAGGTTGGCCACCGTGGCCGCCAGGTACAGCTGGAACTTGGTCTTGACCCTGCCGAAGTAGCGGGCCTGGCGGATGCCCAAATGGACCAGTCGGGCCAACCGGTGTTCCACCACCACTCGGCGCGCCCGATATTCGTCATACTCGACGCTTTGTTGCAGGGTCCGGGCCTGCTGCAACAGGGCTTCCTGGGGATGGATCAGCACCCGTCGTCCCTTCCTGCCTTTAGCTGCGATGCATTGAGAGCGCAGTGGACATGTCCGACATACCGCCCCGTCGAACTGGAAGGCCTGCAAGTGGTGGACCCGACCCATGCCATCAGTCCGCTGTCCCGCTGGCACGATGGTGTGGGTGACCTGCCCCGCCGGACAGGTGCAACTACCCGCCGCCAGGTCAATGACGAAGTCATCCTTGGGAAAGTGCTGCCGGTTGGGCCGACCTGGCACTCGGGCCACCAACCGCCGGCCCGCGTCGGCGAAGGTCTGCCTGGTAGCTCCGTCCCCATAGGCGGCATCGCCCACGGCTTCCTCCACCGGCAAACCGGCGTTGGTCTCGCTCTGCTCCACCAGTTCCAGCGCCCCCAGGTTGTCCGGAGCGTTGCCCGGCAACACCTCCACCGCGGTGATCAACTGGGTATCGGTGTCCACGACGATGGCCGCCTTGTGCCCGTCGAAGCGCCTCCTGCTGCTCTTGTGCCCGTGGCGCATCTGTGGGTCATGCACCGACATCATCCGGTCCTTGCTCACCCCGCTCCTGAGGCTCACGCCGTCAACGCCGTCATCACCGCCGCCATCGCCATCTGGGCTCTTGCGCTCAATGTCCTGGAGCAGCAACTCCCCCAGCAGTTCCGCCGCCGCCACGATCTGCTGCCGCTCTATACTGTCCTCGGGCAACTCCCCCTGGGCCTGCCGCGCCAACTCCAGCAGCCGGTCCGCGTCCGCCACCACCTGGGCCAGCAGGGCCTGCCGCGCCCGTTTGTCCGACCAGTCGATGGCCGCCTCGCCCTTGATGCTGGAGGCCAGGTACCGCCCATATCCCTGGGTCCTGGCCCATTCCTTGACACCAGTCTGCTCCACGGCTGCCAGCGCCCGCATCAATTTGACCACCCCGTCGGCCAGCAGGTTGAAGGTGTCCTTCACCGCGCCCCGGCCCAGGATGTTAGTCGTGTCCAGCGCCACCTTCATGCTCCGCTTTTTCAGGTAGCCCGACTCCCGGGCCAGCCGCAAGCTGGACTCGAATACCTCCCGCACCTGGTCGTGCAGGATCAGCTGGGCGCGGAACACCTGCAGCGTGCTCTTGGCAAAAGGACGGTCTTCAATCTCAATCCCCAAAGCCACCTTCCAGCGGATGTCAAAGTCGGCCCGGGCCTTGGCCTCGGCGTCGCTGACCTTGTCGTGGGTCTGCAACAGCAGGGCCGTGGCCAGCAGGCTGGGCGGCACACTGTCCCGGCCGTTGTCGGCGCAGTAGAACACGGCGAAGTCGGCGTCCCGGAACAGCTGGCCCCGCAGCGAAGCCAGCAGACCGTAGAAGGTCTCCCGCCCCACATGGTCAAGATACAGCCGGTCCGCTTCCCAGAGACCCCTCTGATCCGAACGCTCTCCCAGCATAGTCAACCCTCGCTACCCTTGGTGACTCCAAGTATAAACCCTGGCCGCCTCATGCCACTTTCCGGCCAGATTTCTAGATGCCGCCAACGGCAACCCATGGGGCATATGGGGGATGGAAGGCAGGGTTTGGATCAGTGACATAGACGACGACATGCTGTACGTCTATGAAAGGAATCCCAATTCCTCCACTCACGGAGACCTCGTAGTAGATATGGAAATCAGGCTTCCTAGTGCCGTCGACGAACCCCGCGGCATCTGGTCCGATGGGCAGATAATGTGGGTTGTCGATGTAGATGACTTCAAGATGTATGCGATGCACTTCCGCAATTTCAGGCACACCAGCGATGAGTTGGACATTAATCATGTCGATACACCCACCGGCCTCTGGACCGACGGCACGACGATGTGGGTGGCCGATGCCGGAAGATCCGATTACGGGAAGCTCCTCGCCTACCGCCTGAATAACGGGAACTGGAGACCCGGCAAGGATGTCCAGCTCGCGGATTTCAACCTGGAACCTCTTTCGATATGGTCGGACGGTACGACCGTCTGGGCGCTGGAGGACAGTTCAGGCAACGACTTCCTGTATGCCTACGATATGGACCCCGACTCAGACCAAGTCGGACAACTCGCACCATACAAGTCCATAACCATGGATTCCGACAATTCGGACCCGAGAGGAACATGGTCGGACGGAGATACCATCTGGGTCTCCGACTCCGGGGATGACAAGCTTTACGCATACGACCTCGACGACCGGAGCCGGGACTCCAGCCAGGACCTTGACCTTCACAGCAACAATGACGACCCGGGTGAGATCTGGTCGGACGGCGAGATCGTCTGGGTAATGGACGCCGAGGACAAGGGGGCGTACGCATACGAGCTGGCCACGGGAACTCGCGTGAAGAGTAAGGAATTCCTGACCGCGCCCGACAATGACCACCCCACCGGCGGGTTGACTGGCCATGAACTGCGATTCTGGGTCGCTGACAGCGACGATGAAATGCTGTACGCCTATGGCAGGCTCAATGCCTCCCCCACCTTCACAGAGACCTCGGCGAGTTTCAGGATCCACCGCTCCGCCGCCGCCGGCGATTACGTCGGTACGGTTCCCGAAGCCATCGATCCCGATGGAGAGTCCGTCATTTATATGGTGCTCAGCGGCGGACTGGGCGTGTTCCAGCAGGATTCCCAAACAGGGGAAATATTCCTTCGGGACGATTTCACCGGCTTCTCCGGCGGCGAGGAATACACGCTCACTGTGGCGGTAACAGACGGCAAAAGCCCGCTCGACGGAGACAGTTCCGACGCTGACGATGCCATCAGGATAAACATAACCGTGCTTCAGAATGCCGACGCCGAGTTCACCACTGAAGACGGCGCCGTGTTCACCGTCGCCGAGGATGTGGCGGAAGACGTCGCTATCGTGCAACTCGAAACCACCGACCTGGATGGCGATACCCTGTCCTACGAAATGGCGCCGGCAACGGGCCACCCGTTCCAGTTGAATGGAGAGCAGATCGAGCTCGCCGCTGGAATGTCCCTGGACTTCGAGAGCAACGACTCGTACGAGCTGACCCTGAGGGTGCGGGACGGCAAGGATGAGGAGGGCAACACCGATTCATCCTGGGACGACGAGGTATCGGTGACCATCGAGGTGACCAACGTCGACGAGGCCGGGGCAATCACCCTGGACAGTGCCCATCCTCAGGTAAGCACAGAGATCGGCGCCACGCTCACAGACCCGGACGGCGTGGACTTTTCCGGCGGCAACCAGGTCAGCTGGGTCGTGGAAAGAAGCTCGGACGCCACCAACTGGTCCCAGGTTTCACAGACCAACAGCACCACCACCAGCTACAAGTACACCCCGGTGACCGCTGATACCGATATGTACCTTCGATTCACAGCCACATACAAGGACGGCTACGACACGGCAAATGCGAAGAGCGTGGAGGCTGAAACCGCCAACAAGGTACTGTCAGAACCTCCCACAAACAGGCCCCCGACTTTCGACGACGCTCCAGCTACGCTTTCAATCAGCGAAGACACCGCTCCCGAAACCAACATCGGATCGCCTATACCGGCCACCGATCCCGAGTCAGACACACTCACATTTGACATTATTATCAACAGCGTCAATTTGCTTGGCATCACTCCAGGCGGACAGCTTTCCCTGAATGCTGATGCGGTTTTGAATTACGAGGGACTACGCGAATTCTACCTCTGGATACAGGTGCGAGACAGTAAGGACCCCTACGGGGTGGCTGACACGCAGTGGGATGCAACCCACCAGGTAAAGGTCCTGGTGACAAATGCAGATGAAGCTGGATGGGTGACTTTGTACTCTGAAACCCTGGAGGTCGGCGTTCAGGTGACCGCGCATCTCCGGGACCCGGATCGAATACTGCGAAACTTGGCTTGGCAATGGCAGACAGCCGACAGCGCCGAGTCCACGTCCTGGGACGACATCACCGACGCCACCTCGGACAGCTACACTCCGGTGCCTGACGACGTCGGCAAATACCTGAGAGCCAAGGTCTCCTACGACGATGGCGAAGGAACGGGTAAGGAAGCCGCTGGCATTTCGGCGGACGCGGTTGTTCGACCGGACAACATGCCGCCCACTTTCGACGAGGGCACTAGCGCTTCTAGGTCCATCAACGAGAACTCGGAGGCCGGAACCAGGATCGGCGCCGTCGTATCCGCGACGGATCCCGAGGGAGACTCACTGACTTACACGCTGGCCTCCGGCACGGATTCCGGCCTGTTCTCCATAGACCGCGCCACTGGCAGGCTGGAAGTAGCTACGGGAGCGGTGCTCGACTTCGAGGGCGATGCAGAGCTGGAAGTCGAACTGCAGGTATCAGACGGCAAAGCCACCGACCATAGCCAGGACGATTCCGTCGATGCAACCATCACCCTCACCATCAACCTGCTGAACGTCGACGAGCCGGGCACCGTGAGCCTCTCGCCCACTGAGCCTGAAGTCGGCGTATCCATCGCCGCCATGCTGACCGACCCCGACGGAGCGGTGAGCAATACGACCTGGGAATGGGAAAAGTCTGAGGACGGGATCAACGACTGGACAGCCATAGCTGGGGCGACCATGGATGAATACACCCCCGTCTCCGATGACGCTGGCAGCTACCTGCGGGCCGTGGCCACCTACACCGACGGGGAGGGCTCCGGCAAGAGCGCCAATGGGCTGACCGACGAGGCCTTGGAATCTGTGCCGATCGACACGAGCCTGTCATACCTGAGGCTGGGCAACCTCCAGTTTACCTTCAGCAGCAGCACCCTCGACTACAACTTGACCGCCCCCGTCGGCAAGAAGCGGATCAGGATAACTGCCACTCCAACGGCCAGCACGGGGGTCTCGGTGGAAATCACGCCTCCCGATAGCAGGCTCAACAGGAATGGCCATCAGGTGGAACTGGAAGACGACGAAACACATATCACCATCACCGTAAGCGATGACAACGGCAGCGGGTCCACAACATACACGGCACTGGTGACCCGCGAGGGCTCGCAGCAGCAACAGGACCCACCGCAACAGGATCCCCCACAGCAGCAGGACCCGCCACAGCAGGATCCACCCTCGGAAGCCGGCCTGAAGGAAAATTGCAGGAATGACGCGCGGGACGGTTTGATCGCACATTGCAGCATCTATCGATTCGCTATCGTCAGGGTGGAGTTCGACGGGAGTTACACCATCGTCTGGAGCGAGTATGACGCGGATCACCCCGACGTCACCGGTTACAGCGTCGTCCTGGCCCAGTTCATGTACAGAATGTACCACGACGAAAACGGCTCCGTTCACGACTACAACAGGCTGTCTCGCATTTACGAAAGCTGTGAGTTCGTGGGCGGAGAGTGGGACTGCCAGGGGTCGTTGGCGTCCATCAATGACTGGGTGGATTGGGACGGAAACCCCACCGAGGTCATTGAATTCGCGACCAACGAGGACCTGACCGAATGGAGTTATGCGATGGAGGAACCCGGCCGCCACGCTGCCGAAAGGACTTTCTACGAATGGAGCGGGGACGCCACCGACCCAGACAACGAACCGGAGGCCATCGTCCTCCAGACCCAAAAATTCGAAATGGACCTGTTCTACATCTACATCTTTGAAGGAAACAACCAGGTAGGCAGGGAGACTATTATGGTCCACGGCGCCGACGGCTTCGACTAGAAGCGAGGAAGCCACGCACTACCACGGCAGCTTGGACCCTGGAGCCGGGGCGCGCATTCTTGCGGCCCCGGCTCATTGCTTTTCCGGAGTATTTCACAAGCCGGGTAGACGACAAGTTTGCCGACCACGGGTTCAAAATAATCCTCAGGGTCGCCGTCACAGAGAGAGGATCATCTCCAGGAAAGAGGCAGGGAAACTCGACCACCTAACACATTTCCAAACAAAGGACTGGAAATATTCTGCAAGAACAGGGGACAGGTCGTTCCTGGGTCGATGTCTCGACACACAAATGGACCAATTGTTTGGCGGATTCGAACTCTGGGAAGACTGGATCGTGCGGGTCGTGGAAAGACACAAAAAGCGGCGGAGCATGTCAGCCCCGCCGCTCAATCGGTTGCTTTGGTGGAGACGGGGGAGAGTCGAACTCCCCGTCCAGAAGAGCCTATAAACCGGATATCCTACAAGCTTGTCCGGCGGTTTGTTCTTGGACTCTTCAGATACCGCCGACGCAATCTGGAGAGGCCCAGCCGGTTAATCTTTGGCCGCCACTACCGGCGTCAGGCTGGCCGCATCCCGGACTTATGGCGCCTGGCATCCCCTCTTCCGGGAATAGCTGGGAGCAGACGTAGCCGCTTTAGGCGGCTAGAGCGAATTCACGTTCGCCAGTTGTTTTTGCGCCACCGGATTAACGAGGTTGATGGCTTCCTCGGCTTGCAATCCGTTACAGAACACCCCTGTCGAACCCGCGCGTCCCCTTTCTGTATCGTAGTGGCGACCCGGATGGGATTCGAACCCACGATCTTTGGCGTGACAGGCCAATATGTTAACCGCTACACCACCGGGCCACGTAGAGCCGGGTTGAAAACCCGACAATTCAAGTGTATGGCTACCCAAATTCGTTGTCAAGCTACAGACAGCCACCCGCGCCGTCTGCCATACGGGTGGGTTGGTTTACCGTTTGACAGGATAAATCCACTTGGCGTGTATGGTTAGCCGCTCTGTCAAACTATGGCTCCAAACCGTTAGCTAAGGAGGGGTCCCTTTCCGGACTCCCAATGGACATCGTTCTTCCAATTATCGACCATTTCCGATCATACCAGATTGCTTACCGATGCCAGAGCTACCCGTTCTGGGGCCATTTATGTCCAAATTCGGACCGAACTGAATGCCTATGGAACACTCTGAACGCGGATCGGCAGAAATCTCCTGCATCCCGTTCCGCTAAAACTTCCTCTCGTCGCCACCACGTCTCTGTTGTGCATTTCTGAAAGGTCCGGCCGGCCGTATCCGGCTGATTGCGATCGCTCCACCCCTTCTCGTTGGGCAGTATTCCAACACCAGCCACCTCCTTTATTCCCTCTGTCCCAACAACAACCCTTGTGAACCGCAGCGTCTCGAGCCCGAAGCGAACAGAGCGATCGCGTCTTAATGACCGCAGTCCATTGTGGTGACAGTTGTCCCTTGCCAGGCCTTGTGACCCTTCTCTAGCATGAAATCCATGTGGACTACTGAAAGCTATCTGAACAGGGCTGCTGCGCGGGAGGCTCCCTCTTCGACCCAACGCAGGCCCTCTTTATTCACGCCAATTACTGGAAATTACCGGAAACTACCGGAATAAACAAAAATCAGCCCCTCCACCCGGCAACGTTGGTCCATAAACCCAGGCTGCCTGACTATGAAGTCAAGACTCGATTGCCCTGAGGCCGGACGCCGTTCCGTTCGAGGTGAGGCATTTCTCTGATACAATCGTGGGGTGATTAACAGTAGAAGCATCGAAATAGAGGACTTCCTCCGGCGCATGGGAATATTGGCGGCACGCCTCCTGTTGGGGTTCGGACTGGCCATTTTTCTCAGCATGGTATGCCTCGGAATAACCTGGGGATTGTTCATTTTCTCCGGCGCATCATCAAGGAACACGTTGCTGATAATGTCCATGGTCGGTGCCGGACTGGGGGCCGGAATCGGCGCCTACTTGGCCTGGCTGAAGCTGGACCGGTCGTCCTGGTCATTCGTCTCCGTTGCCATATTGCTGGCGGTCGTGGGTGGCGTCCTGGGTGGAATGGCCGGTTACCAATACGGGGCTAATCGGGAGATTGAATGTTGCGCGGAACCGCAGACTGCGCCCTTCACCTACACGGCCATAGGCGCAGCCATCCTGGCCAACGTCGCCATGTACCTGGCGTTGGCGGGCAGTGCCGCCCTGCGAGCGTTTCGCACCAACAGCCGTCAGTCCTCCCCACCGTAACCCTCCCGGTCCGAACACGGAGCGCTGGGAACGCGTCTGACTTATGCGGCGATTTCTTGTTCGCCGCATTTTAACCGTCTTCATTATCCTCATTACAGTCTCAATAATAATCTCCATCCTACTTCGTCAGCCTGTCTTGCCTTGACGAGCAGGAGTTTGCCGCAGTGGCTCCGGCAATGGCAATGACGCTGGAGGACCGTGATGGCCTGAAGTGCCTGATGTACCACCGGGGCGGTCCTGAGGGTCTCGCTGATTTCCTCGCATCCGTCGAGGCTAGGGACGGACTGAATGTACCAATCCAGGTAGCAAAGGAATGCGGACTCAGTCCGGGCGCCAGACCATGACCGAGAAGTGTCAGTGTCGAGCTGCAGCCCTGAAGTCTGACCATCGACCTTCAACAAGTGGAACAGGGAGACCTCACGTCCGCTCCTATAGCAAAGCCACAACCATGCATCTCCTAATCCAGAAGACAGACCATTCCTGCTAGTGGCTCAACTCATCAGAATTGATGGCTATTTCATCCGTTCACCCTGAGCCTTTCTAAGGGCCGTCCGTTCGTGGTTCGACTGGTTCACCATGAACGGACTCCCGGTTCCCTCATCAACTCAATAGTGATGACCCACTAGAAATCTGGCCGGAAAGCCTTGTTCGGGGAGATGCATTTCAGCAGTAAGGTCGTTGCAAGCAAGGGGGGCATCAAGATTTGAGGGAACCTCGCGGTGAGGAAATCAAAGACGGAAGGTATGGTCTGGGTACGGTCAGTGCCCCAGCTGTTGGAACCGCCGTCGGTTCTGCTCGACAGACCGAGTTTCCCCGCCACCAGGGTCAGGTTGGCCACCGTGGCCGCCAGGTACAGCTGGAACTTGGTCTTGACCCTGCCGAAGTAGCGGGCCTGGCGGATGCCCAAATGGACCAGTCGGGCCAACCGGTGTTCCACCACCACTCGGCGCGCCCGATATTCGTCATACTCGACGCTTTGTTGCAGGGTCCGGGCCTGCTGCAACAGGGCTTCCTGGGGATGGATCAGCACCCGTCGTCCCTTCCTGCCTTTAGCTGCGATGCATTGAGAGCGCAGTGGACATGTCCGACATACCGCCCCGTCGAACTGGAAGGCCTGCAAGTGGTGGACCCGACCCATGCCATCAGTCCGCTGTCCCGCTGGCACGATGGTGTGGGTGACCTGCCCCGCCGGACAGGTGCAACTACCCGCCGCCAGGTCAATGACGAAGTCATCCTTGGGAAAGTGCTGCCGGTTGGGCCGACCTGGCACTCGGGCCACCAACCGCCGGCCCGCGTCGGCGAAGGTCTGCCTGGTAGCTCCGTCCCCATAGGCGGCATCGCCCACGGCTTCCTCCACCGGCAAACCGGCGTTGGTCTCGCTCTGCTCCACCAGTTCCAGCGCCCCCAGGTTGTCCGGAGCGTTGCCCGGCAACACCTCCACCGCGGTGATCAACTGGGTATCGGTGTCCACGACGATGGCCGCCTTGTGCCCGTCGAAGCGCCTCCTGCTGCTCTTGTGCCCGTGGCGCATCTGTGGGTCATGCACCGACATCATCCGGTCCTTGCTCACCCCGCTCCTGAGGCTCACGCCGTCAACGCCGTCATCACCGCCGCCATCGCCATCTGGGCTCTTGCGCTCAATGTCCTGGAGCAGCAACTCCCCCAGCAGTTCCGCCGCCGCCACGATCTGCTGCCGCTCTATACTGTCCTCGGGCAACTCCCCCTGGGCCTGCCGCGCCAACTCCAGCAGCCGGTCCGCGTCCGCCACCACCTGGGCCAGCAGGGCCTGCCGCGCCCGTTTGTCCGACCAGTCGATGGCCGCCTCGCCCTTGATGCTGGAGGCCAGGTACCGCCCATATCCCTGGGTCCTGGCCCATTCCTTGACACCAGTCTGCTCCACGGCTGCCAGCGCCCGCATCAATTTGACCACCCCGTCGGCCAGCAGGTTGAAGGTGTCCTTCACCGCGCCCCGGCCCAGGATGTTAGTCGTGTCCAGCGCCACCTTCATGCTCCGCTTTTTCAGGTAGCCCGACTCCCGGGCCAGCCGCAAGCTGGACTCGAATACCTCCCGCACCTGGTCGTGCAGGATCAGCTGGGCGCGGAACACCTGCAGCGTGCTCTTGGCAAAAGGACGGTCTTCAATCTCAATCCCCAAAGCCACCTTCCAGCGGATGTCAAAGTCGGCCCGGGCCTTGGCCTCGGCGTCGCTGACCTTGTCGTGGGTCTGCAACAGCAGGGCCGTGGCCAGCAGGCTGGGCGGCACACTGTCCCGGCCGTTGTCGGCGCAGTAGAACACGGCGAAGTCGGCGTCCCGGAACAGCTGGCCCCGCAGCGAAGCCAGCAGACCGTAGAAGGTCTCCCGCCCCACATGGTCAAGATACAGCCGGTCCGCTTCCCAGAGACCCCTCTGATCCGAACGCTCTCCCAGCATAGTCAACCCTCGCTACCCTTGGTGACTCCAAGTATAAACCCTGGCCGCCTCATGCCACTTTCCGGCCAGATTTCTAGGGGTTATCTGAGTACGTAGCATCTGCCAAACCATCACCATCGCCGTCATAGTCGTATGGATCCGGCCTGACTTCGCCGGGATGGCCCGCCGCAAGGTCTTGACCCTGGATACTTCCGGGCTGAGTTATGTCTCATTGACGCGGGTCGCCGGAGCGTCCCCTGTGCGAAAGATGTTGTTGCACCCGCTCCCCGGAGGCATCAACAACCACATTGTCGTAGCCACCCTGCAGGTGGGCATCACTTCCCTGGTCGAAACATCCTTCAGCTTTCCTCGGGCAGGGTGCCGAACCTGCCCTTTTTCATAGAGTCCATTGGGGCAACGCGCCCGCACTCGGGACGACCCGACCCGCTCCCAAGGGCCCCGATTGGCCTTAACCACGCTACCATCTGCTTCGATTCGCAAACCGACGATCGGACCCACTTCGTTGTTGAAGTAGATGCCCCAGAGGTTCTGAATTTCGATCGGCTGTATCTCGTCGCCCACGTATCCGCCGTAAATGGTGGCGGAGTCCAGGGTCACTTCTGTCACCAGGCTCAGAGTCTGAGGTTCGGCAAGCCCCAGCTCAGGAAAAGAACGGCAATGAACTCAACCTTCCCATTTGTGCGTTCCAGCAGGTTGGCAGAGAAGTAGGTCTCCAGCAGTATGCATGAAAGAAGCGCCCGGTTGATGCATGCGTGCTGGATGGTTATGGGCTAGCCATCGTATTCCAACGGAGAAGGGCCTGTGAGATTGGCCTTGTCGAACAGTTCCCGATAAAAGTCACTTTCGTAGATCCAGAGATGCCGCTCCAGCGACTCCAGGGGCACGTCGCCGTCGAAGTCCCCTGCTCTACGGTTGGACCGGTCCAGCCAACTGGGTAATATCACCCACGTAGATTGCCTCATGGCCACCTGCGTTTGCGTCAGCGTGGGTCTGCAGCGCCGCGTCTGAACCGAATTCCGGGCCTTCGGTGGCTTGATCAGCGGCAGTGTTAGCTGTCGGGCCCGCCGGGGCTGCGGGAGCCGTCGCTACCGGCGTAGCTGTGGGTTCCGAAGCTTCTTCCTCGGTGGCTGCTCCACCCCAGGCGGCAAGCAGACCCGGGATCATAATCAAGGCCTAGATTAGAAATAACGGGATACGAATGACTGCTGTCCTCCTATGGAACTCTTCATAGTTCCGAAGAAACCGATCATTCCGCGGGGCGCTGCCATGGTCCGGTCCACCAGGGCGACGATTACGCCCGTATTGCCAATGCCGTGCTAATCCTCCAGATTGGCCGTGTGATTCAACATTGCTGGAATTGACACTCAGGCAACCTTCCCAAAAGGGTTTGCAGGAAGAAAAGAAAAACCCTCTGCTGGACGTAGCCGCTAGGGGTGTGCAGGATTCCAGGAATTTGAGGATTCCAAGCCTTTGGTAAAGGCGTTTAGACGAACTTGCCGCTGACCATCAACTCCAGCACCGTGATGCGGTTTACAATCTCCCGCAACTGGTCCATGGCGTCGCCATCAACAATCTGCAGCAACCGGTCGGCACGGGCAACTGCGTCGTGAAGCGCCCCTGGCACATGGTCCAGCCCTGACGGATAGGCTTCCTCGTTCGCCACCCGTTCCTCAAGCGCAGCCTTGTACTCCGCGACCAACCGGACCAAGTTGTCCAGGGCGGCAGCTATCTCGTCAGTCTGAGGGTAACGCGCCCCGTCGGAAACCCCGGCGTACACGGCCTCTTCATCGACGGGGAATCGACGCCACCTGTAGGGCAACTCTAGGATTGTCCCGGGCGACTCCATTTTCGTCGCGGCCTGCAACACCCAATTTAAAATCGTCCGCTGCTGGATAGGCTTGCCCGCCTCTCCAACCTGATTTCCCGCCGGGTACCGCAGGATCACGGCACGCGGAGCACCGACCGCCGCTGTGATGTGCGGCTGTACAGACATCGATATGGTGGCAAGGCCCGCGCCTTCAATCTGGTTCTGGACCAGTCCAATGGACCGGTGGCATATGGGTCAACCGCAGGTCATGAACACGAGGTCGGCGCCGCTCTCCTTGAACTTTCCGGCCAGCAGCGGAGCCGTCTCCGTAATCAGGTGTTCCGGATCCGGATTGAACCCCATGATGCTGTAAGCCATGGGCGCGATGCCACCAATAACTCCCGTGTCCTGCAGCTCCCGCAGACGGTCCAGCGGGAACATGCAGTTTACGTCCCGGTCCGCATCCACGTGGCTGTAGTGGGAATGCGTCACCGCCAGCTCTCGAGTGTCCACGTTTGTCGGTATTTCACGGTGAGACCAATCGCCATGAGAACTGTCGATGTCAAACGGAGTCTCGTCCCGGTGGTGCACCCCGCCGGTGGTAAATAGCGACACTGTGCACTCTGAAAGCGGCTTCCGGAGCGGCGTCCAGTTCAACGCCTCATTCCCCACGTGTTTAGTCCCGGAGTGCACGTGATTAATCCGCTCGATCCACTCGTCGAACTTGCGCTGCTCCGCCTCCGTGAACTCCCACTGCCGGTATTCGGTCACCATCAATCCTTCCCCCGGGTGAAATCGCCCGTCGTGTTTCCCCTAGACCTGTCTGAGTTTCGGATCGAGACGGTCCCGCAGCCAGTCGCCAAGCATGTTGAAGGCGATCACCAGCAGCATGATGGCAACGCCAGGTATGGCAGAAACCCACCACGCGGTGACTATGTAGTCCCTCCCCGAAGCGACCATCGAGCCCCATGCCGCCGTGGGCGGAGGCACGCCCGCACCGAGGAAACTGAGCGACGACTCCACGATGATCAGGAAGCCCACCTGCAGCGTCAGCAGCACCAGTAGCGAGTTAAACACGTTGGGGAACAGGTGCCGTGTGATTATCCGGAAGTCGGACGCTCCGGACACCCTCGCCCGCGAGATGTAGTCCTGCGTCATTATGGTGATGACCTCGCCGCGCACCACGCGGGCATACCGGGCCCAGATTACGAGACCCACGGCGACAATCAGGTTGATCAAGCCCGGCCCGACAATTACCACCAGCAGAATGGCGAACAGGATTATTGGGAAGGCAATGGTGATATCCGAAGCCCGCATTATTATGGCGTCAAGCACGCCACGATAGTAACCGGAGATCAGCCCCAGCGCCGTACCGAGTATCCCGCCAAGGGCCAGTGTGCTCAAGGCCACCAGGAGTGAAACCCGTGCCCCAAAGGCCAGCCTGGACCAGATGTCGCGCCCCAGCGGATCGGTGCCCAGCGGGTGGCTCACCGTCCCGCCCTCTTGCCACAACGGAGGGATGTTCTTTTCGGGCAAGCTGGTCTTGGTGGGTGAATAAGGCGTCACAAGTGGCGCAAATATCGCCACCAGCAGAAAGAACCCGATTACGGTGACCGGGATCACAGGCCCACGCCTGAGTCGGGCCACCGGCTTGAGAATCCTGGACATCCCCGTCCAGGTTGCACCCCTGACCGTTGTAACTACAGCCATTTCACTTACCCATATCTGATGCGTGGGTCGATGTAGGCATAGAGCACATCAACCGCCAGGTTCGCCGATATGACCAGGGCGCCGGCCAGCAGCACCATGGCCTGCACCACCGGAAAGTCCCGTACCACTATACCGTCAAAGAGCAGGCGTCCCAGACCGGGCCAGGCGAACACCACTTCGGCCAATATGCCAAAGGTTATGAAGGTTGCCACGTACGTCCCGCCGAAGGTGACCACCGGGATCAGAGCGTTCCTCAGCGAGTGCTTCCAGATAACCCTGTGCTCCTGTATGCCCTTGATCCTCGCCAGCTTGACGTATTCCGTGTCCAGTGTTTCGAGCATGCTTGAACGCAGCAACCGCATGACACCGGCGATAACGAACAGCGATAGCGTGATTGCCGGAAGTATGTAGTGGTCTATTCCCCCCATCCCCGAGGTGGGCAGCAGGTCCAGCTGCACGGCGAATATTTGGATTAAAACAATCCCCATCCAGAACGCTGGCACCGATTGCCCGGCTACGGCGATGAAGCGTGCGACCCCGTCGGCAATTTTCCCCTTGTTCACCGCCGCGATCACGCCCAGGGGCACGGCCACAACGATAACTATCAGTATCGCGGCTGCCGCCAGCTTCAGCGACGGCATTATCCGCGACAATATCAGGTCTTCAACCGGAGTTCCTCCGCGGATGGAGTTGCCGAAATCCCCCGTCAGGAATTCCTTGGCAAAGATGACGTACTGCACCGGCATCGGCTTGTCCAGCCCAAGAGCCGTCGTCAGCGCGGCGCGGTCCTCCTCCGTAGCCTCTTCCGACAGCAGGAGAATGAGAGGGTCCCCCGTCAGCCGCACGACGATGAAGATGATGACTGACAGGAGAAACAGCGATAGTACCGCCTCAGCGGCGCGACGGAGAATATACCTGCGCATTCAACTCTTCCCCGGGTAGTTCGTAGGTGTAAAAGCACATTCTGGTGGCCCCGATAAACAGGGCCACCATTGGAACGCAACCGGGTGGATGGATAGACCGAGGAGCGCTTACCGCGCCCGCAGCGCGTCTATGAAGTTGGGCTCCCATGAGCGCCCGGCAAGGTTCCAGTCTGCAGGTACCCTGTCGTTCGCTGCGTAGGGTATGTCGATGTCCAGCAGCGTCAGGTGGGTGAACTGCGAGTGGTACCGTCGGTAGATGTCCCGGAAAAAGTCTTCGGCCTCTACCGGGTCAAGGGTCTGCTCCATCCCTTCGATGAGCCGGTCAAACTCAGGATCCTTGGTGCTGGTGAACCCGCCCTCAGAATGTTGCAGCGTGCGCATCAGTCCGACGAATCCCGGGAACGGCCGGTTCGGCGCGCCCAGGTATCCCATTTCGCCAGGGATGGTCTTTTCAAGGCGCCCGGTCCGGTACTTGCTGTATTCCGTGGGAAGTATGTTGGCCTTTACTCCAACCTCGTCGAAGTATCCAGCCAGAGCCTCAATCATCCGTGGGCCCTCGGGAACGTCGCCCCTCGGGTAGGAGTGAACCGTGATTTCCAGTCCTTCGGCATAGCCCGCTTCCGCCAGCAGCTCGCGCGCCCTGTCCGGGTCATAAGGGTACGCTTCCAGGGTCGGGTCAAGCACGGGTGCGGTGCCAGGCACCGGATACACAGCCCCGGGCGAGGCCAATCCGCCGAATACAAACTCGGCCATCTCGTCGCGGTTCACCGCCAGGTTCAGAGCCTCGCGAACCCTGATGTCGGCTATGGGCACATCGTCCCACTGCTGGTGGAAGTAAAAGCCAACGATCGCCTGGCCCTTCCGCAAAAAGACCTGCAGGTTGTCCTCGGCTTCAACGTCCGGCACATTTTCGCGACTGACTGTGATGATGTCCGCTTCGTCAGTCTTCAGCGCGGCGATGCGAGTACTCTCTTCCGGCACCTTCCGGAGCGTAACGGTCTGGATCGCCAGATTATCCTCTCGCCAGTGGTCGCTTACGGCCTCTAGGGTCATGAAATCGCCAATCCGCTGTTCGTCGAACTTGTACGGGCCCGTTCCTATTGGGTTCTTGGCAAATTCTTCGTAGCCAACGCTCTCGAAATAGGCCCCGGGCACTGGGAAGCCCAAGGCTCCCTGTGCGTTCGTCATGTCCCAGTGCATCCAGATGTCTGGGTCTCCGGTTGTGATGATTAGCGTCTGATCGTCCGGTGCTTCCATGTCGGTAACGAATGCGGAGAGACGTTCCTTGTAGGAACCGACCGAATCAGGTTGCAGCCACTGGTTGATCGTTAAGATCATGTCATCGGCAACGAACACATCGCCGTTGTGGAATGGAATCCCTTCCCTCAGCTTGTAAGTCCACTGTAGGCCGTCCTCACGCATTTCCCAGCTGTTGGCCAGGCCCCAATCGGCGTCCAGGTTATTTTCATCGTCAAGACCCACCAGGGCGTCATATATGAAAACCAGGGCGGCTTTGCCCCCAGCGACTGTTTCGTTCCACCCGACTGGTACTTCAAATCCCAGGTCAGGCGCCATGATTACCATTTCACCTTCCGGCGTCATGGCCGCCGGCGCAGACGTCGCTGCCGGCGCTGATGTCGGGACAGCGGTCGCTGCCGGCGCTGATGTCGCCTCGGGGGCGGCGGTCGCCTCAGGTACGCTGGTGGCCGTCGGGTCCGGAGCCTCCGTGGCTGATTCCCCGCAAGCCGCCAGCAACGCTAGCGATACTACGAGCACCAAAGGAAATACGATTAGATACCACCGGGAAGGAATCCTGGATAAAGGCATTATTCCTCGCTTCGTATTGGAGAATTTCCAATAAAGATTGCGTCAATAATAGCCACTGGGTTTCTTTTGTCAACCGAAAATTGCAGGTAGTACGAATTGCGACGTTCATCTAGCGCCTTTCGTTTCAGCTCGTCGGATCTTATGCGAGAGGCACTTTTGGTGTAGATTGACAACAGAACCGTAAGGAGGCGACATCCCATGCAGTATCAGATCAATCACGTCCATATCAGGGCTTCCGACCCCCATGCTTCCGCTGACTGGTACGAGAAATACTTCAACGCGAAAAAGCTGTGGGCGCGCGAAATCATGCCCGGGACTGTGACCGTCAGCATGGAAGTCGGCGGACCAGCGCGGCTCAACATATCTTCCAAGCCCGCTGGCACCTCGGATGAACGCAGCAGGGCAGAGCTCAACCGTCTTGGCCTCGAACACTTCGGCTTCGATGTCGAAGACTTGGAGGCAGAACTCTCCCGCTTCGAGGCCGACGGCATCCGCGTGGTACTGCCTCTCACCGAAACGCCTACCGGATCCCGTCTCGCATACATCGAAGGGCCTGACGACGTTCTCATCGAGCTGGTGCAGCCAGCCCGCTAGCGCCCCGCTTGCCTCACCGAGGCGCTTGCCGAGAGTGTGCAGCGCCTCCCCGCCTGTCTTCACTCCTCCGCTACCTAAGCGACCGTCTGGCGACGCTGGGCAATCGCGTCTAAATGGCCGCAGTCCATTTTGATGACAGTTGTCCCTTGCCAGGCCTTGTGACCCTTCTCTAGCATGAAATCCATGTCTGCTACTGAAAGCAACCTGAACGGCGCTGTTGCCCAGGTGCTCCCTCTACGACCCAACGCAAGCCCACCCTGTTCACAACGATTACCGGAAATTACCGGAAACTACCGTGATAAACAAAAAATCAGTCCCTCCAACCGGCAATGTCGGCCCATAGATCCAGCCTGCCTAACTGTGAATTGAAAACACGATCGCGCTATCTGGCGACGCCTGCAAGTTGCTCGCCCTGCCGACCTCTCCCTATTATTGGTAAGTAGGAGTGGCGATAGCTTGGTAAATCGCAAGGGAATCAGACGAGGACAATACCCCTTCGGCCTTGTCTTGCATGCGGATGCTGACATGCACTGGGGTGTACCGGAGCGCTTCCAGTGCAAGACCACAGACCTGCCGCCCTTCCTAAATGGCTGAATTTGACCGGAAATGGCGGGAAAACAATTTTTATGCAAACAGCCTCAGCAGGATAGAACCGTCCTCTAAGCCCGGTGTAGTCGCCCCTACTTGGTCAGCGCACCGAACCGCCTTCACGTAATCCGGCTTCCCGCCCCCGAGAAATTACGAGCGCCAATCACGCTTCCGTGCATCCTTGACACCGTCCATACCGGTGCCTAACATCCGCTGCAATCATCACAAGGGTTGCGGGAGGCGTCATGGCGGAAATCAAGACCGGCTCGGTCCAGGCTAACGGCATCAACTTTCACTACCTCGAGATGGGCGAGGGACCCCTGGCCCTGTGCCTTCACGGCTTCCCTGACCACGCCTGGTCATTCCGACACCTGCTCCCCGACCTGGCAGAGGCTGGATTCCGCGCCGTTGCTCCCTTCATGCGAGGCTACGCCCCCACCGAGGCCCCCAGCGACGGAAACTATCGCGCCGTCCTCCTCGCCCGAGACGCGGTGGCGCTCGTGGACGCCCTCGGCGATGGGAAAGCGTACCTCGTCGGCAACGACTGGGGTGCAGGAGCGGTCATCGGCGCCTCGGTGCTGGCTCCGGAGAAGGTCCACAGGCTCGCCATCATCGCCTCGGGCCGCGTCGACGAGGAGCTGGCGATGGACTACTGGTACCTCAGGGGCACCTGGCACTTCTACTTCTTCCAGATGCCCTTCGCCGAAAGGGCTGTCGCCCACAACGACTACGCCTATGTGGAGCAGTGGTGGCGGGACGCCTCACCGGAATGGGACATTCCTGCCGAGTCCCTGGAAAGCATCCGCGAGACCTTCCGCAAGCCGGGAGTCGTGGAGGCCGCGCTGGGCTACTACCGCGCACGGTTCGGGGTGGCCCCGCAGGACCCGGATGTGCTGCGAGACGAAGAACGCATCAACGCCGGCCCGGTTACCGTCCCCACCCTCGCCCTGCACGGCACTCGCGACCGCCCCAAGCGCTTGGAGTCCTTCGAGAGCGAGCACATGGACAACTACTTCACCGGCGGCCTGGAGAAAATCCTCATCCCCGGCACCGGCCACTTCATGCACCAGGAAAGACCCGAAGAGATCAATCCTCACATAATCAGGTTCCTGACCAGCTGAACAGTCCGCACCCCTTGAAAGCAGGGAAAAGACCCAGGCGTTGGCTCTAAACTTGTTCCAGGAAATGAGCCCCGGCGCTAGTCGCACAGCTGGTGACAGAAAAACCCGTTCATCCTTCGGCAAGTTCAGGATGAACGGGTTTCGCAGTGCCATTTGCATACGGCCGTGGAGATTGAATTAGCAACCTACAACTGGCGCCTCGTTGGGTCGGTCCGGTCGCGTAGCCAGTCGCCCGTCAGGTTGCACGACATCACCAGGAAGGTGATGGCGATGCCCGGTATCAGCGGGAACCACCACGCTCCGGGGTAGAACAGGAACTGCTGTGCGTCTCGCAGCATGTTGCCCCACGACGGGATGGGCCTCTGTATACCCAGACCGAGGAAGCTCAGGGACGCCTCTACGATCACCGCAAGCCCAATCTCAAGCGTCGCCAGCACCATCAGGGTGTTGATGATGTTCGGGAACACGTGCCGAATCATTATCCTTGGCTTGCTCGAACCGGCCACATTGGCCAACCGCACGAAATCCATCTCCATCAGCCGCAGGACCTCGCCTCGCAGCACCCTTGCGAACCCCATCCAGCGTAGGAACCCGATGACGATGATCAGGTTGATGATGCTGGGCCCCAGCAGGGTTACCACCGTAAGCGCCACCATCAGGTAGGGCAGCGACAGGAAGCCGTCCGTTACTTGCATCAGGAATCGGTCGACCCACCCCCTGAAAACACCCGCAGTCAAGGCAATCAGAGTGCCAAGCATTGCAGCCAGGAGGACCGCCGCTCCTGCCACCCTTACTGAGGTCTGGCCGCCGTTTATCAGCCTGCTGAACACGTCCCGGCCCTGATTGTCCGTTCCCAGCACATGGGCCCCCAGTTCGGGGGACTTCAGGAGATCCGCCGGACTGATTTCTATCGGATCATGAGGTGTAATCCAGGCAATGGGCATGATCGCGACAACAATTGAAATTGCCAGGAAAAACAGAGACAACTTGGGTGCTCCCCGGAGCATGTTAAGAAAGGACCCAACCGGGGAGAAGACCCGCTCCATTAGCCCTGCTGATTCGGGTTGAACTGCCGGTGAGATCACGTCTCTAGCTTCCATACGAATCGCTCTGTTCCTGGTCAGTCTGGATCAGGAAAGCCGGATGCGGGGGTCCAGCCACGCATACATCACGTCAACGAATATGTTGATGGATACGATGATTGCCCCAACAAATAGGATCACTCCCTGGGTAACTGGGTAGTCCCGTGCCAGAAGAGCGTTCACCATCAGGTGCCCCACTCCGGGCCAGCTGAAAATCGTTTCCGTTACCACGGCGCCGCCCACCAATGCAGCGAAGTTCACGAAGAACAACGTGAATACCGGTATGGAGGCATTCTTGAAGGCGTGCTTCCAGATGACCAACCGGTTGGGCAGTCCTTTGGCCCGAATCATCTTGATATAGTCCGATTCCAGCACTTCTAGCATCGTGGAACGCACTATCCGCATGTGGGACGCCACCAGGAAGAAGGCTAGGGACATCGCTGGCATGATGATCGCCTTCGGACCCAGCCTGGCGAAGCCTCCGGCGCTGTCCAGCCAACCGAGTTGCACAGTGAAAAGGATGATCAAAAGTAGTCCTACCCAGAAAACCGGCATCGACTGCCCGGTAATGGCCAGGATCCTTCCAACGCGATCGAACAGCGAGTCAGGGTTTGCCGCCGATATTGCTCCGATCAAAACCCCAAGCAGGAGTGAGAATAGCATCGCGACTGCTGTCAACTGCAAAGTCGCTGGCATTCGATCCCATACTATGTCCACCACTGGCTGATGGTCCCAACCCAGGGCATCCCCCATGTCTCCCTGGAAAAGTTTCTGGTAGTAAATGCCGAGCTGGGTCCAGATGCTCTTGTCAAATCCGTAGGCTTCTGTCAATCGCTGAACGTCGGCTTGTGTTGCTTCCGGAGGCAGCATGTACTCTACCGGGTTGCCGCCTCCCAGGCGCAGGAGAACGAAAACGGCCAGCGTAATCAGGATCATCGTGATGAGACCGGCGAAAATCCGCCTGGCGATGTAACCGGCCATGCTGCTCTCCCTGTCGCGGGGATGCTCGAATCTGACTGATTTGGGGGTGCTAGTCATCCGCGGCGCCTGGTTTCAGGCGCCGCGGATTATCGTCAAGCCAAGGGTTCAAATTCCGGGATCGAAAATCAACCTAGTCCCGCAGTACTACGAGGTCGTAGTGCTTGAAGTGTGGAGAAAACTCCACGGTGGGGTGAGACAGTACCCGGTCGCTGTAAGCATTGACCAGGGTCATTCCGTAAAGCGGGAAGGTCTCCTCCGTAGCCAGGACCTCATCCTCCAGCTCCTGGAGAATGGGAATCATGTCCTCCGGGGTTTCAGCACCGGTGGCGTCGAAGTAGAGCTCCTCGATGCGGTCGTTGTAGATTCCCACGTAGCCGCTGGTCGCGTGGTACCAGCTGATCTGGACACCTGAATGGTCCTGGCGTCCCCAGGTCTGCAGGTTTACCGGAACCTGGGAAAAGAGACCGGCCCGGAAGCCACGTACATAGTCCGTCGGGTCATGCTCTTGCCACGTCATCGTGATGCCAATGTCGTTCCAGTAGCTGGATATGGCATCAGCCATCTCCGGGATTCCCGGGCGTCCGGCGAACTGGCCAAAGTGTCCGCTCATTTCGAAGCCGTCCCCATAGCCGGCCTCGGTAAGCAGGCGCTTGGCTTCTTCGGGATCGAACTCCGATACGTTATAGACCCGCTCGTCCAACCTCGACGCAAAGGATCCGGCGTGGAAGATCGAGCCGATGGGCTTCGAGAAGCCGAAGTGCGGGCCCGCGGACACCGCTTCCTTATTTACCGCGAGGTTCAGGGCGCGCCGTACTCGAGCGTCCAGCGTCGGATGGTCTACGCAAACATCGGGAGTGGACCACTCCGGAATCTCCACGCCGCCTTCGTCCATCCTGCCGGCCGGCTTGTCCGCTTCCCTCAGGTGCAGCGGGCAGCCGAAGGTCATGGCCAACATTCCATTGGCCTGATAAGTCTGCGTCCATACGTTGCCATTGCCGGGATTTATGCCCCTGATCCCCAGGTCCTCGGACTTGTCGAGGTCCTTGGCCAGGGCCCACGGCAGGTTGTAGACAGCATCCGCCTGTCCGCTGGCCAGCAGCGCAAATCGGGCGGAGGGATCTGACACCGTCAGGAACTCAAGTTCAGAGTATTGGGGCTTGCGCCAGTGCTCGTAGTCTGCCCAGAAGTCGTCCCAGCGGTTCATCAACATGCGGTTGTTGGGCTCCCAGTCCGAAAGGGACACTGAGAACGGACCACCACCCGCCGGATTCTTAAGGTATTCTTCCGGGCCAAGCCTGAGGGCGTTCGGGTTCCCGTACCAGTACAAGTGGTAGCCATTGCCGCCAAGGTTCCACATCCAGGTCGGCTTGCCGCCGTCGGTCCTGACGAACACTTCTGTCGGGCTGATCACCTCGACATCCGCCGTCAGTTCCTGTGCTTTGGCGCTGTTCCAAAGCGGAATGTCATAGCCGAAACCAGCGTCCTCGCCGACAAAGTCGCCGCGGAAGGCCAGCAGGTTGTCAGCGACGGCCTGCGCATCAGCCGGGGTGCCGTCCTGGAATCTGGCGTCTGGATTCAACTGGAACGTGATGCCGTCGAGCGTCTGCTCAAAGGATGTCGCCCACGCCGGAGCCAACACACCGTTGGGGTCCTGCATCATCAGGCGCAGGTTGAAGTAGTCCTGCAGGAAGCTCACCCCAGTGAGAGCCCAGGGATTGAGGTCGCTGCTACCCCAGCTGTCGGCAACGACCGTGAACCGCCCTGCTACGTCAGCAGGGACCCCGTTCTCGCCAGCCTTCGGGTAAGCGTCGGGCCATGTCTTGCTGGTCTCCTCCACAGCTTCGGTTGGCGCCACCGTCGGTATCGCTCTCGCTGTAGACCTGGGAGCGGAGGTGGCGCCCGGCTGCGATGGGGCCTCGGTCGCGGCGGGCGCTGCTGTCGGTGCCGCCGTTGCCGCTGGCGCAGTTGTGGCGGCAGGAGCGGCAGTGGGTGCAACGGCCGGTGCCTCTGTTGGTTCTTCGGTGCCGCCGCATGCTGCGAGCAGTCCGGCCATAAGGATCACCAGTAGAAGGGGCAGTGATAACCTGAATACCATCCAACGGTTCACTTCATAGCTCCTGGTACGGGAATGGATGAAAAAACCAAGCACTGCTCCGGGAGTACTCATTTGCTTCCGACGCAGTGCGGCACTAGGCTACAACGGCACTAAAACCGTGTCAACAACGCAACTGTCCGTTCAAGCGCAGTTAATCGGATCGTTACTTGCCGGAAACATCACCGTAACTTTTCGTACACGATTCCCGATTCCAGACAATCTCTTCGTGAATCGGGAGCCGTCCCCACCGACCAATTTGCCCGGCACATCAACTGGGACGTTCAACCTCGCACCGTCAGCTTGCCTGCGGAGTAGCCTCCGTCAACGTATATGATCTGCCCGTTAACGTACTCCGATGACGGAGAAGCAAGAAACAACACAGCGTTTGCAATGTCCGACGTTCGGCCCGGTCGTCCCGCTGGCACCTGGGCCAGGAAGCTGTCCCTGTACTCCTCTGTCGACTCCACTGTCGCCGGCGTCTCGGTGAATCCCGGGCCGACGGCGTTGACCGTAATTCCGTGCTCCCCCAACTCCAGCGCCAGAACCCTCGTTAGCTGGACCACCCCGGCCTTGGCCGCACAGTAGGCTCCTCCGGCATAGCGCGCATTGTTTGCTGCGGTTGAGGCTATGTTGACGATTCGTCCGCCGGTCCCCTGTGAAATCATCCGCCGCGCTGCTGCCTGGGAACAGAGGAACTGGCCCTTGAGGTTCACTCCCAGCACACGGTCCCAGTCGTCTTCCTGCATTTCAACTATCGGAGAGTTGAAACCGAATCCGGCTACGTTGACCAGTATGTCCAGCGATCCGAATGCCACTGCGGCGGCCTCGATGCCAGCAGCAACCTCTGCGCTGTCGGTCACGTCGACGCGAACTGCCAGCGCCCTGCCTCCGGTACCCTTGATATCAGCTGCGACCGTTTCTGCGCCCTCAAGGTTCCGGTCCGCGACGGTTACGGCCGCACCATTGCCAGCAAGGGTCAGGGCTATCTCTCTTCCTATCCCCGATGCCGCGCCCGTAACGAAAGCGCATCTTGTAGCGAGACTGGATGTGGACATTTGCCCCCTATCGGCACACACCGTACTTATATGAAAAACCCTGGAAGGACGAGCTGCTCTCTAGACCACCGGAGAAGCTTCCTGGGAGGCAGGTGCCGTCACTGGCGCTTGCTTGTCTATCCTGTTGATTTCGTCGGGGTACAGGTGGCACGACACGATTCGCCCATCACTGGTTTCCTGCAAGTTGGGAACTTCCTGCCTGCAAATCGGCATGGCGTACGGACACCGCGGGTGGAAGGAGCACCCGCTTGGCGTTTCCAGTGCGCTGGGAACCTCGCCCACAATGGGAATCCGCCATCCCGGCGTGGTTCCAGGCGGTGTGGCGGCGGCCACTAGCGACGCCGTGTACGGGTGCAGCGGCTGCGAGCAGGTCAGCTCGGCGTCGCCCAATTCAACCAGCTTCCCCAGGTACATCACCCCGATAGTGTGGCTCATATGCTCGACCGAGGCCAGGTCATGCGATATCAATATATAGGAGATCCCTCGCTCGTCCTGGATGTCCTTAAGCAGGTTGAGCACCTGCGAGCGAATCGACACGTCCAGCGACGACACTGGTTCGTCCAGCACAATAAGGGCCGGGTTTAACGTCAGCGCCCGCGCGACACCAATTCGTTGGCGCTGACCTCCGCTGAACTCGTGGGGGAACTGGCTTTGCACCCAGGGCGGCAATCCCACTGATCTGAGCGCCTCGGAAACCCGTTCTTCCCTGTCCCCCTTGCCCATTCCATGAACTTCCAGCGGCTCTCCAATTATATGGCCCACCCGCATCCTGGGATTCAGCGCACCATATGGGTCCTGAAGCACGGCCTGCACGTTGCGGCGGTATTCCTTGGTTTCCTGAGAGGACATTTCGGCCAGCGAGGACCCGCGGAAGAGGATTTCTCCCGACGTTGGGTCAGTCAGCTTCAGGATGAGATTCGCCATCGTGCTCTTCCCGCATCCCGACTCCCCGACTATGGCGAAGGTCTCGTTTTCGTGGATCGCGAAGGAGACATCGTCCACGGCCCGCACTATGCCTGCGGTCCTGCTGTTCATCAACCCGGTCTTGATTACGAAATGCTTGACCGCATTGCGCGTCTCAACAATTACATCGCCTGTTCTGCTAGTCATTGCACCCCGGCTTGCTCGTCGCGAAAATTTACTCCGCCAGCCAGCACCTTGTTCTCTGCTGGTTG
Organism: Dehalococcoidia bacterium; assembly: GCA_963667325.2. Taxonomy (GTDB): domain Bacteria; phylum Chloroflexota; class Dehalococcoidia; order Lucifugimonadales; family UBA3495; genus VXOI01. The sequence continues at coordinate 86,075 of CAXXKY010000002.1, forward strand.
CCAACGTGGAAGATAGTGGGAGGCTCGCCCTCACGGCACTGGTCTACCACCTTATCGCAGCGTGGGTGGAAGGGGCAGCCGGCGGGCAGGTTTCCAGCATTGGGAGGGTCTCCCTGGATTGTACGCAGCCGCTCCCTCTTCTCGCCCAGCACCGGCAGCGCCTCCAGGAGCGCTTCAGTATACGGGTGGGTCGGATTGTTCAGGACCTCATTCTTGGGGCCGTATTCCACGATCAGACCGCCGTAAAATACCGCTAGGTTGTCGCAGAGGTTCCCAACAATGCTGATGTCGTGGGTGATGAATATCAGCGCCATTCCCGTCTGTTGTTGCAGGTCCTTGAGCAGTTCTAGGTACTGCCTCTGGGTGGTCACATCCAGCGCTGTCGTCGGCTCATCAGCGATGAGCAGGTCGGGGTAGGGGCCGATCGAGGCCGCGCTGGAGGCCCGCTGCCGCATGCCCCCGCTCAATTCGTGGGGGTAGTTCCGCACCCGAAGGTGAGGCGCAGTGATCTTCACCATTCGCAGCAGGTCTACGCTGCGTTCCATCGCCGCCTTCCAGCTCAGGCCCTTGTGTACCGCCAGTGGCTCCGCTACCTGGGTCCCGATGGAGAACACCGGATCAAGCGCGGCCATGGAATTCTGCAGGATCATACCGATGTGAATGCCTCTCAGCTTTTCCATCTCATTTTCTGAGAGGTCGAGGGTATTCTCTCCCTTGAACAGCACTCTGCCACCCACGATCCTCGCGCCGCGCGGCAGGAGCCTGAGCAGAGAGAGACAGGTAATTGTCTTGCCAGATCCCGATTCACCCACCAGGCCCAGGGTCTCTCCAGGCATAACGTTGAAGCTGACCCCGTTGACCGCCCGAACGATGCCGCGGCGAGTGTAGAAGTGAGTTTGCAGGTCTTCGACCTGGAGCAATGGGCCTGAGCTCGACTGGGCCAGGTCCGGACTGATGGTCTGTTCCAGTGTCACTGGCGATCCTCCTGCTGCAGCCGGGGCGGACAGCGGCAACTGCCATACGCCGGAAATTCTCGACCGGCGTTGCCTGAAAGGGGTAGAAACTCTTGGGAAAGGTAAGGGGCGGCGGTTGGGCTGTCAAGTTAAGAAGGCAAATGGCGCAGAGATTTTACTTAAATGTAACTTAAACACACACAGACCATTGATTCGGGCCGCACCCGCCTTCTCCGGGCCCGGCAACGAGGCCATGCGCTTCAGGAATGTGGCCCCTGATCCACGGCCAAAAACCCAATGGGAATCACTTTCAGACGCAAATTCAGGGAACCTGTTCCACTCTCCTGATCAATCGCTTCACCCCGCCGTTGGCCAGATCAATAGAGGGCCGGAATTTTCGGATCAGGTCAACACCGCCAAGGCGAATGTTGATTTGAGGTCGTGCTATCCCTGCCGCTTCTTTCTCGTCTCACGTCCATCGCGCCTCCCGTGAAAACACGCATAGGGCCAGAGTGTCACCCCTTTTCAGCACTTTGCGAATTGCGGCAGTGCTCGCCTCGGCCGTCATCAACTGCATCGAGGTCCGGTGATGCCGCTCCGGTCCCTTTTCGCGTATAGTTAGCGCGCATTACCTCGAGATCCCCGGAGGCGATATGAAGTACGACACCATAGTTATAGGAGCGGGCTCCGGCGGCGGCGTGGTCGCCACCCGTCTCAGCGAAGACCCGCAGCGCTCGGTGCTGCTACTGGAGGCAGGGCCCGACTACCCCGACTTCGAGCATCTGCCCGAAGAGATCAAGTTCGGCTTTGCCTCGGGGGTAGATGTGGTGACGAATCACCATAACTGGGATTTCTCGGGGCGCGGCACCGACACCAGCGGGGAACTGCAAATCGCCAGGGGCAAGGTCACAGGGGGCAGCAGCGCCGTAAACGGACAGGTGTTCCTGCGCGGAGTACCCGAGGATTTTGATTCCTGGGCCGCGGCAGGGAACGACGAGTGGGGCTACCAGAACCTGCTTCACTACTTCCGCAAGCTCGAGACCGACACCGAGTTCGGCGGCAGCGACTTTCACAATTCCGACGGCCCCATCGTCTGCCGCCGCTTCAGCAGGACCGAATGGCGCTCCGACCAGTCTGCCTTTTACGCCGCCTGCCGGGGTATTGGAATGGCTGACGTGCCCGACATGAACCACCCCGACGCCACCGGAGTTGGCCCAGTTCCTCTCAATAATCCCAACGGCATTCGCTTGAGCACCGCCCTGGGCTACCTCAGCCTGGCGAGGCACCGATTGAACCTGACCATAAAGGCAAACTGCAATGTTCACCGGATCCTCTTCGACGGGAAACGGGCCACCGGCGTACAAGTGGAGTCTGGTGGGGAGACTTTCATCGTGGAGGCCGACGAGATAGTACTGAGCAGTGGCTCCATCGGCTCCCCGCATATATTGCTGCTGTCCGGCATCGGTCCCGCCGACCAGCTTGCCGCGGCCGGCATCACCCAGGTCCACGAGCTGCCGGGAGTGGGGCAGAGTTTGCGAGACCATCCCATCGTCTTCGTTCCCTTCCGAACAAGGGAGGAACACCAACTGGACCCCCACGCTCCGCGGATGCAGGTGGTGGCGCGCTGGACATCAACCGGATCTCCCTACCGCAACGACCTGCAGATCCTGATGAGCTCAATGATCAACCCGGACTTTTACCCCATGTCGGATGGGAAGCCGGTCACCGGCCTGGGTATGTACACTTTCATTAACCTTGAGGAAAGCGCAGGAGAACTTCGGATTGTTTCCGCCGACCCCGGCGTGAACCCGGTTATCGACTTCAAGTTTTTTGAAAGCGAGTTTGACCTGCAGCGCTCCCGAGAGATCATCCGCATCGCCGCCGAGTTGGGCCAACACCCGTCTTTCGCAGACATAATCGAAGAACGCCTCCAACCATCCGACGAAGAACTGGCATCGGACGACGCCCTGAACGCCTTTATCCTGAGCAACGTGGTCAGCGGCCTGCACCTGACCAGCACCTGCAAGATGGGACCGGACTCCGATCCCATGGCCGTGGTGGATCAGCAGGGACGGGTTCGCGGTCTGCAGGGCCTTCGCGTTGCGGATGCCTCCATCATGCCCAACTGCGTTCGTGCGAACACCAATGTCACAACAATGATGATCGGAGAACGCATCGCCGACTTCATCCAACAGGGATAGCTGATCCCCCTCTTACTAAGGCGTTCCAGGATAAAAAGAGCGCAGAGGATGGCTAGTCCTCTGCGCTCTCATTTCATTTCATGTATGGTCGCTATTTTCCGCTGCGAACGTATTCGGCTATCTTCTCCCCGATCATCATGGTGGTGACGTTGGTATTTGCCCTGATGCAGTCTGGCATCACAGACGCGTCGACAACTCGAAGACCCTCAAGTCCGTGCACTCTTCCGTACTGGTCCACCACCGCCATCGGATCGGACCCCGGCCCCATCTTGCAGGTGCCCGAAATGTGGTGCCCTGTCGTGCCGTTGATCCTGATGAAAGCGTCCAACGCTTCGTTCGTGGCAAGTTCATCGTCCGTGGGGCTCATTCGCTCCTGGATATATTCAGCCAGGGCTGGCTGCTCCGACAGGCTCACTATCAGCCGCACCCCTTCCCGCATTCGCTGGAGGTCGAATTCCTCCGCAAAGTAGTTGTAGTCCAGCAGGGGCTGCTCAGCAGGATCCGGAGATTGCAGCCTCAATTCACCTGACCCGACCGCCAAATATAGTCCTGAAGCGACGCGGAATCCGATGGGGTCCACGTTCTCCGCGCTCATGTCCCGCTGCCAGTCTTCGGTTGCATATGACAGCACGACGAAAATCATGTCGTTTCGTAGGTGCGACCCTTCGGCAGTCCAGCTCATCATCATCTGTAGGCGTGGGTCATGCTCGTTGAACGTGTGGCCGGGCTTCGTTCTGAAAGTGACTGGCACGAAGGGATGATCTCGCAGGTTCTGGCCCACACCGGGAAGCTCGTGCACAACCGGAATCCCCTGCGCTAGGATCTGGTCGGTCGGCCCCACCCCGGACAGCAACAGTATATGCGGGGAGCAGACCGGCCCAGCGCTGAGAACGATCTCATTCCCCTCCACCACGAACCTCTCCCCGCCGCTCTCGATCTCCACTCCGGTGGCTCGTTTACCTTCGAAGATAATTCGGCGAACGAACGCGTTGGATCGGATGGTCAGGTTCAACCGGTGACGGGCTGGGTCTAGATATCCCAGGGCAGTGCTCCAGCGGATGCCATTGGGGTTGTTCAAAGGAGACGGGCCAACCCCGGATGCCTCGGGGTGATTCTGGTCGGGGCTGTCGGGAAATCCTGCGGCCAGGGCGGCATCGTAGAATCCCCTCTGTTCCGGCATCAGATCAGCCTTGGCAAAACGGCGGGCGATGATCGGTCCGTCGGAATTGTGGAAGTCGTCTCCCCCAAACTCGGTGTCGGTCTCGATCATTCGGAGAAACGGGAGTACGCTCTGGAAATTCCACTCGTCGTTGCCCATTTCCGCCCAGGCGTCATAGTCCTCCGGCACGCCGCGGAGAAACATCTGGCCGTTGATGGCGCTGGACCCGCCAGTGACTTTTCCGCGAGGAACACGCATCGGCGGTGCGGTGTCTGTTGCTCTCCCGATGAACTCCCAGTTATGGTCCTTGGTGATGACGTCCGTGGCGGTGGCAAAGCCAAACTTGACCTCGTCCGGCAGTCGCTCGAAGTCTGGGTAGTCAGGTCCAGCTTCAATGAGCAGCACCGACACCCCAGGATCTTCGGAGAGCCTCGAAGCCATGATAGATCCGGCTGACCCAGCTCCCAACACAATATAATCGTATTTCATAAGTACTCCGATATGGAATTGGCCGATATTTGGGCCATCGCGATACTAACCACGGCCTGTCGCACTGTCAAACAATGGTCATACCAGGGCTATTGAGCCTTAACGGCCGCAGTCCATTTTGATGACAGTAGTCCCTTGCCGGGCCCTGTGACCATTCTCTAGCATGAAATCCAAGTCTACTACTGAAAGCAACCTCACCGGGGCTACTGGCCAGATCGTTCCCCCTTCGACCCAACGCAGGTCCTCCCTGTTCACGCCAACTACCGGAAATTACCGGAAACTTCCGGAAAAACCAAAAAATCGGCAAATTCACCCGGCAATGTTGATCCATAAATCAATCCTGCCTAACTGTGAAATCAAAGCTCCTTTTCCCATGGGGCCATACCAGGGTTGCGGCATTTGGAAAATCTGGCGACATCTCCTTGTTGCCAGGCCCAACGGCGCATCCCTAACATTACGCCTGCACGCCTTGTCGGACCCTGATCGATGCCCTTTGCCGTCTGCCACAACTCAGCCGGCTGGCTGAAATGGCAGAAAATGGTAGAAAATGGTAGAAAATGACAGATAAAATTTTTAGGCCTCTGCTTTTCGGGCCTCTACTAATGGGAAATCCGAATTGATCGAGGCTCGTGATTCCGTCGTCCCTTGCTCTGCGGCCATTTTCCGAGTCCGCCACCGCCACCCTGACCGCCATCAATTTGCCGGAGTCCGCTCTACCGTCCGCTGCCCCGGGCTTAATCCCTACGCATCGCCCTCCACACTCGCTCCGGTTTCATCGGTATGTCCAGGGCAGGGGTGCCCAGGTGCATCAGGGCGTCAGCAACGGCGTTCACTATGGCCGGAACTGCCGCAATGGTCGGCGTTTCCCCCATGCCTTTCACCCCCAGCGGATTGAACGGGCTGGGCGTTTCCATGAATTCCACCGTGAAATCTGGGAGATTTTTCGCCAGAGGCATCGCGTAGTCCATGAAACTACCGGTGAGCAGAGGCCCACTGTCGTCCCATACCGCCTCCTCCCACAGCGCAGCCCCGATGCCCTGCACAAGGCCTCCATGCACTTGGCCGTGGACCACCATCGGGTTCACCAGGACCCCGAAGTCGTTCACCGAATAAAAGTCGACCAGGCGTACCACGCCGTTGTCCGGGTCCACCTGCACCACCGCAACATTGGCGCTGAACGGAAAAGTGTAGCTGTCCGGCTCCCAGTAGACACTGGCCTCCAGTCCCCGTTCGGCTCCTTCCGGCACTGGCTGGGGACCGGTGGAAAGCGCGGCGACATCCTGCCAGGTCACGTAACGTTCGGGTATGTCCTCAGCGAAGAATCCTCCTTCCCTAAGCTCCACAAATTCGGGCTCGGTACGCAGCAGAGCCGCCGCCAGTTTCAGCGCCTTGTCTTTGACCTGCCGGCTTGCCGTTGCCACTGCCGAGCCACCCACGACTATCGAACGGCTCGCCCGGGTTCCGGTGCCCTGCGCAATCAGCGCCGTGTCTCCGTAAACCACGCTGACGTCTTCGAAAGGAACGGACAGCTCATCTGCAGCGATTTGGGCGAAGGTGGTCTCGTGCGCCTGCCCGTGGGGAGAAGAGCCGGTGTAGACGGTTACGTTCCCAGTAGAGTCGACCTGCACCGTAGAGGTCTCGTAGCCGGGTCGAACGCTGAGGGAACCTGACGGCCCAAAGCCGGAGGCATCAACAGTGGTGGCGATGCCGATGCCCAGCAACTGTCCTCCCTCGCGAAGCCGGGCCTGTTCGTCCCGAAGTCCGTCGTAGTCGGCCAATTCCAGAGCCATTTCCAGACCCCGGTGGTAGTCGCCGCTGTCGTGAAGCCGGCCGGTAGGTGTCCTGAACGGAAAAGATCCTGCGGGGATGAGATTTCGCCTTCGCACCTCGGCAGGATCCAGGCCCAGCGCCTGAGCAATTCCGTCCATCACCCGCTCAGCAGCGTACGCAGTGGCGTGCTGACCGTAGCCCCGATATGGCCCCACCGACATCTTGTTGGTATAAACGCCGAACACCGCCCATTCCAGGTTCTCCACCATGTATGCCCCGGCGGCGCCGGAAGGCGTCAGCGTCTCCGCCACGCCGTGAGTCCCGCCGAAGCAATAGGCTCCCAAATCGGTGTAATACTGCGTCCGCAGAGCCAATAGCTTCCCGTCGTCGCTGTATGCTGCATCGACGTATTGCACTTCGCCACGTCCGTGTATGGTCGAAGTGAATTCCTCCTGCCGTTCCTCGAACCAGGCTACAGGTCTGTTGAGACGCATCGCCAATGCGGCTGCCATTATCGTCTCTGGATAGGTGTCAATCTTCGCGCCGAACCCTCCTCCCACATCCCTGGATAGCACCCTGATGCGGCTTTCTGGAAGACCCAGTACTCCGGCTACCGCCTTGCGCTCCATGTGCGGGGCCTGTGTAGACAGCCAAAGAGTTGTCTCCCCTGTTCCTCTCTCGTAGCTGGCCGTAACCGCTCTGGGCTCCATTGCATTTGGCACGAGGCGCGGCTCCACCAGCCTCATCGATAGAACCCCGGCCGCCTGGGCGAAAGCACCTTCAGGATCCCCGACACTCCTGGAACTCGTGACGCATAGGTTGGTGCCCAGCTCTTCATGGACCAGTGGAGCTCCATCGTCCAGCCCCCGCTCACCGTCGACCACTGCTGGCAGTGGCTCGTACTCCACGTCGATGAGTTCCATGGCGTCCCGCGCGATGTAGGCGTTCTCCGCCACCACCACGGCCACCGGCTCGCCTTCGTATTTGGCGACCTCCGCAGCCATTGGCCAGCGGCTCACTGCTTTCATATGCTCCCGAACTCCCGCGAGCGGAAGCTGCTGCTTACACAGGTCGTTGAACTCGGAACCCGTCATCACGGCCAGCACCCCGGGAAAGCCTCGGGCCGCATCCGTATTGACGCGGCGTATGCGAGCATGGGCGTAAGGACTGCGCAGTACCGTCATGGCCGCAGTCCCGTTGGGCTGGGCGTCCCCTGCATACCAGCCCTCACCCTGAATGAGACGAAAGTCCTCCTTTCGCCTGACTGAAGTTCCGATCATCTTGCCTACTTCACCGCTTCCTGAAGGCTGCACTGAATGACTCCTGACCGACAATTTATCTGCCTTAATCCCGATACATAATAACTTATATCGTCAAATAATGGCCTACATCCCCAACTCCCTATATAATGTGACTAAACCCGCCGCAATATTAACTATTTCCGTCAAGCTTGCAACAGCAAAGAAGGGAGGATATATGGCGACGTTTGGGGATCTCGAAAGGGCGCTGGCCGATCTCTATCCCTATCGATGGGCTATAGGAGCTGCCGTTCTCGTACTCATCGCCGCTGCCTTGGCCTTCGCCTACTGGCGGGGCTGGCATCTGGTAGCTTGGCGATTCCGCAAGCCCATCGGCATCGTTTCCGTACCCTTGCTCGCCATCACAATCTGGCTTGGCTGGTCGCTCGGTTCGCCGCTGTTCACCAATGTAACCGTCGACGAGGCATTCCCCTTTGCGGCAACCGCAACAGTGCCCGAGGGAATGGAGCGAGAGGAAGTAGAAGAAATCCTATCCGGGTTTTCCAAGGTTGACAGTCCCGTGATGGAATCCATGCCGGTGCCAGCTGTTATTGATGTCTCTGCTGTCATGGCGGCGGAAATGATGGGCGATGAAGATGCACCAGTGGTGATGACGACCGAACGCCGGGCCGAGCTGGAGGAGGGCATGACGATGGCAATGCAGGCGCTGGAAGCCGATAGCATGGAAGAAGCCGTCGCTATGACCGAAGAGGCCATGACCATGATGGAAGAAGCCATCCAGCAGTCGGAGATGGCGGCACAACCCGCTGCTGCAGGCCAGGTTCAGGCGGTCGCGATGGGCAGCTTCAAGGACGCCGACGCCTTTCACCGCGGCAGTGGCACCGCCACAATCTACCGGACACCTGATGGATCGGAGGTCCTGCGCCTGGAAAACCTGGATGTGACCAACGGCCCCGCATTGCACGTCGTTCTTTCCACCCACCCGGACCCGGAGCGTTCTGAACAGGTGAAGCAGGAGGGCTTCGTTGATCTGGGAGACCTCAAGGGCAACCGCGGCAATCAGAACTATCCGATACCCGCTGGAGTGGACACCTCCATTCACAAGAGCGTGGTCATCTATTGCTATCCCTTTGCGGTGGTGTTCAGCGTTGCGACCCTGGAGGGATAGAGCTTGCCCAGCAATTGATGATGGCGGATAATGCGACAAATGACCCTGCAGTTGCAACGGGAGGCGACGAAGTCATGGCCAAAGTCAACATGATTCACCACGTCAACATCCAGATCACCAACCGGGAACAGACCCGAGAGTGGTACGAAAAGGTGCTGGGCGCCGAGTTCCTGGACCGCGGTCCGGCCCTCAATCGGCGTATGCTCCAGCTTCGCATCGGCAACGGCGAAATCCACACTAGCGAGGTGGATGAGGTCGTCTACATACCGCGAGTCCACTTTGCTATTGAGGTGGATGACTGGGACGCTGCCATTGCCAACCTCGACAGGCTGGGTGTTTCCTACTCCCGGTCCGCGGGCGGAGCCTTTATGGGCACCGGCGGAGACGACCCCAAGCAGGGCCGCCGCGAGGATACCGACGAACACTACACCTACATATCGGACCCTGACGGCAACCTGATCGAGCTGGTCTTCCATCCCCTGGGCTTGGAAAGCACCGAGGGCGAGGCTATTCCTCTGCACCGCGACACCACCAACCCCAAGTGGACACAGATACCAGGTTTCGTGGAAGAGGCGTACCAGGAAGCGGAAGTAACTGTATCAGACTAGCAAATGCGCACCCAGCAACACGAGAATCGGGGCGGCCTTAATGGTGTCGCCCCGATTACTTTTGCCCTTGAATCTATCTCCCCATAAATCAACCTGGATAGCCTTCACCCAGCTGCGCCGGCATCCTGCAGGGCCTGCCATACCTTTTCCGGGGTCAGTGGCGTGTCGATATGCTTGACCCCTGCCGACGACAGGGCGTCCATCACGGCGTTGGCAATGGCAGCCGGGGCCGCCAGCGTAGGCAACTCCCCCACTCCCTTGACACCCAGCGCCGTAATGGGAGACGGCGTCTCCAGAGTGCTGTCCAGTTCGAAGTCGGGAAGGTCTATGGACTTCGGCAGGGCATAGTCCATCATGCTCCCGCTGAGCGGCTGCCCGGTCGAGTCGTAGACCATTTCCTCTAGCAGTGCCTGCCCTATGCCCTGGGCAATGGCTCCGTGAATCTGGCCGTCGTATAGCATCGGGTTCACGACCTTCCCCGAATCGTGCACTCCCGTGTATTGAAGGATCTTGATGGCCCCGTTCTCCCGCGATACCTCCACCACGGCCACGTGAGAACCAAAGGCGTATGGACTCTTGGTGAGGGTGTTCGAACCGTCGAAGTCGATGCCCGGTTCCGCTCCAGGCGGCAACAACTCTTCGTTGTAGGCCGCCGCGGCCAACTGGGCGAAGGGAACGCTGCGTGTGGGATCACTCCTGTTGGCGGCCCGTCCGTCCGAAAGCTCTATGTCTTCCGCCGGACACTCGAGTATGTGTCCGGCAACGATTGCAAGCTTCTCTTTGGCGTCCTGCAGCACGTTGAACAGGACCGTGCCGCCGGCGATGAGCCCACGGCTGGCCGACGTTCCTCCACCGTGGGGCAGGACTGCCGAATCGCTGTGCCGCACCCGCACGTCGCCCGGCGCAATGCCGAGCTCGTCGGCCACGATCTGCGCAAAAGTGGTTTCGGTTCCTTGGCCGTGAGGCGAGATACCGGTATGGGCCTCCACCTCCCCGTCGGGTCCCACGATCACCCGCGCGTGCTCCTCGAGAAAAGTCACCTTCGCTCCCGACCCCTTCACCACCGTAGCAATCCCGACCCCGATGAGAGCGCCGCCCTCGGCTGCCTGCTGTCGGGAACGCTCCCGCCATCGGTTATACTCCGACAATTCGAGAGAACGGTCGAAGGCCGCTTCGTATTCCCCTGAGTCATAGATGATTCCCGTGGGCGTATCATAGGGAAACGCCTCGGGCGGTATGAAATTACGGCGACGCACTTCCGCCGGGTCGAGGCCCAATTCTTGGGCAACCATATCGACGGCCCTTTCCATGCAGAAAGCAGCTTCCGGTCCCCCAGCTCCGCGATAGGCCCCAGTGACAGACTTGTTGGTCGCCACACCCACCACCTCCACGGACATTGCAGGAGTGCGGTAGGGACCCGTCAAACGGTGGCTGGTCAGGATGGGCACTGTGGGAGTCGACATGAAGAAATAGGCCCCGAGGTCCGCCGTCACTCGCACCCGGATACCCAACAACGTCCCATCGTTGCTGGCCGCGGCTTCCATGTCTATGCTATGGCCTCTGCCATGGAAGCACAGCATGTTCTCCTGGCGGCTTTCCACCCATTTGATGGGCCGTCCCAGCTTCATGGCGAGATGAGGGATCACGATCTCTTCCGGGAAGAAACACCCCTTTTCTCCGAACCCGCCTCCAACATCCGGACAGACAACACGCACGGACTCCATTGGCCTCTGCATCAGCCTTACCAGGTGCTCTCGGATCTCATGAGGGTGCTGCGTCGAGTCCCACACAGTGAGCAGGTCTGCGTCCTGATCGAATTCTGCAAGCAGGCCGCGGGGTTCCATCGGCGCAGGGGCGAGGCGCTGGACATCAAAGTGCTGGCGTATGACACAGTCGGCAGCGGCGAAGGCCCCATCGAGATCTCCACCCGCGTTTACTGTGCGCAGGACCTCGTTGGTCCCGAGATGCTCGTGAATCACCACAGCGCTGGGAGCCGTGGCCTCGGCCGGATCAATGACTGCGGGCAGAATTTCGTAATCGATATTCACCAACTCCATCGCGTCCTCGGCGACATAGGCTTCTTCTGCAAGCACTATCGCGACAGGCTGGCCCGCATAACAGGCTTTGTCCACGGCGAGGGCAGGATGGCGTGGCGGATGCATCTGATCGGCGTCAGTAGACTCTCTCGTAGGCAGTTGCGCCAGGTCTGCAATGTCCTGGGCGGTGACTATGGCTACCACCCCTGGCAGTGCCAGCGCCGCAGATGCATCGATGCTGCGGATGCGGGCGTGGCCGTGGGGGCTTCGGATGATAAGAGCATGCAGCATATCGGGCCGGGTCATGTCATCGACAAAGGAGGACTGACCGGTTAGCAGCCGGTGGTCTTCAAATCGCTTGATAGACTGGCCCGTGTACGTGGTCATCTGTGGCCTCCGCAAGCTGCTGGCTTCGACTGATAATATCACGCGGGAGAGGGATATAGCCCGTTCATTATCCGTGTCTCCCGCCGCCCGCTTGGTTATCCGCGGGACACCAATTGCACCGAACAGCGGGAGATTTTCGTTTAGATCGCTGTGCTAATCTATTTCTGGAAGAATCCAGTAACAAGGGACTAACAGGCGATGCTGGACCGGGGGCGAGATAGCAACGATAGTGTTCGTCTGCACCGCCTTTTTGTACTTGGGGATCAGCTATATTGGTCGATCCCGGCAGAGCGTCGAGGAATACACCTCTCGCGCAATCATGCGCCGGTAAACGTGGGCATCTCCATGCCGATTGCGTCGATGTTCGGCACTTGGGTGCTCCTCAGTCCCGGCGAGACCGGCGCCAACTTCGGCATCATCTCTCTGGTCAGTTATGCCATCGGTATGGGTGGCATGGGCGTCTCGCGAAACACCCTGATGTTTCAGGCTCGCGCGGCCATCGCGGTCCCCATGCTGGTTGTGCTGCTTTCGACACGAATGCCCGGTTGGGGAGTCCTGCTGGCGGGGTATTTTGGAATTGTTGTCAGGGCCCTTATCTACCCGAGGCCCGGCTTGGTGTCCCCGATGTTGGCTACCGCACCGGCCTGCGGTCAGATGCTCTGGTCCTTCACGCTGGCATTGGTTGTCTCATCCGCCATTACCGCCATGGTGATCCTGTTCCGCGAAGTGATAGCAGGTGCAGAAGGGTATGATCTCTCGAGTCTCAAGTCAGGAGTGCAATTGATTGATGAACCTGTCGCGAGATACGATTAGATGCCTGCCCGGCTTCACAATCGTTTCCGATGGGGATGGGCGGTCATTCTCTCGCACCAGCAAGAACGGTCGTTTTTTCAGGGCTGCATGGCCTGCGAATGATGCATAATCCACGAAATAGAGGACTTGAGGTACTGGCACTAGTGAATCAGCAGAACAGCAGGTAAAGGGTTTAACGATGGACTCCGCCCTCGCAATCCTGCCCTGGATATTGCCTCCTTTTCTCGGAGCAATCATCGGCTACATCACCAACCGCATTGCCATCAAGATGCTCTTTCGCCCCCTCAACCCGAAGCGGGTGTTTGGCATCAGGGTGCCGCTGACCCCGGGCGTTATCCCGCGCAACCGATTCGACCTGGCCCGAACAATTGGCCGCATGGTATCCGCGCAGCTACTGTCTCCCCAGGCATTGAAGGACCACCTGTCCGGGACTGAATTCCGTCACGGTCTCAAGCAGTGGATCTCCGGGCGGCGAGTGGCCTTGATGCAGCGACCAATAATCCTGCCATCCGCTGACCATCGAAATGCGAGCGAAGGTGCTTCTGATGGCGGAACCTCCGCTTTTCCGTCAGATTTCCTGGAAGAGCTTTTGGCAGCGTTTCTGAGGTCTCCTCAATGTGCTGCATTGGTCAAGTCCCTGGCCGATGAAGCTGCGAATAGCGTGGGGAGCAAGCGCATATCGGAAGTCACCAACCCTGAACGGCTTTCGAGCTTTGTGCATACCAACGTGCTGCCCGCCTTCAAGAACGAAGAACTGGGCAATACGGCCTCCGAACTGGTCAACAGCTGGCTGCGGGAACAGTTCAATCAGAACAGGCGTCTGAGAGAGTACCTCACGCCGGAAAACCTCGAGGCCTTGCAGGCCCTGGTACGCAACAACCTGCCCACCACCCTGTGGCTGGTATTCAACTGGCTGCGCCAGCCTGACATCACCGAAAAGCTGGTCAAAATAGGACAGGACCTGGTCGAAGAGACTGTCAGCCAGCAGGGCCTCATGACCCGGGTAATCCTGAGCATCAGCGGCAAGAAGGATGAAGCCATTAGGGATATGCCCGACATCATTTCAAGGGTCATAGATGATGCAGAGCAGGCCCTCAGGACCCCGGAAATGAACACCCTAATGTCCGACGCCATAGGAGTGGCCCTGGAACGCATCTCGGGAAGGCGCATAAAGTGGCTCATCGGCCACAATGAGGAGACTATTTACTGGATGGCGGACCGGGCCACACGACAGGCTTTCACTGCTTTGGCCGAAACCCCTGCTGCCACGGTCCGGGAAGCCGCGGCCAGGTTTTACGAAAAGAACTCGGACTCAACCCTCGGCGAGTTCGCTGAACGTACACTGGGAGTGCAGACTGCTGCTGTGTCCGGCGTCACGGCCACCCTGATGGTGAACTACCTATCGGCCCCTGAAACCCCGGGCAAAATAGCCGCCCTGGCTGGCCGCCTGGGCACAATCGGGGACGACAACGCAGATCCAGTCACTCTCGAATCTCTCATACCGCTGTCCGACGAAACCGCAAACCGCCTCGACGAATACCTCAGCGATCAGCTGGTCGGCTTTCTTGGAGAACAGCTACCGGAGATCAGCAGGATTCTGGACGTGGAGACCTTGGTCACTAACAGGATCGACTCCTTCGATGTCAAGGACGTTGAGGATCTGGTAATGTCGATTTCCGGCAAGCACCTCCGCTGGATCAACTGGTTCGGCGCGGGCCTCGGAGCCATCATCGGCCTGATTCAACTTGCCATTAACCCCCCACTCTAGCATAGGACCCTGCCCTCTCCCATCCCGCCTTACTGCGCCAGCTCCGACGAAAGCAGCATCGCTTCAACCATTAGGAACGCCTCCCCTAACCGCTCCAACTGCACGGATTCCAGCGACCCTTCGCCCTTCGCTTCGGAGGGAGCGGTGGTTACGGGCATGCCAGGCAAGGTCATCTGCACAGGTGATTTCACATTTTTGGTCGCAAGTTCCCTCTGTCCCCGGACAATGCCGATCAGGTCGAAGAACTCAAAGGAAAATGGCTGCAGCTGGGCCGAATACCCAAAGTCCTCAAACTGGCCCCTCAGTATCTCCGCGGCGGAAAGCTCCTGGGGAGTTCCGGCCCCCCGGTGTTCCAGGTCATCGAGCAAATCCGTGAGCAGACCGTAGACCTCTTCCGATGCTGCGAAAACGGCTTCCGAAACCTCGACCGCTCACTCTGATGTCGCCGTCGGTTCCGCTGTCGACGGAGGCAAAATAGGTGCCGCCGTTGGAGCGACGGTGGGCGACTGAGTCGTTGTCGCGACCGCCACAGTTGCTATGGGCGCCGGTGCAGCCATGGTTTCGGTGGCTGGCGCAAGCGTTGCGAACGTGAGTGTTTTTGTGGGCGGCGAATCGGAGCAAGCCACAATTAAGGAAATCTACAAAATGGCTACTAATGCCAGGAAGAGCCCCCCAACTCCTGTTCTGCTCGATTTGCCAAACCCTTTAACGATAATTTCTGGTTCCTCACAGACAATGGCCGCCAAACCTACAGTAAAGTCCCGAAGCCAAGTACAGAAACTCGACTAACGCCCAATTGCACGCTTTGGCCTGGAACCCTCGAGAGAGATGTTGCCCCTGCGCGTGCCGGGCTAGTCGATAGTGTGAACATGCGGCGTCATCACATTTGGATCACTTGGCGACATTTCACTATTGCCAACCCCGACAGCGGGTCCCTAACATTATCTCTGAATGCTTTGTCGGATCTCTGTATGCTTTGTCGGGCTCCGCTCTACGTCCTCTGCTGTTCGCCAGTACCCGGAAGGCAACAGGGAATGGCAGATAATGGAAGAAAATGGAAGAGATTTTTCCCGGCTACCACTCATCTTGCGAAACTAGCAATGACCAAAGCTTGGGATTCCAAATACGACGGCACTGTGCGAGGTTGTCACAGGTCTAACGTCTCGGACCGCAATCGCGTGTCTTATTCAATGATTGGATGTTTGAAATGGGCCTCCATTGCGAGGCAAGATAAAACATATGGCATATCCCCTACCCTATGGTCGCGCTTCCATTGACAGGTTTTGACGCAATACATAGGATAGGGACACAAGCTAGACCACATTACGACAAGCAGCTTTCGGCGGTTTCTTCGACCCGAAACAACAGGAGGGTCTCCCATGCCAGATAAGGAACAAATAGCACTGATGGGCCATCTGATGCGCCGAGCCGGTTTTGGCGCGTCCCACGCAGAGTTGGAATCCCGCGCCGCCAAAGGATATGAGGCAACGGTGGAAGACCTGTTGCATCCCGACAGGTTTGAACCTGTGGATGACGAATTGCTCTACCGGTTTATGCCTGGTTATGAAGGGGCTCTCGGCCCGCCCCTGAATCAGGCCGATTGGGTCTACCGGATGATAAATACCGAACGGCCACTGGAAGAAAAGATGGCGCTCTTCTGGCATCAGCTTTTCGCCACTGGCAACTCCAAGGTGGACAACCCGCCAGAACTTACCCAGCAGATAATCATGTTCCGCGAGCATGGGATGGGCAGTTTTCGGAATTTACTGGTCGAGCTCGCCAAGAACCCGGCCATGATCTTCTGGCTGGACAATAACGGCAACCACCGCGGGGCGATAAACGAAAACTGGGGCCGCGAACTGCTCGAATTATTCTCAATGGGTGTCGGCAACTACTCGGAGGACGACATCAAGGAAGCATCCCGGGCCTTCACCGGGTGGACGATCGGACCCAAGATCCCTCGCAATCCCCTGGGCCGATTCTATTGGAATTTCGAGTACCGCCCGGAAGACCATGACGACGGCGAAAAGACCTTTCTGGGGCAGACCGGCGCTTTCAACGGTGAAGACATTGTCGACATCGTGGTGAAGCAGCCAGCCACTGCCCGCTTCCTATCGAGGCATCTCTACAACTACTTCGTCGCCGATGAGCCACAGGTTCCAAGCTGGAATATCACTCCACCAAACGACCCGGCGGCCATAGATGCGCTGATCGCCACCTATAACGATACCGATGGCGACATACGCGCCATGTTGCGGATGTTGTTCAACTCCGACTTCTTCAAAGCGGCCCGATACTCTCGGGTGAAGAGTCCCGCGGAACTGGTCATCGGCACGGCACGGCTCGCCGGCAATTTCGAAGGACCCCGACCCGGTTTCAATCAACTGGCCTTTGAATGCGCCTACCAGGGCCAGGAGTTGTTGAACCCACCCAGCGTGGAAAGCTGGCACACGGGCGCGGAGTGGATAGACGGCGGCGCACTGGTCCGAAGGGTAAACTTCGCCGCAGGGCTTCTGGGCGACACATCCTTGCCCGGGATTCGGGCCATCATCGGCAACCTGCGGGAACGCGGAGCGATGACTCCCTCCCAGTTGGTGGAGGCCTGCCTGGAAATGGCAGGTCCGGTAGAGGTGAGCGAAGCCACCTATTCCGAACTTCTGGAACAGGCCCGTGTGGACGGTGATATTTCCTGGGACAGCGACGACTCGGAAAGGCGAGTCGGTGTGCTCCTGGCTCTCATCGCCGCGTCCAGGGACTTCCAGTTCGCCTAGAGACTTTTCGCCCACTAGTCCTGCGACGAACTCGAGAAAAGCGGGCAGCGCTTTTTGATTTAAGCAGGGAAAAATCCAGCCCGTTATTGCTGAGACTGTCGAAAGGCAAACGGGTTGACCAAATTGCCGAAAGCGGAGGAGCGTGATGGCAACAACCAAGAAGGATCCGGTGGTGGTGGTGCTCCAGATGACTGGCGCCAACGACTACCTGAACACCATCATCCCGTACACCAATGGGCATTACCGGGACGCCCGGCCCAAGGTCGGCATCCCCGAGGACCAGGTTCTGCCCATCGATGGTGAACTGGCCTTCAACCCCCAGATGGGGCCCATCAAGAAACTGTACGATGAGGGCAAGGTTGCCATCATCCACGGAATCGGCTACGAAAATTCCGTTCGTTCTCACTTCCGCTCAATGGACATCTGGCACACCTGCGAGCCCGACATCGTAGGCACGGAAGGATGGGCAGGCAGGGTCATCCGCGACCTCGATCCCAATGCTGAGAATGTGCTGAAGGGCGTCAACTTTGGTCAGGGCCTTCCCCGAGCCCTCTCCCTGCGCGGCGTGCCGGTTACATCCGTGTCCAGTCTGGAGTCCTACGGCGTGCTGTCCAGCGTCCCCGGCGTGGCCGCCGAGGCAGAGCGCGGGATGATCCTGGAGCGGTTTGCACGCATGTATGCCCCTGCAGTGGGCACCGGTGCGGTCATGGACTACCTGGGACAGACCGGCCGCGACGCACTCCAGGGCGCTGACATCATCCGGTCGGCCCCGGAGCGTTATTCCTCTACCGTCGAATACGCCGAGACACCCATCGCCAAGTATCTACGCGATATTGCCCAGGTGTATCTGGCCGATCTGGGCACCCAGGTGTTCTATACCCAGCACGGGAGTTTCGACAGCCACTTCAACCAGCCGCCGATGCACACCAAGCTTTGGATCGATATGTCCAGCGCCATAAGTGACTTCTTCGACGACCTCAAGGAGCACGACGCGGGCGACAACCTGATAATGGTGCTGTTCACCGAGTTCGGCCGCCGCGTGAAGGACAATGGCACCGGCACCGACCACGGCGCAGGTGGCGCGGCCTTCGTGATCGGCAACCAGATCAAGGGCGGTATGTACAGCGAGTACCCATCTCTCAGGCCCGAAGACCTGACCCAGGGAGACCTGGCCCCGAACTACGACTTCCGAGGCTTCTACTCGACCATAATCGACCGCTGGCTGGGCCTTGACCCCGTGCCCATCGTCGGAGGAAATTTCGAACAGATGGACTTCGTCTAGGTCCATCTTTCTGGCCGGTTTTTCACAGGGCGCACGGTTGTGCGCCCTTACAGCACAGGTGAGGTGTAACAATGCTGACGACAGTTGCAGCAGGCAGGGTGTTTGATTACAGCTACTGCCTAGGAATGTACGGTATGTCGGGCCAGGGGTTCTGGACGCCCCAGGACATGGCCCTGGGCAGCAACGGCATCGTGTACGTCATCAACCGGGGTGCCGAGGAACTGGGACAGCGCATCAGCCGGGTGACTCTCGACCACGAGTTCCTCGGTCAGTTTGGGGCCTTCGGCCGGGGAGACGGCCAGTTTGTCTGGCCGCGTGCCATAGCCCTAGATGCCGACGACAATGTCTTTACCACCGATGACTTCCTGAATCGCGTCTCCATATTCGATTCGGAGGGCGCGTTCGTCTCGAGTTGGGGCGAGATGGGCAGCGGCGAGGGGCAACTAAAAGGCTCGTCGGGAATCGCCTTCGACGGCGATGGAAATGTCGTCGTCGTGGACAGCATGAACCATCGCGTGCAGCGTTTCTCCCGCGACGGAGACTACCTGGGCGGTTTCGGAAGCCACGGCAGCGGCGACGGACAGTTCGACATGCCCTGGGGCATAAGCATCGATCGTGATGGCGCAATCTACGTGGCAGACTGGCGCAACAATCGGGTACAGAAGTTCGACCCCGATGGCAATCTGCTGCTCAAGTTCGAAGCTTCCGTTTCCGGCGTGGGCGCTCTTCAGGGACCTTCTGGCGTGGCAATCGACTCCGAGGGCGATGTGTACGTCGCCGATTGGGGCAGCCACCAGTTGCAGATTTACGACTCCGATGGCCGATTCATTGCATCTCTGGTGGGCGACGCCCAGCAGCCCTCTCCCTGGACCCAGACCTACATCGATGCCAATCCCGACATCGTAAAGGCCCGGCGCAGGGTCGATCTCGAGCCAGAATGGCGGTTCCGGCGTCCCGTGGCCGTGAAGGTCGACGAGAATGACAGCATTTACGTGCTGGAAGCCGCGCGGCACCGCTTGCAGGTCTACGACAAGGTGAAGGACTACGAGGAACACCCGCTCAACCTGTGAGTCGCATGGGGGCGCGGTAGATTCGTTTGAGGCGGCGCTTTGGGTGCCGCCTCCTTTCATGTGGCTTTCGCCCGGCTTCTTCAGACTACGCTGACCGGATGGGGCACAGGCTGGTTGAAAAGATAGCCCTTTTCGTTGAATGGAACCCGTTCCGGTTGGGTATTGCCCAAAGCGTCCGTGGCTCGGGTCATTAAGGTCCGCTCACCCGACTCTGCAGTCCACTTAAACTCGAAGCGCTCCCACGAATACTGGTGTTGCTGTCCTGACAGCGCGGCGGCGCTCCATCTGGTCCCCATGTCTTCGCTCCACCAGACCTGCGCAATTGCTCCCTGTGGAGAATGGGCGTACCCGTGGATCTTGTGCTCGCCTGCTGGCAGTTGGGCAGGCCAGGGCAGCGCCAGGGCGCTCTTGATGTTCTGCTCATTGATGGCCACCCCCTGGGATGCCCCCTCCGGCGGATACTCGTCGCCTATCAGGACATACGAGGTCGTGTTGTTTCTGGTCCAGTGTTGTTGGGACGATACCACTATGCGGCCCAACCACTTCACGTTACTGCTGCCCACCCAGCCCGGCACCAACGCTCGCACGGGGTAGCCGTGATCCCTGGGCAGGTCGTCCCCATTCAGTGAGTAGGCCAGAAGAGTATCCGGGTGCATCGCTTTCTCGGCAGATACCGCCCTCCGGAACCCGTTCTCGGGCGACTCTGCATCCAGTCCTACGAGGAGAACGCTGACTGCATTGTCTCTTATTCCCGCGAGCTCCAGCACATCGCGCAGTCGTGCGCCGACCCATTCGCCGTTGCTGATCGCCCCTGTTTTCCACTGCGTGCCAGAAGTTGACCGTCCCTGAACTAGGTCAAACATGGCTCGGTGATTTCCGGCGCACTCCAGGTAGCAGGTCAAGACCCGGGACGGCATTCGACGTATGTCGTCATACGTCAATCTCAGGGGCCTGTCCACGGCATCCCCTTCCACAGACAGGGACCAGCTTTCGGCATCAACCGACTGGCTGACTGAATTATTGCGGACAAAGAACAGCGATCTGGGCGTGAGCAAGCCCTGCATCATATCCAGCCTCGTTTCCAGCGATTTGTCGTCGTGAACGACGAAAGGCGCTGGGTCCTTGAACCAGTTTGACGTCGTGGTGCCGGAAGGATCAGATTGCGTTGGAGGCGGAAGCGTAGGGTCTTCAGGCATTCCACATGCTGCCAGGACAGCCGCGACCCCTCCTGCCGCCATCAGCCTGAGGAAATGTCGCCGACTCAACCCATGTCCAGCAGCGAAATTCCAGAGCCCGTCTCCGTCCTTATCCCAGCTCTCAGACATCCGCTGTAATCTTCCACTCTCTGCGTCGCCAATGGTGTGATTATATGAAAACCGAGGTGTTCCTGTTTCCGCAATGACCACTAGAAGCCACCCGAGGGCTACTCCAACGCGTTCTTGTTGTAGAATAGCCCCGCAATTTATTACCGGATGTCGTCATGAATGAAAGACGCGAAAGCATTACCCACGTATTCGCGGGCAACCCCCTCGATCGCGGCGAGGTGGAGAGGCGCGACGAAGAATGGCTCTCTGCCCAGGCTAACGAACCGTCCAGCAGAATGCTGCCCCTATGGCAGTTGAACGTTTCGGTATCGGCGAACCAGACCTTGGCGTGGCTGAGCGTTGACGATCTGCGCCGACTTGGAGTAGACACCGATCCGATCTTCCTAGGCCAGATCAACGGGGTGTCGCACTTCGCCGTGGATGTATCCTCAGTGGATCGCGACGAGTTGGAAGGCGGCGGCCTGGCTTTTGAGGACGCTCGCACCACGGCAGAATACCTGAGCAGCTCCGATTCGGGCATCGTGGCCCAGGCCAGGTCCCAATTGAGCTGGCATGGAAGCCACGGATTCTGCGCCGTCTGTGGCCGTGCAACCCACATGGCGAGGGGAGGGCAGGTGCGCCGGTGTTCCCCCAGGGAAGAGGGTGGCTGCGGCAGGGAGCATTATCCGCGCACTGACCCTGTGGTCATCACGGTCGTGCACGACGGAGAACGTTGCCTTCTGGGTCAATCGCGAGGCCGCCTGGTTGCCATGCGCCGCTACTCTGCCCTTGCTGGTTTCATGGACCAGGGCGAGTCCATCGAGGAAGCAGTGGCCCGTGAGGTCATGGAAGAAGCCGGTATCCGCGTGGGCGCCGTCCGCTACCATTCGTCGCAGCCTTGGCCATTTCCTTCATCTCTCATGATCGGCTGCCATGCCGACGCTGCCACTACGAACATTGCCTTCGACGCCGAGGAAATGACCGACGTACAGTGGTTCTCTCGCGAAGAAGTGTTGCTGGCTCTTGAGGAAAGGAGCGAGATCCTCGCCATTCCCGGCCCCACCGCCATCGCCCATCACCTGATTCGCGCCTGGGCCATGGGAGAGGTTGGATAGACCGTCAATTGAGGCAGGCAATCTATCGTCAACCAACCATCCAAACGAGAGGTTAGCACTATGACGCAGACGACTTTGACCATCGACCCAGAAAGGTCCGCCGTACTGATTGAGGACTTCCAGCAGCGCATCATCTCCAACTTCGCATCTGACCCTGAGGCGGTCGTGCGGAACGCAGCCCGTGTATTGCAGGCTGCCCGCGCCGCAGGCATTCCGGTCATGTACGTTGTCCACCGGGGCGGGCCTTTTGCGGAATACTCTCCCGACTTGGAACTGCACGAGGGCGTCGCTCCAGCCGAAGGGGAACGGATCTTCACCAAGACCAGGACCAGTCCGTTTTCCACGACTGCATTGGACGTTACTCTGCGGGAGATGGGAAAGGACACCCTAATCGTAATGGGCGTTGCGACCAGCGGCTGCGTACTGTCAACTGTACGGTGGGCCTTTGATATCAACTACAGCTTCATCGTGGTTGCCGACGCATGTTCGGATGCTGATCCTGAAGTCCATCGCGTGCTGACCGAGAAGATATACCCCCGTCAGGGTACGGTCATCAGCACCGATGAATTCCTGGCAGCCGTTTAGGTTGGACCACCCGCTGGCGGACATGGTCCGCTGACTCTTTGTTGGTGTAAGGAGATTATATGAAATACGACGTTATCGTAATTGGCGGGGGCTCCGCCGGTTCAGTAGTCGCGTCGCGACTGTCCGAAAACCCGGACATATCAGTGCTCCTTCTGGAGGCCGGTCCGGACTACCCAGATCCGGAGAACCTGCCTGACGACATCCGGATGGGACACACCCGCACTGCGGAAGCCCCGGACTCGAAGCATAACTGGGCGCTGACCGGAATCCTGTCCGAAGAACAGGGCCCGGCCCACGTGGCCCAGGGCAAGGTGATCGGTGGCGGTGGCTCCATCAACGGCCAGGTATTCCTGCGCGGCCTGCCGGAAGACTTCGAGCTATGGGTGGACCAGGGAGCGCGCGAGTGGACCTACCTGGACGTACTTCCCTTCTACCGCAAGATGGAGACCGACCTGGACATCCAGGACGACTTTCACGGCACTGACGGTCCGCTTCCCATAACTCGCCGGAACAACGACGGCAACTGGCCGGCCATCCAGCAGATCTTCCATGCTGCCTGCCTCGAAGCAGGCCACGGAATCGCTGCCGACATGAATGGTCCGGAGCATTTGGGCGTGACGCTGGTGCCAATGAACAACATGAACGGCGTCAGGATGAGCACCGCCCTCACCCACCTGAGCCCGGCGCGACATCGTCTTAACCTGACGGTTCGCGGCGATGTATTCGTGCGCCGGATCGTCTTCGAAGGCAACCGCGCCGTGGGCGTAGAAGCCGAGAGCGGCGGCGAGACTTTCGTCGTCGAGGCAGACAAGATCGTGCTGTCGGCGGGCGCGCTGAAGTCTCCGCACATCCTCATGCTGTCCGGTGTCGGCCCCAGCGACCAGTTGGCCGAGTTCGGTATTCCGGTAGTCCACGAAGCCCCAGGCGTGGGTCAGAACCTGTGGAATCACGCCATCACCACCGTTGCCTACAAGGTGAAGGAAGGCACCGTACTGGCTGCCGATAACCTGGGGACCCGCATCGCGCTGCGGTACACCGCCGAGGGTTCGCCCCACGTCAGCGACATGATGATGACCACCAGCTCGATGTTCAACGCCCTCACCGGGGAGACCATCGAAGACGGCACAGCAAGGGTGTCGTGCGTGCTCGAGCTGCCCGAGGGCTCCGGCTGGGTCAGGCTGGCATCTACCGACCCGAGCTTGCAGCCGTACTTCAACTACCGCTACTTCGAACATCCCGAAGACATCCGGCGGCTCAGAGACGGCGTCCGCATGGCTGCGGCCATGCTGGAGACCGAAGCATACAGCGGCATCAATGAGGGCCGGATCGCCCCCACGGATGAGGTGCTCAACGACGACGAACAGCTGGACCTGTGGATGAAGCGCACGGTCAGCTCAGCCCGACACGTGTCCGGCACCTGCAAGATTGGGCTGGACGACGACCCCATGGCGGTAGTGGACCAGCACTGCAAGGTGAGGGGCATCGACGGTGTTTGGGTCGCCGATTCGTCCGTGATACCCAGGGTGCCTCGGGCCAACACCAACGCCACGGCAATAATGATCGGCGAGAGGGTGGCCGACTGGCTGTCATGATTTGGTAGTCGCGGTAGTCCTCGCCTTTCTGTCTGCCTGCGGTTTCGCCACCGGCAGCGTCCTGATGCGAGTCGGCACGCAATATGTCCCGCCGCCCGCCGCCACCTTCTTCACGGTGCTGGTGGGCGCGGTGCTTATCAGCGGCATCGCTTTTACGGTGAACTTCGACGAAATCAGGACCCTGCCTCTGGAGGTCTACGGCTGGGTTACCGTGATGGGCATCCTCGCCTACTGCGTGGCCAGGGTGCTGCACAACACGGCGTTGCGAATGGTCGGGGCGGCGCGCACCGTACCGATGATTTCCCTGCAGCCGCTCATGGCCTTCGCCATCGGCTTCCTGATCCTCGGTGAACGCCCCAACCTGCTGGTGACCATCGGCACGCCCATAATCGTGGGAGGCATCCTGCTGGTGGTCATGCCCCGGCGCGGCGGCGGGCAGGCTTCGCAGATGGACGTCCGCAAGCTGGGTTATCTGCTGGCCATCGGCGGGTCTATGGCCTTCGTCACGCGGGACGCCATCAGCCGCCACGTTCTTGGGTCGCTGGCCCTGGCCCCACCCTTCGTTGTGTCCGGGTTCGCGTTGGTGATCGGCGGGGCGATCCTGTTTGCCTTCATCCACCGGAGCGTCATCAACAGCGTGCGCAACCTTCCGATGAAGTACGTCTGGATCTGCTGCCTCGCCGGGCTGCTGCAGGGCCTGGCGGTGGCATCGCTGTTCCATGCCCTCAGCCGTGCTCCGGTCACCATCGTAACGCCCATCTACGCCAGCCAGCCCATCATCGCCCTGGCGCTGGCGTCGGTCTTTCTCCGGCAGCTCGAGTCCGTGGACTGGCTACTGGCGGTAGGAACGGTGATGAGCGTTGCGGGGGTAGTATTGGTAATCCTGGGCGCAACGATGTAGATTAGTCCCAATTTCACACGGAGGAATGACATGTCCGTTGGCGTTATTGTACCGCTGCCTGCCTACACCCTTGACCCAGCCTTTGTCGCCAAGAAGGCGGAGGACCTGGGATTCGAGTCAATCTGGTATCACGAGCACCCAATCCTGCCGGTGAAGAGCGAGAGCCCCTTCCCAGCGACTGGGGGCGAGATTCCCTGGACTTACGCTCACTTCTCCGAGCCCTATATATCCCTGGCCATGGCTGCCGCGGTCACCAGCAAGATCAAGCTGTGCACTGGCATCACCCTGGTGCCGGAACGCAACCCGCTCATCCTTGCCAAGGAGATTTCGGTTCTCGACCGGCACAGCAACGGCCGGTTCGTGTTTGGCGTCGGCGCGGGCTGGAACCGGGAAGAGACCGAGATGATGGGCGGAGACTTCGACCATCGCTGGACCCAGACTCGCGAGGCGGTGCTGGCCCTGAAGGAGCTGTGGACCAAGGACGAGGCCGAGTTCCACGGCCAGTACTACGACTTCCCGCCGGTGTACATGTACCCCAAGCCGGTGCAGGACCCGCACCCGCCCGTCCTGCTGGGAGGCATGGCCCGCAACGTGCTGCAGCGGGTGGCCCGCTGGGGCGACGGCTGGCTGCCCAACCGGGTATCGCCACAGCAGGTTCAGGACAGCAAGCGGGTCCTGGAGACGCTGGCGGACGAGCGAGGCCGGGATCCGCAGTCCCTGACCATCTCCGTGTTCGGGCAACCGCCTGAAACGACTCGACAGCAGGTCGATGACTTCCTGAACGCCGGGGCCCTCCGCGTCTCGGTTTGGCCCACTCACTGCGAGTCCGAGGAAGAGATGGGCAATCAGCTGGAGACCATGGCCGAGGAACTGCTTCGCTAGCCTCTCCCGGGCAGCATCGAGCGACAGCGATCACCAGGCGAAGCCCGTTTCGCCATAAGCTGGACACAGTCCGTTCGTCCTTCGACAAGCTCGGGATGAACGGACTCCCGGTTCGCTCATCAATCCAACAGTGATAGCCCGCTAGTCCAGTGCCACTGCCCCGGGGCCGGGGCGCAGGACGCCGCAGAAGAGGTGCTCGCCGCAACCGTCGCCGTCGCCCGGCAGCGGGATGCGTTCGGTGGTGAAGCCCGCTTCCTCGAACAACGACATCCACGTGGCGATTGGGAAGAGCCCGGTTACGTGGATGTCGTGCTCCACTCGTCGGACTCCCATCTCGTTGATGGTGTAGGTGAAGTGGGACTCAACGATGGTATCGGTCGGGTCCGGATCGTATACCTTCTCTTCAGTGACGATTTCGACGCCGTCCCGCTTCGTCGTCCATCTGAGGTGCATTCCGGGGCGGAAGGTGTCGCGGACTAGGTCCGGCGCCACCAACAGCAGGCCGCCGGGTCTCAGGTGGACCCGCGCCGTGCAAAAGGCAGCGCGAAGGTCGTCCTCGGTCTGCATGTAGCAGATGGCATCGTGGATCAGGACTGCGTCGAAGGCCTGGCCGGGTAGCCGGAAGTTGCGCATATCTCCAAGATGGTGCTCAACGCCGGGATTCAGACCACGGGACAGTTCCAGCATCTTCGGCGAAAGGTCCACTGCGGCAGCGTCGAACTCCGCGGTCAGATGCGAAAGATTATGTCCACCGCCGACGCCCAACTCCAGCAACCGGTGGCGTCCCGGGCCCAGGTGTTTCCGCAACGCCTGCCGCCAGTGCACAGCTTCCAGGGCATAGTCCTCGGGCGGACTGATTGCCGGCCAGAGGTAGGCGAGCTCGTCGTACAGAAGGATGTCTTGCATTGTATCTCCGTTGTAGGAACGCCGTTCGTCCTTCGACAGGCTCAGGCTGAACGTTGGCTCAGGATGAACAGAGGCTCAAGATGAACGGGAGCTCGGGATGAACGGGAGCTCGGGATGAACGTTGGCCCGCTCAGCCGCCGTCGATCTCGATGACGCAGTCGCAGATCACGGTCGTGTCCCCGGGAAGGGCTGCCATCCCCGGCGCGGAACGCGCATGACGGCCCGCTTCGCCGTAGAGAGCCACAAACAGATCGGATGCTCCATCCACCAC
This sequence comes from Dehalococcoidia bacterium, assembly GCA_963667325.2. GTDB lineage: Bacteria > Chloroflexota > Dehalococcoidia > Lucifugimonadales > UBA3495 > VXOI01. The sequence goes on from CAXXKY010000002.1 coordinate 113,365, forward strand.
GGCGGCCTGCCCGGTGAATGACGGAGCGCTGTTCACCATCCCGACCACCTTCAGGATGCGGGTTACCCGGTCCAGGTCCCCGAGTTCGGCCTTCATGCGGGACAAGAGGTTGAGGGCGGCCATCCGCGCTGCCTCGTAGCCCTGCTCCGGAGTCACGTCAGCACCCAGCTTGCCTGAGATTCGCTCGCCGGTGGCCAGACGGGAACCCACGCCGGCCAGCCACATGATGTTGCCGCTCCTGGCCAGTGGCAGGTAGTTGCCCACCGGGTCGGGCGGAGGCGGCAACTGATAGCCCAACTCCGCCAGTTTCGCTTCGACTTTCGCCATGACCTTCCCCTTCTACTACCGCGACTCGCGTATGCACTCTTCCAGCAGCGCGAAGGCCCGCTCCGCGAACACCCACATGTTGGCCTCGCGATCCGGGTCGGCGGTCTCGATGGTGATCACCTTTTCCACTGGCCCGGAAACCGCCACACAGGCGTGGCCATAGTTATCGCCATAGCGGTTGCCGGTGGGCCCGCTGGCGCCGGTCTCGGCGAGGGCCCAGGTGGTGTCGAGGTTTTCGCGAGAAGTGCGGGCGTTGAGCAGAGCGTAAGGCTCCGAGCTGGCGCGCAGTCCTTCCATCGCTTCGTCCGGTACCAGCAGGAGACCCTTCTGGGCGACGCGGGTATAGATGACACTGCCTCCGACGTAGTACGCGGAAGCCCCCGGTATAGCCACCAGGGCAGCCGAAATCAGGCCGCCGCAGGAAGATTCGGCCACGCTCAGGCTCTGGCCGGTATCTTTCAGCAGCGCGCCCACTGGCGCTGCAATTTCACTCAGTATGGACATATTAGCCACCTCACAGATGCGTTAAAGGGGAATGCCGCCCGACATTATCCCGCAAAACGGGCGCGGGCGAAACAACGGCAGATGTACGTGAGGCGTCCAATCCTGCAGCTGTTGGACGTGGCATGTTCAGTATTTGACCGGGTCGGGTGTCCAGCGGGGTATGAGGCCCATGTCGGCCTCCTTGTGCAGGAGCCGGTACAGTATGGCGTCGGGATAGGGCAGGCGGCGCTGCACCCGGCACTGTTCCAGGTAATCGGAGGCGCGGGCGAAGTCACCGGGTCGGTCGGTGTGCTTAAGGAGGTTCTTCACGAGACGAAAGGGGCCGGGAGGGAGACTGTTACGGGCTACGAGGTCGGCCCAGAGGTCGCAGTACTTGTTGACGACACGGCGGGCGCGCACGACGCGGAGTTCGTGAACGAGCTTACGCTTGATGGCGTTGATTTCGCGGCGGAGTTGGGCCAAGGGCATGGGTTGCGCCTCCCTAATTGTTTTGGATGGATGAAGAGGATGGGAGTTGTCTGAACTGTGATTCGTTTGATTTTGGGATGGACATGATTGGGTCGGACGGTTCCTGTACTGAGTTGCGCCGGAGCGTCGGGCTAAATAAGCGTTTTTCTCTATCAAACTCTCCCATTTTCTGCCGTTTATTCGGGGGTGTTTGAACTGTGATTCGTTTGATTTTGGGATGGACATGATTGGGTCGGACGGTTCCTGTACTGCGTTGGGCCGGAGCGTCGGGCGGAAAGGGCGTTTTTCTCTATCAAACTCTCCCATTTTCTATCGTTTATTCGGGGGGTGTCTGAACTGTGATTTTTTTGATTAAAGGATTGCCATGATTGGGTCGGCTGGCTCCCGTACTACGTTGCGCCGGAGCGTCGGGCGGAAAAGGCGTTTTTCTCTACCAAACTCCCTCATTTTCTGCCGTTTATTCGGGGGTGTCTGAACTGTGATTCGTTTGATTTTGGGATGGGCATGATGACGAAGGGGAGGGGGCAGTTTCTTTGCTTGAGATTCCGGGCTTGAGATTCCGGTAAGCAGAAGGTTGAGATTCTTCTCTACGCTCAGAATGGCAGCGTTTGACTCGTAATTTCATGGCTGAGGTCAGAATGACAGAAGCGCTCTGGGTGACGGGTATTCTTCAGGATGGCGGCGGCTTGGTTGGAGATTCTGGATGCCGTTTGATTCAATGCTAGACTGCTGTCATGGGGAGCGGCAATGGGCTGGGCGTCAGTAGATCGTCTGAACTGTGATTCGTCTGATTTGGGGATGGAAAGGATTTCGTGGCCTGGGGGCGGAGGGTGGTGCAGGTTTTTTGATATGGTAGACTGCCGTGAATCACACAAGATGCCGCATTTCAGCGGGGTCGATTGCAGTGGAGGGACAGGTTGGCCGACAACTTGATTACCGACGAGGTTCGCGCTCTTATCGGGACGGAGACGCCACCCGAACGGAACCGTTTCGCCATCAGCGAGGAAATGATCTACGACCTCGCCGACGTCACAGAAGACCCGAACCCGCTGTATATCGATCGGGAGGGCGCGGCGGCGAGCAGGTTCGGTGAGATCATCTGCCCTCCGCTGGCGACGTGGAAGGACATCACGCCGCCCATCGGGTACTTCGGGGCGGGACAGGAGTCGCATTTCGAGGTACCGCTCCCCTTCAACAGCTACGGGCTGAACGGCGGCAGCGACTGGCAGTTCCTGCGGCCTCCGTATGTGGGCAGCTGGGTGACGCGGCAATTCAAGATCATGGACATCTTCCAGAAGCAGGGTCGGTCGGGCCCGCTGGTGTTCGTGGAGCGACTGGAGACGCAGACGGACCAGCACGACCAGGTGCTGCTGCTGGCGCGTCGGGTGAGCATACACCGGGCGCTGGACCAGGACGCGACGTCGCCGCAGCCGGGGGCGACGGTATCGAACGAGTTGCAGCCAGTGAACCTGTCGCCGCCGGGACCAGGAGAGGAGGTGCCGCGCCCCAGTCCGTCGGACCAGCCGCAGCTTCACTTCGAAGACGTGACCGAAGGGATGCCGCTGCCGCCGGTGGTGAAGGGCCCGCTGACGACGACACACCTGGTCCGCTGGGCAGCGGCCAACGGGAACTACGCCCGCATCCACTGGGACCTGCCCTTCGCGCAGATGCAGCAGGGGCTGGAAAACGTGGTGGTCAACGGGTCGCTGAAGAACCAGTACCTGGGACAGCTGCTGGTGGACTTCGCCGGGCTGGGCGGTTGGCTGCGGCGGTTCTACGTGCAGCACCGCGGCATGGACTACCCGGGCGACGTGCTGACGGCCAACGGCCTGGTCACCGGACTGCGCGAAGTGGACGGCATCGGTCACGTGGACTGCACGGTGGCGCTGACGAACAGCCGGGGACACCAGACTGCGTCGGGCGTGGGCACGGTGGCACTGCCACGGCGGGGGCAGGAACTGCCGCTGGTCTGGCAACCGGAGGACTAGGGTTGCTCGACGGACTGCGAGTGCTGGACCTGGGGCCGGGGATTGCGCCGTCGTTCTGCGCGAAGCTGCTGGCTGACTACGGCGCAGAGGTGGTCAAGGTGGAGCCGCCGGGTAAGGGTGACCCTCTTCGTGGCCTGGGCCCCTTCGTGGGGGATGATCCGCATCCCGAGAAGAGCATCCCATTCCTCTACTCAAACACCGGCAAGAAGGGCATCACCCTCGACTACTCAACCGAGACGGGGCGAGCGTTGCTTTCGAGACTTCTCGACGGTGTCGATGTGCTGGTGGAGGGGTTTGCGCCCTCGGAGGCGGGGGAGTCCTTCGACAAGCTCAGGACCAACGGGGAGTTGAGCTACGGGGCGCTGGCCGAGTCGCACCCGGGGCTGGTGGTGACGTCGGTGACGCCATTCGGGCAGGATGGGCCGTACCGGGACTTCGAAGCCACGGACATCATTACATGCGCCATGAGCGGGCTGATGTACCACTCAGGGGATTCGGACCGGGAGCCGCTGCGGAACGCGCTGGACCAGTCGCTGTATGTCGCAGGATCCAACGCGGCGGCGGCGACGCTGGTCGCGGTGTTCGCGCGGATGACGACCGGCGCGGGGCAGCACGTGGACGTGTCGGTGGCGGAGTGTTTCGCGGCGCACCTGGTGCAGCCGGTGCCGTACTACAACTACATGGGCGCGACGAAGGGGCGGCGTCCGGTGCGCGGATCGGGTTTCGAAGAACTGATGCCAGCGCGGGACGGGTACGTGGTGCCGTCGGTGCAGGGCTCGCAGCCGTGGGAGACGGTGGCGGACCTCATTGGCCTGGAGGAGCTGCAGGACCCGCGGTTCGCCTCGGGGGCAGGACGCATCGCGCACGGTGAGGAGTTGAAGGCGCTGCTGATCGAGGGGCTGGCGCAGTGGGACCGGCTGCCGCTGTTTGTCGCGTCAGGGGAGCGGCGGCTGGTGTTCGGGATGGCGCAGGACGCGGGGGACCTGATGGAGTGTCCGCACCTGGAGGCTCGGGGGTTCTACCGCGAGGTGGAGCACCCTGTCGTGGGACCTGCGGCGTATGCAGGCATGGGGGCGCGGCTGCTGGAGGGCAACGGCGCGGGAGTGTCCGAGCGGGAGATGCCGACGCCGAGCGGTGCGCCGCTGCTGGGGCAGCACAACGGCGAGATATATGGCAACGAGCTTGGCTGCAGCGCGGACGATCTGGCGGCGCTGCGGTATGCGGGTGTGATATGAGCGGCCGGCCGCTGGAGAACATCCGGGTGGTGGACCTCAGCCGCGTGTTCGCGATGCCTTTCGCGGGGGCGAACCTGGCCGATCTGGGCGCTGAGGTAATCAAGATCGACACGTGCCAGGCGCAGTTCATGGAGACCACCCGCACCATCACCGGCCCGTTTCCGGACAACCAGCCGGGCGAGCTGTGGTGGGAGCAGGGCGGCACCTACCAGACGCTGAACCGGGGGAAGCGCAGCCTAACCCTGGACCTCCGCTCGGAAGAGGCACAGTCGATCCTGAAGGAACTGGTGTCGGTCAGCGACATCGTGCTGGAGAACTTTACGCCGCGGGTGATGTCTCGGTTCGGACTGGACTACGCGTCGCTGCGGGCGGTGAAGCCGGACCTGATCATGGTGTCGAACACCGGGTACGGGCACAGCGGCCCTTGGAGCAATTTCGGCGCGATGGCATCGGCGCTGGAACCCGCTCACGGGACCGGGGCGTACATGGGGTACCTGGACGACGACGGTTCAGGGTTGCGGCAGGCGGCGGATGTGCCGAACAAGGTGGGGAACTCGTACACGGACTTTCTGGCGACGTGGACGGCGCTGGTGTCGGTGATGGCGGCGCTGCTGCACAGGGCGAAGACAGGTCGCGGGACGTGGGTGGACCTGGCGATGTACCAGAACGGGGCGTCGTTCGTAGGCGAGGGGCTGCTGGCGTACGCGTTCAACGGCGAGCGGGTGCGCCGGATGGGCAACCGGCACACGTCGATGGCGCCGCACGGCTGCTATCCGTGCGCGGGCGAGGACCAGTGGGTGACCATCGCGGTGCGGGATGACGCGGACTGGGCGGCGTTCTGCGGGACTATCGGACGCCCCGACCTGGCAGGAGACGCAGGGTTCGCGACCGCACGCAGTCGGCTGGAGCGCCAGGATGAGCTGGACAGCATCATATCCGAGTGGACTGGGACCAGGACTTCGTACGAGGTGATGGAGACGCTGCAGGGCGTGGGCGTACCCGCCGGACCGGTGCTGACGGCGAAACAGGCCCTGGCGGACCCGCACTTCCGAAGCCGCGGGTTCTTCGAGCGCGTGACGCATCCGGCGGAGACGGGTCTGGGAACGAAAGAGTACATCGGCCGAGGCTGGAAGTTCTCGGGCAGCAGTGCCGGCATCGACGGGCCTGCGCCCATCCTCGGCGAGGCCAACGACTACGCGCTGCGGGAGTTGCTGGGGCTGACGGCGGCGGAGGTGGATGCGCTGGCGGAGCAGGAGGTGATCGGCCGAGAGCCAATCGGCGGCCGAGCCCCGTCGCAGGTGCCGATGGACGAGCAGGTGCAGCTCGGGTGGGTTGCGGCATACGACCCGGGGTTCGGGGGGTAGGGGGACGAGTTGAGCGCGGAGGACGCGGGCGGGACGGAGGGGGACGGGTTAAACGCCGAGGTCGCCAAGAGGGGGAAGATTCTGAATCCCTCGACTATATCCCGGCCAATGCAGAGGCAGGTATGGAAGCCGTGCCTTTGTGAAGGAGTTCTTCTGCTTCTTTGAGGATTACTGAGTAAAAATCATGGCTGGGTTCAGCGGGTATCTCTGTGTTCCGTTCGGGCGCAGACGCTTGCTTCGTCAGGTGTGCGTGAAGGGCATTCATCTGATTCTTGCCATCTTCCAATTTCTCAGATTCCCGATTCCATTCACCGGGATTAATATGTCCTATATATTCCTCGGAAGTTGCATCCCACACCAGGTATGCTCTAAATATGACATCGGCAATTAAGGACGGAGATACATCGGGACTAGGTTGGTAAATCAGCTGTATTTGCACTGCGCCAGGACCTTCTCCCACGAATCGGAATTCCACGCGGTTTTGATTCCGGCCATCGGGCAGTACACGATCGGCAGACGGCGCAATACGTAAGGAAATTACTTCGGCGTCAAATGTCCTGTAGACCACTTGACCGTGTTCCAGTGGTCTGGTAGCTGTCTGCTGGTGAACGACCAATGGCTCGTTTGCTTCCAGTACCTGGTCCTTGTTGCGTTCCTGGGCCTGATCGTACTGTATCTGCAATTGATGCCAAGTAGACGCTCCGCCGCCAAATAACTGGTCCAAAGCCGTGGCCATAGCAGGCGATATGCTAGCTTGACCGTCGATGACGAGCGTCAGTTGATCAGCGCTCATTCCCAGCTTTTGCGCCGCCTCGGTGACGCTCATTCCCAGAGGTTCGATGCAATCGCGAAGTATTGACCTTCCCGGATGGGGTGGATACTTCATCGGCATAGTGCTGGATTCTCCTCCCCGTGGTGCGGTGGCGTGGTCGTTCCGTGGGCCGGAGTTGGGGTCAGGGGTGGAAGTGGGGCATTACTTTTTGGCTGAAGAGGGTGAGGGACTTTTCGGTTTTTTCTTTGGACATGAGGCCGCGGTTGGTTAGCATGAGGTTGCGGATGCCGGCTTCGCGCATCTGGGCGAGCTGCGCGGTGACGCGCTTCGGGCTGCCGATGATGTTTTCGGCGGCGTCGGGGTCGGGCGTGTCGGCGTAGCCGTCGCGGAGCATCGGCGGGGTCTGTTGCTCCATGGGGTATTCCGCGGGATTCCACGTTGTACGGTAGTGCTCCATCCGCGTGAAGGCGTCGTACTGGGCGGGCAGAAACTCCTCGAAGGCCTGCTCGTCAGTGTCGGCAAGGTGCATCTCGCGCCAGACCCAGACCTGGTCGAGGTTGTGCTCGATGGTTGCCTCGTCGAATCCAGCCTCCTCCATGGCCTCGCGGTAGACGCGGATGTTGGCGGCAGTTGAGCTGGTGGAGCGGCCACGCAGCAGGACGGGACGGCCGATGCGTCCCATCTCGCGGACGGAGTCGGGGTTGAGGCAGGCACGGGCCAGGCGCGGATGGGGCTTCTGGTAGGGGCGGGGACGCACCATCGGGAAGGATGCCTGGTAGTACTCGCCGTTGAACTCGAGGTTGTCGGTGGTCCAGGCCTTGATGAGCAGTTCCTCTGCCTCCTCCATCTGGGCGACGCCGATCTCGGGGTTGGTGCCGAAGCCTATGTACTCGTAGGCGTTGTAGTTGGAGCCCTTGGCGGTGCCGACTATCAGACGACCCTGGCAGAGATTGTCGAGCAGGGCGGTCTGAGTGGCGATGCGCACGGGGTTGTGGAGCGGCAGCTCGATGATGCCGAAGCCGAGCTCGACGCGGCTGGTCTTCATGGCGATGGCGGCGGCGAAGACGAGGGGGTCGCCGTAGACACATTCGCCAGTGAAGTAGTGCTCGGCGAGCCATAGGGCGTCGAAGCCGAGCTCTTCGGCGAGGACGGCCTCATCGAGGCAATCCTGGATGGCCTGCTCGTCGTTGGAGTCGTCGAATTTCATGGGGTAGAAGAAGTGGCCGAAGCGCATGGTGCCTCCGTGGTGTGGGTACCGGCGTTGCCGGGTGGTTATTCCATGACCCTGGCGTCGGGCAGGCCGAGCAGTTGCTGGCCGTGGTTCTCGTAGGCGGCGTCGCTGACCATCTGGTGCTGCGCGCCGGCGTTGATATCGCGCAGGCATCGCTGGAGGATGCTGTCGTCGAAGAGGGCCGCGCCACCGGCGAACCGGAAGGCCTGGGTGGTGACGTCGACGGCGACGTCGGTGGTGTAGCTGCAGAGGCTGCGCATCTCGGTCTGCAGTAGCGGGTCGGGGGGACGGCCTTCGTTCACGACCTGCCACGCCCTTTCGAGCACGTCGACGTTGAGAGAGCGGGCGGAACGCAGCTTCAGGTCTGACTCGCTGAGCAGACGCTGGAAGGCGGGACGGTGGGCGAGGGAGTTGACGGAGGCGTAGCCGCGGGTCTTGGATCTGCCGACCTCGAGGGTCTCGCTGAGGGCGCGACGGGCGACGCCGAGGGCGAAGGCGGAGTGCTCGTTGGTGACGAAGGCGGGGCGTCCGAGTCGGAAGATTGCGCCGCCGCGAAGGGGTTCGGTGAGGGAGACGTCGTAGGCGAAGCTGGTGGGCACGAAGAGGTCCTGGGCGGAGAAGTCGCAACTGCCGGTGCCGCGCAGGCCCATCACCTGCCAGTTGTCGTGGATGGTGACATCGGATGTGCGCATGGTGGCCCGGACCTGCACCGGGTGGCCGGGTTCGTCGGTTATGACACGGGCGCCGGCGGAAATCCACTGGGAGTGGCGAATGCCGCTGGCGAAGGACCAACGGCCGGTGAGCAGGTAGCCGCCTTCGACCGGGACGGCGCGGCCCATGGGGGCGAAGACACCGGCGGTTTTGGGTGGTTGGCCGTGAGCGAAGATTTCCTCGATGGCGTCGTCGGGCAGGAATGCGCCGACGCCGCCGAGGCTGGCAGCGCCAATCATCACGCACCACCCGGCTGAGGCGTCAATCTCGCACAGGGCTTCGAGCACGTCGAGCTGGGTGACGAGGTCGGCTTCGGCACCGCCGAGGACGTGGGGCAGCTTGAGGCGGAGCAGGCCGGAGTCGTACAGGGCGTTGACAGAGGCCTGGGGCAGGGTGCAGGTCTGCTCGCCCTCCTCGGCTCCTGCCTCGAGGATGTCACGCACGCTGTCGACCGCGTCCATGAGGACGCGGTGCCTGGCTTTTCTGTCAACGGGAAATGCTTTCACGGCCAACCGTCAGTGTGCCTGTCAGGCTTCAACCTTCGGGATAACTTCTTCGACAAGCACGTCCATGGAGTCCAGCAGGTTCTGCAGGCTGCCACTCCCGTTGAAGTTGATCTGGAACTCCTCGAGGTCAGCCTCGTGGCGGTAGCGCTTCATGTCGGACGCGACCTGCTCGGGGGTGCCCTGACCGGTGGGGCGGTCGCCGGAGCTGGAACTGCCGGTGATGTTGCTGAAGTTTACCCGGAAGCTCATGCGGGAGCGTGGCGGCTCCTTGCCGAACTCCGCAGATACGTCGTGCAGGTAGGACTGGTTGCTGATGAAATCCGGCAGGGGTGTAGGCGTCGGCTGCCAAACATCGGCGTACCGCGCTGCCCGGCGCAGCGAGGGCTGGCCAGAGCCGCCGATCCAGATGGGCGGATGAGGCTGCTGCAACGGCTTGGGACTGACGTGCATATCGTCGAAGGAGAAAAAGCGCCCGTGGAAGGTTGTGGGCCCTGGCTCCCAGCAGGCCTTCCAGAGCCGCAGGTACTCGTTCGTGCGAGCGCCCCGCTCTCGATACGGCACTCCCAGGGCATCGTACTCGGGCTCACTCCACCCCGCGCCGATGCCGGCGATGGCCCGGCCGCCGGACATCTGGTCCAGGGTGGCAAACATCTTGGCAGTGACGATGGGATTTCGGTACGGCATTATCAGCACGGACGTGCCCAGCATGATGCGAGAGGTGCGGGCGGCAACATAGGAGAGCACCATCAGCGGATCGTATACGTTGCGCCATGGCTCGCTGCGTGGCGAATCGTCGACTATCACGTGGTCGTTGACGAAGAGAGCGTCGAAACCCAGCTCCTCGGCCTTGACTGCCGTCTTGACGATGGCCTCGGTGGTGGCGGGAAAGCCCAGGTAGTCTGCATTGGGAAGCCGGAAGGAATACTGGGGCATATGACCTCCGCCAGTCTGTGCTGAACGGAGGTTATGATATTGCCAACGGCTGATTGACACAATGGGGCGCGGGGTGCGGCGGCTGGACGACTGTTTGGTAGATGTCTGAACTGTGATTCGTTTGATTTTGGGATTTCTCTGATGGGACCCCGAGCCTACGCATCTTGAATCCTGTAATTCATGATTCAGACAAATTTGAGAGCGAACGTATTTTGCAATCGTCCTGGTGCGGGGGGACTTTTCTTCGAAGTCTCTATTGGATTGGCGAGTTGCTACCGCTCGAATAGGAAGCCCCTCACGGCGGTGCTGTAACGCTGGTAGAGGAGGCCGCCGGCGAGTAGCAGCAGGCCGAGGGCGATAAATGCGATGACGCGGTACTCCTGCTCCAGAGTCTGGGAGTCATACGCGAAGAGCTTGACGACGGGCAGGGCCAGCAGCGCGAGTCCCGCGATGCGGACCCAGCGCAGGCGGCGGGCCACGCCGAGCACCAGCAGCACGGCGGCGTAGATTGCCCACAGGAGGCTGAGGCCAAGGCTGGCGACGTTCTCGCTGGCGTCGCGGGAGAGGGCGAAGAAGTCGCTGTCGGCCGAGGCCACTACCTCCCAGGACAGGAGCCACAGGGTCAGCAGGTTGGCGAGGGCCAGCAGGACGGCGAAAGCGGACTGCGAGTCGAGGCGCGCGATGCGAGAGGTCGTGCTTTCTTCGAGCGCAATGTGGGACGTCGTTTCGTCGTCCGCTGACAAGGTGGAGGTTGTTCCCTCGTCCGCCGTGGTGGGCGGATTGTATTCGCTGCGGTGACGTAATGCCATCCAGCCTGCGACGTACAGGGCGACGATGCCGACGGCGAAGGCGAGGAAGCGCAGGTTGGCGACGGGCCGGAAGGTCGAGGCGTCGACGTCGAAGGTGTCGATCCCGACCAGGCGCACGAGCATGGCGGCAAGGAGACCGTAACCGAACCAGCGGAGCTCCACCATGCTGAGGCGGACGGCAAGGACGAGAGCCAGGACGGCTTCGACGGCCCAGGCGATGGGGATCCAGACGCCGTCGACCTGCACGGGTATGACTGCGGCGGCGAAGATGGCGGCTCGGATGGCGAAGAGGGGGATGGCCTTCTCTTCGCCTGGTTCGAGGTCGGCGCGACGCAGGTGGAGGTAGATGGCCGCCAGCACGGGGAGGACGATGGAGGCTGCGTAGCTGATCATGTACTGGTTGAGGAAGGGCGTGTAGTCCTCGCTGAGGGCGTCGGGAGTGTCGCGGGCCAGCAACCACAGGGCGTTGACTACGAACATGGCGTAGCCTGCCCAGCGGAGCTCGCGCATCCGCAGGTGGAAGGACAGGAACAGCAGGACGAGGCCCTCGACGCCCCATGCGAGGCTGATCCAGGGGCCCCCGAACTGGATGGGGACGGCGAGTATGGCTAGGACGACGGCAATGCCCGCGGAAAAGAGCGTGAGGTTGAGCTGCTCGGGGCCGCGGAGGCGGCAGGCCGCGCCGAGGGCGACGTAGAAGACGGCGACGAGGGCGGTGAAGCCGCCCATCCAGTCGTCGTAGGGGTCGTTCATCAGGGCGTAGCTGATGCCGTAGTAACCCGCGGCGTTCAGGGTGACGAGTGCCAGGTCGGCGGGGCCGACGGCCTGCTTTCGCACGAGGTGAAAGGCGACGGTGGCGGCCACGAAGACGAGGAAGATGGCTGTGATGCCGATCTGGGCCAGGGCCGTGGATGGGTCGAGCTCCATCTGCCAGAAGCCGAAGAGGATGAGGGAGCCAGCCCAGGCGAGGAGGGTGAACCAGCGCCAGTTGCGGAAGCCGGCCAGGGCCAGGACGCCGACGTCGAGGACGAGGACGTAGAGGAGAAGCCAACGCTGGTCGGGGAGCTCGTCCTGCAGAAGCAATGGGGTGGCGAAACCGCCGAAGATGGCGAGGACGGCGACGCCCACGGCCTCGTGGCGGAGGGACAGGAGGGCGCCGGCCAGGGTGATGATGGCGAATGCACCGAAGGCGAGCTCGGTGGGTATGAGGGCGTAGAGGGCGAATGCGCCGTAGACGGACAGGTAGAGGATGGCGATGCCACCGCCGGCGACGGTCTGGGCCCAGACTCCGAAGCGGTTGCGGAAGTATTCGCCGGCTGCTGTCAGCACGAGGCCGCCAGCGACGCCCAGGAGCACCCGTGCGGTCTCGTTGAGCCAGCCGCGGTCTATGGCGAGGCTGATGAAGAAGGCTACGCCGAAGATGAGGGCGACGATTCCAATGCGGGCCAGCCAGTTGCCGCCGAGAAGCCACTCCCAGTTGCGGTCGGAGAGGCCGCCCATCGGCGTGGCGGGGACGGCCGAGGCGGGGCCAGCGGGAGCGGTGGCCGGACCCGGACCAGGCGCTGCGGGCGCGGATGGGGGTGCGGGGGTCGTGGGAGCAGCAGGTGGGGCCGCCGGCTGAGGAGGTCTGGCAGCAGGAGCATGGCCCTGCGGCTGCGTCGCCGGAGCAGCGGACGCTGCCGTCGGCCGACCCTGTGCGCCGGCACCGGGGGAGCGTTGGCGCTCGAGGTCCTCAAGGCGCAGGGAAAGTTGGGCCAACTCCCTGGCCATGGAGTTGACTGCGGACCGGAGTTGCCGCAGTTCTTCCTCTTGCCCGTCGGAGCCGGTCGGCTCCGCTGCCGCGGCATTGGGAGTCCCGCACCAGGGACAGAAGCGGTTGCGACCGCTCAGTTCGCGTCCGCAATTGCTACAGGCCATTTCTCCCGCCAGCCATGACCGCTCCTTCAGAAAAGTGCCATTAGCCCCGTGAAAATGCAACCAGAATTCCGGACCCGGAAAGGGAGTCGGCCAGGAAACGGTAGACAAAACACCGTAGGGCTTTGCTATAATAAAAGCAAGTCGTCTGAATAATCTTGGCTTTCCAGCGACGTTTAGAGCGGAAGTGGCTCAGTGGTAGAGCACCTCCTTGCCAAGGAGGGGGTCGCGAGTTCAAATCTCGTCTTCCGCTCCATTTTTATGCCTTGCGTTACCTCTTCCCCGTAACACCTCGATTGGCGGCATTCCGCTTGCCTGTTCCACCATGGCTACGTCACCGCCCGCGACGAAATACCCCGACACACGGACATTGACGCCCCGATTCCCTACCGCCAGAACAAGCACGTCCTGTTCGGCCAGCAGGAAGGCGTCTGCAACGACTGCCGGACGAAGTTCCCCTTCCGAATCTTCGAGGTTGACCACGTAATCCCGCAGTCGCGGGGCGGCACCGACCACCTAGAAAACCTGCAACTGCTATGCCCAAGCTGCAACCGCATCAAGGGCGACAGGCCACAGGAATACCTGGTGGCAAGGTTGGCGGAAATTGGGGTGTAGGGGAGAAGAGATGTACGATATAGACAATTCGCGTAAGCATTATATTCCACAGTTTTACCTGCGAGGGTTTAGGCGCAAAGATAAACCGGCCCAAATCTACCTGTTTGATAAGGGGGCACCGGGGAAAGGCGTACAAAGCCGTGCGATAAGCAAGGTGGAAGTAAGCAAGGATGCTTATTCGATTGCCTTTGACGACTTTATGAAAAAGAAAGAGTCTCAATGGGGAGACATATTCCAGAGATTGAATGACAGCGAAACTACCGAATTGAACGAGCTAATTGCTAACAGGGACGATTCTGCACCTTTAAGACTGTGGATTGCTCACTTTGTAATAGACATACGGCTGCGTAGCCGGGGACTCCGTGAACAACTTGGAGAATCCCAATCTGAATTTTTTCACAGTGCCGGAATTAAGATGGATGAGATTATCGAACAATTGGATAGCCACGAATTAGTCCAAGAAACGGGTACTACCAAAGAGGAAATCAAGAAACTCGTGAAACAAGCCACACACGCCGATGACTTTGAAAAGTGGATTGCAGTAACCCTCTACCCGGCGCTGACGATAGGAAATGAAGAAACATATAATCTTATCTCAGAAGGGAGTTGGAGATTTTATAGTTCTCTAGAATCAAGAAGGTTTATCACATCGGATATACCTTCTACCATTTTGTGGTTAGGCCCGGAATACCCTAATTGGATATTTTTCGAGGTGCCTCTGACGGAAACGCTGCTGCTGAGAGGTCTTTGTGGAGACGCTGGTCAAGAGAGTGGTACGTTGCTAATAGACGAGGTAATGAGTAACGAGGTAGTGGATCGCATAAATAAGACGACCTTCGAGAACTCGGTGCGATTCGTGTATTCGTCATCGAAAGAGGAGCTCAGAATAGCGGCCGAGGACTTTGGGGAGTGACAGGAAATCATGGGGAAAAGCAAAAGCCACAGTGAACTGACGAATGAAAGGCCGCACCCCACAGCGCAGCCCCGGCAGGAGGAGGACCGTTGACCACATCCGACAACGAGGGGGTTGCAGACCACGTGATTCAGGCGCGAGACTTTCTGGCGAAGAGCAGGGAGTACCTAACCCATGGCGACCTGCATCAGGCTTCCGAAAAGGGCTGGGGCGCCGCCGCCCACATGGTCAAAGCCGTAGCCATCGCCCAAGGTTGGGAATACGAGAGGCACAGCGACTTCAGCCAAGTGCTTAATTCGGCGTACCTGGCCACCGGCGACGACCAGATCAGGCTGTTGCGAGGCATCCCCAACGAACTGCACGGCAACTACTATAAGCGAAAGCGGCACTTGGATGAGGGCATAGTAGGCCGGGACCTGGACAGCACGGCGGAATTGCTGGACCTTCTGCAGCAATTGACCGAATGACAAGCCGCATCCGCCAGCGCAGCCCCGGCACTTGTCAAGAATCAGCTACGACCTGCTCCGCATCGGCCTCAGCGGCCGCGCCGCAGGCGAGGCAGGTCATAGCCGCACTCTCACCGCCTGCCTATTTCGCTGTTATGCCACCGTCAATTATCAGCTCAATGCCCGTGATCCAGGCCGATTCGTCGGACGCCAGGTACAGCGCCCCATAGGCGATGTCCCGGGAATGCCCGAGGCGTCCCAGCGGCACTTCCTCGGTGCGTGCGGCCAGGATGTCGGGGTTGTCCGATATTCCCGAGAGCATGGGGGTGTCCACGGGCCCCGGGTGAATGGAGTTGCAGCGGATACGCTCCGAGGCATGCTGGATGGCGGTGGTCTTGGTGAAAGTGCGCACCGCTCCCTTGGAAGCGCTGTAGGCGCTGCCGGTGAGCGCCCTGCCCAGTATCCCGGCGATGGACGACACGTTGATGATGGAGCCGCCCCCTGCGCGTCTCATGGCTGGCAGCACTTTGCGGGTGCCCAGAAACACGCCCTTGGTGTTGACCTGCATGATGCGGTCCCACAGCTCTTCCGTGGTGTCCTCGATGCTCTCGGCGTTGGCGATTCCGGCGTTGTTGACCAGTACGTCCAGCTTGCCGAACCGCGCTTCGGCCAGGGCCACCGCGTCGGACCAGTCGCTGTCGCTGGTAACGTCGAGATGTACGTAGACCGCCTCGCCGCCGCCTTCGGTTATGCGCCGCTCCACCGAATGGCCCTCATCGTCCAGTAAATCGCCAAAGACCACACTGGCGCCTTCCGCAGTGAATATCTCAGCTTCGAGAGCCCCCTGTCCCCTTGCGCCGCCAGTGATCAGCACCACCTTTCCGTCGAGCCTGCCCATTTGCCCTCTCCTTTTGAATGCGGATTTACTGCCCCATTCTACCAGCGCCCGTGTCGCAGTCTTCAGGTGAGGCCTTCGTTGGACACCGAAACAGGCAGGGCCTTCCGATTATTGTCCGACGGCCAGATAGTCCGCTCATCCTGAGCCTGTCGAACCACGAACGGACGACCCTTCGACAGGCTCAGGGCCAACGGATTAGCAACAATTACACTGCCCTGCCGGAACGGAGGTAAAGGGCCCTGCGGAACGGGGGCGCTGTCTGTACTGGGCTTGGGGTCGGGTGTATGATTTGCAGAGATAAACAGCAGACGCATAAGGGGGCAGACTATGCCGCAGCGCACGTTGTGGATGCACGGCGCGAATATGCAGGTGGAATACCCGAACCGCATAACCTCGGTTCGGGCTACGGGACCCTTCGTGCGGATTGAGGGCGCCAGAGGGCAGAACACGTGGCTGCACTTCCCGCTGCCCACCCCGGCGGTCATTGACGGGGCGCGCATGAAGATCGACGGCGCGCTGGTCAGCTTCCGGACCCGGGAGCATGCCTCGGTGTGCGAAATCATCGTCTACGATGGCGATCAGCGCATCGCAGAGCACATGGACCTGGACATGCGCGGCGAGCACCCCGAACATCGCGTGGAGATTCCGGGAAGCCCCGAAATCAACCGCGGCATCAACGTCGTGCTGGGAGTCTGCTTCGACAATGTCTCGCCGGATGTTCGCTCCATGCAGATCGAGGTCATCGGAGTGGGCCTGGAATACACCGGGTAGGGTTTCGTCCCCATCTCGACCGTCTACCAGACGGAGGGGGAAATGCCCCCTGAGTTTGGGGGGAATTGGCTCCTTAGATTACAGTCAAATTCGCTCGTCCCTGACCTTAACGGGGACGGGCGCACTTATGGAGAGGCTGAATGACCACGCACAAGAATTTCATCGGCGGCCAGTGGGTTGAATCGGTTTCGGGACGGACATACCCGGTATACAACCCGGCCCACAAGGACCAGGTCGTAGCGGAATTTCAGACATCAAACGCCGAGGATGCCGGGAACGCAGTGACGGCGGCGCGCGAAGCCCTGCCGGAATGGGCCAACATGCCCGCTCCGGGGCGGGCGGCAATCATGTTCAAGGCCCTGGAGATCATTGGAAGGCGGGCCGATGAGATCGCCACCGCCATAACCACCGAGGAGGGCAAGCCCATTGGCGACGCACGGGGCGAGGTCCGCCGGGCAATGAACATCCTGGAGTACGCTGCCGGAGAGGGGCGTCGCATGTTCGGCTACACCACTCCCTCGGAGTTGCCCAACACCGTCGCCTACACCATGAAGCGCCCGCTGGGCGTGGTGGGCATCATCACCCCGTGGAACTTCCCCGTCGCCATCCCCGTGTGGAAGATGGCGCCGGCCCTCATCTGCGGCAACGCCCTGATCTTCAAGCCCGCTTCCTCCACGCCGCTGTGCGCGGTCAAGATTGCCGAGGTCTTCGAGGAGGCCGGGCTGCCGGCCGGGGTGCTCAACCTGGTCACCGGACCCGGCGGACAGGTCGGCAACGCCCTCGTGGAAGACACGCGAGTCAACGGCATCTCCTTCACCGGCTCGACTGAAATCGGAACAGACCTTTACGCCAACGGGGCCAGGCGGCTCAAGAAGGTGCAGGCCGAAATGGGCGGCAAGAACGCCGTAATCGTGCTGGAGGACGCCGACATGGACAAGGCCCTGGGCGGCATAGTTCAGGGCGCCTTCGGCTCCACCGGCCAGCGCTGCACCGCCACCAGCCGGGTTATCGTGGAGGAGTCGGTCTACGAAGAGTTCATGGACGGCCTGCTACAGCGCACCGCCAGCCTGCGCGTCGGCGACGGCATCGACCCCGAAGTCGACGTCTCGCCTCTGTGCGGGCAGGGGCAGTACGAAAAGGTCCAGGAATACATCGGCGTGGGGACCGAGGAGGGCGCTCATCTGGCCTTCGGTGGACGGGCGCTGACCGGAGGGGAGTTCGACGAGGGCTACTACGTTGAGCCCACGGTCTTCACCGACGTTTCGCCGGACATGCGCATCGCCAAGGAGGAGATTTTCGGCCCGGTGCTGACCGTGTTCAAGGCCCGAGACCTCAGCGACGCCATAGACATTTCCAATAGCGTGGAATTCGGGCTGTCGTCCTCGGTATACACCCGCGACATTTCCCGCGCCTTCGAGTACATCAACACCGTCGAGACTGGAATGGTGCACGTCAACGCCCCGACGCTGGGCGGCGAGGTCCACCTGCCCTTCGGCGGATTGAAATCGTCAGGAGTCGGTCAGCGGGAGCAGGGGACGGAGGCCTTCGACTTCTTCACCGAGACCATCACCGTGTACATAGACCACGGCGAAGCAGCCAGGCAGCAGGCGCGGTTCATCTGAGGGGCGTGGGAACGAAATCGTCGGGCATGAGCCGGCGGAGACTGGCGACAAGGGACGGGGTGTGCTCCTGAGCCACAAGCCAGAGAGTGCCAAGATCTACATCGTCATAATTGTGGACCAGCCTGTTCCGCATACCGACAATTCGCCGCCATGGGATTTCTTGCGCGATGCGTTGGGTGCTGTCGGATACCCTGTTTGCGGCCTCGCCTACTATTTCGACGGCCTTGGCCAAAGCTAGGAAAAGCACCAGATCCTGGTCAAGGTTTTGCTCGCTGCGACCGGATACAACCAATAGAATCCAATCGCAGGCCTCCAACATATGGCCAAATGGAATTAGATCTTCCTCCGGTATTGTCATACTTTTTATGTCGCCGGGTACAGGTGTTCCGCCTCGTCCAGAGCATTGGCCAAGGCTTTCTTGCGCCCGGATGGCATACCACTGGATGTCATCAAAATGACCTGTTCCTTGCCTAGTATGTCTGCCAGCTCTTCTTCCATACCGATGAGGCCTGGACCTCCGAACATATCGAAGTACCCAGGAGCGTGTCCCGCTTCAAAATCCACGACGAAGTCCATCACCCGTTCTCTTTCGGCAACACTGCGGGAAGGATTGACATACGCCGACATTTTAGTGATGTGATGCTTCTTGCAAAAATCTGCGATTGTTGATGAATTAAACTCCATCAGGTAGCTCCTCAACGGTTTCGGGATCGTCCAATCCCGCTCACAACGGTTGGCGGTGGTCGAAGCCCCGGTTGGTCTCGTGCCAGTATTCGATGCTTTCTTCACCGCCGATCCAGCAGAGATAAACCTCACGCCCTTCCCTTACGGACGGGAAATCGACCAGGCCGCTGGAAATGTCGCGCACGATGATGCCCTCGGCGACAATCTCGTTCACGATGCCGTTCAGCTCCGCCTGCAGGCTTTCCAGTTCCGACTGCGCGGAGTTCAGCTCTGTATGACGATTGAAGGTGCCATTGCGACGCAGCTGTTCCCGCTGGATCTCCGTCAGGCGATTGTTCACCGCCACCAGTCTGTCGCGGGTCTCCGTCGCCCGCTGGAAAGTACGCTGCAGCCACGGCACCAGTCCATTGGCTTCTTCCAGGGTGAACAGGCGCCGTTGCATTCGGCAACTCCTCGTTAGCTGAATCTGATCAGCGGCCTTCGCTTATGAGGGCAACGCCGCGTCCACCCCGTCCTCGGCCGAAATGGCGTACAATGTGCCCACTAGCCGGGGCCCGTTACGGCCCCTGATACACCAGCGGCGAGGACGCTTTATGCCCATCATAAACCATAACGAGGCTCCCGAAGTTCCCTGGCGGCCAGGCTATCGCAAATGGGACATTACCACCCACGAACACGGCGTTTCGACGTCTCTCAGCCTCAACACCGCCGAGCCGGGTACCGGCGCGCCCCTTCACACTCACGCCATTGATGAGCTTATAGTAATTCTATCCGGCGCACTGGAAGTACGCATTAACGGCGAGACACACAGGGTGGAAAAAGACCACACTCTGGTCATACCGCCCGGGGCGGAGCACGGCTTCAGGGTCGTGGGGGAAGAAAACGCCGAGCTGCTGGTGGTCTTCCCGGACATGGAACCCTATGCCGACCACAACACCACTTATCTCGAAGGCAGGCGGCCGGAGGCCTACGACGACAACAAGCAGCCGGCAGCCTCCGGGGACTAGGCTGCTTTCTTGAACGAGTCACTTGCCAAAACTGACGACCAGGTATCCGAGGCGCCACCTACCGACCCCAACCTGTTCCAGCCCGGTGAACTGGCCCTGTTGCTGGACCGAAAGTCCCGCCGGTACATGCTGACGCTGGGAGAGACCGAGACCTTCCACAGCCACCTGGGGCGCTTGCAGCATGACCAACTGATCGGCGGCAGTGTCGGCGGCTGGTATCGCACCGACCGGGGACATACGCTCCTGGCGGTCCGTCCCACCCTGGGAGACTATGTCCGGCAGATGCCCCGCGGTCCCCAGATCATCTACCCGAAGGACCTGGGGAATATCGTCAATTTTGCCGACATTTTTCCCGGGGCGACGGTGATCGAAGGCGGACTGGGTTCGGGAGCCCTCACGGCTGCCCTGTTGCGCGCTGTGGGGCCCGAAGGCCGCGTCATCACCTACGAGATCGATGAATCCGTGCTGCCCAAGGCCATGCGCAACATCAGCAGGGTGATTCCCGACTCCTCCAACCTGGAAGTGAAGATCGGCAGCATCTACGAGGGCATCGAGGAACACGACGTTGACCGCGTGGTGCTGGACGTTCCGGAGCCCTGGCAGGCAGTGGGCCACATCGCCGACGCCCTGGTGATGGGAGGCGTGATGCTGAGCTTCCTGCCCACCATACTGCAGGTGCACCGTCTTGGTGGCGCGCTCGAGCAGGACGGGCGGTTCCAGCTTGTTGAGTCCATGGAGACCCTGCTGCGCACCTGGCACGTGACGGAGCGAAGCGTGCGACCGGACCACCGCATGGTGGCCCACAGCGGTTTTCTCACCACCGCCGTTCGATGTTTGCCCCGACCGGGCGGTCGCTCGGCCTCGGCAGGGACGCAAGACAGCGACTCGGCCGACGAAACACCCGACAACAGCATGGAGGAACAGAGCGATGAACATGATGAACAGGGATAACACGCTGGAGTTTCTGAGCCATCATGTTCAGACCGACGTGCTGATGAAGCACCTGCTAACGGTGGAAGCGTCCATGCGGGGGTACGCCCGCAAGTACAGCGAGGACGAAGAACGCTGGGCCATAGCCGGGCTGTTGCACGACTTCGACTGGGAGATATGCCCCACACCCGAGAGCCATCCCACCTACGGTGCCGAGATCCTGCGGGAAGCGGGGTATCCCGAAGATATCATCCGCGCAGTGCTGACTCACGGCGAGCACACCGGGATTCCTCGAGAGTCGCTGATGGAGCACACCCTCTTCGCCGTAGACGAGCTGTCGGGCTTCGTGCGGGCGGTGGCCCTGGTGCGACCCAGCAAGAGCCTGGACGAGGTTTCACCCCGCTCGGTACGCCGCAAGATGAAGGACAAGGCTTTCGCCAAAGACGTGAACCGTGACGATATCGCGAAGGGCGCAGGCGAGCTGGGTGTGGACCTGGACGAACACATCGCCTTTGTGGTGGAGAGCATGAAACCGGTTTCCGTGCGGATTGGGCTGGCAGAACCCGCATCATAGGGAGCCCCAACCTCGGGTAGAGAGGCGTCAGGGCGAGGGAGAATCGCTCTGCCATAGTGTTTCCCACGGCACCTCGATTTCCATCTCCTGCGACGGGTACCTCGCAGCGAGAAGATCGAGATGACCGGCAGTGGGCACAAGCGGTGGGAGTTGGGCCACCAGCTCCAGCGGACGGTCCGACAATTGGAAGCCCCAAAGTTCGGGGTTTTCTACTTTTTTGCACTGGGCCATAACCTTGAAATCGCCCAGTCCTCCAGGCTTCTGCAGC
Organism: Dehalococcoidia bacterium; assembly: GCA_963667325.2. Taxonomy (GTDB): domain Bacteria; phylum Chloroflexota; class Dehalococcoidia; order Lucifugimonadales; family UBA3495; genus VXOI01. The sequence goes on from CAXXKY010000002.1 coordinate 134,855, forward strand.
TCTTGCATCCCGACTCGGCTGGACTGCGCCAGCCTGGGCGGCCCGGCAGGCGGCCTGCGTTGGAGCCTCTCGAGCCCCAGGTTCCGAAGGAAGGCGGCCTGGTTGCCGTAGTCAAGAAATCTCAGCCCGGAACGCGCTCCCGCCCTGACCAGCGTCGTGAAGTCGACCTGCGCGGACATATCCTGCTGTCCAATTCGTTCCAGCGGCCGGTCGGTTTGCAGATGCTCGTGGTAGGTGGTCAGCGTCCCCCTGTAGCGGTCGATTGACGAATATAGCTCATCGGCGGGATGGCCGTAGTCGATTGTCAGAAGGAAACCTCGGTCGAGAGACTCGGCAGCGGCATTGACCCAGCCATCGAGGGCCAGGTTTATCTCGGCAGTCTGGCCTTCTCTCAGCTCGACGCCGAGTTCCGCCAGCCGTTCTGACAACCTGGGAGTTGACGGATCACCCTTGCGCTCCACGATTTGGTCGTCCTCGTGGGCCACATAAACCTCGCGCAATCGACCCTGCGACATCGTCACCTGGTGCACGGGCATGGCGTCGAGAAGTTCGTTGGACAGAATGCATCCCACAATCCCCCGCAACGGGATATCCGGCGAGGCCACGCGGCTTGCGCCCGTCAGGCCGCTCTCATGTCCGGGAAAGGCGCGCCGGTCCAGGCATACATACTGGAGACACTCAGCAAATCCATCTTGCAGAAATGCTGCCCCTGCCATGATGTCGCGGCAGAGCAGGCCGTTGCCTGCACCCAGTTCGGCGACGGTGAAGGTGGACGGACGGTCCAGCAGGTCCCACATCTGGAACAACTGCACAGCCAGCAGGGCACCGAAGACGGGATGCACCGAAGGGCTGGTGTAGAAGTCGCCCTCAGATCCCACTGGGTCCCGAGACGTGTAGTAGCCGCCATGGGGGTGGTAAAGGGCCACCTCCATGAATTCCGCGAAGGTGATGGCGCCCCGCGCAGTGATGCGCCTGTGAATTTCTGCCTGGGCGGTGTTTGCACGGAGCATCATATTTCCAATTGTATGGGAACTGTGCGAACTAAACCAATCCGATGGCCAGGCAAATCAGGGCGAAAACGTGCACAGGTGTTTGAGAGATATAGCGGACCGTTGCAAATCCAGTGGCGGTTCTGCTTGGAGTGGAGGGATGGAGATGCACGGGGAGTTGAATCGGCAGATTGCCGCTGATCCTCTGTACCGGTTGAACACTATGACCCGAATTCTTCGGGGAACAGCCCGGGAGAACGATCGGAGGAAGTCGTTGCATTTTCTTCGTAATAATGCAGCGAAGGCACACGGAAAGAATAGAAAAGGGGGCCATTGGCCCCCTTCAAGCTCATATTAGGGAAACGGGATTCACGCACGCTGTTCTATCGAGACGTACTCCCGGTCCATCTCCCCCGTGTACTCCAGCAGGGGACGGATCAGGATGTTGTCCTGGTACTGCTCAACGCATTGGAGCGTCCATCCGGGAATGCGGCCCAGGGCAAAGATCGAAATGAACAGGTCGTCGGGAATATCTAGCAGGTAGTAGATGGCCCCGGCAAAGAAGTCCACGTTGACACAGATGCCCCGGTCGCGGTAGGGCATCATGGTGTTCTGCTCAAGATGGGACAGGATCTGGAACCATCGAGGCTCGCCCTTCTTCTCGCCCAGCACCCGGGCGCGATCGCGAAGGTGGCGCGCTCGCGGGTCCTCGGCCCGGTAGACGCGATGGCCGAAGCCCATGATGCGCCCGCCGGCTTCCAGATGCTTTCGGGCGTACTCTTCCGCGTTCTCCGGATTGCCGATTTCCAGCGACATCTTCATCACTTCTTCGGCAGCCCCGCCGTGGGCCGGGCCCTTCAGCGTGCCGACGCCGGTAACCACCGCCGAGTGCAGGTCAGAGATCGTGGAAGCGGTGACCCGGGCCGCGAAGGCCGAGGCATTGGCGCCATGCTCGGCGTGAAGGATGAAGTCCACGTCCAGCAAGTTGGTTGTCTCTTCGTCCGGAATCTCGCCGAACATCATGTAAAGAAAGTTGCCGGCGTGGTTCAGGTCCGGGTTCGGCGCGACGGGCTCGAGGCCATGCCGCAGCCGGTGGTGGGCCGCCACTATGGTCGGTCCCTGGGCCGTGAGGCGGATGCCCTTGCGGATGGTGGCCTCGATGGAGTTGTCCGCGACTTCGTCGACGTTATAAGCTGCCAGCGCCGAGATGCCGGTGCGGAGGGCATCCATCGGGTGAGCTTCCTTCATCACTTCCAGGACGGTGATGATGCCGTCCGGAACCCGACGGTTGGCTCGAAGCTCTGCGTCGAAGTCGGCCAGCTGCTGTCCGGTCGGGAGGTCACCATACAGCAGAAGGTAGACTACTTCCTCAAAGGTGGACTTTTCTGCCAGGTCGTGGATGTCGTAACCGCGGTAAAGCAGCTTGCCAACCTGGCCGTCGATAAAGCTGGACTCAGTGGTGTCGAGGTAGACATCCTTGAGTCCCTTCACAATTTCTGGCATGGCTAATTCTCCATGTCGGATTTACGCCAACCTGTGGCTCAAGAGCGCGCATCCGTACCTTTCACTGATGAATGGGTGAGGAAATTGCGCGCGCCACAAGGCCGCTTTTTCAGCGGCTACATAACGCGAAAATACTAGCATTCACCCATATCAGTGTCAAATTGAATCCGGCCTTCCGGTGAGCTGGCTGGGGGCTCTATAAGAAGCGTTTTCGTTCCCGTTTATTCCGGCTCCAGGGTCTGGTTGCACTCACTGTTGGCAGATATGTCAGTCCAGTCCCAGCGCATCGGGACCATCTCGACCCTACGCCAGGTCTCCGACTGGTCGTAGTAGTGAGGGCTGCCCGGGTGCCCGGAGCTGCCCAGGGGCACCACCCACAGCGAGTCGTCCCAGTTGGCGGTGTCGTAGCTGTAGCGGGCCACCGACAGGCTGGTCACCGTCGCGAAAGTGGCCGGCGAATAGCCGCCCTGCAGCGGCGTGTCACCATCCCCGCTGTGCGGGATCGCGGGCGGATCGAGCAGGCCGTCCAACTCAGGGTGGACTGCAGACAGCGTATGGCGTGGCACGGCCCGGTGCAGTCGGTCCCACGCCCAGCCGTCCGGGTTGTCTCCGAGGCGATCGCGAAGGTCGGCCACTCCCCGGGACAGGGCCCTGGCAATGGCGGCCGGCCATGTATCGCCCTCGGCCAGCAGTGAGCGGTCATCCTGCCGAAGCATCTCGACCATGCGCGCCTTCAGACGATTGCCGAAGGAACCTAGGCCCCGATCGGCGGGGCGCCAGGCGGCATCGGCCAATTCCGGCGTCAGGTTGCCCTCGAATACCTCCTTCAGCAGCGCGTCTCGCATCGCCGAGTAGATCGTCGGCTCCACTCGTTGGGCGTCCATGGATCCGTCCCAGGTAAGCAGTCGCTCCCGGGCGATGGCCGAAAGAGCGTCCCGCGGCTCGACACCGGGCAGGATGGCCAGGAACGCTTCAGCAGGCTGGGACACGCGGTGGGCATGTACCTTCGCCATGTCTGCCGCGGAGGGACGGCTCAGGGCCTTCAGGCCCCGCGTTACGCCCTTCACCCGAAACTCGGGAGTAAAGTCGACGGCAATGTAGTGCGGGTAATCGTCCCCCACCGGCCTGTTGTTGGCGGTTGCTATGTACCCCTCGGGCGGGTTGATGGACACAGGCAGTTCATCGAAGGGAATGTCCCCATCCCACTCGTATTCCCCGGTCCAACCTGGCACCGGCAGCCATCCGTTCACCCGGGAACGTATCGGGATCCTCCCCCGGCACAGGTAACCGAAATTGCCATCCACGTCGGCCAGCAGGAAGTTGTTGCACGGGTCGACCCAGCCCCGCTGGGACTCGACCAGCTCCGCGGCGTTCTGAGCGCGGAGCATCTTCCAGAGAATGTCCGTCCAGCCCGATGCGGTCTCGGTAGCCGTATACTTGAGGGCCATTCCGGAACCCTCTTCAGGACCTCCTGAGATCACGGGACCGTGCCCGGTAACCACCACCCGGACCGATTCTTCCCTCCCGGTGTTGCTGCGCACAGTTTCGTCATACACCTCCGCGTCGAGCCATTCGTCCCTGTACAGGTACTGCAGCCTGTCGGTGTTTCGCAATTGCTCGATGTACAGGTCCTGGTAGTCTGCGGCAGTATGAGTCACGCTCCAGCATACCCAGGGGTTGTGGCCGAAGTGCGGGAAGGCAGGTACGCCCGGGAAGGACAGGCCGATTACGTCAAACTCCGGACAGGCGACCCGGTTCTGGTAGTAGGCGTTGGGAGTGTCCAGGGCCCGGTGGGAGTCGCCAGCCAGCACGGGCTTGCCGGTTGCGGTGGAATCGCCGCCAACCACCCAGCTGTTGCTGCCCACATCAATCTCGGCGAGGTAGTTGAGAGCGGCCGCGCCTTCCGCCAGTTCCTCGAGTCCCGTGTCGATGGGGCCTCCGGCAGTTTCGCCGGGCGGCAGTATCAGCAGGTGCCCGGGCTCGTAGCCCGGGAACAGCTGCCCCGCCTTCTCCGGTCCCATGGCGCGAACCATCCTGGCCCGCCATATCTTGGACTCGAAAACGCCCATCAGGATGTGTCGGACCTTGTACACCACGAGGCTGTGCCACGGCTGCCACTCTTCGGGTTGAATGCCGGCGATGGCGTACTCGGCGGGCAGAGGGCAGTCCTGATCGTCGCGGGCTTGTCGGTCGCGGGCCTGTCGAAGGATGAAGGCGTTGACCCCGGCCGCGTAGGCGTCGAAGACCATGCGGGTGTGCCTGTCCATGGCAGCGTAGTCGGCCTTGGCGCTGGCGGTCAGGCGAAAACGGCGCATCAGCTTGTCCTGCTCCAGCGCACTGTCTCCGGCTGCCTCCGCCCAGCGGCCGCTTCCTCGCAGCCGGTCGTATTCCATGTGCCATAGACGGTCCTGTGCCGTGACGAAGCCTTGAGCGAAGAAGGCGTCGTGCTCGTTTTCTGCACGAACATAAGGGATGCCCAGGTCGTCGCGTATCACTTCGACCCTGGCTCTCAGGCCCTTCAATTGCAGGGTTCCCGAGAGGCGCGGAATCGCCTCGGTCAATTCGCGGCTGCCTGTCTCGCCTACGCCTACCATGCCGCTCACCTCTTTTGCGTCGTGAAAATCTCAGGTCAGGGGATTTCGGCGATGATAACACAGCGGAAGAGGGAGGCCCGCAGTGACTGCGGGACCGGCAAGACGGACCCTACTGCTGCACCTTACTGTTGCAATTGAATCACACCGCAGGCGACTCGCTCGCCGGTATCGGAATGCTGAGCGCCGTAGTCGTCCGGAAATTCATGTATCACCAACGCTGAGTCATCATTGTCGAAAATCGAATGGTCTCTGCCTGACTCAAGGGTTATGCCGTTGGTGAAAAAGTCGGCGCGGGCGGTGCCATCGGAAGCAGCGTACAGGTTGGGCAGGTCACCCCCGTGGGCGCCAGCATCGGAATCGCCGCGATTCCAGTTGGGGTGGACGAAGCCCTGGGGCTTGTCGTCCGTATCGAAGTGGTCGCCGGCGGCGGAGAAATCCGGCGAGCAGGACCCTACGGAGTGAATGACGAAGGCGTGTCCTCCGGGTTGCAGGCCCCGGGCCTCGGCCTCAATGAAGACACCCGTTTCCGACTGGCTGAACCGAACGGTCCCGATGTTCTCTCCGGACTGCGAGGCCAGGACGGCAGATGCCTGCAAGCCGACCGCAGAAGAGTCGGCATCGCCCAGGCTGAAAACCAGCAGTCCCACGACCAGCGCCACAACCAGGGCTACGGCAGAGACGGCCACCGTCGTACGCATGCCTGAAAACATGTGGTGACCCCCTTGGTGGTTCAATTCGATACTCGATAGTACAGGGGAGGCTCTTTATTGCGAATTAGTAACTTTTACAGCAAGGATTCGAGTGTGATTGAACATGATGCAGAGTAACAACAAGATTCTAAAACAACAAGATTCTAAAACCTGCGAATAAACTGTCAAAAGCTTGTGTTGCCTGGACTTGTGTTGCTAGAAAGAACAAGGCGCTGCATTTTCAAATCGCCCGATTCCCGCCTATAATTGTCTGTAGCATCCAGGGGGCGATGCGCCTCCACCAATCAGGGGTTTCCGGTGGCGATACTGAACATCCGTCTGGTGCCAGACCCTGTCCTGTTCCGCAAGGCACGAAAGGTCGCAAAGATAACTGCCCAGCACAAGAAGCTGGCCAACGACATGATTGAGACCATGACCGAGCATCACGGCGTCGGACTCGCGGCGAACCAGGTGGGGGTGCTCGAACGTCTCTGCGTCGTTCGGACCCCGGATATGGAAGAGGCGATGGTCCTGGTGAATCCGGAGATCGTCAAGCGCGAGGGCGAGAGAGAGGTTGAAGAGGGCTGCCTCAGTGTGCCCGGATATCGTGGCATGGTGGTCCGATCCGAGAAAATCTGGGCCCGCGCCCTGAACCTCGACTCGAAGACGTTCAAGGTCGATGCCGAGGGAGATATCCTGGCCCAGGCCCTCGAACACGAGATAGACCACCTGAACGGCATTATGTACATGGACCATCTCGTCGCCCACACCAAGCTGTACCCGGTCAGGGAGGCGGGCGAAGACGACGAGTTCGGCGCGGAACACGAAATTGAGCTTGAGGACGAACATTCGCACGAGCATGTTCACGACCCCTCCTTCGATTCCCTGCACCGGCGCCTCCACGAGATGAATCTTGGCGATAGCACACCCGGTGGGCCGGGCTCTATACTTTCTCCGTAGCCGGACATGGCGACACGTTAAACAGTCCTGTCATCCCGTCACGTAACTAACGCCCGTATTTCGCTTGGCATTCGGCACACTTATGCATTCCCACACTGAACGCCTTGTCTCTTTCTTTGCCGCCCGCGAGACCGATGCGTACCTCGTCGGCGGTCTGGTGCGTGACCAGCTCCTGGGGCGCGGCCCCGGAAGGGACCTGGACCTGGCGGTGCAGGGCGACGCCGTCGCCCTGGCCAGGGAACTGGCCGAGGAGCTGGGGGGATCACTTGCGCCTCTGAGCCTGCCCTGGGGAATGATGCGCGTGGTCTTCGAACAGGGAGGCCCGGACGACCCGGACCTGACTGTCGATATATCGGGCTTTTCCGAAAACATCAGGGACGATCTGGCCAGGCGCGACTTCACGGTCAATGCTATGGCAGTAGCGTTGCCACATTGGGACGCAGAGAATTTTGCCGACGCGGTGATCGATCCCTTCGGCGGACGCGCCGACCTGGCGCGGAAGACACTGCGGGCGTTGCACTCCGACGTCTTCAGGGACGATCCCGGCCGCCTGCTGCGGGCGATCAGGCTCTCTGGAGAGATCGGCCTGCGAATCGAGCCCGATACAGTGAGGCTGCTGGCTACCGATGCCCATCTCCTGCCTCGAGTGGCGCCGGAACGCGTGCGCGACGAGTTCATGCGCATTCTCGTGCCAGCAGGAGCCAGGGCCCGCGTGGAGACCCTGGACCTGTTGGGAATGCTGGAACACGTCGTCCCCGAGCTGATGAAGGCCAAGGGCGTCGAACAGCCCCGGATGCACTACTGGGACGTTTGGGGGCACTCCCTGCACACGGTGGAAGCGGCAGAAGGCGTAACCGGCGGACACCAGAATTCCCCGGTCTTCTCGTGTGTGCCGTGGACTCCGGAGAGCGAGGCCTACTTCGCGCAGACTGTAAGCGACGGCCATACCCGACGCACCGTCCTGAAGCTCGCCGCCCTGTTCCACGACATCGCCAAGCCTCAGACAAAGACCGTTCAGCCCGACGGAAGGACACGTTTTTTCGGCCATTCTGAGCAGGGAGCGATCATCGCCGAGGAACGCCTGCGCCACCTTCGCCTCAGCTCGCGGGGAGTGTCGATGGTTTCCCGTATGGTGGAGCATCACCTGCGGCCCACCGGAATGTCCAACGACGGAGAGTGGCCCACAGACCGGGCCGTCTATCGTTACTTCAGGGACGTAGGCGACGTGGCCCTGGACACGCTTTACCTTTGCCTGGCCGACTATTTGGGCGCAAAAGGACCGGAACTGTCCCACCCGGACTGGCTGAATCATGCTAGAATGATAAGCCACGTCTTACAAACTGGCTCTCAGGAGCCGGTATCCACATCCACCCCGCGCCTGGTCACCGGACACGACCTGATGTCCAGCCTCCAGTTGACGCCCGGTCCGCTAATTGGCTCGTTGCTGTCAACTTTGGAAGAAGCGCGCGCCGCGGGGGAGATTGAAACTCGGGAGCAAGCCTTGGAATTGGCGGCTGAATCGCTGAATAAAAAAGGGATTCTCGACGGGAAGTCCCCTGATCAAACGCTTACCAATGACACTCTGCCGGATGGTTCAAAGTAAATAATGCGTGCTCGAAGCGTCCGGCTGACTATCGTGATCCTCATGATCCTGGGTCTGGCAGTCGCCGCCCTGGGATTCCGGTCTATCAACATCGACATACCCGGCCTCCCGGAATTGGATCGGGATGGGGCCGGACCGCTTGGTCTTAAGCTCGGGCTCGACCTCAGCGGCGGCGGCCACCTGGTCTACCAGGCCGACACTGGCTCCCGGTTCGACGTCACCCTGTTGGAGCCCGCCGATCTGGAGGCCATCTCCACCGCCCTGCAAGAATTCCGGTTCGGCGACGAACAGCTGGCGCTGGAGGACTACCAGGTCATTCCACGCGATGTGGGCATTGTTCAGCGGGAAGTTCCAGCCGAGCCTGTCCCTGACGAACCTGTCGTCGAAGACGCCGAGGATGCAGGGGAAGCAGAAGTCGCGGAAGATGGCGAGGGCGAGGGAGAAGAGGAAGAAGCACCTCCTGAACCTGAGTTCATAACTGTGCCTGTGGCGAGCATCTTCCAGGTGCGAACGCCTCTGCTGGCCTCGGATGATCCCCGCCGCAGCGGACTGCGCGGCGCTATCGAAGAGTCCCTGGGCCAGATTAGCCTCTTCCAGGTTACCGACATTGGCGAACCTTCCTTTGACCAGATGGAAGGCGTGCTGGACAACATCACCCGCCGTGTGAACAGGTTCGGAACGAAAGAGCCCATTATCCAGATATTCGGCGACGACCGGATTATCGTTCAGTTGCCCGGGGCCAGTGGTTCCACTACCGACCTCGTCTTCTCGGAAGCCGTCGACAGCGAGGGCCGTGCGGCTCTGGCCGTGGCCCTGGAGGGCGCGGGATACCGCGATGTGACCATCCAGCGCCAGGAGGAGAGGTCCTTCCGGATTCTGTCCGCAACCGTGGACGCCGAGGTCCAGTCCGCTGCCAGGACAGCCTTGTCCGAGGCAGTGGGGCCCGTCCAGTCTTATTCCGTAATCAGCGCCATCGATGACGCGAAAGCGCTCATCGGCCAAACCGCGTTGCTCGAGTTCAAGGAGCGCACCTGCGGTTCCCTCGACCCCTTCACCGGAGCGTGTCTCGATCCCACCGACGCTGACCTGGGCCTCACAGGCGACGACCTCGACCGGGCCGAAGCGGCAGCAGACCCGGTGGGCGTCGGCTGGGTGGTCAACCTGCAGTTCGACGGCCGCGGTTCCGATATATTCTCCGACTTGACCCGGCGCATCGCAGGGGTGGAAACCAAGCGCATCGCCGTATTCATGGATGACCAGGAAATCATCGCGCCAGTGGCACGGGCGTGGATACGCGACGGCAGCACCCAGGTCAGCGGCGACTTCACCCGGGAGGAGGCCCGCACCCTGGGCATCCAGCTCGAGTCCGGTCGGCTGCAGGTTCCCCTGAAGCTGATCCAGGAAAGCGACGTTGACGCCCTGCTGGGGTCCGAGTCGCTCCGTAACAGCCTGCTGGCAGGACTGGTCGGCCTCGGCCTGGTGCTCATATTCATGATTGCCTACTACCGCATGGCGGGAGTGGTCGCGGCCTGCGCCCTGGTCTTCTATGCCATTATGGTGCTCGCCGTTTTCAAGTTGATTCCAATCACCCTCGAGCTGGCCCACATCGGCGGGTTCATCCTGTCGGTGGGTATGGCAGTAGACGCAAACATACTCATTTTCGAGCGCATGAAGGAAGAAGTACGCATCGGCAGGACGCTGGCCTCGTCAATGGAAGTCGGGTTCAGCCGGGCCTGGCCCGCCATTCGCGACTCCAACATTTCCACGATGATCACCTGTCTGGTCCTGTTGTGGTTCGGTGATCGCCTCGGCGGTGGGCTCGTCACCGGCGTTGCCATCAGCTTGTTCATCGGCGTGGCGGCCAGCATGTTCACCGCAGTAGTGGTGAGCCGTAACCTCCTGCAACTCATGGCCTTCGTCGGCCTGGGAGGGCGGATCAGCCTGTTCACGCCGGAGTCGGTCTCGCGTAACACCGGGCCGGGAGCGACGCAGAGCGCGGGAGGAGGCAGGTAATGCTGGATATTGTCGGAAAGAGGCCCTGGTATTTCCTGTTCTCCGCCCTGATCATCATCCCGGGCATCATTTCCATGCTGCTACCCCCGGGCTGGGTGTCCCTGGAGTCAGGGCTGCGCCCCGGGATCGACTTCAGCAGCGGCTCCGTGCTCAACGTGACCTTCAGCGAAGACGTCGACGAGTCCCGGATTTACGAACGGATGACGGCCCTGGGGCACCCCGAAGCCCTGGTGCAGCTCGTGGGGGTCAATAACTACTTCATCCGCACTGACGTGCTTGCGGAAGCGCAACCTGGCGGGCTGTCGGAACGAGAGATTATCGAGCGGGACCTCGAGGAAACCCTTGGCCTGGTGCGGGAGCGGGTGGAATTCGACAGCGTGTCTCCCATCGTCGCCGCAGAAACCGTGCGGGTGGCCTTCTACGCCCTGGCGGCGGCATCGGTCTTCATCCTCCTCTACGTCTGGTATGCCTTCCGGCGGGTTCCCAAGGCCTACCGCTACGGCGTGAGCGCGGTGCTGGCGCTGGTGCACGACGTGCTGATCATTCTCGGCGTGTTCTCCATCCTCGGGCGGGTCATCGGGTTCGAGGTCAACTCGATGTTCATCGTCGGCCTGTTGATCGTCGCAGGCTACAGCGTAAACGACACCATCGTCGTCTTCGACCGGATACGCGAGAATGTGGTGCGGCATCCCGACCGGGACCTGGGCGGGCTCGTGAATCTGAGCATCATGGAAAGCATGGGCCGGTCGCTGAACACCAGCTTGACCACCCTCTTCGTTCTCGTCGCCATGCTGTTGATAGGCGGTCCGAGCATTCGCGAGCTGCTGCTGTGCCTCGCCATCGGCGCTGTCGCCGGAACCTACAGCAGCATCTTCATAGCCAGCCAGTTCCTCGTGATGTGGGACCGGGGCGAGATCCGCCGCTTCGGCCGCTCCGCTCGCCCGGCGGGCGCCGTCTCCGCGTTGTTCAGCCTTTTCGGCAAGTAGGTGTTTCCGAATCCGTACCGGCCAGGCTGATATAATTCGGATGTCCGGTCATGGATGATTACCGGGAAACCATTTGGGGGATAAGCCGAGGCGACCGGAAATGGTTCCAAGTTCTCACATTGGTGGGCGGAACGTCAGGGTCAATCGCACTGACAATACTGCAATTCTCATCCCGTGTCCCCGATGCGACATTTCGCGAAGTCGCTCTGAACATCATAGTGGCTATCGGGGCAAGTTTCGTAGCATCCGGCTTCATAGCTTGGGGACTACTTCAAGTAAAGGAGCTAACAATGTCAATGGCCGACTGGATCAGAGAACAGACCAGAAAGCGCAGAGAGCGATTACTGCGGCAAGGATACGACTTGGGCTACTCTGATGCACAAGCCGGCAAGCCGCCAAGGCCGCCGGGGGATTCAGATAAGCAGTCCTCGAGTCCGTCGGAATCCAACGGCCACAAAGAGGCCTAGCGACAGGGCGTGAGGGCCACCCGCCCCAGCACTCTGCGCTCCGACACCAGGGCAAAGGCGCGCTCTGCATCTTCCAGGCGCATCACTTCCTGCAGCACCGGCCTCAAGCGCCCATCCGCGGCCAGCCGCATCGCCTGCTCCAGCGTTGCCCGGGACACTCCCGAGACTCCAGTAACCGTGACGTCGCGAAACACGATCTCGGGAATCACGCCGCGAAGATTGCCATCTCCTCCCACCTCTCCCAGCAGAGCGACCCTCCCTCGTTGCCGCAAACTCCGCACCGACGACCGCATCGTTGCGGCGCCCACGGTGTCGATCACCGCGTCCGCCCCCTGATCTCCGGTCAACGCCAACACTATCTCGGCGAAGTCCAGTTCGCCCGCTTCCACCACCTCGTCGGCCCCAATTTCTGCCAGTGCCGCAATCTTGTCGGGAGAGGAAGTTACGGCGATTGTACGCGCGCCCAGGAGCTTCGCGAGCTGCACCGCGTGAACGCCCAGTCCACCCCCGGCGCCGGTGATCACCACCGTTTCGCCCTCCGAGACCCCGATCGCCGAAATCGCCTGCAGCGCCACCCCCGACGGACAGGCCAGCAGCGCGGCCCGTTGCAGGTCGAGGTCCGACGGCAGGCGGACCAGGCTGTGTTCTGACAGCGCAACGAACTCCGCGAATCCGCCGTCTCTTCCGTGGCCGATGCCCTCGCCGTTCAGGCAACGGTGCTCCCGGCCGTCGGCGCAGTTGTCGCAGTGCCCGCAGGCGTTGGTGAGCAGGGAGACAACGTGGTCTCCGGGTCTGATAGTGGTTACGCCCGAAGCCACTTCTTCCACCACTCCGGCGATCTCGTGGCCCAGAATCACGCCCGGCCGCACTCCTCGGCGCAGCGTGCCCGCGCTCACCAGGCGGTCATGATGGCAGAACCCGCACGCCGCCACCCGTAACAGGACTTCGCCCGGCGAGGGAGTGGGCACGGGAACGTCCACCACCGAAAACGTCGGCGACGGCCCCGGGTTTTCCAGTTTCAAAGCACGCATTTGGCGTCATTGTATGGCGTGGACGGTGCGCCGCCAACGGCCAGTCCCGTATAATCAGCCCAATAGTCGGCATCAATTCCCCGGCTCGGGAGGGAAAGCTTTGAAGATCGGAGCGCACGTATCCACATCGGGCGGAGTATCCAGGGCCGTCGGACGGGGGCAGGAAATCGGCTGCGAGGCGCTGCAAATCTTCGGATCGTCGCCTCAGTCGTGGGCTTTCAAGGAAGTGCCTGACTCCGAAGTCGAATCCTTCCGGCAAAATATGGCCGACGCGGCGATGGGCCCCGTCTTTCTTCACGCCATCTACCTGGTGAACCTGGGCACGGAAAGGCCCGACGTCCTGCAGAAAGGAATCGATTCGCTGTCAGCCCACCTGCGCCTGGCGGCCAGGCTCGGGGCCGACGGCCTGATCTTCCACCCCGGCAGCCACGGAGGGGCGGGCTTTGAGGCGGTGCTGCCCCAGGTTGCCGAGTCCATACGCCGCGCTCTCGACGGCGCCCCGGAGGGACCATACCTCGCCGTGGAAAACATGGCCGGCATGGGGAAGCACATCGGTGCGAGGTTCGAGGAACTGGGGGCAATTCTCGAAGCGGTGGATGACGAGCGACTCAAAGTCTGCCTCGACACGCAGCACAGCTTCGCCGCCGGATACGACCTGACTACCGGTGAAGGCATCGAGGATATGCTGGGCCAACTCGATGCCGGGCCAGGCTCGGCCAACGTGGTAGCCATCCACGCCAACGATTCCAAGCGGGTGTGCGGCTCGGGCGTAGACCGCCACGACAACATCGGCGAGGGGTTCATTGGTGAGGACGGATTCGCTGTCTTCATGGGGCATCCCGCTTTTCGCGACGTGCCCTTTCTACTGGAAGTTCCGGGTTTCGAAGGCAAGGGCCCCGACCAGCGCAATGTGGACATACTCAAGGACATCCGTCGCAGGGTGGGCGCCCCCTCATGACCCAGATGACCTACCGGGAGTTCGTCCGTCACGTCCGCCGGGCCTACATCCAGTTGCCTGCCGGAGTGAGATCGCGGCTGGATAACGTGGATGTGGTGGTTGAGGAATGGCCCAGCGAAGACGAGGCTAGTCTGGTGGGAGGATACGATACGCTATTCGGTCTGTACCAGGGACTTCCCCTCACCGAAAGGGACGGCATCGGTCCACTTCTGCCCGACCGCATCGTCATTTACCGCCAGCCAATCCTCAGGGCCAGCGAAAGCCGTACCGAAGCCATAGAAGAAATCCGGGTAACACTGTGGCACGAGGTGGGCCACTACTTGGGCATGGACGAAGAGCACCTTCACCGGCTGGGGTACGGTTGATGCCCTACGCCCCTGTCGTGATTGCCCGTAGTGTGCGGAGACAGCGCAAGTCGCGTACATCCCGCTCTGCGGATGATTACAATTGGCTGCCCACTTCCCTCGCACCGTGAAGGCATGGATTGACCGGGCTGGGAAGGCCATAGGCTCAGCCCTGGGCGTTGGCCTCTTTCCCGTGGCCCCCGCCACAGCGGCCAGTTTTGCAGCGGTGGTCGTCCTCTACTTGCTGCCCATTGCCACTGATTCCCCTGCCTTCTTCGGCCTGGTTGCCGCGTCGCTGGTGGTCGGACCCTGGGCCTGCGGAAGCCTCATCAGTCCCGACGACCATGATCCAAAGCGGGCCGTGTGGGACGAGGTGGCGGGCATGTGGTTGACTTGTCTCCTGTTGCCCAAGTCCCTGCCGTGGCTTGCCGTCGCATTCGTGGTTTTCCGGATGCTCGACATCGTTAAGCCCTGGCCCATCCGGCGATTCGAGAGATTGCCGGGAGGCTGGGGGATCATGGCCGACGACGCAGTGGCCGGAGTCGTGGGGGCCGTCGCCCTGAATGTCGTTTACCGGCTGGCGTGGGCGACGTGAAGCCGTTTCTGCAGGCAATGTCGAACACGGCGGGTTTGAACACACGGCGCACTGACTGCAGATAAATGGAGCGCGCCGACCATCTGTAAACCGAATTGGCGATGAACAAAGTTTGCACTGTGGCAGAGTGGTTGCTTCTGCTCGGTGGCACCCTGGCCGTTTCAGTAAGCATTACTCTGGCGATATCTCTGATAATCCGGCCGGATGCTTCTATCAATCCGCTCAATGCGGTCACCTTCGGTCTGGGGTTCCTCGGGGGAACAGCTACCCTCGTCTTCCCGGGGAGCATTCGAGCACAGGTCGTGGCCACCTTGATCCTCCTTGTTGCGGCAGCTCCGGCGGTGTTCGGATGGGTTTGGCTGCTGTATGTCCCGCCCATTTTGCTTCTGACTGTGGGGACGATATTGAAAGCCATCAGCAAGTTTCCAGGCCCACATCGCGCTCAGCGGCTCCATTAGGCTGGCGAAAGAAAAGACTCTGGCGATCCGCAATCTATGCGTGTCTACTCGGCGCAGGGCCTTTTGATTGTAGCTAATCCGTTGGCCCTGAGCCTGTCGAAGGGCCGTCCGTTCGTGGTTCGACAGGCTCACCATGAACGGACTTGACGGCGAAAACTAAAAGACCCTGCTACTCGGCGCACCTCGTTTGCCCGGTTTTCGAAGCCCGTGATATACTTCGAGATTGAACCTGCGCCTGATGGCGGGACAGTCGAGGTCGACTGTCTATCTCTGGCAGCGCCAGTAAATGAAGAAGGGTGCCCGTAATGGTTGAACCCCAAGAACAGAACGTACAGCAAGAATCGCAAAACGTGGCGGCGGAGCCCCCCGCAGTAGAGACGCCGGCAGCCACACCTGCGGATTCGGCAGTGGCAGTCGCAGAACCGCCCGCCGCACCCGCACCCGCACCTGAACCGCCTCCAGTCGAGGAACGCCCCCGGCCTGCACCGGAGCGGCCGCCGCAGGTTCCCGGACGGGAGCCCATCAACATGAAGGCCCTTCTGGAAGCCGGCGTGCATTTCGGGCACCAGACCCGTCGCTGGAACCCCTCCATGAAGCGCTACATCTTCACCCAGCGCAATGGTATTCACATCATAGACCTGCAACAGACTCTGGGCATGATCAATGACGCCTACAAGGACATGGTCGAGTTGGTGGCCAACGGCGGCAAGGTCCTGTTCGTGGGCACAAAGCGACAGGCCCAGGACGTCATTCAGAGCGAGGCCGAGCGCTGCGGAATGTGGTACGTCAACCAGCGCTGGCTCGGCGGCACCCTGACCAACTTCCAGACCATTCGGACTCGCATCAATTACATGCTGGAGCTTCAGCAAAGACGGGATCAGGGCTACTTCCGCCTGCTGCCCAAGAAGGAAGGCGTGAAGATGCGGGATACCCTCAACCGGCTGGAAAAGTACTTCACCGGTATGCGGGATATGACGACCCTGCCCCAGGCCATCTTCGCTATCGACATTGGTCGCGAGAATATTTGCGTGGCGGAGGCCCGTCGGCTCGGCATCGATGTGTTCGCCATCGTTGATTCCGACTGCAACCCCGACTTGGTGGACCACATCGTCCCCGGCAATGACGACGCAGTGCGCTCCATTCGGCTGGTGACCAACCGGATGGCATCGGCAGTCCTCGAAGGTCTGGCCCAGCGGGAAGCTCAACTGCAAGCCGAGATGGAGGAGCTGAGGACGGACGAGGTCGAAGAAGCCGAATCCCTCTCCGAACGAGAAGACGCTGCTCTCACCGACGCCGTCACCCTGGACATCGATACCCTGGCCGAGCTTGCCGCCGGCATGGGCGCAAGGGTCGCCGGCAACACTGATGAGCAGGGCGGTGCGAGCGAGTAGTAGCCGCCTCAAAAATAGTTGAATCACCGCTGTGGCGGAAGCCAGTCGGCTCGGGGGGCGTCCCTTGGTCGTCTCCCCTTCAGTCGAGGTCTGTAAGCTTCACAGCGTCAAAAAGGAGTGGACAGTTGGTAACCACGGCACTGATTCGCACCCTGCGCGATCAGACCGGCGCAGGAATCATGGACTGCAAAGTCGCCCTGGAAGGAACGGGCGGAGATCTGGACAAGGCGGCTGAAGCGTTGCGAGCCAAGGGCCTCGCCGGCGTCGCCAAGCGGGTCGGCCGCGCCACCAATGAAGGGGTCATCGAGGCATACATCCACACCGGCGGGCGCGTGGGCGCCATTGTTGAGTTGGGCTGCGAGAGCGACTTCGTCGCCAGGACTGATGAGTTCAGGCAGATGGCTCACGACCTCGCCATGCAGGTCGCAGCCATGTCTCCGGCATACCTCGGCCAGGAAGACATTGAAGAGGGCGACGAGAGGCCTGCTGCCCAGGTCGCACTATTGTCCCAGCCGTTCATCAAGAACGGCTCCTCGTCCGTTGGCGAATTGGTACAGGAGCTGGCGGCCCGCATGGGCGAGAACGTGCGGGTGATCCGCTTCCAGCGCCTGGCGGTGGGCGAGTAATTTAACGGGATATGGCAGGATCTCCCTTTCACCCTTGCCGCAAGTCCCTATACAGTAGGGCATTGCTCAAGATCAGCGGTGAATCCCTCAGAGGGTCGTCCTGTTCCGGCATCGACGCGGATACTGTCAACTTCCTGTCAACCCAGGTGGGTGAAGCCCACGAAATGGGCGTTCAGTTGGCCATCGTCATAGGCGGCGGCAACATCTGGAGGGGAGAGGCTGCCGAAGCGCGGGGAATGGACCGCTCCACCGCCGACTACGCTGGCATGCTGGCCACCATCATAAACGCCCTCGCACTGCAGGATGCGCTGGAGCAACGCGGCATCGACACCAGGACCCAGAGCGCCCTCCAGATGCAGGCCGTCGCAGAGCCCTACATTCGCCGGCGCGCAGTCCGCCACCTGGAGAAGGGGCGGGTCGTTATTTTTGCAGCAGGAACCGGCAATCCGTATATGTCCACCGACACCGCTTCCGCTCTGCGAGCCCTGGAGATCGACGCCGAAGTGCTTCTGATGGCCAAGTTCAACGTGGACGGCGTCTACGACGACGACCCGCGAACCAATCCGTCAGCAGTCCGTTTCGATTCGCTGGATTACACAGAGGCTCTGGAGCGCGAATTGACTGTGATGGACTCCACCGCCCTAACCCTCTGCCGGGAAAACGGGTTGCCCATAGTTGTGTTCGATATGTTCAAGCCGGGCAATGTGGGATGTATACTCTCCGGTGATAAGATTGGAACGACTATAGCTGGGAGGGACTGATCATGGCAGGAAAGGACGGCGACACGGAGTTAACGCCGGAGGACGTTCTGGAAGACGTTTCCTACCGCATGGACCGCACCATCGAAGCCTTCAGGCGAGATCTGGGCCAATTGCGGACCGGCCGGGCCACCCCCTCGCTGGTTGAGGACCTCTCCATCGACTACTATGGCTCTGCCACACCCCTGAAGCAGATCGCTTCGATCTCTGCCCCCGATGCCCGGGCCATAATGGTGCAGCCATGGGACAAGGGCGCACTGCGGGAAATAGAGCGCAGCCTCCAGCGCTCGGAAATGGGCTTCAACCCATCCAACGACGGCAACGTGATCACGGTCCCCATTCCTCCCCTCACCAACGAGCGGAGGCAGGAAATGGTCAAGCTGCTCCGCAAGAAGGCTGAGGATGGCAAGGTGTCCGTTCGCAACGTCCGCCGCGACGGCCTGGACACGCTGCGGAAGCTCGAGAAAGACAAGTCCATTTCCCAGGACCAGAATCGCCGCGCACAGGACCAGCTGCAGAAGGTGACCGACGGGCACACCAAGGTTATTGACGAGACCACATCCGCCAAAGAGGCGGAGATTCTCCAGGTCTAGCCTGGTCCGGTGGCTGCCGCATCGGGGCTGCATAACGGGGCATCCGTCCCCATTTCAAAGAATGGCTCGGCCCCGAGACACGTTGCTTTCATCATGGATGGCAACGGCCGGTGGGCCCAGGAGCGGGGGCTGCCGCGCATCGAGGGGCACCGCAAGGGCGTCGAGCGTGTGCGCGTGGTGCTCGACACGCTGGGTGCGCTGGGCGTGGAGTTCGTGACTGTCTATGCCTTTTCCACCGAGAACTGGGGCCGTCCCCAGGATGAGGTGGAAGGGTTGATGAGCATCTTCTCCTCCGCCGTGGAAGAGCAGACCCGAGAACTGCACGAGCAGAACGTCCGCATTGTTCACCTCGGCAAGACCATGAACCTGGACCCTGATCTGCGCGAAGCGATTGAAAACGCCCAGAAACTCACCGCCGCCAACACTGGCGTCACGCTCAACGTCGCCTTTGACTACGGGGGGCGCGACGAAATCATCCAGGCAGTGCGGCGCATCATCAAGGACGGCCTCGACCCTGACCGGCTGGACGAAGAGATCTTCCGCAGCTACCTCTTCACGTCCCACAGCCCGGATCCCGACCTGATCATCCGCACGGCCGGTGAGCAGCGCATCAGCAACTTCCTGCTGTGGCAGTCGGCCTACAGCGAGTTCTACCACACCCCCACTCTCTGGCCCGACCTTCAGCCCTCGGAACTGGAGCAGGCGCTGGAAGCCTACCGTTCCCGTCAACGCCGCTACGGCAAAGTGGCCATGCCCGGGGCCTGACCGTGGGCCTTCGGTTGGCCACGGGAGTGACAGGCGCCGCCGTGGTGGTGGGCGCCGTCTGGCTGGGGACGCCATGGCTCACGCTGCTGGCCCTCCTCGGCGGTGGGCTGGCCATCCGGGAAGCTTACCGGCTGACCCCTTCCGGCGTGGGCCGGATGCCTGTCCTGCTTGGCGTAATCGCCGTGGTGGCCCTGCTCCTTGCCGCCGAGACTGCCTCCTCCAACGACTTCCATCTCGCGTTGGGCCTGGTACTGGCTGGATGGGCCTTCGCCGCCCTGCTCTGGTTCATCGCCTGTTATGACGTTCCGAGGGAACCGGAAGTCGACGAGCTTCCGCATGAGCCACAAGACGGCCACGTGGAAGTCGAAGGCGGCGACGCTGCGGATGATGACTATGGTTATGTCAGCGGTTATGCCAGCGAAGGCGTCCCATGGCTCGACACCCTCGGAACCCTCCCGTCGGGAACCCGCCCCTTGGACTACGAGGAAGAAGCTGACCCTGAAGAAGAGGAGTGGGAATACTTCTATGAGGACGAGGAGGCAGAGCCTGCCGGTCGGCCCTGGCTGGGCTTCCTGTTCCTGCTCTTGGGGCCGGTGTACGTGGGCTTTCTCCTGGGCCACGGCCTGGCCCTCAGGGACCTGGCGGGCGGGCCGGAGAATTTCGGGCGCTCCTGGCTGCTCTTCACGCTCCTGGTGGTATTCGCCTGCGACACCGGAGCTCTTGCCGTGGGCCGCCTACTCGGGCGACACCCAATGGCGCCCCGCATCAGCCCCAACAAGACCTGGGAAGGCGCTGCCGGGGGCTTGATCGCGTCCATCGGCGCCGCACTGCTGGTTGGCGTGGTCTTCGAGCTGGGCGTCGCCGTCTGGATGCAGGCGGTGATAGGGGCAGCCGCCAGCGTAGCAGCCCAAGTTGGAGACCTGGCGGAGTCGGCACTGAAACGTGGGGCCAACGCGAAGGATTCTGGTAGTATAATGCCCGGACACGGCGGCATACTCGATCGCTTGGACAGCATCCTGTTCGCGTTGCCTGCCGTATTCTACTTGCTGTTGGCGGCGGGATTCCGGCTATGAGAAGAATTGTGGTTCTGGGCTCCACGGGATCGATCGGACGCCAGACCCTGGACATCGTCCGCGCCTTTCCTGAAGAGTTCGAAGTTGTGGGCCTTTCCGGCGGAAACAACACCGAACTGCTGGAGCAGCAGGTCGAGGAGTTCCGTCCAAAGCACGTCTGGAGCGCCAGCGCAGGCCCCGAAAGATTCCAGGGCGTATCGTTCACGCCCATGGACCAGATGGTTGCTCTCAACCAGGTCGACCAGGTGATGGTCGCCCTCATGGGCAGCGTCGGCCTGACACCGACCCTGACCGCGCTGGCGGCGGGCAAGTCGGTGGCCCTCTCCAACAAGGAACCCATCGTGATGGCCGGGAAGCTGATCAAGAATTACGAGGCCCAATATGGTGGCCAAGTCCTCCCGGTGGACAGCGAACCCAGTGCCATCTGGCAGTGCCTGCAAGGAGAAGACAACGAAATCCTGCGCCTTCTCATCACCGCATCCGGCGGCCCGTTCCGCACCACGCCGTTGGAGGAGATGGAAAACGTAACTCCCGAGCAGGCCCTTCGGCACCCAACCTGGCGAATGGGCCAGAAGATTACGATCGACTCGGCTACTCTGATGAACAAGGCTTTCGAAGTCATCGAGTCTCGCTGGCTGTTCAGCGTGCCCTGGGAGCGAATTGAGGTGGTGGTGCATCCCCAGAGCACCATTCATTCGATGGTTGAATTCGCTGACGGTTCCGTCAAGGCCCAGATGGGGCCGCCCGACATGAGGCTCCCGATCCAGTACGCGCTCTTCTATCCCCAGCGGCTGCCCAACTCGATGATTCCGCGCCTTGACACCTCCATTTCCCACTCACTGAACTTCGACCCGCTGGAGCCTCACCGTTATCCCTGTTACTCGTTGGCCATTGAAGCAGGAAAGAAGGGTGGCACCTATCCGGCCGTCCTGAGCGCCGCCGACGAAGTCGCGGTCCAGGCCTTCCTGGACGGCAGGATCAGCTACGGCGGCATTCAGCGGCTCATCGAGCAGACCCTGGAAGAGCACGAATCACTTCCCGGTGAGAATGCTGCCGAAGTTATGCAGGCCGACGCCTGGGCCTCGGCCCGCGCTGCCGAACTGGCGCGGGGATAGCGGTCGGGCCAACCTGCTGGATGGGTGTCGTAGAGGGCGGAGTCGCATGGCCACGGAATTCACAGTAATAGACCTGGAAACGGCCAACCCCGACGCTTTCTCCATCTGCCAGATCGGCATAGCCCGTTATCGCGACGACGAACTGGCCGAAGAGTGGATGTCCTACATCGACCCCGAAGCCAGATTCAATCGGGACAACATCGCCATTCACGGCATTACCGAAGCGGCAGTGCGCGGCTGCCCCAAGTTGCCCGAGGTCGCCGATCTGCTGCACGAAATGCTGGATGGAAGAATCGTGGTCAGTCACAGCCAGTTTGACCGCGTGGCCCTGGAACAGGCTTTCGATCGCCGGGAGATTCCCCGCCTCAACTGCGACTGGCTCGATTCCACCAAGGTGGCTCAGAGGGCCTGGCAGGGCTTCGCCAGGCGCGGGTTCGGGCTGGAGAACCTGTGCCGCATCCTCGGCTATCGATACCAGCGACACGACGCTCTCGGCGACGCGAAGGCGGCGGGCATCGTGATTCTGGCGGCCGTCGAGCAGACCGGCATCGGCCTGGAACGCTGGCTGCAGCAGGTGGAGCTTCCCATTGACGAAGGGCCGATGATCCCGATCCAGGCCTTGCCCGAATCGCGGCAGGGCGGAGACCCGGACCCGCCGCTGACTACGCGACCCGAGAACCGGCTCTTCAGCCCGGATATCCTGCGGCTCTTGTCCGAGGAGGACACCTCTACGTGAGGTCCCGGTATTTCCGTCCGTCAGGCCAGGTGTGAGCGAGCGACCTTCAGGTAGTCCAGCGCCAGGCGTGGCAACAGGAACCGGCGACGGACACTGGCCCTGCCCGCAGCGCCGATGAAGGACGCCAGGTCGTTGTCCTGCAACAGGGTGACGATGCGGCGTGCACACTCCTCAGGCGAAGAGACCAGGTAGCCGTTGGCTCCGTCGTCGATCTGGATTCGTATGCCCCCGGCATTGCCCCCGATCATTGGCTTGCCCTTCCACATACCCTCGGTCACCGTTAGCCCGAATCCCTCGCGAGTGGACTTCTGCACCAGCACCTTCGACGCCATCTGAAAGGCGTTCACCGCCTGGTCATTTTCCACGGGAATCGATTCAGGGTCGTGAAAGAGGTGTATGTCCGGGTCTTCCGCCGAATGCGCCACCACGCTCCTGAGGGTCTCGCCTGCTTCGGGGTCATCTGTCGCCTGGGACAACCCCAGAAGGGCAAGCTGCAGGCCGGGGACTGACTCCCGAGCGATGCGAAAAGCATCAATAACCCCCCAGGGGTCCTTCCACAGGTCGAACCTCGATACCTGCGTTACCAGGGGTCGTTTGCGATCTATTCCCATGGAGGAGACGATGTCCCAGGCCCCGTCTTCGTCCATGGGGTTGTTTTTTTCCGCCAGGGGATCGATTGCGGGCGGAGCAATGTACACGGGCTTGTCGGCCACCTGCTTGACCGGCACGTACTGCTGCAGGGAAAAGATCAGGTGGTCATAGTCCCGGTGCATGGGCAGCAGGGACTCCAGGGCCGACTCGTTGGGGTGGGTCAGGTCTATGTGGCAAATCCACAGCCACGATCCCCCGCCGCAGGGCATTCCGTTTCTCAGCATACCCGCCAGCGGGAGGAGCTGCGGGTCGTGCATGAACCACACATCCGACGACAGGCCGTCCTGCTGCATTGCCTTGGCCACCTGCCACAGGTTGCCCTGATAGACGTCCAGCTCCCGCTCGCTCAATGACCCGTCGGCGCCCTGCAGCAGGTTGTGGATCTTCTTGGTGACCTGGAAGAATTCTGCCTCCGTCGGGCTGATGACAACCCGTTCGGTATCAATACCGAGGGCATTGAACAATGGCACCATCGACTGGAGAATTTCAGCCACTCCACCGCCGACGGCAGTGCTGTTGATATGCAGCATCTTCAGGTGGCGAAGGTCAGCGGCAACGGATGTGAGTTCCTCTGCCAGGTCAGGCTCCATATATGGGCGATAGGCTTCCAGAGTGACCGGCGGGTGGTCTAGCTTGAGATACATTCGTCCTGTTCCTGGCGGAGAATTGTCGTACTATTCCTGGCGGAGTATATAAGGAGTTTACTCTGCGGAATGGTTTGGGTTGTTACTCAACTGTAACCGATTTCGCCAAGTTACGAGGCTGGTCGACGTCGCACCCCCGCAACAGCGCAATGTAGTAAGACAGCAACTGCATGGGAATCGTCGCCAGCGTGGGTTGGAGGATCTCGGGCGCCCTGGGGATGAAAAGCGGGTAGTCCACTTCGGCCGCTGCCTCGTTGTCGCCCTCGGTCAGAACGGCAACAACCACGCCTCGCCGGGCCTTCACTTCCTTGATGTTGCTGAGCGTCTTCTCGCGCAGCGCATCGTCAGGGGCCACGGCGACGGTACACATGCCGGGATCAATGAGGGCTATGGGTCCGTGCTTCATCTCTCCGGCCGGGTAGCCCTCGGCGTGTATGTAGCTGATCTCCTTGAGTTTCAGGGCCCCTTCCGATGCAATGGCGGCACTGGAACCTCTGCCCAGGAACAGGAAATTACCATAGTGCCCGATTCGGTGGGCCAGTTCCTGGTAGCTGTTGGAGTCGGCCAGCACTTCGCCTATCAGTCCAGGTCCGCGGGCCAGGTCGCCCACAAGTCGGCTGACGGTCGCATCGTCGAGAACACCCCGCACGCGTCCCAGATACACCGCGAGTAGATTGAGAATGGTGAGGGAGGCGATGAAGGTCTTGGTGCTGGCCACGCCGACCTCGAGCCCTGCGCGCATGTAGAGCGCGCCGTCGGCCGCCCGGGCCGCCTGGCTGTCTTCGGAGTTGCAGATGGTCAGGAGAGTGGCGCCCTTCTCCCGGGCCAGGTGCATGGCCGCCACCGTATCGGCGGTTTCTCCCGATTGACCGATGGAGACCACCAGGGTGCGCGGGCCAATTATCGGGTCGCGGTAGCGAAACTCAGAGGCGCTTTCGGCCTCGGCAGGTATTCGGGCAAGGCTTTCCATGTGGTGCCGGCCCACTTGCGCCGCGTGCAAGCTGGTGCCACAGCCGATCAGCACCACCCGTTCCAAGCTGCCGATGGCGGACGGCGGCAGCGGGAATTCAGGCAATTCCACCCGCGAGTTGGCGAAGTCCACGCGGTCCCGCATCGCGGAAGTCATAGCCTGGGGTTGGTCCATGATTTCCTTGAGCATGAAGTGCCGGTGCCCGCCCTTGTCCACTAGAACATCATCGCGGGACACCCGGCGGGGCTCCTTTACTAAGGCGTTTCCGTCGAGGTCGAGGTACCGCACGCCGTCGCGGCTCACCACTGCCATTTCGCCGGCTTCGAGGAACCCGACGACCGGCGACCCGGAACCCTGTTCCAGCACCGGGAGCAGCGCAGGCAGATCACTGGCGACGATGCCCTGTCCATCGTGGTGCGCTACGACTATCCCGCCGGCGTATCCCAGCCGGAGCGCGCATATCGGGCCTTCCTCGCCCTGCAGCGTGGCCGTAATGGCCGAGGATCCCCGCACCATTCGGCCCATCCGCCGGAAGGCCTCTTCAAAGCTGAGGCCCAGGGATAGCCCTTCTTCCACCAGGTGAGACAGCGCCTCGGTGTCGGTCTCGGAACGAAAGACATGCCCGGAATCGGTGAGGCGCTTCTTGAGCTCGAGATAGTTCTCGACGATGCCGTTGTGCACCAGCGCAACACGGCTTCCGCAGTCGGTGTGGGGGTGAGCGTTCGCGTGGGAGGGCGCGCCGTGGGTGGCCCAGCGAGTGTGCCCCAGCCCCAGGGAGCCGCGCGGCGCCCCGTTGATGATGGCATCCAGCCCGCTGACCTTGCCAACGGTTTTCCTCATGTGGAGCTCGCCGGCGTCGTCAACGACGGCAATTCCGGCGCTGTCATATCCCCGGTACTCCAGGCGCTTCAGCCCCTCATATATGATGGGCCAGGCGTCGTTTTCACCTACGTAAGCAACAATGCCGCACACGGCGTTCCTCTGACCAATGATTTGGGGGAAGATTAAGTTTCGTGTTTCTAAAGGCTCCGTTTCCTGTCTTGTTTTGCCATTACATGCGCTCTTCAAACTGGCGAGCAATATTGCGGGCAAACTCTTCGATGGTGGACTGCGCCTTCCGCCGTATAACCGGCTGGCCCAGTTCCCCAAGGCGTCCCATAAAGGTGGTGTCCGTCTCGATGAGCAACTCCGTTTCCATCGGCGAACGGGCATTCAACTGCATGAGCAGGTCCGTCTTGACGCCGCCCCCGACTCGCCGGTCGCTGGCCTCGACGAGGAACCTGGCCCGTCCCGATTCCGCGTCTTGCTCCCTAACCGTCACCGTGCCCTGCAGCGTGATGCTCATCGGCCCGACCTTCGCCCTGAGCGTTCCGTTGTAGCTGTCTTCGCTTCCCGGCGACACCGCCAGCACTCCCGGGACGCACTTCGCGGCGTTCGGCACATCGAGCAGGAAGTCCCAGCTGTCCGAAAGCCCGACCGGAATCAGGCACGAGTTCTGCAGCTTCACGGCCCTCCCTCCCTTGTCGAGGAGAGCGCCGCCACGGCCTGCGTCATCGCGCGGCGGGTGAACACGGCCGACATCTCCCGCTTGTAGTCAGCCGAGCCCCGAAAGTCGTCCAGCGGATCAACGGCGTCCGGTACCGTTGCTGCCGCGGCCCGGATAGCGTCTTCGCTCAACGGCTGTCCCCTCAGCAGGTCCTCGGCGGCGCGAGCCCGAATGGGGGTGGTCCCCACGGCCCCCAGCGCAATGCGGATGTCTCGACAGTCGCCGTCACCGTTGCGGGACACTACTGCCGCCACTGCCACGGTGGCGTAGTCTTCAGCCGTGCGGGGCAGAAACTTCAGGTAAGCGCCTGCAGTGTTGCCTGCCGGCACCGGAACATTTATAGCCGTCAGCACCTCGCCCGGCTGCACATCTGTGTCGTAGTAGTCTATGAAAAGGTCTTCCACGGCACAGGTCCGGGCACCGGTGCTCGAAGTCAGCTCCACCGACGCGTCCAGTGCCATCAGGGCGGGTGGCGGGTCCTGGTTCGGATCGCCGTTTACCAGCCCTCCGCCGATGGTGGCCATGCTCCTGATCCGCCGCGTGGCCACCCTACTCACCGCGTCGGCCAGCAGCGGAACACGATCGCGGAGGAGGGCAGAGTCTTCCAGCCTTCGCAGCGTGCACAGCGAGCCAATCCGTAGCGCGGCGTCGGTCTCTTCGATGCCGCCCAGGCCGTCCCGCACTGCCAGTGGGCGGAGGCCGATCACGTAGCCGGGTTGCGCGAACCGCTGCTTCATCTGCAGCACCAGCGCAGTGCCGCCAGCCATCAGGCGGGCGTCATCCCCATACCGGTCCAGCATCTCCATCGCCTGTTCCAGCGATGCAGCGTTGTGGAACTCGAAGTCGATCATGGGCTGTCGCTCATCGGCTGTTGGGTGTCATCAAGATTGGCTTCCGCGACTGCGGGAGGCCGCGGCCACCGAATTGACGATTCCGTAATAGCCCGTGCAGCGACAGAGATTACCCATCATCCAGCGTTTGATTTCATCCTCGGTGGGGTCAGGATTGAAGTCCAGCAGCGCCTTGGCGGCTATCACCTGCCCCGGCGTGCAGATGCCGCACTGGAAGCCGCCGTGGTCGATGAACGCCTGCTGCACCGGATGCAGCCGTTCCTCTTCGGCGATTCCTTCTATGGTAGTGACCTCCGCGCCTTCCACTGCAGCGGCCAGCGTGATGCACGATGCGTACAGCTCGCCGTCCACCAGGACGGTGCAAGCGCCGCACACTCCCACGCCGCATCCTTCCTTTGAGCCAGTAAGCCCGATGTCGTACCGAAGAAAGTCCAGCAGAAGCCGTCCGGCGGGCACATCAGCCTGCCGTTCCACGCCGTTGATACTCAGCTTAACCATCGCTGAAACAATAGCGTTATGTTCCCATACCGTCAACTGCCAGCACCTTCAATCACGGGCGCACTTGGTTTTCGCAGTCAAGCCGTCAAATTCTTTCATGGCGAGCACGTCGAACCACGAACGGGTGAACCTCCTCTACTCTAAAGGGTGACACCAAGGGACTTTGCAAAGACTCTACTTGAAAACAAGGTGTAATTGCCTTGAAACAAGCCTTGTTGTATGCTTCGGCGTGCTTTCGCGAGTTGCTTTTGCAAACTCTTGACATATCGAATGAAACTCCCGGGATGTGTACAAATGGCTAAGGGTCTTACCGTGCTGGGTGTCAGGCCAATCGCTTTCATGGTGTTGATCATCGCGGCGGCAATTGCGCTGATGATCTCTGCTCCACCGACCAGTTCGGATGGTGGGGATGATATAGACGGCATTCCTAGCAAGTCCCAGCTGGCCTACGCCACCCTGGGGTCGCAGCTCAACCAGGCGGTGGCGATGGTCGAAGGCGGACTGTTCAGCGAACAGGAAGCCGCAGCACTTTCCCCCATTCACTCCAACGAGTCGGTCGCCGTGACTGTCTACCTGTCCAGCAACGTCGCCGAAGTGGTGCAGTTCCTCGAGGACAACGGAGGCGACCCACGCAACGTGGGCGTGGACTACATCGAGGCCTACGTGCCGGTGTCCCTGCTGGGAGAGCTCTCCCAGCAGCCCGGCGTAACCCGAGTGCAGGAGATCATCCCGCCGGAACCGGCCTACGGCAACGTTACCAGCCAGGCAGTGAGCCTGCACCAAGCCGTCTCCTGGCAGAACGCAGACCTCCGGGGAGAGGGCGTCAAAGTTGGGATAATTGACACGGGCTTCACTGGCTACTCTCACCTGATGGGCGTGGAACTACCAGCCAATGTTGTGGCCAGGTGCTATACCGATATGGGGGTGTTTAGCAGCAACCTAGCCGATTGTGAAACGGAGGAGGAGCCGCCGGCCAGCACCCCCGACCAGTGCCAGGACTACGTTGCGGGACTTTATGAGGGAGGCGATCCCCACGGGACAGCGGTCGCCGAGGCAGTGATTGACATAGCCCCGGGTGCGACCCTGTACATCGCCAACCCAAGCTCCCGGGGAGACCTGCAAGAAACCGCCGAATGGATGGCAGATCAAGGCGTAAAGGTCATAAACTACTCAGTGGGATGGATATTCGATGGCCCCGGTGATGGTACCTCACCGTTCAGCAGCAGTCCTCTAAATGCGGTGGATCAGGCAGTGGCGAGGGACATAACCTGGGTGAACGCAGCGGGCAATTCCGCAGGAGACACCTGGTTTGGAAGTTTCTCGGACCCCGATGATAATGGTTTTATAAACTTCAGCAATTTCGGCGTCGAAATAAACTCCATAGTTCTCTCGGAGTGCCGACGTTATCTCTTCCAACTGCGCTGGGAAGACAATTGGGGAGGGGCTGCCACCGACCTGGATATGTACTTGTGGGACAAGAGTACCGGCGATATTTTGGACATCCCCGCAGAGTGGGGGTATATCGGAAGCGCAGTGGAGCAATCTGGAGCAAGTAGCCACTATCCCTGGGAACTCTTTTTTCTTCGGTCTCCAATAGACAGCGAAGATGTAGGCGTCATCATAGTTCACGCGGGCGGGCCCGAACCCGAGTGGATCCATCTGGAGCTCTTCTCTGGCCCTGGCGGCCTAGAGTATTCCACGGACGTAAGCATTACCAATCCCGCAGAGAGCGCCAACCCCGGGATGCTGGCCGTGGGGGCTGCACCCTTTAACGACATCAATACTATTGAGCCATTCAGCAGTCGGGGACCCACTCCCGACGGTAGAATCAAGCCCGACATTGTGGGCGTTGACTGCGCCGCATCCGTGTCATATGAACGCAGGAATCGGCGCGACAATGGTGAGGAGTGCTGGTTCGCCGGCACCAGCCAGGCCTCGCCCCACGTGGCCGGCTTGGCGGCCCTGGTGCGCCAGCGGTTCCCCGAGTTCAGCGCGGAGCAGACAGCCGATTACCTTAAAAACAACGCGGAACAGCGGGAATTTCCCGACCCCAACAACACCTGGGGCTACGGTTTCGCTGTGCTTCCCGAGATAGAGACGAGCTCCGAGGCCACCGATTCCATCGCGGTCGGTGGAACAGACGAAGGCACTTGGGCTCCGGGCTGCAGTTCCCAGGAACGCTCCGGTAGCCACGCCCGCTACTACACCCTCAACCTTGAGGAGGCGGCGGAAGTCACGATTGAGCTCACGTCCGACGACGCCGACACCTACCTGTACCTCAGGCCAGGAGAGGCGATCACCGGCGACTTCCTATATGAGAACGACGACATCGAGAGCGGCAACACCAACTCCCGAATCGTGGCAACGTTGTCGGCAGGCACCTACACCATTGAGGCCACAACCTACTCGGCAGGAGTGACCGGCACCTTTACCCTGGCCGTCACCGGACCCAGCGGCACCACCACACCCGGCACCGACGAGTGTAGCGAGACCCTGACCGGCGACGGCTCTACCACCGGAACATGGGCGGAGCCCTGCGAGTCCGATGCTCGCGAAGGCAGATACGCCCGCTACTACACCTTCACCCTGGACCAGCAGTCCGCAGTCACCATCGACCTTGAGTCCGATGTGGATACCTACCTGTATCTGCGGTCCGGAGACGCCCGTTCCGGCGCAACAGTGGATGGAGGGGAGAACGACGACATCCAGAGCGGCAATACCAACTCCCGGATCACGGCGACCCTCGCCGCTGGCACCTACACCATCGAAGCCACCACCTACAACCCCGGCGAGACCGGCACCTTCACCCTCACCGTCTCAGGCCTCGACGGAACCACCACACCCGGCACCGGCGACTGCGATACCGTAACCATCACCGACGATGGCGAGCGGTCGGGCCAGTGGGCGGCAGGCTGCGAGTCGTCAGTAGCCGCGCGCGGCTACGCCCGCTACTACACCTTCGAGGTAGAGGAGGCGACACAGGTCACCATCACCCTGGAGTCCAATGATGCCGACACCTACCTGTACCTACGAGAAGGGGCGGCGCGTTCCGGTACGGTACTCCATGAAAACGACGACCACGATGGCAGCCTCAGCGTGTCGCAAATCACGGCAACGCTGCCCGCCAACACCTACACCATCGAGGCCACCACCTACGCCGAGGGCGAGACCGGCAACTTCACCCTCACCGTCTCAGGCCTCGACGGAACCACCACACCCGTCACCGGCGACTGCAGCGTTACCCTCACCGACGACGCCACGGTCTCCGGAACCTGGGCAGAAGGCTGCGACTCTTCCGTCTCGGATCGCGGTCACGCCCGCTACTACACCTTCGAGGTAGAGGAGGCGACACAGGTCACCATCACGCTGGAGTCCAATGATGCCGACACCTACCTGTACCTACGAGAAGGGGCGGCGCGTTCCGGTACGGTACTCCATGAAAACGACGACCACGATGGCAGCCTCAGCGTGTCGCAAATCACGGCAACGCTGCCCGCCAACACCTACACCATCGAGGCCACCACCTACTCGGCGGGCGAGACCGGCACCTTCACCCTCACCGTCTCAGGCCTCGACGGAACCACCACACCCGGCACCGGCGAGTGTAGCGAGACACTGACCGCCGACGGCACGGTCTCCGGAACATGGGCGGCAGGCTGCGACTCTTCCGTCTCGGGTCGCGGTCACGCCCGCTACTACACCTTCACCCTGGATCAGCAGTCGGAGGTCACCATCGACCTTGAGTCCGAGGTGGACACCTACCTGTACCTCAGGGAAGAAGAGGCCACGTCCGGAACGGCGCAACACGAAGATGACGACGGAGGAGATGGCACCAACTCTCGTATCGTAGCCACCCTCGCTGCCGGCACCTACACCATCGAGGCCACCACCTACTCAACTGGAGTGACCGGCAACTTCACCCTCACCGTCTCAGGCCTCGAGGCTGCGGTCACCATCGACCTCACGTCCAGCGTGGACACATACCTGTACCTCAGGAGCGGGGCCGATACCCTCACCGGCAACGGCACGGTATCCGATACATGGGCTGCAGGCTGCGACTCTTCCGTCTCGGATCGCGGCCACGCCCGCTACTACACCTTCACCCTCGATGAGGAGGCTGCGGTCACCATCGACCTCACGTCCAGCGTGGACACATACCTGTACCTCAGGAGCGGGGGCCGAGGCGACCACCGGGGACGTACTGCACCAGAACGACGACATTACGTCGGGCAGCAACACCAACTCCCAGATCGTCGCCACCCTCGCCGCAGGCACCTACACCATCGAGGCCACCACCTACCACGAGGACCAGACCGGCAGCTTCACCCTCACCGTCACCGGCCTGGGCACTTCAGGCTGAACGCAGGCAGAAGCTAACCCGCGCAACCCGCACCAGACGAACGAGGGCTGCACGCTATTGTGTAGCCCTCGTCGTCTGTCCGAAAGGAATCGCAGGGAAGCACCTCAGCGGTACCCGACGGCGCGCCCGTGGCTCAGCCGGTGCCCCGTCGCAGGTGCCGGCCGAACAGGGTAGCCATCACCGCGCACCCTATGGTCACCCCGAGGCAGAGGTAACCGATGCCGCCGTAGCCCAGGTATGCCAGCAGCGCCCCCGAGGTCGCAGCCCCGATCGCGCCGGCAGACTGGTTGCTGAAACCCATGATGCTGGCCCCGGTGGCCTTCGACTCCCCGGAATACTCGGTGCTGGCGGCTACCAGCGTGGGTATCGTGACGCTGAGAAGACCCGTCCCTGCCGTCGCCAGACAGACGGACGCCCACATCGGGAAATCGAAGGTGAAGCACACAAAGGCGCAGACTCCTCCAACGACAGAGGTGGCGCCCAGCACCCAGGCGCGAAACCCCATCATGGCCACATAGCCTCCCGAGAAGTTGCCCAGCACCTGTGCGATGGCGACTATCGCAAGGGGCAGCGCCGCAACGCCCACGTTCAGGTCGTAGGTCTTGATCAGGAAGGCGGCGTAGTAGCTGACTATCGTCCAATAGGCTATGCGCTGCGACAGTCCGATCGCCAGCGCCGCGCGGAAATAGCCCATGGACAGCAGGACCCAGTAGCGGGAGAGAAAGGCCAGTCTCCGGGATCTTTCCCGGAGGTCTCGCGGAAACCAGATGAAGTTGGCCAATAACGCCGCGGCCAGGAGAATCCCCGAGGCCAGGAAGGTGAACCGCCAGCCTCCCCAGTCGGCCAGCAGGGCCACGCAGGGAACGGTGACGGCCGACGTCAACACACCAACGGTCAGTACGCCGCTGACTGCTTGCGCCCGCCTCTCCGGGGAAATCACGTCCGAGAGCGCCCCCACCGACGTCGGCGGCATCGTCCCTGCCGCCAGCCCTGTCAGCACCCTCAGCGCGATGAACACCTCGATATTCGGCGCGAACGCCGAGGCCGTCACCGACCCCATCATCATCAGGAGTCCTGCCAGAATGACCGGACGCCGCCCGAAGGTATCCGACAGCGGCCCGACGGTGATCAGGGACACGCCCCAGGCCGCGAAGGTAGCGGTGGCCAGCTGTCCGGCCACGGCAACCGAGATGTCCAGCTCCGTCGATATCTCGACCAGCAGGGGCGGCAGCATGAAGACCGCGTTCTGCGTGGCAAAAATTGCCATGGAGAGCACGGCGAAGAACCACGCTTTGTTGATCTTCCTGTCGTCCGCCGGTGCCGCTTGAGTCGCGATGCTGTTTTATTCTCCCCTTTCCGTGTACTCAGCGCCCTACCGTAGTCTGAGGGTCTGCGATATCAACATTCCCCGTACGTTCCGAGGCATCATCACCTGTTCGTTGAGGGGCAATATTCCCCGTACGTTCGGAGGCAACACTGCTAGATTGTTGAGGTGTACTGTTCACCGTCCGTTCGGAGGCAACACTGCCAGTTCGTTGAGGGGTACCGTTCCCGCCCGTTTATGGTGAGCTTGTCAAACCACGAACGGGACGCCCTTCGGATGGCCAAGAGCGATGGAAGAATTAACCCCACGCGGGCGATGTATCTCACACTCGCTCAAGCATTCGAATGGCCCCGAGCGCCCTACCATACGGACCCATATCCCTACGCCTTGGTGCCCACCGCGCAGTGGAACGGCGTGGATATGAAGAAGGTTCCCTCAGCCTCGGCATGGGCCACCGCAGTCCGCCACTCCGTCGCTTCCTCTGCGTTCAGGGTAGGCAGGATACCGCCCTGCAGGAACTGCAGCCTGTAGCTGTCCGAGAAAGTGCTGATGTATGGGAACATCTTGATGTTGGTGAGCCCTTGGCTCGAAAAACGCCTGTACAACGAGGCATCGTCGCAGCCGTGGGGGTGGCCCCGGTCTTCCACCCAGGGAGGTGATTCGATCCTGGACTTCAGCGCCGCGCTCAGCGGCAGGTTCACCCAGCGGTTCATGTCGTGGGCGTGTCCCAACACCGCCACTCGCCCGCCGGGTTTGGTCACCCGCACCATCTCCGGCAGCATGAGATCGGCGTTCACCCGCTGGATGACAGTGCTCGAGAATGCAACGTCGATGCTGTTGTCCTCGAACGGCAGTTCCTCGGCGCTTCCCTCACGGAAGCTCACGGCGTCATCCAGCCCCTCACGCCTGGCGATCTCGGCCGCTTGGCGCAGAAAGAAAGTATTGACGTCCATGCCCACTATCGTGTTCTTCTGGTCCGTCTCGCGGCTAAGCCAGCGACACAGCACACCGGTGCCGCAGCCGACTTCCAGCATCCGCTCGCCGGGCTGTATCTCGGCCGCCGCAAGGAGGCTTCCCACTGCGGACAGGTACCCTGGTGTGTGCCCCCGCGATTCCAGGCTCGCCACCATCCCCATGGCCGGGCCCGACATCGTGACAACGCAGTAACGTTCGCTGAACGCGGCGAGCAGCGGGTCCCACTGCGACGGAGCGGCGCCCAGCGGCAGCAGCACCAGCGGCGGCCCCGAGCCGCTGACCGTGAAGTAGACTCCGTCTACCTCTCCCTCGTTGACCGACGGCGTAACCGCATCCAGACCCTGTCGGACGTCCATCTGCCCCAGGAAATCCAGCATCGCCGGCAGGAGTTCACCGCCGCGATGCACCCCGAAGTCGTTGTAATTGTCGGGATACTGGCAGTCGGCCAGCGTGACAGCCCTTGCCCCGGGAATGCTCTGCATGTTTCGCGCAATTGTTTCGGTGGCCCCGCCGCTGTCCCCGTTGAACACCAGCAGCCTGTCAGCGAGGGAAGCCAGCGCCTGCGGGTCGAACCCAAGGGGGCACACCAGGGTGAGCGATGCGACCGCATCCGGGTATCTGGTCGCCATGCCGTGCCAGTCGTTCAGTCCTCGAGAAGCGAAATGGGCCCGCTCTATGCCCAACCTCTGCAGGACACCCAATATCTTGTCTTCAACGGGTGTGTCGGTAACCGTCGTCATAGTTCCCCCGGCCTGATGCGTCGTATCTTCTCGACCGGTGGGCGTTGACCTCCACACCATTGCCGCGACCGGTCGGTTGCGCACCATACTAAACAAAGGCGGGGCCTGATGTACATCCGCCCCGCGTCCCAGGGCCCTTTCGCTTCCGCATCATCGTGAGCTTGCCGAACCACGTCAGCGCCCCTTCATCCTGAGCACCCCCGTTCCACCTGCGCACCCCTCCTTGTCACTGAACACCCCCTGTCATCCCGAGCACCCCCTCTCATTCTGAGCTTGTAGAAGGATGCACGTT
The DNA here is from genome assembly GCA_963667325.2 of Dehalococcoidia bacterium. Lineage (GTDB taxonomy): Bacteria > Chloroflexota > Dehalococcoidia > Lucifugimonadales > UBA3495 > VXOI01. The sequence goes on from CAXXKY010000002.1 coordinate 169,953, forward strand.
CGAGCCTCACAAACTTCGATATCCTCACCATCGATGCCCTGAGTTGAACCTTGCAATCGTCCTGTCGCCCCAACCGGAGCTGTCGCAAGCTCGTATCGCTCTTGACTCTGTCTCAAACAGGAATCACAGGAGTAAAGGACGCGCAGTACCGGAACCCCATCAGAGAAATCCCAAAATCAAACAAATCACAGTTCAGACAATCCCCCCGAGAACTTTGGCACTCCGCATTCCAAATTCCCTGACACCCGCCTATTGCCACCCCCGATGACGCCTCTCTAGCATGGTTCTATGGAGTACCGCCAATCCGCGCAGCTCGCCTCCCCAAAAACCCTCGCCCGGAGGCAACATGCTCCCCTGACGCCACCGTCATGAGCACAGGCCCACGCCCCCAGGTCAGCCAAACTACCGGAAACTACCGTCTTTTACCCGAATATCAAAAAATTCCAGCCCAGGAGCCTGCAACATGAACTTCTCCACCCTACGCCGTCAGGTCGACGCCCTCATGCTCAAATACGCCACCAAAGTCCAGATCTACCGCCTCCGTCCCCACGCCCTCAAACTCTGCGACGAGATGACCGAGGCCGTTACCGGACCTATTACCACTCCGCCCAAGTCCGTCCCCAAGTCCGTCATGACATGGGCCTTCGACTTCTTCCGGCGTTTGCGGGAACACCGCTTCCGGCTATGGGACTTCATACCCCTCGCCGACTACCTCGATGAATGCCTCCAACGGCGAGTGCTGCCCCAGGTCAACGACGTCCTGCGCAGCATCCTGCCGAAGGCCGCCGCAAAAGGCCTGATCCCCCGGTACATTGGGGAGCCAGTCCCCTTCCCTGAAAGGCCTATCGCCAACGAAGCCTGACCCGCTCTCGGCAAGCATCAGGTCGAAACAGGAGAAATCCTTTCGGCGGACTCCCCGCAGGTCATTCACGATGGCAACTTCGCAATCTCTCCGTTCACTCACGATGGAGTTCGACGGTCGAATGCTGTTGCCCCGGACCGCCCAAGACCACCACGGCCAGGCCCTTGCAGCGACGCCAGGACTACTGGGCTGCCGCAACCCGGACCCCAATGTCCGTTACCCTCAGTGGTGTAAAGTGAGGCCTGGCATAGATGACCTCAGCGTACAACACCCGAAACTGCGGGAGGACAGTAATGACTGTACTGACAGACTACGAGAACAAGTATGAAACGGTCAGAGTGCACCGGGAAGACGGCATTCTCCAGGTGACATTCCATTCCGGCGACGGCAGCCTGCTCTGGGGAGAAGCCTCGCATCGCGAGCTAGGTTACGCCTTCGCCGACATCGCGGCAGACCCGGAGAACCGCGTCGTGATACTCACCGGCACCGGTGCCGACTACTGCGCCAACTTCGAACCCAACCGGGCCACACGCCGGATGCCCTCGGACTGGGACAAGACATACTGGGAGGGCAAGCGACTACTCATAAACCTGCTGGAAATCGAGGTCCCGGTCATCGGCGCCGTCAACGGCCCGGCTACCATTCACGCCGAGATTCCGGTTATGTCCGACATCGTGCTGGCGTCCGATACCGCCACCTTCCAGGACGGCCCCCACTTCCCCCGCGGCGTCGTGCCCGGCGACGGCGTTCACGTAGTATGGCCCATGTTGCTGGGGCAAAATCGTGGGCGCTACTTCCTTCTGACCGGGCAGACCCTGTCGGCTCAGGAGGCCCGCGACCTCGGCGTGGTGGCCGAGGTGCTGCCTGGCGACCAGCTCCTGCCCAGGGCATTGGAGCTGGCAAGGCAACTGTCCGAGAAGTCCACGTTGGCCCTGCGCTACAGCCGAGTGGCCATGACGCTCCAGATCAAGCGCCAGATGCAGGACATGCTGGGCTACGGTCTGGCCCTTGAAGGCCTCTCCTACGTCGACATGTCCCTGTCCCAGGGATGAGAAGCGAAGCTATCTCAGAAGCCCTAAAGCGTACCAAATCGAGGGGGAATGACGTCCGTCCACCCGTCACTGACGTCCCCACCCGAGGTTTCCTCGCAAGGGACTCATCGTCAGCCAATTGGGTCCGCCAAATTCGTAACGCAGCAGCGCTTGCTCCACAGGTGGAGCTGCTCCCTTCCCAGCTGAGTTTCCTGCATCTGGAGCCAGCAACACTCCCCGTCACGCAAAGAAGCCGGGCCGATAATCTCGACCCGGCTTCCCAATAGGCAATCTTGCCAGCCCGTCGACGAAGGTCCGACGGGTCCGTGACTAGCTCCCGACAGGGGCCGCCAGCGGTCTCGACCCGGGCAGCCGCTCGTACGGGCCGGGCAGGTCCAGCTCCTCGGCTATGCTCCGCATGGCCGGCAGCACCTCGTCGCCCAGCAGCCGTATGCTCGTCATCCGGTCTTCGTGGCTCACCGGACCGTGATGGTGCCACATCGAGAAAATGCCGGGACGAACGGTCTCCAAGATGTGCCTGATCTTCGGGATGACAGTGTCCGGCGTGCCGCAGATGAGCTGCAGGTTGTCCTGCTCGCCCTGGAACCGCCCGTATATCTCGTTGCGGCTCGCCTCCAGTTCCTCCGCTGTGTTTGTCGGCTTCAGCGCCAGCGCCCCTTCGCCGCTGTCGGGGTCGACGGAGATACGCGCCAGACGCCGTGTCGCTGCCTTGGAGTTGTACCCCGGAGGAAACATCCACTCCGGCCGCGCGAAGGCGTTGATGCCGCCACCATACATGAAGGCCCGACCCAGTTCCTGGGCCTTCTCCTCCGTCTCTGCCACCACCACCCGTTGCAGGTAGCCGAAGTTCTCCGGCCCCGACTCGTAGCCCTCCTCCGCCGCCGTATCGCGGTACAGCTTCACCATCTCCAAGGTCGGCTCCAGGAAGGTCGCCAGCGCCAGGTAAGGGTACTTGTGCCTAGCGCACCAGACCACCGTTTCCTGGCTCACCAGCCCCGGTATCCACATCTGCGGATGCGGCTTCTGCACCGGCAGCACCCACGGGTTGACGTACCGGTAGTGGTAGTGCTTGCCCTCAAACCGGAACGGCCCGGGGGTTGTCCAGGCCTTGATGATGAAATCGTGTGCCTCGTTGAACAGTTCCCGGTTGAAGGCCGGGTTGGCGTTGTTGTAGATGGACTCGCTACCCGCGCCGCGCACCCAGCCCGGCACCAGCCTGCCGCCCGAGATCATGTCCACCATCGCCAGCTCTTCGGCCAGGCGTAGAGGATCAGCCGCAGGCAACGGATTGCCCAGCAGCACTATCTTGACCCGTTCGGTGATCCGGGCCAGCACCGCCGCCTCGATGTTCATGACCGCGCCCATGCAGAAGGGAGTGCCGTGGTGCTCGTTCAGCATGATGCCGTCGAACCCCTTCTCCTCGGCATACACCGCCTCGTCGAAGTAGGAGTTGTAGAGTCGGCCACCCACTGCCGGGTCGAAGTGTTCGTTGGGAATGCCGAAGTAGCTCGCGTTCCTGATGATCTCATCTTCGGGAACATCGTAGTAGGGGCGCTCGGTGAACATCATGATGTGCATGTCGATGCCTCCTGCCTCTTACTCTTGCGCCAGGAATCTGCGGACCGTGCTGACGAACGGTCCCGTGCGTTCAATCTCCGGGCGGTGGCCGCAATCGTCGAACACCACCAGTTCCGAGCCGGGTATGGCCCGGTTGTATGCCTGGCCTGCCGCTACCGGCACTATCCGGTCCTCCTGCCCCCAGACGATTAGCGTGGGCAGACCTCGTATGCCCTCCAGCAGATACGGAAGGCTCGGATTGTGCATGTAGGGCTTCCACGCCAGCCGCGCCGACTCTGCGCGGGCGTCCTCCCACTTCTCGAACTGCTCCGCCGTTTCCTCGCCGCCATACAGGTCAGCGAACTCCGGCGTCGCCCCGGCGTCGTGTACGCTGGCGTCCAGATATGCTCGTCCCGTGACGATGAACAGGTCCAGGATCTCCCCCTCCGACGGCCTCACACCGGTTGGGGCCACCAGCGTCATCGTCCGGAACTGCTCCGCGTCGGCCGCTGCCATTTCCGCCGCGATCCATCCACCCAGCGAAAACCCGATGACGTCGACCGGACCCATCGCCATCTCCCGCAGCATCCGGGAGTAGAAGCCCGCCAGGTCGCGAACGCCGCTGACCCAGTCGACCCTCGGCAGCTCCCCGAACCCGGGGTGTATCGGCAGGAGCAGCGAATGGTCCGCGGCAAGGTCGCTGTGCCAGGCGAGCCAACCAGGGTGTCCAAGCTCCTCGTGCAGCACCAGTAAGGTGCGGCCCGTTCCCGCCCTCAGCAGGGCCACACCGGTGCCGCCGACGCGAACTGTGCTTTCTATTGGGCCGTCGGAAGATGTTGTCATCTTATGACTTCTCTCCTGCGGGCTTCACGATAATTTGCCTGATTCATCCGAAATTGCCACTCATTCTTGAACGAACCACGTAAAGTGTCAAGTTGGATTGTACATCGCTATCCATTTTCATCCGCTACAGAAAATTATTGCTGGATTTCGGATATGCGGTCTCGTATACTGCTGAAAAGTGGTCTGCCCTGTCCTCAACAGCAAGAAATGCACTCAAGGAGGGTGTTGTCATGGGAAAGGACTATAGTATATGCGTGGGAGCCGTCGGGTTTGGCGGCGGCGTCTGGCACAGCCCGGACGGCGGCGACAACTGGAACCGCATCAGGGACCCGTTCCCGCTGGGAAGCCAGGTTAGGGGAATGGCAGTCTATCCCGACAATCCCAGCCGCATCCTGGCCGGTTCCGATCACGGCATCTACCGAAGCGAAGACAGCGGCGCAACTTGGGAGCAGTTGTGGTCTCCCATGGCCGGCATGCCCATCTGGTCCATCGCAATCGATCCTCAGGACACCAACACCATCTTCGTCGGCATCAAGCCTGCGGCACTGTTCCGCTCGAAGGACGACGGCGAGACCTGGAGCAAGCTCTCTGTTCAGATGGCCCAGGAGTGCCACATCGGCCCACCCATGGTGACCATGCTCATGGTCGACCCGCAGGACCACCGCACCGTGTGGGCCGGGGTCGAAGTGGACGGCGTATACCGCAGCCTTGATGGCGGGGACACCTGGACCCATGTTGATGGTGGCGTGCATCCCGACATCCACGGCATGGCCATCACCCCCGGAAACTCGCAGAAGGTGCTGGCCAGCACGCCCCGGGAAATCTACGAGACCACCGACATGGGCGAAAGCTGGCAGTCCGTGGTGACCACGGACAAATTTGTCCTCCCGTACAGCCGGGGAATCGCCTTCAAGCCCGATGACCCCAACGTGCTCTTCGCCGCCGTTGGCGACACGGCCATCGGTAGCATCGGCGCTGTCCAGCGTTCCACAGACGCGGGCGGTACGTGGGAGACGCGGCCTCTGCCGGTGGAGCCCAACTCCAACATCTGGAACATCGTCACTCACCCAGCCGATCCGGACTTCGTGCTGGCTTCCAGCCTTCTGGGCGAGGTCTACCGGAGTACCAACGCAGGAGACTCCTGGGACAAGCTGAAGCGGGAGTTCAGTGAAATCGGCGCCATGGTCTGGGTTCCAAACTAGCGAGCAAACCGCAGTGGTGCGGCGACAGCCATCTCGCCGCGCCAGCCGCCGTCTCTCTAGGAGCGCGGTCCGATCGACCGTTGCCGAAATCGAAGTCGTTGTCTGAACTATGATTAGTCTGATTTCGGGATTTCGCTGAGAGAATCCCAATCCTGCCCATCCTTTGACCCTCTGAATCCTGGTTCGGTCAAGATCCGGGGCGAACCTGCTTTGTAACCTTCCTGGGGGGATGAAAGGCTGGTGCCGGGAACTCGCGGACAGACCGGTTCCACACCTGCGCCTCGTGTAGAGTGTCGGCAAATCGGATTCCCATACGTGCCACAGCTTTTTTCGCTTTTGTTATGAAACCAGACAATTACCGTGTAGGGGCAACCCTTGCGGTTAACCTGTCAGGCCCAATATTTTTTCATGATCATGCGTGGCGCGGAGAACCATGGATGATCTCGGCGAATGGCAGAATAACAGGGCAACCGTGTCTTGATGGCAGCAGTCCATTTTGATGACAGTTATCCCTTGCCAAGCCTTGTGACCCTTCTCTAGCATGAGATCCATGTCTACTACAAAAGCAACCTCAACGGGGCTGCTGCACGGGTGGCTCCTTAATCAATCCAACGCAGGCCCTCTGTGTTCACGTAATATACCGGGAATTACCGGAAACTACCGGAATAAACAAAAAATCAGCCCCTCCAACCGGCAATGTTGGCCTATAGATCCAGCCTGCCAACTGTGAAATCAAGACGCGATTGCCCTGCGGAATAACGGGGGAATTTGACAACACTCCCTGGGTTCTCGCCAGCGGCGATTCTGGCCCGTTCGTAGTGAGCTTGTCGAACCAGGAACGGGCTTCCCTGGGACAAGGCCAGGACTGACGAAAGAGTCAGCCCAACTCGGACTATCCAATGACCTCGCCCTCCATTCTCTTTCGTTTCGTCCGGGGCAGGCTGAGAATATAATGTGGCATCCACGCGCCCAGGGCGGCTATGCGCCCACGGGTACATTTGGAGGTACAACATGGCCCGGTTGCCAGTTTTGGTCCGAGATCAGGCCCCCGCTGAGTTCCTGGAAGCCTTCGACGAAGAAACCGCGGCCAGCAACGGCGTAGTCACCGAAGGTCCGGGCTCTGTGATGATTTACAGCCCCGAAATGCGACGGCGGGCCAACCACTTCGTTGGCTACTTCCGGCAGGTCACCGACCTTCCCCACAGGCTACAGGAACTGGCCATGCTTCTCACCGCCCGGCACATGGACTGCCAGTACATCTGGCACGCCCACGCCGCGCGAGGTAGGCAGGAGGGCCTCAGTGACGCGCTGGTCGATGCCCTGCGGGACCGACAGCCCTTGCCCGATATGCCCGCCGACGAAGTAGCATTCGTAGCCTACGCCACCGAGATGTTCAACAACCACCGGGTCAGCGAAGCTACTTATCGCAATGCCGTTGACCAGATTGGCACGAGGTGGCTGGTTGAGCTCACCACCATGATGGGCTACTACACCACCCTCGCCTACAACGCCAACTCCTTCGAGATTGACCTGCCGCAGGGCGGGCCGGAGCCGGAGTTGCCGGTGTAGTCAATACAGTTTTTCCTCAAAGCAGTCATTCCGGAGGAGATCTACCCGAGGAGACCCGCCCGAGGACCTCTGGCTTTGGATGGCAACATTTCCAGTCAGTTCATAGTGGGCAAGTCGAACCGAGATCGGACTGCCTTCGACAAGCTCAGGTCGGACGGAATGGCCATCCACTCAGGCAATCAAAGAATGCCGATCACCCCTCGCCGCGCGATTTACCAACGAATTACTTGGATATGGAGGAACGGCGATGCCAGAAAAGCAACGCATGACCACGAGGCTCAAGGAACTGTTCGAGCGCCCAGAGATCTTCATCCTGGCGGGTGGCATGAACGCCATGGGCGCCAAAATGGCGGAGGTCGCCGGTTACGAGGCCTTCTACATGTCCGGAGGCAACACCTCGGCGCAGGTCATGGGCCTGACCGAAGGCGGCACCAGCATGCGAGACATGGTGGATAACGCCCGTCGCATCGTGAACACCGTGGACATTCCCGTTTTCTGCGACATGGATACCGGGTACGGGGACGCCATCCAGTGCTATGAGACTGTGAAAGAGTACATACGCGCTGGTATCGCCGGAGCCCACCTCGAAGACCAGACATACCCGCCCAAGACTGGGCCGCGCCGCCGCTGCGTCTCCATCGAGGAGATGGTGGGCAAGCTGCGAGCCGCCATGGACGCCAAGATAGAGTTCGACCCGGACTTTGTAATCGTGGCCCGCTGCGATTTCGCCGGGGTTCCCGGATCCACCTTTGAGGGGGTAATGGAGCGCTGCCTGGCCTACAAGGATCAGGCCAATCCCGATGTGGTATGCCCTGCCGTGCAGTCCTGGGAAGAGAACGTCGAGGCAATCCGCCGGATTCCCGGCCCGGTCCTACCCCTTTTCACCCACGGCAGCCAGACCCATCCGACCCTTGAGGAGCTTCAGGAAGCAGGCGCCGCCGCGGCCTGGTACCCCTCTCTCACCACCATGGCCGGGCTGCAGGCCTCATGGGACTTTCTCCACGACTTCAAGGGACGCGGCACTGGCGCCATCGACGACTTCCTGTCGGCGGCAGGTCAGAGCAGGTGGGGCGTCGCCACCAACGGCGGCATACTGGGGGCACAGCACATCCGCGAGATGGAGGACAAGTACCTTCCCTGACATCCATACGGCCGTAATGCCCAAGCTAGCCGCCATCGTGAGCGCAGTAAAGAACCCCATGTTGGAAACAGCGATCTTGACTGCGCTCACCAATGGACCTGCTCACGTCAAGTCTTAGGCGACCCCGAGCCGTGCCTTTCGTCAGCTCGCATCGCCGCTATGCCCTCGGCAAGCCCATGATGCGGAAGCCCCAGTCTCCGCATCGTCAGGTCGGAGTCCAGACCCAGCCTGTCGGGGTTCGTTGGTCCGGTGGTGGTGGTCGCCGGCACAACCAGTGCTGGATCCTCTTCGAATCCATCTGCCGCAGCAAGAGCGAAGTCGTACATGCTCACCCAGTCTCTGCCAGCTATGTGTTGAATGCCCTGCTGGTGTCCTTTAGCCAGGTTGTAGATGCCGTCCACCAGGTGCCCCACATACACAGGCGTTCGCAGCACCTCCGGCGACCCTTCGTAAGACTGACCCGCCCGAAGTCGTTCCAGCAGCCACGGCACAAAGTTGCGCCTTCCTGGCGCGGGCCAGCCGTACACGATGCTTGTACGAACGACGCACCAGTCTCCGGCCATTCGCTCGACTTCCCGCTCCCCTTCCAACTTTGTCCGCCCGTAGTGCGTGGTCGGATCCGGCGCATCGTCTTCCCGGTAGAATCCACTCCGGCCATCGAACACATACTCGGTGGAAACAAACACCAGCCTGATATCGTACATAGCACACAGCCTAGCGATTTCCGACGTGGCCTTCACGTTCGCTGCCGTAGCTGCAGAACGCTCCCGCTCGGCCGTTCCCACGTCTGCCATCGCTGCCAGGTGCACCACTACGTCGGGCCTGCGCAATCGGAACACCCTGTGCAGCTCCGCCGCATCGGTGAGCTCGATGCGATGCCACTCGCCGTCCGCTCCTTCAGGAGCTTGTGAACGGTACGTTCCAGCAATGCTGAGGCCACCGTCCTGACCCAGACGGCGCACAAGATGCCGTCCGATAAACCCGCCGGCACCCATTATCAGCACTCGCAACGCCAACTTCCCTCTCTGGGATAGTTAAACAATCTGTCAGTCCCGGTCGCCCCCATGCCCGTTGGCCCGGGGACATCGCCTCAAATTCCGATGCAGATCGCGTCGTCGGGAATCAGTGGCTCCCGGCAGAACGTCCGCCGTCCACCATGTAGACTCCGCCAGTGCAGAAACTGCTGTCGTCGCTGGCCAGGAACAACATCAGCCGCGCCACTTCCGTGGGGTCGCCGTACCGCTGCAGCGGAATCCGGTCGGCAAAGGACTGCTTTGCCAGCTCGACGGTGACCGACGTGTCGTCCAGCGCCGCCACTCGCATTTCCTCGATGGACCTCATCATCCGCGTCTCGATTGGCGCAGGGTTGACGGTATTGACCCGAATGCCCGACGGCGCACCCTCAATCGCAGCGGTGCGCATCAGCCCGATAACCGCATGCTTGCTGGTCGTGTAGGCCGACATGTCCGCCGTGCCTCCTATGCCTGCCGTGGACGAAGTGATGACGATGCTTCCGCCTCCGCGCTGCTGCATCACAGGCACCACATACTTGATTCCCAGCCAAACGCCCCGCACGTTGACCGCCATGACCCGGTCGAAGACGTCCACAGGATAGTCGGGAATCGACGATAGGGACCCCTCGATTCCGGCGTTGGCCAGGAAAGCGTCTATTCCGCCCCAGCGGTTGACGGCCTCGTTGACGTAGGTCTGGGTCTGGTCAGGCTGGGTAACGTCCGCCACCGTGTAGCTTGCCTTGTCCTCTCCGATCGACTGCACGGTTTCCCGCAGGGCAGCCTCATCCAGGTCAACCAGCGCGACCCGCGCTCCTTCTCCGGCGAACAACCTCGCCGCTGCACTGCCTATACCTCCGGTGGCACCCGTAATCAGGGCTACCTTTCCTTCCAGCCGAGCCATCATCCATCTCCTGATCCGCTATCGATAACTTCGTTTCCAGTAGCTTTCCCAAGGCCCTCATCGAGGAGGCGGTTTCGGTGAGGGAGATAAGGTTACGCAGGAGGATCCCCATATCGGAAACCGCCCTTTTCGTATATTTCCTGAGTGTTTGTACCACCGGGCGTACCATCCGGCAACCGCTGTCTTGTCGCAACACAGTGTCCTTCGGTTCTGGAATTCAACAATTCCAGCCCGCTCGAGAGCAACATCTGCGGCGCCCCCATGGTGAGCTTGTCGACTCACGAACAGACTGCCCATTGACAAGCTCAAAACGTACAGAGGAGTCTGTTGAACTCAGATGATCGAATTGCCTCGTGTTGCCATTCAGCGATAGCCTCAGCGGAAGGATAATGCCTTGCCGCTCCCTGTGACTGACTCTCATTAGTCAGCCAGGGCCATGCTCGCCAGCATGAAGGCGTACTCCTCCGCCACCTCATACAGCCTGTCGAACCTGCCCGAACGGCCTCCATGACCGGCCCCCATATTGGTCTTAAGTAGCAGCAGGTTGTCGTCCTCCTTCAGTGTCCGCAGCTTCGCTACGTATTTCGCCGGCTCCCAGTAGGTCACCCGGGGATCGTTCAGACCTGCGGTTACCAGTATCGGCGGATAGCTGCTTGGCGCCAACTGATCGTAGGGAGAGTATGACCGGATGTAGTCGAATGCAGCCTTGTCCTCTATTGGATTTCCCCACTCGGGCCACTCAATCGGAGTCAGCGGCAACGTGTCATCCAGCATGGTGTTCAGCGCATCGACGAAGGGGACGTGCGCGGCAACGGCTCCCCACATCTGCGGCGCCTGGTTCACCACCGCGCCCATCAGCTGGCCGCCGGCGCTGCCCCCCGCGATAGCAATGCGTCCCTCCGTTGTGTAGCCCGAAGCCACCAGGTGGCGGCCCACGTCAATGAAGTCGTTGAAGGTGTTGGTACGGCTGTCCAGTTTCCCGGCCTCGTACCAGTGGTAGCCCAGGTCATCTCCGCCGCGGATATGGGCTATCGCGAAAACGAACCCCCGGTCCAGCAGGGAAAGACGAGTGGTGGAAAAGGATGGGGGCATTGAAAGGCCGTAGGCCCCGTATCCGTACAGGTACAGGGGCGCTGTGCCGTCCGCCACCGTATCCTTATGCCGCACTATCGACACCGGGACCTGGGCCCCGTCCCGGGCCGTCGCCAGCGCGCGCTCCGTCACGTAATATCCCGCCGCGTACCCGCTGGGAATCTGCTGCACCTTTCTGGCTTCCAGCTCACCTGTGTCCAGGTGATAGTCGAAGACCGTCGTCGGTGTGACCATCGACGAGTATTCCAGCCGCAGTGTGCCAGTGTCGAATTCAGGATTCGTGTCGAGGCTGACCGTATACGCCGGTTCTGGAAAGGAAATGTAAGACGACTCTCCGTCGCCGTCGATGAGACGTATACGGTCAAGTCCGTCAATGCGTTCCTCCACGGCGACAAAGCCGCGGAACGCCTTGAAGGACATTATGTAATGGGAATCAGACGCGTCTACGAGCGGGGCCCATGCCTTTTCGCCGGGATCGTCCGCCGGGGCCGTCGCCAGGCGAGTGTTCTTGTGCGAGTCGTTGGTGCGTATGACGAAACGGTCTCCCTGGTGGTCGACCGAATACTCGTGGCCCGTGCGCCGCGGCGACACGACCACCGGTTCCGATGACGGTTCTGATGCAGGTATCAGGCGGACCTCAGAGGTTACGTGATCCCCTGTCCCGATGATTATGTATTCCCTGGAAGTGGTGAATGACAGTCCCACGAAAAAGCCGGGGTCCTTCTCCTCATAGACCACAGCATCCTGCTCGACGGGCTTGCCGAGAATGTGCCGGCGCACCTGCCACGGACGCCAGTTCTCGTCTACCAGAGTGTAGAAGAAGGATGCGTCGTCCGCAGCCCATACCGCTCCGCCTGTCGTCCCCTCAATCCTCTCGTCCTTCACCTCGCCGGTCTCCAGGTTCTTGACTGACATGGCAAACCGTTCGGAACCGTCGGTGTCGCTGCTGTAGGACAGGAGCGAGCCGCCATTGCTAACGGACATCGATCCCAGCCTGAAATACTCCAGGCCCTCGGCCATCGCCGGCTCATCCAGCAGCGTCTCCGCATCCGTCGGTGGCCCTTCGCGGGCATCGGCGACGCCGACCCGCCACCTCTTCCAAAGCCGGTACTGGCTCCCTTCCTGGAAGCTCCACTGGTAATACCAGTTCCCTCGCTTCCACGGAACACTCGAAAGGTCGGGCTGCTGGCGCCCCTTGATCTCCTCGAAAATCGTGTCGATCAGCTCCTGGTGTTGCGACATCGCTGCTTCAAAATACCGGTTCTCGGCTTCCAGATACTTGAGCACATCCGCGTCGCTCACCGTGGGGTAGCCCGGGTCGCGCAGCCAGTGCCACGGGTCCTCTATGGTGACGCCGTGGTGGGTGAAACTGTGCGCCCTCTGCTCCGCCACTGGCGGGTCCGGCGGGGGTGTGGCTACCGGGCCATCCGTCAACTCGGCACCCTGGTCGGTTCCCGCTGTCGTGGAAGAGTTGTCGTTCATTACCTGCACCTCGTTTCGAAAAAAACGATCGCGCCGGAGCGTCGGCTCCCAGGCGCTTTCCCAGAAGAGTATATCCTTACCGCGAAGCCGCTGTGACTCATCCAACGCTCCAGACGCAAAAAGACCCCTTAACCATGTTGACACTCGCTCCCGGCTGCCCTAGTGTAACCATCGGAAACAGAATAGCGCGCGGTGCCCTCGGCCTTCGACATACAGGCCGCTGGGAGAATAGGGAAGCCGGTGAAACTCCGGCACGGGCCCGCCACTGTAATTGAGGAGTCCTCCGGCCAGGTTTAAGCCAGCCACTGCCTGCGAGCAGGCGGGAAGGCGCCGGGGGGCGATGATCCATCAGTCAGGAGACCTGCCGCGCATCGTCCGGCCGCTTCGAGGATAGAGCGGGCAGGTCTCTGCGCCTATTTTGCCCCCGTCCCCAGCCGGACGGGGGTTTCCTGTTGTCCATCATCCGGCCAGTGGGGAGAGCGCAACATGACTGGAGCCGAATTTCCTGAGGAACAGCGCCAAGGACTGTACCGGGCCATCTATGAGAGACGAGACATTCGCGTGTTCCAGGACAAACCGGTGCCCGCGGACACCCTGGCGCGAATCATCCGCGCAGCTCATCACGGGCCGTCGGTGGGCTTTATGCAGCCTTGGGACTTCATCCTCGTGAGCAGCCTCGAAATCCGAGCCGAGGTCAAGGACTTGTTCGAGCGGGAAAGACAGGCGGCCTCCCAGTTCTTCGACCACTCTCGTCGGGAGAAGTACCTGTCCCTCAAGCTCGAAGGAATCATGGAGGCCCCGGTCAACCTCTGCGTGACCTGCGACCCTACTCGCGGCGAGGAGGTCCTGGGCAGAAACGCGATGCCGGAAACCGACGTCTACTCCACCTGTTGCGCAGTACAGAACCTGTGGCTCGCTGCCCGAGCCGAGGGCGTGGGCGTTGGCTGGGTGAGCATTCTCAAACTGCCTCAGCTTCGCCGCATCCTCGGGATCCCGCCGCACATTCTGCCGGTCGCATACCTGTGCCTCGGATACCCTTCCGAATTCCCGGGGGAGCCCTTGCTCAAGTCCACTGGATGGCGCGACCGCCTGCCCCTGAACGACCTCGTGCACTATGAGGGCTGGGGAATGTCGGCCTCATCAAGCGACCTTGCAGCGGTGAAAGACGCCCTTTCGGAGACTGACCAGTCACGTGTCGTTCGGTAGCTCCTGACCGTTGCTCGGGATGGTCCAGATCTACTGGACTTCATTAAAGGTGGCCATAAAGAAAGCCCGCCAGGGGACGGAACTGGTACGCCCACCAATACCTGTGCTGCAACCGCCCCGACCAAAGTCTCCCCACGTGCGCAGCCACTTCCGTCCAGCCCTGCGGGCTACATAACGAATTTACAAATATTGAATGTATATTTTGTGAAGAAATCCACGATTCTTATGGATATATTGTGAAAATCTCCTACAATCAATCACGATTGAATTAGAGAGCTTGCAACCGTCGCTCGATCCATATTCGCTAAAGTCCGATTGCTCCAATACCGATGGTTATTCAACATGCTTGCCACCAACAAAAATTCAAGCGCTCCGCAACCCTTCCATTCCAGTGGCAACACTCTCACGCGGTGTAGCAATTCATTTTGACAATTGACTTCCGCCCTCTACACGCCCGACCACCATCCGGCCAGCAATGCTGGGCGCGAGAAGGCGCTGCCCATACCTGAACTGCGTTCAGCCGACAACCAAACCCGCTGCAGGCTTCAGCAACAAGCCCAGGAACCTCGCTCCCCACACCTGTCTGCGCTGGCGTACAGTGCCTGCCGTCAGGGATCCACGCCCAGCCCCGGGATGATGATCTCCCCGAAGGCCGCAAGCTCCGACCGAGGCATTTCGTACCCGCCTTCCTGCGTGTGCGTGGGGAAGATGAAAACGTGCTCAATGCCCGATTCGTCTCTCGCCCTCCTCAACCTCTCCAGACATTCCTGCCGCGTGCCAAACGCCCCGAAGGCGTCGCAGATCTCAGCGGCCTGATCGTCGCTGATGCACTCGGGAACGAAATCGTCCGCCAGGTCAATTCCTGCCTCTCGCAACCAGTGAAGATTTGAACTGCTGGGATACTTCAGGTACGGCTGGTCCGCTCGGAACCACTGCTGGGGAAAGCGGCGCGCCGTCGGGCCGTCCTCCGTCACCGTGGTAGGTGTTATGAAGATAGTCTGAAACCCATCCAGGCTCCGTCCCACCCGTGCCGCTCCGGCCTCCAGCCGACGTCGCGCCGCATCCACAGCCCCCGGGTGCAACCCCACCAGCAGCATCGCTCCGTCAGCGACTTCCCCGGCCAACTCCACCATTCGAGGTCCAGCCGCCGTCATGAATATCGGTGTCGGCCGCTCGGTCACATTTCGCAACCGCGTCTCCACTCCGTTGAACTCCATCCGTTCGCCCCTCAGGAGCCTTCGAATGGTCAGCATCGCCCGCCGCATCGCGTCCACTGTCGCCCGCGGCCGCCCGATGTTTCCCACCGCCAGGTAGCCCGGGCCCACTGTCAGCCGAATCCGCTCTGGCGCGATCTCTTCCAGTGAGTGCGCCAGCGACGCCAACACCATAGGGTGGCGCGTCACCGGGTTGGTCGTTGCCGGATACAGTTCCAGCCGTGATGTCCGTTCGGCCGCCAGTGCCAGCGTGAGAAATACATCCCGACCGCTGTGTTGGTGGTCGTGAACCCCGACTCCTGAGAATCCCGCAGTCTCACATTCCGCGATGAAGTTCGCCGTCTCCCGTATAGGCAGGCCCACGGGCACCCTGATGTCCACTTTCATTTAATGCACCTACTGCATTGACCATAGCTGGGAAAACCGAGTGGCCACCACTTGCTCATGGGCCACGTCGCCCGTGAGTCGCCCGTTAAGGCGGCAGAACTCGTTCAGACTGGCCACAGTGTGCGCCGAAATGCCGGCGGTGTAGTAAGGCCCGTCCCGACGAACCAGGTCTTCGATCAGCGCTGCCTCCTCGGGCGGGAACAACCTTTGACCCACCTCGACAGCTCTGGACGGATCGGCCCGCAGCGCCCGTTGCGCCGATACCACTGCGCGAACGGCTCCCTCGGCCGCCGACGGGGACTCCTCGATCAGCTTGTCGGTGGCCACCAGAGCCGCGAACGTGTAGTGCCTAGCTGCTGGAGGGCCGATGTCCCCTCTTGGGTCCAGTACTATCTTCCCTATTCCGCTCTGCACCGCCACCTCTGCTCCCATCGCGTTTGCCCAGAACCCGTCGATTATTCCGGACTCCAGGGCCTGGGCTGCATGGATGCCAAAGGACACCCCCGCTTCGCCGCTGCCCGGCACAGGAGCAATCGTCACCTCGTCCCGCTCCGTGTCGACGCCTGCTTCCGTCAGCAACTGGCGCAGGGCGGCGTCGGGTCCCGGGGCCGCCCCGATTCGCAGGCCCTTGATCGCCGCAGCGTTTCCCGGCCTTACCCCCAGGCTGGAACGCAGAACCAGAACCCAGAACGTGTGTTGGGCCACTGCCGCCAACAGCTTCGCGCCCTGCCACCCCGGAAATGCCGACAGGGTGGCATGGGCCGGACCTGCCACGAAGTCGACGCTGCCGTCCCGTAACGCCTCCATCGCTCTGGGTATCGGAAAGATCATTTCCAGTTCCACGTCCATTCCCTGGTCTTTGAAAAAACCCAGTTCCACCGCGGCCACCGCAGGAAAGTAGGAGTTGGATACCAGGTCCGGTACAGCGATGCGCATCTGGGCCTCCTCTGGGCCTTCCAATTCGACTCTCCCAAGAGGGAGAGGGCCGGGGTGAGGGTGAAATCCTTCTCTGCCCAACTCCTGAAAGGGTACGAGTATGAGCGGAGTAGTCTCCGTGATCCCGTCCATCCTGCCATCAGGAGGGAGTTTGAATCCACAACACAATAGATCCGAGGGCTTTCGCAAGTTTACCACTGGCCCAGCATCCGTTATTCTCTGCCCGGTACCATTTGCGAAATGGCCACCCGATCCAAGCAGGAGTGGAATGATGCCTGACACCCCTTTGCACTACCAGACCATCGCGGAGGTAGGCGCCCGCCTCAAGGCCCGCGAGCTCTCCCCCGTCGAGCTGACCACGGCCATCCTGCAGCGCATCGAGACACTGGATGGCAACCTCAAGAGCTATGCCACAGTCATGGCCGATTCTGCCATGGCCTCCGCCCGGGACGCTGAGCAGGAGATCGCCGCCGGCAACTATCGTGGGGGGCTCCACGGAGTCCCCATCGCTGTCAAGGACCTCTGCTTCACCACCGGCGTTGCCACCATGGGCGGCGCCCAGGTGCTACGCGACTTCGTCCCTGACTTCGACGGCACGGTGGTGCGAAGGCTCAATGCCGCAGGAGCTGTCATCCTCGGCAAGCTCAACCTCACCGAAGGCGCAATGGCCGGCTACAACCCCAAATTCGACATCCCGATCAACCCCTGGGGTGCCGACCGCTGGTCGGGCGCGTCCTCCAGCGGCTCCGGCGTCGCTACCGCCGCTGGCCTGTGCTATGCCTCCCTCGGCAGCGACACAGGCGGCTCCATCCGCTTCCCCTCCGCAGCCTGCGGAACCGTAGGCATCAAGCCGACCTGGGGACGAGTCAGCCGCTACGGCGTCCTGGCCCTGGCCGCGTCCCTTGACCATGTCGGCCCCATGACGCGCAGCGCCTCCGATGCCGGCGTTGTGCTGCAGGCCATGGCAAGCCACGACCCCAACGATCCCACTTCACTGACCGCTCCGGTGCCCAACATGCTGGGAGGGCTGGCCAGCGGAGTCAGCGGCGTCCGCATAGGCGTCGACGAGCGCTACATCGGCGACGACGTCGACTCCGAACTAGCCGCGTCGGTGATGGAAGGCGCCCGCCTGCTTGAGAGCATGGGCGCACGTCTGATGCCAGTAAAGATTCCTGACACCGTGCCCTATTCCCGCGCCTGGGGCGTCCTGTGCTCAGCCGAGGCAGCAGCCGCCCACCGCGACACCTATCCGTCTCGCGCCGACGAGTACGGACCCTGGTTCAGAGGCTGGCTGGAAAAGGGGGCAGGCTACAGCGCCGTCGACTACTCAATAGCCAGTTACACCAGGCTGGCCTGCAACGGCGCCTTATCAGAGATATTCGACGGCGTCGACGTTATCGTCTGCCCTTCGATGACCACGCCTCCTGAGCGTGTAACTCCTGAAGCCCTGTATGGCCCCATGGACGAAGAGGAGTGGACCTGGGGACGTTTCACCATACCCTACGATTTTAGCGGCGCGCCCACTATTTCCCTTCCCTGCGGCCTCAACAGCGAGGGCCTGCCCCTCAGCATTCAGTTTGTCGGGCGCCACCTAACCGAGCCCGTCCTTGTCCAGGTCGGCCACGCCTACGAGCAAGCCACTCGCCACAACCTGCAACCCCCGATATAGCGCTGCCTGATCCGTAGCGCCAACACGAGAACCACCGCGCAAACGCCAACCGAAGGGGCGAGTTTCAAGCTCGCCCCTTAGTCAGCCCAGGAATCCCCACTCGTAACTGTCTAACGCCTCAGCCATTTCTGAGTGAGCGTAGGAAAGATCGCCTCTCACGCTGGGAAAGGGCTAGGCCGCAGGCCCCCGGCGGAGTTGGTGCGGGAGTCCAAGCTCCCGACGTCAACCGACGGGGCCGCCTGATTCTAAATCCCGCGGAACCAGTCCGCTCGGTTGACGGCCCACTGGCGTCTCCCTATGATGCCCCCATCCTGGTACCAATAATCAAGAGCCGTCACCCCTTGGAGGCTGTTTATGGTCCGGAGCGAACTTCCCCTTCACTCCGCTTCGTCCCTCGCCCGGCTCATCGAAAGCAAGGAGGCATCCCCCGTTGAGGTGGTGGAGGCATACCTTGAGCGTATCGACGACCTTGACTTCAAATTCAACTCCTTCATCACCGTCCTTCACCAACAGGCCATAGATCAAGCCAGGCAGGCGGAGCAGGAAATCCTCGCAGGCAACTACCGCGGCCCGATGCACGGCATTCCCGTCGGGGTCAAGGACCAGATATGGACCAAGGGCATCCGCACCACCGGCGGGGCGCGTATCACTGCGGAATTCATGCCTGATGACGACGCAACGGTTGTCGCGAACCTGAAGAACGCCGGGGCGATCCTCCTTGGCAAGACCAATCTCAGCGAGTTCGCCATCACCGGCATGACTCACCGGTTCAGCACCCCTCGCAATCCCTGGAACCTCAGCATGTCCGCCGGCGGTTCCAGCGGCGGCTCCGGCGCGGCCACTGCGGCCTTCCTCTGCGCCACCTCCCTGGGAGAGGACACCGGCGGCTCCATCCGCCGCCCTGCCGCCTGGAACGGCATCGTGGGCCTCAGGCCCGGCTGGGGCAGGGTCAGCCGCTACGGCCTGATGCGCGGCGTCTGGTCCATGGACACCATCGGGCCGATCTCCCGCACTGTCGAGGACGCAGCCATCACCCTGTCGGCCATAGCCGGTCACGACCCAAAGGACCCGACCACCTGGGACACCCCGGTGCCGGACTACCGTCAAGCCCTCGATGGCGACATCCGGGGCCGACGCATTGGCATAGTTTCCGAATTGCTCCACGCCGACGTTGTCGAACCTGACGTTGCCAACGCGGTGTCGGCTGCGGTCGGAGTCCTGGCTGAGTTGGGCGCCGACGTCGAAGAGGTATCAATTCCGCTGGCGGCCCACGCCAACGCTATCTCCGGAGTCCTGCTTGCCGTGGAACCGGCACACAATATGAAGGACTGGGTCCGCGAACGGCTCCACGACTTCGGCCACGACAACCGCGTCGGTCTGCTTACCGGCAGCCTTGTCCCGGCCCAGGCCTACTACAAGGCCCAGAAGCTCCGGGCCATGCTCCGCAACGACGTACTCTCCGCCTTCCAGACCTATGATGCCCTCGTCATGCCCACCTCCGGCAGGCAGGCCGTCCCTGTAATCGAAGACCCTCCAGTCACCAGCAGGGAGACGTCCTCTCGGCTGCCCTTCATGCGCACCAACACCTTTAATCTGGCCAGCTCACCGGCCATCTCCGTCCCATGCGGCTTCGGCGGACAGGGGCTGCCAATTGGGCTCCAGATCGCTGCTCCCCCGGGTGGTGAGGAGATGGTGTTCCGACTGGCCCACGCTTACGAGCAGAACACCCCATGGCACACCATGCGACCCACGACCATAGACGCCTGATGGCTACCCGCAAGGACCCTTCCCGCCCAGTGAAAAGACGGGAGTGGATGGGTAAAGCCACTGGGCTTTAACACGCGGTTCCCGCGAAACAACAAGGAGGTTGACACCATGTGGAACAAGCCGATGATCAGCTTGGAACAGGCCCAAAACGCCATCACCGCCATGATCGCTGACTACAACCGGGACACCAACCGCCGCAAGGTTGACATGGCCGTGGTCGACGATGCCGGCAACCTGCTGGCCTACGCACGCATGGACCGCTGCCTTAGGCCCACTTTCGCGATCCGCAAGGCCTACACTTCGGCCGTTCGCGGCATCGACACCGTTGCCTTTGCCGAGCAGCTCGCCAGCACGGGCAGGTCCCTTGAATCCTTTGGCGACCCGCAGCTGATCGCCATCCCGGGCGGAGTTGCTGTCATCCACGAAGGAGCGGTGGTGGGCGCCATAGGAGTTGGCGGCCTCCCCAGCGGACTCGACGACGAAGCCATCGCCAAGGCAGGGGTTGCCGCGCTCGGCCTCTGACGTTAACGCTGTCACTGACACTTGCTGGAGGCCGCAATGAGAATACCGATTACCATGTGCCACGGCATCCGACCCACCGCCGCCGGTGCCCTCCGCCATCCATTGACGGAGGAGCGTTTCGACACCCTCATGGGGATCGCGGCCGAGATGGGGTTCCAGTCCATCAACTACGACCAGCTGGCCGCCTGGCGGGAGGGATCGGGTTCCCTGCCTGACCGGCCCATAATGATCGACTTCGATCATCCCGTCGTCTCCATGCGGCGGGAGGTGTATGAAACACTGGAGCGGTACGGTTTCAAAGGTAACTTGTTCATTTACACCTCACCTTATGACCCCGACTATCCACGGCCGCTGGCGCTGGCCCAGATTCCTGAGCACATGCCATGGTCCGAAGTACGGGAGCTCCGCGACCTCGGCTGGCACATCGGCGCCCACACCGTCAGCCATCCCAACCTTTCCAATCTCGCCGCCGAAGATACTGACGGAGCGGTGATTCGGGAAGAACTCGACCGCTGCAATCGGGTCATCGAGGAGAATCTCGGCTTTTTCCCCCAAGACTTCGCCTTCACCGGCACCAGCTGGAGCAGTGCCGCCGAAGCCGAAGTGAGGAAGCGGTACCGGTTCGGTCGCCTGTGGGTTGTCGGTTCCGAATACGAAGCCGACGGCAAACCCATCCGTTACGCGGAGCTGGCCGGTTCCACAGAACCCGACGAGGGCGACGGCGGGCCTCCCAACAGCACCAGGTACATCACCGAGGACACCGACCCGCACCGTCTCCCGTCCATGGAGCTCCAGGCCCTCATAAACGAACCCTCTGCCTTCCGCTCTTACCTCGAAGGCGCCCTGGAGGGTTGATGGCGATGCTTTCCCTATGGCACGCACTGCTCCACCGGCGCCTTTGCGCTCATCAGCGGGAGTTGGCATCATGACCCCTGCCCGCTTCAGCCTCGTAGCCCAGGTCGGGCGTGTTCCATCAATGACAGTGCCGCTCGACGCGCGCCAGGAAACCAGGTTCCGGCGCCTGATGGAAGAGTCGATCATGATCGACCTTCATCAGCATCCCATGGTGCTTCCCGAGGACGTGAACCAGTACTGGGAATACCTGCGCAGCGACAACTACGTATGGGGGTATGACGCGGTGCGGGAGGGAGGCTTCACTGCCGTAGGGACTGCCAACGTCTTCCGAGGCATGCTCCACACTAACGAGATGTCATTCATCCGGTTCTCCGACCTGCTGGATGAGATCAGCATCATGATTTCGGACATCTCTCGCCATGACAATGTGCTCCACGTTGGCAGTGCCGCCGAGATAGAGTCAGCGAAGCAGCAGGACAAGGTGGGTTTCCTGCCGACTGTGGAACACCTGGCCATCGGCAACGAACTGAACCTGGTCGACGTGCTCTATCACGCCGGGATACGGCTTGCAGGCCTCACCTACAGCCGTAAGGCCTATATCGGCGACGGCATCTTCGAGCGCAACGACGGCGGCCTCAGCGAGTTCGGCGTCGAGGTCGTCCAACGCATGAACGACCTCGGAATGGTCGTCGACGTGTCTCACGCCTCCTTCCGCACTGCCATGGATGCCATCGAGGCGTCAGGAGCTCCGGTGACTTTCAGTCACGATGGCTCCTACACCCTGGCCAGCGACAGCTTGCAATCCCGCAGGCTGAGGAAAGACGAGGAGTTGTTGGCCTGCGCTCGCCGCGGCGGGGTAATCGGCATCACCGCTGTACCCAACCGGCTCAGCAACGATCCCGAGCAGAGCATCGAGTGCGTGCTGGACCACTACGATTACATGGTCAGGCTGGTCGGTATCGACCACGTGGCCATCGGCACCGACACCAGCATCGGCGACATGGTTGATCTCAGTCGCGTCATGCTGGGCCGCACTGGTCCGGCCCCTGCACCCTACCTGAATGGCCTGGAGTCCCCTGCCGACGGGAAGAACATCATCCGCGGTCTCATAGCCCGGGGCTACTCTGACGATGACGTCCGCAAGATCGCCGGCGGCAACGTGCTGGCCTTCCTCCGGCGAATCACGGCGTAGGGCTGGTTAGCCGTAGTGCCGTATAGCGCTTCACCCATTGACCCCCAGACCTTTTGGGCCGCCCTGAAGTCCCGCGGCCTGACCTTCTTCTCCGGGGTGCCTGATTCCACTTTCGGCGGCACCTACCACGCCATGATAGCCGATCCCGAAATTCGCTACGTCCCAGCCGTGCGTGAGGATGTGGCCCTCGGGGTAGTCAGCGCCGCCCACTTCCAGGGCCGTCTCGGCGGCGTGATGATGCAGAACTCCGGCATCGGTAACATCGTCAACCCTCTCACTTCATTCAATCTTCTCTACCGCATTCCAGCCCTGTTCGTGGTCGGATGGCGCGGCTATGGCGGGCCACCCAACGACGCTCCGGAACACTGGATCATGGGCGACAAGACGCCAGAGTTCTTTGACCTTCTGGAGATGCCGTGCGAGATTCTCGAACACGACGGGCTGGAGTCCGCCCTCGACACCCTTCTCGCCGCTATAGAAGAACAGTCCATACCCGGCGCGCTGTTGGTCCGTCCCGGGGTGCTCCTGTGATCCCCCGCTACCGGGCCATCGAGACGATCCTTCTGTCCACGTCCGCCGGCGATCTGCTCGTCAGCACAACAGGAATGATTTCCCGCGAGGTCTTTGCCACTGACGACCGCCCTGGCAACTTCTATATGCTGGGGTCCATGGGGCTACTTTCTTCCTTCGGGCTCGGCCTCGCTCTCCTCACGCCCAGTCGCCGCGTGCTCGTCCTCGAGGGGGACGGCAGCGCCCTCATGAACCTCGGCGCCCTTCCCCTCATCGCCACTGAACACCCCGGAAATCTCGTCCACGTCATTCTCGACAACGAGGCCTACGAGTCCACTGGCGCTCAACCTTCCCTTGCCTCCGGCGTGAACCTCGCCGATGTTGCCGAAAGCTGCGGCTATGCCCGGGTTTGTCGCGTCGACGACGCCGAAGATCTTGCTCAGACTCTGCGTGAATGCACCTTGGACAACGGGCCCTCCCTGCTGCACGTCAAGGTTGCCATTGTCCCTGTCGATGGCATACCGCGAGTCTCCCACGTCCCCTCGGACATTCGAGACCGGTTCCGCAATCACATCCGGCGACCCGGCTAGGAAAGCGCTCGTCTCGGTTGTATCCTTGAGGTCGACAACTCACCCATCACGCCAGTCCAAACCGAAACCCTTGACCGGTGCCCAATCTCCCTTGGAGGAACATCGTTATGCCCTTCTACGAAAAAGGAGCCACCCGCATTCACTACGAGGAAGTCGGTTCAGGATTCCCTCTGTTGATCATCCCTGGAGGAGGGCTCAACTCCACTATCGCCTCCCTCGACGCGTCGTGTCCCTTCAACCCCATGAAGACATACAGAGACGACTTCCGCTGCATCGCTGCCGATCTCCGCAACGCAAACGGTGGCCAGTCCACTGGCCCGCTAGAGATTGACCGCCCCTGGGACGCCTATTCTGACGACCAACTCGGGCTGTTGGACCACTTGGGCATCGAAAAGTGCGGTGTCATTGGCTTCTGCATCGGCGGCCCAATGATGCACAACCTGCTCAGGCTCGCCCCCGACCGCATTGTCGCTGCAGCCTTCATGCAGCCCAGCGGGTTCCGCCCAGAGATGCCGGACCTCTTCTACCAGAACAACATTACCGGATGGGGGCCGCCCCTCTGCGAGAGGCGTCCGGAGCTGACCATGGACATGGTTCACGACTTCCTCACCAGCATGTACACCAGCCGCGCTGACTTCGTCTTTACCGTCACCCGAGATTTCGTCCGCAACCTACAGACCCCGATCCTGGTAGCTCCTGAAGACGTGCCAGCTCACCCATACAAGGTTGCGATGGAGGTGGCCAGTCTCGCCGCGAATTCGGAGGTCTCCATCTACCCGTGGAAAGATACACAGGAACACATAGACGAAGTTGTGGCCCACGCCCGGCGTTTCCTGAAGACACACGAGCCGGTTACCACGACGGCGTGAAGAAATCGACCCTCTGAATCATCTTTGGGATTACGGCAACGGCCACTGACCCTGTCGCGTTTCACTTGGATGCCGAGCAACGCCCATGGTCAGTGTCGACTTGCATATTGCTTGGTGAGGAAAACTGACCAAGGCTGCGTCGCGGTCTCCAATCAATTGCGATTAAAACTAGACCCGTAGGGAAGGCGACGCTGCCGAGCACAAGGAGGGTAAAAGGCCTCACCGAACCGCCGTCGCCACCTTCGCCCAGTGGCGGCCCAGAATCGGACCCTGCCGGGGCTGCCTGATCCGGAGTTGCCGCGGTAGTTAGTAAGGCAGTGGGCAGAACCGTGGCTGTCGCGGTCGCGCTGGCTAGTGGCTTGGCGCTCGGCGTCCGTTCTCGCAAAGATGTAGCCGCAGCCAGTGAAGTGTCCACGTTGGGATCGCGCTGGGCAGGGCGGAAAATACTGAAAAACTCGGGCGGTGCCGAGCTCTCTTGTTCTTTGACTCTCCGAAGGTCAAGGGCGAGGTTCGTTACTTGGAGAGAAGGGTTCCCGATGTGTTGCCAAGAGGCCTCTAACCTAGAAGTTAACAACCTGCTAAAAAACTATGTTGTTATTCGGGCTCTCTTCACCAAATCTGGCTTGCAGAAAAGCAAAAAAAGGTGCCGAGGGACAGACTCGAACTGTCGACACCGGCATTTTCAGTGCCGTGCTCTACCACCTGAGCTACCTCGGCTTGGGACATCTATTATCGAATCCGTCATACTGCCTGTCAAGGCTACAGGTCTCCCTGCCCAGGGTCATTCGCGTCTTAATGGCCACAGTCCGTCGTGATGACAGTTGTCCCTTGCCAAACCTCGTGACCTTTCTCTAGCATGAGATCCATGTTTACTACTGAAAGCAACTTCAACGGGGCAGCAGCCCCGTTGGCTCTCTCTTCGACCCAACGCAGGTCCTCCGGGTTCACGCCAATTATCGGAAATTACCTGATATTACCGGAATAAACAAAAATCAGCCTCTCCACCCGGCAGCGTTGATACACAGATTCAACCTGCCCAACTGTGAAATCAAGACGCCATTGCACTGGTCCCCCTGACGCCTGATCGTCATACCTGTTAGACAAGAATGAACCAACACCTTATAGTTAAACTTACACGTCCCTACCGATTTCCCCACGAGAAACGGGGAGTCCGATAATGCACCATTCCAATGAAGAAATCGCGGAACTCTTCGAGAACCTCGGTGCTCTGCTAGAGATGCAGGGAGATTCGGGGTTCAAGATTCGTGCATATCGACGCGCCGCGGCAACCATTCATCAACTGACCTTCCCCTTGGCGCAAGCCGTTGGCGAGAACCAAAAGCTGACCGACATTCCTGGTATCGGCAAGGCCATCAGCGAAAAGATCCACGAGCTGGTAAATACCGGCAAGGTGCAGACGTACGAAAGGGCCGAGGCAGAGGTGCCCTCAGGGGCGCTGAATCTGCTCGCAGTTCCCGGCATTGGCCCAAAAACAGCCATGCTCATCGGTACGGAGCTGGGAATCAGCACCGTTGAGGGACTGGAAGAAGCGGCCACAGACGGCCGACTGGCCAAGCTGCCACGAATGGGAAAGCGGGCCGCTGACGGAATACTTCGCCACCTGCAGGCCACTCGCAGCATGGGGAGCCGCACTCCAATTGGACAAGCTTTGCCCATTGCGGAGTCGGTCATGGCATCCCTGCGCGATCGCGACTCTGAAATAGGTCTTCTCACACCGGCAGGTAGCCTGCGGCGGTGGGAAGAGACCATCGGAGACGTCGACTTGGTCGCGATCACCCCCAAACCTGAAGAGTTGGGGCGATGCCTTGCAGAGTTGCCGGAAGTCAGGGAAGTGCTGGTGAACGGCCCTCGTAAGACGAGCGTCATCGTGGAGCCGGGGCTACAGATCGATCTTCGAACTGGAGAAGCGGCCTCCATTGGTGCGATGCTGCAATACTTCACCGGAAGCCAGCAGCACAACATTAGATTGCGGGATTACGCGAACAGGATGGGCCTCTCCCTGAATGAATATGGCATTACTGATGTCGATTCAGGGGAAGCTGAATTCTTCGCTGACGAATCATCCTTTTACGCCAGGCTCGGCCTCCCATGGGTGCCGCCGGAACTGCGGACCGGAATGTGGGAAATGGATGCGGCGCAGGAAAATAGATTGCCGGCCCTGGTCGAAGCCAGTCACCTTAGAGGTGACCTGCACGTCCATAGCGAATGGAGCGACGGCAGCGATCCCATTGAGACCATGGTTGAAACTGCAGCGTCGATGGGCTACGAGTATATGGCGCTCACCGATCACTCCCAAGGCCTGGGCGTGGCAAACGGGTTGACTCCCGAGAGGCTGTCAGCTCAGCGCCAGGTACTGCGCGAGTTACAGGGTAGATTCGACATCCGCATTCTGGCTGGCTCCGAGGTCGATATTCGCGCTGACGGAAGAATGGACTTCCCGGACCAGGTGCTGGAAGAGCTGGACGTGGTGGTCGCATCGGTGCACAACGCAATGACCCAGGACAGGGATACGATGACGAGGCGGATCATCGCTGCCATGGAACATCCGTCTGTGACCATTATCGGCCACTTGTCGACGCGACTGCTTGGTCAGAGGACGCCCGTTGATTTTGACCTGGAGGCGGTGTTGCAGGCGGCGCGGGACACCGGAACAGCATTGGAAATCAACGCTTCCCCGGCGCGTCTGGACCTACGTGACATACACGCCTTCCGCGCAAGGGAGCTTGGCGTTCCGCTGGTGATCAACACAGACTCGCATCAGTACTCGGAGCTCTCGGGAGGCAGATTCGGGGTGGCGGTGGCCCGTAGGGCCTGGTGCGGTCCAAGGCAAATACTCAACGCTTGGCCTTTGCGGGACTTTCTCGAATTCCTCGAAACACCCAAGCCTGATCGCATCCGTGTATTTGATGCCGCAGTGGCCCCAGGTGCCACCTGATGGCCGCCGTTCCCCCTGACGCCTTTTCGAACAGCGGCGGCTTGGGCGTAGTGGTCCGACCTTCCAGCGAAGGAGGCGATAATGCCGCGGATACGGTCGCCTATTTCCGCGGGCAACTGGCAGCAGGAGCGCCTTGGCATAGATCTTTGTTGGAGGCCATGGGGCGCTGGACACTGCCCGAGGAGCAATGGCACGGGCGGAGGTGCAAATACATAATCGGTCGGGAGGCTTTCGACTGGTTGCTCTTGGCGGAACGGCTGTGCTCGGAAGCGCTAGATGACATTCCTGCGGAAGAGCTTGAGATGTTGCTTTTCCACGGTATCCTGCCTGAACCCATCGAAGACGATGAATTTCGCAACCTGCTGGGCCCCAGCAAGCACCAAGGGTTTTTGAATTATCACTATGGCGTAGTCTTAGAAGAAGCTCTGCAGCTGGCTGCCGAGGAGAAAATTCGCAAGTATCACACCGCCAAGGGATACACAGACAGCGAAGATCTGATGGAGGATGCTTTCCGCCATCTCTACAACAACTCACGCTCCAACCTTATGGACGAATTTCGAGATCACGTAGTGGCGGATCGTCGCCGCGGGCTCTCCCTCACAGACCTCAAGGAATTCACCTACTGGCTCCACAAGAAACGGGTCAACTACTGGGATCCGGCTCGGGTTGCCTCTGACACGCGGCTTGCGATCCGCAGATACACAGCCCTGCAGGAAACCGCCTTCTCCTTCTACCTGTCTCGATAGACTCTCAGCAGTTGTCGGTGTTATATTCTCACTGATCGCAGGCGGCGATTTTCGTTGTTGCTTCCCCCTGAACTGCCAGACTTTCCAAGGCTTGAGGAAAGTCGTTTCCCATCCAGTGCCGGGTGTCCGGCTGCGGAGTAAATGTGAATCGATGACTTCCAGGCAGATGTCTCGTGCTTACGATCCTGGAGACGTGGAAAGGCGTGTCTACCAGAATTGGCTGGACAAGGACTATTTCCATGCCAAGGCTGATCCGGGGCAACAACCCTATGTAATCATCATGCCGCCCCCTAATGTCACAGGAGAATTGCACCTCGGACACGCACTGGAAAAAGCGCTGGAAGATGCTCTTATTCGCTACCGGCGGATGACCGGTACTCCAACGCTGTGGTTGCCCGGAACCGACCACGCAGGCATTGCCACGCAGTGGGTGGTGGAAAGGCAATTGCTGGACGAAGGCACTGGCAGGCACGAAATTGGCCGGGAAGCCTTTGTCGAACGTGTTTGGGAGCATGTCGAGAAATCCGGCGGCATCATCCACGAACAGTCGAGACGCCTGGGAATCTCGGCGGACTGGGAAAGGCACAAGTTCACTCTGGAGCCCGGTCCCAGCCACGCGGTGCGCCAGACTTTCGTCAATCTCTACAGCAAGGGGCTGATTTACCGTCATGAGCGAATCATCAACCGTTGCGTGCGATGCGCCACAGCGCTTTCTGACCTGGAAGTTGACTACCAGGATGTAGACGGACAACTGTATTACATCCGTTACCCATTGGAAGACGACCCCGACAGGGCGGTCACTGTCGCCACAACGCGACCGGAGACCATGCTGGGCGACACCGGCGTAGCCGTGCACCCAGAGGACCCGCGCTACGATGGCATCAGAGACCGCAACGTAATGCTGCCCATCATGGAGCGCTCCATCCCCGTGGTGGGAGACGAGGCAATCGATCCTGAGTTCGGCACCGGAGCGCTCAAGGTAACTCCCGCCCACGATCCGGTGGACTTCGAGGTAGGTCAGCGCCACAGGCTGGACGCTCCAAACGTAATCGGCGAAGACGGCAACATGACCGAGGTCGCGGGCAAATACGCCGGCGTGGAACGGTTCGAGGCCCGTCGCAGAGTGGTGGAGGAACTGGAATCGTTGGGCGCTCTCGAGAAAATAGAGCAGCACCGCCATTCCGTAGGCCACTGCCAGCGCTGCGCCACCGTGGTAGAGCCGCTGATAAGCATGCAGTGGTTTGTCAATGTGGGGGGCCACGAACAACCGGACAGTATTGCCGGAAAGGCCTATCGAGCTGTTACCGAAGGCGATATTCGCATAGTCCCCGAGCGGTTTACACGCGTATATCTGAACTGGCTGGAGAATATTCGCGACTGGTGCATAAGTCGGCAACTGTGGTGGGGGCATCGCATCCCGGTATGGTACTGCGGTCCATGCGGTCATCTCACGGTATCCATGGAGGACGCAGAAGCTTGCGAATCCTGCGGCTCTCGGGACATAAGACAGGATCCAGACGTACTGGATACCTGGTTCAGCTCAGGGCTGTGGCCTCATTCCACTTTAGGCTGGCCCGAGGACAACCCTGACTTCGATTATTTCTATCCCACTACCGTGCTCGAGACCGGCTATGACATCCTGTTCTTCTGGGTGGCCAGGATGATAATGCTGGGCATCGAGAATACCGGGAAAGCGCCGTTCAACACCGTGTACCTGCACGGCCTCATTCGCGACGGCTCGGGCGCGAAGATGAGCAAGACCCGCGGCAACACCATGGACCCCCTAGATCTGGTTGAGAAATACGGAACAGATGCCCTTCGCTTCGCCCTCACCACTGGCACGGCCCCAGGGAACGACCTGCGATTTACCGAAAACCGGCTGGAAGCAGGACGCAACTACGCCAATAAGATATGGAACGCCTCCAGGTTCGTCATGTCTGCCGTGGAAGGCCAGCCTGACCTCAACGGGTGGAAGAACGTCAAGCCACAGCACCGCGAAGACTGCTGGATCGTAAGCCGGCTTGACCGGGTGACCGCTGAAGTCAATCGCGCGATGGAGAGCTTCGAGCTGGGGGACGCACAGCAGCGGCTGCACGAATTCATCTGGAACGATTACTGCGACTGGTACATCGAGATGGCGAAGATTCGACTGCGAAACGGCAGCGAACCTTCGCCCCTGCCGACATTGGCTCACGTGCTTGAACGCATTCTGCGGCTGCTCCACCCATTCATGCCGTTTATCACCGAAGAGGTCTGGCAATCGCTGAAGGCCCAGTTGCCCAACGCGATGGATGGTGAAGTAGATTCAATCATGATCGCCCAATACCCAGAGTCCCTTGACCGGGGGGATCCTAAGTCAGAGGAAGATATTGCGCTGGTCCAACAAGCGGTTCGAGCAGTTCGGAACACCCGCGCCCAATTGCGCATTCCGGCCGGTCAACACCTCGAAGCCCTGGTCGAAGCCAATGGCAAAAGGTCAGCCATTGAGGACGAAGCGGATGTCATCAGGGTAATGTCTCGAGTCGAGCCTCTGCGTATTACGGATGGGGAAGCCGAGAGCCCTGAAGGGTCCACTGGGGTGACGCTGGTGGTCAGTCCTATGGTGGTTAGACTGGCGCTGGAGGGCGTGGTAGACGTGGAAGCAGAAGGTGAGCGCTTGCGGTCAGAACTGGGAGACTGTGACCGCAACCTGGAGCGAGTGGAAAAGCTGGTAGCGAACCCCAATTTTCGGGAAAGGGCTCGCCAGGATGTGGTGGAGACAGAAGAGGCCCGCCTCTCGGAACTCAGGGAGCGCAAGCACAGACTCGAAGACATCTTGCAGCAACTCGGACGTTAGCTGGCTCCCAATCTTTCTATCAGGTAAGAGATGCCTCAGCGCCTCGGAATAATCGGACATCCGATCAGCCACTCCATTTCCCCCGTGTTCCAGCAGGCGGCCCTGGATGCCATCGGGTTTGACGGAACCTATGAACCTTGGGACGTAGATCCTGATAACGTGGGCGTCTTCATTGAAGGACTCCGGACGCCAGGAACCCTGGGCATTAATGTCACCTTGCCCCACAAGGAGGCAGTCATCTCATTCCTTGATGAAGTGGATGACTGGGCCTCCACTGCGGGAGCGGTGAACACTATCGTGAACCGGGATGGCCGACTAACCGGTCACAACACGGACGGAATTGGTTTTCTGCGTGCTCTTCGGGAGGGTGCCGGGTTTGAACCCTTAGGAAAAGATGTGCTGGTGCTCGGGGCTGGCGGCTCGGCAAGAGGCGTGGTCTATGCCCTTGCGCGGGCCGGAATTGCCCAGTTATTCGTCGCTAACCGGACGATTGAGAGGGCGCAACGCCTCGCGAGCCTTGCCATCAACAGCGGAGTTGCAGCTCAAGGGCTGGGACTGCCTGAAGCTACGGAGGCGGCCACCGAAGTTGCCCTCATTGTCAACTGCACTTCAGTCGGTATGCTCCACGGCCCCGACGAAACGGGTACTCCGTTGAATTCATCGGATATTCCGTCTACGGTTCTCGTCAACGACCTCGTGTATAATCCGCTGGAAACTCCGTTGCTCCGCGAGGCAGCACGGGCGGGGGCCGCGACGCTGGGCGGCATCCAGATGCTGGTCTATCAGGGTGTCGAGTCCTTCGAGATGTGGACCGGCGAGGAAGCTCCCGTGTCCGTAATGCTGGAGGCTGCCACCGCCGCGATGCGAGCACGCAGCTAGTTCTCAGGACAAACTATCCTCATTTCAACTTGCGTCGCGCGGATGACAGCAGCAGATATCGTTATACGGAAATCTAGACTAACAGTCGCGCGTGAAGTGGCGCCTGGAATTGTATGGTTCGTTTTGTAACAGCCGGAGAATCTCATGGCCAAGGGCTGGTAATAATTGTCGAGAATGTACCAGCGGGCCTGCCCATTGATGAGGACTATATTGGATTCCACCTTGCTCGCCGGCAGAAGGGTTATGGGCGAGGTGGCAGGATGCTGATTGAGCAAGACTGGGCCCATATAATCTCGGGCGTCCGGCATGGCGCCACATTAGGCAGTCCCATCGGAATGAGCATCGAAAACCGGGATTGGGCCAACTGGGAAGAGGCGATGTCGGTGCGCCCTATCGAGGGCGAGCCACAAAGCCCTCGAAGTCAGCGAGTTACCCGATTGCGCCCCGGACACGCCGACCTGCCTGGCACGATGAAATACGGCTTTGATGACGTCCGGAACGTACTGGAGCGGTCCAGCGCGAGAGAGACCGCAGCACGGGTTGCAGCGGGAGCGGTAGCTCTACGACTTCTTGAAGAGTTCGGCATCAAGGTACATAGCCACGTTTTATCCATCGGGGGAATATCTTCTGAGCCTCCCTCGGAGATCGACTGGCAGGCCGTCGAAGAATCTCCAGTGCGTTGCGCTGACCCTGAGGCCGCCGATCGCATGACAGCGGAAATTGATGCTGCGCGCGACGCGGGCGACACCGTGGGCGGCATCGTCGAAGTGCTGGCGGAAAACGTACCCATAGGCCTCGGGTCCCACGTCTCATGGGACCGCAAGATAGACGGGCGCGTCTCGCAGGCATTGATGTCCATCAACGCCGTCAAGGCAGTGTCCATTGGCCCGGGTTGGGATATAGTCAACAAGCGGGGATCCGAAGTGCAGGACGTCATCAAGCCGGTAACGGACCCCGACCGGCCTTGGCAGCGGAGCACCAACAGACTCGGAGGAACCGAGGGTGGCATGACCAATGGAATGCCACTTGCGGCGCAGTTTGCAATAAAGCCCATTGCCACCTTGATGAGCCCTTTGCCGTCGGTTGACCTGGACACAGGCAGCGAAGTACAGGCGCACTACGAGCGTTCAGACATTTGCCAGGCACCGCCCGCGTGCGTAGTTGGCGAGGCAATGGTGGCCCTCGTGCTGGCCGAGGCCTTTATGGAAAAATTCGGCGGAGACTCAGTTTCCGAAACACGCCGCAACTATGAAGGCTACATGAAGACCGTGGGCCCTCGCCGAGTTTACGAATAGAAAGGACGCACATGAAATTCGGCGTGACCATGCTTCCTGACAGTCTTGATATCCTCGCCGACCGGGCCCGTCTCGCAGAGGTCATGGGGTTCGACTATGTTGGCATCGGGGACTCACAGTCCCTGTTCCGCGAGTTGTACGTGACCCTGAGCGTGGTGGCTATGTCTACCAATAGGGTAAAGCTTGGGCCAACGGTCAGTAATCCCCTCACGCGGCATCCTGCAATAACGGCGTCGGCCATCGCGTCGGTAAACGAACTTTCCGGAGGTCGGGCCTTCTTGGGGATTGGCAGCGGCGACAGTGCAGTGTTGAATCTGGGGCTGAGACCGGCCCGACTGGCGGAACTGCACCTTTACATCCAGACGGTTCGAGAAATGCTGTCCGGGGAAACCACCGAATTTCGAGGAGACAGTGCCCACGTTCGTTGGGCAGATGCAGCTATTCCCGTCGCAATGTCCGCCGAAGGGCCACGCACCCTGGCCATGGCAGGCTCGGTGGCGGATGCTGCGATCATCCATACCGGCTTGACTCCAGAGGTAATGGGCGACACGATCGCACGCATTAGAGAAGGGGAACGTTCCGCCGGTCGAGAGAAGGGATCGACCGAGGTGTGGGCCTTCGCCAAGTGCAATATCTCAGATTCCCGGGACGAAGCCATCGAAGAAATCAAAATGGCCCTTGCCGCTTCCGGTCATCACGCATTCCGCTTTACTCTGGAGGGGAAGATGGTGCCCGAGGAGCATCAAGAGGCTGTATTGACCCTTCACCGAGAATATCGTGCCGTTGAACACGAACAGGTGGGCCAGACTCGGAACGCCACATTGACTGACGAACTTGGCTTGACCGACTATTTTGCCGACAGATTTGCTGTTGCCAGCACCCCGGAGGATTGCCGAAAGAAGGTGCTTTCCATATTCAGTGAAGGCGTAGATGTTCTGCTGATCACCGCTATAGGACCCTCCCCGGAAAGCATCATCCGCCGCTTCGGAGAGGAAGTCATAGCGCCACTTTGTGCGACCTGAATGTGGTTACCACTGCCATGCTACCCATTTGGATGCGCCTAGGGAATGAGCCTTATCGGCCGCGAGCCAGGACGTCAGGCTCCAACCCGATAAACCAGACTGATTTTTGAGGTACCAGTGGCCAAGGGACTGTTCATAGTTTTCGAGGGTGGAGAGGGATCGGGCAAGAGCACGCAGGCGGAAATTCTGCGGGAGCGGTTCACCTCGGTACAACAAAGGGTCATTGTTGTCAGGGAACCTGGAACGACGACACTCGGGCTCCATTTGCGGGAATACCTGAAGAGCAAGCGACCTTTGGCCTTGGAATCCGAGTTGCTCCTGTTCGTTGCCGCACGAGCTCAGCTGGTCTCTGAACAAATCAAGCCAAGCCTGGAGAAGGGAGTCTCCGTAATTGCAGACCGTTTTA
Source organism: Dehalococcoidia bacterium (assembly GCA_963667325.2). Classification (GTDB taxonomy): domain Bacteria; phylum Chloroflexota; class Dehalococcoidia; order Lucifugimonadales; family UBA3495; genus VXOI01. Next base: position 204,524 of record CAXXKY010000002.1, read on the forward strand.
CGGGTTCCACGGTGGCCTACCAGGGTTTCGGACGAGGTATAAGGCGGGACGTCGTCGACAACCTGAACGAATACGCTACGGGCGGACTGCAGCCCGATGCGACCTTTTTCCTGGACATCGGCCCTGACGAGGGCCTGCTTCGGGTGGGCAGTCCTCAGTTGCGGATGGCATTGTCTCCTGAAGACGCCTCCGATCCGGGCCGCGCCGATATCGAAGGGCACCGACGATTCGAAGACCAGTCCATTGCGTTCCACAATCGAGTGCGCCGCGGCTACCTTGAATTGTCGGAAACCTGCCCAGACTGGCACCGGTTGGATGCACGTTGCACGCAAGACGAGCTTGCGGAGGCCATCTGGTATGTGGTGGCGGGAATGTTGGACCTGACCAGGTCCAATGAGCCGAAGAACGCCGCCCTGCTGCAACAATGACTTCAGACAGGCTTTAAAAAAATAAGCCCCTCCGTCGAAACGGAGGGGCTCTTTGTTCAACTCAGAAGTACCTTTTGGCTGGTGCCGAAAGTTGGTTAGTCGTCTGCTGCCACCAGATCAGCCTGCTCGATCTTTTCTCGAACATGCGCCAACATCTTTCGAACACGTCCCAAGTCGGGGAACACGTTGCCTTCGCCCTTCTTGTCGAAGATGCGCTCACCGTCGACGAAGACTTCCATTATGCTCTGGCCGCGGGGAGAAATCGCTACTGCTGCATCAGGTCCGAAGTGCCGGAAAAACTCGTTTGCCATCCACGTGGCAGTTCCGAGATGCTGTCAACTTACGCAGTAGGTGATCTCTATCTGAACCTTGCCTTCCATATCGTCCTCCAGGACATTGAAGATAGCTGAGTTTAGCGGCCTGTGAGTGTTCACGCAAGTTGAAACCAGGTCAAATGCCCGGATCGGTTCAACGGTGTGGGGAAAAGACTATGTCCGATAGAACATTACCGCGCGATCCGGCTCTCGACCCTGACTGGTTGAGGCAACATTGTACCGCTGACCCAGCATGTGCTGAAGACGGCGAATGTGGGATCTCTGCGGGGACAACTTGACTGTCATTTCTCCGCCCAAGACCCGGTTCGCTGCTTCTTCCGCCTCGATCATGGCACGCTCTATGTTGGGGGCTTCCTGAGGCTCCGAAACCGAACCTCTCCCACCGTTGCGGTTCCCTTGAGAAACAACGCTGCGCAAAAACTCCTGTAGCTGGGGCAACGAGTTTTTCCTGAGAACGTAAACTGGTTTGCCGTTAGCCTCGGCTATACGCACGAGTTGAGATCCCCTGCGGTAGTGGGTCTTGGTAGTTAGAACCAGATCGGCCCGCCGCAGTTCATTTACAATCTGTGCGGGCACCCCAGATTCAACCATCGCTGCTTCAAGCTTGTCGCGACCTACCCCGAACAGGAAGACCCGCACTTCAGAGACCATCGCAGCCTCTTCCTGAGACATTTCGCCCATTGCGCCGAGTTCACCGGGAACAGCGGCCAACTGACCGCCGTCCCGTTCTTGCTCACGATGACGACCATGTCCAGAATTGCGCCCTCTGCGACGGCCTTCCGGCAAAGCAGTTTTCGTTCCGTTGAGAGCAAAAGGAGGCGGAGCACTGTCGTTAGTGCGGTATTCCTCCTCGGCGCGCTGTATCTCGCCATTCTCGTCTAGCCATCGGATTTCCGGAACAATCGGGTACCCCCGAAGCCATTGGTCCACCACGTGGGCGACGTCATCATGGACAGCCAGCCTTTCCCAGCTTTGTATTTCAACCACGACGTCGAAAGTAGGTGGCGCTTTACGTTCCAGCACTGTCTTCTGGGTGCCCCGATAGCGAGCTTCCTGGTCACCCAGAGTGACGGTCTGAATGCCGCCCACCAAATCGGACAAGGTGGGATTCATGACGAGATTGTGCAGGGTGTTGCCGTGGGCTGTGGCGATGAGCTGCACGCCTCGTTCGGCAATGGTGCGGGCGGCAGCAGCTTCCTGTTCCGCTCCCATCTCGTCTATGACAATAGTTTCTGGCATGTGATTCTCGACGGCCTCGATCATCACTCCGTGTTGCTGCAAAGGGGTAGAAACCTGCATTCTACGGGCACGCCCAATTGCAGGGTGGGGAACATCACCGTCGCCGGCGATTTCATTGGAAGTATCTACGATTATAACCCGTTTCTGGGCTTCCACCGACAATACACGAGCCGTCTCTCGTAGCATTGTAGTCTTGCCGACACCTGGGCGCCCCAGCAGCAAGATGTTCTTGCCAGAGAAAGCCAGGTCTTCGATCATCTTGATAGTGCCGAACACTGCCCGCCCGATGCGGCAGGTAAGGCCAATGACCCGGCCTCGTCGATTGCGTATGGCCGATATCCGGTGCAGTGTGCGCTCTATGCCAGCCCTGTTGTCGTCGCCAAACTCACCCAGAGATTCAATAATGCCCTGAAGGTCGCCATCATCAACCTCCTGTTCGCTGAGGGGGGCATCACCGCTTTGGAATCTGGCTTCCGGTTTCCTGCCGAGGTCCAGCACCACCTCCAACAATTCTTCCAAATCCTCGCGCTGACGCAACGCTGAGGATACCCTGACTGGCAGAACATCCAGAACCAGATCCAACTCTTCCCGCACTGCGTTATGCACCGTCGCCAATCTCATTCCTCCGCCCGAACTGTTTAGCGATTGCCTGGGAATACCGGCGCAAAAAGTCCGTCCAATCGTCACAAAGCTGTTTTGGAAGAATTGTCTTCAGCCAAACTGAGGAAAAACTGGTGGATCCGAGTATCGTCGGTGAGTTCGGGATGAAAAGCGGTGGCGAACAAGTTACCCTGCCGCACTGCCACAGGCCGACCGTCTTCGAGGCTGGCCAGGACTTCCACGCTTCCACCGACGCGTATGACCACAGGGGCCCGAATGAAAATGCAGTTGTATGGCTCGGAATCCAGAGGGGAAATCTGGAGCGGCTGTTCAAAACTGTCGACCTGGCGGCCAAAGGCGTTGCGCCTGACGCCAATGTCCATCAGGCCCAGGGGAACAGGATCCTGTTCCGTGATCTCGTTGGCCAGCATGATCATTCCGGCGCAAGTTCCCCAGATGGCCCGACCCTCCGATGCCATGCGCTCTATGGGTTCTCGGAGATTGTAGATGGACATCAGGCGGCTCAGCGTAGTGCTTTCGCCGCCTGGAATGATCAGCCCGTCAAGACCTGCCAAATGCTCTGGCAGTCTTACTTCCCTCGCTTGGAAGCCGATCATGCGGAGAATAGCAATGTGCTCCGCAAAATCGCCCTGTACCGCTAAAACGCCAATTTTCAACGCTTTATGTTATCCGAGCCTCTGCTATCCAATTTGAGCCATTGCAGCCGCCGCAAAGCGAGCTGCGGCAACCTTATGCTTCTACACGCTCCTCGGAGCCAAGAGTTCCGCTTCGGGAATCTCACGGACGTTCCGTCCCACCATGGGTTCGCCCAAGTCCTTGGAGACCTCGGCCAGAATCTGAGGATCATTGTAGTGGGTTACAGCCTGAACTATAGCGTAGGCGCGGCTGGCGGGGTCGCCTGACTTGAAGATGCCCGAACCGACAAACACGCCGTCTGCTCCCAATTGCATCATCAGTGCGGCGTCAGCGGGCGTGGCAACGCCTCCGGCGGCGAAGTTGACAACAGGAAGGCGACCCTGCTCGCGAGTCTCCTGCAAGAGTTCGAGGGAAACGCGCAAGTCCCGAGCCTCGACTACAAGTTCGTCATCCGGCATGTTCTGGAGTTTGCGAATGGCATCCTGAACCGCCCTCATGTGCCGAACAGCTTCAACCACGTCGCCGGTGCCAGCCTCTCCCTTCGTTCTAATCATGGCGGCCCCTTCAGAGATCCGGCGCAGGGCCTCCCCAAGATCTCGGCAACCGCAAACAAAGGGCACCTTGAAGTCATGCTTCCAGACGTGATGGGTCTCGTCCGCAGGGGTCAGCACTTCTGACTCGTCGATGTAATCGACTCCGAGGGCTTCTAGGATTTGGGCCTCTACGAAGTGTCCTATTCGGACCTTCGCCATCACGGGAATGCTCACGGCGTCCATTATCTTGCTAATGATCGCAGGGTCAGTCATCCGGGCAACGCCACCGTCGGCGCGGATATCTGCTGGCACCCGCTCCAGGGCCATTACCGCAACTGCCCCGGCTTCTGCGGCAATCATCGCCTGATCGGGCGTTACCACGTCCATAATAACGCCGCCCTTGAGCATCTGGGCGTGCCCAGACTTTACGGTAAATGTGCCGGTCAAAACGTCTGCTATCGCCATAGTTGTCACATCCATCTGGCTGAAGGAATTTACTGGCAAGTCTCAAGATGGGGCAAAATACGTGCGCCGCTTCTTGTTCAGACCTTCCAGGACTTTCGTGGTTAGATAACCATTATAAGGGGCGCCATCGTGGTAATCAATTGCGAAACTGCATGGTCGGCAGCGTTCCGGAACGGGCGGTTTAATCGGACAACCACCTGGGCGTGAGGAATTCCTCCTGCGCGACTTTTGGATAGGCTGTGATAACGGGCGGGTTGTAGATTGTTTTGAGAAAGTTACCCAGAGCGAGGAATGACAAGGCCTTGCGACCATCAATGGCATGGAAACTCTTTTTGAATGAAGCCCATTGCGCCCAAGGAGCCCGTTTGGGGGTGCTATTGAGGTTCGTCCGCCCCGGCTTCAAGCCTTTGCACCATTCGGCTCATCAAGTCAGCCATGTAGGTGGTGCCACCTATTGCTGTGGCATATCCCATGCGCGTGGGCCCCACTACACAAATGGCGCCTCCCACCCCGTCAGGCCGTCCGTAGCGACAGACAATCACGCCGAAGTCATGCAACGATTCCTCCGGGATTTCAGAGCCGATGAATACCTTGGGGTCGGAGTCTTGGGCAGCAGTAATAATTCGCTCCAGGAGAACTCGTTCTTCCACAGTTTGCACCAGCTGACGGGCCCGTTCACCAGCGGCAAACTCCGGTTGATTCAATAGCCGGCTCAAACCTTCGACGCTGTGTTCCGGAAGATCTCCTTGCTCGGCCTCCAGCATCAAGTTCAGGGAGTCCTGTCTCACTCTCTGTTCCAGTCCATCCAGCTCAAAATCCTGAACTTGAATCTGCTGTCGGCTAAGACCAGCCATCGTCTCGTTCAGATGTTCCGTAGCCCTGTCCAGTCGCTCCTGGCTGACAGGGTCGTGCAGGGAAAGAAGACGCTTCAGGAGACGTGCCTCCCCCAATACAAGCACCAACAGAGCGACAGACTCGTGCAAAAACACCAGTTGCAGCCTTTTTAATCGCGGTGAACTGGCGCGTGGCTGAGTAACGATAGCGAGGTTTGCCGTGAGGCGAGAAAGGGCAGCCGCACATTGGCGGGTCCACACCTCCACGTCGGGTTCGGCATCGCCGAGCCACCGATCCATCCTCTGCCTGATCCTCACCGGTAGCGACGGTTGCTCGCCTAGCGTTTCGACATAGTGTCGGTATCCCAAGTCTGACGGAACACCTCCCGCAGAAATGTGAGGGCGGGAAATGTAACCAGCTTCCGTCAGTCTTGACATGGCGCTTCTGACTGTCGCAGGACTGACTCGCAGTCGGGGGCTCCGCGCTATGCCGTCTGAGGCGACAGGCACGGCAGTCTGAACATACTCGTCTACCAAGAGATTGAGGATAGTTGATGTACGGTTGGATAGCATCGGCTTAGCCCCCAAACGTGGGCATTAACAGGCCGAAACCGGCGGCTCTTTTCTCGAAATTAGCATAGCATTTGCGGCAGTGTCAAACTCCCCGGTGGCGGCGAGAATCGGTGCTCGCTGGGGCGGTTTATGGATGCTATACTCTAGGAGCAGCCATCAACCGCTTCATCGCTGCAAACGATTGTGTGGGTGTGCGAAGGTGCTCTCTGCGTCTGCCTAGACGTCTTTGGGTTCTCCCCGTTCCCATCCGCTGGTACTTGGAAGGGAGTCGCCAAAGACGTTTTTGTTGTCAAGGTCCTTGCCTCTTTCTTCACTCTCTTAACTTTTTTCTACTTTGACTCAGGCGCGAGACCTTGGACCAGGGATATCCATGCAACTTGCAGAAGCCGGACTTAAATGTGCGGGGAGCTCGGACGTCTCTCGTTCGGCGCAGGGTGCCCGATCGCTGCGCAATCCTTGGAGTTTACTGCAGGGGTTCATTGACACTTCCTCGGCTACGAGGATCATTAAAGTGATCAGCTTTGAAACAATTGCATGGAGTAGGTCTCGCCGGCATAGCAACGCCTAATGGTCCGGCAAGCAGGTCTGAAGCCATTTTTTCGGCATGTTCCCGAGAATGGGTATCCACCGCGGGGTCCGGAGCTCATTGCTTGAGAGTCCTACAAATTGTGAAGTTGCCGACGCCTGCATAAACGAGCATTTCCGACAACTGGGCAAATTAACAGAAAGGATCCACCCCGGCCGAAGCATTGACCGAGGGTGGAACTTGGGTTGAGGAGGAGTAAACAGCATGGATCTCGTCTTTCTCGGTCATTCATCGTTTCGGCTTCACGCTGACGGAATGGTGGTAGTAACTGACCCCTTCCCGGAAGAGATTGATTTACGGATGGACGCCCGCTCGGCGGCAGTGGTGACTGTCAGCAACACTCATCCAAACCACTCAGCGGCGGACACGGTTGCTGGCGAACCGCGGATTTTCCGGGCACCGGGGGAGTACGAATACAACGGCATTATTGTCCGTGGGGTCATGACGCCGCTGCCCTCTGGCGTCTCGCACGAGCACCGAAACGTCGCCTATACGATCGAGATCGACGGAGTCAACGTCTGCCACCTGGGCGACCTTGCGCTGCCCTTGGCCACGAGGCAGATTGACGAACTGAAGCCCGTTGATGTGGTTCTAGTTCCTGTGGGCGGCCACTGCGCCGTCAACTTGGACCAGGCCCTGCAAACCGTACAGGATCTGGACCCACGAATCGTAATACCGATGCATTTTGCCCACGGGCAGTCCGGGGTTTCGTTGGACGGGCCTGAAGGGTTTCTGCGCCGGCTGGGTCAGGACGAACTGCAACCTCAGCCCAGGTTGGTGGTTACTGCGAGCAACCTGCCATCCGACCAGCGTGTTAACTTGCTGTCACCGCCCCGGTCGTAGATCGTAAGAGGCATGGGCGGAAATGAAGGGGCGACCATACGGTTGCCCCTTCTGCTTCGGGCGAAAACCAGTGGCGGATAGCACCAGACCCGAGCCAATTGGGTTGAACGGTGGGGCGTGGCGGCCTCGGAGCTAGCGGCGAGCGGAGCGCTGGCAATGGGACCGACCGGATCAGTCGGCGGACGGTTCTGGGTTCGTGCTTGGGCGCTTCCGTAGGGAGAATAGAAGCAGCGCTGCCCCGCCGACTGCGAGGGCTATTCCAACTGCGATGAAGACCGGCGGGAAGGAAGTGATGGCGGTGTCGCCGGTTATTGGCAGGATGGCCGTCGGTGTCGGCGTGGGTTCCGGCGTAGGCGTTGGTGTCGGCTCGGGTGTCGCGGAAGGCGTTGGAGTCGGCGTCACCGTTGGCGCAGGGGTCGGAGTTAGTGTCGGAGGCGGCGGTGGCGGCGTCGGTGTCGGGAAGTCGGTTGGCAGCTGCTCCGCGAAGGTTAGATCCATTTGGAAGCGGTTGCGGGCCGCAGCATGGGTGTTAAACTCGGCCGCCTGGACACTGCCGAACTCGTTGACGAGGTAGAAGAGGACGGTCTGGCTGACAAAACTGTGATCGGAGGGGCCGATGACCATCCACTCAAAGGTCCCGTCGGAGGGCAGGACGACGTAGTCACTCTGGTACTGGTCGCAGCCGTTTATGCAGGCCACAAGGAGGGTGCCTTCAGCGGGCGGAGAGCCCTGCACCTTCACGGTGCCGGAGTAGTAGTCGGGTTCGAGCGGCGAGGGAGGACGGCCCTCCTGCCCCGGTACTGCCGCTACTAGGGTCAACAACAGCAACCCGGCTATCAGCCACCACCACACACGCACGACGCGCCTCCTCCTCGGGTTTATGTCATTCTATATATGAATCGCTGCAGCAAAAAGTGATTTTGGAGCGAGGTTTTGCCAGTTTGTTGAGGTTTTGAATTATCGCCCCAAACTGTGTCTGGGTCTTGGAAGTCAGATACAACCGATTATCGACTTCAACCGGTTCACTGGCGAAGTGCAACATCAAGTTAAAGCGTTGCCATGGGATGTCGATATGGGTGCCTCGCTGCCAAGGAGCGGCGGGAAGTTGCTCGTCTTAGTGTCGCGGGACATTCACTCCGCCAAGTGAAGTGGGATCTGTACCACTCGCACTCTACTGTCTCCCAGAGTTCCGTCAGAGTTCTCACCGCCGTCGGAGACTGTGACAGCCTTGGTTCCGCGAAATGTTGGGGGCGATGTCAGCATTCTGATTCAAATCAACGCCGTATGAGTTCGCCACACGACTGTGGGGGGAGATGTCACGCGGGATAGCGAGGGGCGAGTGTCAGGGTATTTACTGACCCGAGATTTGCTCGATCTCGGGATGAGCACGATTCGGTGCGTACGCCACCTCCTTCTCCTAGCGAGACAAGTGGGGGTGCCTGCCACGGGTTCGGGTTAGTTGTTGCTAGCGGCGGACAGGGTACGCAGGAACTCGCGATTCGTAGGTGTCTTGGAGAGGCGCTCAAGGACGCGCTCGGTGGCGTTGCCTCCGTCGGAGTTATTGGAGAGCATTCCGATCATGCGTCGGAGGAGAACGACCTGCTTGTGGGCCTCGCTGGAATACAGAAGCTCTTCGCGACGGGTACCAGAGCGGACGATGTCAATGGCAGGGAAATAGCGCCGCTCGGCGAGTTTGCGGTCGAGGTGGAGCTCCATGTTGCCGGTTCCCTTGAATTCCTCGTAAATGACCTCGTCCATGCGGGACCCGGTATCGACCAGGCAGGTGGCGATGATGGTGAGGGAGCCTCCCTCCTCGATGTTGCGTGCGCCACCGAAAAACTTCTTGGGGGGATAAAGGGCGATAGGGTCGATGCCTCCGGAGAGGGTGCGTCCGCTGGTGGGCACAGCGAGGTTGTAGGCGCGGGTGAGGCGTGTGATGGAGTCCAGCAGGATAACGACGTCCTTGCCGAGTTCGACAAGGCGCTTGGAGCGGTCGAGGGCAAGCTCAGCGACGCGGCACTGTTCCTCGACGGAGTCGTCGAACGTGGACGCGAAGACATCGCCGTCTACGGAGCGGCGCATGTCCGTGACCTCCTCTGGTCGCTCGCCGATAAGGGCAACCATGAGGACGGCCTCGGGGCAGTTGGTAACGACGCCGTGGGCGATCTGCTTGAGCATGGTCGTCTTGCCAGCCTTGGGCGGCGAGACGATGAGGCCGCGCTGTCCGAGGCCAATTGGGGCGAAGAGGTCGACCATGCGGGTGGAGAGCTCGCTGGGCGAAGTCTCGAGGACGACCTGCTCCTCGGGGAAGACAGGGGTGAGGTGCTCAAAGTAAGGACGGTTACGGCCGTTGATGCCGTCGGTGTCGAAGCCATTGATCTTTTCAACGCGGACCAGGCCGAAGTAGCGCTCACCTTCCTTGGGTGGGCGGACCTGGCCGGTGACAGTATCGCCGGTGCGAAGTCCGAAGCGCCTGATCTGGGACTGAGAGATGTAGACGTCGCCGTAGGGTCGAAGTGAGGAGATCTGGCGAAGGAAGCCGTAGCCTTCGTCCATGATCTCGAGGATACCGGTGGAGACGAGGGACTGGTTTGCGGATGCGACCTGGAACATGCGTCCGAGGATGTCCTCGCGATGCATGTTGCCAAGAGCCGCAGGATCGCCGAGGCCGATGCTTGGCGCGAGGCTCAGCAACTCCTCCTTGGTCTTGCCACCCAGCTCAACTACGTCCAAGTTGGTGCGGGTTGCAGGGACTGCAGACTCTTGCTGGGTCGCCTGCCGCGTGGTTCTGCGCCGAGTTGCAGTCTTCGCAGGTGCAGCGGTGTTGGTTTCTTCGATCATATTCTCTTCGGTCATCAATAAGCGCTCGTCAGGCCTGCCCTGCTTTCTGCCAGTCGGCGATGAAGCGGGCAAGGCCGGAATCTGTGAGTGGGTGCTGCGCCATCTGGAGCAGTGTCTTGTATGGAACGGTGGCTATGTGGGCGCCGGCCTGTGCAGCCTTCACGCAGTGAAGAGGATGGCGAACACTGGCGGCCATTACTTTGGTGTCAACTTCGGCCTCGCGGAACAGGTCTGCTATATCGCGTATCAGCCCGATGCCGTCGTGGCCGATGTCGTCTAGACGGCCAATGAAGGGACTGACTACTGTGGCGCCAGCCTGAGCGCCAAGGATTGCCTGGTTGACGGAGAAGCAAAGGGTCTGGTTACAGCTGATACCCTCGGACGCCAAGGCGGCGATTGCTTCGATGCCTTCAATGGTGCTCGGAATCTTGACCCACGGGTCAGGGATCCAATTGGCGATGTCGCGGCCTTCGTCCACCATGCCCTGGGTATCAGTGGAAACGACTTCAACGGAAATGGGACCGTCCACAAGTGAAGCAATCTCCGCCACGGCAATACGGTAGGCCTCACGATCTCCGATACCCGTGGCGGCGGCGAGGGACGGGTTGGTCGTAACGCCGCTGATTACGCCGATGCGGGCGCCGTCGCGGATCTCATCAATGTTAGCGGTGTCGAGAAAGAGCTTCATTTCCCCTCACACTGAATTTCTACCAAAAGGAAGGACTTGCCAAAGAAAAGTCATTCCAATAGAAGCGGCTGCTGACTGCCTTCCCTGATGGTCCTGGTGGCTTCGTCCACGAAGCGTACGAATAGGGGATGGGGCCGGTTGGGGCGCGACCGAAACTCCGGATGGTACTGCACTCCCACCATAAATGGATGGTTGCGAACTTCTCCCGCCTCGACGAGATGCCCGTCAGGAGACAGGCCGGCACAGATGAGTCCAGACTGTTCCAGGGCCTCGCGATAGGCGTTGTTCAATTCGAATCGGTGGCGATGCCGTTCCATGACCTCGTCGTCACCATAGGCTTCCCGGGTCATTGTGTGCTGCTGGGGGCGGCAGGGATAACTGCCAAGCCTCATCGTGCCGCCCTTGATGGTGACAGCTTCCTGCTCCGGCATTATGTGGACCACGGGGTGAGCAGTCTCCGGTTCGAGCTCTTCGGAGTTGGCGCCTTCCAATCCAAGGACATTGCGCGCCCAGTCAATGACCATGACCTGAAGGCCGAGACAAAGTCCAAGGTAGGGTACCTGGTGTTCCCTGGCATATCGCACGGCGTCCACCATCCCCTCAACTCCGCGGGTGCCAAAACCGCCCGGGACCACGATGCCGCTGGCATTGCGCAACAGTTCCTCGGGACCGTAGCGCTCTATGTCCTCGGAGTGCACCCACTGCAGGTCCACGTCTCGGGAATGGATGAATCCGGCGTGTCGCAAAGCCTCACGCACTGACAGGTAAGAATCCGGATATTCAACATACTTGCCGACCAGCGCGATGGGAAGCGGTTCCTTGGGGCGGTCCATCATTTCGACCATTGCGCGCCAATCGTCAAGACCACGCGCATAGCCAGGCAGGGAGAGGTGATCCAGGATGATGTCTCCTAGACCGGCTTCTTCAAGAACCAACGGAACGCCGTAAACGTTATGTACTGTTTCAAGGGGAATAACTGCATTGGAGGGAACGTCGCAGAAAGACGCGATTTTCTCGCAAATACCCGGTGGCACTGGATGGTCGCTGCGGCAGATGATGGCGTCGGGTTGGATGCCGATTGAGCGGAGTTCCTTGACGCTGTGTTGGGTGGGCTTGGTCTTGAGTTCCTGGGCGGCTGAGAGGTAGGGGAGGAGGGTAAGGTGGACGTAGTAGACGTTGTCCCTACCCACCTGGTTGCGCATTTGGCGAATCGCTTCCAGGAAGGGCAGGCCCTCAATGTCCCCGACTGTGCCGCCAACTTCGACGACAATCACCTCCGCGCCCGACTCCTCGGCCAAGCGAAGAATACGTTCCTTGATGTCATTGGTCACGTGAGGCACGGACTGGATGGTCCCGCCAAGGAAATCTCCGCGACGTTCCTTGGCAATAAGATTGAGATAAACGTCTCCGGCGGTGAGGTTGGAACTGCGGGTGAGTTCGAGGTCTATGAAGCGCTCGTAGTGTCCCAGGTCGAGATCGGTCTCGCCGCCGTCCTGGGTCACAAAGACCTCACCGTGTTGATAGGGAGACATCGTACCCGGGTCGACGTTCAGGTAGGGGTCCAGCTTCAAAACCGAAACGGTAAGGCCACGGCTCTTAAGGATGCGACCAATGGATGCGACACAGATGCCCTTGCCCAGAGAACTGACCACGCCGCCCGTGACGAAGATGAACTTTGTAGGCATATACCCGCGCAGCAACGGTTAGGGAGAAGATATTAATCGAGCACTGCCGATGTCGGCATACTGTCAAAGGGGACAAAATGACAGTGCAAGGGGAAAGAGGGACATTTCTGCCTTGTCTATTATATGAAGCTGTTCGGTGAGTGTCAAACTTTTTAGGGCAGTGTTACGAATTGGGTTGATTGACTCATGAGGCCCTAACTTGAAGCGGTGCAAGCAGGTTGTGTGGCGACCGGACGGTGCCCATGATTCCCAGCTGCGCTGGATTGGAGGATTTCTAGGGGCGCCGAACACCTAGACTGCGATGCCGCGAAAGAGCATACCTCCATCATGATGGCCATTCGGGAGTAGTGGCCGTCGGAGGACGTCCAGGCAAGGGTGCACTGGAAGAGGGATAACCGTTTGACACAGCGAGACTGCACCTTTTGTTGCTAAGGGAATCGTGGTTTTCTGTGCACGTAATATTCACGAAATGCGCACACAACTTATTGTTACGAGCATCGCCTATGGTTACAGTGGGGTATTGCTGACACCATACAGAAACTAGGGAACAGGTCAGCCAAGCCCCAAAAGACGGAGATTTTGAATGACTGCGTTCACTTCCAGGTTACATTTGCTGATGTGCTGATGTTTGCGGTGGCAGCGGTGTCGCTGACCATAGCATGCGGTTCTGATCCGACGCCCACGGCGGCGCCCGAGCCGACGGCAGCCCCGCAACCCACCGCCATGCCGGCCAACACTCCTGAGCCCACGGTGGCCCCGGCGCCCACGAGCACTCCGGTTCCCACAAATACGCCGGTACCGACTCCGGCACCCACGAACACTCCGGTGTCGACAGAACCGCCCGCGCCTGAACCAACGAGTACACCAGAACCCACAGCCGCTCCCACAGAGCCGCCGGCAATGATGTCGGGCTCGCTGAGGGAGCTGAAGATCACGCAGACGACGACGGGCGGTGAAATGGCGGCCCTGCTTTCGGACGAAGAGAATGAATGCGTCCGCGAGGCCGTGGGTGACGCCCTCTTCGGGCTGATCCAGAGTGCACCGATCATGATGATGGCGGCAGGGGACATCTCGCAGACCGCGCCGCTGTTCAACTGTCTGAAGGAAGAGAACGTAGTGTACCTGGCGGTGGCGTTCCTGGACGCCCAAGCGGGCGGATGGGACGCGGAGAGCCGCGAGTGCATTACCGAGGTGGGGCTGGGTCATCCCGACGCGGTGTACGTGAGGCTGGGACTGCAATTGTCGGAGGAGCCGATCGATCCTGAGGAAACGATGTTCCACAACATCCAGATCTACGACTGCCTCAGCAACGAAGAGAAAAAGGAATTCACAGTCGGGTTCTGGGTGGCCATGGACAAACACAGCCCGGCCACCGGAGCGGACCTCCTAGAAATCTGGCCGGAAAGTGGCATGAGGCGGCCAGGGTTTATACTTGGAGTCACCAAGGGTAGCGAGGGTTGACTATGCTGGGAGAGCGTTCGGATCAGAGGGGTCTCTGGGAAGCGGACCGGCTGTATCTTGACCATGTGGGGCGGGAGACCTTCTACGGTCTGCTGGCTTCGCTGCGGGGCCAGCTGTTCCGGGACGCCGACTTCGCCGTGTTCTACTGCGCCGACAACGGCCGGGACAGTGTGCCGCCCAGCCTGCTGGCCACGGCCCTGCTGTTGCAGACCCACGACAAGGTCAGCGACGCCGAGGCCAAGGCCCGGGCCGACTTTGACATCCGCTGGAAGGTGGCTTTGGGGATTGAGATTGAAGACCGTCCTTTTGCCAAGAGCACGCTGCAGGTGTTCCGCGCCCAGCTGATCCTGCACGACCAGGTGCGGGAGGTATTCGAGTCCAGCTTGCGGCTGGCCCGGGAGTCGGGCTACCTGAAAAAGCGGAGCATGAAGGTGGCGCTGGACACGACTAACATCCTGGGCCGGGGCGCGGTGAAGGACACCTTCAACCTGCTGGCCGACGGGGTGGTCAAATTGATGCGGGCGCTGGCAGCCGTGGAGCAGACTGGTGTCAAGGAATGGGCCAGGACCCAGGGATATGGGCGGTACCTGGCCTCCAGCATCAAGGGCGAGGCGGCCATCGACTGGTCGGACAAACGGGCGCGGCAGGCCCTGCTGGCCCAGGTGGTGGCGGACGCGGACCGGCTGCTGGAGTTGGCGCGGCAGGCCCAGGGGGAGTTGCCCGAGGACAGTATAGAGCGGCAGCAGATCGTGGCGGCGGCGGAACTGCTGGGGGAGTTGCTGCTCCAGGACATTGAGCGCAAGAGCCCAGATGGCGATGGCGGCGGTGATGACGGCGTTGACGGCGTGAGCCTCAGGAGCGGGGTGAGCAAGGACCGGATGATGTCGGTGCATGACCCACAGATGCGCCACGGGCACAAGAGCAGCAGGAGGCGCTTCGACGGGCACAAGGCGGCCATCGTCGTGGACACCGATACCCAGTTGATCACCGCGGTGGAGGTGTTGCCGGGCAACGCTCCGGACAACCTGGGGGCGCTGGAACTGGTGGAGCAGAGCGAGACCAACGCCGGTTTGCCGGTGGAGGAAGCCGTGGGCGATGCCGCCTATGGGGACGGAGCTACCAGGCAGACCTTCGCCGACGCGGGCCGGCGGTTGGTGGCCCGAGTGCCAGGTCGGCCCAACCGGCAGCACTTTCCCAAGGATGACTTCGTCATTGACCTGGCGGCGGGTAGTTGCACCTGTCCGGCGGGGCAGGTCACCCACACCATCGTGCCAGCGGGACAGCGGACTGATGGCATGGGTCGGGTCCACCACTTGCAGGCCTTCCAGTTCGACGGGGCGGTATGTCGGACATGTCCACTGCGCTCTCAATGCATCGCAGCTAAAGGCAGGAAGGGACGACGGGTGCTGATCCATCCCCAGGAAGCCCTGTTGCAGCAGGCCCGGACCCTGCAACAAAGCGTCGAGTATGACGAATATCGGGCGCGCCGAGTGGTGGTGGAACACCGGTTGGCCCGACTGGTCCATTTGGGCATCCGCCAGGCCCGCTACTTCGGCAGGGTCAAGACCAAGTTCCAGCTGTACCTGGCGGCCACGGTGGCCAACCTGACCCTGGTGGCGGGGAAACTCGGTCTGTCGAGCAGAACCGACGGCGGTTCCAACAGCTGGGGCACTGACCGTACCCAGACCATACCTTCCGTCTTTGATTTCCTCACCGCGAGGTTCCCTCAAATCTTGATGCCCCCCTTGCTTGCAACGACCTTACTGCTGAAATGCATCTCCCCGAACAAGGCTTTCCGGCCAGATTTCTAGGGCTGATTCCCGATTCGGAAGCAGCCTGCTTGATGGAGGAAATCTCCCAAGACCAGTTGGTCGCGCTAAGCGTCGCCACCGTCTTCGAAGCAGTGACCATGGGCCGGGACGCTGCTCACTGCATCTCTGACGAAACGAACAGCAAGATATTCTCTAGCGGCATCGACTGGGCGCTGGGAGGCGTTACCGAGGAGACCCAGAGTTGCCTGGAAGGATTCGCCATGGGGAATCCGGAAATCGTAACGCTGTTCCAGTCCGGCTCGGAGGGCCTGATGGCCATGCCAGCAGACCAGTTCGTCGAACTCAGCGAAACGAGCCAAGGGATGTACAACTGCATGACTGAAGACGAGTTGCTGCGGGTGCAGTTGACGGCCACAGAGGCGCTGGCGATGCCGTGAAGGGCATAAGACTCTCTCTATCCCCACTGCGACTGCGGCTGATGTCCACGACCAAGACCGTAGATGCCCGGCGGGAGATGTTCCGCCGGGCATCTACGTTGGATAGAAAGTAACGGAACCGGCGAGGAACGACCTACTGTGAAGTCGGTTATGAATGGGTATCGAGCTATGCGGTGAAATGCCGAAAGACGCACGGCTGTTTGCCCCTTCACGCTCTGCACCCCTACACAAGAAAGGGATACGCTATTGGAACGCCATTTTGAGGCGGAGGCGATATGCGGCGCAAGGAGGGTGACGGAGATCGAGTGGGTCAGGGGGCGGGGGCGTTGCGGGAGATGGCTTCCTCGAGGGCGGTCCAGGGCAGGAGGGCACACTTGATGCGGACGGGGTACTGCTTGACGACGCCGAGGGCGTAGAGGTCACCGAGCTCGGCGGATTGGAGCGACTCGCCGGGGCTCGGGCGCATGAAGGAGCGGAAGCGGGCCGAAAGGGCCTCGATTTCTAGAATGGTGCTACCCTTGACGGCCTCGGACATCATGGAGGCGGAGGCCTGAATGATCGAGCATCCGTCGCTGTGGGCGCTGACGGCGTCGACTGCGCCGTTGTCGTTGAGGTGGAGCTTGAGGTCGATGAGATCGCCGCAGAAGGGGTTGAGCTCGTAGGCGGCGAGGGTGGGGTCGGGTAACGGTTCACGGTTCCGCGGGGAGCGGTAGTGATCCATTATCATCTGGCCGTAGAGGCCGTCGAAGGCTGGGCCGGACTGCTGGGTCATGGCGTTCTGGGACTCGGGTAGCGTTGGGAGGCCGCGCGAAGTGTAACAGATTGAGCGCGAGACGGGGAGTCGGGTCACTCGGTGGTGACCGGGTCGTCCTGGCCGTCGAGGGCGGAGCGCATGGTGTGCCAGGCGAGGACGGCGCACTTGATGCGGGTGGGGAACTCGTTGACGCCGGCTAGGGTCTCGAGGTCACCGAGGGTGTCGTAGTCGGGCTCGGCATCGGAGTGGGTGAGCATGTCGTGGAAGGCGTCGAAGATGACCTGGGCTTCGGCGAGGCTCCTGCCCTTGATGCTCTGGGTCATCATGGAGGCGGAGGCGCGGGAGATGGCGCAACCGACACCCTGGAATCCGACATCTTCGACTACATCGTCGACGACCTTGAGGTAGAGGGTAATCTGGTCGCCGCAGAGGGGGTTGTAACCCTCGGCGGTGACGCTGGCGTCCTCGACGGGACGGAAATTGCGGGGCTTGTTGTTGTGCTCGAGGAGGATTTCCTGGTAAAGGTCGCTGAGTCCGGACATTTCTTTCCCTGCTTGCTTTCAGGCGGTATGTAAGCTGTTCGTTCGCGCTTCGACCCTTCGACACGCTCAGGGCTCAGTGCGAACGGACCGGATGGTCAGGAGAATACCTCGATGACGCGATCGATGGCACGGACGAGAGCGTCGATGTCTTCCTTGGTATTGTACATCGCCATGGAAGCGCGGACAGTGGCGGGGATCTGGAAGCGCTGCATGACGGGCTGGGCGCAGTGGTGGCCGGTGCGTACGGCGACGCCCTCGGCGTCGAGGATGGTGCCGATGTCGTGAGGATGGGCGTTCTCCAAGACGAAGGACAGGATGCCGGCCTTGTGGGGGGAAGTGCCAATGATGCGCAGGCCTTCAATGGACTCGAGGGCCTTCGTGCCGTAATCGAGGAGCTCGTCCTCGTAGGCAGCGAAGGAGTCGTAGCCGACGGAATGGACGTAGTCGATGGCCGCGCCGAGGCCGATGGCGCCGGCGATGTTGGGGGTGCCAGCCTCGAACTTGTAGGGCAGATCGTTGTAGATGGTCCTGTCGAAGGTGACGGACTTGATCATGTCACCGCCGCCCTGGACGGGAGGCATCTCGTCGAGCATCTCGGCCTTGCCGTATAGAACGCCGATGCCGGTGGGGCCGAAGATCTTGTGACCGGAGAAGACGTAGAAGTCGCAGTCGAGGCGACGGACGTCGACGGCCATGTGGGGCACGGCCTGTGCGCCGTCGAGGAGAACCGGGATGCCTCGAGCGTGGGCCATGCCGATGATCTGCTCGACGGGGAGGATGGTGCCGAGGGCGTTGGAGACGTGGGTGATGGAGATGAGCTTAGTGCGGGAGGAGAGCATCGCCTCGTATTCGTCGATGAGCAATTCGCCGGAATCGTCGATGGGGACGACCTTGAGGACGATGCCCTTTTCCTCCCGGAGCATCTGCCAGGGGACGATGTTGGAGTGATGCTCCATATTGGAGACGATGACCTCGTCGCCGGGGCCGAGGGTCTGCTTTCCGAAGGACTGGGCGACGATGTTGATGCTGTCGGTGGTGCCGCGGGTGAAGATGATTTCGTGATCGTCGGCGGCGTTTAGGAGGCTCTTTACCTTGGCGCGTGCGCCCTCGAAGTCGTCGGTGGCGTTCTGGCTGAGGGTATGGACTCCGCGGTGGACGTTGGCGTTTTCGGTCGAGTAGTAGCGCACAAGCTCATCGATGACGGCCTGGGGCTTCTGGGCGGTTGCGCCGTTGTCGAGGTAGACGAGGGGCTTGCCGTTGACCTGCTGCTGCAGGACGGGGAAGTCGGCCCGTACTTTTTCGGCATCAAAACCCGTGGGCATTTGAGCTATCTCCTGAACCTGGCGGTTTCCCTAGACAAAAGCGACCGGAAGGCTTTTCACGGCGATGGAACGGTCGAAAAGGGACTCGAGATGGTCGCGCAAGGGCTCGGGCCTGACGGTGTCAACGATTTCACGGGCAAAGGCCTGGACCAGCATGCGGCTGGCGGTCTCGAGGTCGAGGCCACGGCTGCGTAGGTAGAACAGAGTCTGGGCGTCGATCTGGCCGGCGGTGGCACCGTGGCTGCACTGGACGTCGTCGGCGTAGATGAGCAGGCTGGGCTTACTGTCTACCTCGGCTTCCTCGGAAAGCAGCAGGTTTTTGTCTGTCTGCTGGGCGTCGCTTTTCTGAGCGTTGCGTTGGACAACCACCTCGCCGCCGAAGACGGCGCGGGAGTTGCCGTCGAGGATGCCCTTGTAGTTAAGACGGCTAGTGCAATGGGGCTGGGCGTGATCGATGCTGATGAGATTGTCGATGTGCTGGCCCTGACCGGTGTAGTACAGGCCATTGAGGGAGCAGAAGGCTCCTGGGCCGTTGAGGGCGACGGCAAAGTCATTGCGGGCCAACTCGGTGCCAAGCGCGAAGGAGGCGGAGCTGAAGCTGCTGTCCTTCTCCTGATGAACGCGGGTCGTGCCGACGTGAAAGGCGCCGGGGCTCTCGTCGAGGAGGCGATAGTGGTCGACACGTGCGCCGTCTTCAAGCACGATTTCGGTCACGGCATTAGTGAAGTAACGCTGACCAGTGGGGCCTGTGTATGTCTCTACGACGGTGATGTTGGTGTTGCGGCCAGCGATAACGAGGGTGCGAGGGTGGCTGGCGAAACGCCGTTCGGCGTCGGAGACGGCGGGAGCGGCGTGGTTGACGGTAACGGCGACCGGTCCGCCGGAGCCGTTGGGGACGTGGACCACGGCGACGTCGCGGAGAAAAGCCGTGTTCAATGCGGTGAAGCCGTCGTCGTCCATCGGCGCAAGGCTGCCCAGATGCTGGCGGACTGCGTCTTCGTCCTCGCCATCAAACATCGAGAGCGCAGAGACCGTAGGGAATCCGAAGTTCGGATTTGAGGCTTCAATATGGGCCTCGTCAAACGTAGGGGAAGCGAAGTTGACTCGGGAGATGGGCAGCACGCTGGTGTACTTCCAGCGCTCGTTGCCGCGGCGGGCAGTGGGAAAGCCGATCTCGTTGAAGCGCTCCCAGCCGGCGGCTCGCAGGTCGTTAAGCCATGCTGGGCCGTTTCCTGGGGCGGCCAGCGCCAAATGGCTTTCGTGATAGTGGGGGTAGCGAACAGTCTGGGTGATCATCAGCCTACTTGCCCGCCTCCACTTCTTCACGGATCCAGTCGTAGCCTTTTTCTTCAAGCTCGAGGGCGAGTTCAGGACCACCAGAACGGACTATGCGCCCATCGACCAAGACGTGAACCCGGTCGGGACGAACGTAGTCGAGCATACGCTGGTAGTGGGTTACGAGGACCATTGCGTTGTCCTCACTACGCAGCTTGTTGACACCATCGGAGACGATGCGTAGGGCGTCGATATCGAGGCCCGAGTCGGTCTCGTCGAGCAAGGCCAGCTTGGGTTCAAGGACTGCCATTTGCAGTATTTCGTTACGCTTCTTCTCGCCTCCGGAGAAGCCCTCGTTGACAGCGCGGCGGACGAGCTCAGGATCGATCTCGACTTGCTTGACCTTGGCGTCGAGGAGGCGCTGGAACTCGCGGGCGGAGAGCTCTTCCTCGCCGTTGTGCTGACGCCGGGCGTCGACACCGGCCTTGAGGAACTGCCAGGCACGGACGCCGGGGAGCTCGACCGGGTACTGGAAGGCGAGAAAGACACCCATGCGGGCTCGGATTTCGGGCTCGAGGGAGAGCAGGTCCTCGCCGTCGTAGACGGCCTGGCCGCCTGTTACGGTGTAGTCAGGGCGCCCGGCGAGGACGTTGGCGAGGGTGCTCTTGCCGGAGCCATTGGGACCCATGATCGCGTGCACTTCGCCGGCGTAGACCTCGAGGTCAACACCGTTCAGGATTTCGAGGTCGCCCGCCGAGGCACAGAGGCCACGGACGGATAGCAGGGGCTGGTTGTTGGTCATTGTCGCATCCGGTTTTGGTTTAGGATGTCCATTGTGGAGTCGAGGAGGCGGTTGAAGACTTCGGGTTTTAGCTGGGCAATCGTCCCTCTTATCAAGCTCTCGTGGCCGCTGAACAACTTGGCAGGACGAAAATAGCTATCAAACAGGAGGGACCCCTCTGCAAGGCTCTCATTGGTCAACTCAATAGACAAAGGGTCGCCAATAGGATTCGTCGTAAGCTGCCCCAAAATCCAATCTCGATTCCCTGCACTGGACAAGACGACCACCGGGCGAATGTCCCTCCTGGTTAGGTTGGAGTAAGGGAACTCTGCTATAACAATGGCTGATCTTTCAACACTCGGGCCCAATTTTCACTCTCTTCCATCTCTTCCCGGAGCCGCTCCTCGGAGTAGCCGGTAGCACCGGAAGAGACCATGAGCGAAATCAACGAGTCTTTGTCCATGAGAGTCACCAGCACATGGGTGCCCTCGTTCAGCTTGACCGGATCCAGAAGACGGATAGTGCCTTCGTCATCGACAATAGCCCGGTAAGTGTGCAACATTTTCGGCGCTCCAATCCTAAATATTGCCCTACCCCACCGTGCCTTCGAGGCTTACCTTGAGGAGCTGGGAGGCTTCCATGGCGAACTCGAATGGGAGTTCCTGGAAGATGCCGCGGCAGAAGCCATTGACGATCATGAAGTTGGCGTCTTCATCGGACATTCCCCGCTGCTGGCAGTAGAAGAGCTGGTCGTCGCTGACCTTGCTGGTGGACGCCTCATGCTCGAGCTGGGCCGTGGGATTCTTGACCTCGATATAGGGCACGGTGTGAGCGCCACACTGATCACCGATGAGCAGGGAGTCGCACTGGGTGAAGTTTCTTGCGCCGTCGGCGGTGGGCATCATCTTGACCAGGCCGCGGTAGGTGGCGTTGCCATTACCGGCGGAGATCCCCTTGGCGACGATGGTGCTCTTGGTGTTCTTGCCCTGGTGAATCATCTTGGTGCCGGTGTCGGCCTGCTGGTAGCGGTTGACCAGGGCCACGGAGTAGAACTCGCCGACGGAGTTGTCACCCTGGAGGATGACGCTGGGGTACTTCCAGGTGATGGCAGAGCCGGTCTCGACCTGGGTCCAGGAAATCTTGGAGTTGCGACCGCCAGCGAGGCCGCGCTTGGTCACGAAGTTGTAGACGCCACCGTTGCCATCCTTGTCACCGGGGAACCAGTTCTGGAGGGTCGAGTACTTGATTTCGGCGTCGTCGAGGGCCACGAGCTCGACCACTGCGGCGTGGAGCTGGTGGGCCTTCCGAGCCGGGGCGGTGCAGCCTTCGAGGTAACTGACGTAGGCGCCCTCTTCGCAGACGATGAGGGTTCGCTCGAACTGCCCGGAATCGGCCTGGTTGATGCGGAAGTAGGTCATCAGCTCCATGGGGCAGCGCACACCCTTGGGGATGTAGGCAAAGGAGCCGTCGCTGAACACCGCGGAGTTGAGAGTGGCGAAGAAGTTGTCGGTGTAGGGAACCACGGAGCCGAGGTACTTCTGCACCAGCTCGGGGTGATTCTTCACCGCCTCGCTCATTGAGCAGAAGATGACGCCTGCCTTCTCCAGTGTCTCCTGATAGGTGGTGGCGACGGAGACGCTGTCGAGCACTGCGTCGACTGCGACACCGGCGAGGCGTTCCCGCTCCTGGAGGGGGATGCCCAGCTTTTCGAAGGCCTCCAGCACCTCGGGGTCTACCTCGTCGAGGCTCTTTGGGGCGTCGCCGCTGGACGGTGCGGCGTAGTAGTAGATGTCCTGGTAGTCGATGGGCTCGTGGTGGACGTTGGCCCAGGTCGGTTCTTCGTACTGGAGCCGCTCCCAGTGGCGGAAGGCCTTGAGGCGCCATTCCAGCAACCACTCGGGCTCTTCCTTCTTGGCGGAGATGAGGCGGACGACGTCCTCGCTGAGCCCCTTTGGGGCCAGATCGGAGCCGATGTCGATGGTGAAGCCCCACTTGTAGTCGGAGTCAAGCTCCGTTGCGGTTGTGTCACGCGAAATGACCCTGGGGGTGGTCATTGGCTGCTCCTCACGGTGCGGTGATTGCGTCCGGGCACAATCCCGAACGAGATGACACGGATGCCGTGACCGCCGCGTCTATGGCGGCCAGCGGAAAGGTTAACATTCTTGACCAATGTGGTCAACAATTATGGTAGCAGTGGCCAGTGGGGGTGTCAACGAGACTTGATAGAGTCGGTTAAGTTCCTGCGACTGGTTGCCTTCTTCGGCAACCCAATGGTAATTTGCGCCAACTTGTCCCGCCAACTTGTCCAATGATACAAACCGACATCAAGATGAAGATAGTCAGCCTTGTCTCCATCTAGCATTGAAGTGACCTCCAGTTTCCGGCGACGATGCAAACTTAAGCCGCTAGTAGCGACTTCCCCAAGAAGCTCATGGCGGCTTGGTTCTGCCGCGCGTGGCGTGTGGCGGGTGGGATTAGTCGCCCTCGCTGCTGGGGTGCTGCTAGTCATGGCTGGGTGTTACACAGCCCACGGGATTACGAGGGTAGGCACTACCGGGCAAGAGGTAGCGGCGAGGGCACTCAGTATTACTCATTACGACAGAACCACCGAGAAATACAGCTATTTCGTCAGCGATGACGGCGGCATGACATGGAGACCGAGCCCCGAGCTAATGGGAGTTCAGTGGAGTGAAGGTCCAGTTGATACACCAAGGGGAACATTCCATATTGAGGGTCCCGACATTGTGCAGATGACTCTGGGTGGGGTAGCCGTTCCCGTTTTCTCCGCCGCTAGCTGGAGGACCTCCAGCAATCTGTGGTTCCAAGAAAATCAGACCAATAGCCTGAAGGACCGGCTAAACGAGAGCCAACCAGTTGATCGAGTTGATAGCCGAATACTTTCAAAAGGGCCAGTCGCCATTGCCTATGACCCTGGTACAGGCAACGTCATTGCGGCCACCGGAATCATGGGAGCAGTCGTGGGCACTCCCGACGGGCAGTGGAGGAGTGTCGCGGTGGGCGAATACACGCCAGTGGAATTCTCACGCATTGCGAAGCTGAAGACGCTAATCTCGCACAACATTTTCTGGGCTACGGTTGTAACGTTCCCATTCCTGATGATTGCCTTGGCATTTTGTTCCAAGGCCTTTACCCGTGGAGGATTTGTCGGGTGCGATAATCCGGAATATGACGGGCACGTAGATACGACTATTGGTCCTTCCCATGGCCTCCAATCTCAGCCGGAGTCCTCCTACTCTAACTATGACCGACGTAGTCCCGGTTATCTTTCGCCCGACGCGGTTTACGAGAATCTACGAATTAATGCGATTTCCACTTTCTCTGTATTATTCTTGCTTGTGTCTCTCTTTTCTCTGGCCTTCATGTGGGTACTGGGTTCCGGCGTCAACAGCGAGGGGTGGATCTGGTGGCCCGCGGCGATTCTGGCGGGGACGTCGATACTGGCGTCCGTGTTGGCCGCATGGCGAGGACATTTCAAGGTCCACTGGGGAGGGTTGGCCGGTAGTTGCTTAGCGATGGCCATATTTGTCGCCCTGCCATTCGTGATATGGGTACAGACGGCACTGCCCCTGGCAGTTCCCAAGACGCTGGCGGTTGTGCTCTGCATCGCCACTGCAGGGGTGATCTACATGCGACTGCAGTTCAAGCCTTCGTTGCCTTCAGGCTCGGAGGGAGCCGGCCATGCAAGTTGACCGGGTCTGGCTGGCGTGGATATGATTCGAGCGGATTCGGGTATGGAAATGAGGGACGGTGAATGACGGAGCCGCTTTTGTTTGGGGACTGCCATTCGCATTTGGACCAGTACGACGAGGCGGAGTTGCCGGGGATACTGGAGCGGGCCGCGGAGGTGGGCGTGGCGTCGGTGCTGCTGGCGGGGACTACGCTGGAGTCTACGCGGGCGTGCATCGAGCTGGCGGACTCCTTCGACGGGCTCAGGACGAGCGGGGCTGCCCTGTATGCCGGTGTGGGGATTCATCCGTGCAACGCCTGGGAGCGGGTGGACGACGCCATGTACGCGGAGCTGGAGTGGATGGCGCATTCGCCGAAGGTGGTGTGCATCAGCGAGGTGGGGCTGGACTACCTGCCGGACTCGCCGGACCACGGGGTGCAGGACCAGGTGTTCCGGGAGCACATCAGGCTGGCGAAGAGCCTTAACCTGCCCATCATCTTCCACTCCCGGGAGGCGCACTCGGCTTGCTTCCAAGTCTTGCGGGAAGAGCATGCGGGCGACGTGGGCGGCGCCATGCACTACTTCCAAGCAGACGAAGCCACAGCCCGGGAGGCCATTGACTGCGGCTTCTACATCTCGCTGGCGCGGCCGCTGACCCGGCTGCCCGAGGTGCAGGAGGCGGCGCGGGCGATTCCGCTGGAGAACATCGTTCTGGAGACAGACGCCTATCCGCAGCCGTTCAAGAAGTACCGCCACAACTGGACGGAGCCGCGGCACGTGGCCGAGGTGGCGCAGTGCCTGGCCGAGGTCAAGGGCGTGTCCGTGGAGGAAGTGGCAGAGGTGACGACGGCCAACTTCAGGAAGATGGTGAACCGGAAGCAGACGATCATATAACCGTCCATATATTACCTTCCATATGCAGGGTCTCCGTATGCAGGGTCTTTTAGTTTTCGCAGTCAAGCCGTCAAGTCCGTTCATGGTGAGCCTATCGAACCACGAACGGACGGCCCTTCGACAGGCTCAGGGCCAACGGATTAGCTACAATCAAAAGGCCCTGCTTCCGTATGGAGTTCGTGAACTTTGATCCCTTCTCTTCCCGGGGCAGTATGGCAGTGGAGAAGAACCGCGTGGAGGGCGTATGACGACCGAGCATGACCATCCGGAAGCGCCGCCGCAGGTGGTGCCACAGAGCCTGAACGACTACCTGGAAGTGATGACCAAGGCTGTGTTCCAAAGCGGGCTGTCGTGGCAGGTGGTCAACAACAAGTGGCCCGGGTTCCAGGCGGGTTTCCAAGGGTTCGACGTGGCAGCGGTGGCAGCGATGGGGGAGCCGGAGATCGACGCGCTGGCCGCCGACCCGGCCATCGTGAGGAACCGCCGCAAGATCGTTGCCACGGTCCACAACGCGCAGCGGCTGATCGAGCTGGACGAGGAGCACGGCGGGATACAGAACTACATGCGGTCCCACGACGACTTCTATGCGGCGCTCAAGGACGTGCGGAAGCAGTTCAAGTATATGGGTGACACTGGCACGTATTTCTGGTTCTACGTTCTCGGCGAGGATGTGCCGGACTATGGAGAGTTCTGCAGCCGGTGAAAGTAACCGGCGACTCTGCGCTGTGTTACCATTCCAGCATCCCGATGAGGGCGATCCGCGCCCAGAGTAACGAGTCCGGAGGATGAGGCCATGACGACTCCTGACAAGTGCCAGATGGCGCTGAAGGAATGGGCGATAACCTGCGAGGCCATCGGCAGGGGCGAGCAGATCCTGCTGTTGCGAAAGGGCGGCATCCACGAAGAGGGCAAGGACTTTCGGGTAATACATCGGGAGTTCCTGCTGTATCCGACCTACGAGCACCAGAAGGCGGATCTGCTGCGTGAGGAGCATCAGCCGACCCTGGCTGAGATGCTTGAGCGGCCGAGAGACGACAAGCAGATCACCTTCACTCACTTCGCCAGGGCAGAGGAAGTGCTTGAGATTGAGGAACAGGGGCTGGTGGACGACCTTGCGCCGCACTACATCTGGACCACCGGCTACGCGCAGTCTCGACTGCGTTGGAAGCCGATGCTGCCGCTGTCGGTGATGCTGCTGCGGGCGTATCGTCTGGAAGCGCCGGTGACCGTGCCGGGGTTGCCGGAGTACAGCGGCTGCACCTCGTGGGTGGAGGTGCTGACGGACGTGCCGCTGGGCCGGATGGAGCCGGTGCTGGACGACGCGGAGTTCCAGGCGCAGGTGGGCGCGATCAAGGGGAGCCTGGGCCTCGCAGTGGCGGCCGGGTAGGCAGATACGATCGTTGGTCGCCTGGCAAGAGAGTCCTGATATGAACAGCCTGCTTTCTCTGCTGGAACTGGAAGGCCGGCGGCGCGGCCTTCTGTCTGACGAGGACTCACTTTCGGCGGAGCGCACGTTTGAGCTGGTGCGGGATATGCCGTACCGCAGGGCGAGTTCTCGTAAACCAGAAGCGATCATTGAAGAATGGACGGGAACCTGCTCCGGCAAACATTACCTCCTTGCTGACATCTTTCGTGAGATGGGAATGGACCTGCGGGTGATGATGTGCACGCATCGGTTCACGGAAGACAACACCAGCCACTTTCCGCAGGTGTTGCGGGACCTGGTAACCGATGGCGCCGTTCCAGATGTGCATACATTCCTCTGGGTTGATACTGAGCGGGGCTGGACGCTGGTGGACGCCACCTGGCCCAGCACTGCCGGGCCGCTGGGGATGCCGGTCAACAGGGTCTTCAGCCCCGGCCAGAACATGACGCTGGCATGCGATCCCCTGGAGATCCATGAGGTTCCGGCCGGGCAGGACCCGCAGGAGTTCAAGGAGCAACTGATCCGCGAGTTCTGCGGAGACAGCAGCAGGATCAGGGACGAGTTCATCGAAGGCATGGGCCGCTGGTTGGGCGAATCGACGTAAGGAAGCAGCCGTTATGAAGTTTCGACAAATGCCGAGGACGGACCTGGTGCTGTCGGAGGTGGGGTTTGGGGTGTGGACCGTGGCCACCAACTGGTGGGGGAAGCTGGAGGACGCCGAGCGGGCCGCGCTGCTGGAGAACGCGGTGGAGCTGGGGATCAACTTCTTCGACACGGCCGACACGTACGGCGACGGATTCGGGGAGGAGATACTGGCGAAGGTGCTGGGGCACAAGCGCACCGACCTGGTCATCGCGACGAAGTTCGGGTACGACATCTACGACCCGACGCCACGGGACGGGCACCGGGAGCGGCCACAGAAGTTCGACAAGGAGTTCGTGAAGTTCGCCTGCGAGCAGAGCCTGCGGCGGCTGGACACGGACTACATCGACCTGTACCAGATACACAACCCGCGGGTGGAGGCGCTGGAACGGGACGAGCTGTTTGAAGTCCTGGAACAGCTCCAGTTCGAGGGGAAGATACGGCACTACGGCGTCGCGCTCGGTCCGGACATCGGGTGGTTCGAAGAGGGCGAGATGTCGATGAGGGAGCGACGGGTAGAGAGCCTGCAGATCATCTACAGCATCCTCGAAATGGAGCCGGCCATCGACTTCTTCCCCATCGCCGAGGAGTGCGAGGTCGGGCTGCTGTCGCGGGTACCGCACGCGTCGAACACGCTGACGGGGGAGTTCACGCAGGTGCCGGAGTTCGATCCGTCGGACCACCGTGCGTTCCGGCGAGGCGAGTGGATGCGGGAGGCGCTGGCGAAGGTGGAGCGGGTGAGGTTCCTGGCGCAGGAGGACGCGCGCACGATGGCGCAGTCGGCGCTGCAGTTCGTGCTGAAGAAGCCGCAGATCGTGTCGGTGCTGCCCAACTTCACCAAGATGGAGGAGCTGCACGAGTACACGGCGGCGGTGGACACGCCGATGCTGACGGACGATGAGCAGGGGTACCTGGACGAGCTGTGGCAAAACAAGTTCTACCTGGAGGACATCGAGCCGGCGTTCCGGGAGATCTAAGGGCCTGGGGGCGGGGGTTCGGATTTGTCTGAACTGTGATTTGTTTGATTTGGGGATTTCACTGATTTCTGGGGTCCCTTGTTTTGCTGGCTTCAGGGGTAGAGGATTATTGTTCAGGCTTTGTGTGAACTGTTCCTTTTTGTCTGAACTGTGATTTGTTTGATTAGGGGATTGCACTGATTTCTGGAGTTTTGCGGGGGCTGGGTTCCGGGGGAGTATTGGCTAAGTCTGAGCTGTTCCTTCGGCTTTGTCTGAACTGTTCCTTCGGCACTGCTCAGGACAGGGATTTGTTTGATTAGGAAGTGGGGATGGTGGTTTGGGCACCTGCCATTTCTCATACGGAAACTGAATCCTCTCCCTCAAGGGAGGGGTTTTTTGTTCAGGGGGCGGCGGGGCGGTCCCAGAGGTCGGGGCGGAGGTGGGGGCCTTTTTTGGCCCAAGGGATTAGGGTGAAGACCATCTCGCGGGGGTCGGGGCTCGAGCGGTTGTCGATGCATTGGTGCAGGTAGCGGTTGAGGTCGCCGAAGGTGTCTAGGCGGAAGCCTGCCTGGCCGATCCGGGATGGGAACATGATGCACAAGCTGCTGCGGGTGTTGGGGTTTGGGTGAGGTTCGCCGAGGTCGGCCTCGTCCAACTCGTCGCAGAACTCCATGGCCAGATTGCGCAGGCGGAGTATGGCGAGGACGGGCTTGAGCCTCTTCTGGAGGGCGTCGACCTGGCTTCTGAGGTGTCTGAGGGAGTACAGATTCATTTCTTCTCCTGTTCGGGCGGTTCGGGCTGATTCAAGTATTTACCGGACAGCACGGAGTCCAGGGACTCGCGCATTTCCTGGATGTCGGCGTTGAGCTTCACGGACCCGTGAAGGTGGGCGGCGAAGGTCATGGCGTAGCGGGTGGCGCGGAGGCGGAGAGCGCGGTCGGGGTCGTCCATGCACTCGGCGAGTACGTTCATGCCGCGGAGGATGAGGCCGAGGCACTGCTGGCTGACCTGTTCGGAGTATTCTTCGCGCAGGAGGTCGAGCTCTTCGGCGAAGGCGGGGTCGCGGAGCCAGCGGCGGAGGGTGGACTCGCTGACGCGGCAGTCGCGGGCGGCCTGGGCGATGGTGGGAGCGGCGGCGATGACGGGCAGCGCGCCCTGCTGTCGGGAGGTGAGGAGGGAAATTTTTGTTTTCCCGTCATTTCCGGTCATTTCCAGTCGTTTGGCTTGCACGGGTGGGTGCTGACGGGGGTTGTGGGTGGTGCGGTTGGGGGTTTTGCGGGGTTTTCTGCGCGGGTTCTGGGGCATTGGATGTCACGGGGGCCTCAGTGGCCTGTGTGGGATGGGGGTATGCGGATCATCGGTTTCTTATCCGCTGGTTACTATGGTAGGGAGGCGTCATGGGGGGTGGCAAGGGGCGGGTGTCACTGCGGGGGGTGGGGAATTCAACGCCGAGGTCGCAGAGGACGCCGAGGTGAGACGGGTTCAACACAGAGGACACAGAGAACACGGAGGGATTGTCTGAATTGGGACTTTCACGATTGAAGGATTAGCAGGTTGAGGGAGTTGGTGACGGATGGTCGTTGACGGTGGGAGGGGGTTGGGATGTAGGGTGACGAGAGATGAGCAGGGGTACCTGGGCGAGGTGAGGTTGAACGAGTTCTAACCGGAGGACGTTGAGCCGGCGTGCCGGGAGATTTAGGGAGTAGGAGAGTGTGAGAAGGACTTTATTGGGGGCGTACGGCTGTGCGCCACTTTTTGTTACTTGAAGGAAAGCGATGTTTAAAGGAACCCAATATGGGCTGTTCTGGTTATTTGATAAACCCGAGCACAAAACCCAAGGCACAATGGATTTCGACAGCAGAG
Organism: Dehalococcoidia bacterium; assembly: GCA_963667325.2. Classification (GTDB taxonomy): domain Bacteria; phylum Chloroflexota; class Dehalococcoidia; order Lucifugimonadales; family UBA3495; genus VXOI01. The sequence continues at coordinate 234,643 of CAXXKY010000002.1, forward strand.
GAAGACTACAACTGACAACTCAGGGGCTACTCGAAGATCTCGATGATATCGGCGGCTTGAGAAGTATTAGCGGCGCGACAGCCAAAGGACATGTGACGTTCGTAGATGCCAGATGCTCCCGCAGAGCGGAGAACTTTGGCTCATACATTTCGGACGTCGAGGAAACTTGGCATTGCCAATACGCGTTCCAAGGACCTCAGGAAGGCGTAAAAAACCTGGAAATTCTTAATGAGGGGATAACATCTTTCGCCGTTGAAATCGAGTTGCTAACAGATTGGGCACACATAGGGGTGCAATTTGATAGGGATTGGCACCCGCATAGAGGTTCACTTTCTTGGTCAGTGGAGCAGCCCAATCCTAGTTCTAAGTGGTCCTTGGGCGAGATAGCAATTCGACATCAGGTCCTTCCTTCTTTGACCAGGAATGCCGGAAAAATACGCAGTGCTAGGGTATCTATCGACACTTCATTCATCGTGCGATTCGATAAGGCCCAAAATTTGGATGCTGCCCTAAGCACCATAACCAGCCTGCAAGCGTTGGTGAGCGTAGCAAAGGGGGCGGCAGCCGCGATAGAAAGGGTCTCCCTCGGCTTGAAGGATTCTGAAACGGAATTATGGGTAGATTTTCACTACGAACCAATTCTGCGACCTGACGCCGACGTAACCAAGAGTAGCAAATTATTTTCGCTGGAAGAACTGGGCGGTATGGCAGGTGTAGGGAAATGGCTGGACGTGCTACAAGGTCAATCGATTCTGAAGAACGCACTCCTCATTGATCATTACAATCCGCCCACCTTCATAACCGACCGAACAGGGCATCTTCTGTTGGCGCACGAAGCGTATCGGCGGCAATCAAGGGATCGACACAGAGGGACAATGAGCCTTGAGAATGTGCTTCCAAATATATTGGGCCCAATTGGTGATGCGTTCCAAGATTGGATTGGCGACTGGACGGCTTGGCGAAAAAGCATCTCAAGGATACGAAACGAGCAAATCGCACACCTTCAATACTTCGGAAGAACTTGGGTTAGTGGGGGCAGCGTCCTGGAGGTAAATGAACAACTTTATACACTCCTCATCATCCGCATCCTCCAGGAAAGTGGCGCGTCAAAAGAACTATTGGAACTGGTCCTAGATCGGGCTCGTTCAGAGGCCCTAGTCAGGCTATAGCTCAATTGGTTAGCTAGTATCCGTCTCAGGCTACCGTCCAGTTCTGTTTATTTGGATGGAATGCTATCCGTCCAAAGTTGGTTAAAGCCACGCCAAAATCGAGAAGGGTGTGGAGTCACTTAAGATTAGATTGGTCTTGTGTCCTCTTCTGTTGCGGGAGAGGGTGTTTTATTTGGGTGGAATTTTTCTTGGTGGGGTGGTTCGGGTATAATTGGAAGGCTGGTCTTTTGGGTTTGTTGGGTGGTTGTGGAGGTGATGGGGCCGGAAAATTAGAGAGTGCGACAAGGGGTTTTTGCCGATGGTTGTTGAGGCTCGGACGGCGCAAATGGTCTACCGGTTCAGCGAGGGGGACGCCTCGATGGGCGATCTCCTGGGTGGCAAGGGAAGCAACCTCTGCGAGATGACACGGCTGGGGCTGCCGGTCCCTCCGGGGTTCGTGATCACGACGCAGGTCTGCCGCGACTATCTGGCCGGGGACTATACGCTGCCCGAGGGGCTGGCGGCGACCGTCCGCGAACGCATCGGCGAACTCGAGAAGTCCATCGGGCACGATTTCGGGTCGGCGACGAACCCGCTGCTGGTGTCAGTGAGGTCGGGGGCGCGAATCTCGATGCCGGGAATGATGGACACCATCCTGAACCTGGGCATCAACGACGACATCGTCGAGGGACTGGGCGCGATGATGGGATCCCGGCGGCCGGCGTGGGACGCATACCGGCGGTTCGTGCAGATCTACGCCGAAGTTGTGCAGGAGGTTGCGCCGGAGCCCTTCGAGGAGTGCCTGGCGGAACACAAGGCGCGGGCGGGCGTAACGCTGGACTACGAGCTGTCGGCAGAGCAGTTGCAGGTGGTGACCGCGGACTTCAAGGAGATAGCGCGCCGGTCTGCCGGGGCTGCGCCTCCCGATGATCCGTGGGAGCAACTCATGGGTGCGGTTGAAGCCGTATTTCGGAGCTGGAACAACCCGCGGGCAACGGTGTACCGCAACCAGTACGGCATCGACCACGACATGGGAACGGCTGTCACCATCATGGGGATGGTGTACGGGAACCTGGGCCCGACGAGCGGCACCGGAGTGCTGTTCACTCGCGACCCATCGACGGGGCGCCGCGAGGTATACGGGGAATTCCTGACCAACGCGCAGGGCGAGGACGTGGTGGCCGGGGTGCGCACTCCGGAGCCTCTTTCAGCACTGGCCGGTGTGATGCCGGACCGCTCGAAGGAACTGCTGACCCTGGCATCGAACCTGGAGAAGCATTACCGGGATGTGCAGGACGTCGAATTCACCATCGAGCAGGACCGACTCTACCTTCTACAGACGCGCAACGCCAAGCGCACGCCGCTTTCGGCGGTTAAGACGGCAGTGGACATGGTGCGCGAGGGGATGATTTCGCGGGAGGAGGCGCTGAGGCGCGTCGACCCGGAGGAGATCACGCAGCTGCTGGTGCCGCAGTTCGCCGCCGACCTGTCGCCGGAAGAACTGGATGAACGGCTGTTGGCCACTGGCGCGGGAGCGTCGCCGGGGGCCGCTTCGGGGCGGGTGTGCTTCGACGCGGACGTGGCGGAGGACCTCGCCCGTCGCGGGGAACAGGTCATCCTGGTGCGCCCGGAGACCAAGCCTGACGACATCCACGGGATTATCGCATCTGCCGGGGTGGTGACGAGCCGGGGCGGGGTGACCAGCCATGCCGCTGTGGTGACGCGCGGGCTGGGGAAGCCCTGCATTGTGGGATGCGAAGGAATGCAGGTCGACATGGAACTGAAGGAGATGAGCGGAAACGGTCTGACCCTTCGGGACGGCGACCGCGTCAGCATGGATGGAGCCTTGGGGCGGGTTTATACCGGGGAGCTGGCCACGGTGAACCCTCGGCTGGAGGACCTGCCGGAGGCCAGGGAACTGCTCGGCTGGGCCGACGCAACGCGCAGACTGGGTGTGATGGCCAACGCCGACACTCCCGCTGACGCCCGGCAGGCGCTGGTGATGGGCGCGGAGGGCATCGGGTTGTGCCGCACCGAGCACATGTTCCTGGATCCCATCCGCCTGCCAGCCGTGCGCCAGATGCTACTGAACTCGGAGGCAGCAGAGGAGTGGCGTCGCGAGAATGGCGACCGGCACGTGGACCCGCTGGCCAATCCGTTCATGAACCCCGAGGTCTCAGATATTCCGGCGGAGGTCGTGGACTTCTACCAAGCACTGGACCGGGTGAAGCTGCTGCAGACCAATGACTTCCGGGGGATACTGCGCGTTATGTCACGACGCCCGGTGATCATCAGGTTGCTGGACGCGCCGTTGCACGAGTTCCTGCCTCCGTACGACGAACTGGTGGTGGAGCTGGCGACGCTCAGAGCGCGGCATGAGATGGCCGGGGAACTCCCTCACCATAACTCTCTCCAAGAGGTGGAGGGGATTATTGCGGAGAAAGAAGGCTTTCTGCACCGAGTGGAGTCGTTGCGGGAGACGAACCCGATGCTGGGACATCGAGGGTGCCGCCTGGGGCTTTCGTTCCCGGAGATCTACCGGATGCAGGTTGAGGCGATTATCACGGCCGGGGCGCAACTGGTCAGCGAGGGAGTGGAAGTGCACCCTGAGATCATGATTCCTCTCACGGTGGACGTGGAGGAGATGCGCCGGTTGAGGGCGGACCTGACTCGTGTTGCCGCCGAGGTACAAGAACGTATGGGCGTTGAGGTGCACTACAAGTTCGGGACCATGGTGGAGACTCCGCGGGCGGCGCTGACGGCGGGGCCGGTGGCCGAGGAGTCGGAGTTTTTCAGCTTTGGGACGAACGACCTGACGCAGATGACCTACGGTTTCAGCCGGGACGATGCCGAGGGGAAGTTCCTTCGGAACTATATCAACGAGGGGGTGCTGCCTACGGACCCCTTTGCCAGCATCGACCGGGACGGAGTGGGCGAGCTGGTGCGGATGGCGGTGAAGGCGGGACGCAGGGTGCGCCCGGACCTGGAGATCGGCATCTGCGGCGAGCACGGGGGCGATCCGGCGAGCGTGGCGTTTTGCCACGAGGCGGAGCTGGACTACGTGAGCTGTTCGCCGTTCCGTGTGCCGGTGGCGCGGCTGGCGGCGGCGCAGGCGGCGTTGGGGGATAGCTAGTCCCCCTGGGTTGGATGGGAAATGCCGCTTATTGACGCTAAGGAGCAAAGACGCAGAGGTTAAGCCTCTGTGGTTAGAGAACTCTGTTTTATGAAAGGGACCCCGATTGTGCTGGGGGTGCTGGCCGTTGTTACGCTGGCACTCCTTATTGTTGGGTGCGGGTCGGACCCGACACCCACCACTGCTCCGGCTGCGACAACTCCTCCCACTTCAGCAGCGGCGGCGACAACGACGCCTTCGCGAGCGACTGCGCCTTCCACCACAGTCCCGACGCGAGTTGAGCCGACGCGAACGGTGGCAGCGCCTATGCCCGAAGCGGTCGACCCAAGCGATGCTCACTTCGCGCTGGAGCGGGTATTGGAGGTCAGCATCGAGATCGACGCCAACGACTGGGACACCATGCGTCATCAGACGCGGACTTTCGAGGACCTGCTGGCGGAGATCGAGGAGTATAAACTGTCGCGGCCCTTTGCCAGCATCTACGACTGGTTTTCGGCTACGGTGACCATTGATGGGGAGACTCATACCGAGGTGGGAGTGCGGAAGAAGGGGTTTTTGGGTTCGCAGAGCGATACGAAGCCGGCGCTGAAGCTACGGTACGACAAATACGTGGATGGGCAGGCGTTGGGCGGCGTGATGGAGCGGATGACGCTGAACAACAGCGTGCAGGACCCGTCGATGGTGAACACATGCCTGGCGTACCGGGTGTTTGCGGACGCCGGAAACCCCGCGCCGCGATGCAACTTCGCTACGGTCACGGTCAACGGGAAGGAACTGGGTCTGTACGTTCACGTGGAGGAAATCAAGGCGCCCATGCTGGCGCGGCACTTTGACAGCGCCGATGGCAACCTGTACGAGGGGACGGTAAGCGACTTCACGGCCGAGTATCGCGGGACGATAGAGAAGAAGACCAACGAGGATGAGGACGACTGGTCGGACATAGACGCCGTTGTGACCGCGCTGCAGGACCCGTCGGAGGCCGGGCTGGAAGCGCTGGGCGAACTGGTGGATTTGGACCGGTTTCTGTCGTTCTGGGCTACCGAGGTGCTGGTGGGCCACTGGGACGGGTATGCAGGCGACCGGAACAACTATCATTTCTACCGGGAGCCGGTCTACCGGGAGCCGGACGGCAAGTTCGTGTTCATCCCGTGGGGGGTGGACGACACCTTCCACCTGAAGGACGACCCCAATCCCTTCGACAACATCAGCAACCCACCGCCGTCGGTGCTGGCACTGACGGCCATACCCAACCGGTTGTACAACATTCCAGAGTGGCGGGCGAAGTATGCAGAGCGCTTGAAGAAGATTCTGGACACCGCCTGGGACGAGGATGAGTTACTGGCGAGCGTGGATGCGATGGCGGCAATCGTGCAGGAGCATGCTCTGCCGGAAGCGCGGGGCAAGGCTGCCTCTGATACCGATAGGGTGCGGAAGTTCATCCTGAAGCGCAGGGGCGAGATACTGGCGGACATCACGCCAGAGCCGCCGGACTGGCCGGAGCCGGACTATGACGCGGCTACTGCGGGTGATGTTGAGTCCTTTGAGTTGAGGTTCGAGACCACCTGGGAATCCAATCGGAGTGTGAATCCGCTGGCGGAGGGAACGGTCTACGAGCTGAACGAGGGCGGAGAATGGGTAGCCGCAACGGAGGGAGAGGCCGGAGCCACCGCCGGTCCGGCCAGTCCGCAGGAGGAGGCCGACATCGGCGTGGAGGATGCGGCGCTATTCACCGTGATGGGGCTTTATCCCGACGGCGCCATCCGGGGTGTCACCTTCTGGATGCCCGTTAGTCGGGTTGCCGCCGGAGCCGAGTTGTCCATCGGCGTGGACGCGGACGTTGGCGGGGTTATCTGGACGATACCTGCTGGGGGATTTGAGCCGGAGGGGTTCATACCCATTACCGCCGGTAGCATACAACTGAGCGAGGCAAGCACGGAGCCGGGGGCGGCTATTGCCGCCACTGCGTACGTCGATTTCGGAAGCGGGCCTGCTCTCGGGGGTGCTGGCGATTCTGCCGGAGGGGTGGAGTCCGGTACCCTGAAAGTGAACTTCGAGACAGAATGGGGCACCAACGAGAACCCTGATCCCTTCGCTGCGGGTGGGTCGGTCTCCTATCTGGCGGTAGACGCGGATGAGGAATCGTTTGCGGCAGCAGCGGTCACCGGCGGTCACTCTGGGCCGGATGAGTCGGCGTTGCTGCCGGGGATGGGAAGCCTTGCGTCGCTAACGGTTATTACAGTGCAATCGGACGGGTCGGTGGGCGGGATGACTCTGGTGATGCCGATGGAATTGCTGGCAAGCGAGGCCACGCTGGTGGTTGGTCAGGATACCATCGCCGGTGGAGTGTGGACTCTGCCGCCGGGCGGAGCCGTGCCGGACAACTTCTGGCCATTCATCGAAGGTACACTCACGTTGTCGGAGGCGGGCACAGCAGAGGGCTCGGCAATCTCCGGCAGTTTCTTCGGCACTTTCAGCGACGCTCTTCTGCCGACAAGTGACATGGAACCCATGGCGGAGACGATAGACGTAGATCTGGTGATCAACGAGGTGGCGGCGAAGGGGGACCCGCTGGACTGGTTCGAGCTGTACAACGCCTCGGACTCGGCCATTGCGCTGGCGAACTTCGTGGTGGCCGACGATCTGGGAGACGCAGGCAAGCGAGTGGCATTTCCATCGGACATGGTGATAGAGCCGGGCGGATATCTGCAGATCGAAGTGGACAACGACAACTGGGCCGGGTTCAAGCTCGGAGGCGACGAGGAACTGGGGGTGTGGACGTCGGAGGGTGTGCTGGTGGACAGCGTGGACTGGGAGGAAGGGGACTCCGGTGAGGGGGAGAGCCACGCCCGGATGCCGGACGGCAGTGGGGAGTTTCAGACCGGTGGCAGCACGACGCCGGGGGCGGCGAACGAGCCGTAGGAAATTAAACGCCGAGAGCGCCGAGTTCTTGATAGAATGGCCTGAGAATCTCGGCGCTTTCGGCGTTGAAAATAATCCGGAAGGAGTAGACCGTGGTAGCGACATCCGCAGAGGCACGTTCCCAGATAGTGGCGCTGGTGCGCGATTTCGTGCGCCGCGAGGTTGAGCCAGTGGCCGCCGAGCTGGACCGCGATGACCGGGTGCCTCACGACCTGATTGACCAGATGAAGGAGCTGGGCCTGTTCGGCATCACCGTGCCGGAGGAGTACGGTGGTATGGGACTGGACTACACCACCTTCGCCAGCATATTCGAGGAACTGAGCATGGGGCTGATGAGCCTGAGCGGGGCTATCGGCACCCATCACATCCTGACCTATACGCTGACCCATTATGGGACCGAGGAGCAGAAGCAACGCTTCCTGCCAGACCTGGCGTCGGGCCGGAAGCGGGGCGGGCTGGCGCTGACGGAACCGGGCGGCGGGACGGATGTTGCCAACCTGCAGACGACGGCAACGAAGGACGGCGAGGAATACATCGTCAACGGCTCGAAGATGTTCATCACCAACGGGCGGTACGGCGATATGTTCTGCCTGCTGGCTCGGACGGACCGGGAGGCCGAACCGCGGCACCGGGGGCTGAGCGCGTTCGTGATGGAACGAGGCGAACCGGGGTCCGGGTTTGAAGTGGGCCGGGACCTGGACAAGCTCGGATATCGCGGCCTGGACACCGTCGAGCTTAACTTCAACAACTATGCCATTCCCGCCGACAACCTGATCGGGGAGCAGGAAGGCGTTGGCTTCGGGCACGTGATGAGCGGGCTGGAGACAGGACGCATCAACGTGGCGGCGCGGGCCGTCGGCGTGGCGCAGGCGGCCTTCAACGCGGCGATCCGTTACGCGCAGCAGCGGGAGTCGTTCGGGAAGCCAATCGCCGAGCACCAGGCGATACAGCTGAAGCTTGCGGACATGGCGACGAAGATACAGGCGGCACGGCTGCTGGTATATGATGCTGCGGCCAAAAAGGACGAAGGCGGTCGAATCGACCTGGAATCCGGCATGGCCAAGCTGTTCGCCAGCGAAGTGTGCGGCGAGGTCACGATGGAAGCAATGCGCGTCCACGGCGGCTACGGGTTCATCAAGGAATCGCCGGTGGAGCGTTACTACCGGGACGCGCCGCTGATGATCATCGGCGAGGGAACCAACGAGGTGATGCGCCTGGTGATAGCGAGGCAACTGCTGCGACGTCCGGAGTACCAGATCTAGGGCAGCATACGTCTCAGAACGCCGATGGCTTGAATCACTTGAAGGGAAGTAGGTATGAAGCCAGCCAAGTTCGACTACTACGCTCCGACGACCCGGGAAGAGGCACTGGAACTGCTGGGGCAGCACGGGTACGACGCCAAGGTGCTGGCCGGCGGACAGAGCCTGATGCCGATGATGAACCTGCGGCTGGCGCGTCCGGCGGTGGTGGTGGACATCAACCGTGTGGAGGGCCTGTCGGGCATCAGCAGCGACGACGGCGGCATGACCGTCGGAGCGATGACACGGCAGCGGCAGATAGAGCATTCGTCGGAGGTGGCGGAGAGGTTTCCAGTGATCTCGGCTGCGATTCCGCAGATCGCGCACTTCCAGATACGGAACCGGGGAACCATCGGGGGCAGTCTGGCACACTCGGACCCGGCGGCGGAGATTCCGGCACTGTGCGTGGCACTGAACGCACAGATGACTGCGGCGAGCGCCAGTGGGGAGCGGACCATAGCGGCTGCCGACTTCGCCCTGGGGCTTCTCACCACGGCACTGGAGCCGGATGAGCTGCTGACGCAGGTGCGGCTGCCCTCGCTGGGCGGAGAGGGCGAGTGGCGCTGGGGGTTCCGCGAGGTGAGCCGGCGGGACGGGGACTTCGCGCTGGTTGGCGCGGTTACGTTGCTGAGGGTGGACAACGCGAACGTTTGCCGGGAAGCTCGCATCGCGATGTTTGCCGTGGGCGACGGGCCGATGCGGATGGCAGAGGCGGAGGCTTCGCTGGTGGGCAAGGTGGTGGACGCCGATGCGCGGGCAGAAGCGGCGGCACTGGTTTCGGCGGCGGTGGACCCCGGGTCGGACATACATGCGTCGGCGGAGTACCGCAAGGAAGTCAGCGCCGTGATGGCGCGGAGGGCGCTGGAAGACGCGTGCGCCGTTTAGGGCCGCCATGCACTCTTCCGCTGTGAGCAGGCGAGTGAGGGCGATTCCTGCGCGGGCCCCTTGATTCCCGAATTCTCGGGAATGGCGGGAAAGGCCGGAATGACGGACTGGATTCCAAGGTCAAGGATAGTTCGAGGGGAACCGAAATGACGACTCCACTGATCGACATCAAGATGACGGTAAACGGGCGGGAGTACACCGGGCGTGTTGAGCCAAGGCTCACGCTGGCCGACTTCATCCGCAACGAGTTGGACCTGACGGGGACGCACCTGGGCTGCGAGCATGGGGTGTGCGGAGCGTGCACCATCCTGGTCGACGGCGAGGCGGTGCGGTCGTGCCTGCTGCTGGCGGTGCAGGCGGACGGCGCGACGCTGATGACGGTAGAAGGGCTGGCGAATGGAGACGAGCTGCACCCGCTGCAAGCAAACTTTCAGGAGAACCACGCGCTGCAGTGCGGGTTCTGCACGCCGGGGTTCCTGATGACGGCGTATGCGTTGCTCCGGGACAACCCGAACCCAACGGAGGCGGAGGTGCGCACGGGCATCGGCGGCAACATCTGCAGATGCACGGGGTATGTGCCGATCGTGAAGGCGATCGTGGACACGGGGACGGTGTAGGTTTTCTTTCCAAACCATAGAGACGACCTTCCATGCTTGAACCTTCCATGCTTGAAGGTGAGAAATGACCAGCGACCGAAAGCCGATTACCGCTGACGAGCTGCTCGCCATGCCAAAGGACGGCAACCGGTACGAACTGATTCGGGGTGTCCTGGTTCCCAAAGAGCCGACTGGGGCACCACTGATGACTGCCGAAGAGTTGCTGCGGCTTCCCCGGGGTGAAGGCAAGCGGTACGAGCTGATTCGGGGCGAGCTGGTAGAGAAGATGCCTGTCGGAGACAAGCACGGAGATACAACAGTTCTCACAACCTGTTTCTTGACTCAATACACATTCGAAAGTGGATACGGCGTTACGCGCACACGCGAACCCGGATTCCGGCTAGAGACTGAACCAGACACGGTTCGCGCCCCGGATGTGGCGTGGATTGCATCAGGGCGCATACCGGAGGGTACGCAGGGCTACTTAGCATTCGCCCCTGACCTTGCGGTAGAAGTGAAGTCCCCCAGCAACTCCAACGCCGAGATGGGCGAAAAAGCTTCGATGTGGCTTGCCTACGGGTCGCAACAAGTATGGATCCTGAACCCGACGGACACTACTGTAATTGTTCGTCGGGCAAACTTTGAGCCAGTTACTCTTGGAGAAGACGACGTGGTGGATGGCGGCGAGCTGTTGCCCGGATTCTCCATTGAAGTGTGGCGGCTGTTCCGCAGGCAGAGGTAGGACTTTGGCGGCAAGGAGCACGCAATGGTTATTCACGAGGATGTGGCACGTCCGGAACTGGCCCGCATGGTGCGAGGCCGTGGACGGTTTATAGACGACGTAAAGCTGCCGGGGATGTGCTTCGCGGCTTTCGTGCGCAGCGAATACCCCCACGCCAACATCAAGGGCATCGACGTTGAAGAGGCGATGAAGGTGCCGGGTGCCATCGGAGTGATCACCCCGGATGAGGTGGTTCCCAATGCGAATCCGGTGCGCCCGGCGGCACCGGGGTCGAGCGAGTTCGCGCGCCCCTACGACCGGTATCCGATGCCGCCCGGGAAGGTTGCCTTCGTCGGCGACCCGATTGTGGCAGTAGCCGCAGAGACGGCGCACGCGGCCCAGGACATGGCCGAGGCGGTCGTGGTTGAGTACGAGCCGCTGCCGGTGGTGGACGGGGTGGAGACTGCCCTTTCGGAAGGTGCGCCCGTAATCCACGCCGGCATGGAAGACAACATCGTCTTCTATCGCGAGTTCGGCGACGGGGACGTCGAGAGGGCCTTCCGGCAGTCCGACCTGACACTGGAGAAGACGTTCAACTTCCCGCGTCAGACAGCGGTCCCGTTGGAAACGCGAGGAGTGGTGGCGCACTACGACCGGGGCGAGGAGCGGTTGTCGGTCTGGACCTCCTGCCGGTCGCCACACCTGGTGCGCACAACCATCTCCAACGTGATGCGTTTGCCGCAACATGCCGTGCGAGTGATATCGCAGGACGTGGGGGGCGAGTTCGGCATCAAGGGGGCGGCATATCCGGAGAGCATCATACTGGGGTTCCTCTCCCGCAAGATCGACCGTCCGGTGAAGTGGATCGAAGACCGGATGGAGAACCTGCTGGCCTGCGGTCATGCCCATGAAATGGTGGTCGACGTGTCGGTGGCAGCCGCCAGAGACGGACGGATCCTGGGCATCAACGCCCGGGTGCTGGTCGACCAGGGAGCGCACACACTAGGCCCCACGTCGGCCGGGCTCGAGCCTATGACGGCGGGGCAGTCGATCGTCGGGCCGTACCGAATCGACAACTTCCGGTGCAACTCCTACGGAATACTGACCAACAAGTGCCCAGGGGCTGCGTACCGGGGCGTCGGGACGGTTCAAGGCATCTTCGTTATCGAGCGGGTGATGGATATGCTGGCCGACCAGTTGGGCCTGGACCCGGCCGATGTCCGCATGAAGAATTTCATACAACCTCAGGACCAGCCATTCAACACATCGGCGGGCCGCCTGTACGATAGCGGAGACTACCCGGACACGCTGGCAAAGCTGCTGGAATCTTCGGGGTACGAGAAGCTGCGTCAGGCACAGGCAGAGGCGCGCGACGAGGGGGAACTGGCGGGCATTGGCATCTGCTGTTTCGTGGAACATTCCAGCACGGGGTCCCAGGACTACCGCAAACGAGGCGTCTATGGACTGCCAGCCTTCGATTCGGCGACGGTCAAGGTTGACGCCGGCGGCAACGTGATGGTGGCGGTAAGCGCCAAGTCCACCGGACAGAGCCACGACAGCGTTTTCGCCCTGCTGGCGTCGAGAGAGCTGGGAGTACCATACGAGACCATCAAGATACTAGAGGGCGACACAGACGCAGTGCCCTTCGGGTCGGGAACGGGCGTGAGTCGCAGCGCAGTCAGCACCGGCGGGGCGATACGGCTTGCGATGCACGACATCAAGCGCAAGGCCATCGAGATCGCCCGATTCTTCCTAGAAGGCGAGGACGAGGAACTGGAAATCGCCGAAGGGCAGGTTTACGCCACGGCAGACCCATCCCGGAGCGTCGCATTCTCCGCTGTGGCGGCGGCGGCCCACGACGCGTCGCGCATAGTCCAGTTGCCGGAGAGCGTTGAGCGGGGATTACAGGCCACCCGCACTTTCGACCCGCCACACCAGACCTTCGGGCATGGCGCGCACCTGGCCTTCGTGCGTGTTGACCGTGAGACAGGACTGGTCAAAGTGGAGCAGTACGTCTGCGTGGAAGACTGCGGGAGCATCATTGACCATGTCATCGTGGACGGTCAGGTGGTCGGAGCCGTGGGCCTGGGCATCGGCAACGCCCTTCACGAGGAACTTGTGTATGACGGCGACGGCCAGTTGCTGACAGGTACGTTCATGGACTACCTGGTGCCGACAGCGTCTGACATTCCTGAAATCCAGACGACCCATACGGAGACGCCATCGCCTTTCACTGAGGGTGGAGTCAAGGGGGTCGGCGAGGCCGGTACCGTGGGGGCGTACACCGCAGTCAGCAACGCGGTGGCCGACGCCCTGCTGCCGCTGAGAGTGGAGGTTACGCACCCGCCGGTTGGTCCGCAAAGGGTGTGGGAGTTGATCAGAAGCGGGGAGAGCAAACGGTCGTAGATGCCAAGGCTTATCGCATTTTGTGTTCATGAATGGACGGGAGTTTCTTCGAAGGGCAAGGCGTTACGCTCGGGCAAATGGACTGGAGTACCGATTTGACCCAGTCAGGGGCAAAGGGAGTCATGGAGAAGTACATATTGGGGGATTCAGGACCATAGTCCAGCGTGGTGAAATCCCACGAGGCACTCTATCCTCAATGCTCCGAGATTTGAACATTCCCAGGCGGGAGTTTTGATTCATGCGATACGTTTATCCGTGTGAAATCGTACTCGATCAGGAAGAATTGCAGGCCACGGGAAGGAAAGCGTTCAACGTCACATTTCCCGACGTGTACGGTGCAAACACGTGTGGCTGGTCATGGGAAGAGGCGATCGAAATGGCGGAAGACTGTCTTGGGCTAGCATTGGGAATGTATGTTGACGCCGGCGAGGACATCCCTGAGCCCAGTCAACTTTGCGAGGGACAGGTGCCGATTCCAGTACCCCCGGTTGTGGCTGCCAAACTGGCTATATACAAGGCCCTACGGAAGCAGGGTGTTTCCACTGATGACCTCGCAGATATGCTGCAAATCGAGAGTAAAGCTGCAGTCAAGATTCTTGATCCAGGGTACCGCACTCATCTCTCCCAGTTGGAAAAGGCCCTCCATGCCCTCGGCTGCTCACTCATTGTAGAAGATACCACCAGAATTCCGGCCGAAAATCACTCAATCGTGATTTGAACCGAAGTTCACAAGACGGATCGAGGTCCGATATGACAGCCAAGTACATCGGTTCGCCCGTTCGCCGCAAGGAGGACCGTCGGTTTCTGACCGGACGAGGCCAGTTCGTGGACGACGTGAAACTGGCGAACACGCTTCACGCTGCAATTGTGCGAAGTCCGCATGCCCACGCCCGCATTGTGTCGATCGACACCGGTCCGGCGCGGGAGATGCCTGGCGTAGTGGACGTGCTGACGTTCGAGGACATAGCGGAGATGGTGGAGCCGCGTCCTATCCCGGTGCGTCTGCGCGCCTACAGCGACCTGCTGAAGTTCCTGCAGTATCCGCTGGCCCACGGCAAGGTTCATTACGTGGGTGATCCGGTGGCTATAGTGCTGGCGGAGAGCCGATACCTGGCTGAGGATGCGGTTGATGCGGTGGAGGTGGAGTACGAGCCGCTGACCGCACTGGTGGACGTGAAGGAATCGGTGAAGGGCGAAACCGTAATTCACGAGGCGCAGGGCACCAACATTGCCTTCGAATTCTCGTCCTCAATCGGGGATCCGGAGTCCGCCTTCCGTGATGCGGAGTATGTGCGGAAAGAAGAGTTCCGGTGCCACCGGCATACCGCCAACCCAATGGAGACGCGGGGCCTGGCAGCTTCGTATGACCCTGGCCGGGAGCAGCTCACGGTGTGGGGCGAGACCAAAGTGCCGCATTACAACCGGGGTGTGCTGTCGTCGCTGTTGCAGATGCCGGAACACCGCATCCATTTCGTGGAACCGGACGTGGGCGGCGGGTTTGGGGTCAGAGGCGAGTTTTATCCCGAGAACTTCCTGGTGCCCTTCGCTGCCATCAAGACAGGGCGGCCCGTGAAGTGGACGGAAGACAGGGCTGAGCATCTCATTGCGGCGAACCACTCGCGGGAACACGTCTGCGAACTGGAAATCGCAGCCCTGCGGGACGGAACGATACTCGGGATGCGGGCGAGAGTGCTGGGCGCTCTCGGCGGCTACGTCCGGACACACGGGGCGTCGGTCCCGACGTCCACGACGGCGCTGCTGACGGGGCCGTACAACATTCCCAACTACGAATGGGACGTCAAATGCGTGCTGACCAACAAGGTTGGCATGGGAACGTTCAGCGCGCCGGGGCGGTACGAGTCTTGCTTCTTCCGTGAGAGGATGCTCGACATTGTGGCCGGAGATCTGGGGATTGACCCCACGGAGTTCAGGCTGAAGAACCTGATTCCGCCAGAGATGATGCCATACGAGGTGGGGCGAACCCGGCCCGAGACTTATTCCATCATATACGACAGTGGCGACTACCCGGAGCTTCTGAGGCAGGCCCTTGAAGGCATCGAATACGAATCACTGAAGCCAGACATCGGACGCGAGGTAGACGGCAGGTATCACGGGGTGGGTACAGCGTGTTTCGTGAAGAGCACGGGCACCGGAGACCCGGGCGAGGGAGCGCGAATAGTCGTCTCCAATGCCGGCGGACCGCACCAAGGGCCGTTGCCGGGCGAACGGGGGATGCAGATGTACCCCGGCTGGGGTGATACGGACAACCCGCCTAAAGCGGAGGTCGCCATCTACCTGGGCATTGCCACGATGGGACAGGGGCACGAGACCATATTCGCCCAGATTTGCGCCGACGGTCTGGGCGTGTCGATGGAGAACATCACGTTGTACCACGGCAGCACAGACCTTACTCCGTACGGCGGTGGAACCTATGCCAGCAGGGGTACCACGCTGGCGGGCAACGCGGTGTACGGGGCGGCGCAGAAACTGCGGGAGAGGGTGCTCGCAGTGGCGGCGGCGTACATGGACATCGATCCGTCGGAACTGGAGCTGCTCGACGGGGTGGTGCAACGGAAGGGCGGCGCCCTGGCCTCCGACCTGACGCTGACACTCGCCGAGGTGCTGCGACTGGCTGCACCGGCAAGCCGGTATAACCTGGGAGAGGCCGGGCTGGAGGCCACCCACTATTTCCAGTCGCCGCAGGAGCTTTATCCCTGCGGGGCTCACGCAGTGCATGTGGCTGTTGACCCAGAGACGGGCGAGATCGAAATACTACGATACGTCATCGCGGAGGACGTGGGCCACGTCATCAACCCGCTGCTGCTGAACGGGCAAATCACGGGGGCAGCGGCGCAGGGCGTGGGGGCAACGCTACTGGAAGAGCTGGTGTACGACGAGCAGGGGCAGCCTCTGGCGGGGACGCTGATGGACTACCTGCTACCGACGGCCACGGACATTCCGGCGTTCGAGACGAAGGTGCTGGACCTTGCGCCGTCGCCGCTGAACCCGCTGGGCGTTAAGGGCGGCGGCGAGATCGGCATCGTGGCGACGGGAGCGGCGCTGGCGAACGCGGTGTCGAGCGCTCTGGGGCCGCTGGGTGTGCAGGTACGTGGTCTGCCACTGAGCCCAGACCGGGTGCGGCGGCTGGTGCGGGAGGCGGGAGAGACAAGTTAAATCTGGTTATGCAGAAAAGCGTAGTTTGATTCCGCAGGCGTCGGTGACTTTGGCCAGTGTATCCAGTCGCGGAGTTCTCTGGCCTGATAAAGTGCGGGAGAGGGCCACTCGATCCAAGTTAGCCTGACGCGCCAGTTCTGATATGCCGCCTCGCGCCCTGGCAACATTGCGCAGGGCTATCATTAACAAACGTGGATCGTCTCCCATTTCCTCAATAGCGGCGTTCAAGTATGCCGCAATATCTTCAGGCGTCTTGAGGTAATCACCGGGGTCATGCTCTATTACCGGCATCCCGCTTCTCCTGAATATACGCTCTCCACAGAATTTTAGCCCTTTCAATGTCTCTGGTCTGCCGTCTTTTCGTGCCGCCGGCCAGCAAAACCACCAAGTCATCGCCGTCTCGACCATAGTACACCCGGTAGCCAGGGCCGAAATCTATCCGAAGTTCGGATAAACCCCCGGCAAGGTTCCTGTGGTCACCGAAATTACCCAATTCAATCCGGTCGAACCTGGTCTGGACTCGGGCGCGGACATCGTGATGCTGGGTTTGCAACCACTCGCCAAAGTAATCCCTGCCTTCTGGCGTGAGGTAACGAACGAACCTAATCACGAATATATTGTAGCCAATTGGCTACACTTATTTCAAGCGAGCATTCCTGTGGAAGATTCGAAGGGGCGGGTTTTGAGACCCGCCCCTGTTGCTTTTGGCTGGTTGGTGATGCCTGGTGGTCAGCGGCCCTGCCAGTTGGGTTTGCGCTTTTCGGCGAAGGCGCGGGGGCCTTCTTTGCTGTCCTCGGTGGTGAGAAGCTGGTCGTACATGTGGTAGGTGAGGGAAGAGATGTCCTGGGTGGACATATTCACGCCACGGTAAGCCAGTTCCTTGAAATACTGGACGGCCAGCGGAGCGTTCTCGGCTATCTGCTGGGCGAGGGCCATGGCCTCTTCCATCAGGTCTTCGGCGGGCACTACCTTGTTCAGGAAGCCGATGTCGTAGGCTCTTTGCGCGGTGATCGGCGCGGCAGTGAAGACGAGCTCGAGCACGGCGGACATGGGGATCAACTTTGGGAGGATGGTGCCGAAGGGGGGCAACAGGCTCCACTTGCTCTCGGTGATGCCCAGCTTCGCGTCTTCGGAAGCGAGGCGAAGGTCGCACATCTGCGCGATGGACCAGCCACCGGCCAGGGCGAACCCGTTGACGGCGGCGATCATGGGCTTCCAGGTCTGGGGCCACATGTAGGGCCGGTCGGGACTCATGCTGTGAGAGGCCCGGGCCTGTACGCCCTCGGCGTTGTCTTCGGCGCGCTCCTTGAGGTCGCGGCCAGCACAGAAGGCCCGGCCAGCGCCGGTGATGACGGCGACGAAGGCCTGGGGGTCGCCGTCAAACTCGGTGATTGCGTCGGCCAACTCGCCGCGCAGTTGCCGGTTGATGGCGTTCAGGTTGTCGGGGCGGTTCAGGGTGATGACTACAATGTTGTCGCGCTTTTCGTAAAGAATAGTTTCGGCCAAGTCGGTCTGCTCCCTAGTGAAGTCTCTTGATTTGTGACGTGTCCTGCCTGGAACTCCCGGGCGGACTAAGGTCTGCGATTGGCAGAATATACCACGTCGTGCTCCAGGTAGTGGCCCAGGTAGACACCGCCGACGACGTGGATGTGTCCGTGGCTCTGGGTCTGTTCCCCGTCCTTGCCGAAGTTTGACACGATACGGAACCCGTTGGGCGAGTACATCGCTCCCATATCCACTGCCAGGTTGCCGAGACGCGGAAGCAGACCGCTGTCCCACATCTGAATCTGGGACAGATGCTCCTTGGGCATGACCAGCAACATCACCGGCGGCCACCATGGGTCGGGCTCGTCCCGCACCAGCCTGTTTACGATCACGATTATGTCGTTGTCCAGATAGCGCACACGGGCCGGGGAATTACCGGCGACTATCTGGCAAAAGACACAATTGGGGTTGCTATTCAACGGTCTGCATCCGAGGGCCAAGCGGCGGCGAAATTCGAAATGAATATAGTCTGGGGCACTGGGTATGTCAACGTGGAGCAATCCAAATCCGCCCTGCCGTATCCGGACCCTGGGGCGACGGCAATTGCTCCATGCAGGACGATTGCAAAGTAACTTCCCAACCCAACATTGTGAGATTGTCGAACCACTGGTAGCTCGGACAGGCATCCTTCGACAAGCTCAGGGTGAGGGGATGTAACTCAGGTTGAGCGGATTACTGCCCTTGGAGTTACCTTGCAAGCTTCCTGGTGCTCCCTCCTGGCAAGCGTCCTGATGCTCCATCCAGGGTCCTTTAGTTTTCGCAGTCAAGCCGTCAAGTCCGTTCATGGTGAGCCTGTCGAACGGACGGCCCTTCGACAGGCTCAGGGCCAACGGATTAGCTACAATTAAAAGGCCCTGGCTCCATCCTGTGGCCGGAAGACCCCACGCAGCGGAAGGGGTTATACTGAAACGGCTGAGTTTCCCAACCTGAAGAGAGACCGTGCCTGCAGTTGGCAGGCGAGCCTGAAGGAGCAACACGACAATGCACTGTGGAGTGATGGTAACCGGATACAACCAGGGGGACTGGCCCCGGCTGATGGCAGAGGACTATGACCGTCCGCCGGATGTGCCGGACGCCAAGAACCTGGATGACACGCTCTATATGGGGGAATTGGTCGAGCCGTTGGGGTTCGATTCAATCTGGGCGACCGAACACTACGGCTCCGCCTACTCGATGCAGCCCAACCCGTTGCAGTACCTAGCATTCTGGGCGGGGCGCACCAAGCATGTAGATGTGGGAACGGCGGTCATCGTCGCCCCGTGGTGGAATCCGGTGCGGCTGGCCTCCGAGTTATCCATGCTGGACATCCTTCTGCAGGGAAGGCGCATGCACCTGGGCATCGGCCGTGGCATTGCGCCCCACGAATACGCATCGCTGGGCTACCCGATAGAGCAGTCGCACAAGTATTTCTACGATGTGATCAACGCCATCAAGGCGGCCGACGGAGCGGAACGCTTCGAGTTCAAGGGCGAGGTATACGACATCCCGCCGACGACCATCAGGCCACAGGCCCGGCACAAGGGCGAGCTGACCAGGGACATCAAGGTGGCATTTACCACGGAGGCATCGGCGAGAATGGCTGCCGAGAACGGCCTCGGCCAAATGTTCGTCGCCGGCGATGATGTGGATGTCATGGTCGACAAGGTGCGAAGGTTCAACGCCATACGGAAGGAACTTGGCCTGCCCCCCGACCAGCCAACCACTCTGCTCTGGATGTACTGCGCCGAGACCGAGGAGGAAGCCGAAGAGGGGTGGACCTACTTCCACAATCAACTCACCGCGGCCCAGCATCACTACTTCGAATGGAACAATCCGGGCTATGAAGGCATACAAGGCTATGAGGAATACCTCGTACGCCAGACTGCGGACGTTGGGACGGCCGATGCCAGTTTCGCCGCCCGACGCGCAACCCAGCCCATAGGCACGCCGGACGAGATCATCGAAAAGATCAGGGCGATCCAGCAGACCATCAGCCTGGAAAAGGTCGTGCTTCATATGTTCTACGGCGGGATGCCAAGGGACAAGGCCGAAAAGAGCCTGAAGCTATTCGCAGAGAAGGTACTCCCGGAAGTGCAGGCCATGGCCACTCCCATAAACCCCAATTCCCTGGGCTGATCCCGAGGCCTGTTGAGAGAGCGGGGCCACCCATAGGGCAAATGGGTAACTTTATTTGACGAGAACTGTTGCGAACAGGACGTTTTGACGAGAGCTGCTTCCAACAGGACGTTTTGACGAGAACTGTTGCGAACAGGACGTTGTCGTTCCGGGGGCGCGGATTGGGCCGGGTTTCAGCGTGGGCGGGATTGCTACCCTGGAGGAGTCATGGAGACCCTGTTCTGGATGTTCATGGCAGGAGTGTTGGTATTTGCCGGGTTGCTGGTCTCCAGAGAGAATATCCGGCTCGGGGTTAGTCTTGTAGTTGTGGCCATTGCCGGTGTCGCGTTGATTCTCCTGGTTCCACGACTGATGGACCGGTAAGTTAATTGAGGCAGTCTCAGTGTGGGACCCCTGGGAATCTGACTCGATTGGTTCACCTTCCCAACTGACGTTAGAGGCAACTGGTCTCAGTAGATTTGTGTAATATCCGAGATCTTATGGTGGTTTCCTCTCTTACCGGGCAACGGTCAGGCCTGTGCTGAGCTTGCCGAAGGGGTGCAGCATCCTACCCGATAAGCATACTTCCCGATAAGCATAGTTCCCGATAAGCATAGTTCCCGATAGGGTGCAGCACACTTCCCGATACAGGAACCGTCGGCTTCAGCGAGGCTTTCACCCTCAGCCCAACCCTCTCCCTCAAGGGAGGGGAGATAAGAAGGAGACTGTCCCCTATCCAGGGCGCGTTTTCCGGCTTGGCGGGTTATGGTATTATTTCCGGCGGAGGACGATATGTTCGGCTTGGGCGTATTGACAATCAGCACATCGGGGGCGCAGGGCAACCGCGAGGACACCAGCGGAGAAGCGATCCGGGAGATGCTGTCGTCAGACGGTTTCGAGGTGGTTCGCTCGGAGATAGTTGCTGACGATCACGCAACAATAGCGGGAAAGCTTTCCGACTGGGCCGATTCGCCGGAGGTCAACCTGATCGTCACCACCGGCGGGACGGGCCTGGGACGACACGACGTGACGCCGGAAGCGTGCCTGTCCATTCTGGACAAGGAAGTGCCGGGGATGGCCGAGGCCATGCGTGCCAAAACCCTCGAGTTCACGCCGATGGCAA
Source organism: Dehalococcoidia bacterium (assembly GCA_963667325.2). Classification (GTDB taxonomy): domain Bacteria; phylum Chloroflexota; class Dehalococcoidia; order Lucifugimonadales; family UBA3495; genus VXOI01. Next base: position 255,685 of record CAXXKY010000002.1, read on the forward strand.
TGATCAGCCGGTCAGTTGCGGGCATCCGGAACAATACGCTGATTATCACCCTGCCGGGAAGCACCAAGGGCGTACGCGAGTGCCTTGAGGTCGTGCAACCCGTCCTTCACCACTCCATCGAACTGTTGCAGCGGGAGACGGTGAACGAGCACCCGCGCTGAGCAAAGGCCTGGAGTCCCACCAAGAGCGCCACTTGGCACCATACTGATTTCGGATTAGGGAGCATGAGCGAAGGTTCCGGCAGCGACAATGTAGTCTACTGGCCAAGGGTAAAGGAACTATTGGACGGCATCATGGCGAAATGGATCGAGCGCTGGGGGCGCGAACCGCTTCCAGGGATTCATGCCTATTACTGGGAAACCCCGGAGGAATTGCAGGAGTCGGTTCTGTCTGGGATCCGGGCAATCGAACCTGGCGTACCCGGCAAGGACACGCAGCTGGTCCGTTCCCTAGCCCGAAGTGTGGGCACCTCGGGGCGGATGCCATTGCGGGGGCCATTCATGCCGCGGGACGAGGTCCAGGAGATTATCGACTGGATCGACAACGGGATGCCCAAGGGGCCGGAGTGCTAGGGTAAGGGGCTGACGTCCTCACCCTAACCCTCTCCCAAGTGGAGAGGGAATTGCGGCAGAAAATGAAAGGGGCGCACGGTTGTGCGCCCCTAACGCTTTTACATCGTGGTTAACGTCTAGCGGAGGACTGGTTCGTCTTCCTTGACGTAGACCTGGATGCGGCCGCGGGTGTGGTCGAGGATGGCTACGCGGCCCTGGTCGTCGATCCGCACACCACAGGGATGCGCGAAGCGCTGCTCGTAGGTGGGGTCGTTGACGTAGGCTATATTCCGCTGCCGAATCATGTCGGGGTTGGAATTCAGCTTGTCCTTGCCCCACTTGGAGAGGGCGGCATCGCCGCGGAACAGGGTGATGAAGCGGCCGTCGGGAGCGAAGACCTGCACCCGGTTGTTCATCCAGTCGGCGACATAAATGTCGCCATCGGCATCTACGGCCACGCCGTTGGGCCGGTTGAACTGGCCGACGCCATCGCCGGACTCGCCGATGGACTGCTGCCATTCGCCGGCGCTGCTGAAGACCTGGATGCGGTCATTGCGCCAGTCGGCGATGTAGATGTTGTCGTTGCTGTCGAGGCTGATGCCCCAAGGCAGGTTGAATTGACCGTCTCCGGAGCCCTCAGAGCCGAAGCTGCTGACGAACTGGCCGTCGATGGTGAATGTCTGGACCCGGTTGTTCTTGCTGTCGACGACGACCATCTGGCCCTGGGAGTTGATAGCGATGCCGGCAGGGCCGTTCAGCTCGCCATTGCCGGACCCAGAGGTGCCCCACTTGCTGACGTAATCGCCATCGGCAGTGAACTTGGTGATGCGGTTGAGCCACTCGTCGGCGACGTAGACGTTGCCATCGGTGTCCAGTGCAACGGCGGTGGGCCAGACGAACTGGCCGTCGCCCTCACCGTACTCACCAAAGGCGCTTATGTATTCCTCGTCCAGGGTGCACACGGTCATGTGCACGCCGTCCGGGCGGTTCTCGTAGGAGCGGTTTACGACATAGACCGAGCCGTCGGAAGAGATTGCCATGTCCACCGGGTTGCGGAAGCCGGTGCCGGCGAATTCATTCCGGCCGACGGCATGGCTATGGTAAAACGTCCGGTCCTTCAGACCGAAGAAATGTGTTGCCATATCCTTACCTCGTCGTGCTTAGTACGTGGGGAAGGCACTCGTTTGAATGCCTTCCCGATGGATTCAATAACCGGAACCGTGCTTACTTGTTGAAGAAGGGGACGCGCTCGAAGTTGCCGTTGACGATGGGGTTGGCGTCGAGGCCGAACCAATCTTCGAGGATCGTCGAGTAGACGGAGCGGAAGTCCAGGTTGAAGGCCAGGTTGCCGCCCTCTTCCTGTTCTGCCGGAGCCAGGGACGGGTACATGCCGTAGACGCCGCCCTTGACGTGCTCGCCGACGGCGAAAGCGACGCTGGCTGCGCCGTGGTCGGTGCCGGAGCCGTTGTCGGCGACGCGGCGGCCGAACTCACTGAACAGCAACAGGGTAACGTTGTCGCTGGCGTCGTGGTCGCGCAGGTCGGTGAAGAAGGTGTCGACGGTGTTGGAAACGTCGGTCCACAGGGCGGCGTTGGCCTGCGCCTGGTTGGCGTGGGAGTCAAAGCCGTTGTAGGGCGACGTGGTGTACAGGACGCGGGTGCCGAAGTTGGCCAGATGGGTCTGGGCGATGTTCTTCATGTAGCCGCCAATGACGGTATTGGAGTACTCGACATTGGAGGTGTACTTGTCGGGAGCGGTGGCCAGGATGTCGGCGCCCTTGAGGGCGTCGGTGCCGGTGGCGTGGATGTAGTCCATGACCGGGCCGGTGCCGATGGCCGGGGAGTACATGCGTCCGAAGACGTCCAGGGCCTCATTGCGCTGGTCGTCGCCGTCGATGCCGGTGAGCAGTCCGTAGGTCTCGAGATTGCCGACGGAGGCAACGGGGACGCCTTCCATTACCAGGGCGCGGGGGAGGCCGCGGCCGAAGTTAACGGAAGTCAGCACGTTCTCGGAGTTGGGATCCATCAGCTTGGCGGCGCGGCCCAGCCAGCCCTCGGTACCGATGATTTCGGGCTCGCAGGTGTGCCAGATGTCCATGCTGCGGAAGTGGGAGTAGCTGGGGGTGGGGTAGCCGATGCCCACGAATACGGCCAACTGTCCGGCTTCCCAGAACTTCATCAGGGGAGCCATGGTCGGGTGGAAGCCCAAGTCATCGTTGATGGGCAGGATCTGGTCTTCCGGCACACCGATGGTGGGGCGGAAATCCCGGTAGTGGCCGTTGTTGCGGGGGATGACGGTGTTCAGGCCGTCGTTTCCGCCCGACAGAGAGAGGACTGCCAAGACAGGATCTTTCGCGGTCGATACCATTTGTCGCTCCTTTCAGCGTTGTGATTTACGGCTTCAGTGTTGCCTGGGTTATCCGGTCGTCCGTCCTTCGACAAGCTCAGGATGAACGCGACAAGCTCAGGATGAACGACCGGGCAAATGGGAAACTTTGTTTACTCGAACTGGAACTCGGCCGTGGCGGCGATCATCTGGAACATTTCGCCGGTGCGGCGGGTGAAGGTGACGCGCTCGTCGTCGCTGCCGTGGCTGAGGTTGCCCTCCTGGTTAGCGTGGGCCACCAACTGGGCGTGGGTGTCGGCGGTGACCTGCACTGGGCCGGTCATCTCCAGACAGCCATCCACGAACTGCTCAGGGGTCAGGTTTTCGCCGCGATCCATCAGCCGGGAGACCAAGCCGCGGACGCCTTCGAGCTCGGTGTTGCCCAGCAACTCGGCGGCGAAGTTGATGCGCTCAACCAGCGTGCCGCTGTCAATCCACTCGCGGCCGGTGTGCCAGCCTTCAACCGTGGGCGGGTTCATGAGATCCTGGCCCATATACTTGGGCTCCTGGGACAACTCGAACAGGCCGGGCTTGATTTCCTTGTGCTCGCCGACCATGCGGATCAGGCTAACCACCATCTCGGCGGGGTTCTTGACCTTCTGGTAGTGAACCGACTCGTCCTTGAAGAACTCGGAGGTGAACAGGGCCTCGAGCATAGCCTTGATGGAGTGGCCGGAGTCGTAGTAGGCCTTCTCGAGTATCTCAATGGCTTCGATGTCCCGCGGCGGGGTGAGCCGCCAGGCGGGGATCTGCGGCTCGTCGGCCACGAAGAAGTTGTACATGTGGCGGGCGAGGAAGCGGGCCGTTCCGGGCTGCTCGCAGATGATGCGAATAATGTCGTCGCCATTCCAGGGACCGGTTTCGCCCAGGAAGGTCTTTTCGCTATCGTCGTGGTCGGCGGGATCGAAGCGGAAGACCCAGGGGCTGCGGCCATGGGGGAAGGGCGGGTATGACGGGGCCACGTTCCAGCCGGTGAAGGCGCGGGCGCAGACCTTGACGTCGTCCTCGCTGTAGTTGAAGGCGCCATCCTTGCCGACGCCGAGGGAGAAGAGCTCGAGGAGCTCACGGCCATAGTTCTCGTTTAGATTGGCCTTGTGGGACTCGGTGTTGTCGAGGTAGTACATCATGCCGGGGTTTTCCGACAGCCCGAGCAGCAGGTCGTCGAAGCGGCCCATGCCGTGCTCCCGGAACAGGTTGACCATGATGCCCATTTCCTGGCCGCTGTCGATCTTGCTGTGGCCGGCGCAGAAGATCATGTGCCAGAACAGCGCGACCTTTTCCTGCAGCTGGTTGGGGCTGTTGATCATCTTGTAGACCCAGAGCTGGGTGTTGACTTCGATGGCGCCCGGTTCGTAATAAGCCGGGTTGTAGCGCATCAGGATGTCGTCATCCAGACCCTTTCCGGGGTTCAGCAACTCCTGGACCACGTTGTCGTAGCCCTGCGTTGCCTTGGCTTCGATCTCATCCCGGCTCGCCCCGAATCCGGCGCGGCGCATCAGGTGAGCTACCAATGCAATGTCCTGTTCAGCCATATGCTCCTCCTTTCTTAGCCTTTTCCCTTTGATTCCCTGAGATTATACCCGCAATTGGCGCCTTTGAATATTGCCCGTTACAGAAAGAGACGCCCCGGTTGCAGCTTTCCGCCGACCGGGGTCATCGTCCTTATGTAACATTCATTACAAGAAAGAAATATATGGCAATCAGACCGAGGTGTCAACTGTTTTTTCTCCCGCCCGGCTTTTCGCTCAGCCTTGCTGCGGGACTTGGCGATTCCACTTTTGCATCAGAACATAACCCGTGAAAACCTGTGAGAACATGACTCGATTTGCTTGACATAGTTCAGGGCCTTTGCTAGGATTCACAGCCATACATCGGATACCGATGTTAGCGGCTTGGCTACCCTTAAAACGCAGCCCTTGTCGCGGCCCCAAAGTACGCGAGCGCCCAGTATTATATGGTATGCAGGCGGAAAAGGCGCAATAAATGGCTCCGGAATCAACTTCCGCTCATACTGCCGATGTCAAGCCCGGCCCCCGTCTCCCCGGCATGTTCGCCCGTTACAAGGGCTTGATAGAGGAGGAGCTGGAACGTGCTGTGCCGGAGACTTCCGGCGAGGGTCTGGACCTGCTCCTGAATTACCATCTGGGCTGGGTTGACCGCTACGGGCAAACAGCCAACTCCCCTTCGTCTCAAGGCAAGGCCCTCCGCCCCACGCTCTGCATGTTCGCTTGTGAAGCACTGTCTTCCTCCCAATTGCGGGCCGCGCCGGCAGCAGCCGCGCTGGAATTGATTCACAACTTCTCGTTACTTCATGACGACATTCAGGACCAGGACCTGGAACGTCGCCACCAACCCACGGCATGGAGCATCTGGGGTATCCCGAAAGCCCTCTTAGCCGGGGACGCCATGCAGTCCACAGGAGACCTGGCAATACTCAGGGTGGAAGAAGAGGGAGTACCGCAGAATATTGCCCTGAAGGTATCGGGCATTCTGACCGGCAGTTACCTGGAAATGATCGAAGGGCAATGTCTCGACCTGGAGTTCGAGGGCAGGACGGACATAACCACAGACGAATACCTGCACATGATAGCGTGCAAGACCGGGGCGCTGATCCGTTGCGGTCTCGAAGCCGGGGCCCTGCTGGGCGACGGCGACGACGAAACGGTACGGGCCTTCGCGACATTCGGTGAAGGATTGGGGCGGGCTTTCCAGATACGAGACGATTACCTGGGCATCTGGGGAGACGAGGCCACCCTGGGAAAGGCGACGGGCAACGACATCCGGCGGCGCAAGAAGTCATACCCCGTCGTGTTCGCGCTGGAGAGGGCTGCCGGAGCTGCTCTTGACGACCTGAAACGCATTTACTCGCAGGCAGAGCTGGAAGAAGACGACGTACAGAGGGTGCTGGCAATCCTCGACGAGGTGGGCGCGCGTGAGAGTGCCCAGTCGCTGACCGAAACGGCGGCCAATCGAGCCCTGGAGGCGCTGGCTCCGGTGTCACTGCCAGACTGGGCCAGGGAGGAAGCCGAAGAATTGGTGGATTTTCTTGCTCGTCGGGAATATTAGAGGAAAACGGCCGACGAGAATACCAGGGGTAAACGGCTCGACGGGCAGACCAGGGGTGAACGAAAGCCTGATTTACCAAGAGGCCAAAAAGGCGTGGAGTGACGGCATCCGTCATTGACAGCCTGAGACGCCTGGAACATACGGGCTTGACGCAACAGGGCGATATCAGTTACTACAAGGCTTGGTACAAGAAGGCGTGGGATTAAGGATCAGCCGATGACCACAGCAGTAAAACGAGCCAAGCGGCCAATGGAATTATCGGTCCGGCTGGCTGGCTACATTCTCAAGAACAAGATGAAGGGGCGAGGAAAGTTTCCCCTCGTGACCATGCTGGAGCCCCTGGAGATGTGCAACCTGGCCTGCATCGGCTGCGGGCGCATCCGAGAGTACAAGCCGGTGCTGGACAAAATGATGCCGGTCGACGAAGCCATTGGCGCAGTCAAGGAATCAGGCGCACCCATCGTGTCCATCGCCGGGGGTGAGCCCACGATTCATCCGCGCATACACGAGATCATCAACCGCCTTATAGAGGAAAAGTACTTCGTCTATTGCTGCACCAACGGTCTGCTTTTGGAACGGGTGATGGAGAAGGTTCCCCCGTCCAAGTACCTGTGCTGGGTGGTCCACCTGGACGGGATGGAGGAGAAGCACGACGAATCGGTGGCGCGGGCCGGTGTGTTCAAGAAGGCGGTCGACGTCATCGAGAAGGCCCTGGAGCGAGGCTACCGGGTGTGCACGAACACAACGGTGTTCCGGGGCAGCGACGTCGAGGACCTGACGGAGATGTTCCGGCTGGTGAGCGACATAGGGGTTGAAGGCTCGATGATTTCGCCGGGCTATGACTTCATAGATGCCCCGGACCAGGAGATCTTCCTCACCCGGCAGGAGTCTCACAACCTATTTCAGGAATTGCTGGATCCGGAAGTGTCGGAAGGGGCCAAGTTCTACAACAACCCGCTGTACCTAAACTTCCTGAAGGGCGACCGGGAGTATCAATGCACCGCATGGTCCAACCCGACCTATACGGTAATGGGTTGGCGAAAGCCCTGCTATCCGCTGGCGGACGAGCACGTGGAACATGTGTCGGAGCTCTTCGAGAAGGACCTGTGGGACAACTACGGCGTCGGCAAAGACCCGCGATGCTCGAACTGCATGATGCACTGCGGCTTTGAATCCGCAACGATTTTCACCGCAGTCCAGTCTCCGAAGGACTGGGCAACCCTGATCAAGTCCGGCGCGGCCCACAAGGGCGGCATCACGGCCGCGTGAGGCTCTGTTGTTCTACGTCGTCGCTGGAATGGAAGACGAACTGGCCGTTTTGCGGCGGGAGATTGATGCTCTTGGCGGAACGAAAGACCTGGGCATGCCAGTGGAAACGCTGGTGGTAGGGATAGGCCCGAAGAGATCCGCGGAGGCCATGTCGGAGGCGCTGTCCAACGGGCGCAGAAAGGCGGAAGGCGTGCTGATGCTGGGAGTCGCCGGTGCCCTCGAGCCAGGAAGGGAGACGGGCGAATTGATCCTGGCCGGACGCTATGCGCTGGACTCCTCCGACCCTCCGCAAGAAACCATCCCGGCCGATGCAGAGATGCTGGAGGCGGCAGAGGAAGCGGCTGCCAATGCACGGTTGCCGATAACTCGAGGGGATTCGCTGACGGTGGACCACCTGATCTGCGAGGGCTGGGAACGACAGCAACTCAGGGAGAAATACGGGGCGGACAGCGTGAACATGGAAGACCATGCCGTTGCCTCCGCTGCAGCAGAGGCGGGCGTTCCGTTCCTGTCTGCCCGAGTGGTGCTGGACACAGCAGAACAGAGGCTACCGGGTTACCTGCCAAAGCTTTCGGAAAGCCGGCATGCAATGTTCAAACAGGTGCTGATGCGGCCGTGGCGGATCCCCACGCTGAGGCGGATAAGGTCGCAGATGGAGTTGTGTCAGGGCGTACTCAGCAATTTCGGTATGAAATATCTTCAAAAGGAAGCCGAAAGGCGAAGGAGCGACAGGGAAAGGGGATACTCCGAGGCGATTTACTAGGGTTCCCGCCAGATCTCGGGAATGCGAGTGCTGGTTACGGGGGCCACGGGCTTCGTCGGCGGAAATCTGGCCAGGGAACTTTGTTCTCAAGGGTATGAAGTGCGGGCGCTGGTCCGGCCCGGCAGCAACTCATTAACAATTGAAGGCACCGAAGTGGAGCCGGTTGAGGGGGACATTCTCGATCGAGCTTCCATCAGGAAGGCGCTGGTTGGGTGCCAGACCGTTTTTCACTGCGCCGCCGCGTACACCTTCTGGTCCAGGAATCCGCAGGGTGTGCGGCAGGCCAATGTGGAAGGCACCGCGAACATGGTGGAGTGCGCCACGGAAGCCGGAGTAGACCGCATCGTCTACACCAGCACGGTTTCCACCGTGGGAATACCGAAAGACGGCTCCCTTGGCGACGAGGACACATTCGTGTCGCCAAGTACCCTGCACGGCCACTACAAGCAGTCGAAGTACGAAGCGGAAGTTGAGGCGCTTCGACTGGCCGAACCACCTCCCATAGGCATCGGGGCTCCGGTGGTAGTGGTGAATCCGACGGCTCCAGTGGGGCCCTGGGACGTCAAGCCGACGCCGACCGGCAAGATAACCCTCGATTTCCTGCGGCGCAGGATACCGGCTTACCTTGCCACGGGGTTGAACCTCGTAGATGTCGCCGATGTGAGCGCCGGACACATCCTGGCGGCGGAAAAGGGAATCATAGGCCGCCGGTACATCCTGGGGAACCAAAACGTGACTCTGAAGGAGATGTTCTCGGAATTGAGCGGGATCACTGGCATTCCCTCCCCTCGCGTTCGCCTGCCGTACTGGCTGGTGGTTGGGGCCGGATACGCTGAACAGGCCGTTTCCGGAATGCTGATGAAGAGGGAACCTCTCATCCCGATTGAGGGCGTGGTGGCCTCCAGGAAACCGGCGTGGGTAAGCAGCAAACGAGCAGTGGAAGAGTTGGGGTTGCCCCAGAGTCCGGTGAAAGGGGCGTTGGAGCGGGCGGTGGAATGGTACAGAACACATGGATACGTGAAAACCAACAAGGACGGCGCAAGGTCTTAAAGGCTGAATCTATGGGTTCAATGCTAAACGGACTGACGAATCCGGCCGAATTGGCGGAAAAGGTCAAAAAAGCAATCACCGATTCTCACCGATATTTCCGGGACTCGCAGCATCCGGACGGCTACTGGTGGGGCGAACTGGAGTCGAATCCCACCATGGAAGCGGAATACCTGATGCTGAGCCATTTCATTGGGCGCAAGAATCCGGAACGGTGGAGAAAGGTCGCCAATTACATCCTGACCAAACAGCAGGAAGACGGCTCATGGGCCCAGTATTACGAAGCCCCGGGCGACGTCAGCACCAGCGTGGAGTGTTATTTCGCTCTGAAGCTGGCCGGCCATTCGGCCGATTCACCGGCACTGGTGAAGGCGCGGGAGTTCATTCTCAGCAGGGGCGGGGTTCCCAGGACCAGGGTCTTTACGAAGATCTGGCTGGCGCTGTTCGGACAGTGGGAATGGAGCGGCACTCCAAACCTTCCGCCGGAACTGATACTCCTGCCTTCCTGGGCGCCGTTCAATATCTATGAGTTTTCGAGTTGGGCAAGGGCCACCATAGTACCCATGAGCATCATCCTGACCGAGAGGCCCTACTGCGAGATTCCGGACGCGGCAAGGATTGATGAGCTCTACCCGAACGGAAAGGAGCAGACGGACTTCTCCCTTTCAGTGCCGGACGACTGGATCTCCCGTGGCCTCTTCACTCTGGACCGCCTGATTAACCTGTACCGAAAGGTTCCGATGCAGCCACTGCGGGGACTGGCGCGGAAGCGAGCGATCCAGTGGATACTGGACCACCAGGAAGCGGATGGCGCATGGGGTGGCATCCAGCCGCCGTGGGTGTATTCGCTCATCGCGCTTCACCATGCTGGCGATGAAGAATTCTCGGACGCACTGGACAAGGGGTTTGACGGATTCGATTCCTTCGCCATCGAAGATGAAGACACCTGCTCGGTGCAGGCCTGCATATCTCCCGTCTGGGATACGTGCCTCGCCCAGGTAGCTCTTCTGGAGTCAGGGGTAGAAAGCAACGACCCGATGATTCAGGAATCCAGTCGCTGGCTGATGGACAACCAGATACTCGCGGAAGGAGACTGGCAGGTCAAGGCCAAGGGTACGCCGCCCGGGGGCTGGGCCTTCGAATTTCACAACGACAAATATCCTGATATCGACGACTCGTCCGAGGTCATAATCGCCCTGGCTCTGGCCAGAATGGAAGGCGCCAATGAAGCCCGTCGCCAGGAGGCGATCCGCCGTGGTGTCGAGTGGATTGAGGGAATGCAATCCCGCAGCGGTGGGTGGGCCGCCTTCGACAAGGACAACAACCGTTGGTATGTGGCCAAGATCCCGTTCTCCGACTTCGGGGAAACGCTTGATCCGCCCAGCGCCGACGTCACCGCACACATCGTTGAAATGTACGGGCGTCTTGGCTATTCGCAGGAGCATCTTCCGGTGCTGAAAGGTTATCAGTACCTGAGGCAGGAACAGGAAACTGACGGGCCCTGGTTCGGGCGCTGGGGAGTCAACTACATATACGGAACCGGTGCAGTCCTGCCGGCCCTGGAGGCCATTGGCGAGGATATGCAGAGTCCCTACGTTCGCCGCGCAGTGGACTGGCTGGTGGCCCACCAGAACGAAGACGGGGGCTGGGGCGAGTGCTGCGGCTCCTACGTTGACTGGGCGCTCCGGGGTGTCGGCACTTCCACGGCATCCCAGACGGCGTGGGCATTGCTTGCCCTGATCGCAGCGGGCGAGGCCAGGTCCGAAGCCTGCCACCGGGGCATCGGCTATCTGCTGGATATCCAACAGCCCGATGGAAGCTGGGACGAGCCGTATTTCACCGGGACCGGATTCCCGGGATACAGAATCGGTCAGCCGCCCAAAGGGATGCCAAAGCCGGGCGAACCTGAGTATCAGGGGCTGGATATGCCGGCCGGCTTCATGATCAACTACCACCTTTATCGCAACTACTGGCCTCTGCTGGCCCTTGGACGCTTCACCAGGGCGATTTCAGAGGAAGATTCCCAGGTCCCTTCCATAAAATTGCGGAAAAAGAGCCACGTGAGCTCATCGCTGAATGCAGCGCAGGCCCGACCCAGTAATTAGAGGATGCAAGCTATGAAAAGCAAGTCGTTCTGTCTCAGCGTCAAGACCAAGGAAGCGCCCCAGTTTATCGACATTACAGACTGGGTGTCGGGTTGCATTTCTGAGGCCGCAATTGACAACGGGTTCGCGGTGGTATTCTCCAAGCACACGACAGCGGCAGTGAAGATCAACGAGAATGAGCCGCTGCTGCTGGAGGACATGGCCGCCTTCCTGGAGGGCGTTGCTCCGCGGCATGCACCGTACCGGCACAACGACTTCGAGATTCGCACCGTCAACATGAACCCGGACGAATCTCCCAATGGTCACTCTCACCTCCAACACCTGCTGCTGGGGACGAGCGAGACCGTGCCCATAATCAACGGAGAGATGCAGTTCGGCATGTATCAGAGCATCTTCTTCATTGAGCTGGATCACCCCCGCAACCGGGAGGTTATGGTCCAGGTGGTTGGAGAATAGGCGCGGGCATCGTTTGACCACGGGCACCGTTCGACCATTGGATATCCCGACCCCGGAAATCTCTACCCCCACTCAGGGCCGCCGAAGGGGGGAGCTTGGCATCAACTAGCACCGAACTGGATTTGGCCTACGCTGAATGCCGGGACATAACCCGCAGGGAAGCCAAAAACTTCTACTACGCCTTTGTCACCCTTCCACCCGACAAGCGCAGAGCCATTTATGCGGCGTACGCCTTCTGCCGTCATTGCGACGATTCAGTAGACGAGGCAGGCTCCCAGAAGGCCAAGGCAGCGGCCCTGGCAGAGCTCCAGTCGGACCTTGACCATGCCTATGGCGGCCAGCCGACGTCACCGGTGTTCATGGCCCTTTCGGACGCTGCTGACCGCTATTCCATCCCCCATGAATACTTCAGCGAAATAATCAAGGGGGTGGAGAGCGACCTGGTCAAGACCCGTTACAGCAACTTCGAGGAACTTCGGCAATACTGCTATCGGGTGGCGTCAGTCGTTGGGCTCGTTTGCATCCAGATTTTTCAATACCGCGACGAGGCCGCACGGAAATACGCCGTTGACCTGGGGCTGGCGATGCAGCTCACCAATATAATGCGCGACGTTCGCCAGGACTGGGAAATGGGGCGAATTTATTTGCCCCAGGACGAGATGGACAGCTTCGGCTACACCGAAGAGCATCTTGACGCCCGATTGCACAATGACGCCTTTGTGGAATTGCTGAAGTTCCAGGGCGAACGCGCCCGAAGTTATTTCCGGAACGGGTATCAGCTTCTGCCCTACCTGTCCCGCAGGTCCCGTGCTTGCCCGGCGGCCCTCGGCGCAATCTACTCCCGGGTGCTGGACCGCATCGAGGGTTCAGGGTACGACGTCCTTGGAGATCATCGCATCGCCCTCAGCGGCGGCGAAAAGGCTCGCATTGCCGCCAAGGCATGGATATCCAGCCTGCTTTCCCTGCCCGGTCCTCCGTGAACTGCCCTCTTGCCGGTTAGAATGTCGTGGCGCTGAGGCAATTTGCAACGGAAAGCGCTGGATTCCATCGAAGAACCCTCTCCCCACAGGAGAGGGCATTTTTGAGGCTGACCAGGTTTCAATGACTACCCAGCCCAAGACAGTGGCCGTAACCGGTTCCTCCGGCTACATCGGCGCGAAGCTGCTGGAGCATCTCGAAGAAGAGCCAGCCATCAACAGGGTGGTGACTTTCGACGTGCGTCCGGTGCCTGCGCCGTTCCACAACATCGCCGCCTTTCGCAGGGACGTGGCAACGCCAATAGACGAAGAACTGACGCAATACCGTGTCGACACACTGGTACACCTGGCATCTTCCAGGGAAGAAGGAAGTGAAGCGAGTCTGGAAAATCAGCAAATGCTGCAAAGTGTATTGGAATCCTGCCGTCTGGCCGGCGTTGGCCATTTCATCTACCTGAGTACACACGCCGTATACGGAGCAAGGGCCGGTAATCCTCTTCCCATCAGCGAGGATTTTCCACCAAACCCTTATCCAGGATTCCGGTTCGCCAACGATCACCACCGAGCGGAACTGGAGTTAGCCGAATATTGGCAGGCGGCAGCGGACACGAAACTGACCATTCTTCGTTCCTGTCCTGTACTGGGCACGACGGCAGGGATGCAAAAGCTGCGAACGCTTTATTTTCCGGGATCCCTGGCATCTCTGGACCACAACCCACCGCTGCAGTTTGTGTATGACGATGACCTGGCCCGGCTGATTCTCCTTGTGATCGCCCGGGAGCTTTCCGGTGTGTTTAACGTCGCTGCTGATGGGGTGGTCTTTTTGAGGGAACTGGCCGCTCTGGTGGAGCAAAAGCAGTCGTGGCTTCCGGCACCGCTGGCGCAGCCGATCAATCGGCTGACATCACGGAGCGCGGGAGTATCGGACCCTGGGCTGCCCCGTTGGCCCGTGCTCATGAGCACGGGAAAGTTGCGCAGGGCCACTGGGTATCGCTTCCGGCATATTGGCATGGATGCGGTGAAGGCCTTCGCGAACTCCAACGACGAAGTACAATGGCGTCTTCGAAAGAAGGTCGAGATTCTCTGACCCAATTTTCTCCACATTGCGGCAACTGGCGTAACCCCTGATGATGAACTCGCCGAAGAATTCTGAACCATCCCTTCGCCTTGTCCTGGACACCGACCCCGGCGTTGACGATGCCATCGCAATCCTGCTCGCCCTGGCGGCACCGGAAGCCGAGGTCGTCGGGCTGACCACACTGGGCGGAAACGTACCCAGAGCGCGGGCAACGCGCAACGCCCTCGCGCTACTCCAGGCAGCCGGAAGGCAGGAAGTGCCGGTTGCTCGCGGAGCAGCACGTCCGTTGTCAGGAAAATACCTTCCTTCCGTGGCTTTCCATGGACCAGGAGGTCTGTCGGTCATGTTGCCGGACCCGTCCACCGGACCGGTACAGGAATCGGCCGTTGACTTCCTGTCTGAAACCATCCAGGCGATGCCGGGGGAAGTAACCGTCGTTGCTCTGGGACCCCTCACCAACCTGGCGCGCACGGAAATGCGAAGCCCGGGAATCCTGAATCAGTGCGCAAGCGTAGTAGTGATGGGAGGCGCCGTGGCAACCCCTGGAAACGTCACCCCACGGGCAGAGTTCAATTTCCACAGCGACCCGCTGGCGGCAGCCCAGGTTATGCAATCGGGCACGCCCATGGTGCTGGCAGACCTGTCAGCGTGCCGTCAAGTGGGGATCAGCCGCGAGCAAGCCAGGGGGTTGTCGTCGGATACACGGCTGGGGGAACTGGCGCTGCAAATTTTGCGGGGCTGGTTTGAGCGAGATAGCAACCGGTCTCGGTTCGAGTTCTACGACCCACTGGCCGTTGCACTGGCGCTCGATCCGGCTGTTGCCTCAACGCGGCGCATGTCGATCACCGTGGGCACTTCGTCGGGCGAACACTGGGGGGAATCCACCCCGGCGAACACGCCAGCGATGACCGAACTTGCCGACAAGGTGGATTCTGCCCGGTTCTTCGCACTATTGAATGACCTTTTCGGATGGCGTGGGTTGTAGCCTTTCCTATCGGGCGCGTGAAAACCACATAGCACACAGACTGCCACCGACGCTGCTACTGCCGTATTTCGGTATGCTACGCCGGTTTTCCTGCACCCCGATTGTCGTACGATATCTTGACCGATAAATCTGAAAAGAAGGCCCTAAATGTCCAAACTCCTCTGGTTTGCCATCCTTTCTTCCCTAGTGATACTGCTGGCCTGTTCGGGGGAAACGCCCACCTCGACCCCAACAGCCCCGCCGACCGCTGCGCCAACCGAAGCGCCCGCAGCGACGCCCACGCCAACGGCGATAGTCGCTCCCACGTCAGCTTCAGCGCCCACAAACACGCCCGCACCAACCGCGACGCCGGCGCCGACGGTGGCGCCAGACCCCACCGCTACGCCCGAGCCAACGCCAACACCTGAGCCTGACCCAACCGTCGAGTCGGCCCCTGTATCGTCGGGCTCGGAATCATCAAATGAAGGGGATGGCCGGCTGGCGCCGCTGCAGATGGACAACCCAGAAGCGATCGCGGCGGAGCTTTCGGATTCTGAACTAGCGTGCCTCGCAGGCAGTGCTGACGTAACTCGCCTGCTCAGCCTGTTCGAATCACCCGAACTCGCATCCCCAGAGGAACAGATGCTGTTGCTCAACTGCCTGGAGGACGAAACCGTAACCAGAATGTTCCTTTCCGGATTGCTTGGAGATTTGGGTCCATTGAGTGTGGACACGTCCGCATGCATTAACGCGGGGATGGAAGGCATGGACCCGCGGTCAATAATGCTGTCGGGCATAGCAGGGGACGAGCAAGGGTCCATGACCGCAAGCATGTCGGCATTCTTTCTGACGATTTCATGCCTGAACGAGCAGGAGTATGAAATGGCAGCGCCTGCCCTGGGCATGAACCCGGGCGATCGCGAGAGCCTGCAATGCATCATGCAGGAACTGGGAGGGCCCGAGGGCATGGCCCAGACCCTTGGAGGAGGCGACGAAAGCGCCTTGATGGCCTTCTTCCCGGTAGCGATAGGCTGCGGGCTGTCGATGGAAGGCACCAGTCCGGGAGGGTAGCCTGCAGGGTCTTTTACTGCCGGGGCCTTTTAATTGTAGCCAACCCGTGGCTCTGAACCTGTCGAAGGATCGTCCGGTGGTGGTTAGTGGTTCGTGATTCGACAAGCTCACCATGAACGGGCTCACCATGAAGGGGCTTTTCATGAACGGACCTGACGGCTTGACTGCGAAATCCAAATGACCCTGGGTAACCTGCCATTTCGTCAACATCCGGGGCTTTGCTTTTGCGCCCTCCCCATCGTCTCTTTGAGCGGCAGATGCGAAGCCCGACATTGTCTCTGACGGCGCAGCAGACATCCATGTCCGCGCTGAGGTCGAATCACAGTGGGCTGATTCGATAGTCACCGGTAGCCGATAGCCAGCAAAGAAGCCGGGCCCTGGTGACCTGCCCATGCCGCACCAATTCGCGGCAACGGCGGGCAGATCGGTAAACTGCGGCCGCACCTCGACAGCCGGGCAACAGGATCCACAGAACCGGCATCCCGAAATCTCCGTATAGCTCTCTGCGTAGCGAAAGGGGCGATTGCAGCGATAAACGTCAATATACGAATGCGTCAATATTTTTTGACACACAACGGGTGTTGTATGCTACTTCGCAAGGACATTCAGGTTAGTAGGTTGAACATGTCGAAACTCCTCATTGGCGCACTCCTCCTGGTGATGGTGTCGCTGGTGGCCTGTTTTGGAGAGGCTGCCACGCCAGAAATTACTGAAACTCCAGAGGCAACTTCGGCTCCGGATCCAACTTCGGCTCCTGAGCAAACTTCAACACCCGTTCCAACTGCCACCCCGAGGCCTACCTCGACTCCCACGCCCACACCAACGGAGGAGACGACAGGTTCCGAATCAAGAGTGGCGCCAGCCGGGGAGGTAATCACCCCGCTGAGCCTCGGCGACCCGCAGGTGTTCCTGACCGGATTGTCGGACATTGAGCGGGCCTGCCTGTTGGAGAGTTTCGACCTCCAGGGGCTCTTCACCGTTCTGCAGTCTCCAGACCTTGCAACGGCAAGGCAGATGCAAGACCTGAATTTGTGCATTCGCGACGGCACGATGTTACAGGTTTTCCTTGGCAGCTTCGTAGGACAGACCGGGGCTTTGAGTCCCGAGACTTCGGCCTGCCTCAGGACCGGTTTCACCGGGGTGGACATTCGCTCCATGATGATGTCCGAACCTACGGAAGAGGACCAAGAGATGGCCATGGCCGGCAACACCGGGGCCTTCCTGCTGGCAATGTCCTGCCTCAATGATGAGGAGTGGACAGTGGCCGCAATCAACCTTGGGATGACTCCGCTTGACCGCCAAAGTCAAGAATGCGCAATGGAAGCGCTGGGCGGGCAGCCTGGCATGGCCACTGCTCTGCAATCCGGCGAAGGGATTGGTTTCTTCGCCATACTCAGGGCCTCCCTCCAGTGCGGAGTGCAGATGCAGGGGCCAGTTGCTACTGTCAGCACTCCAGCCACATCCGGATTTGGAGCGATCACTCCTCTCAGTATTAACGATCCGGCAACTCTCCTGTCCCAGCTGTCGCCCGAAGAGCAGACCTGTATTTCCAGCCGATGGAACGCTGAAGAGCTGAACTTGATCTTCACCAACCCTGATTTCGCCAATCCCGGGGAGCCGGAACAAATACTGCAATGCTTTAGCGACGATACGGTGTTGCGGATATTTGTTACAGGCACGCTTGCCCTTCAACAGCCTCTGAGCGCCGAGACCTCCGCATGTATACGGGGAGGTATGCAGGGAATGGACCTCCGCTCCATGATGGCGTCAGGAATCGGTGGCGCCGAAGAGCCGGATCCAATCGAAGGCATGTCGGTGTTCTTCCTGACGACCTCCTGTTTGAACGAAACTGAATGGCTGGCAGCCAGTGGGGCACTCCAGATGGATCCCGGGCAACGGGAGAGCATGCAGTGTACGGTGCAGGCGATGGGCGGGCCGGAAGAAATGGCGCAGGCCCTGCAATCTGAGGACGGGACCGGAATCTTTGGCCTGATGGCTGCGGCGCTCCAATGCGGGCTGCAAATGGAGTTGGGGCCCGGGGGCTGAGGCACCCGGCATAGACGTTGAGAAACCCCGCTCGAGCCCCAACAGTCTGCTCGAGCGGGGTTTCTTTTTGCCCGGAGATGTGTCGGCCGCCTTACACCCGAGTGGACCGACTCATCGGAATTGATGGGTTTTTCATCCGGTCGCCATAAGCCCATCGAAGGGCCGTCCGTTCGTGGTTCGACTTGCTCACCATGAACGGACTTCCGGGTCGCTCATCAATTCAACAGTTATAGCCCACCAGTCTCGGCCAGGCGAGATCAGCAGTGTCGTGGCGAACGGGCAGCGGCCTCGGCGCGCAGCATCGGGATGAGCTCCTTGCCGTAGTCCGCGGTGTCCTGCATGGGGTCGAAGCCGCGAATAAGCACCGTGGTGCATCCGGCATCATAATAGGCGAGGAGAGACTCGGCCACCTGCTCGGCGGTCCCGACGAGGGCTGTGGTGCTGCCGGCAGCGCCCGTGGCGGCGGCTATGGGCATCCAGAGTCGCTGGTCGTGAACTTCGCCCTTGGCAGCGAAGTCGAGAAGGCGGCGGGAGCCCACCGACTGGAGCCGCGCGGGACGGTCGGGGCCCACGGAGTCGCTGACGGAGCCACGCACACGCTCGAGGATGCCGCGGGCACGTTCCCATGCCTCGCCCTCAGTGTCGCCCAGAATGGGACGCACCGAGAGACTGAATCGAATGCTGCGACCGTACGTGGCGGCACGAGCCCGAATTTCGGCAATCTGTTCCTTGATCGCAGCCAGAGGCTCACCCCAAAGAGCGTACACATCGGCGTGTCTCGCGCCGACCTCCATCGCCGCTTCTGAAACGCCGCCGAAATAAAGCGGGACGTGGGGGCGCTGCCTGGTCCGCACCTGGCTGTGGGCCTGCTCGAGGTGGTAAAACTCGCCCTCGTAGTCAAAGGGCGCGTACTCCGTCCAGATCCGGCGCACCACTTCCATCCACTCGCCGGTGCGGCGGTACCTCGAATCGTGGTCCAGCCAGTCTCCGTCCCTACGCTGCTCCTCATCGCTGCCGCCGGAAATTACGTGGAGGGCAATTCGCCCGCCGGAGAGCTGGTCGAGGGTGGCGGCGTGGCGGGCTGCCAGAGTGGGTGCCATGAAGCCGGCGCGATGGGCTATCAGATAGCCGAGGGTCTCGGTCCGGGAGGCAGCGTATCCCGCCACGGCGAACCCGTCGGCGGTGGCCGATGAGTAGCCAATCAACACCTTGTCGAATCCGCTGTCCTCGTGGGCCTGGGAAAATTCAGCGATGTACTCCGGGTCAACGCCCGCCGGTATCTCGTCGGCGGGGTTAATGCCGCCTCCGAAGAGGCTGACGGTAACGCCTCGAGAGGAGTCTCGCTCCCGGTTTACTCCGATCATTCCGATGACTTCGATGTCGGACATTCGCTTCCTTCCTGGTCGTAAGAGGTGCAGACGGGCAGCTACCCGCTGGTCGTCGTGGAGGAACTCTCCCTGAATCTGGGGAGCAACACCGTGGAATAGACATGGCTCATCCCAGCCATTACGGGAATGACCAGAGCAAAGCCGGCAAGGGAGGCCTCGTGTCCCACGGTGATGACGGCCACCCATGACAATACCGGCACTCCAGCGAGGAACATGAACAGCGGCACCATGGACTTTCGCGTATGGTACAGGGCAACGAGAGCCAATGCCCCGAGAGGCAACGTGAAGAGGGGGAGCATGGCTATCATCACACCGACGGCCACTGCCGCGCCCCTTCCTCCACGGAAGCGCAGGTACACCGGCCAGATGTGCCCGATGACAGCGCAAACTCCCGCGAACATCTCGATGCCGGTGTCGTGGATGATGAGCCGCACGACAATGATCGCGATGCCGCCCTTGATTATGTCGAGTGCACCACAGGCGAGGCCGGCCCTTGGCCCGACTTCCCGATAGACGTTGGCTGCGCCGCTGTTGCTGTCTCCGACGCTGCGGATGTCGCGGCCCAATGCAAAGCGGGCGAAGAGGTATGCGGTGGGAATGCCGCCAATGGCGTATGCCAGCAGCCCCAGACCGAGCCAGTGGGCTATTTCGACCAGAATGTCCACAGGCTGTGTACCTTACCTTTCTTTCGATACAACGGCAGATTCATTGTGCCACCGCTTCGGATATCCGTGCGGGAGTTTCCTATTGCTGTAGCGAAAACCATTTTGGCCCGGACCGAGGTCCCGTTGCGCAATTGTTCGGGGAGAATGGCGCTATCGGGCAATCAACCATGCGTCAAAGTTTTCGTGCATCGAATTGACGTGCTCCGGCACGTGGCTTTCGTAGACGTCGAGCCAGTCGTCCAGGGTCATGTCCCCATTTTCCGGGTGAAATGCGGTGTGGCCCCATGTGTCCTCAGGTAGTGTCTGGATCAGAGTGAATGTCTTGTGACGAAGCCACTTGAACAGTTCGATAGTGTCGGCAATGTCCTGATCGTGGTAGAGAAGCGCCTCGGCCCATCGATTTTCATCGTAGGCCATCAGCGATTCGCCCGGTTCGGCAATGAGCCTTCGGCAGCGGATGTAGGAGTTTACCTCGCTGTCGGCAATGTGGATAAGGTGCTCGTGAATGCTCCAGCATCCATGTTCATCACGAAAGGTCCAGATTTCCCGGGGGAACTTTTCCAAGGCCTCAGACAGCTTCTCGAAACCATTGCCGTAGGACTCGATTTTCAGGGATCGCTGTTCTGGAGTCATGTGGGAATTATCTTCCTGTTGGTCCGCCACCGGAGCCCCTGGCGGGAAATAAATAACTGCACATTCACGAAGCGCGAATGTGCAGGAGAGGTCAAGAGAGGCACTTACGCAGCGACAAGGTTGGGGACGGCGGCGGTACACCAGTGCAGGTACTTGGGGTTGCGTCCGAAAACGATGTCAAAGTACATCTGTTTGAGCTGCGTGGACACGGGACCGGGATTCCCGTCGGCGATGGGACGGCTGTCCAGCGAAATGACCGGCGTGAGGTGCGCGGCTGTGCCACTGAGGAAAATCTCGTCGGCGAGGTAAAGCTCGCTGCGGTCGATGCGGCGCTCGACAACCTGGATCCCCAACTCTTCCCGGGCCAGCTCCATCACCGTCTCGCGCGTGATGCCGGGCAGCGGGTTGTCCTCGAGAATGGGAGTGATGAGCTGCCCCTTCCGCATCATGAAGATGTTTTCGCCGGAGCCCTCTGAGACATGCCCGTCCTGGTTCAGCAGTATGGCCTCGTCGAATCCACCGAGCACGGCTTCGGTCTTGGCGAGGATGCTGTTCAGGTAATTAGCCGACGTCTTGATCTGGGTGGGATGAACCTGGTCTTCCATCCTGCGCCAGGATGAGGTGCAGCATCGCAGGTTCTCGGTCCCCAGGTAGTTGCCGAAGGGCACAACGATGAGGGTGAAGTCGCTGGCGATTTCGTGCAGCTTGAGGTTGGCTACCAGTTCCTCGCTCTTGTAGGCGAGGGGGCGGATGTAGACGTCGGAGCGGTTGGCGTTCTTCTGCACCAACTCGACCGTGATGTCGCACAGGTCGTCGACGCTGTAGGGGATGTCGAGCATCAGCATCCGGCAACCGAGGTGCAGCCGCTCGTAGTGCTCACGGAGCCGGAAAATGTAGGTCGATTCGTGGTCTGCGTTCCAGTTGCCCCGTATGCCCTCGAATACAGCGGTGCCGTAGTGGAGGGCGTGGGTCATCACACTCACACGGGCATCCTCCAAAGGCACCACTTCGCCGCGGAAAAAGGCGAACTGGGGTTGGGACGCGCCGTCAGTGCGATTGGTCATTTTCACAGTCCTTGGGACAGATTCAGACGTAGATTATATGGGAAAGCCTGAATCTATTACAACCTGAGGACAGGCTCATGGAGGCCCGGCCGGACCTGTGAGAGCGATATATTGTTCCGGTGGGCCGTTGAAAATGCACGGGGATTTGACGCAACGATTCCGAACACGCCGGGCGGTCGACGAGACGCTGTCATTGGCGGGGACAATCGCAGGGTCATTGTCTGAACTGTGATTTGTTTGATTTTAGGATTACTCTGATGGGACTCCAGTCCTGCGCCTACTTTAGAGACTATCTCAACACCGGCAGTGGTTGGCCTGACGCCTCCCTCCTCTATCCATTCACCCTCAACTTAACCCTCAAGGGAGAGGGAGAATCGAGAGGCCCGGCATGGAAGTGGCACGATCAGGACGAACCGGTCCGGCTGTGGGCTATAATTCCACGCGCTTTACCGACTCTTTCGGGGGATACCAACGCGGATCATGAGCGGCCAAACGGTCAGAATTGTTGGCGCAGGGCTGGCAGCGATAGCGGCCCTTGCCCTTGTGGTCGCTGCTGTGCTTCTCTTCGTCCGGAGCGATGATACGGCCCCCATACGCATCATCGCGCCGGAAGTTACCGAGACCCCCGAAGCCGCTGTTCCGGACGTCAAGGTGCAGATCAGCGGTGAAGTGATGTTCCCCGGTGTATATCGAGTGGACACCAACGACCGGGTGATAGACGCGGTCGTCGCCGCCGGCGGTCTCAGCCAGGACGCCGATATCTCCGGCGTCAACCTGTCCCGTCGTGTCCAGGACGAGGCACACTACCACATTCCGGCGACCGACGAGCAGCCTCCCATTTCCCAGAGCCAGCGGAGGGAAAGCACAAGTGTCGAGGCAGGGCTGATCAACCTGAATACTGCCTCGGCTAAGGATCTGGAAGTTCTGCCCGGGATTGGGCCGTCCCTGGCCGCTGCCATAGTGTCCTACCGCAACGACAACGGTCCCTTCGACTCAGTGGACGGAGTGGACAAGGTTCCCGGAATCGGCGCGAGAACGCTGGACGCCATTCGATCCCTGGTCACAGTATCAGGCAGTCCGTAGCAATCATGTCGCCGCGCATGGCCCACCGCCATTGCTGAAAGGGCACCAATGAGGCGACAAACTTGAGGCTGGGGCTGGCGTCGGCAGCATGGCTTGCCGGGCTGATTTTCGGACTGTCCTTGGATATCGCTCCCGGGGATATCGCTCCCGGCGCAGTGGTGCTGCTGGCCGCCGGAGGTGTGGCCCTCGCCGTTTCCATGCGGCTGTCCAATCTGCCTGCACTTCCGGCCATTCTCGCCACCGTCATGCTACTGGGAATGGCCCACGGCATGGGTTCCCAGGGTGGCTTGCCGGTAACTGCGGGTTTGCATGGGCAGGAAGCAACAGCAACCGGTCAAATTGTGGACGACCCCGAAACACGCGGTACAAGGACCAGGTTCGAACTCCAGGTCTCCACTATCGAGAGGAATGGCGAGACGCTGGAGGTGGACGAGCGCTGGCTGGTGTACGCGAATGCCCCGAACGAACTGGTGCATCGGAGGGAGCCTCCGTACTTCCGGTATGGAGACGATGTAGTCGTGAGGGGGACTCCGGACAGGCCTCAA
The DNA here is from genome assembly GCA_963667325.2 of Dehalococcoidia bacterium. Lineage (GTDB taxonomy): Bacteria > Chloroflexota > Dehalococcoidia > Lucifugimonadales > UBA3495 > VXOI01. Next base: position 278,841 of record CAXXKY010000002.1, read on the forward strand.
CCCTTCAACGGGTTCGACTATCCCGCCTACCTGGCGGCGAGGGGAGTCTCCACGACGATGTTCGCGGACGACGCCCGGGTTGTCGGGGAAGGAGGTTCCTGGTGGCGTCGGGCCATCTATTCGTTCCGAGGGCAGATGTCGGATAGCGTTGAGCGGGCGATTCCTCATCCGGAATCCGCCCTGGGGCAGGCGCTGTTACTCGGAAAGAGGGAATCAATGCCGCCAGACTTGGTGGACAGCTTTCGCGGAACGGGAGCAGCTCACCTGCTGGCGATATCCGGCCTCCACGTCGGCATACTGCTGGCGGTGTCCTCGGGGACTGCGGCGTGGCTGCTGGGCCGGAGGCGCCACGCATACCTGGTGGTGGCGGCGGCAGTCATCTGGGCATACGTCCTGACCGCAGGCGCTCCGCCCTCCGCGACGCGAGCGGCGGTTATGGGCACGGTGTACCTGGTCGCGCTGGCGGCAGGAAGACCGTCGAGCATACTGCCCGCGCTGGCGCTGGCGGCCGCTGTGATGACAGCCATTTCCCCCAACCTGGTTGGACAGGTCAGTTTCCAGCTCAGCTTTGCCGCAATGGCCGGGATCTCACTCTCTATGACCCTGTTCGCAGGAGGTTTCGGACGATCTGCTTCTCCGTCTGCCGGGTGGCAGCGTCGGTTGCTTGGAGGAGCCGTCGGCCTGGCCGCTGTGTCTGCGGCGGCCACCCTCGCAACGTGGCCGCTGGTCGCCCTCTACTTCGACGAAGTCGCCCTGTTGGGGGTTCCGGTATCGCTGCTGGTGATTCCGGCAATGGCCCCGGCCGTGATTACGACCGCTGCGGCGGGCACCGCGGGCCTGGCCTTCGAGCCTCTCGGACAACTGCTGGGATGGATTGCAGTTGCGCCGACCGCCTACCTGCTGGCGATAGTATCTACTATTCCCGCCTGGACGGTAGAGGCCGACTGGGTGGACAGACCGTTCCTGTTGGGATGGTACGGGGGACTGGGGCTGGCGCTGCTGTCGGCCCAGCCACACCGGACACGTCGACTCAGGCGTTCCGTCGGCAACGGAGTGACTCGATTGAAGTCGACTTTCCGGCGCGGCCATTCCCACGAGGCGGATGACTCAATTCCAGATGGCCCAGGGTGGCGTCTCCCCAGCGCGTACGCCAGTCTCACATTCGCTGCTGCCCTGGGCATAGCTGTCGCCATACTGTGGTCGCGGGCATGGGGAGGGCCTGACGGGCTTCTCCATGTTCACTTCCTGGATATCGGCCAGGGAGACAGCATCCTGGTGGTCACACCTTCAGGACGAAAGGCTCTCATTGACGGCGGCCCTGATGGCGACATCGTGGCGCAGAGGTTGTCTGATACAATCCCGGGAGGCAGTCGCAGCCTGGACCTGGTGGTGATGACCCACCTGGACTTCGACCACAGCCATGGCCTTCTGGAGGTGCTGGACCGGTTTGACGTGGGAGCCGTACTTTCAGGCCCTGCACCCGACCTGACCGAGATGACAGCGGAGTGGGAGCAGCGACTGCAGCGGCACGGCCTGGTAGCCGTGGAGATCACCTCGGGGCACGTCATTGATCTTGGCGACGGAGTTGAGGCTCGGGTGCTGAACCCCCGGCAGGGCCAGCCCTCCGGCAATCTGAACAACGACTCCGTCGTCCTGCGAGTGACTTATGGCGAGACCAGTTTCCTGCTGACGGCGGATATCGAGCAGGAAGCTGAAGAGGGGCTAACGCGCGGCGGGGACACTCTCGCCAGCACCGTCCTGAAGGCGGGGCATCACGGAAGCAATACGTCCAGCTCGGCTGACTTTCTCGAGGCCGTTGGTCCCTCGCTGGCGGTGATATCAGCGGGGGCGGGGAACCAGTACGGGCACCCGACCAATGAAGTGCTGGAGAGGCTGGAGGCGTACGTTGGCGCGGCGAACGTCTTCCGTACAGACCTCGACGGGGACGTTGAAGTCATATCCGATGGCGAGTCGGTTTGGGTGGCAACGCAGCGCTGAATAGGGCCGGGGCGACTGACTTCAACCGGCGTTAGGGTTGAAGTTGACTGCCGGCCCGAGGTCAGCCTGGGCCCGGCGGGGGGCCGTCCTGCCTGCCCTGGCGCTGCTGGTAGTAGTAGAGCAGGCCAATGGCGAGGGGAACGGCGAGCACAACGGCGCCCGTGGCGGCCACCATCCCCCAAGGGCCGATGCCGAATATCTCGTCCATCCGGTCCTTGAGCCAGTGAATCAGCTCCGGGTCGGCGGCGTCGCCCTGATGAAGCAGGAAAAGGCGGTATGCCAGGCCCATTTCAGGCCTCGGTTACCCATACCGTACGCGGCTGCTGATAGCGGGCAGAGTACCGCTTCTCACGGATGGTGAAGGCCGAGACTGCGGCCAAGGCCAACAGGGAGCCCACCATCGCAAAGGGCAAGGTGTAGGAACCGGTCACGTCGTACAGCCATCCGGCCATCGTGACGCTGACGAATCCGCCTATCTGGTGGAACATGAACGTGATACCGGAGATTGTGCCCATAGCTCGCAGCCCGTACACCTCGGCGGTCAGCGACGAAGTAAGGGGCAGAGTGGCGATCCAGGAGAATCCGGCGACGCAGGCGAAGATCCACAACCCTGCGGTGGACATACCGGGAATGAGCGGAGTCACCAGCAAGATCAGATAGGCCAGGCCACGCATGGTGTATACGAGGGTCAGCCAGTTCTTGGTGCCGCCGATTTTGTCGGAAAGGAAACCGGCAGACGTTGCGCCCACGATGTTCAGGCCGCTCATGACGGCGAAGATCAGGGCCGCTGTGCTTCGTTCCATCCCGCGGTCCTCGGCGTAGGGGATGAAATGGATCGACAGGATGAAGGTGGTTGCGCCGCAGACGAAGTAGGCTCCTGACATCTGCCAGAAGGGCCACGAGCGCAGTGACTCGCGCCAGGAATCGGATTCCAGCGGCCCCGGAGTGCGGGCCGGGCGTTGCGCCGCAGCCTGCTCGGACAGTTCGTCATCACCGTCGGGGCGGAGGTTCATCTGGGCCGGATTCTCGCGCATAAAGAACCAGGCCAGAGGCAGGGAAAGCAGCACCACGGAGCCCAAGCCGATCCAGGCGATGCGCCAGCCTGCGGCGTCCATCAGGTATACGGCGAAGGGCACCATGACGAGGCCGCCGATGGACAGGGCGGTGGAGTTGAGGCCGATGACAGTGCCGCGCAGCCGGACGAACCACCGGGACAGCAGGGCGGAGGTGTTGGTCAGGGACAGCCCGCTCTGGGCCACGGAGGCCAGTACGCCGAAGACGAAAATGAAGAAAAGGAAGTTGAAAGTCCAGTACAGGGCTATGGTGACCAGGCCAAGCATGAACACGGAAAGGAGGATGAGGATCCGGCCACCGGTGCGGTCGAAGACCTGGCCCATAAAGGGCTGAATGACGCCGTTGAGCAGGATTCCCAAGGCCGCTGCGAAGGAAATCGTGAGGCGGTTCCACTCGAATTCCTCGCTCATCGGAGTTACGAATGCGCCGAATCCGTTCCGCGCGCCGACGGCGGCGAATCCGATGAATACCGCGGCAGCCACCACGTACCATCCGAAGAACATGGGGCGTCGGGGCGGGTTAGTCGTGCCTGCGTTCATTCAGCGCTACCTGAGTTCCAACACTTTGGTTCCGGCGATGGTCATCATACCATCCGGCAGGAACGGGCGTCGTCGGATCCGATGTGTTTCAGGAAGAGGCCGCGAGCCCAAGGCGGTGGTGGCGGGGCGCGGCCGGGAGTGTGGCCTGGTGGCGGCTTTGCACGAAAAATGTTTTCAATTACCGATTTTTCGTGCAGTTTTGTTCTTATTGTCCTAACTGCTTTCTTCTGCGTTTCCGGCTATTGTGGCTGGTGGTTGGCGGTCATCCGTCGGGGGCACTGGGGTCCAGACCCAGGAAAATGGTGCCTCGGGCACCCAGACTTCGTTGCTGGCTCTGGCCCCAAGCGTTCTTGTGTCCCAGGTCGCTAGGGATCTTTTGTTGCTGCCGTCCATGTCCATGATTATCAAGTGTTTGGGGCCTATGCTGGTGGCTGCCAATGTTGCCAGTCTAGTGCCGTCTGGTGACGCCGCTGCTCTGGTGAAGTCCAGCCTGTCGGCCGGCACTGCTATCTTGGCTTCATACCACGACAGGGTTCTGGATTCTGTGTTCAGGGTTGCTATGAAACGGCCTGAAAACAGAATCTCCTTTGTGCTTGGCACCCAGGTGGTTTCCTCTTTTGGAAGGAGTGGGGGGTTTGCTCTGGCACTTCTGAACAGTTCCTCCTTCTGGCTTCCGTCCCTGGCAACTCGGTGTATGACAACTGAGTTCTTCTCGTGGGGGGCGCCTTTGTCAACTTCTCCGTACACCACGGTCTTGCCGTCGGGGGACCATCCCGGCGCGGTGGCTGCGTTTTCTCCGACCTTTGTCAGGCCGGTGCCGTCTCTGCCTACGGTGTAAACATGTCGCGTTCTGCTTCGTCCGTATTCCTCTGCGGGTGTTCCCACAAATGCTATGTGGTTGCTGTCAGGGGACCAGACAGGCAGAGTCTCATTGGCAAATATTACCTCTTTGGCTAGGGTTCTCAGGTTGGAGCCGTCTGGCGCGATTGTGGCCAGCATCTGAGAGTTGAACTGCTTGAAGGCGATTGTCGTGCCGTCCGGGGACCAGACGGGGGCTCGCGCGTCGTAGACCTCTTCATTTACGAGTGTTTCGTTCGAGCCGTCCAGGTCAGAGATGAACAGCATGCGTCTGGGCCATCCTGGCGCTTCTTTTTCCGTTACCTTCCGGGAATAAACTATCTTTGGTTCTGAGGGTGACAGGCTGGGGGAGTGGGCGCCTTCTAGTGAGCTGTACTGGTGTATCGGTGTCAGTTCCACTCTGTCCACGCCGATCCTGTAAATGGTGCCAGCGATGCCTGCGATTATGGTCTTGCCGTCAGGCGTCCATTGGAGTGGTTCCTTATCCCAGTAAGGGTCTCCTATCGGGTCGTCTCCGGGGATGTGTAGGCATGCGGTTCCGGTGCTTATTACTGCGGCAATGACGACGATGATGGCCCTTACGGTATTCGCAAATGCTCTTCGCTTCATTATTTTTCGTGCAGGAAAGTTTTTTTAGGTCTCAATTTTGATTTTTCGTGCAAAGCCCCTGGTGGCAGAAATTTATTTTCCTTTCATTTCCATTCATTTCCGCTAACCCCAGCTTTGCGGCGGCAGAGAAAGGGCGGGGGTAAGGGCCCTGTTTTGGCTGGAGGCTGGTATTTCCCGTGGAGATGTTCAGGGTAAATCCTGGGGGCGTCTCGCTCTTCTTCATACCTTGTGCCTGTCTTGCGGGCTTTGTGCCTGCCTTACGAGGCGGTCTGTCGGCAATTTCCACAGTATGTTTCGCGGGATGGTGACGGCGATGACTATGGGAACAGGTATCGCTATGTCCATGCTAAACACCCGTCACCGGATGAAGCAACGGGGACATGTCAGTTATCGGTCCGGAAAGAGCATTTGCGGGGCCTGCCGAATGCGGGTCCCGCGATTGACCCTGCAGGGCGGCGGTCTCTACACTGGCGGCAAACTGAGAAGGCCGGAAGGTGATGCGAATGGGGTTCAAGCTGGTGATATGCCCGCCCAACTACCAGGAACAGTGGCCTGAATTGCTGAGGCAGGAGATCCCCGATATCGACGTGCACGTCTGCCCGACGGTGGGCGAGGCGATGGAGGTGATCGGGGACGCCGACGCCGCCTTCGGCGACATCGTGCCGGAGCTGCTGGAACGGGCGGAGAAACTGCGGTGGGTGGCCTGTCCGCAGGCCGGGCCGCGGGCCGGGTACTACACGCAGGAGTTGATCGACAGCGAGGTGATGGTCACCAACACCCGTGAGATCTACAACGACCACATCAGCGCACATATCATGGCGTTCCTGCTGGCCTTCGCCCGCGGGTTTCAGGTCTATATCCCGCAGCAGGTGGAAGGGGTGTGGAGGCAAGGCTACGAGACCATCTACCTGCCGGAGGCGACGGCGGCGGTGGTGGGCGTGGGCGGCATCGGGGGCGAAACGGCGCGGCTGTGCGCCGAGTTCGGGATGACGGTGCTGGCCGTGGACCCGAGGCTGGAGGAGCCACCGACAGGGGTGTCGGAACTGCACAGGCCGGAAGCGTTGCTGGAGGTGCTGCCCAGGGCGGACTTCGTGCTGGTGACGGTGCCGGAAACGCCGGAGACGCAGGGGATGTTCGCACGGGCGCAGTTCCGGGCGATGAAGGAGACAGCGTTCTTCATCAACATCGGACGCGGCGCAACGACTGAACTGGACGACCTGACGGAGGCGCTGCGAGCGGGGGAGATAGCCGGAGCCGGGCTGGACGTGTTCCAAGTGGAGCCGCTGCCGCCAGGGCACCCGCTGTGGACGACGCCGGGGGTGCTGATAACGCCGCACGTGGCGGGGGTCGGGCCGTACCTGGACAACCGGCGAACGGAGCTGTTCGTGGACAACTGCAAGCGGTTCAACGAGGGGCGACCGCTGCGCAACCTGGTGGACAAGGCGAACTGGTTCTAGGGGCCCATCACTGTTGAATTGATGAGCGAACCTGAAATCTGTTCACGGTGAGCCAGTCGAACCAAGAACGGACGGCCCTTTGACAGGCTCAGGGCGAACGGATGGAACGGACAGTCCTTCGACAGGCTCAGGACGAGCGGATGCAACGGACGGCCCTTCGTCAGGCTCAGGGCGAGCGGATGCAACGGACGGCCCTTCGACAGGCTCAGGACGAGCGGAAGGAATAGCCATCAATTCCGATGAGTCGATCCACTGAGGAACTATCTCGAAACTAATTCTCGCTTCCTCGACGATCTGCCAAAACTACCTCTTCACCCTAGCCCTCTTCCTCAAGAGAGGGAGATTTGAGATAGATTCCAAGGGGACCACCACTTCCTTTCCACGTCCTGAATAGAGGGGAACCGTGTAGGTACGGGGGTGGGTTGCGGGGTGTTGCCACGTCAGACAGGGGTAGCTAGCGCGGGGGTCGAGCGAGGGTTGCGGGGTGTTGCCGTCGGATGATGAGGAAGGCTGACTAGGGTTGCAGTTGACTTTCCAGCATTTTCACTGGGGCCAGCTCCAGTGTCGCATGGCGGCGTTTGCCCCGACAATCAGGGCCAATCCGGCGCCGAGGAGCGGCCAGGAGACCACGCCCGAAATTCCCAGGGCGGCCAGAATCAGCAGGGACCAAGCCGGTTGCAGGTAGCCGAGTCCGTTGACCACGGGGCGAAGGCCGGAGCCGTTTGCCAGGGCCCACAGCATTGTGCCGAGCAGCACCACAAAGCCCATGAGCAACATTACGCCGATTTCACTGGCGGGGGGCACTCCTGCGGGAATCGCCATTAGCAGGAAGAAGGGCGCCGTCAAACCCTGGGCGAGGGCAAGGACGAACATCGAGCCACACCAGACCATACCGGGGCCGTTTCCCACTTCCTCCCAATACCAGTCCACTGCCAGGTTCTCGCCCAAACGCAGGGCGGCGACGACGAGCCCTCCGCTCACCACCGCTCCCAGGGCCAGTGCCGCTCCCACCACGACTTTCCACCAATGTTCGTTACCTTCTATGGCGACGCCTTCGGACCACATCACCAGCAACACACCGAAGGCAGCGACAAGCAGTGTGCCGGCCTGACGCCAGGTAATCCAGCCCGTGGTCAGCAGAGACAGTGCGATGACGTTTGCCGCCGGCACCATTGCGGTTATCGCCGTGGTCAAGGTGATGTCGACGTACCGGTAAGAGAGGCTGAACAGGACGATGTCCGTAGTGGTCAGCAGGGACAGGGCGAGGAGTTTCCATTCCCTCCGAATCGTTCGAGCTGCCGTCAGCATTCCACGGGTGGAGAAAATGGGGCGGAAGGAGGTCGCGAGGAACAGCAGGATTCCCAGGGAGAAGGTGAGCCTCACGACTCCGTTCAGGAAAAGGGAGTTTTCCCAGCCGTGGGCATAGAAGTTCAGGGCTGGGACCACGGCATAGGACAGGGCTGCCAACGCCAGCAGCTGGGATGACCAGGCAGGTGTCCGGGCCAATCGAACGAGACCGGTGGATATCATTTGCGGTTACGGGTAGCCACGGAAGCAGCCTAAGGATGGAGGAGAAGGGTGGGACCGGGATGCGGCCGAGGGCCGCGCCGATGCTGCCGTCAAGTTGTTGTCATAACAGTATGCCGGAAGAAGCGTGAGGCAGTCCCGCAATTCAGCAGCATATTTGCAAAGTATCTGTCTGAACAGTGATTTATTTGATTTGGGGATTTCTCTAATGGGATTCCGGTCCTGTGCATCCTTTAACCCTGTGAATCCTGATTCAGACCAAATCAAGAACAACCCGACTTTGCAGTCGTCCTGGCGACGTTGTTGGGGAGCTGACGAGGAGAGAGCAGGGTTCCAAAAGTCCCACATCGGGCCTGGTCCAGGTCTTGTCATCGAGGATGCAGAGGTCTTCGGCCAGGCGTATTGGTCGGCACCAGAGGGCAATGATTGCCATCTGGCCGTTGCCGATGCGGAGATTCTTCGCTGCGCTCAGTATGACTGGGCGCCGCGCTGACTTTGCAATCGTCTCGCTGCTGCCTTCGAGCGACAGATGGCCGTTGACGGCGCCGGTGACGGGTGGCTAGCCTGTTCTTATGACGAACAGAACATTTGTGCCATATCAGTCGGCCACGGTGCGTGAAACGCCGAGGCTGAACGGTCGATGGCAATAGAGGAGATGCAATTCTTATGGCCACCACGTACGAGTATTCCCTGGCTGACAATGGCAGCCTGCTATGCACCCGCACCCAGCCCGCCCACGAACAAACCCGCGGCCTGTTCATAGACCAACGCGACAACGGCTACGGTGCGACCGGCATCACTGGCGACTGGGTCCTGCCGGCCAATGCCGTGCCGGGGTTCGGATTCTTCGAGTTCTTCCGCGGTGATGACCAGACGTATCATCGCGTGCTGCTCTCCGACATCATGGCCTCCATCGATGCAGGTCAGGACCTGGAGGACCCGCCCGCCCTGGACGTTCGTCACGCCGCGTGGCCCGGGATGGACAAGCGGGAGATCGAGGTTGAAATCCTGGCCCGGAGGCGAAGGGCAATCGCAGACGCTCTGCGCCGCGGACGCGAAAAGAAGGCGCGCGAGGAAAGGGAGCGTCTACGTCGCGAACAGGAGTCGCGATGGCGTGTCGAGGTGGAGGATGCCGTGGAGCGGGAGTACGGGCCCATCGAGTCGGAGATCGCCGCCGCCCTCGAAGCCGAGTTCGGTCCCGGCTTCCGAATCTGACCGAAAACGGCCGGATTTCTGCGGGAAATATTTTCGTAGATTAGCCGCACGGCGGGCGACGTCAGACAGAACCGTCGCTCGCCTTGCTTCTGAGTATCGACCACCACCGATGGTAAGATTGGTCATCTCTCGTGATCAATGACGCTGAGTGGACTGCCCGATGAGCAACATTCGTATACCTCGCGTTATCCGCATACCTCGCGTTTTGACCATCGCCGGTTCCGACTCCGGAGCCGGGGCAGGCATACAGGCCGACCTGAAGACCTTCGGCGCGCTCGGGGTTTTCGGCACTTGCGCTGTCACCACCATCACGGCGCAGAACACCCTGGGAGTGGAGGCGGCGCTTCCTACGCCCGCTCCCTTGGTCGAGGCCCAGATCGACGCCATCATTGCCGACATCGGCGCAGATGCCGTGAAGACAGGCATCCTGCCCAACGCCGACATCATCGTCTCCGTGGCCCAGCGTATCGCCTTCCACTCTCTCGCCCCTGCCGTCGTCGATCCGGTGCTGGTGTCCAGGACGAGCGCGAGGATCCTGGACGACAGAGCCCTCGAGGCCGTGAGGTCGGAGCTGTTGCCCCTGGCGACGGTGGTGACGCCCAACACGGATGAAGCACGACTGCTCACGGGTATGGAGGCCCACGACGCCGGGGGCCTGCGCCGCACCGCGAGAGTCCTGGTCGACGAACTGGGCGCCGGGGCCGCCCTCGTCAAGGGTGGGCGGCTGGATGGCCCGGCCACCGACGTGCTGTACGACGGGTCGGGGTTCATTATGTTCACCACCGAGCGAATTGATACCCCAAACAATCACGGCACCGGCTGCACCCTGGCATCTGCCATCGCGGCCGGGTTGGCGCAGGGCCACTCGCTTCCCGAAGCGGTGCAACGGGCCAAAGACTACGTGACGGAGGCGATGCGCTCCAGCTTTCGCGTAGGTAGCGGGAATGGGCCTCTGAATCACTTCCACCAGTTCTGGCAACAGTAAGAGTCCCTGGAGCAGCCACGTCGGGACTCTTGATTCGCCTCCGGGGATGTGGAAATAGGGGCCTTTTCAAACATCCTTCGAGTCTCCACAGTTTTAGCCCTGTGTCTGTGGAACGAGTGGGTGTCAGGCTCGGCTGACGGTTCGAGTTGCTCACCGGCAACGGATCCTCAGGTACTTTGAAAACGCCCAGTCGTTGGCGGCCCCATCGTGCTCCGTATGTGGTGTGCTATGCTACCTGCAGGAAGCGCATTGATTCGCAGTCCGTCACATTGAACTCGCATGACGCAGTCCGTCACATCGAACTAACGTGACGCAGTCCGTCACATTGAACTCACATGACAAGGAGTTCTGACTGCCATGGGCTTTATAGCAGACAGATGGCGCAGAATTGGCACACGCTTGTACCTGGCCCTGGGCGTAGCCGTGTTTCTCACTCTTGTTTCCAGCGCGGTGGGCGTCTATTACTTCGAACGCAGCGGCGATCTTAACTACGAGGTCGAGTCCCAGTCGGTACCTGCACTGGAAGCATCCTGGGATGCCGCCCGCGAGGCGCAGCGGTTACGGTCCCTGGGTCTGGAGCACATGGCGGCCGCGGACATTGCTGCCGGAAGGGTGTTGTCGGGGTCGGTTGACGACTCCCTGACGAGGCTGGAAGCGGCGCTGACCCAAGCCGGAACGGTGCCCGCCCTTGAAGCTCCGGCGCTGGTGGTGCAGGACTCCGCCTACGATGTGGTCGAGTCCATCGACGGTCTGGTGGTGAATCGTACAGCCACCCTCGAAGCTGACGAGGCTGTTGCCAATATACGCGCCCGAATGGAGGGGATCCCTGCCGATACGGAATCGTCCGTCAGCGGGCTTCGTCTGCTGGGCCGTGCCCTGCGAGCGGAGTCCCAGGGTGAACTGGATGTAATGTGGGAGGAGTTCGTCGCGCTCTCGGCCACCGGGCTTGAGCCCGAGATCGCCGAGATTGGCGGAGGCGAAGGCGTTTTCGCGGTGCGCAGCCAGCAACTGGCGTTGCGGGAACAGGCAATAGAATTGTCGGTCTCTTTCGCAGATGCCAGTGGCTCCCTGGAATCCGTATCTGGGACCCTGCTGGACGCGGCCCGCCTGCATTCCAACGAGGCCCTGGGGCTGTCCGTTGCAAGCTTCGACCAGGGCAGGGTGCTCCTGGCGGTGATCAGCATCGTGAGCGTCTTGACCGCCACTCTCACCGCCTGGATCTGGGTGGGGAACGCCATTGTGCGAAGGCTGTCCAGGCTTTCTGAACGCATGCGCAACATGGCCAGCGGAGACCTGGAGACTCCCGTTCCCGAAGTCAGTCGGGACGAGATTGGTCAGCTTGCCGACGCGCTTGAGCACTTCCGACAGCAGGCCCTGGAAGTAAGGCGGCTCAATCTGGTCGAAAGGCTTTACGGCGAGCTGCAGGAAGCCAACGCGGAGATGCAGCGGATGCAGGCCCGGCTGGTGGCGCAGGAGAAGTTGGCGGCGTTGGGTGAGCTGGTTTCCGGCGTGGCTCACGAGATCAGCAACCCTCTCAACTTTGTCAAGAATTTCTCCGAGGGTTCCCTGGACCTGTACGGTGAACTTGCAGAAATGCTTCAGAACTACAGGGACAGGATGTCGGAGGACGACGCCTCGCTTCTCGATGAATTGAGCGACGAGCTCACCTCCAGCCTGAATCGCGTTTCGTACAACGGCGGGCGGGCCCTCGCTATCGTTGAGCGAATGCGCGGCCTCAACGTTGAGGCAGGGCCGCTGGTTCCGGTCGAAATTAACGAGACCGTCACCCAGGCGGCACAGACCGGGTGCGAGGTCTACATGCGGGAGTGGGAGGACTTCAAGGTGGACCTGGACCTGGATCTGGACCCAGCGGTGGGAGAGGTGCCCATTGTTGAAGGGGACTTCGCGGAAGCCGTGGTGAATCTCGTATCCAACGCTTGCTACGCCATGCACCAGCGAAAGGCCTGGGAAGGCGACGACTACGAGCCGCGTCTCACCGTCAGCAGCCTCCGGTCTGATGACACCGTGAACGTGAAGGTAAGAGACAATGGCCCCGGCATCGAGGACGAGGTTGTCGGACGCATATTCAACCCCTTCTTCACCACTCGCGAAGGAACCATGGGCGCCGGACTGGGACTTCCCATCGCCGCCGACGTGGCCCGCAGGTTGGGCGGCGACCTGGTGGTGGACACCGTTTACGGCGAATACGCCGAGTTCACCATGCACCTGCCTGCGCCGCAGGGGGGAGACGACGCTGCCGACGCACTGGCGGACGAGGTTGCAGCGGTAACGTAGGCGGCCCACAGTGCGAGCGGGCCTCGGTCGCCCCTCGTGCAGGGCTTGTCGCTTTTCGATGGCAGCATCTTTTGGGGCGGCCAAAGACGACGCTGCCCGTCCAGCGTGCCAGATGGTAACGCATACCAGTCAGGGCGCTAAGGAGACTACATTTCGCGTCCAGCGTGTGCGATGGCAGCGCTGCCGCTCCAGACCGTGCTCAGGGGACGATTCCTGTCCGTTCATGGTGAGCTAGTCGAACCACGGACGGACTTCGGATGCGCCACGCTAGCGACGGCGGAGTATCAGGTAGGCGAAGACCAGGATTACTCCGGCAAGCACGATGAGGATGATGATGATCAACGTCATCCGGTCGCGCCCCGCCTCAAAGACGTCGCCCAGGGCATTGCGGATCCGTGGTATGGCGTCGCCGATGATGGGCAGCCCGGGTTCTTCCACGCTGGGGGGCGTCGGTAGTACCGCGGGCAGCGCCGTCGGAGTCGGGGTTGGCGTCGACGTCGGGGTTGGCGTTGGTGTCGGTGTGGGCGTTGGTGTCGGTGTGGGCGTCGCCGTTGGTGTCGGGGTGAGCGTCGCTCTCAGCGTAAACTGAAATTGCGGCATGGGAGTGGGTGTAGCTGTCGGCGTCGGTGTTGGCGTAGGTGTGGGAGTCGGCGTAGGTGTAGGCGTGGGAGTGGGTGTTACCGCAGGAGCGGGGACCGACGTAGCCGTGGGCAAGGCGATAGGGTCCACCGTGGGGGCGAGTACAGGCGTCGGAAGCGTCTCCACGAAGGCTTCCGCTGGTTCCGTCGGGAACGACCCAGGCTCTTCCATGGGCTCCGGCGTTGCCGTTGGCGCAGGTGTGGCGGTCGGGACCGGGGTGGACGTGGGCAAGGGCGTGGCCGTCGGCACGGGCGTCGACGTGGGCTCTGGCCCAGGGTCGCCCCCGCCGTTGCCGCCGTTGCCGCCTCCGGACGGCGTCGGTGTGGGCGTGGGGGAAGCCGTTGGCGTCGGCACGGGCGTCGACGTGGGCGTCGGTGGAGTTGCCGTAGCTGTGGGTGGGGGCCTGGGCGTTGCCGTAGCTGTGGGTAGGGGCGTTGGCGTAGCTGTGGGAGGAGGCGGTGGCGGGTTGGGGTCAGTTATCGGTCCTCTCGCCGAGCTTGTCAGACTTTCGGTGTTTCCCAAGTCATCTTCGAAGGATACTCTGACGCTTATTAGAGTGCCGATGTCTGAATTACTGGTGGTGTAGGTGCTTTGGGTGGCGCCCGTTATTGCGCTGCCATTTCGCAGCCATTGGTATCTGAAAGAGGGGTTCGAAAACCCATCAGCATCCTCGATGGAACTGGTATCCGCTGACAGGGTTTGGCCGACCTGTAAAGTGCCGACGACGGCAGGACTTCCCGTTGCCGGATTGTTGATGCCGCCGGTCACTGTCTCCGTTTCATCACTGTCCCGCTGCTCGTCGTTTTCGGCGTCGTCCTTAAATTCCGCTCGAACCTTCAAACGGTGGCCGACGTCTTCCGGCTTCACGACGTAGGTTTCCCCGGTGCCGACAGGCGTTTCGCTTCCGTTCGACACGCGAATCCAATGATAGGTGTATGTCACACCTGTTAAACCATCTTCATCGGCGATGTCGCCTGGTCCGGCTGTGAGGGTCTCACCGACCTGGGGGGTGCCGCTGATGGTCGGCGCACCAGTCGCGTTTCCGCAGCCTTCACCAATCCCGGTGTTGGTTACGCGAAATGTCGCCTGCGATGGATTGCCTACTTGGTACTCCAAGAACAGGGAGTTTATTTCGATCCTGACTGTGCGACCAGGAGTAGTGACACAATCGGGTTCCACGAAATAGCTCATGGTCCGGGTTTCATGGCCACCGCGAAATATGAAAGCGATCAATTCGTCCGCAGTCGTACCGTATATCGAATCATTATGTGTATCATAAACGATAATACCTCCTTCGATATTATCATCTCTATCGGCATCATCTGGGAGGGCCGGATCAATACTGACTTCTACAGTTATCCTGCCTCCCTCACGCACTGGATCGTCTGGAATACTTGTCATTTTGACGACAGGCAATGATTGACCCGTAGCACGATCAGCCGGTGTGGAAACTAAATAGAACGCGCCGGCTGCAAGGGCAATGAGCAAGACGACCAGGGCGAGGCCCCAGGGACTGAGGTGGAACCGGAGACTGGGCGATTTCAGTGTCATTGCTAGCCGAAGGAGAGTTGGTGGACCACGCAGGCTGGATGGCGATTCTACTTGCAGTCATAATAGGTTAACAGATGTCGAAATACATTGGAATTTGGGACTATTTCAGCGAACTTTAGCGAATTGTGTGCAAGTTGTGGACTAATGTGACCCGTTTGCAAACTTCGTATGAACTGTTCACGAAATACATACACAAAGCGCCGGGAATACCTCCCGGCGCTTAAGGACATCGTTTGACTTTGTTGTGTGGACGTCAGGGACGGTTGCCGAGTTCCTGCAGGCCCGTCATCGCCTGCTGGCGCAGCCGGTCGACGCCGGAGCGCTCACGGTCAACTGCGGCGAATGAGTCCGTGGCGAAGGGCCGCCAGGAGTTGTACAGCGCACGCATAGCGCCTTCCTCCCGTTCTGCGGCTTCCACCAGCAGCGTGTAGGCCGGCAACAGATAGCCGTTGCGGGGGAGATCCCGAACCCTGGCGGCCAGGGCAGCGGCCTCGCGGGCAAAGCCATCGAGGTCGTCCAGGGTCGAGATGCGGTCGCAGCCGCCGTCATCTTCCCGCCAGGAGTCATAGTCCTCGTGGAAGGACTGCCATTTCGCCAGGAGACCCTCGTAGGCTTCATTGAAGTCCAGGACCTCGCTCAGGCGCTCCGCCGAGTTGTCCTCGACGATTTCCTCAATTCCCAGTGACACCTGTGCCATCGCAGCTATGCTGGCCTCGTAGGCGCTGTCCAGCTCCTCGTGGAAGATGCTGGCGCCATTGCTGTTTCCATTGCCGTTGCCGTTACCGCGGCTTGTAGCGGCGGGTGGCCGCACGACCGGCATCACCATCTGCGGACCTGAGCCGGGCGGGGGCGCCGGAGGCTGTCCTGCCCCGGGGTCTGCGTTCGGGTCCTGTCCATTGCCCGCCTCCGAGGGAGGAGTCGGCCCTGCGCCTTCGCCATTGGCGGGAGGGACTGCGACGGGAGGCTGTGCAGGCGGGGCGGCAGGCTGAGATGGGGCTGCGGTCATCGCTGCTGCTGGCGTTTCCTGCCCGCTGGCCGCATCCGCACCGGGAGGCGGGGCCGGATCAGCTATCCCTCCCTCCAGTGCTTCGATCAGCGCTCCCAGGGCGTCAGACTCATCGTCGGCCGCGTTGTCGAGGGTCTCGATCAAGTCCTGGAGAATGTCTGATCCCTCCAGCGCGTCCAACGATTCGACGACGGAGGCGTAACTTTGCACCAGGGCTTGGTACGCCAGGAGAACATCCTCTACGTCCAGTCTTGATTCCTTGTTGCGGAGTTGCCTGTATTCGTCGTGATAGTCTTGCCAGGCGTCTTCGATATCATCGAAAGCAACGGAGAACGTCCTTGCTTCCGCGACATCGTCTTCCGTGGCGCCGGCCTCAAATTCCACCTGGAGTTCAAGCGACCGGTCTTCCGTAGCCTTTTGGGCGTTGGAGGCTCCGGTACGGCGCTGTTCAACGGACTCGAAGAAGGACGTGTTCCCCGGCAGCCAGCGATCGCGAAGAGTACGGAAGGCTGTCTCCTCCGCTTCCGCGGCAGGGATGATGAGGTCTGCCAACTCCCTGGTGCTGGCCGTGCGGGGAAGGCCCCTGGCCGCTTCGGTGATTTCCTTGAAGGAGGTGGTGAAATCGCTGAGCGCTTCCTGGGCTGCGCTGGGGTGGCACTCCGTGAGGCCCGACCGCCAGCCGTCGAAGTCTGCGCGAAGTTCCGCCCATTCCTGTTCCAGGGCATCATACTGCTCGGCGAAGTCTGCCACGGCCTCGCTCTCGCTGGCCGTCAGCGGCCTGGTGGTCTGGGCTGCCGATGGACGGGAAGGTGCGGCCTCGGGCGTGGGAGTGGCTACGGACTGCTGGCAGGCGAGGAGCAGGACCATCAGCACCAGAGTCCCGGGCAGAATAAGACGGGGGAAGATTCGTGACTTCATAATCTACTCGCTTGCTCCCCCGAACTTTTGTATACCCGCGAAATCACTCACGAGGGCACCTCTGTAATTGCCGGAGACCAGCTGATTCACCATGCCAGCCAGTCGGTCCGGGGTGTCCGCCAGGATGGTCAGCACGTAACGGTCGTCCTCCCCGTGGTCCAGGATGATTACTCCTGCTTCGGTCAGCCCCAGTTCCTGGGTGTAGGGAGTACGCAGAGTGTCGTCGACTTGTATTCCCGCCGCCTGCAGATATGGAGCCACCTGGGGCGCGTCTCCATAAAGACCCAGGAACACCATGTCCCGGCCCGGGTCTTCCTCGGCGCGGATTTCGGACGACAGACCGTAAGACGCCAGTTGAGTCTTCAACTGCTGGCCGGAGCCCAGAAGAGAGGACTGGCCAAGGACGATGTCGACAGCGTTGTCGAGGCCAGAGTCGTAGAAGTGAGGAAAGTCGGCCAGGTGGTATGTCCTCTCGCTGTCCGTGAGATAGTCGGCAAAGTTGGAGACCAGCTGGCTATTGTCCAGCAGCGAGTCCTGGGGGGGCACCATGAAGCTGATGTCCGCAATTGCGAGGACGTTCCGGCTGTCGCCCCAGGCCATGGGGGACAGGTCTCCTGCGGATTCCAGCAGGGAAGACTTGGTGTTGCCGTCGATGAATGCCAGCCCTGGCCCGGGCGAGCGGATTGAGCCCGCCTGGTATAAGGCGACCGCATCCAGCCCGGCGGTGAGACGGTCTGGCTGGAAATCCCGGACGAAGATGTTTCTGAAGTTCAGATCGTAATCAATGGTGTTGTAGAGATAGTCGGGCAGAAAGTCCAGGCCGAACCACTCGGCGAGGGAGTTGATCTGCTGTGGGCGGGAGGGATCGGATACCAGCAGCAGTTTCCCGCCTTTGCGTACGAAGCTCTCGACGAGGGCCGCCTCGGACTCGGAATAAGATGACCGGGGCGCTATCACAGCGAAACTGTCGGCTTTTCTCAGCTTGGCTTCAAGCTGCTGCTGTCGCAATGCCAACTGAGAGGAGTCCACGACGCGGGAAAAGTTGCCAATGAACTCCACGTCGAAGCCGCGATCATTCACCCTGGACGTCAGGCTGATGATCTCCCCTGGCGAAAAGAAGTTGAAGTGCTGGGCGTCCACCAGCAGCACACCCTGGCGGTCCTGAATGCCGGGCAAGTCTGCCAGCTTGCCGGATGCTGGATCGTGGGGCGGTATCTCATGAAACGGAATACTCACCGGTGCAGGTTCTTCGTAACCGCCCTGGTAGAAGTAGAAGAAGACTCCGGCGAAAGCAGCCGCAGCAAACAGGGGCAGCAGAATCAGAAGCGCGAGTTTAGGGAGCATTGCCAATGTACATGTAATAGATGTTGGGGCGGTGGTTCAGGTCCATGGGGAAGTCGGGCAGCGGGTCTTCCTGGCTCGTTCCGAGCCTGCCGTAGAGCATCAGCCCCTGCAGTGCCTCGATTCTTTCAGATTCGCTGTACGAGCCGTCATTCTGACCCTGCAGAGGGGAAGGCTCTGAGTCCATAGCCACCAGGGACATGGCTCGCGCCAGTTCCTCCTGGCTGTAATCGTCGGAAGCGTAGACGTCGCGGAAGTCCTGAACGAACTTTTTCAGTACTTTGAGGTTTACGTCCACCAGGCCATAGCTGGATATCCCTGCCAGTTCGGCCGCCTTTGTGAAGCCATCGCTGTCGCTGCCGATCTCGTCCACCAGTCCCAGCCTTTCCGCCTCGAGACCGGCATAAAGGCGGCCCTGGACCAGTTCATCTTCGCTGATGAGCAGTTTGTCTCCCCTTTCGGCAACCACCATTTTGGCGAAGGCGGACTTGAGCAGATCAACGCTTCCTATCCACTCTCTCCTGGTGGAACCCTCGACTTTGTACGGGCCGGTAAAGATCACATTCTCGCTGACCACTGGTGAAATCAGAGGCCCGGCGAAGGCTACGACTCCAACATTGCCGACCAGAGAAGAGGTCTGGGCGAAGGTATGGCTGGCGCCCATGGACATCATGTAACCGCCGCTGGCGACCATGCCGTTCATGACTATGACCACCGGCTTTTCTTCCCGCAGCCTGCGTGTGTCCGCATACAGCCGTTCGCTGGCGGCTGCGCCTCCGCCCGGTGTGCTGAGCTTTATGACGACTGCCTTGATGGAGTCATCTCTCCGGGCGTAATTGAGGTACTCGCCTATTACGTAGGCCGAGTCATCGGTTATCACAGTGAAAGGGACGTCGATGACGCCAATCCTGGGCGTTCCGGGGAAGACATAGATGAATATCAGCAGACCCGCCGCGATGCCCAGTCCGGCCATCGCGGTGGCAAGCACATACCATTGGGTGATGCATCTAAGGAAACTCTGAACAAGTCAGGGAAATTATGGCATAGTAGGGGGAGGCAGGCTAGACCAGTAGAGGGGTGAATTGGGATGGAGCAACCCACCTTTGCCGACTTGGAATACCAGGGTAAGAAGCGCAAGACTCGCCGGGAACTGTTCCTGGAGCGGATGGACGGCCTGATTCCCTGGCAGAAGCTGGAGGAGCGCATCCGGCCCTGCTACCCCAAGGCGGGCAAGGGCCGCCATCCCTATCCCCTGTCGGTCATGCTGCGGGTCCACTGCGTGCAGCTGTTCTACAACCTCAGCGACCCGGGCATGGAGGACTTGCTCTACGAGTCCGACCCGGTGCGGCGGTTCGTGGGGCTGAGGCTCACCGGCCCCCTGCCCGACGAGACCACCATCCTCAACTTCCGCCACCTGTTGGAGCAGCACCACCTGGGGCAGGGCCTCCTGCAGGAGATCAACGCCCACCTGGAAAGCCAGGGACTGAAGCTCAGGGAGGGAACCATCGTGGACGCCACCATCATTGAAGCGCCGTCATCCACCAAGAACCGGAACAAGGCGCGGGACCCGGAGATGCATCAGACCAAGAAGGGGAACCAGTGGCACTTCGGGATGAAGGCGCACATCGGAGTGGACTCCGATACTGGAATAGTCCACAGCATGAGCGCCACGGCGGCCAACGCCCACGACGTAACGGAGACGCACCATCTGCTGCACGGGGGCGAGACGGTGGTGTGGGGCGACGCTGGGTATCAAGGGGTTCACAAGAGGAAGGAGAATCTGGGGTTGGAGGTGGAATGGCGGGTGGCGATGCGGCCTGGGAGACGGCGGAAGCTGGAGCCGGAGAGCGAAGAGGCACGGACGGAGCAGGCCAAGGCGTCGGTGCGAGCCAAAGTGGAGCATCCCTTCCAGAGGTTGAAGCGCCAGTTCGGGTATTGGAAAGTACGCTACCGGGGGCTGGGGAAGAACACGGAACGGTTGGCCTTGCTGTTCGGGCTGGGCAACCTGTTGACATCGGAAGGACAACTAAGAGGACTGAGGGGGTAGTGGGCCCTGGGGCAAGATTCACCGGCCTTCAACCCCCTGACAAGCTCCCAACTGCCCGGTAAAGGGGGCGAAATACTGGATGTGAACGAAATCAGACCAGTCAGAGACGGTGAATTGCACCCCTTGCCCATCGGTCAGCCACAATTCAGGTCACGATGGGCCTTGTTCAGAGTATCCCTAATCAGGGACGACAAGAGGCCAATCACAAGTCGCATCTGCCGGGGCGGCGGGTATCCCGAGGGAGGCCTCGCCTGTATTCACAATCCGCGTCGGGATTGTCCAAAGAGCGTGGTGGAATTTTACGCGATTCACAGAATATCACACGAATCCCTGGATTCAAGGGATGTGAAAGGTCTGATTCTTTCGGTTTTAGCGGCACCAGTGAGCCGTCGCGTTGACGGCCTACGGGGCCGGTGCTAGATTGAGCGCAGCAGAAGTGCATATGGCTAATACGCAAGGAGGGGCGAAATGGACTTCGGATTGTTCAACACGTGGAACGCCCTGTATGAACGCGACACGGTCCCCTGGCATCCCGACTACCAGGGCGGCAAGCTTCTCGAAGAGGACGCTTATATCAAAAACTACGAGGAAATTGACGCGGTAGAGGACATGGGCTGGGACTATATTTGGCTGGGGGGCGGCCATTTCTCGAAGCAGGCCAGCATGGACCCCCAGGTGCTGATGCTTGCCGCAGTAATCGCTGAGCGCACCAAGCACATCAAGATCGGCTCGTCCATCCACCGCCCGGTGATGAGGCAGGAGGGCGAAACCCTGTCCGCGGCAGCGCTGCCACACGAACGCTACGGGTTCGACAACCTGCTTATGGAAGACCCCATCCAGACCGCCGAGCAGGTCTCCATCGTCGATCAGGTCAGCCGGGGCCGGTTCATCTATGGCGCCGGCGGGCGCACCCGGGGCTCCGCCACCCGCCGCGAGCAGTTCTTCGAATACCTGGAGGTCATGAAGCAGCTCTGGACCGAGGAGCATTTCTCCGGGTTCGAGGGCAAATACTACAACTACCCCGCGTTCTACGAGTCCTACCTCGCCATACCGAAGCCCTACCAGAAGCCGTACCCGCCGATGCTGCTCCCCGTCGACAGCCAGGAGAGCTTCGTGCCCATGGGAGAGCAGGGCTACCGCATCGCCATCGGGGCCGGCAGCTCGCCGCACAACCCCCGCGGCTCGACGGTGCTGAAGGAGGACGTGCAGGCCTACCGCAAGGCGTGGATCGACGCGGGCCATCCCGGCGACCCCACCACCGTGGTGCGCATACCCACTCTGGTCGCCGATACGAAGGAAGAGGCGGATCGCCAGACTGAGAACCTGATGGACCTGGCCCGCCGCTACTACTCGGGACGAATTGCCATCGGAAGCACGGACGCCGGCACCGCCAGCCCCGAGGCCACCGAGGAAGTCAACCTCTTTGGCACCCCGGAGGAAGTGTGCGACAAGATCGAGATGCTGCGCGACGACTTCAGCACCGACGAGATAATGTTCGAGGTCAACTGGACGTCCTCGGTTCCCCGCGACGTTGTGATGACCACCATGCGTTGCCTGACCGACAAGGTTATCCCGAAGTTCAAGTAAACTTTCAACGCAGACGTCGACCGAACGAGAGAAGGCCGGGGTGTAAAACCCGGCCTTCATTTTCTTTACTTTCCACTGAATCTAGAGCTGAAGGTGCCTACAACCGGGGTGTCTTGGTTCGCCCGCGGTCTTCATTCTAGCTAGGCAAGATTTTCGCCTGCGTAGTTTACTGGGCGGCCCTTGGCCGCAACTTCAACAATTGAATCTAAGACAGATACCACCTCTGGGTCGATCTCCGGAATGTCCATGTAACTCACTAGAAAATGGTAGTCTGATTTTTGAATTTGTCCACCAACTCCTGCCTTTTCGCCGAAGGAACGAAAAATAGGCGCAAGGGCCTCATCCGAAGCCTTTGTGGCTTCATCCCAGGGAGGCGGTTGACCTAAAACTCGACGGGCACTCTCGATTTCCATTATGGCTTCTTCCATCTGGTGCCGAAAAAGCGGGAATCGATCGTCCACCCAACGCATCAACACATCCTCACTGCACAGGTAGTTTTCGATTTCGCGCTTCTGCCAACTGTGCTCCCTCAAGACCGCGCCGCCTCCGTCCGGTAAATTCAGCCGGTCGAACAAGGCAAATCCGCGAAGGTCAGGGCAAGCTTCTTTCAGTCCATAGAAATGTTGTCTAGCTTGCATTGGTTGGTTTCCCACGTAATGAACAAAAGGCCGCTCCAATGCCTCCATGGCCTTATGTCCCAATCGGTGAGCAAGTGCACGCAAAATCGCTAAATCTGTGGAACCCTCGAGATACAGAACCCAACCTTGTTGAGCAGCTTGGAGGTAATTCTCGAATCCAATTTCAGCCAACGCTTTAAATACTTGGTTACTCCGACCATCCATACGGTGAGGGGTGCCCACAAATGCAGTGACCGTGTGCCGTCCACCAGCCTCGTTCAATACTACTTCAGAATGGGTAGCGATTAATAACTGACTACTCTGTTGTTCGGCGGTTTCGACAATGGATTGAAATATTTGACGTTGCCTGAGAATCTCCAAATGGGCGTCAGGTTCGTCAAGCATAATTACCGAGTTAGGATTAAGCAGCATATAAGCAGTTAAGAGTAGTGTTTGTTGGAATCCCCTTCCAGCAGAAGACATATCCAATTCAAGGTTCGTCATGCGTGTGTCTCTGTAGCGTAAAGCGATTTCCCCTCGTTCAGGGTTATATTGTGGATCAAGAATAGTAGCACCGAATAACTGACGTATACGGGGAACTAGTACGGTTTCCCACCCTTCACGTTGATCTCCAAATACCTGGAAACAAAGATTTCTTAGGACTTCAGCAGTTCTACCCTGCCCTAGCAAGACGTTTACAGTCCCGGGCTGGAGCATAGCCTCGGAAGAGGCCAACCCAGACATTGGAGGCAAAAAAGCTATCCTTTCAACCATAGCGTCGGCAGGCACTTCCATTTTGAGTCGACCATCTTCTGTAGTTCTCAGCGGACGACAATAAAAGGACTCCGAGTTGGCGTAGTCGAACTCAAACCCGCATCTCCAAGCTTTACCTGCGATAGATAACCCTTCAGTTTCCACCTCAATGCGGATGTTGCTGGTTCCACCGCTATTTCTGTTCGCTTCGCGGGTACGCAGTCCACGCCAGAGCTGATTGGCATGGTTTACGGGCACGGAGAACAAGTCATATCGATTGATGGACACGCCTGGTCGCTGAAGATCGTTTGTGGGAACCATCCCCCAACGTTCTCGCCATCTTCGCAATCCCAATTCCCATAGCAGCAGCGCTTGCAAAGCAGTAGTTTTTCCTGAGTCGTTGGGCCCGACGAATACGACGACATCATCCAAATCAAGAGCGATGTCTTCGAATTGCTTAAAATTTCGGACGACCAATTTGGTCAGCATCTTTAAATGCCTACTTAATCATCATTTTGGGTAAATCTTACCACCCTAACAAAACAAAACCCGCTCGTCCCGAGGTTTAAGTGGGAGGAGCGGATTATTGAAAAAACGCATTCGTTTAAATTGCGCTGTATGAGTGATTTGCCCTACCCCGGCAGCAGGCCCTCGCCTACGAACAGTTCCTCGGCCTCCAACAGCGTCAGGTCCGGCTCGGGCAGGATCAGGTCCGACTCCACCAATTCGTCCACCGGCACCGGCTCGCCGTTGTCCCGGACGAGGTCCAGCATCTGCTTCAGCAGCGTTTCGAAGGCGGCCTGGTCCTCGGACTCCACGGCCTCAACCAGCGAATTGTCTATCTCGTTCAGCCGGTCGATGAAGGAGCCCGGCAGGTTGTACTGCCCCTCGGAGCTGATGCGGACGATCACTGCTGTACCCCGGCCCGCCGGGCCTTCAGCGCCGCGAGCTCGGACTCTGCGCCGCTGCTGACCGACATCTTTTCCAGCTCGCGCGTGATGTCATCCTTGGTTGCGCCGCCCGCGTCCTCCAGCACGCCTGCATCGACCAACTCGTCGATTGCGCCGGCCCGGGCCCTCATGCTCTCGGTCTTCATCTCGGCCCGCTCCACAGCCAGGCCGACGTCGCCCATCTCCTCGGAGATGCCCGAAAGCGCCGATCCGATGCGCACCTGAGCCTGTGCGGCGGTGTACTGCGCCTTAATCACTTCCTTCTTGTTGCGGAACGCGGCCACCTTGGACGACAGCCGCTGCTCGGCCTGGGTCAGCTTTTCCTGCTCCAGCTCCATGCCCGCGATCTGTTCCTCCAGCCCCTGCAGCTCCAGCATCGACGTCTGCTTGCGTTCCAGCGCCAAGAGCGCCAGGTCTTCGCGACCCGCGTCGATGGCCTGTTCCGCCTGCTGCTCCAGCCGAGTGACGTTGGACCGGACCTTGTCGGCCTGGCTCACTATCTGCCTCTTGGCCGCCACCATCTCGACCACGCCGCGCTTGACGTTGCGCAGCATCTCAAGCTGTTTCTCGTACGAGTAGTCCAGCGTTTCCCTGGGGTCCTCGGCGTTGTCGAGGATGCGGTTCATCTTCGACTTAACGATGGTGGACATACGTGAGAGCATCCCCATGATGCATCCCTCCTGAAAAGGCGTTGATTTGGAGCTTCCCGCGGGCTAAAAGCCCCCCGAACTGCGGTTACGCCCGGTAAAGGCGTTGAACCCCGCGACAACAATCACGATTACACCGGCAACGATGAGAATGATTCCAATAATGTCCAATAGAAACTCGAAGATGTTGGACTGCACAAACCAGCCCAGGACAATCAGAACAATCCCGATAACCGCTAACGTAAGTGGTGATCCCATTTGGCAACTCCATGCCAGCAGAGACGTGCTGTTATAGCTCAAGGATAACCCGCCCCTGCGCCCTGTCGCAACCGCCGGGCAACGCAGCAGGAGGGTCTTTGGACCCTCAGGGCCGCTTTGGACGGCGCCACTTCCCCAGGCCCAGCCACGCGAGGCCGACCACCAGCCCGGCCGTCAGCATGCCGTCGGCGCCTGCGGACGGGGCACACCCGCCGCCTGATGGTGGTTCCGGGGATGGAACCGTTGCGGCAGGTTCAATCCCAGGTATTGTCCGGCCTGCTCCCAGTTCTGTCAGATCGAACTGGGCTTCCGACAGCGGTCTTGTGCGGCTGCAGAAATTGACGTCCAATCCATTCCGGGAGTACACCAGGTACTCGACGCCTTCAACGAAAGAGTATCCACAACTTGCGGTGTCGGACGCTGTCTTCAGCTCTACGCTCTGATGCAAGGGCCCTTTCCAGACGGTACCGATCTCGAATTCGACTATCAGGGGAGCGAGACTGCTGCCTAGCACCAGTCTGTCGTCGATGGAGACAACTCTTCCGGCAAACACCGATGCGGAATTCTCCAGAGCTTCGCCGGGAGTGCCTGGCTCGATGCACGAGCAGGCGTGGCCCTGACCCGGTTGCGCAAATACCCACACCCCGGCAATCAGAATAAGCAGGACTGCGGGAAAGATTCGCAGATGGGCCCTCAAAACCAAATCCGAAATGTCTCCTTTGTTGCTTGTCAGTAGGATATCATTGCTCCAGAGGGAGTTTGCCCTGCCTTCCCGCAGATTGACCGCCTCAGCCTGCCTGAGTACACTCAACGGGCGGTCGTAGAGGGCCGGGCGGAGGACAGTTGATGCTGCGCTCATTGTTTGGACGGGGGAAGAAGCGACGCGAGCCAGCGGGACCGCCGCCCGACGAGAGCATTCGGGCAGCGCGGGTCGGCGATGTGCTGATGTTCACCGGTATGTCGCTTGAGTACGAGTACCGGCACTTCTATATCGAACGAATTCACCGGTATGTCAGTCCCTCCGACACCTGGTACGAGTTGCTGTGTGCCGATGGCGACACCCGTCTTTGGATCGACTGGACCGATGGCAGCGACCTCTCCGTTACGATGACCCCCGACGAGGGCCCACTCGGCCTCAGCATTACCGGCCTCTCCGAGGAAGACCTCATCCAGCTAGACGAGGAGCACTCCCTCGACAACTACGTCGAGATCGAGGGCGATTCCTATCGCTACCGCACCAGTTCGGAGGTAACCTTCTACCAGGACTGCAGGGGTTCTGGCGAGACCTTCTACCACTGGGACTTTATCACCGAGGCGGGAGACTGGACTCTTTCCATCACCAAGCGCGAGGGCAGGCCCTTCGAGGCCGTCTTCAGCGAGGTGATCTCCCCCGACCTGGTCACACTGTACAAGGGCGAACGCCGCGGCTCCTGAAGCCCGAGTCACGTCTGGAGCATCCGATGATTGACGCATTCATAGACTCGCTGCAGGCCTTTCCGCGCGGGCTGGTGTTCGTCGCCGAAGGACTGATAGTGCTGGCCCTGGCCAAGTTCGCCAGGGATGTCGTCACCCGCAACTACAGGGTGGACGAAGAAGTGGTGGAGAAAGCCAATCTCGCCGTCGCCCTGCGCCTCAGCGGGTACTTCCTCGCCATAATCCTTGTATTCCTGGGAGTGCTGTACCAGCCGCTGACCGCGGGCTTTGTGGCCGACGGCTTCGGCTTCAACCGTGAATTCGGCGAGGAAGTGCTGCGGGTGTTCCTGTACTCGCTGGGCGGGATCGTGGCGCTGAACCTGGTGCGGGTGCTCTTCGACCGGTTGATCCTCTACAAGTTCCATTTGGAAAAGGAAGTGGTGGAGGACCAGAACGTCGGGGCCGGGGCAGCCGAGTTCGGAATGTACGTGGCCACGGGCCTGCTGATTGCGGGGGCGGTGGCGGGCGAGACCTATCGCAGCGAGGGCGAATCGGCCCTGATCGCCCTGGCATTCTTCGGCATGGGGCTGGTCCTGCTGATAGCCTTCGCCCTGGCCTACGAGCTCACGACATCCTTCGACATCCACGACGAGATCGAGCGCGACAACCCTGCGGTGGGCATCGCTCTCGGTGGAAACCTGATAGCCATTGGCGTGGTGACGCTGAAGGCGGTCTTCGGTGACTTCGCCGGCTGGGGCGAGAGCATCGCTGCCTTCCTGGTCTTCGGGGTGCTCGGCTTCGTCCTGCTTTACGTGATGCGAGTGCTGATCGACTTCGTATTGCTGCCCACCGTGAAAATAGCAGACGCCCTGTCCAGGGGTCGCAACGTCGGTGTGGCCTTCGTGGAGAGCGCCGCGGTCATAAGCTCCGCCCTGATACTGTTCCTGGCCATCTAGCGGCTATTCAGGTCTCTCTTCCCGACGGACGGGCTATCCGGGCGGCGCCCCGCTGGCGTTGAGCGGACTTCACGTGCGGAGGTGAGTCCACGGTGGAAGGTTTCGCACCTCACCCGCCGTAGATGCCCCTCACCTTGACTGGAACGTGGGCATAACCTTGGTCGCGAAGTTCTCGAGGTTCTTCAGCGACCGCTTGAGCGGCATTCCCGGGTGGGTGAACTCGACCAGCAGGTAGTCGAGATTGCACACTTCCTGCAGCTCCTGCACTTTTTCCGTCACGTTTTCCGGAGAGCCCACCAACAGGGTGCGCGGCTCGAGAAAGTCCCAGTCCAGCTTCACGCCGGGGTCCAGTTCTTCTCCCGGATTGGTGAAGACCGTCCTGCCCCGGAAGGGGTCGTTGTAGGAGAAAGACGACATTATCTCTGCCTCCGCCTCCCGGCGAGCCTCTTCCATGGACGAGGCCACATAGGTGGAGCGCATGACTGCCTGCCCCTCTCCAAGGCTGTAAGGCCTGCCCTCCACGCGAGACCTGACCTCCGCGTAAGTCTCCATCCTCTGGCGAATCCTGGCGGGCGGCGGCTGCCAGTAGCATGCTCCCAGCCCCATCTCGGCGGCGCTGGCAACCGAGTTGTCGGTGGAAACGGTCATCCACAGCGGAGGATGTGGCTGCTGGTATGGCCTTGGCGTGACCCTCAGCCTGGTCACCCGCTCTCCATCCTGCCATGCAGGATCAGGAGGGATGGACGGGTGGGAAAACACTGTGCCCTCGGCAGGGAAGCTGTAGTTGGGCCCTTGGTGGGAGAAGTAGGGTTCGGTCCATATCTTTCGGACTATCTCGACCGTCTCCCGGAACAGTTCGCGGTTTTCTTCGTTCTTCCTGGGGTCGGCGTTGGGATGGAACTGGGGCCCTTCGTAGGGCCAGATTCCGCGTCCGAACCCGACCTCCAGCCGTCCCCGGGTCATGTTGTCCAGTAGGGCCAGGTCCTCCGCCAGCCGAATGGGGTGCCACCAGGGAGCGATGTTTGCCATCTGCCCGATGCGGATCGTGGAAGTTCGGGCTGCCAGGTCAGCGCCGAGCAGTATCGGGTTTGGCAGGTCACCCACACCATAGGGGCCGAAGTGATGCTCCCCCAGCCAGATAGCCTCGAATCCCAGTTCCTCGGCCAGGATGGTCTGCTGCCTGAGATTGTCCAGCATATCGGCGGCGTTGGTGGCCTCGCCTGACGAAGCCGCCACGGTTGTGAAAGCTGCGAACCTCATTTGTTGCCTCCAATGCCTTTTTCAGCTGTGTCGTGCCGACAAAAAGGACTACGAATCACCCGACGATTGGGATTGCGGAAAGCACCGGCGTTATTCGGAGAGTCTTTACCCAAGCTGGGGCGTTAGTCTGCTTTCCCCGAGGCGAGGGGCGTGTCCACTATGGCGACTCGTCGGGAGGCAGGTTTCCGGCCCGCCGCAGCAGGTCCTGCTCTGCCTGTGCCCTGCGGGCCTGCTCCTGCCGCTCTTCCAGCAGTGAGAGACCGCTTTCGATAACGAGTTCCATTTCGGATGGGCTGGCGTCCTGACGATTCACCACCGGTTCCAGTATACCTTCGTAGAACGCCTCGCCTTCGATGGCGTCGTGCCAGTCGCGCAGGCGGTGGTCGAAGGTCCCGTCATACAGCCTCAGCAGGAACACGGCACGGACGGGGTCGAGATCTTCCGCCAGGAACGCAGCCACCCGCAGGTCGACGCCCCTGCCTGTGTCGAACTCCACCAATTCCCCGACAGTATCGATGACCGTGTCCTTATAGTGGTCAAACTGGTCTATGAGGTCTTCGGTCTCGTCGATCAGGGCCGCGATTAACATTCGCCCCTCTGGTGAAATGACTATAGGCGACGATTCGTCATCTTCAGCTTGATCGCCCTGCTGTACTACGCCAAGGGAAATCAAGGCGCTCAGTGTTCCCCGGAGTCCGGGGCCAACCGGTTGCTCGGGGGCAATCTCAACGTCATGCTTGTCGATGAAGTATATCGCCGTCAGGCTCCGCATCCAGTCCAGCAGGGTTTCGCGGCTGTCCCAGAGTCCGTGCCGCACTGCGTATTCGAGGGGGCAGTACCGCTGCTCCAGGCGCAACGAAAGCAGCGGCGTGTCGGGACCGTCAGCCAGGAGATCGCCAACGGGGGTAGCGAGGTCAACGACCGCCCCATCCGTCGAAGTGGCCTCTATGGCGCAACGCCAGTCCCGCCACTCCTCGCAGACAGCCAGAAACACGGAGTAGATGTCGGGCAAGTCGGGGTTGGCCTGGAAACTGGCGGTACCGGGGGCGAACTGCGCTGCCAGTTCGTCCCGCTGCGCGGGGTCTTCCGGAAAGGCACGGTCCAGCAGCTGGGATACGGAGAGGTCGCGGAGGTCGCCAGACATCTCAAGGCGTACGAAGTCGTCCGGAGCCATACCCGCGAGCGTGGTCTGCAAAATGAAGGAGTCTATTGCCCCCTCGATTGCTAGGACCTCCCACGCACGCTGAAGGCCCCGCCTCCACCGAAACCGCCGAAGCTGCGGGACGATGACCTGACAGAGCTGGTCCGACTGATGGTATTGCTGGTCCTGAAGGACCCGGTGCTGCGCTGGGTCGACTGGTAGCTGCTGCGGCTGGAGCTGACGTTGCTCCTGGACTGCTGGTAGCTTGAGCCTGCGAAGGAAGACTGCTTCGTGTTGTAGCTGGCGTTTCGGCTGACCTGGCTGTTGTAGGCGGAGGAGTTGCGGTAGGTGGTCCGCTGGTTCCTGATCTCCGTGCCGCGGGTTGGCGGCGTGGAGTAGTAGTAGCCGCCGAAACGAGGAGTGACTGCCGATATCAGTAGGTAAGTGAACAGGAAATCGCCGGGGCCCCAATGGCTGCGGTAGTAGCTGTTTGCGTGGTATCCGCGTAGTTCGTGTTCGCCGTTGGTGCCCTTGACTACGGCGAAGAGCTGGTCGTCCTCGGCCTCGTTGATGGTGTTGTCATTGTTCAGGTCTTCCCAGCCTTCCAGGGTCAGGGCCTCGCCGTCCTGGCTGGCCCGGATCAGGATCACGCCGTCGCCTTCGTATATCTCGTTGACCCGCTGCTCAAACTCGGTGGCGCTCTTCGAGTTCCTGAAGGCCTCCTGAACGTCGTCCAGGTTAATGCGCCCGGCTGCCCCGTCGGTTGCCGCCCAGTCCTCGTAGGACGGTTCGCCGCCGCATGCCGCGATGAGCGGTGCGGCCGCTACGATACCGCCCAAGGAGAGAGCGCTGCCCAGTTTAAATTTTCGCCACGCCATCCGGTTCACTCCAGCGCGGTTCTCTGATTACTGACATCATAAGGGAGAAGGATGGTATTGGGCCAGCAGGAGTTCCGTTTCCGGGCTGACGACGACCGCCGGTTCCTCGGTCCCACACGCCAACGGCATAGTGAACAGGCGAGAGACGAACACTGCTTCCACCATCTCCCAGAAGTCGCGCCATGCATCCTGCGCTCTTGAGGTGAAGTGGGCCACTGCCGATTTGTGGTTTGCGCCGCCAAGCAATTGGATGGCGGTCAGATCGCGCAGCAGGGCCAGGTGTCCGGGCCATAGCTCACCGCACACCTGGAGGTACAGCAGCCGCGCCAGGCTGGAAAAGGCCTTCACTTCTATCTCGGCAGCTCGCTCCTCCAGCCGGGCTGCCAGCAGGTCGGACAGACCGGCCGGCAGCAACGACAGGTCTTCGCCGTACAGCCCCGAGCAATCGACTCCCAGGTCGAGCCGCACTTCATCCGCCATTATCCGGAAACGCCGCGGATAGTCCTCCGCATCCAGACCAATGTGCCGGGACGCCAGCCGGAAGGCAACCCGGTCCGCCGATTTTTGGCACATAGCGTATATGTCCGTGGTTTCCATTGCCTGCCGTCGCAGTGCGTAGTAGCGATGAGCCTGGCGATCGAATTCTGCGGCGTAATCCTGCAGGTATCCGCGAAGGGCCTCTTCCTCCCGGTCTGCCGCGTCCTGCAGTCTTTCGACAAGGCGGGATACACGCTGTCCGGTGTAGAACGACCGGCCATCCTCATCTGTCTGGCGACTGGACTGCAGCTTAAGGAATGATTCCGCCTCGAGGGCAACCGGGCGGTCTTCCAAGGACAGGAAGGACTGAGTGAGACCAAACTCGCCCTGGCGTCCGCTCCTTCCGTAGAGCTGCAACTCCGTTCGACGGGAATCGTAGACTTCGGTGCCGATCACGCACAGTCCCAAGGCGAATTCAACTCTACGCCGTCCATGGCCTTGCCCGCTCTTCACGACAACGGATACCCCGTCCTCGCGCTGTGTGGTCTCATACGGGATGGCGTTGCCTTCCAGCTCAGCGCGCAAGACCGACGCCTGAGCTTCTGACGGACATCTGACTTCCAGCACGCTCGCATTACCGGCAAGCATTCGCCGAATCTCCGCGACGCAATGCTGGACAAGCCTCTGGTTCAGACCGTTCTCCAGGACGATGTCCGTTCCCCGGCCGGCCATGGGCGTGGACACGGTAACCGCGCCGAAGCTGCCGGCCTCCCGCACAATGCTTGCTTCCGAGGCAGTGGTGACCGCATTGAGCAGCCGGTGCGGGATATTGCTTTTTTGCAACTCGCCTCTCAATTCCTCGGACTGCTCCACCGTGCGCGCCGCCAGGAGAACGGGCTGTCCCATACTGTGGCGAGCGGCGACCTCGTCGACGACCGTCGCGATCTTATCCTCCCGCGACAGGTACACCCTGGGAGGATGCACCGACCGCAGGGATGGAATCGTCGGTGGCACTTCCGCCACGTCCAGGCCGTACTTGCGCTGGAACTCCCCGGCGGCCGGAGTTGCCGTGCCGGTGATTCCACAGACCTGTCGGTAGCGGCTGATGTAGCCAGCCACGGAAATCCAGGCCAGGGTTTCAGAATCGGGATGAACCTTGACGCCTTCTTTCGCCTCCACCGCAGCCTGCAGACCATGCTGGTAGATGCTGTCGGGCTTGGGACGGCCAGTCTGCTGGTCGATCAGCGTAACGCCGTCATCCATCACGAGGTAGTCTATATCCCGTCTCATCAGCAAATGTGCCCTCAACGACTGGAGCACCTGGTTGGCCAGGCCGAATCGCCGGGACTTCCTGCGGGCGGAGCCGGCGGCTCTTGCAAGAGCCGGTGGCGGCGGGACTTCGGAATCCGTCGGGGGAGACGGAGCGTCGTAGACCGGGCCCAGGCGTTCTTCGAGGAAGGCGCGGCCAGTTTCGGTCAATGACAGGAGCCGGTTGCCGGGATGCACCGTGTACAGGAGCCCCTCCGCCAGCGTGGCGTATTCGTCCGCCGCGAGACGCCATGCCTCCCTCAGGCTGCGCGGCTGAGCGGCCGTGTGCCGGTGGAGGGCCACGTTGTCCGGGTCGGCCAGCAACAGGCGCGCCGCCAACCGGGACGCTCCCCGCTGCCCGAGGGCTGCCCCCTCCAGCTCACCGGCCAGTTCCCGAGCCATGTCGCGCTGGCTGCGGACCATTTCCCCCACCACACGGTTTGCGCGAGTGGCGGTGCGGCTGCTGCCCGTGGGGCTGCCGGAGATGATCATCGGAGTAAAGGCCTCGTCGATCAGCGCATGGTCCGCCTCGTCCACGATGGCCACCGATTCGCCCAGCTGGCCTGCGGGGCGTACCCGCTGCCTGCCATCCGTCTTCAGGTTGTCGCGAAGATAGTCGAATCCCAGCTCCCGCATCGAAGCGTAGACGATGTCCCGGCTGTACACCTGCCGCCGCTCCCCGTCCTCCATTTGCTGCAACAGCGGTCCCGAGCTCAGCCCCAGGGACTGGTAGACAGGCTCAAGCAGCCTGGCGTCACGGTCCGCCAGGTAGTCATTGGCGGTAATCACGTGGACGCGGTGGCCCATCAGTGCATGCAAGGCCGCCGGGAGAGCGGAAGCCACAGTCTTGCCTTCGCCGGCGTCCATCTGTACGGCCCTGCCTCGGTACAGGTGGATTCCCGCCAACAGCTGCTCGTCAGTGGGACGGAACCGCAACCTGCCGGCATGGCACGACTCCCGCGTCGCGCGGTAGAACTCCGCCTTCAGAAGAATGTCTCCGTCCCTGCTGAAACTGCGACGGTCAGCTACTTCGGCGATCGATTCCGTTACAACCTGGGCGCCGTTCCCGCTGGTCCACGCAGGCGAGTCGTCGAGGTCGGGAGCGGGCTCGAAGACCCGCCATGACCCCAGGCGACGGTCGACCGTTTCCGCAACGATTGCGAAAACCGTGGAGAGGATGTCAGATTCTGCCCCGGACAATACATTTCGCGAGGCTGCAAATTCTTCCCGAAGCTCCTGGTCGGAATAACACGAAAAGTCGTGATTCCGTATCCGGGACAAGAGGGCTGAAATATGCCTTGGCAGACGTTTCATACAGCAAGATTATACCGTCCCTCAATGGCAAAGCAGGCCTGCATCCAGAGGTGGGTTTCCCACAGCCCCTGGCCTGTTGAGCTTCGCCGTACGGGCCGGGCGGCGAGTGGCCCGGTACCTGCGCCTGTGGCATAATCGGAAGCACAATTTGAGACACCCATTTGAGCTTCGAGGAGGGGCCGTATGCCCGGACTGATCACCACCAACAGGATTAACCACGTGACCACCATGGTCAAGGACACCGCCGTAGCCATGGAGTTCTACAACAACCTGCTGGGCATCAAGCAGATCGAGAGCCAGGTAGACAATCCCGAGATCACCTGGCTGCAGCTGGAAAGCGGCATCATGGTGCACCTGATCGAGACCCAAGAGGCGCCGGCCAAGCCCGATCGCATCCACCACGCCTTCGAGGTCGAGGACTTTGAGGGCACCCGCTCCACGCTGGAATCCAACGGCTTCGAGATCGAGCGCGAGGGCGTTCGCTACGACGGCCAGGCCTTCCTGTTCATCCACGACCCCGACGGCAATCGCGTCGAGTTCTGCACCGCCTCCGGCTACGCCCCGGCTCCGGCGCGCCCGGCTCGTTGCTAGAAATTGTCTCAACAGTGATTCGAGGTACTCATTTGATGGCCATGATTCTTGATCCGGGAATCATGGCCATCGAGCCAATCACGGGAATCACAGTTCAGACAAGGAGTAGGTCATGTTCGACAAGATTCAGCACATCGGCTATCTGACGTCCGACCTGGAAGCGGCCATCGGCTGGTTCGAGCGCTCCTTTGGCGCGGTTAACGCTGGCGGAGGGCCGCTGTCGCCCAGCTACGCGGTGCCCAGCGGCGGGCGCAATGCGTACCTGCGCTTTGGCCAGGCCGAGGCCGAGATCATCGAGCCAGAGGACAAGTCGGGCGTCGGCAGCAAGGTCCTCGACATGCACCACGTCGGATACCTCGTGGAGAACATGGAGCAGGCCGCCGACGATCTGAGGGCGCGTGGTTTTGCCTTCGGCAGCGACGCCCCGTTCGTGAATGTGTTCGGCCACCAGGTCTTCTACCTTGATACGGAGACCACCAACGGCACCTTCGTCCACCTGACCCAGCTTGCCCCTGTGGCCTCGGGCCCGGACGGCGAGGGGCTGGAGGTGGAGCGCATCGTTCACGCGGGTTACCTGGTACGTGACCTGGATGAGGCCATCGACTGGTACGTGCAGCGCTTCTCGGGCACGCATGTGGGAGGCGGCGCGTCGCGACGGGGCGGCCGCAACGCCTTCGTCAACTTTGGGCAGGTGCAGGTGGAGCTGATCGAGCCGGGCGACCCGTCCGTTATCCCTGAGGGCGTCCACGAGATGGACCACGTCGGCTACGCGGTGGGCGACATTCCCACCTGTATGCCCGAGTGCCAGCATCGAGGGTTGACCTTCATCGCCGACGCGCCCGCCACCAACTCCATAGGACAGCAGGTGCTCTACTTCGACACCGACACCAGCCTCGGCTCGCGGATGCACCTGACGCGTCTGCCGGACTGACGGCGGTCTCTGAGCCTGTCGAAGAACGAAATGGCAACGCCGCCGCGCAACATCATACTGGTGGGGTTCATGGCCTCGGGCAAGACCAGCGTGGGCCGGGCGCTGGCGGAATCGCTGTCTCGCGCCGCCGCATCGCATGGCGATAAGGGCTGGACGCTGGTGGACGCCGATGACGTGATCGTGGCCCGCGCCGGCAAGCCGATTCATCGCATCTTCAGCGAGGACGGCGAGCCTGCCTTCCGAGAGCTGGAGCGGCAGGTTATCGCCGACCTGTGCGCCGGGGAGCGGCAGGTGATAGCGTCGGGCGGGGGCGCCTTCGTCAGCGAGCAGAACCGCGACGTGATGCTCGCAGGCGGGCGGGTGTTTTTCCTGTCGGCCAGCCCCGCAGTCATCCTGCGTCGGGTTCAAGAGGAGGACGCGGGCGGCCCCATCCGTCCGCTGCTGGCACCTCAGCCGGGTCAGGAGCGAGACTATGACCCGGAGGCCCGCATCGCGGAGCTGCTGTCCCAGCGGATGCCGGCCTACTCGCAGGCGCATCATACGGTGGAGACGGACGCGCTCGCGGCGGAGGGGGTTGCGAAGCAGATTGGGGAGGTATGCGGGTTTGTTATATCCTGTTAGGGTAGTTTTAATTTTTACCTAGATAACCGGAGTGACAATCATGCCCGACAACAGTAATAACGACCCCAACTTGGCCGCTACCGTACACCACTCTGGGGGTTCATACCCCGTTGTGGCGGGATGGGACATTCTTGACGACCTGGGCGAAAGGCTGGTGGACGTTGGCGTTCAGGGCGCGGCCTACATCATCACCGACGACAATGTGATGAACCCCTACGGGCGTCGGGTGCAGCGGTCTTTGCAGGCTGCTGGGGTTCCGGCCCACTGCTTCATCATCCCGTCGGGCGAGACGAGCAAGAGCTTCGAGTTGGCCCAGGCCATCTACGGGTGGCTGGCGGAGCGCAAGGCCGAGCGTGGCCACACTATCGTCAGCGTCGGGGGCGGTGTGCCGGGCGACCTGGGCGGATTCGTCGCCGCCACCTACCTGCGGGGCATGGCCTTTGTACAGGTGCCCACCAGCATGGCTGCCATGGTGGATGCCTCCATCGGGGGCAAGGTGGCCATCAACCTGCCCCAGGCCAAGAACCTGGTCGGGGCCTTCTACCAGCCTCGAGGAGTGTTCGCTGACGCCTCAGCGCTGTCAACGCTGGGGAAGCGGGAACTGGCCGAAGGGTGGGCCGAGGCCATCAAGCACGGCTTCATACTTGACGCCGAGTTGGTGGACGTGTTCGAAGAACACTCCGAGGCTCTGATGGAAGTGGACCCGGAAATCTCCGCCGAAATTATTCGCCGCAGCATGGCCATCAAGGCCGAGGTGGTGAGCCAGGACGAACGCGAGACCCTGGGCATTCGCATCCTGCTGAACTACGGCCACACCATCGGCCACGCACTGGAATCATCCACCGAGTACGGCCGCTTCCTCCACGGGGAAGGCGTGTCGGTGGGCATGATGGGCGCGGCCCGCATGGCTGCCGAGATGGGACTGATGTCTGCGGCCATCGTGGACCGCCAGCAACGGCTGCTGGAGCGCTTCAACCTGCCCATCAGCGCGCCCGGCGTCCCCGCCGAGGACGTGCTGATGGCCATGTCGCTGGACAAGAAGGTGCAGTCGGGCACCAACCGCTGGGTCATGCTGGAGGACGTGGGCCGCTCCGTGGTGCGCCAGGACGTGCCGTGGGAGCTCGTGGAGCGCACCGTGCGGGATCTGACGGGGCAGTCTGAACTGTGATTCGTATGATTTGATGATGGGCATGATTAGGGGTGAATATCTGCACTCCGCGTTGACGAGTAAGGTTATCGGATGCGCCATGGCAGTTCATTCTTCCCTCGGGAATGGGTTTCAGGAAGTGATCTACCAGAGGGCGCTAGAGATCGAAATGCTGGAACAGGGACTGCAGTTCGCCCGAGAGCTTGAAATGCCAATCTACTATAAAAGGCAGCAAATAGGGTCCAGGCGAGTAGACTTCCTAGTGGATGATGCCGTCAGCGTGGAATTGAAGGCCATTGCCCGGTTGGAAGACATACACTTGGCGCAAGCGATCAATTACCTCGAGGCATATGACCTGGAAGTGGGCCTGCTCATCAACTTTGGCGCCAGAAACCTGGAGTTCAAGCGAGTAAGCAACAGAAAGTTCAACCAGAAGAATCAGGGCAATCCTCAAATCAAATAAATCACAGTTCAGACCCTTCTCCGCAGCATCAGCGCCAGCAGCAGGAGGCACATCCCGCCGCCGCTGCCAAGGAGAACAGCAGAGGCGGCGGTGGACAGAGCGTCCGCTCCCGGTACTGCTTGCGAGATTTCCTCCAGCGCCACCGCTACTGCTCCCGTCAATATCAGCAGTCCGTACAGAAATCGGATGCGCGCCGGGTTGATGTGCCGGGTGGCGCTCGCGCCCAGCTGTGAGCCGATGGACGCCGCCGCCAGCATCAACGCCGCCATAGTCGGGTCCACGCGGTCGGATAGGGCGTAGGCGAAGCTGCCCACCGAGCCCGTGATGATTATCTGGAACAGGTCGGTGCCGATGGCAATTGTGGTGGGCACGCCCAGGACGAATATAAGCACTGGCATCAGGATGAAGCCGCCGCCTGCGCCCAGCAATCCGGCTATGAACCCGATTGCGAAACCTATGCCGATCGGTACGAAGACGGAAATGCGCTCGATTCCGGAGACCGGTAGCGCAACATAGGTCGAGATGCCTCCCACGCCAGGTATGCCAATGCTGTGCGGCGGTACGCGAAGGGAGCGCACCTTCTCTGTTAACCCGGCTGTGGAGATCTCCTCTTCACCAGCCCCCCTGCGACGCCCGGTTCGCCAGTAGTCGTACAGAATGAAAAGGCCCAGCGACGACAGGAATCCCACGTAGATGTAGCGGATTACCGGGCCAGCCAGCCCTGCAGCCTCCAGCGATGCGTTCGTCCACTCCGCCAGGAAAATGGCGGGAATGGTGCCGGTGACCATCAGCGCCCCCAGCTTGAAGTCCACATTGCCCAGGTTACGGTGCTTGAGGGTGTTGATGATGGAGGTGCCCATCACCAGCGTAAGGCCGGTACCAACCGCGTATACCGGCGGCACCCCGAACACCAGCAGCCCTCCGGTGATGAGAAATCCTCCGCCTACCCCGAAAAAGCCTCCCAGCATTCCCACGATGAGTCCGAGGAAGACCAGCAGGGCAGGATGAATGACTACGTCGGCGTTAGGGAAGTACATCGTCCTCGCTGACTGGCGTCCGCCCCCGGCGTAGCAGTCCGGCCATGCGAAAGACTGATCCCCAGAAGGCGGTCAGTGACAGCGCAACAGCGGCCATCACCGCCAGCACGAATACCGCCCAGAGCAGAGGCTGCCCGGAACTGAGGCTGGTCAGGAATTCGTTCATACCCTCACTGGGCTATACTTGAATTGCATTTGCGGATGATAAAGCAAATACAATCCATCGGATAGCTGAAATGACGGCTGCTGCCTTCTCGTTCCAACTGGAGCATTCCGACCATCGGATAGCTGATATGACCGCTGCTGCCTTCTCGTTCCAACTGGAGCATTCCGACGGCCCGGCGAGGGCCGGGGAAATTCGCACTCCTCATGGCAACGTGCCTACACCGCTCTTCATGCCAGTGGCGACGCAGGCCACCGTGAAGGGGCTGACGCCAGAGGAAGTCGTGGACGTGGGCGGACAGGTGGTGCTGGGCAACGCCTACCATCTTTACCTGCGGCCTGGGGTGGAAACGGTGAGTTCCCTGGGTGGCCTGCACGGCTTCATGCGCTGGAACGGCCCGATCCTGACCGACAGCGGCGGCTTTCAGGCCTTCAGCATGGGCTCCCTGCGCAAGGTAACCGACGCTGGCATACGCTTCCGGTCGCACATTGACGGCAGTGAGCACCACTTCACGCCGAAACTGGCGACCATGAATCAGGTCGGCCTCGGCGCCGACATCATCATGTGTTTCGACCAGTGCATCGCCTACGGGGCCAGCGAGAAACAGGTGCGACTGGCCATGGAGCGCACTCACCGCTGGGCGTCTGAGTGTCACAGGATACATCGGGACTCCGGCGCATGGCCGGGCCAGGCGCTGTTCGGCATTGTGCAGGGGGGCACTTTTGAGCGCCTGCGGGACGAGTCTTCCCACACCATAAAGTCTATACCCTTCGATGGCTATGCCGTGGGCGGACTGGCCGTGGGCGAGAACAAGGAACAGCTATACGGCTTCACCGGTCAGGTTACTTCGCATCTGCCTGAGGACAAACCTCGCTACCTGATGGGCGTCGGTTCTCCCGAGGACCTCGTTGAGGGCGTGGCGCGCGGCATCGATATGTTCGATTGTGCCCTGCCCACTCGGGTAGCCCGCAACGGAGCGATGTTCACGCCGGACGGGCGCAT
Source organism: Dehalococcoidia bacterium (assembly GCA_963667325.2). Taxonomy (GTDB): domain Bacteria; phylum Chloroflexota; class Dehalococcoidia; order Lucifugimonadales; family UBA3495; genus VXOI01. Next base: position 318,414 of record CAXXKY010000002.1, read on the forward strand.
AGACGTGACCAAGAAGCGCTTTGCGGAGCAACATGGGCCCGTGGACGAAGAGTGCGACTGCTACGCCTGCCTCAACTATTCAGCAGCGTATGTTCACCATCTCTTCCGCGCCAGGGAAATGCTAGGCCTACGCCTGGCTTCGGCCCACAATCTGCGATTTGTGCTGCGGCTGATGCAGCGCATACGCGAGGCAATCCTGGAAGACCGCTTCCGAAGCCTCTATCGCGAATTTCTGGACCGCTACCGTCCCACGAACGAGGCCGCCAGGCAGGAGCAGAAATTGCGCTGGATGCAGGAGCGAGCGTAGATTTCATGGACGAGAGAGACAAGCGAAACCCGCTCATCCCTGAGAGTGCTCGGGACGAACGGGCTTCCCGGTGAACTGGGTTCGCAGGGTAGCTAACGGCCGCCGGCCACGGCAGGAACGATGCTGACCTCGTCGCCAGAGCTGGTGGCGGTGTCGAGGCCGTCGAGGAAGCGGACATCCTCACCGTTCAGGTAGATGTTGACGAAGTAGCGGAGCTCGCCGTTTTCATCGAGGAGGCGGTCCTTCATGCCTGGGTATGAGCCTTCCAGCTCGTCCACCATGGCGCCAAGGTTGCCGGACTCCACTTCCACCTTGTCCTTTCCATTGGTCATACGCCGAAGGGGCGTGGGAATTCGAACCACGACGCTCATCAAGGTACTCCTGGTAATGAGTTGTAAATTCACGAGGCGAAGCGCCGCGGCTTCGCTGCCTCAGCCTTGCTTGTCAATTGAATCTTGTTCAGCTTCCGATAAAACGACTGGCAAACACCGCTAGGATTATGGCGCCACCGATGCCCAAGATTGTATAAAACTGCCGGTCTATTTGGAGGTTAACTTCTCGCAGGCCGGAGTCCAAGTCGCTCCGTAATTGCCGCTGTCCTTCGAGTAGTGCATTGGTCGTTCCTTCCAGGCGCCCGATGGAGCGCCAAATCTCGGACAACTCGGAAGGAGAAGCCCCCGGGTCGGTAGGGGCTGGGGCCGGATTTGCGCTGGTGGTCATTGCCTCGCTCTAGCCCTGGGCCTGGAGGGCGGCCTCGAAGGAGGTGATACTGGGCTTGATCGACAAGGGGTTCACCACCTCGTCCTCGACTGCTTCCTGGGTCTTGAGGCCGTTGCCGGTGATGTAGACGACCGTGAGTTCATCGGGGCCGATGGCGCCCTGCTCTGCCAGATGAGCAAGGCAAGATACAGTGACCCCGCCTGCCGTTTCGGTGAAGATGCCCTCGGTCTCGGCGAGCAGGCGGATGCCGCTCACAATCCGGTCCTCGGGGACGGCGTAGGCGGACCCGCCGGAGTTGTTGATCACGCGCAGTGAGTAGATGCCGTCGGCGGGATTCCCGATGGCGAGCGACTTGGCAAGGCTGTCCGGACGCACAGGAGTGATCCGCGCGTGGTCGTTGTCCCAGGCGCTGACGATGGGAGAGCAGCCCTCAGCCTGGGCCATGTGCATCCTCGTGGTCACCGCCGGGTGATGGACTGTGTTCTGGTCAGGCCCGAAGGAGCTCGCCTCCACGCCATCCAGAATGCCCAGGCATGCCAACTCGTTGAAGCCCTTCCATATCTTGGTGAACATCGCGCCAGAAGCGGAGGGGACGACGACGTGGTCGGGCACACGCCAGCCGAGCTGCTCGGCCACCTCGTAGCCCAGGGTCTTGCTGCCCTCGGCGTAGTACGGCCTCATGTTTATGTTGACGAAGGCCCACTTGTAGTCTTCGTTGTCGGCCAGCTCGCTGCACAGGCGGTTGACCTGGTCGTAAGTTCCGTCGACGGCCACGAGGGTTGGCCCATAGATGGCGGCGCCGATGATCTTGCCTCGTTCCAGGTCAGACGGAATGAACACCACCGCACGCATCCCGGCTCGGGCGGCATGGGCTGCCACGCTGCATGCCAGGTTGCCGGTGGAGGCGCAGGAGATCGTCTCGAAGCCGAACTCCTTGGCCTTGGTGGCCGCCACCGATACCACGCGGTCCTTGAAGGAAAACGACGGGTTGACGCTGTCGTTCTTTATGTACAGGTTGTTCAGGCCAAGCCGCTTGCCCAGATTGTCCGCCTTGAGCAAGGGGGTATAGCCCGCCATGATGTCGACAGGGTCGTCGGCTTCTGCCGGTAGAAGATCGGCGTATCGCCAGATACTCAGCGGTCCTGCTTCAATGCGGTCGCGGGTGACCACCTCTGAGATGGTGGCATAGTCGTAGACCACTTCCAGCGGTCCGAAGCAGAAATCGCAGACATTGAGGGGTTCGGCGGACTGTTCACGCCCGCACTCGCGGCACTTGAGACCACTTACGAAAGCCACAGGACCAGGTTCCTCCGCCCAGAATAAAGGGCAGCTTGGCGGACTCTGCAGGCAAGGCAAAATACCCGGCGCACACTGCCCCAAGCTTCGGCAGATGGTAGCAAAGGCCTCCCCGGATGTCAACCGAAATGGCATCGTGGACAGGTGGGTGCGCCGCGGTTTTCGTGGTGCTGGCACTTCGCTCGATCAGACGAATTCTCTCTGAAATCAAGCCAGCAGCATGCACCGGTTGACTACGAAAGCTAAATTCGAGACTGCGAATTGTTGCACTTCATCAGGCAATAGTACTGTCAATTGTGCATTGCAACTTCCGCTTTTTGCGGTTGATCGGGCTCACCGTCGAATTGGCTCAGATATCTCTGATTAACCTACATCCGCCAAGCCGTTCCGTGATAAGCGAGGCATGCCGAGTGAGATTGCCCGAAACTTCGCCTCTCAGGCAGAACCAGGGTTGGGCCGCCCTCAAATCCGGTGGTATAATCGGCGGCGACTTGCGGCCCTTCGACAGGCACAGGATTCGCGACGGGCCTGCCTCATACCGGGTTCAAGGGGTTCCCAGTGGCGCAGTTTCGCCAGTTCATAACATTCCTCCAGGAATACTCTCTCCCGCTCATTCTGGGAGTAGTCGTTGGTCTGGTGTGGGCCAACATCGACTTCGACAGCTACTACCGAATTGTGGAGTTCGACTTCTGGAACTTCGGCCAAGGCCCGTTCCTGGATGACGGCGCACATCACGACGTGAACGACTTCTATGTCTTTGGCAAGCACGTCTCCTTCCACTTTCTGATCAACGAAATGTTCATGGTCTTCTTCTTCGGCATCGCCGCGAAGGAGATTACCGAGTCGGTGCTTCCCGGCGGGGCCCTGAACCCTCTGCCCAAGGCCATCAACCCGATAATGGGAACCCTTGGCGGCGTGTTCGGTCCGGTGGGACTGTTCATACTACTGGCGTACATCTTCTACGGAGGCAGCGAGGACCTCGGCAGAATGATGTTTCCGGCGGAGGGCGTGCTCGGCGGCTGGGCCATTCCCACCGCCACCGACATCGCCCTGGCCTGGCTGGTGGCCCGCGTGATCTTCGGGGTCCGGCACGCGGCGGTGAACTTCCTGCTGTTGCTGGCGGTGGCCGACGACGCCATTGGGCTTGTAATCATCGCGGTCTTCTACTCGTCGGACGTCCAGCCCCTGTGGCTGCTTCTGACCGCCGGGGGCATGGTTGCGGCCTATGCCCTGCGCCGGATCGGCATCACGTGGTGGCCGATATACATCCTGGTCGCAGGTGGAATGAGCTGGGTCGGGATGGTGCAGGCGGGTGTCGAGCCAGCACTGTCGCTGGTGGTTATCGTGCCATTCCTGCCCGCCCGGCAAGTGGGGGAGCATGAAGCTGAGGCACTGGAATCGGCGGAGCACGGGGGCGAGGCGGAGGAAGTTTCTCACGAGCATGCGGAGGAGGGACACGGGAACGGGAACGGGCACGGGGCCAGTGTGCTCGACAGGTTCGAGCATCACCTGAAACTGCCCGTTGACCTGGGGCTGTTCTTCTTTGCCTGGGCCAACGCGGGAGTGGCCTTCGGGAACATAAACTCCGTTACGTTCATGATCCTGCTTTCGCTGATAGTGGGAAAGACGGTGGGCGTGTCGATCTTCTCCTACGCAGTGTCCAAAGTGGGCTTCCCGTTGCCGGAGGGAATGAGCGTGCGGCACCTGATGGTGGCCGGCCTGATCGCCGGCCTGGGGCTGACGGTGGCGCTGTTCGTGGCCAACAAGGCATACGCGGGCACGGAATTCCTGGATCCCGGCAAGATGGGGGCAGTCTTCAGCGTGATAGTGGCGGCACTAGCGTTCATATTCGCGCGGGTCATAGGCGTCCGTCGGCAGCGCTAATCAAGGCCGACAAGATCGCGGGAATCGCAGGGATATACCGGTCTCAGGGCCCGGCTTTCATTCATTGCGTGGAGAACATTGCGTCGAAAACATAGCGTGGAGAAGAGTGGATGATAGGCGTACTAACGCATCACTGGGCCAAGGCTGACAAGATCGAGGAAGCCAAGTCGCTGCTGGACGGCAATGGGCTGGCGCAGAGCAAGGCCACCGGCTTCGGCAGCCGGCAGACGCTGATATCGCTGTCGGACCCGACGAAGATTTCGACGCTGGTGACGTGGGACAGTAACGACATCTACGACGCGTGGCGTGCCAGCCCGGAGCGGGCCGTGGCCATGGCAGGGGCTGAAGAACTCTGGGCCCAACCCCCGCAGTCCGAGCGCTTCGATATGGTGGACTAGCGGGGCAGTTGATTCGGGCGGCATGCCCCCCGATTGCAAAGGGTCAGCCATGTTAGAATCTGGCCATAGTGTCAGGTGAGACCACTCCACGCGAGGCGGCCGGCGTTGGGCCCGCAAGGTGATTCCGAGATGGCACTCCGGAAATCTGCGTCCAAATACGAGATGCTGCCCTACCGCAAGGGAGGGCCGATTAATTACGCTAGCCTCGAGTTCGACGCCTTTGAGAAGGAAGTGCTGCCTGACCACATGGAACTACGCCGTGAAATTTATGAAGTGATCGGCCTGCTCACCGCCCGGTTTACTGACTTCGATCGACGCCCGGACGTTTTTCTCGATACCGACACGAACGTCTGCTACGACCCCAGCAACCTGAATGTACGGGTTGCGCCCGACGTTTACGTTGCCTTTGGGGTGGACGCCGAGGCCATACGCCCTCGCCAACTTTACCTGCCGTGGGAGGTTGGCAAGGCACCGGACTGGGTGCTGGAAGTCGCTTCCAATAGCACAAGGCAGGTGGATCTGGTTCGGAAGCCCGCTATCTACGCCCAAATGGGTGTCCCGGAATTCTGGCGGTTCGACCCGAACGGGGGTCGTTACTATAGCTTTCAGCTGAACGGCCTCAAGCTGGTGGACGGCGATTATCAACCCATAGAATTGACCACCGAACCCGACGGCATTCTCAAGGGATACAGCGAAGTGCTGGAACTGAGCGTGGCGTGGGACGAAGGCTGGCCCAGATTTTACGATCCTGCCACTGGAACTTACCTGGAAACCAGGAGACAGGACCGGGAAGCCCTGCGAGCAACTGAAGGCGCCTTGCAGGCAGAGCGCCGAGCCCGCGCTGCGGACCGGGAAAGGATTCGCCAACTGGAAGAGGAACTACGCCGCCTCCGTGGGGAAGGATAGGCGGACACAGGGGAGCGGCAAATGAGCAGACGCAGTTTCTGGGCCTGGGGGCTAGAAGAGGACGAACCGACCGAGCAGCAGATCCGTGAAGCGGCAGCGCGGCTGTCGCAGCGCTATGGGGTGCCAGTGGAGCCGGTATCGCCGCCTCGGGAAGAGGCCCTGCAGTTGCGCGCCCCGCGAATCAGCCCGCCATCGTCACTGGCGGCGATCTGCGCAACAGACGACCACGAGCGGGCGGTGCACACCTATGGGCGCAGCTTCCGCGACCGCATCCGGGCCTACAACCTTCAGTTCCCGAACCCGCCGGACGTGGTGGCCTATCCCAGGACCGAGGACGAAGTCACGGCAGTTTTGGACTGGTGCTCGTCCAACGGGTACGCCGCCATACCATACGGTGGCGGGAGCTCAACTGTGGCGGGGTTCGAGCCGCCCGAGGGCTACGACGGCATAGTCACGATCAACCTGTCGGCGCTGGACCAGGTGCTGGAGGTGGATGAAGTTTCGCGAGCGGCGCGGATTCAGGCGGGCGCGTACGGGCCGGGATTGGAAGCGCAGCTGCGGCCCCATGGGTTTACCCTGCGACATTACCCGCAGAGCTTCGAGTTCTCCTCTCTCGGCGGGTGGATTGCCACGCGGTCCGGTGGGCACTACGCCACCAACCACACTCATATCGACGACTTCGTGGAGTCCGTCCGAATGGTGACTCCGACGGGGGTGTGGGAGTCGCGACGGCTGCCGGGCAGCGGCGCCGGGCCGAGCCCGGACAGGATTGCCATCGGAAGCGAGGGGATCCTGGGCATCATCACCGAGGCATGGATGCGGATCCAGGGGAGGCCGCAATACCGAGCGTCGGCGGGGGTGACGTTCCCGAGCTTCATGGCCGGTTCGGAGGGCGCCCGCCGCGTCGTGCAGGCCAAGCTGTGGCCCGCCAACTGCCGCCTGCTGGACCCGGGCGAGGCTGCTGCGGCCGCCGGCATGGACGGGAGCCGGGCGCTGCTGATAATCGGGTTCGAATCGGACCAGCTCCCTCAGGACGACAACATCCGGCAGGCCGTGTCCATCGCCAGGGACGCTGGCGGAACCATCGCCGAGGAGGACATCAGGATTTCCGCGCCGGGCGAGCGGAGCGACGAATCGTCGGGCGGAGACACGGGTCGGCAGGGAGCCGTTGGTGCGTGGCGCAATGCCTTCATCGGCGCGCCGTACCAGCGCAACATCACCACCGGCCTTGGACTGGTGGCAGAGACGCTGGAAACCGCAATCACGTGGGACCGGTGGCCTGCGATGGACGAAATGGTTCGAGGCGCACTCCAGGAAACGCTCGATCGGGTCTGCGGCGGAGGGTCGGTGTCCTGCCGGTTCACTCACGTTTACCCCGACGGCCCGGCGCCATATTACACGTGGGAAGGCATGGGACGCCGTGGAGCCGAGCTGGAAATGTACGCCGAGATCAAGCAGGCTGCTTCCGACGCCATTATGGCTGCGGGCGGCACCATCACCCACCACCATGCCGTGGGCCGTCTGCATCGCCCGTGGTACGACCAGCAGAGGCCCGAGCCTTTCGCGGAGGTTCTACGGGCCGCCAAGCGTACCCTGGACCCGAACGGGGTGCTGAACCCCGGCCTGTTGATCGACGCCTAACTGCACTGGCAAAAGGCGCTTTTGGAGCGGAACCGGGTCCGCATCGGATAACGCTTTGGTATCAATCCAGCGGGACGAACCCGGCGGGCAGCGGGGCGAACCCGGCGGCGTGCCGCTTGCTGGTATAATCCCGTCGCCGTTCGGCCAACATCGCAAGAATAACCTCCGGAGTTCCTACATGGCATCTTTCGATCCCACCGGCGTTCGTGCCCTGACCTTCGACCTGTATGGCACCCTGATGGACCTCGAGGCCACTTTCGCTCCCGCCTTTGCAGGCTTTTTCGAGAGCAAGGGAGTATCGGCTGATGCGGCCGAATTTGTGCTCACCTGGGAGTGGGCTTATCTTCACGAAGGGATGTTTGACACTTTTCTAGGGGGATCGCGGACTCCCTTCGAGCAACTGCGAAGAATCACGCTGTCGCAGCAGTTAACCCGTATTGGCGTAAAGCACAGCCGGGACGAAATCGAGGACCTGCTCACTTCCCGCATTACTCCCACGCTGTTTCCCGACGTGGTTGAAAGCCTGGCCGCCCTGCGGGAGAAGTTCACTCTTTCCGTACTTTCAAACGGTGATCTGGCAGTGCTGGAGCGGATAGTTTCCAGCCTCGGCATTCCGGTGCACCGCACCATTTCGGTGGAACAGGCCGACTGCTACAAGCCGGACCTGCGAGTGTATCGGCGTGCGTCAGAACTACTCTCGGTGCCGTCCGGTCAAATCCTCCACGTCGCCGCCCATTCCTGGGACATCAGGGCTGCGAGAGCTGCCGGAATGCAGGGCGCCTACGTGGACAGGCACGGCATCCCCTACGCTCCGTTCACAGATGACCGGCCCGAACTTGATAGCGAAGATCTCCCCGGGTTGGTTTCCCAGTTAAGCTGACAGAGGCGATAAAATCTCCGTTCCTTCGGACCACCTGATCCGCACAATGGCCCCCAACGGCACAATCCCGGAGGAATCATGAGCATCCGCTATGGCCTGGACCTGGTGTTGGATCCCGCCTTTACTGCCAGGGTCTACAAGGCGCGGCAGATAGTGTGCGGTCAGTATTCGGCGTGGGCGGCCGAAATGCAGATGCTGCGGATGCGCCTTTCCCCTTTCTTTCCCTGTCCCGATGTGCGATTTGCCGCCTTCGCATCACAGATAGCGGACATAGCTCGAGAAACCGCTGACGCGGAGCCATACGAGTTCACGCGCACCGGCATAGTCGCCGACCGCACTATCAACGGTGTGGTAATGCAGTTCGACTCCCCTGAAAAGCTGCTTGACCTGCAGGGAAGGCTCATTGACGCCGCGCGCAGGCACTCCACCGACGTGGGCGAAAGCGAACCGTTCCGTCCGAGCATAATCCTGCTGGAGTACGGCAGCTTTCCTGAGGCTATTCTGTCCGACGCGGTGGAGTTCGCAGAGGGTGTTGCCTCCGGCCTGGAAGTGCCGGAATCTGCGGCTCCGTGGCGCCTGCTGTTGACGCGATATGTTTCCAATGCCGCGGGCGACGACTGGAGCAGTGGACGTTGGGCCGCCGATCTCTCCTGGCAGCAGTTGCACAGCCACGCGCTGTACACGTAAGCCAATCGGCGGGCGATATGCCTGGCTTGGTAAAGGGGAGAGGGATCGCGGGATTTTTCGCTCCTCGGCATGCGAAGGGGCTAGAGGGCGGCGGCGGTGGGAAGTTCTCTATTCCCGCAACAGGGCGAGAACCTCGAGAACCAGAATTGGCAATTTCTGCCGGAGTATAAACCAGACCACCTGGTCTTCCACCGCGTCATAATCGTGGATTAGTATGTTGCGGAATGAGATGATTTGCCGGTAGTCGGTAATTCGGGTGGCAGTGGGTTCGTCAGTTCTGGCCAGCCTCGATATAGCTTCCCCAACTATACTTAATTGACGTTCCGTTGCGGAGCGCAACAATGGTTCGTTCGCGTAATCTAAATAATTTTTGCCGTCTGTAAATTCATTCAGGATTCGGGCTGCATTTATAACGTCATCAAGGCAAGTCCTGGCTTCAGTCTCCATAGACCCTTAGTTTGGCCGCCTCGTCGACGGGCCTGGAATACGGGTTTGTCGCAATCGCATTTTCGGTCAACAATTTGATGGGGATCCCGAAAAGCTCCTCCATGGATTCCAGCAGCCCAAAATACGAATCGAAGTAATCGCCGAGGGGCAAGGACTGGAAGTCCACTATGAAGGTCAGGCCGTCCTCATCTGTCAAGGAATCGGCAGTAACGGCTTTACCATAGAGGTCCAGCCGGGCGACATGGAATTGCCTGCAAATGTCCGATACCTCGGCGGTTCTTTCAGCAACGTCCGGTATCATCGCGCTCTCCTTTCCCCAGATCAAATTATACTTGGCATTTTTTGCGAGGTCATCTCACCGGCATTTCGCGTGACAGCCGGTGTTAGCGTGCAGGGCAAGGCTGGGGTATGATTCGGGCAACACGTCAATTTGCTGTACAGGAGTACGCGCCATGAAAGCCACCACCAAGCTGCGACAGATGCTCAACTCGGATGACATGGTCGTCGCCCCCTTCGTCCTCAACGCCCTGCACGCGAAGATTGCCGAGTCGGTCGGTTTCAATGCCGTGTACATGACTGGCGCAGGCACCGCCGCCGAACGAGGGTTCCCCGACGTGGGGCTTCTCACCATGACCGAGATGGTCGCCAACGCCAAGTACATTGCCAATGCCGTCGACATCCCGGTCATCTGCGACTCGGACTCGGGCTACGGCAACCCGCTGAACGTCATGAGGTCGGTTCAGGAATACGAGGCCGCCGGTGTGGCCGCCATCCACATCGAAGACCAGGTGTTCCCCAAGAAGTGCGGCTTTTTCGAGGGCAAACAGGTCATACCGCTGGAAGACCACGTACAAAAGATCAGGGCAGCTCTCGACGCCCGAAAGGACCCGGATTTCGTCATCATCGCCCGCTGCGATGCCTACGCCGTGACCGGATGGGAGGATACCGTCCGTCGCTCGAAGGCCTACATTGAGGCCGGAGCGGACGTGGTCTTCGTTGACGGCATCAAGAGCGAGGAGGACATCCGCAACTACGCCAAGGACATGGCCGACCTGCCTCGCATGTACAACGGCGACCTGATGAACACCAACGACCTGAACGACCTTGGCTACAAGATCACCATTTGCGGCAGCACCATCTGGCTCATCTACCAGCAGGTGAAGGACTCCTTCGAGGAACTGAAGGCCACCGGCGCCGTCGACCCCAGCCGCTTCGCCACCCGCTGGGACGTTGCCTCGCTCCTCGGCCTCGGCGAGATCTACGAGCTGGAGCGCAAGTACGGAGTCAGCGAAACCGTTCCCACCAACGTGTAGGGACCGGAGGTAGGCTGTCAGCAATCCTGGAAGGATAGCGGACGAAGCTGGAGAAGACGACGAGGCCGGGGTTGATTACTGCGGAAGAACTGCTACTGATTCCTGACGATGACAAGCAGGTGGAACTCATTGGCGGGGTGTTGACGGAGAACCCTCTGCCCGGGGATCAGCATGGCGTTGTGGTCGCCAGACTCTGCTGGCTGCTGGGCGGCTTCTCCGACGAAACCGACTGCGGAGGGATGAGCGTCAGATCGGGGTTCCTGCTGGAGCGCAACCCGGATACGGTGCGCTGTCCCGATCTGGCATGGGTGGCTCCGGGCCGTATTGCAAGTTCGTTTGCCGGGTATCCCGAACTGGCTCCCGACCTGGTGGTGGAGGTGAGGTCGCCGAATGACACCCAGAGGCACATGGCGGAGAGGGCGATGATGTGGCTGTCTCACGGCGTGCGGATGGCCCTGGCGGCCGACCCAGGCTCTACGACACTCACCGTCTACCGCCCCGTCGAGCCGCCTCAGATGCTGGGTGAGCTTGACGTGTTCGACGGTGGCGATGTCCTGCCCGGATTTTCCGAACCGGTATGGAGGTTCTTTCGCCGACGCGAGTAGTCCTCACCCAATAAGCGAACCCGATAAGCGAGCAATGAAGGCCGTTCATCTGTCGAAACTGAGGATGAACGGCCTCTTGTGTTAATCGTCTCTGTCCTGACCTTCCGGCCAGCGAAAACTCAGCTGACCGGCGGAAGGTACGTTATCAGTGCCCCCGGTGCTGCTGGAAGTCGCGCTCGGTGGTCTCGGCCTCCACCTGCTGGTACTCCGGCAGGCTGATAAGGGCCTCGACGCCTGCCCTCATTTCTGCCACCTGTGGCGCGTTGATGCCGATGTGGCCGGTGTCCCGCAGGCTCTCGTATATGCGGCGGACCCCGTCCACTGCCGCGATTATCGACGACGTGGCGTAGATCAGGAACTGGCAACCCAGCTCGCGGTACTCTTCCACGGTAATGTCGTCGGCACCAGCGATGACCATCAGCGGCACGTCGGGCACGCCCCGGCGGAAGGTGGCCAGGTCCTCGCGGCTACGGACGCCGCGCGGCATCACGAGGTCAACGCCGAGGTCTTTCAGCGCGTTGCCTCTCCGGATTGCCTCGTCCATGTCTCCCTCGACGGCGGTGAAGGCGTCGGTCCGGCCCACAATGAGGAAATCCGGGTCGGTACGTGCCCGCAGTGCGTAGCTGATCTTCTGGAGGAATTCTTCCATCGGTATCACATGTTCCAGCCCCGCGTGGTATGAGGCACGCTTGGGGAAGAACTGGTCCTCGATGTGAATGCCAGCCACTCCGGCCTTCTCGAAGGAACGGACCGTGTGCATTGCATGCACCGGCTCTCCGTAGCCAGCGTCGGCGTCGACAATGACAGGTAGCGGTACCGCCCGCACCACCCGCTCCGCCACGGAAAGCTGCTCGGTCATGGTCATCAGCGGCTCGGTTACGGCTAGGTGGGCTCCCGAGATGTAGCCTCCGCAGTAGACGGCGCTGAATCCGAGCGACTGCACCAGCCGGGCCGTGACGGGGTCGTAGGCGCCCGGCGCGACAATCTGTTCTCCAGACTGGAGCCTGGCCTTAAGGTCGGTCCTTACTGACATGTCACTTCCTCCTGAGAAGGAAATTAAACGCCGAGGGCACAGAGACCGCCGAGTGGGTTGGTTTCTTGTCTCTGCGATTCTGGCGCCCTCGACGTTGGAAAGCCCCGGTTAGTCCTGCGGGATGAGGGGGACCACCTCGCGGGAGAACTGCTCCATGTTTTCCTGCAGAGATGCCACGCTGTCCCCCGCCGGGAAGCCAATGATGAAGTTGGACACTCCCAGGTCCATGTACTGGCGCAGGTCTGCGGCAACCTGCTCGGCGCGCCCGTTCATCCAGGGGCGAGACCCCCCGGCGTCGGTGCTGAAGCGCACGTCGGTGCTGAAGGTCAGGTCCACAGCCTTTTCGTCACGGCCAGCCTGCACCGTCAACCGACGCAGCCTCGCAATCAGGCCGGACAACTCCTCCGGCTCGAGAATGGCGGGTGGCCGCAGTCCGATGGGCATCCAGCCGTCGCCATACCTGGCAGCTCGCCGTATCGCCGGACCGGTATGCCCGCCGATCCAGATCGGCGGATGAGGCTGCTGCACCGGCTTGGGGGAAAAGCCGCTGCCGGAAATCTGGTAGAACTCACCGTCGAAGGACGGATTGTCCTTGGTCCACAGTTCCTTGTACAACTCTATGTACTCGTCGGTCACCGCGCCGCGCTTGGCGTAGGTATCCAGCCCCAGCGCCTCGAACTCTTCTTCCATCCAGCCAACGCCGGCCCCCAGGATTACCCTGCCGCCTGATAGCACGTCGAGAGTGGACAACATCTTTGCCGTCAGTACCGGGTTCCGGTACGGCAGTATCAGCACGTGGGTGCCCAGACGCACTCGCTGCGTACATCCGGCAAGGAAGTTCAGCGCCGCCAGAGGCTCGAAATATGGTTGGTCGGGCACAAAGGTCGCCACTCCGTCCGCCGCGTAAGGATAGAAGGAGCTGACGTCTCTGGGAAGAATGACGTGATCGCTGACCCAGATGTGGTCATATCCCAAGTCGTCTGCGCGTTGGGCGACGGCGCGCAGTTGGTCGGCACCCGCGAGCGGGCCGCGGGTGGGAACGGAAGTGCCGAAAGTTACGGCCATGATGACCTCCGGAAGCGAGGATTTATGCATGAACTGGCGGATTTATTGCGGCCAAGTTTAGCAGGATGGCCCGGCGTATGCTAATCAGAAAGGACGGGCGCCGCCCCTGTTTCTCACCCTGCGGACCACGTAGCAGCCGGTGAGGTAGTCATGGGGACCACGCTTGCGGCTGTCCATTCCCACCCATAGGTATAGCAGCCCCAGCGGGATCAGGGCCAGCACGATTACTCCCCGCAGCAATTCCCTCGCCACCGACCTGTGCCATGGCGGAATGTTGCCCTGTTCATCCACAACCTGGATCCTGAGCAGCATCTTCCCCAGCGTCTGTCCCTTAAGCGCGGTCATCACAAGGCTGTAGATGGTCCAGATGCCGCAAAACAGGAGCACGAAGCTGTAGTTGAAATTCTCAAGGGCTACAGTCAATTCTTCCATTGCCTGAGGGTCGACATCTCCTGAAGTGAGGGAGATGCCAATCACCGCTGCAACCAGGGCCGCAACCACGTATGCGATTATCCAATCGGCCACGAATGCCGCGAACCGGATCCAGAACCCCATGTATTCAACGGCATGGGCGGTCCCGAGGGTAGCTGGCAGGCCGCATTGGGGGCAGAACTCGGCTCCGGGGAACAGGGAGCCGCCGCACCGTCTGCAGGATAGCCCCTGTGCCTGGCCGGCATATTGGGACACATCGACCGGCGAAACGGCCGAACAGTCCAGGCATAGGCCGGTGGCGGAACGGAAGTGCAGGTCGCAAAGCGGCGTCACCCCGCACTGCTGACAGGAATGCCCTCGGCCCCAGGGCACACCCACGCCACAGTTTCGGCAATATGGAATGTAGTCCTGCGGAATGGCCTCTGCCGTCGGAACAGGCCCTGCCACAGGTTGCCCGCAAGTTCCGCAGGCCACGCTTCCAGGCTCGACAGCGGTGCCGCAGTTGCCGCAGAAGGACGGTACAGTCTCGAAGCCCGGCTCCCTGGTCATTGCTTCCAACACCTTGAGAAATAGAAATCCAATACCAACAGCATACGCGGCAACAATCCGCTGCTCAACCCGCCTTTCGCCCAGGACTTCGCATCAGAATTGTTTGGTGACATTTCCCTGTTGCCAAGTCCGATAGCGCATCCCTAACATTATCCCTGAACGAACATTATCCCTGAACGTGCTGTCAGGAACCGCTCAACGGCCTTCGCTATCCGGCGGGATCCGGCATGGAGGTTGGCATGGCAGAAGATGGTAGAAAATGGGACAGAATTGTTTTTCGTCCGCCACTCTTGAGGAAGCAGGAATGATTGAGGCCTGGGGTTCCAATTGTAATAGCTGTGGTCCATGTCTTGACGGTGGCCAAAATGATTCGACGGCCCTGGCTTCGTTGGGCTACCGAAAGTGTGTGTGGCAAAACTATTCGGTAATCAGGTTGTGTGCGCAGGTGAGGTTGTCGCCTCTGCCGGCCAACGCATCGGGGCAACAATGGATGAAGAGGCACGAGGATTGAACTTTCTGACCGGGTTGAAACCAGGATTCGTCAGGGACTTGCCCCTGCCTCTACGCGCGTGGTGTCTGCTTCTGTCTGCGATTTTGTTGATGCTGGTAGTTTCAGGATGCGATGTCCTGTCCACGCCGGAAGCTCCGCAGCCTACCGACACGCCACGGCCCCCTGCGGCCACCATAGCTCCAGCGACAGTTCCAGCGACGACAACCCCGACGTCTGGGCCTGAAACTCCCACCGCTGAAGGCCTGCTCCTTGAGGTAACTGTCGACTCCGAGGCGGCCACCCGCCCCGACTACGACCGCGACGAGTGGAGACATTGGATTGATGAGGACCGCGACTGCCAGAATGCGCGGCAAGAGGTGTTGATCGAGGAATCTGAAACTCCGGCGGTGCTTGACCCGGACAATGAATGCCGGGTGCTGTCGGGCAGTTGGACCGGACCGTATACCGGACAGGCAGTGAACGACCCCACCGAGCTGGACATTGACCACATGGTGCCGTTGGCAAATGCCCACCGTTCGGGAGCCTGGTCCTGGGACCGGGACCGGAAGCGCGAGTATGCCAACTACCTCGGGTACGAGGACCACCTCATTGCAACCATCAGCAGCGCCAACCGCTCCAAGGGTTCCAAGGGACCCGAAGATTGGCGTCCGCCTCTGGATAGTTACTGGTGCGAGTATGCCCTGGACTGGATAGCCATCAAGAACAGCTGGGACCTGACGGTATCCGAGCGAGAATACGAAGGACTGCGCGAGATGCTCGACACCTGCCCCATGCCGGTGCTGCTTCAGCGTTCCACTGCGTCGCCGTCCAACACTGGAGTTCCCTCACCCTCCTCCAGACCGGAACAGGAACTCAGACCCACTCCAACACCCATTCCGACCCCCACAGCGACACTGCCGCCCGGGCTTCGATACGATCCCTTCGGCCCCGACAGGGACTGCGGCGACTTTGACACGTACGAGGAGGCATTGGATTTCTTCATGGCTGCTGGAGGTCCCGACAAGGACCCGCATTTCCTCGACGCCGATGGCGATGGGGAGCCATGCACATCCTTGCCGCGTACCCGGTCGCACAGGCGTTCCGAGGATGCTCCAGTTGAAAACTCCGCGATTATCCTTCCCAGTTCTTCCGGTCAAGGGGCCCCGCTAGTCCCAGCCATTGATCCAACCCAAACTCCCACTCCATTGCCCCCGACCCAGACCGCACCTACCCCTACCCTCTGGCCCACGGCAACTCCTGTCCCAGTACCCTCCTCGGATGGCACTCCCGAAGCGCCATCTACAGCAACTCCCGTTCCCACTCCCGAACCAACTCCCTTGTCGTCTCCAACCGCCCCGCCACCTGTGGACTCGTACGCAGGACTTCCATACGACCCCCACGGGCCCGACCGAAGTTGTGGGGACTTTGACACCTGGTGGGGTGCTCAAAACTTCTACCTCGCCGCGGGAGGCCCGGTCAGCGATCCCCATCGTCTCGACGGCAATGCCGATGGCATCGTCTGTGAGTCCCTCCGGGATGCCAACAGAGTAGAAGGCGAGCCGCATCCTTCAGATCCTGCAAGTGGGTTGGATGACTGGAACTGCATTGATTTCGTTACGTGGCGGGAGGCCCAGACCTTCTTTCTTATCGAAGGAGGGCCAGCCGAAGATCCGCACCGTCTGGACATCAACGGCGACGGCGTGGCGTGCGAGTCTCTTCCCGGGAGTCCGCTGGAGAATGTTGCGCCCGAAGACAACAACACTCACTCATCGACGGAGCAGGAAGGCGCTTTCGTCGACCGGAACTGCAGCGATTTTGTGTCCTGGCAACATGCGCAGGATTTCTTCCTGTCCGAAGGAGGACCCGATAGCGACACCCACCGCCTGGACGGCAACGGTAACGGCGTGGCCTGCGAGTCTCTCCCCGATGCGCCCAACTGACTCCGGATAAAATTCCGCGAAGAAATGGGTTTTCCCGCAGTACATCCAGCATGGATGTTGTCCACTGTGGGATCGTGGCTGCTCTTCGTAAGATGTGCCCCGCCCAACAGAAACTCACTCCCGTTCATTCGGTATGATCCCGCCGGCGGGATGGTCCAGCCGGGACTGAGGACGGCAACCACTCCTGTTGTGCCTTTCAATGGCCGTATGCTAGGCTGGAATTTGAGGTGATATTCCAAGTGACTGAATACATTGCTCCGGGAAGAGTAGTCGTCGCCATGAGCGGAGGTGTGGATTCCTCCGTGGCTGCGCTGTTGTTGCAGCGCGCTGGATGGGACGTCGTGGGCGTCACGCTGAAGCTGTACAGCCTCGACGAGGCGGAACTGCCTGCCGATCACCAGGGCTGCTGCACCCTCGATGACGTGGAGGACGCCCGGTCCGTCTGCCGCCGGTTGGAGATTCCCCACTATGTGCTAAACATGGAGCAGGAGTTTCACGACCGCGTCATGGACTACTTCGTGGAGGAGTACCGTCGCGGACGAACTCCTCATCCCTGCATCGCCTGCAATGACAAGATCAAGTTCAGCCAGTTAATGGCTCGTGCCGACGCCCTGGGCGCCGCGTACGTGGCCACTGGTCATTACGCGCGAATCTCCCGCACTCCGATGGGCGCCACACTGCACAAGGGCGTCGACCACACCAAGGACCAGTCCTACGTGCTGTTCGGCATGAACCAGGCCCAGTTGGCTCGAACCCTGCTGCCCGTCGGCAGCTATAACAAGGACGAGATCCGCGAGATGGCCGTTGATGCCGGACTGGTAACAGCCGGCAAGCCCGACAGCCAGGATATCTGCTTCATCCCGCTGGGAGATTACCGCGAGTTTCTGCGTCAGCGGACTGATGGCGTGCCCGGGGAGATCGTCGACCTTGATGGATCGCCCCTTGGCACGCACCAGGGTATTGAGTACTACACGATCGGCCAGCGAAGAGGGCTCGGATCACTGCCCTATTGCGAGGAACCGCGATATGTCATCCGCCTCGACGCGGCCCGAAATCAGGTTGTGGTGGGGCCCGAAAGCGCCCTTTACTCTGACACCGCGTGGTTGTCCGGCGTCAACTATGTGAGTGGATCCCGGCCCTCCGAAGGTATGCCCGTGGCGGTCAAGATTCGTTACAAGGCGTACGAAGCGCCGGCGACCCTGCATCCACGTGCGGACGGCGCGCTGCTTCGTTTCCGAGAGCCGCAGCGGGCCATTACGCCCGGCCAGGCCGCCGTCTTCTACGAAGGCGACATCCTGATCGGCGGCGGCACCATCGAAGCGCTCCGCGAGGAACGTCAGGAGGTACTGGCGGCTGCCCGGGGAACGGCATAGCCGCAAGATGCCCGACCTTTCCCTCGAACGAGCGCTGTTGGGTCGCGGAGTGCGCCCGGTCGCCGGAGCTGATGAGGCCGGACGCGGCCCTCTGGCTGGCCCCGTAGTCGCAGCCGCGGTTGTTCTCCCTCCCGAACTGTCCGGTTGCGAAGACTGGCTTCAGTTGCTCGACGATTCCAAGCGTCTAACGGCAGCACGCCGGGAGCAGGCCTTTGAGGCGGTGCAAGAAAACGCCATCGCCTGGGCAGTGGCGGTTATTCACTCTGAGGAGATCGACCGCATCGGTGTGGGAAAAGCGGCGTTGCGAGCAATGCTATCGGCGGCAGATTCCCTCGAGGTACGGCCCGCCCACCTGCTGCTGGACTACATACCGGTCAGAAGTTGCCACTACCCCTACGATACCGTGGTCAAGGGCGACAGCCGCAGCTACAGCATTGCCGCCGCCTCAAATGTCGCCAAGGTGACTCGCGACCGCATTATGGGCGACTACGAACTGTCTTACCCGGGCTATGGCTTCGCGAAGCACAAAGGCTATGCTACAGCGATGCACCTCGAGCGCCTGAGAGAGATCGGCCCGTGCGACATCCACCGCCGTTCATTCGCTCCTGTGGCTCAGGCTCAGCTCGACATACGTTTGCACACTCACTCATGAGCAGCCGCGCCAGCCTGGGTCAATGGGGCGAGAGGCAGGCCCGTCTTCACCTCGAAGCGGAAGGATACCGAATAACTGCCACCAACTTTCGTTCCCGCGCCGGTGAGCTGGATATCATTGCCGTTGACGGCGACGAGCTGGTCGTTGTGGAGGTGAAGACCCGCCGCGGCAACTCGTTCGGACAGGCTGAGGAGGCAATCTCGCCCGTCAGGGCCGAACGACTGGTCGTTGTCGCCGAGGAGTTTCTCCAGTCGCACAGTGCCTTTCCCTACGATTCAGACACTGCGTGGCGCATCGATCTTGTCTGCGTCAACCTGGACCGACAGGGCAACCTGCTTTCCTTGAACCACATCAAGCACGCGGTGGAGTTCTGAATCCCTTCCCGGTGCATCCGGGACCCACATCGCGTTTTCCGGCGGTGGGCTGATGGGAATGGTGATGCGGCACAGCATCCCGCCGAACACGAAAAACAAGGTAAACAGAATTGCCAGGATCAGGCAGCCGGTTCGACAATTCACTGCGCAGTCTGCTCGCCGCGCGGTGCCCCGACACCTGCCCCTGCGGCTTCTTCCGCTTCAGTAACTTCGCGGTTGATCTGCGCCGCCAGGTAGCCCGCGCCGAAGCCGTTGTCAATGTTCACCACCGCCACGCCGGGTGCGCAGCTGTTGAGCATCGAGAGCAGCGCAGCCAGGCCCTCGAAGCTGGCGCCGTAGCCCGCGCTTGTCGGCACGGCTATGACCGGAACGGAAACCAGGCCAGCCACCACCGACGGCAAAGCGGCGTCCATGCCGGCAACGACAACGACAACCCTGGCTGCCTGAATATCCGGCAACCGGTCCAGGAGCCGGTGAAGGCCCGCGACGCCCACGTCGGCGATGAGATCAGGGTCCTGACCCATCAACCGCGCCGTCAGCAGTGCCTCTTCCGCCACCGGCAGGTCGGCCGTCCCGGCGGTGACGATCACCGTTCCCCGGGTTCCCGGCAACTCCGTTCTGGAAGGAACGACAATTGCGCCCGCAGGATCATGGAACTGGGCTTCCGGGGCCACTTCCGACACTGCGGCATAGGCATCCCAGCCCGTCTTGGTCACCAGCACCGGATGGCCGCGCCCCTTCAACGACGCCACTATGCCGGCCACCTGCCCGGGAGTCTTGCCCTTGCCCAGCACTACTTCCGGCGACCCGGTTCGCAGCGGCCGGTGATGGTCGATGCGAGCGTATCCCAGGTCTTCATAAGGCAAGTCGCGCAGGAGTCCCAGCGCTTGTTCCGTGGTCAGTTGTCCGTCGCGTACCTGCTCCAGCACGCTGCGAATATCGCCCTGACTCTCACCTGTTCTTTCAGACATGGCTTCAGGCCAGAATCTGACGGCGGGCGTCCTCGGCAACCCGCTGGTAAACTTCCTGGAACGACAGTCCGGTCTCAATCGCGATCCGCCGGCAGTCGTCGGGCTCGGGGGCGGCTCCGACCGGAGCGCCATCCAGCGACTTGACCTTCACGCTCACCGGGCCGTAGGCGGTTTCCACGGTGACGCTGCGTCGGTCGGCCACATAGCGGTCCACCAGACGAGACCGGATGCCCAATGTCGGCGTCTCTCTCAGGATCAGCTCAGCAGCCGCCTGTTCCAGTTGGGGCGGCACAAGGACTGACAGTACTGCCCCCGGGCGGTTTTTCTTCATCTGCACTGGTGTGTACCACACATCCAGCGCGCCCAGGGCGAAGAGCCGCTCCTGTGTGTGGCCCAGCACGAGTCCCGGCGCGTCGTCGAGGTTCGTTTCCAGCAATACCACGCTGGCAGGCTGGAAAATGTCGGGCTTGCCCCTGTCCGGTGAGGGAGCCTGCTCGATCTCTCCCAACCACACTCGCAACGCGTTGGCAAATCCGGGCGGATCCTTGGTGCCGAGGCCCACTCCCACGCCCTGCACCGAAAACGCGGGACGGCGGAACTCGCTCAGAGCGGTGATCAGCGCGGCGCCCGTGGGCGTGGTCAGCTCACCGGCACCCGAGTGGGCCGGACTGTCGGCAGCAACCGGAGCGCCCGAAGCGGCTATGAGTTGCAGCGTGGCTGGCGCCGGGTTGGAGTATCCTCCCGGCCTTCGCGGCGGCGACGGCTCGCCCAGCACCAGAGGCGCCGCGAACACCGACTCGACCCCCAGTTCATGCAGGCCGGCGCAGACCCCCACCACGTCCACCAGCGTATCCACGCTTCCCAGTTCTTCAAGTTCAAGGGCGTCTTCCGGTTCGCCGTGCACCCGCGCCTCGGCCTGCCACAGCGAGCGCAGCACCAAGACGGCCTTCTCTTTCACCGGGGCGTCGAGCGCGCTCCGTTCCACGGCTTGCAGTAGAGCGGCAGGCGAATAGCGAGTGGGTTCTTCCAGCCTGACCTTGAGGTGAGTTCCCCGCATTTCGCAGCGGGTCTCCTCCGCTACGTCGATGGAGTATCCGCCAAGGGGAAGCCTGGCCAGTTCATCTCGCAGGAAGTCAATCGAGAGGCCCGCGTCCACCAGCGCACCAAGCAGCATGTCGCCGCTGGCTCCGCCGACGGACTGGATATAGGCGGCTCGCATACCCTAACTAGGGGTGCTCGCGGCAGTCAGCTTGAGCTGGTCGTTCAGGCTGCCGGAGCGCAGGGGGGCAAGGTCCAGCGATACCCACAGATAGCCAATTTTCTTCAACCCGGCGACAATTTCCTGCCGGTGTCGAAAAGCGATTTCCATGTCCGCTTCCGACGCTTCCACACGGCAGAGCTTGTCGTGGTGCCGCGCCCGGACCTCCCGCATCCCCAGGCCGCGCAGGAAGTCCTCGGCCTGCTCTATCTTCGACAGCGTCTCGACGGTTACGGGGGTGCCGTAGGGCACTCGCGACGACAGGCAGGGTTGCGCGGGCTTGTCCCAGACGGGAATGTCCAGCGTTCGGGCGATGGCGCGGACCGCCGCCTTGTCCAGTCCTGCTTCCAGCAGCGGGCTGCGGGCCCGGTGCTCCGTCGCAGCCTCCATGCCGGGGCGGTAGTCCCCCTGGTCGTCGGTGTTTGCGCCATTGGCGACCCAGGCGTAGCCCTCTTCCCGGGCCAGGGCCGTCAGATGGGTGTACAGCTCGGTCTTGCAGAAATAGCACCGGCGTGGCGAGTTGGCAGTGTATCCTTCCCGATCCATTTCGTTCGTTCGGACCACCCGGTGAGCAAACCCGAACTCTCGCGCCAGACCCTCGGCTTCCTCCAGGTCTCGCGCCGCCAATGCAGGCGACACAGCGGTCACGGCCAGCGCGTTGCGGCCCAGCGTTTCGTGTGCCGCCACTGCCACGAGAGTGCTGTCGACGCCTCCTGAGAAGGCAGTTACCACCGAGCCCATCCCTCGCAGGATGTCCCGCAGGTTCTCAAGCTGTATGTTGGTACTGTCGGCTGTCATCGTCGCACTGTTTTCAAAAATCCTGTCATTTCCGGTCAATTCGTGCCATTTGTTCTTGAGGAACAAGGACGTGCCAGGCAGAAATCAGCACCCTTCGGACAGAAATGCGCCAATAGAGTCGGCAAATGCGTCTGGTTGTTCCAGCATCAGCAGGTGGCCGGCGTTGGCCACGGTCCCGGTCCGCGACCCGGCTATCAGGCCCTGGAAATCGGCGGCGTAGGACGGAGGATTGATGCGGTCCTGCTCGCCCCACAAGATCAGGGTAGGCGCCTTGATGCGATAGGCGCGGCGGTGCAGGCCGCGGTCGGGCAGGGGCCACAGGAACTTGCCAGCGGCTGCGATGTCCTGCATACGGTCGCGGGCCAACGTGTCGGCGACGCCATCGAGGGATCCCGTGCCCTCGGGTGTAGCGGTCAGCCGCTCCGATAGCTCGTCGGCGTTCAGGGCCAGCAGGTCGGCCACCGGCTCCTGATCGCGCCAGACGCCGGCGGGTGACACAAGCGCCAGCCGGTCCACCGACGGCGGCGAAAACGCGGCCATCTCGGCGGCGATCATCCCGCCGAGGAAGTGGCCGACGACGTGGGCGCGGTCGACGCCCAGCGCGTCCAGCAGGGCCAGGTGGTACACCGTCAGGTCGGTGAGGTCGGCGATGTGGTCCAGGCCGGAGGCCTCGCCGTAGCCGGGGGTGTATGGCGCGTACACAGTGAACTGCTGCGCCAGGCGGTCGAGGAAGGGCGCCCAGCCCTTCTGGCCGACGGCCCCGTGCAGGTACAGCAGCGGCGGCCCGTTGCCGGCCGATTCGACAATGGCGCGGAAGTCGCCGCCGCGCAGGTCCAGGTTGATGGTCTGTGGCATGGTTGCTCCGGTTAGGAGGATGTCAACGCATCCAGTGCTTTGCGCTTCTAGGTTACATCGCGGCAGGTGATTTATCAAAGCTGGGCATCTCGTCCCACGTCCTGCCGTCCAACTCCCGGCCGTGTCGCTTCTTGAAAACGCCGCCCCATTGCTTGAAGTGGAAGGGCACTCCGGCCTCTTTACACTGATCGCGAATGTCCCGAGCCCAGTCGCCATGCATGGGTCTGGCGCCCGGTCCAGACTCGCCGCCCACTATCACCCAGTCGATGCCGTCCAAGTCGAGTTCCGGAAGTGCACCGAGCAACGGCTCCAGCGACAGGAATTTGGTGGCTGCTCCGCACTCACGCAGCAGGTCAATGCGGTGGAGGTAGCGGTCGGACTCAACGCTCACGCCCAGCCAGACTTGTTGTGGCCAAGGCAGTTGGGCGCTCAGGGCAACCACCCGCTCCGGTCGCTTGGTCAGCACCTGATAGCGGTGCCAGTGGGCTTGCTCCATTACTCCAAAAACGTCATGCACGAACTGGTCAGGGACCTGGTAATGGAACAGGTCGCTCATCGAGTTCACGAAGATGGTGCGGGGCTTGCGCCAGTGCAGTGGCGCTTCCAAGGCTTCGGGATGCACAGTAACAGCGAAGCCGTTGCGGTACTTTTCCATACCCGTGGACTTGAGCCGTTTGGCCAACCGTTCGGCGTAGCACAGCTTGCAACCCGGGCTGACTTTGTTGCAGCCGGTAACCGGGTTCCAGGTCGCGTCCGTCCATTCTATTTTGCTGCCGACTGCCATGCATTACCAGCGATTTAAGAGGTCGTTGGCTATTCTTACAGCAATCGGGCCACCCCTCTGATTCGCAGCGGCAAAAATCAATGCGAATAATGGCGAATTGCGGGAATTGTGGAACCACTTGGGGTTTGGAGCTACTGCCGGGAAAACTCTGCTCAGTTGCTGGAGATACAGATCTACGATCGCTCGCTGCTCTCCTCGAACAGTTTGTATTTCTTCCTCTCCGAACAGGTTAGGTTGACTGTAAGATCGATACAATGAGTTCCGCCATTCTCGATTGCCAAAAACCCTGTCTAGAATTGTTGCCCAATTGTCATCAGGCTCCCTGTGGGTAGGCAATATCCTAGTCAATGCCGACAGCGGAAACAGAATCCACAAGTCTACCGACTTCGTTTCGGAAACTCTCTGTACGGTCTGCCAATCAACTTCGGTGGCGAAAGGGTCCAGGAAGATAACCGCTCTTTCACCGCGCCAAGGAGTTCCCAATTGTCGATTCTTTTCCTCGCACCAATCAGGCAAAAATTTGTTCGCGTCATCCGGTATGATGCGGATACTTCGTCCTTTGAACTCGCGTTTCAGTTTGTACAACTCAATCGCGTAATCAAGATTCTGCTCGATGAATATAAACTCATCAAACGGCCTATCATCCACCTCTACAGCCAGTCGAGCAGAACCCTTTAAGATGTTGGCCGTTTCGTCGTCTCCCTCCTCTCCTAAAATTGACAGGCTGCTCGGAGCTATTTTTCCTGAATCCAAAGTGACATATCCCGTACCAGCAAAAGCGTCTACATACCACAAATGGAAAGACTGGTTCTTTAGTACGGTGGTGTAAGCCTTGAGGTAGCTTTCCAGAATCTCCAGCTTGCGCCTAGTCCAGTCCCCACCGAATTCGTTTGTCATATAATATCCTGAGTTGCTCTCTGACGGAAAAGGCTGGAGTGCTTGCTAAGACTGTAGAACACTAGAGCGAATTGTGCTACCGCCGACTGTCAGCAAATCACACACGCCACCGTACCGCTTTGCGATGGCGGCGCCGATTTCGTGGGGGGAGTCTTCCTGGATTATGTGGACGCCGGGGACGGTGGCCTCACGCTGGTTGGCGAAGGTGCGGCAGAACTCTCGCTGGGGGCCGGTGAGGATGGCGACGGATTTGGCGTTGACGAACAGCCTGGGCGCCGGAGTCTGCGGCAGCCACTCGGCGTATTCGGCCATTACGGCCCCAGAGTCGCCGCCTCGCAGGTGCAGGGCCAAGGTTTCAGGCATCGTTTCTCCGTTTCCTGTCCCCGGTTGCAATCCAGTCTATCGCAGTCCGCTCATCCCGCTCAATGGCCATCTGTATCGCATCCCTGGCCTGCATCAGCAGTGCGCCGGATTGCCGGCGCAGATCAGAGCAATACGCCATTCTGTCCCTGATGTGCCATTGCTTGTCCCACGGAAGGACGGGGACCAGGATTTTCTCAACCTGCTCCGGGCGCCAGTGTACGATGACAGACCCCCCGACGTCGCGGTTGACCTGCTCCCTGACGGCGAGGGAATTGAGGATCAGCGCTAGGAATTCGCCGTCGATCCGTTGCGAATTTGGCTTCAGCCTCAATATTCCGCCTGAGGGGATCATCATCCCGGGTTCGTAACGCAGGAGGTGGGCAATTCCTGGCGTCGCGTCCTTCGTGAGCAATATCTCGCCCCGGTTCGGCTGATACTCCTGCAACTGGTCGTACAGGTCCTGCGATATGTACTTCTCCTCGGATATGTCCAGCGGACTCAGGTTGCTCACGCGGACAAACGGGATGCCTTCCTCCTGGTACTCCGCACTTCCGACTTCCACGCATTTGGATATGGAAGCGAGGTTTCCCAGTTCCTCGCAGCCTCCGGGATATTCCCGGATGACCGTTGTTATGGAATCATATTTTGGTCGAAAGTAGTCGGCGTCGATTCGCTGTGCGTCCTGTATGTCTGAGAACTTCTTGACGAAGCTGAGGCTGGCGTCAGGTTGCCAGCAGCCCAGGCGAAGTTCCGACAGCAGGAATTCATGGGTCTCTTCATAGACCAGCCTGGCTTGATGCATACGAGACAGAGATTCGCTGACGATCTCCGCAATCGCTCTTCCGAAGGCTTCGCCGGGGAGGAACAGCGGGGTGTCCAGGATGTCGCCGTTGGACACCGCAGGGTACATGCTGGCCTTGCTCGCTCGCACAAGGCTCTTGACGAAGTAGTCCGTCTTGCAGAAGGCGAACAGGTACTCCGGCTCCAGGTTCCTTGTCCTCAGCACGCACAGGCCGCTGCTTCCCACAATGCCATCTTCTTCGATGAAGGCAACGGCGTTCCTGTTCGGCCTGACGGTGGACACGGCGATGTCACCGGACTTGAGCAGGTAGTGGGCCCGGTCGGGTTCTTCTCCCTCCTCGATGGGCACCGTCCTGTATTCGCACGCCGACGTGGATATCCTGGAAATCTCCAGGTAGTCGAAGCTCGCGCCGATGGGCGAAGACTTGATGTTGCTGACGGTCGGCTCAACCTGGTCCCTGACCCTCGTCTCAGGGGAGACCAGCGAGGCGTTACTGATGAACTCGGGATGCCAGTATTCCGCGTCCGATCTGAAAGCGGAGCTGCGGATTTGCTCCAGCGCGATTACCGAGTGTTTCATCGCGCAATCCTGGCGGGCAATTGTTGGCGAATGTGATTCACGAGGACCAGAAGCTCAACTTCTCCCTCTTCGCCCACTCCGCAAACGCTTCGGCGATTCCGGGCTGCAGTGCCCCTCCGTGAGCGTGCAGGTCATGATCAACGATCATGTGGCCGTTGTTGTCCAGGCGGTACTGGCCGCTCTCGCTCTTGAGGTAAATGTAATTCCCGGAGTTGTCCTTGCCTCCCTTCTCCGAGACCGCCATGAATACCGGATAGTCATCCATTCGGGGGCAAAACGGCCCCTTTCCTGGGTCGTCGTTCCACTTCTGCAGGAACAGCACGCTGGTCTTGGTGCCGGTGTGAGGCTTGAAGCTGTTGGGATGCAGGCCGACAACCGCCAGGATCCGGGCCCTTTCGGAAATGAAGTCCCGAATGTAACGATCCGTGGTGTTGTTGAATCGGCCCTGGGGCAGAACGATTGCCATGCGCCCCCCGGGCTTGAGGAAGTCCAGATTGCGTTCTATGAAGAGAATGTCGCGGCCCACAACGCTCTTGATGCCCTTTCCGTTCCTGGCAATTTCGAACTGGTGCAACACCCGGCTTTCCTTGATGTCGCCTGCGAAAGGGGGATTCGCCAGAACGAGATCGAAGTCGAATTGCCTGTTCTCGCGCCTGTTGGACCGCAGTTTTTCCAGGCGCCTGAACCTCCCTTCATAGGTGCTGATCCATTTCCTGTCCCGGTCGTATTTGTCATCCCAGCGAGTGAAGTCCAGGGTGTTCAGGTGCAGCACATTGGTCTCGCCGGCGCCGGCGATCATGTTCAGGGTCCTGGCAACCCGGACCGTCTTTTCGTCGAAGTCGATGCCGAAGACATTCCTCACATGTTCCCTGTCTTCATTCAGGATTTCCTCGTTGGTGAACAGCCTCTCCGTCATCTTGAAGATCGTGTGCAAGGGGAACCCGCAGCTCCCCGAGGCAGGGTCAATCATTGTCTCGCCACGCCGGGGATTGAGCATCTGAACGCACATATCGATGACGTGTCGAGGGGTGAAATACTGCCCTTTCTCTCCCTTGGCCGACTTGTTTACCAGGTACTCGAACGCCTCGTCCACGACCAGCAGGTTGGAATTGAACAGCTTGACGTCCTGCAGGCTCGAAACGCAGACTGCCAGGTGACTGTCGGCAAGGTCAAAGGTCGTGCCTTCGGGGAAAATGCCCGGCCATTCGTCAATGGCACGGCGAAAAAGGTCTTCTATTTTTTCTTTCAATTCCGTGTCGGTCTGGCCGGTGTTTCTGAATTCCATTACCCGGAAATCGGAATCATCGACCTTTCCGACGGCAGCTTTGAAGGCATCGTAATCGCGGTCTTCCCGAGGCTTGGAGCAACCCTTCGCGACCTTCCCGCCGGAGGCCGACGTCAGGGTGCGCTTGATGAATTCCCGGTCGTCCCGGCTGAGGGATTCGTCGAACAACTTGGTGAAGATGAGCTTGAACGCTTCTTCGAAGACATCAACGCCGGCATTGGCCAGGACTTCGTCCTCCATCTCCAGAATTATGTCTTTCAGGGATTTGCGGCCATTTGCTATCCGGTCCTTGATGATGAGATCTTTTTGCGTGAACCGCTCGTTCAGGATGTCGGCAAGGCTCTGAACGCTGTTCGGGATATCGCTGATGTCTTCGAAGTAGTTGGGGTCTTTCCTGTTGTAATGCGAAATCTGCTGCCCGTTGGTCCATACCCCAATGGGTGCTCCGGTGCCATTGCAATAGGAACGAAGCTGTCCCTTTCCTTCCGACAACTTCGGCTTCTTGACTTCGACCACAATGTAAGGGGTTTCTTCCCTGTCCTTGTCAAATACGACTATATCCGCCTTCTTCTTTTCGAGGCCAAAATTGACCTGATATTCAAAGGCAATACGGTCAGGCTGGTAGCCATACTTCTCGATGAGCCTTGCAGCATAAAGCTGCCGGACCACTTCTTCGGGTGTCAGCCGAACTATCTTGCGCCTGACGATACATTCGACGTGGGGAACTTCCTTTCCCCGAACGTGCCTGAGGAATGCCCTGCCGTTCAGTTCGGCGATTTCGGCTTCATCGAACAGATCTAGGCTGTGAGAGCTGTCAGCGACAATGCTTTGAACGATATCCTGCTGCGCCATCACCCCTCCTCCGCATCACAACCCCGCGTACCACTCCGCAATGGCTGCGCCGATCTCGTGCGGGGAGTCTTCTTGGATGAAGTGGATTCCGGGCACCGTAACTTCGCTCTGGTTAGCGAAGGAACGGCAAAACTCGCGCTGCGGGCCTGTGAGGATGGCGCCGGGCTCGGCGTTCACGAACAGCTTGGGCGTCTGCGTCTGCGACAGCCACTCGGCGTACTCGGCGACGATGGCCACCACATCGGCCGGCTCACCCCCGACGGGTATCTCGCGGGGCCACGACAGCGTGGGCCGACGGGACTCGCCGGGCTCAACGTAGCGTCGGCGGTAGACTTCCATCGCCTCGTCGCTGATGCCGTTGATGGTGCTGCCCGGCAGGACGCGCTCAACGAAGATGTTGCGCTCCAGCACCATGGTCTCGCCGGCCTCGGAGCGGAAGCCCTGGAACACCTGTCGCGCGGCCTCGGGCCACTCTTCCCAGGTCACCGGGCGGACGATGGCCTCCATGTAGACCAGCCCTTGCACCCGGTCGGGATTCCGTCGCGCCCAGTGGAATCCCAGCGCCGAGCCCCAGTCATGCACCACCAGCGTCACTGGTCCGTGGGGAAGCACCGCGTCGAACCACGCATCCAGGTAGCGGCTGTGGTCGGCGAAGCGGTATGAGCCGTCGGGGGTGCTGTCGGACTCGCCCATGCCGACCAGGTCGGGGGCAAGACAGCGGACCAGTGGTGACACGTGAGGGATGATGTTGCGCCACAGGTAGGACGACGTGGGGTTGCCGTGCAGGAACACGACCGCGCTGTCAGATGAGTCAGCGGATGCCCCTGTGTCGACGTAGGCCATTTCGATGCCGCCGACATCGGCGCGCTGGCGGTAATGGGGATCCTGGGGAGAGATGTTGCTGGTGGTCAATTGTCTTGCTCCGACTCACTGGTCCATGACTTGATTCGACGACTCATGTCGGCATCGGCGGCGGACGCTACTCAGGGACTCGGAAGAAGATGTTGCCGTCTGCGTCGTGGCCGTGGGTGCGCCAGAGCCGAATTTCGGCGAGTAGTTCGTTGTGTCGGGCGAGGGAGCGATCTTCTGCTGCGGATTCTCGGGCGAGGGCACGATCTTCCACTGCAGCCAGCTTCCCCAATGCCTCGGTGTGGCAGGTAAGGGCACGATCCTCTACTGCAGCCAGCATTCCCAAGGCCTCGGTGTGGCGAGCAAGGGAGCGATCCTCTACTGCGGCCAGCTTTCCCAAGGCCTCAGTGTGGCGGGCAAGGGCGCGGTCTTCCACTGCAGCCAGCTTTTCCAATGCCTCTGCGTGCCGGGCGAGAGCTCGCTCCTCAACGGCGGCGAGTTGCATGTCTGAGCGGTCGCGGGAGGCGCGGATTTCAGCGGACAAGGCGTCTTGGCCTTTCTCCACCCTACCCAAGCGACTATTGATGTGGCCCCACGCCGAGACGAGTGCCACAAGTATTACGGCCGCAACTCCTATGAGACTGGCTAGTATGGGTTCAGATATGGTCATAGAGTTCACTATAGCAGACTATCTATAATGACCCTCCCCCAAAAGGGAGAGGGTCGGCTGTCCAATTGGACTACAAGAGTGCCGGGGCCTACCCCACCGCGACGGGCGCGGGGGAATTGGGGTTGGAGACGCCCTCGGGCCACCAGCGGTTGTCGTATTCCGACCAGAGGTCGCGGACGTAGGGCATGACCTCGCGGGCGAAGAGCTCGGTGTTCTTCATCGCCAACTCCTTGGGCATGTCGCCAAACTGGAGCAGCAGCATCAGGTTGCCCACCTTCAGCTCCTTGATGGCGTGGGCCAGGTACTGCCGCACCGTCTCGGGCCCGCCGACGATGACGTTGCCGGCCTCCAGGTAGTCGGTCCAAGTGAACTCCTTGAGCTGGTCCTCCCGCGACTGAGTGGTGGAGCTGGAGAGCTGGGAGTTGTTGCTGCGCACCGACCGGTATCCCGGCGGGTTGCCGAAACCGGAGTGGATGTGCAGGCACTTCTTGAAGAAATACTCGATGGACTCCTTGTACTCCTCGGCCTGGCCGTCGGTCTCCGATACGGCCACCAGCTGCAGGAAGCCGGCGTGGTAGGGGTTGAACTCCTTGCCCTGACGGTCCATCTCCTCCCAGAAGCCATCCAGCACGGTCTTGCCGACCTTGTAGCCGGAGTAGGACAGGTAGCAATAGACGTAGTCGTTGCGGATGGTCCAGTCCCAGGTCTCGAGGCTGCCGCTGCCGGGCACCCAGATGGGCGGGCGCGGCTGCTGGTAGGGGCGCGGCCAGATGTTGACGTAGCGCTGCTGGTTGTACTTGCCGTTGAAGGAGAAGGGTTCGCGCTCGGTCCAGGCCTTGATCACCAGGTCGTGGGCCTCCTGGTACTTCTCGCGCAGCGTGATGGGCACCTGGCCGTAGCCAAAGATGGTGTCCATGGCCGTGCCCAAGGGGAAGCCGGCGATGAGACGCCCGCCGCTGAGGACGTCCAGCATGGCGAACTCCTCGGCCACGCGGATGGGCGGGTTGTAGAGAGCCAGGCTGTTGCCCAGCACCACGATGGCGGCGTCGGACGTGTCGCGCGCCATGGCCGAGGCCATCAGGTTGGGCGAGGGCATCAGGCCGTAAGCGTTGGCGTGGTGCTCGTTGACGCAGATTCCGTCGAAGCCCATGGCCTCGGCGAATTTCAATTCGTCAAGATAATCGGTGTACAGGCGATGGCCCTGGTTCGGGTCGAACAGCGAGTTGGGAACGTCGA
The DNA here is from genome assembly GCA_963667325.2 of Dehalococcoidia bacterium. Classification (GTDB taxonomy): domain Bacteria; phylum Chloroflexota; class Dehalococcoidia; order Lucifugimonadales; family UBA3495; genus VXOI01. The sequence goes on from CAXXKY010000002.1 coordinate 349,605, forward strand.
CCCACACGCTGTGGTAATCTTGTTCAAAGTTCTCGGGCAGCCCCTGGTAGGGCATCAGGTGGAAAAAGCACAGCTTCATGGAGACACATTCCTTCCGTGGATGTTTCGCCGTGGGTGTTTCGCTGAATTTTACACTGAACCCGCAGGGCCCTGCCACCAAAGCCCCCGCGCTAACCGAGTAATGAACGGAGCAAGGCAATGCCGAGTATTGAAGAGCAGATTGAACTGGTAAAGACCCTGGTGGGCGACATACGCCGGAATTTCGCCGCGTTGACCCCGGAGCAGGCGGCGAGCCCCAGCGCATGCGCCGACTGGCAGGTGCACGACGTGCTGAGCCACCTCACCGGCGGGGCCGAGCGACAGACCGACAGCATGCAGCGAGGCCGTGCCGGCGACTCTGGCCCCCCGCCGGGGTTCACGCCCGCTGACAGCACGACGCTGTCGGTCAACAACGCCCAGCGGGACATCCAGCGGCGGGAGCAGTTGGGACGCGGCATACTGGCTGCCTACGACACAGCCTACGCCGCTTTGCAGGAACAGGTCGACGCGCTCGGGCCCAATGACTGGGAGACGCCGTGCTGGCATCTCCGGCGGGGGGCAATCTCCGCTGCCGACTACCTGGAGCTGCGCATACAGGAGCTGGCCATCCACGACTGGGACATGCGCCACGGGCTGGAGGACTCGCCGCAGCTCAGCCCCGACTGCGTGTCGACGCTGCTGAGCGCGACGCCCAAGTGGCTGGGCATGTGCTTCCGCACCGGCGAGAAGCTGGACGCCCCGGTGGTCTTCGAGTTCGACCTTGCGCCTCCTCACGAGACCAGCATCATCGTGCGGGTGCAGGGAGACAGCTTTGACTTCCCCGACGAGGCCGATGTGCCGGACCGCTGGACGGTGTGCGCCGAGGCCCCCGCGTTCCTGCTGTTCATCTATGGGCGCATCACGGGGCGGGAGGCGATCGAGGCCAACGAGTTCGCCATCACTGGCGACGCGGAACTGCTGGACCGGTTCGAGACATGGTTCCGGGGAGTATAGACTTTGGATTTCCTCACGCAGGGCAAAAACGCCCCACTTTGACCCTCCCCCGAAGTGAGGGGGAAATTACGGCAAGGAGTTGAGGCCTTGAGAAACGCCGCCAAGGACGTCGTGGTCATAGGCGCAGGCATTGTCGGCAGCATGAGCAGCTACCTTCTGACCAAGCGTGGTCTGAGCGTCACCATGCTGGAGACCGACACCCTGGGCAGTCACGCCTCCGGGTTCGCCTTCGGGGGACTCGATCCGTTGCACGGCATAGGACTGCCCGAACCTCTGCTGGACTTCAGCCTCTATTGCTTTGGCCGCCACTGGTCCATGGCTCGCGAGTTGCAGGGCGCGACTGGCATAGATCCCCACTTCCAGCCCCGCAACCGGCTGTACCTCGCCTTCGACGAGCAGGACGTCAACGAATACCACGACAACCTGTCCTGGATGAAGGACGTCTCGATGTTTGATGTCCAGTTGGTGGACCATGACGCTGCCCGACGTCTGGAGCCCAAGGTCAACCCCGACTGCGTTGGCGCACTGTACCAGCAGGGCGCAGCCTCCCTGGACGCCTACCGGCTGACCCTCGCGGCCGCCCGTGCCGCCGAGCACCAGGGCACCGACCTTGTCCTTCAGCGGGCCACCGGCCTTGAGTACCACGGCGGACGGGTTGACGCCGTCACAATCGCTGATGGTAAGATCGAGGCCGGAGCAGTGATCATCGCTATGGGGCCGTGGTCCCAGCTCCTTTCCGACTGGTGCGATACCACGATTCCGGTGGAACCGTTGAAGGGGCAGATTCTGCGCCTCCGTTACAACGGACCAGCCTTCGAGACTTCCCTCAACTACCGTGGCAACTACGTGGACACCAAGGCCGACGGGTTGGTCTGGACCGGTTCAACCGAGGAGGAAGCCGGTTTCAATAACAATCCTTCTTCGTCTGCCCGCGACACGATTTGGGAGAACGCTGTCCACATGGCGCCAGACCTGGCCAACGCACAGCTGATGCAGCACACCGCGTGCCTGCGCCCCGTCACTCCTGACGGCATTCCCATCGTGGACCGCCTGCCCGGCTGGGATAATCTCTATGTGGCCACTGGCGCAGGCCGCAAGGGCATCCTCTGGAGCACGGGCATGTCCGACATCGTCACCAACATGGTGATGGGAGGCGACATGGAAGTGGCCGGGGCCGAACACCTCAAGGCGGACCGATTCGCCAAGGTCTAGGCGCACACGGCCAAAGTCAGGAAGTTAAAACAGAAGGCCCCTGACAAGAATCAGAACAAGAGACGCTACCGGAATCAGGAGACCCGTCCAGATTGCCCAAGGCAAGTCGCCGTCGACGGGGCCCGTTCGCTTTCTTCCCACCATCCACAGTGCAGAAATCGAGCCCACCACGATGATGAGCAGAGAGGCCAGCGCAAACCCAGTTCCGCCTCCCGAATGCTCCCCCGCTCGCCAGGAAATCACGATGGTGGCCGCTACTCCAAGAGTAAGGATCAAAACAAGCAGGGCGCACTCCACCGCAATGAGCAGTTGCCTTGAGGGTGCGATCTTGCCTGGAAGGAAAACCGGAACAAAACCGGCGAGTGGGTAGATTATCAGATCGAGGGCTATACCGGCGGCGCTCAGGTAGATGACCCTATCGTATACCACGGCTCCAACCGCGAAACCGGGAACGACAAGAAACCACCTCCACATTTGCAGCGGCGTAGATGCCTCTGTAACTGGCTCAGTTTCCGGAATCTGCACGAACCCCCTGATGGCCACTTGTGGCGCAACGGGCGCCGTCAGCACAGCCAGCCGGAGCGAGTTCTAAGCCCCCGGCTGAACCCGCCGGGCCACCAGCAAGCCATCTTCCCGGCTGATGCGCATTGCGAATGCGTATCGGTCCACCTGCAGGGCAAGGTCCACGTCCTGCGGGTGGAACTGCGGCTGCGACTCGTCGAAGAACTTCTGTGTAGCCCCGCCTGTCATTATCAGCGACTTCACCGCGTCGAAGTCTGGCCGTCGCCCTTCCATGATGTTTCTCAGGTAAATACCACACTGTTCGTCTTCGTCGGAACGCACTCTTCCCTGGTCGCCCATCGCAATGATCGATACCACATCGGGCCCTTCCTGCAGGATTGCCTCCGTGGTTGCCTGTGCCACAAGAAACGAACCCAGGTATATGGCGTCCGCATTGGCTGCTGCTGCCACGCCAACCGTACCGGCGCGCGTGGACTGCACCAGGCTCTTGCCCGCCACGTCGGCCTGAGAAATCTCGAAGGGAGAGTTGCCAAAGTCGAACCCTTCCGGCCGCTTCCCGTCCACCTCGCCCATCAGCAGGTCGCCGACACCGCTGCGATGCAGTGCCAACGCGTCGTCGGCCTCAGCCACCAGCGTGATCTGCGTTGCCCCCCGGTCGAATGCGATGGCCGCCGTGGTGAAAGCCCGGAACACGTCGATAATAATGGCTGTTCCGGTGGCTTCCTGGGCGTCGCGCACCAGGCTGCCCATACGAATTTCCATGCTGAATTAACCCTGCTCCGCGAAAGTTTCCCGAGGCCCGCCACTGCAAATGGAGCGGTCCGGGTCGCTCGCGGATTCTATCACGGGGTGAAGGTGCGCGCCTCTCCGTTAACCGCTACGGTGTACTCCTGTCCGGCCTCGCAATTCGATCCCAGGGGCACCACCGTTTCCGTGATCGGAAAGTCCTTGGTGCAGGCGACGTTCGGGTCTGACACCTGGTGGTGGGTGATCGCTACCTCAATCGTGTTCGGGTCTCTGCGAGTAATCTCGTAGCCGTTAACCCTCGTGCAGCTTCCGCTTGGTCTCCCTGATACCACCCGCAACTGATAGCTGGCTGGGATTCCATCCGCTTTCTCAATCTCGAAGGCTCGAACGGCCGATTTGGCGACGTGAGTGTATCCGAGGGCTGGGTCCGGCGGCGTGAAGGCAGCCCACTGCTGACCGTTCACCACTATGCGGTAGCTGACGCCCTCAGAGAGTTCTTCGTCCAACAGGAAGATTTCGTCCACTTCCACCGTATGCTCGTCGCAGGGGATGGCCCACGGTGTCTCCGGTGGCTGCATCAGACTGAGTGTGACGATTACATCTTTCCCCTCGACCCCCAGCGACCTGTTGCCTCGCCGCGCGCACCCCTCGATCGTCGACTGGTGGTGGATCAACCTCAGCAGGGGATCCGGCTCATCGAACCTCATACTGGCACTGACCATACGCACCGGCGCTTCAACCCACGAAGGGTCTTTAATATTTTCTCCGGTTTCCGAAGGCGGTGGCTGTACCATCACAAGCCACATGTCCACCCTGCTCGGGTTGCCCCGCGTGATCACTTCGTAAGCTGTGTCGTTGGTGAACGCCATGCGGCCGTCGGATTCATATATGGTGGCATTGATGGAATAAGTGCGCCTTGGGTCGATGTCTGCTTCATCGTATTCCACGCTGTATTCAATCGGCACCTGGCCCGGGTTGAAAATCGTCTGGCTTGCGATGAGGATGGAAGCAGCGTCGGCCAGGCTTACGTCCCGCAATTCCACGGCCAGTGTCGCACCCGGCGTGAGGGCCAGCCGTTCCCGGTAGCTCACCGTGCCTTCCACAGACGTGTCGTCGCCTCCCTTGCCTGGGATAGAGGGGATGCCCGGCAGTCCAATTGCGAATTGGCAGGTGGACAGTGCGAGTAGTAGGGCGATCAACAGGCTGAAGAGGGAAATCATCGTTGGCTCCTGGGGCTGCGGTGGCGGTCAGCCCCGCGCTTGCACAGAGAATTACGACCGGCGGGCTAACGACGGATGTCCCTCTACTACCCGGCTCGTCTTGGTGCTGTTGCGGTAAGCCGGCGGGCATTGTTCAGCACGACGTTGAACTGGTCGTGTTTGCGGTACTCCCACCCTTGCGCCGTTGCCACCGCCTTTGCCATCCACGCGGCAGCGCCCCAGCCCTTCTCCGACGCTTGGTGAAGGTCTCCCTCCGCCAGATACGCCCGACTTCTGGCCAGGAATTCCCGCGACTTACTTCGTTAATCCTCTATGACAGCAGGATCGAAGAAATCTTCCGGATAACCTGCACCGAGTTCCGTTGGTTGCTCCACTCCCTTTATCCAACCTTGGCCAGCTTTTGCAGCGACCGGACCTCCCGAGGCGGGTTCAGGTTACTGCCGGTGTGCGTCCACGACACTTCGCCGACGAAGATGTCGCCTTTGGAGTTGATGCACACTCCGTGGGGAGCGAGGAAATGCCCCGGCTCTTCGCTCTCGGGAGCGTCTCCCAGACGGGCCAGCACATTGCCCTTCACGTCGTGGATGGCGACGCGCGGGCCCAGCCCGTAAGCCTGCGAGTTGGGTCCAATGGCCACGCCCAGTTCGCCGACGTAAACTTTCTGGTCGCCGCTCTGGTCGATGTACAGGCCGCAGGGACGGGCCATGTTCTTCCACTGGGTCTCGAACTTGCCGTTCTTGTCAAATACCTGGATGCGCTGGTTCTCGCGGTCGGCAACGTACACCCAGCCGTCCTTGTCGGTGCAGACGTTGTGGGCAATGTTGAACTGCCCCTCGCCCGTGCCAGACTCACCCCACGAGAACAGCAGATTGCCGTCGGGGGAATACTTGTGGACGCGGGCGTTGCCGTAGCCGTCGGAGACGTAGAAGTCGGCGGTCTGCGGATCGATGGCAACGTGAGTGCAGCGATTGAACGGGTCGCCGCTCATGAAGGGCGCGGGCGTGCCGGGGATGCCCAGGGTGAACAGCACGGTCCCGTCGAGGTTGCACTTGCGCACGGTGTGGTCGCCGTCGTCGGTCAGGAAGATGGTGTCATCGGGGCTCATGGTGACCCCGTGGGCACGCGGGTACAGACCCTCGCCCCACGAGCGCAGGAAGTTGCCATCGGCGTCGAAGACGATCACCGGGTGCTCGCCCCGGTTGAACACATAAACGTTGTCGTTGGCGTCACAGCCAACTGCGGCGCACTCCTTGAACGACCACCCGTCGGGCAGCTTTCCCCAACCTTCGACAACCTCGTACTTGTACTGGCCTTCACCCAATACCACCATCTCAATGCCTCCCTGTGCGTCTGATTTTGGTCTTCGTGGCTGTCGGTTCCGACACCGGCAGGAGACGGGCGCCCGCCCTGTCTCCCTAGAATTCCTGAAATGTGGTGTATCCCGCCGAGCCGCTCGCCTCCGGGTTGTCGTCATCCGGTCCGGTGGGTCCGCCGCGACGGGCCTTGGCGCTCCACTCCTCGACCTGCACCTCCACCAGCGACGTCACGCCCAGGTCGGAGGCCGGCGGCGGGTTGTAGTCCCGCTCAAGCAGCCGGTCGGGGAAGTAGCGCTGCACCATTTTGTCGAACAGCGCGAACTTCTCATCGTGGTCGGTGACTTCGCGGGCAGTGCCGAACAGCACCACGCTGCGGTAGTTCATCGAGTGGTTCATGGCCTTGCGGGAGTAGACCAGACCGTCGGTGATGGTCACCGTGACGCAGACCGGCGCGCCGCCGCCCATCACTTCCAGTGCCCGGCTGCGGACCGAGCCATGCAGATACAGCTTTTCCGGATTCTCGCTGTCGTAGTGGTAGGACAGCGGGATGACGTAGGGCAGGCCGTCCTCGATGAAGCCAACGTGGGCCACGTAGCCTGCGCTGAGGATTTCTGCGGCCTCCTCGGGCACGGACCGCTCAGGGTGGTTCTTGATTCTGGTTCGTTCGCTAGTCTGCAATTGCTTTGACCTCGGTTTTGGGCTTCTCTCTTTTGGGACGACCCCATTCACGTCTCTGAACGGGTCGCATTGGGTTGAATTTTATCACGCCAGTATCAATTGCAAGGTGTCCTCCGCCAGATCCGTGCTTCGTTGCTATACTTGCCCTCACCGGCAATTCGGGTAACGAAATATACCCGCAAGGAGGGACACCAATGGCAGACCAAAACGGCAACCACCCCACTATGCCCGTCGGCCACACCGTCCTGGTAGTGACCATGGAAGTTGATCCCGAGGACGAGGCTGAATTCAACAAGTGGTACAACGAACAGCACCTGCCGGAGCGGATGGAGATCCCCGGCTACGTCAGCGCCCGCCGCTTCAAGCTGGAGGAGGGTGACGGCGCGCTGCAATACCTCTGCATCTGGGAGCTGGAAGACGGAAGCCCGCTCCAAAGCCAGATGTACAAGGACCAGCAGGCCGACCCGACGGCGCTGTTCGAGCGGGTCAACAAGACCATCAAGGCACGCACCCGCGGCCTCTACCGCCAGATCTACCCCGAGTCCGGCGCCTTCGTGGACCACTCCGGCTTCCACCCCCGCCACCAGGAGGTGTCGGCGTAGGGCGGTGCGAAAGACTGGTAAAATGGTTCGAGAGGCCAACTGATTAAGTGGACTATTTTGTTGAGAATTGGGGTGGTTTCGTTGGCCTCTTGGGATTCTTGGCAAGCGTTGGAGGGCTGGTGTACGCTTTCCTTGCCCGCCGCGCTGCCAAGTCAGCAGAGCAAGCGGCAAACGAAGCTCGAAATTCAATCAGCCGCACCTTGTGTATAGTAGGTGCTCAAAGGGCGTTGGGAGTAATAGTACGCCTGAACTCGCTACACCGTGGCGAAAATTGGGATGCGGCAATTGAGCTTTATCGAGAGCTACGCACACTGCTGAACGACATTAACGGAACCATGCCAGAAGAACTTAGCCATTTCCATACTGAAATCGGTCGTGGGATTGGTCAGCTAGGTTTGATTCAATCCTTGGTGCAAGACTTTAAGGTACAGGGGATAGGCCCCACGAGTTTTCCGGCTCTCGGAGAAACGCTCAATCTGATTGAGAAAACTCTTGAGACATTGGTAAGCAACATGATTCCTCCAAGCACACAGGAGGGTGAGTCAAATGGCTGATATGAATCAGGTTCTTTTAAAATTGGCTTGGCGCACTTCGCAAGGTCGTGTTCCTTGGAAGAACTCTGAGCTATCTGGCACCTTCCAAGCTTCCTTTGAAACTTTGACCGTATTCATAGCGGGCAGTAGGAACGGTTCGACAAAGTTCGTTCATCTTTCTGTCCAAGACAAACTTGGTGAGACTATCGGCAGCATGTCATACAACTCGAGCTATCAGGACGAAAATGCCGAACTGGCCTCATTGTATGAGGACGCAAAGAGGATTGCCTCTGAAGACCCACGGTTGGACGAGATTATCAGCGCTCTTGATGCTACAGCCCCAACCTCCTGACCTGCGAATACAACAATAAGGCCGGCAGGCCCATCCTACCCCGCTACCAGCATCTCGTCCGTTTTCATCAGCGGGGACAGCAGGCGGGGTTCGTCGTCGGTGACGAGCACCATGTCCTGCAGGTGCCAGTAGCCTATGTGGGGCTCGAGCGCGACGACCATGCCCTTCTCGAGGACGCGGGTGCTGGACGGCACCATGTAGGGCTCCTGCTGGTGCCACCACGCTCCGACGCCGTGACCGGCCAGCGCCACGTTGCCTGAGAACCCGGCCTCGTGGAAGCTGTCGTTGGCGAAGTTGTATAGGTCCGCTGTCCTCGCGCCCGGCCGGCACCGGTCGATGGTGGCGCGGTAGATGTCCCGGGTCACTTGATAGAGCTTCTTCTGCTCGTCTGAAGGCGTGCCGACGCAGACGCTGCGCGACTGGTGGCCCGGGTAGCCATTGAGGTATGAGACATAATCGTTACGGATGATGTCGCCCGCCTCGAAGGCCATGTCGCTCTCGCCGCCGTACGCCACGGTGTTGCGGCTGGAGTTCAGGATGCCGTGGGCCCAGTTGGCTCCACGCCTGAGGCAGTTCTCCATGATGCGACTGTGCACCAGGCGCTCGGTGTCGCCGGGTCGCACGGTGGGCAGGACCTCGAGGTAGGCTTCGTCCAGCAGCTTTGCGCCCGCCTCAAGTGCCGCCACTTCCTCGGGAGTCTTGATCCAGCGCACCCGGTCCATCAGCTCGGTGCTGTCGACCACGCGTGCCTTCGGCAGCAGCCCGCCAATTTCCTCCCAGCGATTGGCGCTGATGTAGGTCTTCTCGATGCCGATGGTCTCTTCGGCGAGGCCTAGCCCTTTCAGCACGTCGGCAGCACGTTGGTAGGGCGACTCGGCGTAATCGTCGTAAACCTCGATGAGCTCAAGCCACGAATCTCGTCGGGCCAGGGGCGCGGCGTAGGTGTTGAGCACCATCACCGGCTCGCCGACGCGCGGCCATACCAGCAGCACCTCGCGCGGTGAGTCAGGGAACTCCAGGTGCCGGGCCAGGGTGCCGGGGTAGGCAAACCCGGCGAGGTAGGTGAAGTTCTTGCCCGACCGGGCGACGATGGCGGAGACACCCTCCTCGTCCATCAGCGCGTGCAGTCGCTCGACGTTGGCGATGATCTTGCCGAAAGCGTTGGCCATATCGTACTCCCTGGCAGCCTGAAGAATGAGGAAAAGGCTTACTCGAACCTCGTCAGACGGAACAGCTCCGACAGGTCGGGGGATTCGTCGATGCGCCACAGGTGGGCCAACAGCGCATCGATGCGGTCGGCGGGCAGGTGCTCGGCAGCCAGCGAGCGGAACTTGTCCTCCACCTCCGCGTCGGTCAGCGGATTTCTGTAGTGGCCCTTGTGGTAGGCGACCTGCGACGAGTACCGCTGCCCCGACGTTGTGACGACTTCGAGGTCGCAGAGCATCGCCTCGGGCATCCGACGGTTGGCCTCCTCGGAGACGGACACGTTCACCTTGCCCACCAGGTCCAGCAGCGTCTCGTCGAACAAGAACTCGTCGTCAAAGTGGCGGCTCGATACCCCGCCGTACAGCAGCGCCACAGCGGCGGTGTAGGGCATCGAGTGGTCTGCCGTCTCGCGATTGGCCGGGCGCCACTTCTCGGCGTCGCCCGCCATGATGTTGACCGCCGTCTGCAGGGTGGCGATGTTCACTTCAGCAACTGCGGCTGGCGTGATTCCGCCCGACACCTGTTCCCGCACGTCGAGGGCAGCCTGCGCGATGGTCTGCGAGTACTGTCCCAGCGGAAACCGCTTGATGCTGCACTCGGCTATCTTGAAGGGTTCACCGTTGCCGCCCATCTTCTCCAGCTCGAAGGGACCGCCGGTTACGGTGTTGAAGTATCCTCCGTTCCCCTCGTACACCGGCGACGGCCCGGTTATGCCTCGCTGGGCAAGCTGCACCGCAAACATGGCGTTGCGGGTGGCGTTGGCGTAGGCGCACCCCTTCCAGATCGAAACGTCGCCGATGCGTGTCTGGTACAGCGCCAGGTTCGACGCTACGTTCAGATTCAGGGCCTGCAGCGTCTGCTCCGGTGTCAGCCTCATCGCCTTCGCCGCCGCCAGTGCGCTCGCCGTTCCACCGACGGTCACGTGATCGAAGCGCGGCTTGATGTCCACCGTGTCGCAAATGCGGCAGAACACCTCGTATGCCAGGACCGTCGACAGGATAAACGTCCTGCCGCTGCCGGCCGCCGCCTCGGTTGCCGTCAGCGACGCCGCGATGCTGTCGCTGGGGTGCCCCGACTCGTTGCTGGTGTAGCCGTCGTTGAAGTCCAGGTAGCGGATCGCCACTCCGTTGGCGAAGGATGCCAGGTCCAGGCTGGTCTGCTGCCCGCTTCCCATGACCGACACCGGATGGGTGCTCGACACCATTCCGGCCATCTCTCGCGACACCCTCGCCGGCTCGCTGCTGTATCCGCCCAGCGCGCAGCCCAGGGTGTCGATGATGAACCGCTTGGCCAAGTGGACAGTCTCGTCCGGCAGGTCCTCGAAACGCAGCGACGATGCGTAGCCGCTCAGCCTTTCAGCCATGGTGGTCATGCCGACGCCTCCTGCTTCCAGTTAGGTTGGGCTGCCTTGCTGGCCGTTACGCGAACTCGGGCATCACCTCACGAGCGAACAGCTCCATCGACTTCAGCACCTTGTCCTGGGGCATACCGCCAAAGGAGAAGTTGCAGCCGAAGTAGTCGATGCCAGCGTCCTGCAGCGCGCGAATCTTGGCGGTTATCTGCTCGGGGTTGCCGATGAAGGCCCGGTGCTGGTACAGGTAATCGAAAGATGTCGGCGCCTCGGTGCGCGTGCTGCGGAAGTGCGCCAGGCTGTCGTATACCTCGCTGCCGCCCTCGTAGGTGCGGCGCCACTGGTTCACGTCCATCGTCCAGTTCAGTGCGGCCTCGCTGTCCCGCCGCGCCTGCTCCTCTGTCTCAGCGACGTAGAAGTAGCGGAAGAACGGGATGCCGCCGATGTCCATATCATTTCCCGACTCGCGCGCACCCTCCACCAGCTGGTAGCAGAGGTCGAGCCCGTCGGAAGTATCCAGGACCACGCCGATGATGCCGGAGTGCCCGCTGGCAGCGGCGAAGTCTTGGGTTTCCCGCGTGCGCGTGGCGGCGATGTACATTGGGGGGTGCGGCCTCTGCACCGGCGGGGGCACCAGGTTGGCGTTGTGCACCTGGAAGTACCGCCCCTCGAAGCTGAACCCCGGAGTGCTCCACAGTCCCTCGACTATCTGGATGGACTCCTGGAACCGCTCCTGGCTCTCGGTGATGTCGACGCTGTATCCGGTGTATTCGTAGCCGGCGGTGCCGCGACCGAAGCCTGCGTCAAGGCGCCCGCCGCTGAGCAGGTCCAGCGTGGCGGTGTCCTCCGCCAGCTTCACCGGGTGATGCAGCGGCGGAATGATGACCGCCGTGCCCAGCCGCAGCTTCTTCGTGCGGGCCGCGATGTTCGCCAGCAGCATCAGCGACGCAGACCCGATGCCGTAGCGGGAGAAGTGGTGCTCGGCCAGCCAGCCGCTGTCGAAGCCCAGCTCCTCGCCGAACACGAACTCCTCGGTGATGTTGTCCACCACCTGGCTGGGGGAGATTTCTTCGGGCCAGGGCACATGGGAAAACAGTCCAAATTTCATTGGTAGAAGTCCTGGATGATTCAGTTGGGGGCATTTGGAGAAAGACGGCTCATTATTTCACAGACGAGCCCGGGCCGCCACAGTGAATGCCGCTACGTCTCCCCTGGTAAGCCGGTGCTATAATCGCCGCTGACCAGCTTCAATTTCCGGGGTGCTACTTGCCCGCTTTCATCGTATTTGGCGACAGCTTTCTCGTGCGTCAGCGGCTGGCGGCACTGCAGACTGAACACGGGGCCGACGAAGTGCTCGACGCCAACCGGCACCGCCTCCAGGGCGGTCAGTCGAGCCCCCAGGAACTCCTCGGAATATGCCAGGCAATCCCCTTCATGGATCCCCTGCGGCTGGTCCTGGTGGAAGGATTGCTCGCTACCGCCGAGTCGCGTTCGGGGGCAGGCGGAGGAAGGGGACGCGGTCGACGAGGGGGAGGCAATGCCGCTGACGGCTGGCAGTCCCTGGCGGAGGCAATTCCCCAGATGCCGCCCACGACCCTACTGATCATGGTCGATGGTCCATTATCCGGGAACAACTCCCTGCTCCGGCAACTTCGTCAGGTCTGCGACACTGAGGAAATGACCGCTCCTCGCGGAGAGCAACTCGCCCGCTGGATCAAGCAGACCGCAGAGTCCAGGGGGGCGGCGATCGGTCCCGCTGCCATACGCTCGCTGGCCGACCTAGTGGGCGGCGACCTTTGGACCCTCGACCAGGAACTGGAAAAGCTTTCCCTCTATGCCACCGGACGCGAGATCGGCGAGGGCGACGTGCGGCTGATGGTTTCGCAGGTCCGCGAGGCCAGCATCTTTGAGGCGGTCGACGCAATGATAGACGGGCGGCCCCAGGTGGCCCTTCGGTTGCTGGCCCAACTCCGGGACGATGGCCGCGACCCACTGTACATTATCGCCATGGTCGAGCGACAGCTCCGGCTGCTGGCCCTGGCCCGAGATTCCATGGATCGCCGGCTGCCCGCGGATGAGATGAAGCGGGCCATGGGCACATCGTCTGACTTCGTCGTACGCAAGACCACAGAACAAGCCCGCCGCCACAGCCGGAAGGACATCGCCTGGCGCTACGATCGCCTTCTGGAAGCCGACCTGGCCATCAAGCAGGGTCGCCTCGACCCGGACCTCGCCCTAGAGCTCCTGGTCGGAGAGTCCATCCCCCAGCGGTAAGGGGACGGCAAACTCTTAGTCCTGCGGCTCCACCGGGTTGTAGCAGGCCACCAGGTGGCCGGCCTCGGTCTCCCTCAGAGGCGGACGGCCCAGTGTACGGCACTGGTTCACTGCCTTGAAGCACCGCGGCAGGAAGGGGCATTCATTGCCCATGTTTCTCATATCTGGAGGATTGCCCGGCAGGGGCTGGATCCTCCGCCCAGGGTCGTCAAGGCGCGGCAGAGACTGCAGCAGCGACCATGTGTACGGATGCTGGGGCCGACGGAACAGCGGAACGACATCGGCGTGCTCCACCAGGCTGCCGCCGTAGATTACTCCCACCTTGTGGGCCATCGAAGCAACCACCCCCATGTCGTGGGTGATCAGGAGGATCGACGAGCCCTGCTCTCTCACCAGGGCCCGCAGGCGCTCCAGCATCTCCGCCTGCAGAGTAACGTCCAGCCCCGACGTCGGCTCGTCGGCGACCAGCAGCTTGGGCTTCAGCACCAGCGCTATGGCCATCATCACCCGCTGGCACATCCCGCCGCTCAGGGCGAAGGGGTACTGCCCCATCACGCGCCCCGGGTCGGGCAGGCCCATCTCCCGCAGCGTCTCCTGCGCCAGCCGGTTGGCATTCCGCAGCGACATGTTGCTGTGCTGGTGAATTACCTCTTCAACCTGGGAGCCAATGAGCTCCACTGGATTGAGGGCAGCCTGGGCATCCTGGAAAACCATCGAAACCTGGTGGCCTCTCAGGCTGCGGATGTAGTCGGCCCCTGCCCTCGTAAGGTCAACGCCCTGGAAAAAGATCCTTCCTTTCAGCATGGAGGCGTTGTTGGGCAGCAGCCCCATGATTGTCAGGGCGAGGGTGCTCTTGCCTGAGCCGCTCTCCCCGACCAGGCAGTATATCTCGCCTTCTTCCTGGCTGAAGCTAACTCCGTTGAGTGCCTTGACCGTCCCTGTGGGGCTCCGGAATTCGACGTACAGGTCTTCGACTCTCAGGGCTTCCGCCATAAGCGGCTCTTCCTTTACAGCCCCGGACCGCGGCCGTTGCGTCGCAATCCGTGGCGACTGTTTCGGGGATAAGAGATGAGGAGGTCAAGTACAGAATGGCGCGGTGGCGTTGTCAGTCGCCGGCGACGCCGGCCCGGAGATCCACTGGACGGAACTGCCCACACTTCAGCAAACGGACCAGGTCTGCAACGCATTCCACCCTGTCGTAAAACTCAGTGGCTGCCGTGCCGAGTTGGGCCTCCCGATGGGCATCGCTACCTGCCGTGGATGGCAAGGGCAACCCGGTGCTCAGGTCGGCGGAATACTGGTTCTGGGCCTCCGAGCCGCGTCCGTTTAGCGACTCCACCGCCTCACACAGGCCGAAGAACGGGTCCAACAGGGCACGCTCCAGCATGTCCGCCCTCGCATCCGGGTTTCGTGCCGGCTCTTCCAGGAAGCGCCTGCGATAGGGATGGGCAGCGATAAGCACTCCCCCCTCCCTCTCCGCGCATGCCCTCAGGAAATCCGGCTTGTGCATCCCGAACTCGTATCGGTTCAGACCGAAGGCGAGCACGTGCCCGGCATCCGTGTTGATCTCGCTGCCGCCGAGAACCAGGAACCCGTGCCTCCTCGTCAGCTCGCGGATCTTATCCTCCGGCCAGAAGGCATCGTGGTCCGTCAGGCAGATGCCATCCAGGCCCAGGGACTTGGCCTTGGAAATAGCATCATCCACGCTCATAAAGCTGTCGTCGGACATTGGGTAGCTGTGGGTATGAAGGTCGATGAGCAAGACAGTGGTCAGTAAGGGATGCAGGATTGGCCAATAATAGCACGGCGACGACGATTGCGGAACGACGGGCGCCTCTCCGAAGCGCCCCGTCACCGTTTCTCCCTGTTCTACCTGTATGTCTGTCTGCCTGCCTGCGAGATCAGCGTGGGACCAGAAAGCCCTCGTCCTCCAGGGTTTCCAGTATCTCCTCTGCTCGTCGCCCGCCGACCTTCAGGCGGCGTTCCAGTATCGAAGTCCCGAGGTTTGGATTACGCGCCGCCAGGTCGCGGGCCATGTCCATCTGGTTCGCGTCCAGCCCCAGGTGCTCGGTGTCATCATCATCGTCGTCGCTGGTGAGCAGGTTGATGGGCGGCACCGGTGGTCCTTCCTGTTCTGTCCAGAACTTGACCAGTTCTTCGACTTCTTCATCATAGACCAGCGCTCCCTGCATCCGCTGGGCCTTCGGCGATTCCTTGTGCAGGATAAGGGCATCGCCCTTTCCCATCAGCTTTTCCGCCCCTGACGAGTCCAGGATCACCCGGGAATCAACCTGGCTCGATACGGCAAAGGCGCACCTCGCCGGAATATTGGCCTTGAGCAGGCCAGTGACCACATTGACCGATGGTCGCTGCGTCGCCAGCAGGAGATGGATTCCGGCGGCGCGTCCGAGTTGCGCCAATCGAACGAGGCTCTGCTCAACCTCAAAGCCGGCCACCATCATCAGGTCCGCCAACTCGTCAACGATCAGCACCAGGAAGGGCATCTTCTCTTCGGCCTTGCCGTTATAGCCTTCAATGTTGCGGACGCCCATTTCCTCCATCTGCTTGTACCGCCTGATCATCTCGCGGTTCAGACCACGGAGGGCATCAGTGACTTCCTCCGCCTCAACGATTACGGGCTGGATCAGGTGAGGGATGCCGTTGAACGGCGTAAGCTCGACTCGCTTGGGGTCGACCATCAGGAGGCGAAGCTGGTCCGGGGTTTTCGTTAGCAGGAATGAGGCTATGATCGAGTTGATCTGCACGCTCTTGCCGCTGCCAGTGGAGCCGGCAATCAGCATGTGAGGCAGAGAGGCAAGGTCCAGCGCCACCGGTGTGCCGCCGGTGTCCTGGCCCATCGCAACAGGCAGGCCTCCCTTCTTTGCCACCTTGGCGAACTCCGGCGTCTCCAGCACGGCGCGAAGATGCACCTTGGTCGGCGAGGGCACCGGCACTTCCAGGCCCACCAGGTTCGTGCCGAGGACCGGAGACTCAACGCGCAGATAGGGTGTCATCAGCGCCAGCGCCAGGTCCTTCTCCCGCGTCAGGATGCTCTGCACCTTGACGCGGCCTCGGTTGCCCGAGCCATCTTCGCTGTCGCCGCCCTTCTTCGGCATCCAGCCGGGGGATAGCCCGAATTGCACCACCCTGGGGCCGGCCTTGATGTCGGTTACCTCGACCCGGACCCCGTGGTCAGCCAGGGTTTCCTCGACGAGGTGGCCCATCTCCTCCAGTGCTTCCTGCGAGGCCTCCATCGACTCCGGGGGCGCCAGCAGCTCCACCGACGGCAACCGCCAGACCGGCCCGGCGTTAGGGTCGACCGGGGGAGGCGCGTAGTTGGAGCGAGCGGACTCCCACGGCGGAGAATAGTCCTCGCCGTAGTCGTCGCTCGGGTCCGGCGCGGTTGCGCTGTCCCAGATGTCTGACACACTGAGATGCCGCGCCAGTTTTTCCTGGACCTGTTCTTCGGTATCGATTGAGTGATGTTCCTGGGCTACGGTCGCATTTGATTCGGCCCGCTCTTCCCGCTTTCGAGCTCGAGACTCCCGAGCCTTTTCCTCGATGCGATAGAGAAAGGCGAACGATCCAACCAGGCCTGCGTGGATGTAGCGTGTGCCACGCGCCAGGAATGCGAATGTCCGTGCCGCGACCCTGGAATACAAGGGACCGGCGGCCCGGGGGTAAAGCACGAGAGGGACCGCGGCGACTATCGCCAGCATCTTGATCAGGCCGAAGGGCAAAAGGGTGGGACCGCCAATGGCAGTGCCCCATAGGCCTCCGTAAGAGACCGCCTCCAGGAGACCGTCCCGGGGGCTGACGTACGATAGGCCACCCACGGCCAGAGCCACGAAGGCGGCGGCGAGTGCCCAGCGCCTCCAGTACCGGAAGAGCAGGCGAGGCATATACCTGAGCGCGAAAACTGCCGAGGCCGCCCAGATGACAACTGGCGCCCAACCGTAACCCAAGGCCTGGTAGGCCCACTCCCTGGCGTCGGGATAAAGAAAAAGGAATAGTGCTCCAATAATTGCCAGGGCTGACACTACCAGGGCGTCAACAAACAGCCACGGACCGTCGGTCATGGAGAATGATAATGGGGGTGGGGCGCCCGAATGCCCCTGTTTGGCCGAAGTCACCACACACGCCACCTCCCAATGGATATGACGCGGCAACCGGGGTGGACTGCATCGCAGTAGAGGCGGGGATATTGGAAATAGCGCGACAGGTGCGCCACAGCCATTATTCTGGCTGTCCCCGCCCCGGAAATCCCAGAAAGGTCAGACCTCGGTCACCACGGGTATTATCATAGGCGATCGTCTAGTGGCGTTAGCTATGAAGCTGCGGGCAGTTTCACGCACTTTGCTCTTCAATTCGTCGTCGTCTTCCGGCAGGCCCCCGTTGGCCGAGAGTTCTGATACAAGGTGTTCTCCAAGCTCCTCAAACAGCTTGCCTGTCTCTCCCTCGTCCATGAACCCACTGGCGACTGTCAGTGGTGCAGCCGTCGGCACCCTGGTCCCCTGCCCGATCGAAAGCACCACCACCACGACTCCGTCCTGTGAGAGGCTTCGTCTCTGGGACAATACCGGACTCAGTACGTCTCGCCGGGACACGCCATCCACGTAAATGGGACCGGCGGTTATCCGCTCTCCAGTCGAGCATCCGTCGGCGGTGATGTCCAGCACGTCGCCATCTTCCAGAACGAAGATGCCATCAGCGGCAACCCCCATATCCCAGGCCAGTTGAGCATGGGCGTTCAGGTGCCTGTATTCCCCGTGAACCGGAACGAAATACTTGGGCTTTGTCAGGCTCAGCACCAGTTTCAGTTCTTCCTGGCTCGCGTGTCCGTGAACGTGCACGGTTGCGATGCGGTCGTAAAGCACCCTTGCCCCCTGCCGCAGGAGATTATCTATCGTGCGGCTGACGGGCAGTTCGTTGCCGGGAATGGGCGTGGCGCTGATAACCACCGTATCGCCAGCCATGATCTTCACGTCGCGGTGCTGCCCCTTGGCGATGCGCACCATGGCTGAGGTGGGCTCTCCCTGGCTTCCGGTCGTCATCAGCACCACCTGTTCGGGTGGCAACTGTCTCGTGGCATTAAGAGGCAGCAGAATGCCGGGCGGAAGTCGCAGATAGCCCAGGTCAGAGGCAACATTGACCGTGTCCACCATGCTTCGCCCCACGATGCTGACCTTGCGACCGTGCCGCTCGGCGGCATCAACAACCTGCTGCACCCGGGACACAAGGGACGCGAACGTTGCCACCATCACGCGACCCGGAGCTTCCCGAATGGCGCGGTCGAGCGCTTCACCCACCACCTGCTCCGATGGAGTGTAACCAGGCACTTCTGCGTAGGTAGAATCCGACAGAAGCAGCAGGACGCCTTCGGTCCCGTAGTTGGCCAGGGTGGTCAGTTCGATAGTACGTCCGTCCACCGGGGTGTGGTCGATCTTGAAGTCCCCTGTGTGGATCACCCGGCCCAGGGGCGTGCTTATCGCGATCCCCATAGCGTCCGGGATGCTATGGCAAACGCGAAACCATCTCGCGGCGAAGTGCTGGCCGAACTGATACGGCACGCCCGGGTCTATTGGCGTTACCGTAAATTCCCGCGTGGCGCGGCGTTCCTTGAGCTTGGATGAAATCAGCCCGTGAGCCAGTCGGGGGGCGAACACCGGCACCGGAAGCTGCGGCAACACAAAGGGCAGTGCTCCGATGTGGTCTTCGTGCCCATGGGTGATCAGGATGCCCCTCACCCGGTCCGCCCGCTCCACCAGGTAGGATACGTCCGGAACTATCAGGTCCACTCCCAACATCCCTTCTTCGGGAAACTGGACGCCGCAGTCAACGATGATGATGTCGTCCCCGTATTCGAGGGCCATCATGTTCTTGCCGATTTCCCCCAGCCCTCCCAGGGGAATAATGCGAAGTTTGTCTGTCAATTTGTATTACTTTCCTTGCTGATGATTTTGTATCTTGAACGGGATGGTAAAGGCCTTTGTGCCGGGTTCCCGCATCGGCCGGGCAGGGTGCTCATGGTCTAGAGCAGACGGCCGGAAATCATGCGTATCGGTCCCGGTTGAAGGCGGAACATCAAGATGAGACCCGCCTCAATTTGCCGAGGGACTGTGAGAAGCAACTGGCTGGAGGCCTGAGGCAATTAGACGGAGCTGCAATCGGACACATTCGGCCTACAGCAGGGAAAGCTGCTGCGGGCCATCCCTATTTTCCTGAGGATCAGCAGGCGCGTCTTCCGCTGCATCATGCGCCGCTTGCGGATGGGTGGCAAAGTTGCCGAAAATATCGAGTTGCCTCGCCTCAGGCTCAACGCCCTGATCGTTGGATGAATCGTCAGAAACGGACTGCTGCAAGAGATCACTTTCGAGAAGTTCCGCTATGGTTCGAAAGTCATCCACCAGCGTCTTTCGAAGTTCCGGGCGCCTCAGGGCGGCTGCGGGGTGAAGCACTGGAAAGATTGATTGGCCGTCCTTTTGTCGTAGCGTTCCCCTGGCCCTCGTGATGCTCTCGCCAGGAAAGAAGCGTCCCAGCGAAAACCGGCCCAGGGTGACAATCAGCTTCGGGTTAATCAGTTCGATCTGGCGGTCCAGGTATTTTTGGCAGGCTGAAATTTCGGCAGGCACAGGGTCTCGATTATCGGGCGGACGGCACTTCACCATATTTGCAATGAACACTTCACTGCGATTGGTCCCGATGGACGCGAGCAGCCCATCCAGAAGCTGGCCGGCTGGGCCGACAAACGGGCGCCCCTGGCGGTCCTCGTGAAAGCCGGGCCCCTCCCCGATGAACATCAGCATGGCCGACGGGTTCCCTTCGCCTGGGACCGCGTTGGTCCGGCCCTGGTGCAGAGGGCAGTCGGTGCAGTTTCGAACCGCCTGAGCAACGTCGTTGAGGCTATCCATAGCCCAACCGCTCCGGCCTGAAGCCGCCCAGGGTGGCTCAGGTGTCTTCTATTCCGCGGCCTTTGAGGTAACTGACGGCGTCGCCCACAGTGGCGATGCCGCCGGCATCTTCATCAGGAATCTCCAGCGGGCTCTCCTCGCTGGAAAATTCCTCCTCAAAGGCCATGATCAGTTCCACCAGATCTAGCGAATCAGCGTTCAGGTCTTCGACGAAAGAGGCGCCATCAGACACTTCTTCTTCGTCGACTCCCAGCTTGTCGACTACGATGTCTTTGACCCGATCATAAATCGTGGGCAAGGTACAACTCCCTTAAGGCGAGGTCTTGGCAGCGCCCAGTTCTCCGGAATCCAGGCTCGCCATAATAGAGCCCAAGACCCCATTTACAAACCTGGCCGAGCTGTCGCTCCCAAACACCTTGGCCATCTCCACCGCCTCGTCTACTGCCGTCTTGCGGGGGGTAGCCGGATTATGCAGAAGTTCAAATATTGCAATTCGTAAAATATTGCGGTCCACCACGGGCAACTGTGGCACCGGCCACGCCGGAGCGTATTGGCCTATCAGGTTGTCCAGCCCTGGCCAGTGCTGGCAGACGCCCTCATGCAGGCGTCCGGCCAGCTCCATGACTGAACCATCAAACTCTTCGTCCATCCATCCATAGTCAGGGTCGGCTTTCAGGGCGCGAACATCTGCGGCAAAAAGAGATTGCAGCGCGACGGTTCTAGCAGTTCGCCTGGGGTCAACTGACTTGACCATACAACACAGCCCCGGACATTCAGGGTGGTTCAGGCTATTCGGAGGGCCAGCTCTCGGCCAGCTTACGTACGGAATCAGGGTCCGCGACTGCGGATACTTCGACGCTTCGGTCAATTCGCTTGATCAGACCAGCCAGCACACCGCCTGCCCCAAATTCCACAAAGTGGTTTATGCCGGAGTCGATCATTGTACGAACAGAGTCTTTCCATTGGACGCATTTGCATAGACCCTGCACCAGTTCTCTACGGACTTCCTCAATGCTGTCCAATGACCGGCAATCGCAGTTTGCCACTATTGGTATTCGTGGCTCTCGTAGCGTGAGAGATGCCAACTCGGCAGACAGACCCTCTTCCGCTTCGAACATCAGCGATGAATGGAATGCTCCACTGACCGGCAGCGGAACGGCCTTTCGAGCTCCTCTGGCCGTGGCCAGGTCAACTGCCTGGGCGATCGCGATACGGTCTCCGCTGATTACAATCTGGTTGTCGGTGTTGATGTTCGCCAGTTCCACACCGGTCTCGGCGCAAATCTGGTCGAACGCCAGTTCGTCCAATCCCAGGATGGCGGCCATGGCCCCGGGGCGATTCATAGAGGCCTGGTGCATCAGTTCGCCGCGGCGGCGCACGAGTCGAACGGCGTCGGCAAACTCAATAACGCCCGAGGCGACCAGCGCCGTATATTCGCCCAGGCTATGCCCTGCGACTGCGCCAACGTACGTTGCTTCCGCCCCCTGCATTTCGCGCCACGCGCGCCAGGAGGCGATACTGACTGTCATGATCGCGGGCTGGGAATTAACCGTGTTTTGCAGTTCGCCTGCGGGGCCTTCAAAAATCATCCGGGACAGGGGAAATCCCAAGCTGTCGTCCGCTTCCTCGAAAGTCTCGCGAGCCGCTGGTGATGCTTCGACAAGGGTCGTTCCCATTCCCACCTTTTGGGAACCCTGTCCCGGGAACACAAACGCCCACTCGTGTAGTAATGTCGAAATCGTCGCTACCTCCTTGAGGAGCAAACCGAAACAGGGGTTTCTATTCGGAGAATTTTAGTTATGTTACCAAATTTTTGCAATGCAAAAAACCTGAACCTTATGTGAAATAATCTGAAAAAATTGCAACCTACGTCTGGGTAAGGAAATTGGCACTGCACACAATACACCGCCCTGTTACCAGTACCCTTCGGAGTCGGTCCGGCGCATTACCTTCGCACTATTCCAGCAAAATAGGCCGGAAGAAACCGAGGCGTCGAAAACCAGGTCGGGTAAAAGGGTATCCCTTACCGGCGGTTCAGACTCTCCCCTGAACTACCTGCCGCCCCCGGTAATAGCCGCATTCTCTGCATGCAGCGTGGGGCAGTTTTGCAGCGCGACATCGCGGGCATATCGCCGCGTGTACCGGGCTGAGCTTATAGGCCGTGAGGCGTCGCCCCTGCCTGGCCCTGGTCAATTTCTTCTTAGGCAAAGCGCCCATTTCGTGTAACCCTCCTGAGTGTGCCCGGACTATCCGGGGTGGCAGATGCAGAAAAGGCTCGTGGCACTTCTGCATTATGTAATCTGTGAGAGGCCGGATACTATTTTGTCGGAATCCGAATTCAGGGAATTCGCGGACCTTATTGGTCGGCGCTCAAGAGCCCCATCAGACTCCCCCAGCGCGGATCGACGTTAGTCGTATCGCAACTACATTTATTCATATTCAGGTCTGTTCCGCACTCGGCGCACAGCCCGCGACAATCCGGGCGGCAAAGAACCTTGAGCGGCTGATCGGTTAGAATGTACTGACGCAGCACGTCGTTGAGATCCAGCATCTGATGCGTGTCGATGTGTACCACGCCTTCAGACTCGTCAGGGGGCTTCATGTTGCGTCCGGTGGCCGGGTCAACCGTCGCAAAGCACTCTTCTTCCACGTCCAACTCGGAAAGGTGGGCGCAGGGCTCCAGGCACCGGCTGCAGGTGGCCATCATCTGAACCTGCAGAGATGCATAGACGAGAAGTCCCTGATGGGTACGTAGCAACCTGATGGTCCCCGTGGCCCTGGTGCTTTGCTCCAGGCCCGGAGTGTCATCATTCCAATCGGATGAGTCGTCCTGTACGTCCGTCACGACGACCGGC
This sequence comes from Dehalococcoidia bacterium, assembly GCA_963667325.2. Lineage (GTDB taxonomy): Bacteria > Chloroflexota > Dehalococcoidia > Lucifugimonadales > UBA3495 > VXOI01. The sequence goes on from CAXXKY010000002.1 coordinate 372,416, forward strand.
TCATCCAATGAAAATCTTCTGGTGGAGCCTGTTGGCTCCTTCAAAAGCTGCGAAACGTTGTAAAGCATTCAGCCCAGGCTCGTGCCCCTTAAATCCAGGACGAGCAGCAACTATTATAGATTCCAGCAAAGAAGCCTTGTCAAGCAACCTCGGTACGGGAACAGGGCCATTCGGTTTTCTAAGTCCAGCCGGCAAGTCCCTTCGTGGTGAGCCCCCTCGTGGTGAGCCCTTTCATGGTGAGCCCGTAGAACCACGAACGGACGACCCATCGACAGGTTCAGGGCCAACGGGTTGCCTGCAATTGAATCGCCCTGGATTGGGGAAGACAGGGAACGAAGGGTCCGTGGTTGCCCAGCCTGCGACGTTTGGGTTAGTCTATTTCGGAGTGATGTAATGAATTCAGCCACAGTTATTGTCCTGATAGACGGCCTTGATCCCGAATACTTGGACGAATGCCCTGCCCCCAATCTGGCTGCGATGTCGAGTAACGGCTTTCGCTCCGACGGCCGCGGCATGGTGCCCAGCGTCACCAACGTCAATAACGTTTCGCTGGTGACCGGCAGCTATCCCGAGCGGCACGGAATCACCTCCAACTATTGGCTGGACAGGGAACGCGGTGAGGAGTTCTACATGGAGTCCGGCGAGTTTCTGCGCGCCGAGACCATGTTTCAGCGCGCGACCTCCGCTGGGTTACGCTCCCTCCTGGTAACTGCCAAGGACAAACTGCGCCGTCTGCTGAGCGACGGCGCCACGGTGAGCATATCGTCCGAAGAGCCTCCAGGATGGGTGGTGGATGGCATCGGTGAACCGCCGCCGATTTACTCGCTGGAAGTCAATCGCTGGGTGCTGGAGGCGGGACGCTATGCCATGTCCCGGGAACCCTTTGACCTGGTGTATTTGACCACCACCGACTACGCCATGCACACCTACGGCCCCAGGCACCCTGAATCGACCCGGCATGTGGGCCTGCTGGACCAGGGGCTGGGCGCGATACTGGACCAGTTTTCTGATATCAGGATGCTGGTAACGGCTGACCACGGAATGTCTGATAAGACCAGGATGCTCCACTTACCGGGGCAGTTGGCCCGCTATGGAATCAATGCCAGGGCGGTGCCCGTTATCAAGGACCGTTACGTGGTCCATCATTCGAACCTGGGCGGAAGCATTTACGTGCACCTGGACAACTCGGGCGACACCAATGCCGCGCTCGATACATTGCGCAACCTGGATGGCGTGGAAGAAGCGCTTCCACTCGAAGAGGCCGCGAAGCGCTTCCACCTGATGCCGGAGCGGATGGGTGACATTCTGGTTCTGGCCGACTCAATTACCGTATTCGGGGACCCCGCGGAAGTGACGATGCCCAATGGCCTGCGATCCCACGGTTCAGCTCACGAGACCCAGGTGCCGATAATCGGATGTGGTCCCGGACTGCAAGGGGTCGGTGCGGCCGGCCGCTTCAACCAGAATTTCGACGTGGGTCGATATATTTTTGACGAGGTTCTCCCCCCAGCCGTATGACCGTCGTTCGCGTTTCCGCACCAGCCACAACGGCCAATCTCGGCCCCGGGTATGATTGCCTGGGCATGGCCCTGGATATCTGGAACACGATTGAAGTGGAGCAACTCCCGGGTGGCGCTGAACCGTCCGTGGTCGTGTCTGGTGAAGGCGAATCCGAGCTGGAGTCGGGACCGCAAAACCTCGTTTATCGCTCCATCGAGTTCCTGTACCGGGAACTTGGCATTCCGGCGCCTCCTCTTCGCGTGAGATGCGCCAATGAGATTCCGTTGGCCAGGGGATTGGGGAGCAGCGCAGCCGCGATTGCTGGTGGGCTGGTCGCTGCAAACGCGATTGCCGGATCCGAATTCAGCTCGCGGGAGCTCCTGGAAATGGCGGCCACCATCGAGGGGCACCCCGACAACGTGGCGGCTGCGGTCATGGGCGGCCTGCAACTCGTGGTAACCGAGGACAGCACGCTGTATACGGTGCCAGTAAGTGTGCCTGCGGAAATTCACGCCGTGCTGTTCATTCCCGACGTCCGAATTGCCACCTCTGACGCTCGAGCGGTCTTGCCCGGCACCATCTCCGTAGCCGACGCTGTGCACAATATGTCTCGAGTGGCACTGCTTGTGGCTGGGATGGCTACCAACCACACCGAGTATCTGGCTGTGGCCACCCAGGACAAGCTGCACCAGCCCTATCGCCAGCCTCTTTTTCCGGCGATGAAACTGCTGATGAAGGCCGCCACCGATGCCGGAGCGCTGGGAGCGTTTCTTTCGGGAAGTGGCTCGACCGTGCTGGCTCTAGCCAGGGGCAGGGAAATGACCGTTGCCTATGAAATGGCCGAGGCCGCCAGGCAGGCATCTGTCGAAGGCACCGTAAAAGTGACCCGTCCTGCACCACTGGGCGCTCATCTGGTAATGTGAAATGGTGCGGTTAATCTGATTGTACAGGTTGGCTCTCCCAGCGTTGCCGCCTGTCAATATTCGAGTCGATAGCTCATGCCCTTGATAGTTCAAAAGTACGGCGGGTCCTCCGTCGCGGACGCTGACAAGATACTCAGCGTCGCTCGACGCATTGGGGCAACCCGCCAGGCGGGCAACGACGTTGTGGTCGTCGTTTCTGCGATGGGAGACACGACAGACGAACTCATAGAATTGGCTCACACCATTTCCAGTGAACCCCACGCCCGCGAACTGGACTTGCTGCTTTCAACCGGCGAACTGGTTTCGTGCACCCTGCTGACCATGGGCCTGCGAGAACTGGGCCACGACGCCATCAGCCTCAGTGGACCTCAGGCGGGCATCTATACCGATACCAGCTTCGGTCGCGCTCGCATAAGTCGCATCGAGTCCGGAAGGGTCCAGCGTGAATTGGCGTCCGGGCGTATCGTGGTGGTGGCAGGTTTCCAGGGGATAACAGCCGAACAGGACGTGACCACCCTGGGCCGGGGTGGCTCGGACACCACGGCTGTTGCCATAGCCGCCGCACTGAACGCCTACCGCTGTGAAATCTACACCGATGTAGAGGGCATATACACCGCTGACCCGCGCATTGTTCCCGATGCCCGCAAGTTGGACGAAGTGGGCTACGAGGAAATGCTGGAACTCGCCAGCTTGGGAGCGAAGATGCATCCCCGCTCAATCGAATTGGGAGGGGTCTATCGCGTTCCCATTTACGTTGCCTCCAGCTTCAGCGACGCCCCAGGAACATTGATCCATGCGATCGAAGATGGTCTGTCTGACGCTTTTTCAGAAGACCAACCCCCACCCGATAAATCAGGTTCCATCAAACCCGAAATCTGCCAGCTTCCTTCCTCCAACCCTTCAGCCGAGAATCAGATGGAAGACAGAATCAAAGTAACCGGAATTGCCTACAACGCCAACGTGGCGAAAATCACCGTTCAGAGCGTGCCGGACCGTCCCGGCCTGGCCGCTTCTGTTTTCGAACCTCTCTCAGAGGCCAACATCAGCGTAGACACCATCGTACAGAACACCGGGGGCGACAAGTCAACGGACATCAGCTTTACGGTCAGCCGGAATGACCTTCCGTCCGCCGTGCGCCTGGTTGAAAATATTGCGCCGCAACTCGGGGCGGCCGGCGTGTCCAGCGACTCGGGCCTGGCGGCGGTCAGTGTCGTTGGAACGGGAATGCAGAACACCCCCGGATATGCTTCCCGCATGTTTCGCCTGCTGGCCAATGGTGGCGTCAATATCGACATGATTACCACATCCGAGATCCGGATTTCCTGCATCATCGCGGAGTCGCAGGGCAGGGATGCCGTTCGTCTTTTGCACGAAGGCTTCCACCTTGACCGGGAATAGGGTCTCTTGTTTCTCCCTTCCTCTGGCAGGGCACGGACGCAGGCATGACTGTGGACCCAAACTATCAATCACCCTACCTGTCCGTCGTCATACCTGCTTACAACGAAGAAGCGCGAATTTCTCGATCGGTCCGTGAAGTCCTTGCATATCTGGCCGCGCAGAGCTACCCGTGGGAAGTGATTGTCGCAGATGACGGCAGCAGCGATGGCACCGCCCGTTTGGTCGTCGAAGCCTCCGGCGATGACCCCCGCGTCCGCGTGATTCCACTGGAACATCGCGGCAAGGGCTGGGCCGTCAGGAACGGAATGCTTGCCGCTCGCGGGGAGTTTCGCTTGCTGTGCGATGCCGATCTGTCCGTTCCCATCGAGCAGGTGGAGCGCCTCTTGCCCGGCAGCGTCGAGAACGTGGACGTCGCCGTCGGATCCCGTGAGGCTGCGGGCGCCGCGCGATATGGCGAGCCGGGTCGGCGGCACTTGATGGGTCGGGTCTTCAACGCTCTCGTCCGCCGTTTGGCGGCCCTGGGAGTTGCCGATACGCAGTGCGGCTTCAAGTGCTTCCGGTCCCCGGCCGCAGACAGACTGTTTTCCCTGTCAACGCTGGATGGCTTCTCGTTCGATGTGGAAGTACTGTTTCTCGCTCGACGTTCGCGCATGACGATTACAGAAATCGGGGTGGACTGGCATTACCGAGAACACAGCAAGGTCCGTCCGTTTCGCGACGCCCTTTCGATGGGTCTTGACCTGCTGCGGATCCGGTGGCGGCATCGAAGTTATTCCGGGCGATAAAATCCGGCATCCTCACCGTGGTCTTCAAGCACAATTGCTAACGAAAATCTCACACATTCCCGACGAATTTGCTCTTGACCACCTCAGCGTAATTGTTAAAACTTGAAGTGTAGAAATTGGCGAACCCACCGCAGATAAGTCGGTCCTCTTCGTGAATTGTAGGGAGACGCGGATGAGGCCACTCTGCTGGCCAGGGAGCCAATATATGGATGGAGAAGGATGAGTACGGAAAATCCCGCCGCCGCTAACGGAGCGAAGTTCAGGCGGAACCTGGACCGAGAGGCCGTGGACCTCGCCCTCAAGGGCGAATGGGAGCGGGCGGCACAAGTAAATCGGGCTATCCTGGAACTCTTTTCCGACGACGTCGAGGTGATGAATCGTCTCGCCAAGGCCCTCATGGAGTCCGGCTCCTATGAGGAAGCATCTGGCGTGCTCGACCGGCTGTCGGAAGTGGCACCTCACAACAACATTGCGCGCAAAAACCGCAGCCGTCTCGAGCAGATGCGGACCAGCACCGTTGCCGCTGCCAGGCAGGTTCGGAAGGTCACCGGCGCGCCCCAGTTGTTCATCGGAGAAAGCGGCAAGTCCACCACCACCGTGTTGCGTCAGACTCCACGGCGTTTGTCCAGGACCCTGATCTCCCCGGGGGACCCTGTAACGCTGAGGCTGGAACACCACGCGCTCTTTGTTTACTCGGATTCCGGCCAGTACCTCGGACAGGTCGACCCAAAGTTGGGCCATAGGCTGGGCCGTCTCATCGAAGGCGGAAACACCTATGAGGCAGCCGTGATCGGGGTGACCTCTGCGGAAATAAGCATCACAATCCACGAGACTCACCGCAACCGCAGGCTGTCGCACCTGGCATCTTTCCCCACGAGGGCGGCGACAGCAACGAGCCAGGAACGCGATGACGAAACGGCGGAGCGCGCCAGGGCTGACGGTTACGGGGTCGATACTGATGAGGAAGAGGAAAACCTCATCGACGAAGACGAGCTTCAGCCGGCCTGGAGCGAATAAAGAGCTGGAACAACCGCATCGGTGGATCGTCAAAGGGCGCGCGATTGCGCGCCTTTTTGCTGCAGTGGACAAAGGTGTTGTGGAGCAGCGGTCCGATGGCCTTAGCAGGCGAATGCGTCGCGGGTGAGGGGGCGTTCGCTTCCCTCCGCAAGGGGCGCGGAGGGCTAGACCATGAACACGGGGGCGTCGTCCCTGTTGATGCGGGTCTCGCGGGCAATCCCGTCGCGCAGGAACTTCGGCAGCGAGAACATGCCTCGGTGCGTTTCTGAGTCGTAATGGCGAAGCGTCTTCTCGATGCGCCTGGCAATTGCTGCATCCAGTTCATCGCCGGTCGGAGGACTGAGAGGCTCGTCCGATGCAATAGTGAAGCCCCACAACGTCTCGAAGGCGGGCACGTGGACTTGCACCGCCGCCGTGTGGGCAAACACTTCGCTCAGCGTGTTGTAGATGGTGGTGAAGCATTCCCTGTGGTTGGGAAGGCCAACGGGTCCGGACTGCGTTACCAGCACTCCTCCCCGGGTCAGCCGGTCCTTCGCAATGCGATAGAACTCGTCGGTGTATAGCAGGTAGGCCGGGCCTCCCTCGAGGGGGTCGACCAAGTCCAGCAGCATCACGTCGAAACCGTCCCCATCTGAGTCCAGATAGCCCCTGGCATCTTCGTGGAGCAGAGTCAGTCTCGGGTCGTCGAAACTGCCCTGGTGATGGTCGGGCAGGTGCTGCCGGCACAACTCCACAACCTCGGAGTCCAGATCGATCATCGTGACGCTTTCCACCGAACGGTGCGCCAGTGCTTCTCGAAGCGTGCCGCCCTCTCCGCCACCGCCGATGAACACTCTCTTCGGATCGGGGTGGCACAGCATCGCCGGATGCACCAGCGATTCGTGGTAGATGAATTCGTCCAGCTCGGTGGATTGTGTTTTCCCGTCGAGAACAAGGCTGCGGCCGAACTCGAACGAGTCCAGTACCTCCACCTTTTGGTAAGCCGTCTCTCCAGAAAAAATCACAGCCCTTAACCTGGCCATTACGGCCAGATCCGGGGTGACGCTTTCGGCGAACCAGTTGCCCGTGAGTTCCATGCGTCGGCGCTCAGCCGCTAACCGGCTGAACTAACAGGCCCCGTTCAATCTCCCTGATCTCCGCATCACGGCATTCCAGCTGTTCTGCCAGACGTTGTGCCGCTTCCCTGGGGAGGAACGAGGAGCCGCAGGAAAAAATGTCCGCCGCGGCATAGGAATATTCAGGCCACGTGTGAATGGAGATGTGAGACTCCGCGATGGCCAGGATACCTGTGACGCCCTGGGGGCTGAAGTGGTGAAAGGACTCTCCGACGACTGTGGCTCCGACGTCATGCGCGGCCGTCAGCATCGCCTGACGTATGTAATTGAGGTCGTTCAGCAGTGTGGGGTTACATTCCCGCAGTTCGAGCAAAACGTGACAACCTAGAACCGTCAATCCACAGGCCCTCCCTTCTGGACATAGGTTGGTGTCGCTCCTGTTCGGATTTGATAAAGCGCGACAGTTGTTAATTCTATATTGCGACTGGGCGGTTATCAATAGATTTTTATGTCTACTAAACAAAATAAATAGCTGCCGGAACGGACGCTTACGCCCCGGCAGCGCTGTTTAAATCTCTTTGCAGAGCTGGGACCCTCTCCTTCCCCGATGTGTGCGAACGCCGTCTCAGAAGTTACGGCTGTATCAATACCCGCACCGCGCCGTCCGGGTCCGTGCGCTGGGTCAGCAACCGGTGGCCGGCCTGCTCCGACCACAGCGTTACGTCATAGATGTTCAGCGCGTCGGCAAGAATCGCCTCCACGAAGGACTCTCTGTCCTGCTCCATTTGCCGCGTCAGTGCCGCGATGACCCCGGCGCAGCTCTTGCCCCGGCCGTCGATGACCACCCAGCCGTTCGACGACGTTACCGGCGCAGGCTCGCTGTGGACCGCGATCTCGCCTGTCTTGCGCAGGTCGAGCTGCCGCTTGAACTCGGCCACCGCCTCCCATGCCACGGCCCGGCCCCGGTCGCCCGATGAGCACACCGCGCCGCGCACGCCGACGATGTCCGGGTTGATGCGCGCCAGCTCGTCCAGGTCGCTGATCTTCAGGTGTCCGGACAGCGCCGTGCTCAAGCCCAGCTGCTTACCCTCCAGCACGATCTGCCGCAGCACCGGCTCCGGCATGAAGTCGAACAGGTTCCGCCCGTCCTTGGTCAGCGTGTCGATCAGGAAACCGTCGCACTCGCCGTCCGTTGCCAGTTGCACCATCAGGTGCGGGTCCAGCCCACCCTCGTACAACTCGTTGTCGGCGAACAGCGAACCGACCAGCTTGGTGTTGAAGCCGTCCAGGGCGCGGCGTGACTCCCGCAGCACCTCGGCCGCCGTGTCGTAGTCGGCGACTCGGAACCCCACCTTCACCGAGGTTGCGTCCATCATGCCCGCCGCGTACACCGCCATTGCCACCGTGCCCGCCTGGTTCGGCACCACGCCCAGCGTGACGCTGACGTGCTTCTCCACCGGAATGATCCCCCGCACCTGACGCACCGTCGACGGATGCCCGGAACCGACCAACGCCTCCTGCAGGTTCTTGACGTCCACCACGTCGGCGCCGCCCTGCTCGGCTTCCAGAGCCTCGTCCACGTCCTGGACGCTGACCATCAGCAGCATTCCCGCCGCGAAGTTGTCGTTGCCGGTGAGCCACGCCGTGCGCGACTGCGGGTCCGTGGCCCTGGCATAGACCGGCCGGGGAGTGTAGGCAGCCCTGGCCTCGGCGCGGTCCGCGATACGCTCCGGTGCTTCCCGCCGGACGGGTTCGGGAACCCGGGGCTTAAGCGGCTCCAGTTCCTCACGCAGCTGCATCTTCTCGCTGGGAGTGAGTTCCAGAATGGGCAGGCGAGGCTTGCCGGCCGCCATGCCCATCAGCTCACCCCAGTGCTTCACCAGGGACACCGGCAGCGCACCGTTGTACTTGTCCACCGTGCGCGTCCACCAAGCGTCCGACAGCTCGTTCAGGCGACGCAGGTGCTGGTCGTAGAAAGTCTCGTCGAAATCGCCCTGGCAGGCCCGGTCGATCCAGCGCACGTAGTTGTTGGCGCCGGGAACGTCGAACCGCCAGTCAGAAGTATTGGCGAACATAACTTGCTGGTTGATGCCCAGCTCCTGCCCCTTGAAATAGATCCACTCGTCGGGCGTGCTGATGACCGAGTCCTGGCCCAGCGTCAGGTGCGCCTCGATGGACAGCTGCTGATTGAAGCTCGCTTCCTTCACCCCCACCACGTTGGGCAGGCTGCACAGCCGGGCCAGCCCGTTGACGCTCATGGTGATGCCGAACTGCGGCGAGTTGTAGAACATGATCGCCAGGTTGGTGTGCTCGGCCAGCAGCCGCACGTACTCCACCACCTGGTCCTCGGTCTTGGTCACCATGTACGGCGGCGCGACGATCAGCAAGTCGTAACCGCGACCCTCGGCGTGGGCCGCCAGCGACAGCATCTCCGGCGCAGACGTGTGCGTTACGTGCGCCCCGATGGGCCAGGCGCCGTTGCCGGGTGTGGACTGGGCTTCCTCGGCCACCGCGTCCATCACGTCCAGCCGTTCCTCGTGGGTCAGGCTCCAGAACTCACCCATACCCCACGTGCAGCCGGCCCCCACGGTCCCGAGGCTGCGGATGTGCCGGATGTTGCGCTTCATCCCCTCGCGGTCGAAGCGGTTGTCCGGCGTGAAGGGCGTGATCAGCGTTGTCCACTGCCCCTTCAGCGTCTCCCAAGCCCACTCCTGGGCCTCACTCTTTCGGTAAGTAGCCATAAGTTGCACACTCCATCGCGAGCAGTTTTGTCGACCGCTCAGTACTGAGGTAAATGAGGGAGTTCGACGAGGGTGTTTCCTTCAGCATCCATTGTATATCTCAGAAGCGCAGGACCGTTAGTCCGAGGGCAGGTTGTACGCTTGCCGAACAACCTCCATCACGCTGTCTGCCCAGCTTGTCTGCCATACGTCTACCACCACTCCGTAGGAGTGATTAAAGGACGAGTTTGGAATGTACTTCCAGTCATTTCCGTCCCTGGCCAGCCAACCAGGAGCATCAATCTCTGACATGTCGCTTTCCAAGAGTAACCTGAGGTTGTATTTCTGTGGGAGCAATTCAAGAAAGAATTCCGCTCCAGACGTGTAGTAGCAAAGCGAATTGCGTTCCTGCACGACTTGTATGCCGTCGTCAAGACCCGTTATCTCTCTGTGAAGTGGATCGAACAAATTCCGGGCCCGTACTGTCATCTGGACTCTGCTAACGTCTGTTTGCTCTGCCCGTTCTTGCACTCTGCTGGAGCGGCGCGCTTCAACATATGATTGGGAAGGCTGTGGATATTTCCAAATGGCTAACGCCCGGTTACTTAGCAGTTGGCCGCGTTCCATGATGTTTTCTTGGGTCCACTCCGATTGTTGTCTCACATAGGAGTTCAATCGGAGTGGGCTCTCGTCAAAGCCATGGGGAATCGACCTTTTTTCTTGAAACGGCCTGTCAGAATACCGAGAATTGTACCCGGTTAAGGTTAAATTCCCCAATCGGTGTAGCCACAGATTGTGAATCTCCTGCCAGTTTTCTCCAAGCACTATCCGCCATTCGGGCGACAGGTTTTCATTCTGCGGCATGATGTGTTCGATGGAGTAGTTGCTAGTGGGACTAGGCTCCTTTTCTCCGTGATTCTCCAGCCGGGACAACAGGTTCCAACACACCCGCGTTCGATACAGTTCGCCTTCCTCCAAAGACCTGCGAAATTCTGAATCGGGCGGGAAAGCATATGTTCCGCGCTGTCGCGTATACGCAAAAAATAACGAATCTAGGGCAGCATCGTCCTCTATCTGCTTGGCGAAGCTGGCGAAATTGTCCCAATAGGCGCGGGTTTGGGAGCGGGCAACCGCTCTGCGCATGAGGTAACTTTCCGTAGCTTCAAGAGCCACCAAGAATTCCCCTTGCGTCAAGGTTCCCTTTTCGTGACAGTCGAAGAGTCGCATGATCACTAAAGCCGCCGTATCGCCATGGTGACGCACATTGGCTAGTGCCTGAGAGATTGCCGCAGATGATTCTTGATGCAGTCCTCTGAACTTTGCGTAATAGCCAGCAAAACGCAGCAACTCTCTTAATTGATCCTCTAACTCCTCCTGTGCAAACTCGGAATTTTGAAAGAGTTTGAATTCATCGTAGATTCGGTCACCTCGCGCTTGCTTCGCGTCTCCCCTCTTGAGGGCGATGTAGTCTCGAATGAACGAATCTAAGGCGCTGTCGTGTTTCTGGAAAAGCGACTCTATCCTTTGCCAATACTGCTCGTAGAGTCGAGTCTGTTCTGCCTCTTCCAGTCCCATAAGCAAGTAATTACGGACCAGGTCTCCTTGGCTAAGGTCAACCCCAGTCGAGTTCATGCTTTCGAATATGCTCTGGGGATTGTCGATGTTCCTGTCCAAGGTCATCTCGACCAGCCTGAGCCCCATGATGCCGCGAAAAACCAGGCCCGGGTCGATTTCGCCTTCTGACAAACGCTCCCTGAAATGCCAGTACGCCTCATCGATAAGCGACCCCTCGGCTCCATCGTCATTGCTCATAGGTTGACCATCCAGGACCGAGCGCAAGACCTCGTTATCAGCCCTCCTCAGCGCCAGCTTGTATTTGCGGTCTCCAGTTTCCAGGCTGTTCTTCAAACAGTATTCTTCGATCTGAATGGCAGTGGGGCCAATCCCATTGCCTTGCCTTCCGGTTTCGTTGATATGGTCCCGCAATGCGGCGCATAGTACGGTGAGCGTCGCCAACCTTTGCTGCCCGTCGATCACAAGGTATGTGGGAATAGCGGAGAACGCAGTATCCGGAGCGTGGACTATGGACCCAGCGAAATGGCCAGCATTCCCCGCTCCCAGTATGTCTTCCCAGAGTTTCTGCCAGTTCTCCTCTCGCCACTTGTAATCACGCTGAAACACCGGGATTAGAAACTGATTTGGCCGGAAATAATCTGCTGGAATGTGGTGTTCTGTGCCTGCATTTCGCAACTTTGTCCTTGGTTTAGTTATCGGTGCTTGGTCCCATCTAAATGGGCAGCGATAATCCTAAATAATTAAGAGGCAGGAGCAGGTCAACCCCTCTCCTGCCTCTCAGAATCAAACCGTGAAGATTCCTACTCCTCGTCGCCGTACTGCGACTTCAGCGAGTCCACCACCGCCGGGTCCGCCAGCGTCGTCGTGTCGCCCAGCGCCCGGCCCTCGGCCACGTCGCGCAGCAGGCGGCGCATGATCTTGCCGCTGCGGGTCTTGGGCAGCTCCGCGGCGAAGTGAATGTCGTCCGGCCGCGCCATCGCGCCGATCTTCCCCGCAACGTGCGCCTTCAGCTCAGTGACGACGTCGTCCGAGATGTCCACGCCGTCCTTCAGCGTGACGAAGGCGACGACCGCCTGGCCCTTGACCTCGTGGTCCTTGCCGATGCAGGCCGCCTCGGCCACCTTCTGATTGTCCACCAGGGCGCTCTCCACCTCCATCGTCCCGATGCGGTGCCCCGACACGTTGATGACGTCGTCCACGCGACCCAACAGCCAGAAGTAGCCGTCCTCGTCCAGCCGCGCGCCGTCGGCGGTGAAGTAGATGCCGCCGTCCTTGAATTCAGTGTCGTAGCGTGACCAGTAGGTGTCGATGAACCGCTCCGGGTCGCCGTAGACCCCGCGCAGCATCGACGGCCACGGTCGCTTGACGACGAGGTAGCCGCCACCGCCGAGGCCCACCGTGTTGCCGTCCCCGTCGAAGATCTCCGCCTCGATGCCCGGGAAAGGCCGGGTGGCCGAACCCGGCTTCAGCGTGGTGAGGCCCGGCAGCGGCGCAATCATCATCGCGCCCGTCTCCGTCTGCCACCACGTGTCCACCACCGGACAGCGGCCCCCGCCGATGTGCTGCCAGTACCAGACCCACGCCTCCGGGTTTATCGGCTCGCCCACCGTTCCCATCAGCCGCAGCGACGACATATCGTGCTTGTTCGGGTAGCCCTCGCCCCAGCGCATGAAGGTCCGGATGGCCGTGGGCGCCGTGTACAGGATCGTCACCGCATACTTGGCGACGATGGCCCAGAACCGGTCGCGGTCCGGATAGTCCGGCGACCCCTCGTACATCACCGTGGTCGCGCCGTTGGCCAGCGGCCCGTAGACGATGTAGCTGTGCCCGGTAACCCAGCCGATGTCTGCTGTGCACCAGTAGATGTCGTCTTCCTTGATGTCGAAGACCCACTTTGTAGTCGCCATCGTCCCGAGCAGGTACCCGGCCGAGGTGTGGACGATGCCCTTGGGCTTGCCGGTGGTGCCGCTGGTGTACAGCAGGAACAGCATGTCCTCACTGTCCATAGGTTCCGGCTCGCAGGTCATCGGCTGACCTTCCATCAGGTCGTGCCACCAGATGTCCCGCCCGTCGACCATCTTGTCGTCGGCAGTGCCGGTGCGGCGAAGCACCACCACATTCTCCACGGTGGGCGCGCCGACCAGCGAGTCGTCCGCGTTCTGCTTCAGGGGCACGATGCCGCCCCGCCGGTAGCCGCCGTCGGCGGTTATCAGCAGCTTCGACTCCGAGTCGTTGATGCGGTCCCGCAGCGACTCGGCGCTGAACCCACCGAAGACCACGCTGTGGGGCGCGCCTATGCGGGCGCAGGCCAGCATGGCGATGGGCAATTCCGGCGTCATCGGCAGGTAGATGGTAACCCGGTCGCCCTTCTCGATGCCCAGGCTCTTCAGGCCGTTGGCGAACTGGCATACCTCGCGCAGCAGGTCGCCGTAGGTGTACACCTTCCAGTCGCCCGGCTCGCCTTCCCAGACGATGGCAGCCTTGTTCCGACGGCCGTTCTTCACGTGGCGATCGATGCAGTTGTACGACACGTTCAGCTCACCGCCGATGAACCACTTGGCGAAGGGCGCTCCGCTCCAGTCCAGCACCGTATCCCACTTCTTGTCCCAGTCCAGCCCTTCGGCCAGACCGGCCCAGAATCCCTCTGGGTCCGCCGCCGCCTTGGCGTAGATGTCCGGGTCGGCCATGTTGGCGTTGGCCACGAAATCCGCAGGAGGCGGAAAGCTCCTGTCCTCCTGAAGCAGTGCGTCGATTCCACCTGTGTTCTCTACCATTGCTGCCCTCCTGGCTCAGTCATTGAGCGCCCCAGTTCTGCGCTATCGATTCAAGCTCATTCGCATAGCTATGTGCGCCCCTAGTATAAACGCTGTCGAACCGGTCTAGCATTCGCGTCGCCGCCAGCATCGCCGGACTGATCCACCCGATGGTTTCAAGGATTCGCTGGTGCTGCTCCTCCAGGTCCTGCAGGTGCCATACCGGCTCATGGTGAAACACCCGGTTGCGGAAGCGATGGATCATATCTAGCCGCGCATACATATTCCGCCGAGTACGTCGACTTCTAGGGCAATTGGGGAATACTGGTTCCAAGAGTTCTGGCCATAGCACTTGCTCATATCTCGACCTGAACAGACTCAGCCAGAATCCCAAAGTTGAGTTGGCTATCAAGTCGCCGACATTTACCACTTTCCTCTCTCTGGCAAGTTTATTGAACCTCCTATGTAGCGGTTCGGATTCATTGCGATGAAGGTGATTCAATATCCATTCAGGTTGGTCAAACTTTTGGGTGGCCGCCCCGTGAATGGCGTTTCGAAGCGAAATTTCGAAGTTGTTCAGGCATGGATAGAGACTTTCGCACAGTGCTATATTCCAAGCGTAAACTCCGAGGGCCACACTTTCGCTTTGGTTGCTGGAGGAAAGATAGGGATTGAACCGTTCATCAGAGACTGCTGACGTTATGCTTGAAAAGAGAGACGGTTGAGTCATTTGACTTGAATGTCTACGCTGTAAGTAATAGGATAGATATATAGGCCCCGGGGTGTCCTCTCCCGCGCTTCTACAGAAGGGCGGTGAAGATCCCGGGGTATTGTTTTCCCTGCTCTGGGCGCCGAGATTGCCCTCGTCTTTTCCGGCCCCGGCCCCCTCTCACCGCAGGAGGGAGCCTAGCAATCCCAAGACCTGCTCCACCACACGAGGAGCCGTTTGCGTCGCCAAGCCTGCTTGCCTCGCGCGCCAGTCCAGGCTCTTGATGTGGTCCGACAGCACCACGCCGGTGATGTCGCTTCCATGAGGGAGCGGTACTTCAAAAGGGTAACCCTTCGCAGCCGTGGCAACCGGACAGAATAGGCCCAGGCCTGTCCTGTCGTTATAACTCTTCGGACTCAGGACCAGCGCCGGCCGCCGGCCCGCCTGCTCGTGCCCGGCTTGGGGGCTGAAGTTCAGCCAGACGATGTCTCCCCTGTCGGGAACATAAGGTGCATTCACCATGTTTCGTTGCCTTCGGCCGAGCCTGTATCCCATTCAGAATGCAGGTTGTCCGTGGTGACCCTGGACTACAATTCATCCAGGTCGTATGCCCTCTTGGTCAGAGTCAAGCGTTCACCGTCCGTGGTCATCTCAATTGCCGACCCGACATGGACGCCCCACTCTTCGGCCAGAGGTTTCGGTATCCGGATCGCGAGGCTGCTGCCCCATCGGGCTACGTGCGATTGCGTTCCCATTCGATATACTCACTGTCGCAGCTGGATATACAATATATATCCAATGCTTGGCGTGTTGTCGAGCCTGTGATTGCGGGTGCGGAGCAATGACACTCCCTGCCATCGGGGCCGAAAGGCTGCTGCAGTACTTCCAGCCCCATCGCCAATACCTGCGTGGCTTACGCCTCGCTTTGCCCTCTCACATTCCCCTACCCCCAAACCCGCAGCATACCCACTCCATCCCTCCCTCCGCACCCCTCCCCTTGCCCGATAGCGTAGAATCCCCCAATGAAGGATTCCCGCAATCGCCGCCCCACGACCGGCAACCCACCCGCGAGCAGCCCCATTGGCCGCCGCTGAGGTTGCCGTCGTACCGGGCGCAGGCCCCCTGCTCACCGGCGGGCGGTGGCGCAACGTCCTCATCGGCGCGACCGCCGGGCTGGGAATGTTCCTCGCCTCCCTCGACTTCTCCGTCAACGTCGCACTGCCCGAGTTGGCAGCCGACCTCGACGCAGACCTCCAGAGCGTGCAGTGGGCTCTCGTGGTGTTCATGGGCATCCGGGCCAGCCTGGTCCTGGGCGCTGGCAGTTTCGCCGACCGCTTCGGACTCCGCCGTGTCTACCTGTGGGGCGGGATGGCCTACCTCGTCTCGATGTTTTTGATCGCCCTGTCCCCTGACCTCGCCTCCGTCGTCGGGTTCCGCGTCCTGCACGGCATCGGCACCGCCTGTATGTACGCCGTGGCTCCCGCCATCTCCGCCAACCTGTTTCCGTCCCACCGTCGCGGCCTCAGCATGGGCTTCACCTCCGGGAGCCTGGCCCTCGGCATGGTCGGCGGCACCCTAGGTGCGGGACTGCTGGTTGGTGCCGGCTGGTTCGGGCAGGACTGGGAGTGGGTATTCTGGGGCAGGGTCCCCTTCATGGTGGCCGCTCTGGTCCTGGCGTGGTTCTTCCTTGACCGCGACCCTCCGTTGTCTGCCAGCCTCGCCGGACCAGACCAGACAAAAGTTCCTGCCTTTGACCTAACCGGGGTGCTCACGTTGGCCGGCGGGATGATCTGCCTCATCATCGGACTGCGTCTGGGCCGAGACCTGGGCTGGGACTCGTGGCCCGTGCTGACTCTGCTGGTGCTCACGCCAACGCTGCTTGTGCTGTTCTGGAGCATCGAGCGCAGGGCCGAGTGGCCGGTCATACCCTTGGCATTGCTGAAGAACCTCGGCTTCGTAATCTCCAGTGCCGGCATGTACCTGGCCTTTTTCGGGGCCTTCGTGGTCTGGTTCATCTTCCCTTTCTATGTGGCAGACACCCTCGGCAGAGGGCCAGCAGTCCTTGGAGCATTGCTGGCCGCATCCTCTCTTCTGGCAACGGTGTTCTCGTTGCTGGGAGGGTGGCTCACTGACCGCATCGGGACCCAGCCCGTCGGCGTGACGGGGATGCTGGTGATGGCGGCGGGACTGGCGTGGATGGCTCTGCTCAACGAGGAATCAACCCTGGCCCAGGTGCTGTTGAGGGCCTGTATCGTGGGCATCGGTCTGGGAACCTTCCAGGCGGCGGCCTATGCCCTGGTTATGCGCAGCGTCCAGCCTTCTCGGTTCGGCACAGCGGGGTCAATGTTGTCGCTCACCCAGGCACTGGGGTCAGTGACGGCGGTCTCCATCGTGGGGGGCATCTTCGCCATGCGAAGCGACCACCACCTGGCAACGTTGGCCGGGACTGCAGGAGCAGAGGGCATGGCCTTCGTCCTGGCCTATCGCGACGTGTTCCTCATCGGAGCTGGAGTGGCGGTTGTCGGCGCAGTGGTGGCCGCTTTCGGCAGACCGCCTCGCGCCGTCAGCTAGATCGGCCCTTCCGCTAGATCGGCCCCTCCGGTGGCAGCCCCAGCGCCACGCGGCCATAGTCGCGCCCGCCCATTTCCATGATCAGCCCGTCGCGGTGCGCCACCGCCTGGGCGTCCCGGTGGTATCGTTGCAACGGCGTCGACTCGAAGATGCCGTGCCCCCCGCTCAGATCGAACAACCGGTTGACGGCCTGAAGGCACGTCTGCACAGCGAACGCCTTGTCGCGCCGGAATCGAGCCCGTTCCAGCAGCGTGAAGGGCTCTCCTTCGCTGCCCTTGCGCAACATCTCGCGGATGTTCTGCTGCATCACCATGCGCGCCGCGTCCGTCTCCGCCGACGCCTGCGCCAGTCGCGTGTGCACCGCCGGAGAGTCCGCCGTGCGGCCAGGCCCAGACGTCCCTGCCAGCCGTGCTGTGAACTCGTCGACCATTCCCTGCGCTATGCCAACCATCGGCGCAACAAGGTCCCACCCCAGCAGGGCGCTGACGGGTACCCGGTATCGTCCCTGGCCGTGTTGTTCCCAACCGGTCCGGTCCGTGATGCCTGCGGAGTTGACGTCCAGGACCCGGTGGTTAGGAATAAATGCGTTCTCCAGGGATATGTCCTTGCTGCCGCTTCCCCGCAGTCCTGACACAAACCATGTATCCACTATCTCGAAGTCTCTGCGAGGTACCAGCACCCAGCTTCGCTCTCCGATGTTGGGCGCTCCCAGCATTACCCAGCCCGCGTGATCGCACCCGCTGGAAAACTCCCACCTACCGGTGAGCCTGTAACCGCCTTTGACGGGTTCGCAGGTCGACTTGCCGGGGTTGAGCGAACTGGATAACAACGCGTCTGGACCGTCTCCGAATACCTCTGCCTGCGCCTGCTGAGGCCAAAAGCCAACCAGCCAGGAGTGGGCAACCCACAGGCCAAGACACCACCCGGTGGAGGGGCAGCCACGGCTCAGCTCCGCCGCCACGTCCATTCCGACAGCGTAGCTGACGTCGAGCCCGCCATATCCCTTCGGTACGCCTGCCAGGTGAAGCCCACAGCCGAGCACATCGCTGACCGTTTCTTCCGGCACCCGTCGTAACGCCTCGGTCTGCGAAGCCCGCTGCTTCAGGACCGGAACAAGTTCGGAGGCCCGTTGCAGAAGTTCCCCTTCGGTTAACGCTACCATCTCTTGTAGGGCAGGAACTTTCCGGACATCGTCACCTTCACCCTGTCGCCGTGTTCAGGGTCTTCTTCCTTGTCCACGTTCATTGTGAAGTCGATGGCGCTCATTATGCCGTCGCCGAACTTCTCGTGGATCACGTCCTTCAACGGCATACCGTAGACCTGCATGATCTCGTAGAACCGGTAGATGAGCGGGTCGGTCGGCACCACTGGCCCAAGCCCCTTCGACGGCGGCTCCGTGAGCTCATCGGCGATGGCGGCGTCGATCCCCAGTATCTCTGCCAGCTTCAGGGCTTCGTCCTGTGGTGCGCTGGCTTGGCGGTACAGCAGCGCTGCCACCCACACTTCGTCCCGGCCGATCGCTTTACCGATGTCAGCGAAGCTCAGCCCAGCGGCTTTTTTCGCTGCCAGCAATACCCTGGTTGTTTCTCCTGTCTCCAAAGCTCCTCCGGACTCCATTGACAGCCTTGTGCACATCCGGGCGAAGTATATCACTCGCCAGTATTCAGATCGGGTGCGTCAGAACCGGCAGTTGTCCGCGCACTCGTCCTCCCTGCCCAGCAGCCTTCCGATCCTCATTCGATTGCGAGCGAACCAGCGGTAAAAGGCATTGAAGGCAGGACGGGCCGGCCACCATCCCGTCCAGGCAATTGCCCATCCCAGCCCGGCCAACCGGTATCCTTCTCGAAGGCTCTCCATCCCCATGGTGACGCTCCCGTCGGGATGCACTCCGTACAGGGCGGCATCCACCTGCTCCGCCGTGAGACCGAAAGAGGACGCATCAAAGTCAGCCGATGAGATGTCCACCGCTTCGATGGCGGCGGGGCGGCGGCGGTGGAGCCACAGAACTTCGCGGCTGCATACGGGGCATGCGCCGTCATACAGCAGGCGATAACGCTCATTCGTAGCCATGCCGTCTCCTCGCGATCCGGAGAAATTTCGCTCTCCTTTCATTTTACGGCTTCACCGGTGAACTCATCACCCCCAAATGACTGAGAGCGGCGCAATCCCTGATCGTCACGCGGACAAGGCCCTGATCCATGATCGGGATTCCGGGCGGCCGAGCCATCGCATTTGAAAAATCTGGTGACATCTCGTTGTTGCCAAGCCCGACAGCGCATCCCTAACATTGTTCGCACCCCTAACATTGTTACTGAAGGCCGCGTCAGACTCCGCTCGACGCCCTCCGCCATCCACAGGAACCCGGCAGGCAGCCAGGGATGGCAGATAATGAAAGGAAATGGCAGAAAAAAGTTTTCGGGCCTCTACTATTGTCAAATCAGCAATGATCGAGACCTGATATTCCAAATGCGATTGCCCTGAGCCGCGACTCCAGCTTCTTGACCGGCGAATACGCGATTGGTACACTTCCTATCCTGGGGGCGGTTAGCTCAGTTGGTTAGAGTACTTGCTCGACACGCAAGAGGCCAGTGGTTCGAGTCCACTACCGCCCACCATCAGATTGGTCCCCTGTCGGAAGAGGAACAACTCCAAATAATGGTGGGCCGTTCTTGATTGTAAGAACCAGGCCCGCTGCAGAATGCAATATTGACGGCCAGAACCGGCCCGCCGCGCATATGTTGGGCGTTGGGGCCGGTTTAATTCGCTGAAATGATTTAGAGACAGAAAGATGAACGCCACCGAGATTTATAAGCCCGAAGCAAATCCTCGCATCCCCCGGTTTTCCGCAGGCGATACAGTCCGCGTGAACTTCCGGATTCGTGAGGGCGAACGCGAGCGCATTCAGGCCTTCCAGGGCGTGGTCATCCGCCGCGACCACGGCGGAGGTCCTGCCGCCAGCTTCACTGTCCGCCGCATTACCGCGGGTATTGGAATCGAGCGCATCTTTCCGCTCCATTCTCCCTTGATCGAATCCCTGGAGGTCACCCGCTACGGTTCCGTGCGGCGTGCGAAGCTGTACTTCCTGCGGGGACTGCAGGGTCGCGCCGCCCGCATCAAGGAACTGAATCCGGCACAGCGCCGGCGCGCCGCTGAAGCGCAGGCTGCCGCCGAAGCCCGTAGAGAGGAAGCCCGAGCCGCTGCCGAGCTGGAGGCCCAGGAACTGGCCGCCGCTGAGGCCGCGGAACTGGCCGAGGCCGAGGCTGCGGAGCCAGTAGCCGAAGACGAAGCGGTCTCCGCTGACGATGCTGGGTCCGAATCCGCCGCAGAAGTGGAAGATGGCGCTGCTGACGCGGAGCCGGAAACCTCAGCTGAAGAAGAAGCCGAGGAGTAGCTTCCTGCTGCATCAGTCTTCCTGCTTGCTCTTTCCCTAGCTTGCCATTGGGTGCAGCGTCGTTTGTGAATCGTGGATGATTTGAGGTACGCGGACGTGGCCGTGGACGCACCCGTGGGCCACGCTCGCACCTTCACCTACAGCATTCCTGCCCGTTTCAGTGTGCAACCCGGTCAATTGGTGTGGGTTCCCTTCGGTTCTCAGACCCTGCAGGGCATCGTGACGGAACTGTCGGGCGCCGAACCCGACTTTCCGACCCGCGACATACTCCAACCCGTGGAACCCGCTCCTCTTCTTCGACCGGAACAACTCAGCCTGGGGCAATGGATCAGCCGCCACTACCGCTCCCCACTGTTCTCGGCACTGTCCCTGATGCTTCCTCCCGGCTTCGAGTCCAGGGTTCGCACACGCGTCTTCCCAGTCCTCGACTCAGACATCGCTGTGGATGCCTCCCGAGAGGAGGTCCCGGTCGCTCTCGCTGCCCTGAAAGACAAGGGGCGTATGTCTGGGGCGGACTTCGTGAAGCTGCTGGGCCGTCGGGGAGCCCGTCAGCTCGACCGTTTGGTGGAGCAGGGCCACGTCCGCCGTGAAGTCGCCATCCCGCGAGCTGATGTGGCGCCCAAGTACGAAGCCTATCTGGTTCCGGCGCAACCCGTCGAAGACACGGAGCCTTCGCTCTCCCCCAGGCAGCAGGACCTCCTCGGCGCCATCCGCCAACCACCCGGACACCTGCCACTCGCTGAAGCCAACCGCGAGTTCCGTCCGCAGGCCGTGAAGGCTCTGTGGGAAAGGGGCCTCGTAGCGCTGGAATGGTGGCGCACATCCGGCGGACCTCCGCCGATACCGTCGGTGGCCGGGCAAGACGAGCCGAATCAACTGACCCTTACCGGCGAACAACGCCTGGCTCTCGATGAGATCACCGCGGCCCTGGACACATCCGGCTCCACACCTCCTGCGCAAAGGGCGTCAACGCAGTCCGGCCGCTCTTTCCTGCTTCACGGTGTAACCGGCAGCGGCAAGACCGAGGTGTACCTCCGGGCCATAGATCACGCGGTCCGGGTTGGGCAGCGGGCGGTGTTCCTGGTCCCCGAGATTTCCCTGACTCCCCAGACACTGGAAAGAGTGAACAACTGGTTCGCTGGAAGGGTGGCGCTGCTCCACAGCAAACAAACGCCCAGGCAGCAGTTCGATCAGTGGTGGGACATTCGGGGCGGAAACTTCGACGTGGTAGTCGGCCCTCGCAGCGCCCTGTTCGCGCCCGTTGAGAACTTGGGCCTGATCGTAATTGATGAAGAGCACGAATGGACCTACAAACAGGAGGAGTCTGCGCCTCTTTACCATGCTCGTGCCGCCGCCCTGGAACTGGCGCGCCGGACGGGGGCCGTGGTGGTCCTGGGCAGTGCCACACCCTCGGTGGAGACCTACTATCACGCCTCCCGGGGGCGTGTCCGCCTGCTTGAACTGCCGTACCGCGTGACGGGGACACCTGCGCCCCAGGGAACTCAGGTCCAGCGGTTGCAGGAAGCCGGGGACGTCTACAGTTCCGCCAGGAACCCCGGGTTGGCCAGGGTTGAAATCTGCGACATGCGGAAAGAGCTGCGCGAGGGAAACCGGCACATATTCAGTCGCGCCCTCTCGGCGGGTCTCCGCGAATGCCTCAGGACTGGCAATCAGGCGATCCTGTTCCTGAACCGGCGAGGGTCGTCGTCTATCGTTCAGTGCCGCGATTGCGGTCATGTGGCGTCCTGCCGGCGCTGCTCCACCCCTCTGACCTTTCACGCCTCCCCGGCAAGGCTGCTCTGCCATCAATGCAACTATTCCCGCCGTACATTGACAGAGTGTCCGGAATGCCGCGGGCGTCGCATCCGCCAACTTGGCATCGGGACGGAACGCGTGGTATCCGAGGTCGGCGAGTTGTTTCCCGGAGCTCGCGTCGACCGGCTGGACTCCGATACTGCGCGTTCCGCAGGGGCTGCCGAAGAGGCGGTGACGCGTCTGGCCTCCGGTGAAACGCAGGTACTGATCGGCACACAGATGGTCGCCAAGGGGCTCGACATCCCCAACGTAGCCCTCGTCGGGGTTGTGTTGGCCGACATTGGACTGCACGTTCCCGACTTCCGCTCAGGCGAGCGCGTGTTCAGCCTCCTCTGCCAGGTGGCCGGTCGCGCCGGCCGGGGCGATTCGCCAGGCCGCGTGTTCGTTCAGACCTATGACCCCGAGCATTACGCCATACGCTCCGGTGCCAACCAGGACTACCTGGAAATGTATCGTCTAGAGATCGAATCCAGGCGTAGCCTCGGATACCCGCCATTCAATCAACTGGCTCACATCGTCTACCAGAACTCCGACGCCGAAGCCTGCCAGCGCCAGGCCGTTGCCATTGCCGAAGAACTGAGGCGCCGCGCCGCTGCCGAGGGCAGATCAGACCTCGAAATCAATGGCCCCGCTCCCGCGCTCCCACCGCGCCTGCGAGGCCGCTATCGATGGCGCCTGCTGCTGCGTGGCCGCAACCTGTCGGAATTTCTGGAGACGACCGACTTCCCCGCCGGTTGCACCATCGACATAGACCCGGCCCACGTGGTCTGAAAATCCGGTCCTTGCAGCGCTTGCCTGCTAAACTGTCTTCGACATCCCGCCAATCAGAAGAGGCCTCCAATGCAGATCGCACCCCACATCTACAGCACCCACATCGAAGAGGACCCGACCACCTTTGGAGCGATGCACCCGGGGGGCACGCAGATATATTTCGTCGGCGACCCGTCGGACCATATGGTCTTGGTCGACTCGGGCGAACCGTATCGTGCCTGGACGAGGCAAATCCTCGACTATCACACTGAACTGGGTCGCCCGAGAATATCGGCCATCCTGATCACCCACGGGCACGGCGATCACATCGGCGGCCTCGACCGGCTGCAGGAGAGCTTCGACTGCGAGGTCCTCTGTCACCCGAAGCTCGAGCCGAGACTGACGCATCAGCTCGGTGCAGGCATAGTGAGGGAATTGGAGAATCAGGGAACGGTGGGGGCCGGGGGCGACGTGTCGCTGCAGGCCTGGCATACCCCCGGCCATGAGGATGACCATATCTCCTACCACCTGCCCGCCGACGGAGCGGTATTCAGCGGCGACACGATCCTGGGTAACTCGTCGTCCAGTGTGCGCAACCTCAAGCAATACATGGAGTCCCTGGAAATCCTGGCAAGCCTCAAGCCGGACATCCTCTGCCCAGGCCACGGGCAAATCATAAGTGACGGCGCTGCTCGAATCGCCTGGTACGCCCGGCACCGGACCGAGCGCGAAGAGCAGGTCCTGTCTGCCTTGGCCGAAGGTGTTGGCTCCGTGGACGAAATCGTTACTTTCGTCTATCCCCGCGACCTCGCCGACAACCTTCGTGAAGCTGCCTCCAGGAACGTCCGCACTCACCTTCAAAAGCTCGTGGAAGAGGGGCGGGTTGCCCAGTCATCTTCCACCTTCGCGCTGATTCCGGACTCCGAATGAAATTCGAGAGGCGATTACGCCTCGGTAGCGGAGGGCCGGGCTGTGGCTTGATGGCCGGAGTCTGGCTGGCGGCCATCGGAGCGGTCCTGATTTCTCCCGTGGGAGAGTGGATCGTCAAGGGGATCGGTTGGCTGTTACTGGGAATAGGCGTAATCGTTGTAGCTATGACTCTGTGGGGATGGTTGACAAGCCGGCGCCGTGAGCCTTAGGTAATCGCGTCTTATTGGCCGCTGCCCATTTTGATGACAGTTGGCCCTTGTCGAGCCTTGTGACCCTTCTCTAGCATGAAATCCATGTCTGCTACTAAAAGCAACCTCAACGGGGCTGCTGCCAAGGTGGCGCTTCTTCGCACCAACGCAGGACCTCATTGGTCACGCCGATTACCGGAAATTACCCGAAACTACCGGAATAAACAAAAAATCAGCCCCTCCAACCGGCAACGTCGCCGCGCCGACTCTCCAATCGTACTGCTCACCCCTGAATGAGTACGACAGCCAAATGCGATCGCCCTGACTTACGACCCAACGCGGTTGGGGTCCTTCTCGAGCAACTCGATGCGTATGTTGCCTGGCGCCACAACGAAGGCAATCCTTACGCCGGGGCGAATCTCATGGGGCTCCGACGTGAACTCCGCGCCCTTCGTCTTGAGATCAACGGCAGCTTCGTCCAGGTTCTCCACTCGCAGCCCGAAATGGTCGAGTCCCTGGTGCGGGTGGTCGGCACTGGGAGTGGTATCGTCAGCGCAGCGGGCAATGAATATTTCCAGCCCGTTCAGGTCCAGGTCAACCCTGGAGTTGCCGTCGGACTGTAACGACTCAACAATGCGGGCGCCGAACATCCTGTTGAAGTACTGGGCCGTCTCCAAGGGCTCCGGGCTGAGCAGGTGGATGTGGTCGTATGTATAGAAAGCCATTTGCGTTCCCTCTTCGTCTTGAGTTCCCTTTTACTCTTGGTTTTTCGTTCCCTTTTACTATTGATTGAATAGGCCGTTTTCCTGGATTGACCAAAGGGCGGGTTCAAAACCCGCCCCAGGATGTTAGCTCATTTCGGACTTGCCGTTGCCCCGAACCGTGAGGGGATGGCGGTTACCTGGCCAGGCCGTAGGGTATGGCCTTGACCGCCGGATCTTCTGACTGGTTCATGGTTTCTGCAAGCTTGACAATCAGGGCGCTCATTGCCGTCTCGCCCCAGTACCACTCGTGGATCTGGCTGTCTTCGATACCCGGACGCTGTTCCATCCGCGCTTCGTAATAGAAGGCCTTGAGGTCGTCAACGCAGTACCTGATGAACTGGGGGAGACCAACGCTGTCAGGCCTGTCCTCATAGTCCGTGTCTTCTCCGGCGGCGTAGGCTTCAAGGAAGCGCACGACGCCCCGGAACCGCCTCTGTGGCACGCTGCTCACGCCCACCGCGGTGCGCCCGCCGTTCTTTTCCACCCAGCGTTCGTAGTAGGGCCGGAGGGCAGTCAGCTCGTCCGCAGGGTTCAGGCCCTTGGAGGCATCCGACCGCGCCGCTTCGGAGGCTTGCAACAGTGGCTCCGGCATCGTTGCGTCCTCGAACTCTTCGAGGACCGGGCCCTGCTTGGCATCCAGCAAGTCGAAGGCTGCCTTCATCACCTGGTGCTGAATCAGCGGATCTCCGGACCTCCCCAGGGCATTGCCAAAAGCGTACGGCACCCACAGCATCCGCGGAGGCTTGGTCCGTTCCGCATGCTCTTTCACGAACACCACGCCGGTGGTGGATATTCCTGCTTCCTCGAAGCACCTTGCCAGCACGCTGACCGCGTGCGAGCACAGCGGTCAAGTGGGTGTCAGGAACACCACATCCACCCCTTCTTCCGCCATCTTCCGGGCCACGGCGGGCCCTGTGTCCTCCACCACGCGGGAGGTATCCCGCAACGCCCCCATGTACGAATAGTAGTTGTCGGCCAGTGAGCCGATCACTCCCTGCTCCTTGAGTTCTTCCAGCCGGTCCATGGGGAAGGTGACATTGATGTCGCGATAGATCCCGGCATGATCGAACCCGATGCTGACATGGCTTTGGATGATGTCCGACACCGGCGCGGTGCGCGGTATCACCCGGTATGAACAGTCGCCGCCCTGCGGATCTGAAATGAAGGGCTTGTCGTCCCGCAGGTGCAGCCCTGCAGACGTGACCAGCGCTACCCTGCTCTCGCTCAGGGGCTTTCGCATCGGCGCCCACGGAGTATCGTCGTGTTCCATGCAAGGAAACATTTGCAGCATTCGTCGCTGCACTTCGCTTAGGGTCTCGAGCCTGGGCATATTCTCACCTGCCGCTTAGGTTAAGTTGAGGTAGATTTGGACTCGACCGGAGCATGTCGGCTACCACGTTCGCAAACTCTAAACTGGAGTCGTCGACGCTGCTTCCCTTTCGATGACTCGCAGATAAATCTGCAGCATGTAGTGTAGCCACGCCGCCATGTCTTCCCAGTTGTCCATATCCGAAACGTCACATTCGAGCTTGGCGTCGAATCCTCCGGATACGTCGATCCATTCCGTGACCGGATTCCCCTGGACTTTCCCGTCAAAAGCGTCGCTTACAACTTCCCTGAAGGAGTCCTTGAATCCCTGGATGCGGCGGGCGGCTTCAGCCAGCGATTCGCCCTTGCGGCCACGCAGCCAGAGACCCACTCCCCAGGGATACACTCCCAGCGACACGTTCAGGCCTGCCGACTCTACTGGCACCCAGAAATAAACCCTGCCCCAGCCGGGCACGACTCCATCGTTGGGATACTGCTCGGCGTACTTGGTCCAGAAGTCTCGCCGAAACTGGGTGGCATCGCTCGACATATTTGCCTCCAGCGCCACCAAACGTGGACTGACCAAATTGGGAGCGTGGTCCTCGACAGGCCCAGCACCAGATACGAAGGGCATTCTACTGCCAATACGCAAATGATGTGCTATCGTAGCGTTGGGCACGGCAGGTGTCAAAAGCCTTGCTGGCCAAATTCTGGGAGCCGGTAGCGAATGAACCCCACCATAGTCATTGCCGGGGTGAGAAGCGGCGTGGGCAAGACCACCGTCGCCACCGGCATTATGGCCGCCCTGACTCGGCGGGGCTACACCGTGCAGCCTTTCAAGGCCGGCCCCGATTACATTGACCCGTCCTACCATCGCGTGGCCTGCGGCGTGCCCAGTCGAAACCTGGATACCTGGCTCTTGCCCCATGCCACGGTGGTGGAACTGTATGGCAGGGCGTCCTCGAAGCGGCAGATTTCCGTTGTCGAAGGAGTCATGGGCCTGTTCGATGGCCACTCGAGCCTGGATGAAGAAGGTTCGACCGCGCAACTCGCCAAGCTGCTCAACGCACCGGTGCTGCTGGTCGCTGATGCGTCCAAAGTCGCCCGCAGCGTTGCAGCCGAGGTCCTCGGATACCAGGTATTTGATCCCGGCTTGAATGTTGCCGGAGTAATACTGAACGGGGTCGCGAGCGACAGGCACCTGGAATTCTGCAAGCCCCAGATCGAGGCCACCACTGGTTTGCCGGTGCTGGGCTACCTGCCGAGACGTCCCGATTTCGAACAACCGGAGCGGCACCTGGGCCTCATACCCACAGTGGAAGGCACGGTCGCCCAACAGTGGTACGACGCACTGGTGGCGCAGGTAGAGGAGACCATCGACGTTGGTCGAGTCGCTGAACTTGCTCGACAGTGCAATGCTCCTCTAGCTGAGCCGCAGGTATACCCGGAGAAACCACAGGCCAAGAAGGCAGTAATAGCTGTCGCCCAGGACCGGGCCTTCAACTTCTATTACGAAGATTCTCTGGATCTGCTGGAAGCCTGGGGCGCCGAAATCGTTCCTTTCAGCCCCCTTGACGACAATACACTTCCGGAAGGCGCCGGCGGGGTGTACCTTGGCGGCGGCTTTCCGGAATTGTTCGCGGCTGAATTGTCGGCCAATCAACCCATGCTGGATTCCATCAGGAATGCGGCCGCACGCAATGTTCCGATCTACGGGGAGTGCGGCGGCTTGATGTACCTTGGACGCAGCCTTACCGGCTTCGACGACGTGTCGCATCCGATGGCCGGCCTGGTCCCAGCAGCGTCTGCGATGTCGCAGTCCCGCCTGTCGCTGGGCTACCGGGAGGTTGAGGCGCGGGGCGATACGCCGCTGTTGTCCTCTGGGCAGCAGGTACGCGGGCACGAATTCCACTGGTCGACACTGGAGCAGCCTCCCAGCGAGGACCAGTCGGTGTACCGGGTCGTCAACCAGGGAGGCCGCCCGGATGGTTTTCGTTCCGGCAGCGTTTGGGGAACCTACGTACACGTGCATCTGGGCAGCGCTCCGGGCCTCGCCCCTCGATTCGTGGAGACCTGCGCTGCTCACAGTTCACTCTAAATACAGTTCACGCTAAATAAGGAAAAAGCCCCTCTCCTTCGAGAGAAAGGATTAGGCTCGGAGCGAAATCATCGCTTTAAATTCGACAGCAGGGGAATGGATATGACCACAGGCAATCAGGACGCCAGCGCGAGGTCTGAACCGGGCCCTCAATCGGTAACTGGCCCCCGCATCAATAAGGGGTTGGTGATCGTCAACACCGGTACCGGTAAGGGCAAGACGACCGCTGCCATGGGAATCATGTTGCGTGCCTGGGGCCGTGATATGAAGGTCATAATGCTCCAGTTCATCAAGCACACTACAGCCAATTTCGGAGAGCAGCGAGCCGCCAAGAAGATGGGCATAGATGTGCGGGCCATGGGAGACGGCTTCACCTGGCGATCAAGAGACCTGGACCACACGGCCGAGTTGGCACAGGAACACTGGGAGAACTGCAAGGAAATTATCGCCGAGGGTGATTACGATGTTGTCATCCTCGACGAGTTCACCTATGCCTTGCATTACGGATGGGTGCCCGTCGATGATGCCCTCGAGGTACTGCGCAACCGGCCCGAGATGATGCATGTGATCATCACCGGCCGCAACGCCCCGCAGCAACTGGTGGACTTCGCTGACCTGGTTACTGAAATGACCCTGGTCAAGCATCCATACCATGAAGGCATCAAGGCCCAGCCCGGCATCGAGTTCTAGCAACCTAGACGCTTACAACTCCCGGCATTAGAATCACGGGAACCGAAACGGCCCACAAGGAGCAGGCGCAATGACAGCCATCAGAGATCAGGCCACAGGCGACAGCACTTTCAACGAGCAGTTTGGACCGCCCTCCGAGCGGGCAGTCAAGAAGCTGAAAGGCCACCTGACGCCATGGGTGCAGGAGTTCGTGAGCAACGCTCCCTTCGTGGTGATGGCGACCGCCGACGAGGAAGGTCGCTGCGATGCGTCCCCCAAGGGAGGAAAGCCCGGCTTCGTCAAGGTCATTGATGACCATCGACTGCTGTTCCCAGATGTCGCGGGCAACAAATTGTTCCAGTCGTACCAGAATATTGAGAACAGCCCATACATCGGCCTGATATTCTTCATACCCGGCATCAACGACACCGTGCGTGTGAATGGCAAGGCCAGCGTAGTTGGCAAGGACGAACTGGATCGCCAGAGCATTGAGCTTGCCCTCTACGAGACCGACGACAACTCCCGCCATCTCCAGGGTCTGCTAATCGAGGTGGAGGAAGCCTACAGCCACTGCCCCAGGGCCTTGAAGTTCTCCAAGCTGTGGGACGCCGAGGAAGTCGCAAACAACCAGGCCCACTCCCCCGTCAGCGAGCGCACCGACGAGAACTACTGGGGACACGAGTCCGGGGCCTAGGCATTTCAAAATGGGAGTGTTCTACGTTCCTGTTGAGGTGGGTATTCCTGGTACCCGATCGACTGTTACTGTGGAAGCGATGGTGGACACTGGGGCCATATATTCAATGATGCCGGCCTCGTTGTTGGTGGAATTGGGCTTGGCTCCAGGCGAGGTCATAACCTTTGACGTCGCAAGTGGCGAGCAGGTTGACTACCCCACTAGCTGGGTCACCTTTGAGACACATGGTCGACAGGGAATGGCTCGAGTGATATTCGGACCGGAGGGTGAATTCCTTCTCGGAGCGACAACGCTTGAGGACTTGAGGTTGATGGTTGACCCTGTTGACCGTCGCCTGATTCCAACACGAGCCCCATTGCTCTAGTTTATAAGGAGGACTCAAAGGGATTTGAGTTCATACTTCGAGGACTAGTCAGAAAGGCTAGTCCTCACATTTTCCACGTGCCGATATTCTTCCCATTCGAGGATGTTATCAGATGGTTACCATCGCTTTCGAGCAGCACACGCTTTCCAACGGGATGGACGTCATCCTCCACGAAGACCACACCATCCCGCTGGTGGCGGTCAACGTGTGGTATCACGTCGGCTCCAAGAACGAGGAAATGGGCCGAACCGGCTTCGCCCACCTCTTCGAGCATGTGATGTTCGAGGGCACCAAGCACCACAACCGCAGCCACTTTGAGCCGCTCCAGAAGGCGGGGGCCAACCTCAACGGCTCCACCACCACCGACCGCACAAACTATTGGGAAGACGTGCCCTCCAACTACCTTGAATTGGCTCTGTGGCTGGAAGCCGACCGCATGGGTTTCCTGCTTGATGGCCTTGACCAGCAGAAGTTTGATGTCCAGCGCGACGTGGTCAAGAACGAACGCCGTCAGTCCTACGAAAACCGTCCCTACGGCATGGCCCACTGGCACCTGCAATCGGCCCTGTTTCCGCTGCCCCATCCCTATCACTGGATGACCATCGGCTCGCAAGAGGACTTGGACGCCGCCAGCGTCGACGACGTCAAGGAATTCTTCCAGCGCTTCTATGGCCCCTCCAACGCCAGCCTCGCCATCGCCGGCGACTTCCATCCGGAGCAGGCGTTGGAAATGGTTAACCGGTACTTCGGCGACCTCCCGCCCGGGGAAAGTGTGCCGCGCATCGGTCGTCAGGACTCGCTGCTTTCCGGCCGCGTCGACATCGAAATGCGGGACAAGGTAACCCTGCCGCGCCTCTATATCGCCTGGCCTGCTCCTCCCGAAGGACACCCTGACGACGCACCTCTGGAGCTATACCAGGCCGTAATGTCCGATGGGCTCAGCTCCCGCCTGCATCGCTCCCTCGTCTACGAAAAGCAGATTGCCCAGCACGCCTTCATTCGCTATGGCCCTTCGGAAATCGCCGGTCAGCTTCTCGTTCAGGTCACCGCCGCCGAGGGCCACAGCCTCGACGAGGTTGAAGCGGCTGTCGAGGCCGAGCTGGAGAACATCCATCGCAACCCGCCCACCGACGAGGAGATAGCCCGCTCCAAGAACCGCATCGAGGCCACCCACTTCCGGCAATTGGCCCGCATCGGCGGTTTCGGAGGGCGTGCCGACCAGCTGAACCACTTCAACGTCATGGAGTCCGATCCCGGTCTGATCAATACCAGCCTTGACCGCTGCCTGGCAGTCCAGCGCGAAGACATTTTGCGTGTGGCCGAGACTTACGTGGGCAACAACCGGGTCGGGCTGCGGGTGCTGCCCGAAACGCCGCTTTCGGCCGCAGCGACCACCGTTGATCGAAACATCATGCCGCCTCCCACAGCGGAGCCGGTGTTCACCCCACCGGTGCCCACCCGCGACCGCCTGCCCAATGGCATGGGAGTGACCGTCGTCGAACAGCCCGGCATGCCCATCGTCGCCTTCGGGGTGTTGCTGGGCTCGGGCGCTTCCGGCGACCCATCGGACCTGCCAGGCCTGTCCGGACTGGTGGGCGACATGCTGCCGGAGGGCGCGGCGGGCAAGTCCAGCCAGCAGATTGCCAACGACTTCGAATTCATCGGCGCTCGCCTGTCCGTCGACAGTCGCCGCGAGTACTCGCTGTTGTCCACCGAGACGCTTTCGAAACACTGGGCAAGCGCCCTCCAGATGACGGCAGAGGTGATGCTCTCCCCTGAGTTCCCGGAGCATGAGCTTGAACGATTGCGCCGCGAGCACCTGACCGATCTGCGGCGCAGCAAAGACGAACCCAACGCCATCGCCGAACGGTTGGTCGCGGGGCTGGTCTATCCCAGCGACAGCGGTTACGCTCATCCCATGTCCGGTACGGAGCAATCTGTAGGCTCCATATCGCGAGACGATTTGCTGGCGCAGTTCCGCCGCGCCTACCACCCCGGCAACGCTCACCTGCTGGTGGTCGGTGATGTTGGCCGGGAGGAAGTTATGCGCCGCGCTGCCGACGTATTCGGGGCCTGGGGCGGCGTTGCGTCAGTGGCCGCAGGGGGCAATGGCATCGAGTTGGCCGTAAAGCCGGCGACGATATTCCTGGTTGACCGGCCCGGAGCTCCCCAGTCTGTGATACGTGCCGCCCATTCGCTGGTCCCGCGCCTCCATCCGGACTACTTCCCTCTCCTGTTGGGCAACTACGCCTTTGGAGGTCAGTTCTCGGCCCGCCTGAACCAGAACCTGCGGCAGGACAAAGGCTACAGCTACGGGTACATGTCCTCCATCCAGTGGCTGCGGCTTCCCTCCATCCTGGTCGCGGGCGGATCGGTGCAGAGCAATGCCACCATGGAATCCGTTCACGAAACGCTGAAGGAGTTCAGGGAGGTACACGCGGAGCGTCCCATCACTGCCGAAGAGTTGGCCAACGCCAAGGATGGCTTGATGCGGGCCTATCCTGCCAGTTTCGAGCGGCCCGCTTCCGTGCTGGGCCAATTGGTGTCGATGGAGCAGTTCGGCCTGCCCGACGACTACTTCCGCACCGTGCGGCCCGCCGTCGAGGCAATCACGCTGGAAGACGTCCATCGCGCCGTCGAGACACATATCCGGCCCGACAACCTGCAGATTCTGGTTGTGGGCGACCGGGCGAGCGTGGAAGGCCCCCTCGCGGAACTGGGACTGCCGTTGGTCCACCTGACCGAAGACGGCGACGAGACGACGTAGCCGCTCTCACACGATTGGTTTCTGCGCACTTCATGGGCGGGGTTGGCTGATGCTCGCCCCCAGACCGGCGGCTGGGAGTCGGCCCCGACATCCCGTGGCTGTGCGCGGTTGCCCGTCGCGCTACATGCGCTGCAGTGCCTCTCGTTGAGCACGGAACAACGGTTCCATTCCGCGGGCCGCCAGTCCAAGCACCTGCTCCACCATTGGCCTCGCGAAGGGACGTTCCTCGGTTGCCCCCTGTAGTTCAACCAGGCCGCCGCTGGCTGTCATCACGACGTTGAAGTCCACGTCGGCCTCGAAGTCTTCCTCGTAGCAGAGGTCGAGCAATAGCTCCTCCCGAAGTATGCCAACACTCACCGCCGCCACCGGGCACTCCAGGGGTATGCGTTTCAGCACCCGCTGGCGCACCAGCAGCTTCATCGCCTGGTGCAGGGCCACGTAGGCTCCGGTAATGGCCGCCGTCCGCGTTCCACCGTCGGCCTCGATTACGTCGCAGTCGATTTGAACTGTCCGCTCGCCCAGCGCCTCCATGTCTGTTACAGCCCGCAGTGAGCGCCCGATGAGTCGCTGTATTTCCTGCGACCGCCCGCTGATTCTGCCCGTGTCGCGCTCTCGGGAAGATCGGGTATTGGTGGCGCGAGGCAGCATCGAGTACTCGGCCGTCACCCAGCCGCGTCCCTGTCCACGCAGGAAGGCGGGGACGCGTTCCTCCAGCGACGCTGCGCACAGCACCCGCGTGCCGCCCATCTCGATTAGTGCTGACCCTTCCGCCGACCGTTGGTATCCAGTGGTGATGTTCACCGGGCGAGGCTCATCCCATCTTCGCCCGTCGATCCTGTTCGTTTGTGTCAATTCAAGTTTCCTGTCCGTGGGTGTATCTGAAAGATACTGGAAAACATAAGCCATCAGGCCCTGCGAGGGCAAATGATAGCGGTCCTTCAAACGGAGCCGTCAGCGTCGGCATATGCGCCACGTGTGGCCTCCACGCATCCTTAAATGAGCATATAACTGGCTGTGCTCACCCTCGAAGCGAGCCCGTAGAATCCGCGTTTCTACTTGCCAGCCGACTTCATTTTGATTAGACTAGCTTTCGCTGACAAAGTTGCTTTGCTCCGCTGGAGGGCAACTGGCGCAGTTCCGGTTATCCAGTGCGTAGGGTGCCGCACAGACGGGGCTGCGGCCATTTTCGGAAGGAGGAAATTTTCGAGAGGCTATGTTTGACAAAGAGTCGCTTGACGCTCTATTCGAGGATCTCCGAGACCAGTACGAACTGGAACCAGACTGGGAGGAAATCCAGCGGGACGCTCACCTGGGTGTAGCCCGTTTGGATGGCGGCGTGGAAATTGGCGTTATCGACCCCCGCGTGGCCGAATTGGTCCTTCGTTATAACCCCGGCTAGACAGCATTCGGACTGATTAGTCGCCATCAAGTTTGAACGGCCTCGCTCGTGCGGGGTCGTTTTAGTTTGAGCTCCCGGCGGAATTTATCGCCCTTCGTTGTCTGCGTTCTCAATTTGGTATCATGGAAATCAGGTAATGGAGTCAAGCGAAGTACAGGTCACGCAACCCGCATCGGTCAGCCGCCTCATGTTGCCGTCCCTGAGGTTGTGGGCGGTTGTTTTGCTGCTTGCCGCCGGTGTGGCGTCGTTAATGGCATGGGGCGAAGGGAGTACGGCGCCCCCCGCCCTGGACTCCGGATTGCCCGCCTACAGGTACGTGAACAGCGGGTGGGTGTCTCCGCTGGACTGGGAGGAGGTGGGCCCCTTTGCGACCGAGCTGCGTGCCTACGTTCTCACCAGCCAGGAAGAGCTGGATGCCTTCGAAGACGGTTTCATCAGCAAAAGGAGCTATGGCAACTCCACTTCACTGAATCGTATCGAGTTTGAGGACTCTTTCCTACTGGCTGCCTACTATGTGTGGCGACCGGCGAGGGGAGACCCGTTGTCAGTGGCGGCCCTGGATATTGAGGGCAATCAGGTGTCCGTGCGAATAGAGTTGGAGCAAGAGCCGCAGGGTCGCGAGTATCCCTACCTCTTTGCGCCGATGATCATGGTGGCAGCGGAGCGGACGCTGTTCCCCGAGGGTGAGCAGGTGGACTTCCTCTTCGAGCTGGAGGGGCACCCGTCAATCATGCTGACCGCCACGCCCAATCCCGGATGACGCCACGGTCTGGAAGTCGGATAGAAAAGGCCCTCTTCCGGATGGAAGAGGGCCTTTCTTTCCACGAAGTCCGACAAATTGACGAAGGGTGTCAGCAGTTGCCCATCTCGACGAGCTGGCCCTCGCGCCAAGCCATGCGCCCGGCCCTCACCGTTGCGAAAGTATCGAGGCGCATGGGACCCCGCTGCAGGTTGCCGACCGAGTCCATCCACACGAAGTGGCCCTCCCGCTGGTCGAAGACCGCAGCGTCCCCGCACATACCGGGCGCCAGCGAGCCGATGGTCTCATGCAGCCCGAGCACCTTCGCCGGAGTGCTCGTGGAGGCGGCGATGGCGTCGTCCAGGGGCATACCCATCGCGTGCATCTTGCTGACGAGATCGTTCATCAGGTAGACGGTCCGTTCCGGCGGCGGAACGTGAATGTCGGTGCTGATCGTGTGCGGCGCCAGCCCCTGCTCCAGGGCCGCCCGAGTCACCTCGACATCGCAGTGAACTCCGGCGTGGGCCAGGTCCATGATGACGCCACGGTCCACGGCCTCCTTGACCTCGGGCCGAATCTTCATGTTGCGGTCGAGCATGTGCTCCGGGTGTCCGTTGAAGGCGTGGGTGGATATGTCTCCGGGGCCCAGAAACCCCAGCACGTCCGGCAGGGGGATTGGAGTTCCACTCACGTGCACCATCAGCCGGGTCCCTGACTTGTCGGCCACATCGCGCGCCGCCTTCATGGCCTCGTGGGCGTTCCAGTAAGCCACGGCGTTGACGTGCATGCGCACCTTCACGCCGAAGCAGAAGCCCGGGTTCTGCTTGATGTGGTTGGCCGTCTCGTCGACGTCGATCACCCGCATGTCGTGCAGCCCGCCGCCCAGCACTCTGTTGACTGCCAGTCCCACCGCTCCCACGTGCAGAAACGCGATTAGCCTGGCGCGGTGTGCCGGGAATACGTAGTCCCGCATGGCCTGGTAGTTGAGGAACCCGGCGCTTCCGGCATCAACCCCGGTGGTCGTGCCGGAGGACAGGCATATCTCGTCAGGATTGACCGATGTGGGGTTGCCGCCGTGGTAGAAGTGGCCGTGCAGGTCGATCAGGCCGGGCGTTACCAGCTTGCCTGAAACGTCCACGGATGCGGCCGCCTGAGAAGCGTCTATCCGCTCGGCGACAGCAGCAACCACGCCGTCTTTGAACGCCACGTCGCGGCGGTCGTTGATGCCTTGGGCCGGGTCCAGCAGCGTTCCACCGGTGAGCAGCAGGTCATAGTTCGTAGTGGTCATCGGTGATCCCTCACAGGCATAAAATCAAACGCCGAAAGCGCAGAGAACGGCGAGCTTTTCTTCCCATTGTCTGCGCCATCGGTGTGCTTGGCGTTTAACCTTCTTCCCCGGTCGCCGGTCCGTCGTCCAAACCCTGGATTTGAATTATCTGCGGCTCAACGTACTGCATCCTGCGAACTCGCGGATAAACCTGCACCTTGGGGTTCTCCATGTCCGTGTCCGTAATCTCTTCCGATTCGTCCACTGGGAGAAACCCGTAGGACTCTATGGCGCGAGCCACCAGGTTCTCGACGAGCTGTGGGGAACGTCCCTCTAGCCGCCCAAGCTGGTAGGCGAGTGTAACCGCCAATTGGCTGCGGGAAATCTGCTCGAAGGCGTCGCGGGACTTCAGGTCCTCCGGCATCCCGCCCGACTGGTCGGCAAAATCATCAAGCACCTGGCCCATGATGTCCGACAGGCCGCCGTGCTCAATCTCGTACATATAGCCGGTCAGTTTGTCTGTGAGGTCCTCGACGCCATCCGCCGGCAGCACGCCGTAATGCTCGTGGATTTCATGAACATGATCGTGTTGCCCGCCTTCCGGCTCGCTGTCGGACAGATTGTCTCCGGTCATGGCGGTCCTCGCTAATCGTCGTCGTCCGGATCGTCTTCAGCGGGTGCGGGACGGCGGGCAGTGTATACCGAGCCCGGAAGAATGGCACTGGAACGGGCGCGGCGATCAGCCCCGGGCCGCGTCATGCTCGACAGCGCCTCCTTTAGTCCCTTGATGGTGTCCTCACCGGCCGATACGTCTATCACCAGCCCGCTGATGCCGGCGTTGCGCAGGGCTTCCAGGGTATCGCCGTCCGGTGCTCCGTCTATCTCCGCCAGCAGGTGCTTGCCCACGCGACCGCTTACCCGCGCGATGGCAGCCAGGTCCTGCAGCGTCCAGCTGGACGGGTCGCCGGGCAAGGAGACCAGCACCGCGTCCACAGGCAGGGGATTGATGTCGCGCAATTCTTCGGGCGGCAGGCCGGTATCGACAGCCAGCACCCTGGCGGCATCCTTCGAAGTGACCGCGCCCAGCGCTGTATTGCTGAGCGAGAAGACGATGGGGTCTGCTCCCGCTTCACGCCAGGCAGACGCCGATTCTACGGAAAGCGCCGCCGCTCGCGCTCCCCAGAGCACGCTGCCTGCCGCCTCGCCGATTTCGCTGGCGTCGACCGCCGCCGCGCCAGACACGATAATGGCGTCGGGCGCCAGTCCGCTTGCCGCCGCCGCGCCATCCTTTCCCCCGGCCGACACGATCAGCGCCAACCCGGGCGTCCTGTCAGGACGGCGCGCGCCGAAGCCCAATTGGGGCGGGGCGCCCTCGCGAATCTCATCCAGCCGTTCCAGAAATTTGCTGCTCATTCCCGCCAAAACTCACACTTGCTTAAGATTGTGCCTATAGCCCGCTGATTATAACCCATAACGCCCAGAAACACTGTCGCCGCTCTCCTGCCCACAGGAAGTGGGACCTGTTAAGGTCCCCGGCACGCGGATAAGGAACCTCGTCAAGGCTATCCAGAGAGTGCATGGGCAGGGACCTCATGAATCGCAGTCGATTT
The DNA here is from genome assembly GCA_963667325.2 of Dehalococcoidia bacterium. Lineage (GTDB taxonomy): Bacteria > Chloroflexota > Dehalococcoidia > Lucifugimonadales > UBA3495 > VXOI01. The sequence continues at coordinate 410,175 of CAXXKY010000002.1, forward strand.
CCTGGCATCCGTCCTTCGACAGGCTGCGCGGGAATGACAGGAAGCAATCGGGGGTGTCTGAACTGCGATTCGTCTGATTTTTGGAAGGGCATGATGGCGGGGCTGAGATTCTTCGTACCGGGTGGGTTGAGTTTCTCCGCTTCGTTCAGAATGACAGGTGGCGTTCACGATGGCAGGGGGCGAATTCTATCTTCGGCATGAGGAAAAGCAGCGGTCCAAAGGCGCGGCCGCAGTGGTTCATCGTTCCTTGCCGCTGTATCAGTGCTGACATATAATTCGCCGCGTAATAGCCCAACATGGACTGGTCTAAAATACCCATGCTCCTTGCCCTCGACATCGGCAACACAATGGTAACCATCGGCGTCTTCGGCGAATCTGGCCTGGCCTCCACCATGCGCGCCGCCACCGATTCGCGTCGCTCTCAGGACGAGTACGGCCTGCTCCTGACGAGCCTGCTCCAGTTGAACGGCATAGCTCGCGAAGACATTTCCGAGGTCTCCATGTGCAGCGTGGTCCCGCCGCTGACCGGAGTTTTCGAGGAAGTTGCTGTCAACTACTTCGGCGTGCAACCACTGACTGTTACTGGCGCGATACGCACCGGGCTGCAGATCGCGTACGACAACCCTCGGGACGTGGGCGCCGACCGCATCGCCGACGCGGTTGCCGCCAAGGAGCTGTACGGCTACCCGACCATAATAGTGGACTTCGGGACGGCAACGGTCTTTGACGTCATATCGCCGGAGGGTGTGTACCTGGGCGGAGCCATCGCACCCGGCATCAGCGTCGCAGCCGAGGCCCTGTTCCTGAACACATCCCAGTTGAGGCGCATTGAACTGACCCCCCCGCCCTCTGCCATCGGCCAGAACACCACGGCTGCCCTGCAGGCCGGGTTGGTGCTGGGCTACGCCGAGTTGGTCAAGGGTCTGGTTGGACGCATCAAGGGCGAGCTGGGCGGCTTCGCCACTGTGGTGGCCACCGGAGGACTGGCGGACGTGATCTCCCGGGAAACCGGAGTGTTCGATCACATTAATGCCAACCTGACCCTCATAGGTCTGCGCCACATTTACGAGCTGAACCAGAACCCTGATTAAGCGCCGAGTTCGCTGAGAACGCAAAGAAGATCAGGAATATTACACTTGGCGTTCTTCGCGCTCTCGGCGTTTAGTGAAATAGTTAATGGGGTGGCGGCGTAGGCCCGCCCGGCCGGAGGGCATATATGTACGGCAAGCGCGTGGTACTGGGCGTCACCGGCAGCATCGCCTGCTACAAGGCACTCGACCTGGCCAGCAAACTGACCCAGGCGGGTGCGCTGGTAGACACCATCATGACTCACGGAGCTACGCAGTTCGTCACGCCGCTGGCCTTCCGCAGCCTGACCCATCGCCCGGTCGTGACCGATGCCTTCGACGCCGACTCCGAATACGCCGTCGAACACGTGGAACTGGCGCGTAAAGCCGACGTCATCGTCGTCGCGCCAGCTACCGTCCACACCATTGCCAAGCTTGCCATGGGCATGGCCGACGACCCCCTGACGACAACAGTCGTGGCGTCAAAGGCGCCGTTGATGATCGCTCCGGCCATGGACGCCGACATGTACGATCACCCGGCGACTCGGGAAAACCTGGAGCGCCTCCGCCAGCGCGGCGTGGTCATCGCCGGTCCGGCGCAGGGACGCCTGGCTTCGGGTCTAACCGGCTGGGGACGGCTGCTGGAAACGCCGGACCTTCTGGGCTATATCGCCTACACCCTCGGCCGCAACGGCGACCTCAAGGGCCGCACTATAGTCGTCAGCGCCGGCGGCACCGCAGAACCCATAGACCCCGTCCGCGTCATCACCAACCACTCCTCGGGCAAGATGGGCTACGCAGTGGCCGAGGCCGCCCGCGACCGCGGCGCGAGCGTCGTGCTCGTCTCTGCCGCAAAGGGCTTGCCCGTCCCGTCGCTGGTTGAGGTGGTGCCTGTAAGCACCGCCCAGCAGATGTGCGATGCGGTGCTGGCCCGGACGGAGGAAGCCGACGCCCTCATCATGGCCGCCGCCGTGGCCGACTACCGCCCCCTGTCCGCCGCCGACCAGAAAATCAAGAAGTCCGACGACGACCTTTCAATCGCCTTGGCCAAGACTGTCGATATTCTTGCCACGGCCCAGGGCGACTTCGTCCGCGTGGGCTTCGCCGCCGAGAGCGAAAATCTCGTCGCCAACGCCGCCGCCAAGGTCACGTCCAAGTCGCTGGACCTAATAGCCGCCAACGACATCACCAGTGAGGGCAGCGGCTTCGGTACCGACACCAACCGCGTCACCCTCATCGACCGCGACCTCAACGTCGAGGAACTCCCCCTCCTCACCAAGTACGAAGTAGGCAACCGCATCCTGGACCGCGTTGTGAGCCTCTTCAGAGCCTAGCTGATACACGGCCTTTCCGCATAGGAAAACGTCATGGCGCAGGGCAATACCTGTTCCCGCAAGCCCCCGTCCTCCGATAGGCCGACGTCAGCATCGGAGGAGTAAACGCTGTGGGCGTCGTTACCATCGCCAGGTTCAACACCACCGGCATAATCGCCATCGGCGGCGCCAGGAGTCGCAGCTCGCTGCCCTTGTCGTAGGGGGCTGGGTAGGCCTCCCTGCGAGTTCAACTTTTCTCGCACCTAATCCGTTAGTCCTGAGTTAGCTTCCGACAGTAGTCTTTGCTCCAGCTCCCGACGGGCCTTGGCGAGATCGTAGTTGGCTTGGAGGCGCATCCAAAAGTCGGCGTTGCTCCACCCAATGCGTTCCAATGCCAGGGCTATAGGGGGCGAAATCCCGCAACGGCCTTTCATCAATCTCGACATTGTGCTGCGACTTACCCCAAGCCTGTTGGAGAATTCCGTTACGCTCCAGCCCACTTCATCCAAGGAGTCTTGAAGGATGTCGGACGGATGCGCCGGGTTTCTTTTGGTCATGGCATACCCCTAGTGGTAGTCCTCAATGTCAATGTCAACGGCCTCACCATCGACAAACCGGAATGTCATGCGCCAGTTTCCGCTTATCCGAACACTCCAAATACCTCGGCGATTGCCAGTCAACTGATGTAGCCGAAAACCGGGGAAATCCGCATCTGCCGGACTTTGGGCCGAGGCTAGTACTGCCAGAATACGAGAAATCCGGTTTACCTGAGCGGGGTTAAGTCGGCTGGCGTCGTCGTTTTCCCAGAATCGGCGGAGTCCCCGATGCCTGAATTCCATGAAACAATTGCACCATCTGGCGTTGCACAACGCAAGCGAAGCGCAACGCCGAATCGTGGCTGAAGGCATGAAATAGCCCTATCTAATGCCCAAAGAGAGCCGCGTCCCTATCCCGAAACCGTCTCCTTGAACCGCCGTATCGCCTCGATGTGCTGGTCCGGTCCCTTGAGCCCGGCACGCATGGTGTTGACCGACAGGTGCGTCGCGCCCACGCTGGCCCAGGACTCCGCCAGCTTGCCCCAGTCGTCCTGCGCGTCGGTGGCGATGCCGATGCGTCCCTCGATGCCGATGTCGTCAGGGTTGCGGCCAGCGTTGACCGCTATCTGCCGCATCTCGGCGATGCGTTCGGCACCCTCGCCGTCGGGCTGGAACTGCGGAAACCACCCGTCGCCCATGCGCCCGATGCGCCGCACCACCTGGGGCGCGCCGCCGCCAAACCAGACCGGTATGGACTTCGCCGGTCGGGGGTTGATGCCGGCGTGGGTGATGTTGTGGTACCGACCGTGGAAGTCGACGACTTCCTGGGTCCAGAGCATGCGCATGACTTCTATCTGTTCGGCGGAGCGGCGTCCCCGGTTGGTGAAGTCTTCGTTAAGGCCCTCATACTCCACATCGTTCCAGCCAACGCCAATCCCGAGGCGCAGTCGTCCGCCGGTGAGCACGTCCACCTCGGCGGCCTGCTTGGCCACCAGTGCGGTCTGACGCTGGCCCAGGATCAGCACGCCGGTGACGAACTCCAGCTTCTGGGTGATGGCGCCCAGATACCCGAACAGCACGAAGGGCTCATGGAACATGTCCACGGAGCTGTACGGACGCTCCCACGATTCGCGTTTGCTGGCGTCGGCCCCCAGCACGTGGTCGAACACCAGCAGGTGCTCATATCCCAGGTCCTCGGCGGCCTGAGCAAAGTCGCGCACTCCGGCCGGGTCGGCCCCTATCTCTGTCTGCGGAAAGATGGCTCCCAGTTGCATCGCTGCCTCCTGAATTGTTCGCCTGAATCTACAGGGGCATTATAAGTTGCGTCCGGCCTTTTTCAACGCACCTCGAGCGCAATAGGGGCATCGGCCTCGCTGAGAATTCTGATCGCATATAGTTTGTATTACAAACTGGTTTGTGATACAGTGATTTCCATTCAGGATGTCTATCTTAGGAGACAGCGATGCAACGGGTGGAAGGCGGGAGACCTGATATCACTCCTGAAGAGGGATGGCGCACGATACACGCCACCCTGGCTCAGGCCCAGAGTTCTCTGTATCTTGCTGGGACGGCATACATACTCCTGCTATGGGGCGCCATCGTTTCGGCCCACTTCTTCACCCGGTTCGCAGTTGGGCAGATTGCTCCGGGTTTCGAGGAAAGCTATCCCTGGTACCCCGGTCCGATGTGGGGTTTTCTGGGTACCATCGGAATGATCGGCAGCTCATATATCGGCCACCGTGAGGGCTCGCGCAACGCCGACCCCGAAATAGCGCGCAGTGCTGGGCTGAGAGTGTTTGCCTTCTGGATGGCCGTAGTTGCGGCGGCCATTCTTATCCCCGGAGCCGCTGGACTGTGGGCTGCGGACGGGGCGGGGAAAGTACCCTATGTCGCCATCGGCATCGTGTGTCTCGGGTACGTGCTGTTCGGCATAATGCACCGCCCGGCACTGGCCGTGGTCGGCGTTGGCATGGCAGTAGCATTCTACATCCCGGCCTACCTCGCGGGAGACTTTGCCGCGTTGTGTACAGGCGCAGGCATGCTGGTCGTAATGGTGTTTGCCGCTGCGTGGATTCACAGGAGCGGACTGCCTTGACGGAAGAGGATATCTTCCTGGATGAAGTCATTCATCAGCCCACCCGGCTGCGAATGATGACCATGCTGGTTGCGCAGCCCGAGGGTGGCCGGCTCGCCTACGGTTTCATCCAGAGGACTCTTGGCCTGACCGGCGGAAACCTGACGACCCACCTGCGAAAGCTGGAAGATGCCGGCTATCTCGCCATGACAAAGGAATTTTTGGACTCGAAGCCGCGCACCTGGATTCAGGCTACAGATTCGGGGCGCGAGGCCTTTGCTGGGTATCTGGCCAACCTGGAAAAGGCCCTCACCTGGACGTCGGAATGATGCGATGGCAAAGCATGAGTGAATCCCTCGCGATGCCTCCGTCCGTACCATTCATACGGAAGAGAACTCACCACACAAACAAGGAACAGTTTCTTATGCGACGGTTTGTAGAGCGCGTTATTGGAGCTACGACCCGCGATCGCCCTGCCTTGTACGGAATCCGGCAAGACCGTATGCTGGATACGTAAGGGAGGACGAAATGGAAGACCTCGTTATTCAAACTGAGGAACTGACCAAGCGATACGGGCGCGTTCTGGCAGTGGACGGCCTGTCGCTGAACGTCCCCCGCGGCCGAATCTTCGGGCTGTTGGGGCCCAACGGTTCGGGCAAGACCACTTTGATGAGCATGCTGCTCGGTCTGGTGCGGCCCACCGCCGGCAGCTTCACCCTGTTCGGCCAATCGCCTGAAGGCGGCGGGCTCGACCGCCAACTGCACCGCATCGGAGCACTCATCGAGACGCCCAGCTTCTACCCCTACATGTCCGGGCGCAACAACCTGGCCTACTTCCAGGGCATTTCCGGGCGTGGCGACCCCGCCGAACTGGACTCCCTGCTAGAACAGGTCGGCCTCGGCGGGCGCGGCGGCGACAAATTCCAGACCTATTCGCTGGGCATGAAACAGCGCCTTGGGCTGGCATACACGCTCCTGGGCGACCCCGAACTGCTGGTGTTGGATGAACCAACCAATGGCATGGACCCGGCGGGTATGGCCGAGGTTCGCGAGCTTATTCGCAGCCTGGCCAGCGACAACCGCACCGTCATTCTCTCCAGCCACCTCCTGAACGAGGTGGAGCAGGTCTGCGACAGCGTGGCAATCCTGTCTCACGGGAGCCTGATCGCCCAAGGCGACGTGGCCGAACTGCTGCAGGAGCGTGGACAGCCCCAGGTGCGCCTGCGCACCACCGACGACCGCAAGGCTTGGGAAATCCTCAACGCTCTTGCCTGGGTGGAAAGCGTCAGCGCAGACAACGGGTATCTGCTGGCCACTGTCGACGCCGCGCGATCCTGGGAGATTACCGCCGCCCTCAGCCGCAACGAGGTGTACGTTTCGGAAATGACCGCCGCCCAGATCTCGTTGGAGCAGTACTTCCTCGACGTGACCGACGAAGCCGCGGCTCGAAGCGAGGTGGCGTAATGGCAATGCAGGTGGCGCAACTAACCCGCTGGGAGTGGTTCAAGCTGCGGCGACGCTGGGTGCCGTGGATTGTCCTGGGTTTCGTACTGGTTATAGTCCAGCTCCTCTTCTGGCTGGTAGCAACCCTCAGTAATGACGTGTCCTACCAGTCCCCGTCCGAGAACATCGCCAACGGCCTGGGATTCTCCGCCTTCTTCGGCCCTTTCATCGCCGTAATTCTGGCAGCTGCGGTGATGGGCGGTGAGTACGGTTGGGGCACCCTGAGGCCCGTTTTGAGCAAGGGGGCGGGACGCTGGCAGTTCCTCGCCTCCAAGGTCGCGGTGGTGGTGCTGGTGACCGTGGCGATCCTGGTCATCCTGTCCGTTACTGTGATGATCAGCGGCTTCATCGCCGAGGCTGTTCTCACCGCAGACCCGCAGACCGAGCGCTACGAGGCCATATCGTGGCTGGATCTGCTGGCGCTGTTCGGCAGGATGATATACGGCTTTGTGCCCTACATAGCTCTTGCGCTGTTCCTGGTGGTCCTGACCACATCCAACGGGGTCGGCATTGGACTGTCCCTGGGCTACTACATTGCCGAGACAGTAATACTCATCCCCATTCTGTCTAACTTCAGTTGGTCTGACCAGGTATTTGCCTATTTGCTCGGCCCCAGCGTCGGCGCCTGGCAGGCAGTGCAAGGCAACGAGGGCGGTCCAGGTTCCGATATCGCCACCTTCGGCGGCATCTCGGATATGGCTCACGGCGCCATCATGGTGACCGTCTACGCCGTGGTCCTGGGAGCGGTAGCCATGGCCCTCTTCATGCGCCGAGACATCGCGGGAGCCAAGGGCGGCTAACCGGTTGCCCGGATGAGGGCGCTTGGACAAAAGAAAGGGGGCGCACGGTTGTGCGCCCCCGCTCTATTGACCTAATCCGGCTCGTCACATCAGCAGGTCTTCCTGAACGATCAGGCGCTGGTCCACAGGGTCCACCGCCAGCCCCATATCTTCCAATGTAGTCGCGCCCAGCAGGAATGTCCCCTCCGGTCCGAAAGACACGCGGGCAACAGCGTTACGCCCTTCGGCGGAGAATCTGGCCCAGGCGGTCTGCAGCTCTAATCTGCTGCCGTCGGCAATTCGAGACACCCTCGTTTCCACAGGTTCAATGCCCAGCTCCTGAAGCAGACTGCCGGGAATCATTGAATGGGTTGCTCCCGTGTCAACCAGTGCCTCAACGCTTGCGTTGGCGTCGTTGAACAGGTTGCCCACACTGAGGTTCACGCGGAAAGTGCCCACATTCTCACCATATCTAGCTTGGTCCCCGGATCACCAAGAGAAGGCTTTTCGATATATTAAAGCAAACGCCGGGGCACCGTACCATCCCCGGCGTTTTCACTGGGAAGTTCGGCCCGCTTTTACTTGCCGTTGCCGCCGTTGCGGAAGGCGGGGATGACTTCCTTGCCGTACAGCTCGATGGATTCCATCACCTTGTCGTGGGGGATGGTCTCCGTCTGCATGATTAGCATGACCTGATCGACCCCGATGTCCTCGTAGGTCTTGATGGTGTTGATGCAGCTCTCCGGGCTGCCCGCGATGATGACGCCGCGGTCAGCGAGAAGGTTGGCGTCGAGTTGGGCCACGGCAGCTCTGGCCGCGCCGGGTCCGCTGTCCAGCGATATGCCAGCCTCGGCGGCCTGGGCCTGGTGCTCCTCGTCGGACTGGCGGAGCCAGCGACCGAAGTCGGCCTTCAGGTGCTCCGGCACTCCGCCCCAGGCTTCCAGCAGTTCCTCGTAGGCGTTGATGCGGCCGGCAATGTAGGGCTTGTCGGGGCCGAAGAAGGTCTTCATCGACTCGGCGCACAGCTCCTTCGCCGCCTGGTCGTCCTTGGCGCAGAAGGAGTGCACGTTGTTGCCCCAGAAGTCGTTGATCTCGGCGCCCACAGGATCGGCGTCCTTGATGGCGTCGCGGTACACCTTGACGTGCTCGGCCAGCACGTCGACGGCGTAGGAGGCAGACGACAGCACGCCGATGCCCTTCTGGGCGGCGAGGCGGAAGCTCTCGGTTTGCGTGCATGCCAGGTACATCTTCGGGTGCGGCTTCTGGTACGGCTGGGGCAGCACCCGGCGGGGCGGCACGTTCCAGAAGTTGCCTTCCCAGGAGAACTCGCCGCTGGTCTGCCATATCTGCGGGATCATGTTGATGGCCTCGTCCCAGCGGTCCCGGGTCTCGCGGGGGTCGATGCCCTGACCCAGCTGCTCGTAGGCGTTGGAGCGGCCCGTGCCGAACTCGACGCGCCCGCCAGTGAGCTGGTCGACCATGGCCGCCCGCTCGGCAATGCGCACGGGATGGTGGTTGGGCAGGATGGAGACGCCGAACCCGATGCGGATGTTCTTGGTGCGCTGGGAGAGCGCGCCGAACATCACCTCGGGACAGGGCGAACCGGAAAAGCCGTAAAGGAAGTGGTGCTCAACGAACCAGAGGTTGTCGAAGCCAACCTGATCGGCCAGCTCACACTGCTCCAGCGTTTCCTGGTACAGCGAGTACCAGTCTATTTCGTCGTCATAGGGACGCTGCATTTCGTACAGGAGTCCAAACTGCATGATTCAACCTCTTTTCAATTTGGAATGTGGAATACGGAATCGTGGATAAGAGTTCCAGTCGAAGTGGTCGCGAGATAGCGCAAGTATACTATGTAATTACGCAAGTGGAGATGTAATCGCGGAAGTGGCGTGGCGTTGCCTTGGTTGAGACACCAAACGGTGCGTCAGAAATCTCTCAGGCTTCAACGAAAGCTACTTCATGGACTGGCTGAGACCGCTCTTCCAGCAGCAGGGCCGTCCGATGCGAGGACAGCCCGTGCGTTTACCATCGAGGATAATGCGATTACGTTCGAGGTTAAAAGGAGAAACGAAGGAACTCTGTCATGTCCTGAAGCTGGATTTCAAGTTTCTCTTGGCGTTTGCGGTGATGGACGTCAGAATTGCCGTTAACTGATCAGCCTCGTCAGTCAATTCCTCCAAATGCTTTTCAGACACAACTTCGGAAGCTGCGAGCAATCTGAGCCAGTAATGAGTCTCCCGAGCCTCCTTGCATGCGATGGATAGCTTGTGAATGAAATCGGCACGGCTTTCTGCCGACTGGGCTTCCGCCACATTGGCGCCTACGGAAGTTCCTGCCCGCAGCAATTGATCGACCAGAGGGTAGAGCACGCCTGACGCATCTTTCAGCGCCCGGGTAAGCTTGACCACCCGAACTGCAAATGCGAATGAGCGGTCCTGAATCGGCGAAATTTGCCCCCGCGGGTTGGCGTTGCGTTCGTGCGCTGATGAAGGCTCACTCATGCGCCTAGTACTGGATCAAGTCAGGATTTGATGGGATAGAGGCGATGGAGCTTGGTCCTGGCGTCCTGGATGCCGAAGTGCCAGTTGATTTTGGCTTGAGCCCGGTTTCTCTCCTGTTCCAGGACGTGAATCTCCGCGCAGAGCGATTCCTCGTCGGGGAGGCGCTTTTTGAGACAGCCGCGGGCAAATACACTGAACTCGATCTCCGCCATATTCAGCCAGCTTCCATGCTTGGGGGTGTAATGGAACTCCAGCCGCCGCGCTATGCGCCGCGCCTCCGCCGCCGGAAAGGCCTGGTACAAGGACGCCTTGCGATGGGTATTGAGGTTGTCCAATACCACCCGGACCACTGGCACATCGGGATAGGCCTCGTCCACCAGCCAGCGCATCTGGTGAGCGAAGTCCACCGCGGTGCGCCGCTCCGTTACCGCCACATGCCGCCAGCCCGCCAAGGGCTCGATGCAAAGGAACAGGTTGCGGGTGCCCTCGCGCCGGTACTCGTAGTCCTCACGCTTGGGACGTCCCGGTTCTACCGGGATGGGCGGCCGGGCGTCGGACAGCAACTGGGTGGAGGTCTCGTCGAAGCAGACCACCGGCCTCTGAGGGTCGTAGGGTTCGGCGTAGAGGTCCAGGACATCCTCCATGGCCGCCACGAAGTCGGCGCTCACCTCGGGAATGCACCACTGTTTCTTCCGCCACGGCTTGATTGTGTTTTTTTCAAGTGCAGCCGCACCGTCTCGTACGACAGGGACTCAACCAACCCCAGTTCCACCATCCGGTCTGCCAGCAGGCGCAGGTTCCAGTGGTCGTGGCCCTCCGGGGCCGGACTGCAGGCCAAGGCAATCAGGCGGCCCTCGGCCCGGTCATCCATTTTGCGGTACCGGTGGGTCTGGGGCCGGTCCTTGAGCACACCGTCCAGCCCACCCTCGGCGAAGCGCCGTTTGACATTGAACACCGTGCCCTGGGCCACATCCAGGGCCTGGGCCACCTTGGGCGCCGGCCAACCCTCGTCGGTCTTGAGCAGGATGCGGGCCCGGTTGATAACCCTGGCGGACCCTTTTCCCGCCCGGACCATGTGCTCCAGTTGGTTGCGCTCCTCCGGCATCAGCCGGACCGCGAATTTCTCCCTGACCACACCGCCACCTCGCAACAGCACCTATTGCCAGCAGATTAGCACTGCCAACCGGTCCCCGGCCACAACGCCAAGACCAAGTTTGATTGAGTACTAGTTTACCCGCCACTAACGTATGAAGTCACCGGCAATCTGTCAGCAAAAACACACCACCATTCCTCATTCCGCACTCCTCATTCATCATTCAAATATGTCCAGCGGCAGGAAGGCGGAGACCACGAAGTTTGGGACGTCCACCACCTCGCTTACCTTGAGGTCCACGGCGACGCTGCAGATGCAGTACGCCTGCTGGCGGCTCCAGCCGCGCTCCATGAGCAGATGAATCATGTTGAGCAAAGCCTGCCGTGATGCCAGCGTACCGTTCTCGGACTCGTTGACACCGTCGGCGATGCACATCCCGGTGGAGGCCAGGAAGCGGCGCGGCGCGGCCATTTCGGGGCTGGTGAAGTAGTCGTCTCGCTCGAAGTAGGGGAAGTTGATGCCGCGGCTCGCGGACTCTCCCTTCCGCACCCGGAAGCTGACGTGCAGGGTGCAGTCCATCTCGATGGCAGTGCCGCAACACTCCGAGTCTCCCTGGGCGTAGTGAGCGTCTCCGGCGGAGAACAGCGCCCCTTCGGTGAACACCGGAAGCATCAGGCGCGTGCCGGCGGTCAGCTGCTTGATGTCCACGTTGCCGCCGTGTTCCCGTGGGGGAATGGTGCGCAGGCCCTCCGAGGCGAAGGGTTCCTGGGCCGGAACCGCTCCCGAGGGCGTCGGTCCCACCACCGCGCCTCCGCGACGCAGCAGTTCATCTTCCCGCAGTAGTATCTCCTGACGAAGCGCTCGCGAGGGCGCAACCCCGATTGTTCCCATGAACGAGGCCTCGGGCACGCGCACGCCGGGAAGCTGCTCGGAAGTGGCGAAGCCGTCGCGCATCTCCCAGTGGCAGATGAAGGGCTCGAGATACAGGTCCCGCAGGAATCCGAACCCCGGCAGAATGGTTGTAAAGCCCCAGGATGCCGGCTCGATGCTCAGGATGTTGACTTCCAGCAGGTCGCCCGGCTCGGCCCCGTTGACGTATACCGGACCAGTTAGGGGATGGACCAGGCCCAGGTCCGTCTGCAATAAATCCGGTGGCTGTGTCCGGGGCGTAATCTGACCATCGAAGGCGTTGCGGGTCTGCATCACAACTTCCTCACCTTCGTCGGCACGGACAGCGGGCGGAATGTCAGGATGCCAGCGGTTATGTCCCTTCTCCGGCTCATCGCCGCACTGCTTGGTGTAGTCCAGCATTATCTCTTTCACGGTGGCGCCTCCTGAACTTGTCGAATCGCCCGTTAATTCTAGGGAGCTTGTGGTCGCGCTGATTATAACCCAGCTTTTGAGACTTCCTTGCTGACAACGGGATTGAGGGGCTGATATTCTGTACGGCGTACATCGACGTTCGAGGTAGGTACTTCCCCTACCCGAAGGCAAACTGGAACCTAAACCCAAAAGTTCACCTGGAGGACATAAGAATCCGGTCGTCTGGTTTGACTTTCCAGCGACTGGCGATGAAAGCTCCCGCAACGCCGGACGCAAACACCGTCCTAGAAATCTGGCCGGAAAGCCTTGTTCGGGGAGATGCATTTCAGCAGTAAGGTCGTTGCAAGCAAGGGGGGCATCAAGATTTGAGGGAACCTCGCGGTGAGGAAATCAAAGACGGAAGGTATGGTCTGGGTACGGTCAGTGCCCCAGCTGTTGGAACCGCCGTCGGTTCTGCTCGACAGACCGAGTTTCCCCGCCACCAGGGTCAGGTTGGCCACCGTGGCCGCCAGGTACAGCTGGAACTTGGTCTTGACCCTGCCGAAGTAGCGGGCCTGGCGGATGCCCAAATGGACCAGTCGGGCCAACCGGTGTTCCACCACCACTCGGCGCGCCCGATATTCGTCATACTCGACGCTTTGTTGCAGGGTCCGGGCCTGCTGCAACAGGGCTTCCTGGGGATGGATCAGCACCCGTCGTCCCTTCCTGCCTTTAGCTGCGATGCATTGAGAGCGCAGTGGACATGTCCGACATACCGCCCCGTCGAACTGGAAGGCCTGCAAGTGGTGGACCCGACCCATGCCATCAGTCCGCTGTCCCGCTGGCACGATGGTGTGGGTGACCTGCCCCGCCGGACAGGTGCAACTACCCGCCGCCAGGTCAATGACGAAGTCATCCTTGGGAAAGTGCTGCCGGTTGGGCCGACCTGGCACTCGGGCCACCAACCGCCGGCCCGCGTCGGCGAAGGTCTGCCTGGTAGCTCCGTCCCCATAGGCGGCATCGCCCACGGCTTCCTCCACCGGCAAACCGGCGTTGGTCTCGCTCTGCTCCACCAGTTCCAGCGCCCCCAGGTTGTCCGGAGCGTTGCCCGGCAACACCTCCACCGCGGTGATCAACTGGGTATCGGTGTCCACGACGATGGCCGCCTTGTGCCCGTCGAAGCGCCTCCTGCTGCTCTTGTGCCCGTGGCGCATCTGTGGGTCATGCACCGACATCATCCGGTCCTTGCTCACCCCGCTCCTGAGGCTCACGCCGTCAACGCCGTCATCACCGCCGCCATCGCCATCTGGGCTCTTGCGCTCAATGTCCTGGAGCAGCAACTCCCCCAGCAGTTCCGCCGCCGCCACGATCTGCTGCCGCTCTATACTGTCCTCGGGCAACTCCCCCTGGGCCTGCCGCGCCAACTCCAGCAGCCGGTCCGCGTCCGCCACCACCTGGGCCAGCAGGGCCTGCCGCGCCCGTTTGTCCGACCAGTCGATGGCCGCCTCGCCCTTGATGCTGGAGGCCAGGTACCGCCCATATCCCTGGGTCCTGGCCCATTCCTTGACACCAGTCTGCTCCACGGCTGCCAGCGCCCGCATCAATTTGACCACCCCGTCGGCCAGCAGGTTGAAGGTGTCCTTCACCGCGCCCCGGCCCAGGATGTTAGTCGTGTCCAGCGCCACCTTCATGCTCCGCTTTTTCAGGTAGCCCGACTCCCGGGCCAGCCGCAAGCTGGACTCGAATACCTCCCGCACCTGGTCGTGCAGGATCAGCTGGGCGCGGAACACCTGCAGCGTGCTCTTGGCAAAAGGACGGTCTTCAATCTCAATCCCCAAAGCCACCTTCCAGCGGATGTCAAAGTCGGCCCGGGCCTTGGCCTCGGCGTCGCTGACCTTGTCGTGGGTCTGCAACAGCAGGGCCGTGGCCAGCAGGCTGGGCGGCACACTGTCCCGGCCGTTGTCGGCGCAGTAGAACACGGCGAAGTCGGCGTCCCGGAACAGCTGGCCCCGCAGCGAAGCCAGCAGACCGTAGAAGGTCTCCCGCCCCACATGGTCAAGATACAGCCGGTCCGCTTCCCAGAGACCCCTCTGATCCGAACGCTCTCCCAGCATAGTCAACCCTCGCTACCCTTGGTGACTCCAAGTATAAACCCTGGCCGCCTCATGCCACTTTCCGGCCAGATTTCTAGCCTGGTAGATGTCTCGGAGGTCCAAGTATGAGATTTGTCTTGGTTCTGGCGGCACTGCTGCTAACCCTTTCCCTCGTTGCCTGCGGTTCCGAGGACCCCACGGCGACCACTCCTCCGCTGGCGCCTGACCCGACTGCAACGCCAAGTCCCACTGCCACCTCACCGGCTCCAACGGCCACACCTGCGTCGCCTGTATCGTCGACTCCGGTACCAACGCCGGACCCTGGGCCCACCGACGTTCCGCATGGCGGGAACACCGGCGAACTCAGTGGTGATCCGGTGGAGGGCGGCGTGCTGAAACTGCTGGGAAGCGACCCTCCCACCCTGGACCCACACCAGACGGGCGACGTTACTTCCTCGCGGTACATATTGGAGGTGTTCGGGGGACTGCTCACCATAGACCCAGACCTGGTCCTCGTTACCGACCTGGCTCAGGATTGGTCGGTGGACCCCAACGGCCAGGGTTACACCTTCCGGCTGAATCCCGACGCGACATTCCATGACGGTCGAAAGGTCACCGCCACCGACTTCAAGTGGTCCCTGGAGCGCGCCTCCGACCCTGAAACCGAAGCTCCTGCTGCGGATACTTTCCTTGGCGATATTGTAGGTGCAAAGGACAAGCTGAACGGGAATGCAGACTCGATAGCCGGAATCAGCGTCGTTGACGAAGAAACTCTACGCATAGATGTCGACGCGCCCAAGGCCTATTTCTTGTCGAAGCTCTCTTATCCCACCTCGTTCGTTGTTGACCGGGCCAACGTCGAGACGGGAAGGGACTGGGTGAGGACGCCCAACGGCACCGGCCCGTTCATGTTGGCCGAATACGACCCGGGCGAGTTTATGCGCCTCGAACGGTTCGACAGCTACCACCTTGGGCCGGCTATGATTGACGCCGTTGAGTTCAATCTCGCTGGTGGACAGGGGCTGCTCATGTACGAAAACGATGAGCTTCACCTGGGCCAAGTTGGAGTAGCCGCCCTGGAGAGGTTCCACGATCCCAGCGACCCGCTGCATGATCAGTTGCACCAGGGCCCGCCGCAGTACGACACGGCATACATAGGCCTGAGCAGCGTGGAGCCCCCCTTCGACGATCCCTTGGTCAGGCAGGCCCTGAACTACGCAGTCGACCGGGAGACCATAACCGAAGTACTGTTGGAGGATGCTGCGGTTCCGGCCAGGGGCATCCTGCCTCCGGGTTTCCCCGGATACAACCCTGACGTGTCTGGCTACGAATACAATCCGGACAGGGCCCGGGAGCTGCTGGCCCAGTCCACCTACGGAGATGATCCCAGCACCTGGCCGACAATGACCATCACCATTCCGGGGTCCTTTGGGTCCAGCCCGGGGCCGATAACCGAGGTCATTCTGAAGACCTGGGAAGAGCAGCTCGGCGTTCAGATGGATATTCTCCAGACCGAGTGGGCCACTTACCTGCAGGATCTGCAGGAGGGCCGGTTCCAGATATTCGGCGGCCTGGGCTGGGTCGCGGACTACGCCGATCCGGAAAACTTCCTGGATGTGCTGTTCCACAGTGAAAGCAGCAACAACCACACCCACTACAGCGATCCTTCACTGGACGACCTGCTGGAGCGGGCCCGTGTGGAGCAGGACCGGGCAGCCCGCTTCGCCATGTACAACGAAGCCGAGCAGATGATCCTCGACGGCTCACCCTGGATTCCACTGTATCACTCGGCCGGAGAGCATTACCTGATCAAGCCATACGTACAGGGCTTCCCGATTTCTTCGTTGGTGATTCCGAGGTTCAGATTCGTCTACTTCATCGAGTAGACAGCCAACAAAGAGGGGCGGGATCATGACCCGCCCCTTTCGTTTATCACGTGTGCTATTGTTTTCCCTGTCCAATCACCAGAGCCCCCAATTTCACCAGCCAAACAGAGGACGAAGCATTTGGAAGTCTACCTGATTGACGGGACCTACGAGCTTTTTCGGGCCTATTTCGCAGTGCCGCCGCTGGAGTCACCCTCCGGCCGCCCGGTGGGAGCGGTCCGAGGGCTGATCCAGAGCCTCCTCCGCCTGATGCGGGAGAATGAGGTCACTCACATCGGTTGCGCCTTCGACAGCGTGATTCCGTCGTTCCGCAATGACATGTTTCCCGGGTACAAGACCGGGGAAGGGACGGCTCCTGACCTCCTCGCCCAGTTCGAAGCGGCAGAGCGTGCCGTGGCCGCACTGGGAGTGTGCGTATGGCCGATGGTGGAGTTCGAAGCGGACGACGCCATCGCGACGGCGGCATCGCAACTGCGGGAAGATCCCGAAGTGCATCGCATCCTAGTCTGTTCACCGGACAAGGATCTCTCGCAGTTGGTCGAAGGCGACCGCGTCGTCTGCCTGGACCGTCGCAAAGGCGAGACCATAAACGAGGAGGGCGTGGTCGCCAAGTTCGGAGTATCGCCCGAGTCCATCCCCGATCTGCTTGCCCTCACCGGTGATAACGCGGACGGAATCCCCGGCCTTTCGCGCTGGGGCGCCAAGTCGTCCGCCGCGGTACTCTCCCGATACGGCCACCTGGAGTCGATACCCACCGGCGACGGCTGGGACATCACCGTCCGGGGTGCGGCGAAACTGCAGGAAGTATTCGCCCAGGAACGCGACAACGCCCTGCTTTACCGCCAGTTGGCCACCCTTCGCTTCGACGTACCCATCGACGCAAGCCCAGGCGCCGTCCTCTGGGAGGGCGCCCGTCGCGAGGAGTATGCGGCATTGTGCGAGGAACTGGGCTTCGGCCGCCTTGCCGACCTGCCGCACAAGTGGGCCGGGGAAGCGTAGCTACCTGAGCCATGAGTTACAATGACATCACACGCCAAGTGCAAGGACAGGTTGCGATGTCCTCCCAGAAAACGCTCCTGACCGCCGATGACTTCTACCACTTCTGCTGCAAAAGCGAAGGGCGGTATGAACTGGTGCAGGGAGAAGTGGTCAAATTGGCCCCCGTAAACGAACAACACGGAAATGCCGCATTCAATATAAGCGGAGCTTTCCACTTCTACTCCCGCAGTCATGGAATAGGGAGGGGAGCAGTGGAGACCGGCTACAGGTTGAGGGAAAACCCGGATACGGTTCGTGGGCCCGACGTATCGTTCAACCTGGACTCCAGGCCACGCCTGACACTACCGCAGCCTGGCTTCATCCCGGGCGCGCCGGACATCGCCGTAGAGGTCGTTTCACCATCCAACACGCTCGCCGAGATGGAGCGCAAGGTCAGAGAGTACATTGAGGCTGGATCCCTGCGGGTCTGGCTGGTGTATCCTGCCACGACAGCCACACAAGGTCGGGTGACAGTCTACCGAAGCGACGGCGCCACGCTCACTTACACTGGCGACGACACCATTACCGACGAAGAACTTCTCCCCGGGTTCTCGTTGCCGCTGACAGAGATCTTCGACTAGCTGGACCGTACTCCTCCACCAAATAGGCCCACGCACCTGACCGACTCCTGTCCTTTGAGGCACACGACCCTCTCTTCCCGCAGGACGATTGCAAAGCAACCCCAAGGGCAATCGTACCCTCATCCTTGTATCTTGGAAATGAACGCGGCAGACCGCGCCGTCCCTCCTGCTTCTTGACGCCCCGCTTTCCCAAGCTACAATTGCGAAAGCTACTATTGTGCAAACCACTATTGCCAATGAAAGTCGGAGCTGTTCTCAAGTAAGGAGGAACTGCCATGCCGTTCTACACCAAGGGCGATGTCACCATTCACTATAACGAGGTCGGTTCGGGATTTCCGTTGCTGGCTACCCCCGGCGGCGGACTCAACTCCAAGATGGACAACTGGCCCGGCCAGGTGTTCGACTCCATGGAGGTCTTCAAAAACGACTTCCGTGTCATAACCATGGACCAGCGCAATGCCATTGGCGGCCAGTCGACCGGTCCCGTCCAGGTCGAAGACCCCTGGGGCGCATTCGCCGACGACCAACTGGGGCTGATGGACCACCTGGGCATTCAGGAATTCCTGTTCATCGGCTACTGCATCGGCGGACCTTTTGCCATGACGCTCATCGAACGCGCCCCTGAGCGAGTGATGGCCGCCGTACTCTGCCAGCCCGTCGGGCACGCCTCCAAGACCCCGGACGCGATGTACGACATGGGCCGAGACTCCTGGGGCCCGGACCTGATCGCGCAGCAGCCCGGACTGACCATGGAAACCATAGAGCAGTACCTGCACAACCTCTATCGCATCCAGCCGGATTTCATGTACAGCGTATCCCGGGACTTCGCACGCGCCTGCCAGACGCCGCTGCTGGTCATGCCTGACGACACTCCCGCCCACTCACTGGAAGCCGCACTGGATATGATCGAGCTTGCGCCAAAGGCGGAGGCAACACCCTACCCGTGGAAAGAGGACCCGCAACTCAAAGCGAAGACCGTCGAGCAGGTACGGAGCTTCCTGAAGGCGCACCAGCCCGTCGCGGCAAGATAAACAGGAAAACGGATTAATTAGAAGGGAAGTTGGCTGGGGATGGAGGATTCGAACCTCCGCTGCCTGATCCAGAGTCAGGTGTCCTACCGCTAGACTAATCCCCATCGTACATGCCGCCTGCTGCAGAAAGACGCAGGCGGCTTCATTTATGGTATGGTCGCCCCTTCACGGTGTCAAGTATGCCCGGCCGCATCGCCTTCGTTTCCGGCTCGTGCCCGATCCCTACTCGCAGTCCTGGATGGGCCGCCACCGGTACTCTCACGATTTCGATGCCGTGGCACTTCAGGAGCTGCCTCTACTGTGCGTGGAGCGTCGGCAGGGCCGACGGGAGAGATGGCCCTGCCTGGGTAGCCGAGCGACCCTGTGGATTGCTTTGTTTCAGCTTGACATTGCACTGCTTATGTAACAGAATCGGGTAGCTTTTTGGCCATTTTTGCGGCATCCGACACAATCCCAATGCCGCACCTGCACGCTCCGAATTTTGCGGGGCGCGACACTCACTGAAAGCGAGGTACATGCAATGACGCTGGCAGCAGTGGGCAACAAATCGACCGTGCAAGTTTCGGGTACGCCGGTGGAGGTATTCTCCGGCGGCTCCGGGCCTCCTCTTCTCTTCCTGCATGGCGGCGGCGGGTTCGGAACTTTCGATCCCACCAGCGGACCCATAGCGGAACGCCGAACCGTCTATGCGCCGTCCCTTCCCGGCTTCTTCGGCACTCCCAGGCCGGGTTGGATCTACAGCATTACCGACGTCGCCCACTTCGTGGTGGAGTTGGCGCGAGAACTGGGTCTGGACGATTACGTGCTCGCCGGGCACTCCATCGGCGGATGGACTGCCGCTGAGGTGGCAGCCATGGGAGGCAGCGACATCGAGGGCCTGATCCTCATCAATGCCGCTGGCATCCGGCCTGAGAAGTCGGAGATTGCCGAGGTATTCATGGTTGGCGGCGCAACCCGTTTGCAGCTGGCCTTCCACAACCCGGAACAGGTGCCCAACTACGAGTATTTCACCCGTGAGCTCACCTCCCAGGAGGCCGCGGTCGACCACTCCAACCGCGAGATGCTCTCCCGCCTCGGCTGGAAACCCTACCTGCATAACCCCAGCCTGCCCCACTACCTGTCCAAGGTGCAGGCCCGCACCCTGATTGTCTGGGGCGCCAACGACGCTATCGTCCCCCTGGAGTGCGGCGAAATCTATCGTGGCTCCATCCCCGGCTCCCAGCTGTCGATCATCGACGAGTGCGGACACAGCCCGCAGATGGAAAAGCCCGACGAATTCAACAACGTGGTGACGGCCTTCCTCGATCGGCTGTAACCTTCGGTTGACGCTGCCAGCACCGCAAGCAGAGATTCCCTCTCCCCCCAGGGAGGGGGAATTTTTGTAGAATACCGGCATCCTAAACCACACCGGGGACGATATGCCCGACGCCACGCTGAAAATCGAAAACGCTCGCTACCTCATCACCATGGACGGCGAACGGCGCATTATCCGGGAAGGCGCTGTGATCGTCGATGGAAGCCGGATTACACAAGTGGGCAAAACTGCGGAGTTGGCCGACGTCGCCGCTGACCGGATCGTCGACGCGCGCGGAATGGTGGTGGCGCCCGGCCTCGTCAACGGCCACATGCACATCAGCTACGCCCACGCCACGCGGGGCATCTTCCCCGACAGCCTGGGTAATGACTACCTGCCCAATGTGTTCATCCTGCAGGGAGTCATGACGGCCGAAGAGGAGTACCTGACCTCCCTGTTGGGCATCACGGAGCTGCTGAAATACGGCACCACCACCTTCCTCGATCCAGGCAGCACCAAGTACCTCGACGCCGGACTCCGTGCCTACGAGCAGTCGGGCTGCCGAATCATGGTGGGCGCTCATGTCACCGACCGGCCCAATCCGGTCAACCTCCCGGTATATGAGACCGATGAAGCCATTGATATCGTGGGCCGGACCATCCGCGACTACAACGGCGCGCTGGACGGGCGGGTCCAGGCCTGGGCCATGCCCTTCGCGCCCAGCGCCTCTACTCCCCGATTACTGCAGGAATCGAAGCGGCTGGCAGACGAGAACGGCGTTTCTCTGACCCTGCATTACAACAACAGCGCAAACTACGTTGACTCCTGTTTGCGCGATACGGGAATGCGTCCCACCCAGTACCTCGAAAGCCTGGGAGTGCTGGGCGAAAACGTCGTGATGTCCCACTGCATCGGCCAGGACATGTCCGAGGTTGAGGTACTGGCGCGTACCGGTACAAAGGTGGTGGCAGTCCCCACCGCAGCAATGAAGTCAGGCTATGGCATGACCGCCGATTCGCACAGTGTGCCGCCGGGCGGGCTGCTCCCGGAAATGCTTGATGCCGGAATCACCGCCGCCATCGGTACGGACGCGGGCAACAACTCGAACTTGGTTGAGACCAACCGGGCCATGTATCTCATCGCCGTCGTGTATAAGGATGCCCGCCGCAACACCACCGCCATCACTGCCGAGACCGCCCTCGAGCTGGCGACCATCAGCGGAGCGCATGCACTGGGGCTGGGCAACGATATAGGCTCCATTGAGCCAGGCAAGAAGGCCGACATCGCCCTCTACGACACCCGTAGCGCCGAATGGGCCACGCTGTTCAACCCGGTCAACAGCCTGGTCTACAATGCCGACGGTCGGAGCGTTCACACTGTCATCGTCGACGGGCGCATCGTGGTGGAAGACCATAAGGCTCTGTTCGTGGACGAGCAGGCGCTTATTGAGGAAGTCCAGGCTGTGGGTGAGAGCATGCTCGCTCGCACCGGCCTGTCCTTCCCGCCGCCCTGGCCTATAGTCTGAACTATCATCGCCCTCCCGTTTCTTATGTCCCAAAACGTGAAGCGGTGAGATCCCACCTACTGGAGGATCGATATGTCGCAGCTGGTCCTGATTCACGGCCCAGGAGCCGGTGGTTGCGCCGCATCCTACCGTTACCAGATGCAGCGTTTCCCCGACGCTCTGGCCCCGGACCTGCCCGGCCACCTGGAAGGGGAGTCTTTCGAGGACGTTTCCGGCTACACCCGCTGGCTGCGGGAATGGCTGCATGAGAAAGGTCATGCCAACGGACTGGTCTTGGCCGGATTTACCCTCGGCGCTTGTGTGGCCCTCGACTACGCCCTCACCTGGCCCGACGAGGTCGACGGACTGCTCCTGATGACCGTGGCCATACGCCCCAAGGATCGCGCTGCCGGCAGCCTCGAGTTCCGGCTCAACGCCGCAAAGGGCGGCGAACCCATGCAGAAGTGGCTCGACGCCATGGAGCACATGTTGCTGTTCGTGGATGATTCAGAACTTCGCGCCGATCTCATGGACTGTCACACCAAGGTAGGGCCAATCTCGCAGCACAACGACCTGCTGACCATCGATAAGTTTGATGCCCGCGACCGCATCCACAACTTGAAAGCTCCGCTTACCCTGGTCCGGGGTGTCGACGACCCGATGCAGCCCGCCGAGTACGAGCTTGAAATTCACGAAGCCGTCCCCGGCTCCCGCTACGTCAAGCTGGAGCGCGCCGGCCACTTCCCCCACTGCGAGCGCCCCGACGACGTCAACGCCGAGCTCGCCGCGCTGCTGGGCGAGTAACGCTCATCTCTAGTTGTCTTAGAGCTGAAGTCGAATCGTCAATAAGGCACGATTAATATATGACGTGGCCAGACGCATTTAAGATTGTAGTTACAGCTATTGTACCGGTAGCGATTGTCGTCGTCGGCTGGGTCCTTAATAGCCACAGCGAGCGACAATTGCAGCAATACAATCGAGTTGAACAACGTTATATAGGCTTGCTAAAGAGCCTGGAAGGCTTTTACGAGGGTACTGACACATCGTCGGCAAAGGATCTAAAGGACGAATTTTTGAAAGAATTACGTCTATGTTGGCTATATTGCTCAGACATGGCTATCACCAAGGCAAATGTTTTTTTGGACCACGTGAGCACCGGAGCCACCAAATCTGAAGAAGAGCAACAGGAGGCGTTGCGTGCCTTCGTTTTCCAGTTAAGAAAAGACCTATACAACGAAAAACCTCGCTTTTGGCCTTGGTCTTCTAGGCAAACTAAGCTTAATCCAGAGGATTTTCGTATCTTTAGTGCTCGTAAATAGCAGTTTGCTGTGGAGATAACCAAGACATCCATCAATTCAGGATCGCTGTAGCTGAGAACGCGGAGGTAGCTGACGATGCCCGGTCCCTTGGAAGGCGTCAGAGTGGCAGACTTCACCGAGATAATCGCAGGTCCGCTGGCGGGGCGTATTCTGGCCGAGCAGGGCGCCGATGTCATCAAGATTGAGCCGCCCTGGGGCGAGCCTTGGCGTCTGACCCAGCGATTCACGCCCCCGGACTCCCCTAAGCCCGAAAGCCGCACCTTCATGACCTACAACCGGGGCAAGCGTAGCCTTCCTCTCGACCTGACCAATCCGGAAGCGCAGGAAATCCTTTCGCGTCTGGTCAGGCAAATAGACGTGGTGCTGGTCAACTACCGCCCCGACGTGGCGGAAAAACTGGGCGTCGACTACGAGAAACTATCGGCCATCAACCCGCGCCTGGTCTACTGCGAACTCACCGCCTATGGCCGCAAAGGCCCCGACGCCCACCGGCCGGGCTACGACATGATCATCCAGGCCATGACCGGCATGATCGCCTCTGAGACCAAGACCGTGGATGACGTCCCCTCGTGGGTGTGGTCCAGCCCGCTCATCGACACCGCGTCGGGCATCGCTATGGCCGGGTCCGTCGCCGCCGCTCTCTTCGCCCGCGAACGCACTGGAAAGGGCCAGAAGATTGAGACCACCCTTCTGGGCCAGGCCCTCAACCTGATGGGCGCCCGTTTCCTTCATGTGGAACAGCTGGACAAGGAAACTCGCGAAAAGACCCTGAAGGACATCCGCCAGCAACGCCACGCCGGAGCATCTTACGACGACCTGGTGCAGCTTTCCCCCGGCAGCCGCCGTCGCGAGCACCACGGCAACATCTACTACCGGGTCTACATGGCCGCCGACGGCCCTATCGGCGTCGGCTGCCTCAGCCAGCCCCTGCGCCTGCGCCTTCTGGAGACACTGGGCTTCACCGACGAGTCAATGGCGCCAGACTGGGACGCCACCAGGCCGGAATCGAGGGAATACTCCCGCAACCTCGAACGGCAGGCCGAAGAGCTGTTCCGCAGCAAGACCAGCGCCGAGTGGTTGGAGATCCTGGAGGAACGCAACATTCCGGCTGGCCCGGTGCGTTTCATCGAGGAGATGTTCGACGACCCTCAGGTGCAGGCCAACGATCTCGTCGACGAATTCACTCACGAGCGGGAAGGCAAGGTGAGGATGGTCGGCCCCTACGCACACTTCAGCGGCACTCCGCTTCCCCACGCTCCCCCTTCACCGGCCCTTGGCCAGCACACGGTCGAAATTCTTGAATGGCTGGGCTATTCGCCCACAGAAGTGGAGCAACTGAAGACAGACAAAGCGGTCGGCTGAACCTCTGTCGCGAAAGAAAAAGACAAAGGCGCGGCGAGAACCTCGCGCCTTCTGTTAGTTCCGGATAAGTCGAATCGTCGGCAGCCTGAGCGCCGACAAAAACGCTGGCTTCTAAGCCCGCAGCAGGGCAGTCAGTTCCCTGATGTCCGGCAGTTCCTCCAGCCGGGATACTGTCTCGATAATCTCGCTCATCCGATCGGGGCTGAGCGAGTCCTTGGTCAGGAAGGAAAACTTGGCCCTCAACTCCTCGGGTGATGCCGGGTTCAGGTGGTCGCCGTGGTGGGCCACCACCGACTCGTTCAGTATCCGTCCGTTGTTGAGTGACACGGTCACCCGGGCCGCCGGGTAATCATAGCGCCTAAGGTCCATCTCGGGATCTGCTGATACAGACACTCGTTGCGCGAGGTCCAGCGTCTCTGTATTGGTTATCTTGTCCTCGTAGAAGGCAGTGACGTCCGTCGCCCCCTGCGTCACGGTCGCCGCTATGGCGTAGGGCAGGGAGAATTTAGCCGCTAGCATATTTGGCGGCGCCGGATCGGTCATGATGGAAGCCAGCGGCGGCGCCAGCACTTCGATGCGTTCCACGTCCGACGCTGCGAAGGCCTGACGGTTCAGAATGTGCTGCATACCGTCCAGGGCAGGATGGTTGTACAGGCAGCAGGCGTGCAGCTTGAAGTAGTTCTGCTGGATGCGCAGCGGACCGGGGCCGCCGAGGCCTTCGATAACCGCCTCCGGGTCGAATCCCCTACCCAGCAGGGAGCCATAGACATCTGAAGGGCCGTCCTTCAATCCGGTAAAGCCGCACAGCACCAGGTTGGTTGCCATGATCCCCTGCATCGCCGACCTGCCAGGGTACAGGTTGCGCACGGTGGCCCCTTCAATACAGGGCGTCCAGGTGTTCGCCGGACTCATGGAGGCCGCGATGTTCAGGGCCTCCCGAGTGTGCGCCACCTCGAAACCCAAAAGACGTGCCGTTGCGGCGGCAGCTCCCATGGTGCCCCAGGTCCCGTGAGAATGGACCTCGGAGCGAACGGTGGTTCCTGTTCCGATGCGGGACGTGGTCTCGTAGGCGACTATCACGCTTTCGAGAAACTGACGGCCGCTGGCTCCGGCCTCTTCAGCCACGGCCAGTGCCGGTGGAATCACGTGTATGGCTGCATGGCCCCCGCCGAGCCGGTTTCCCTCGTCCATTTCCAGCGCGACGCCCGCCGTGCCGTTGGCCAGGGCCGAGAAGGTGGCATTGGCTTGCTGCGGGTGGCCGATTACGGTGCAGGGGCCCTTTCCTCCCATCTTCGCGGCCAGCTTGGCGAGGTTGCGATTCTCGGGCAGGCGGCTCCCCGCCAGGATGGCTCCCAGCGTATCCAGCGTTACCGTTCGCGCAGCGTCCAGGGTCTCCGGACTCAGGTCTTCCAGCCGCATTCCGCTGACGAATCCGGCCAGCCGCTCCAGGTATTCCGGGTATTCCCTCATAAGTGCCATCCTCCGCTGGAGCACAGGGTCGAGCGCCCCCGGCCGTTTGCCAAATTCGGTGCGAATCAGCATAATCCTAAGCGCCATGAGCGACAAGAGAAATTTGACCTTTGCTTTCTTCGAAAATCTGCGTGTCCCGATGGTTCTGGGTCGCAAGCTTCGCAAGATAGCTGACAATAGCTTGATGAAAATCCGCCGTCTTCGCGGCTGCTGCGGAGACTACGGAAACCCCGGTTGTTGACTGAAAGAAGTCGGACCGCCGGGCGACGGTCATCATCATCACCACTAGCACCGAGGCCCACCGGGCGCGAGGCTTCATGCCCCCCGCGTTACCTCAAGACTAGTGGATCAACTCATCGGAATTGATGGCTATTTCATCCGTTCGCCCTTAGCTTGTCGAAGGGCCGTCCGTTAGTGACTCGCAGGCTCACCATGAACGGACTCCCGTTTCGCTCATCAATTCAACAACGATAGCCCACTACAATACGACGCGCTCTCTGCCTTCCATGATCGCGAGAACTTCTGCCAAGCCAATGCCCATCCACCAGTGCTTGCCGTGTCCGCGGCGCTTTCTCGTCAAGCCCAGTTCTCTCAGGCGCAAACCGAACGCCCGCTGCGATATGGCGTCCACTCCAATCCCCTCACACCATGAAACAAAGCCGGCATACAACTCCCCAGCCAGAATGCGACGTCCAGGACCGGTCTCGCACCGCTCGTCCAGAAAACGGTCCACCAGGTCTTGTCGCGCCTTTGGTGTCATCTCCGAAGCGGGTTTGGCAGCGAACTCCACCGCATCTGCAGGTGCTGAGAAGGGCCGTGCCACCGGCGGTTCCTCCGCCGGATAACGCGGCTGGCCGTTTTCCGTGTATCCGGGGGGCGGCCGCACCTGCATGGCCTCCGTGGGAGGCTCTATGTCCTGGGGAGCGCCTATAACTCCGCTGACCTCCAGGCGAGACAGATGGAACGGAAGAATCAATGGAGCCTCGCCGTAGCCCTCTTCAGGGACCGCATCGGCGCTGTCGGCGCAGTAGCCCAGCAGGTCCAGGTACACGTCCAACCCGCCGAAGTCGTCCCAGTTCAGTGCCTTGCCGCCGAGCCCGGTGGCGTTCAGTGTCAGGCCAAGTCGCTTGATGTGAAAGAGTCGCCGGTAGGGCGGAGGGCATTCCCAGACTGGCTGGATTACGGACCGTTGTACCGCCAGTGCAATGAGATGAACCACCGAAAGAGCTGTCCGCAACTCCGGTAGTTCTTCCTCAATCGGCTCGCCGGGGAAGGCAACGGCAAGACTGCGTCGGGCCTGCAGCACAGACAGAGCGAAGGACGCTCGCATCTGGTTGCCGGTGCCCCGCGTCAGATCGCCGGACAGTATCTGCGGAGGGCGCTCGCTTTCTGTAGCCTCAGAGTTGCTGCTCCATTGCTGCCGCCGAAAAGATTCGGGAGACAGGCTTCCGGAGGAGGCGGCCTTCCACAACGCCACGGCGAATGCCAGATTCTCTTTTACCAGCCTGATTTCTTGTCCCGGCCTCACACGCCACCACCCATGATGGGTTATCTGTGGGCAATGATGTCGAAGCTCGAACGGAGCAGACGGGAAAGTCTGCCTCCCATGAGCTTGGGTGACATAAACAAGTCCCTCTCGGCCAGCCTTCCGGTCAGGACGAGAGGGACTACGAGAACAGAAGAATCAGGCGCTCAGGTCCATCACAACTTTGATGATGTTGTCCTGTCGCTGATCGTACATGTCGTAGGCTTTCTGAACGTCGGAGAATCCCATCTTGTGGGTTACCAACGGCGAAGGGTCGCACCAGCCGCGCTCGCGAAGGGCGACTATCTCCTGGATGTGGCTGATCGGATCGCCGCTGCGTGCGCCGGTGGTCGGGACGATCCTCGGCTGCTTGTCCATCAGCCAGTTGTGCTCCAGGGGAATGAACTCCTCTTCCTGGATGCCGAAGATGATGCATGTCCCGTTCTGCCGGACCAGCCGGAAGCACATATTGAAGGTGTCTGCATAGCCGGCAGCTTCCACCACCACGTCGGCCCCAACGCCCCCGGTGATCTCGGCAACGGCCTCTTCCAGGTTGTCATTCTCGGGGTTGAGTTGGTGGGTGGAGCCGAAAATCTTGGATGCTTCCAGGCGGTAGTCCAGCAGGTCGACCGCAATGACGTTCCGCGCTCCGATTCGGGAAGTGATCATGGTGAAGCTCAGACCGATGCTGCCCTGTCCCATCACCACGACGTTCTTTCCGAGCAGGTTGGGCATCTGCTGGCAGGAATACAGCACCGTGCCCGAAGGCTGGCACATCACCCAGTCGTCCAGCGTTCCGTGGTCGGGGAGCAGAATCATCCGCCCGGGGTCGGACACGATGTATTCGACAAGACCGGCGGAGCCGCGAGGAGGAATGACGATCACCCGCTGCCCCTCTTGGTAGGCGTCGGTTCGGCTCTCCATGATCGTGCCGGCCAGCTCGTGGCACGGGTGCCCGACGGGCGCGGGATAGTATTCTTCCGGGTTTACCGCGAACCCGTGGCGGATGTCGCTGCCGCAGACCGACACCCGCTCCAGTTTTACGAGGCACTCCCCGTCGCTGGCCGTGGGGGTTTCCGCTTCAAGCAGTTCAAAGAGTTTGGGGCCGACAAGCCTGGCCGCTTTCATGCTATACAGTTCTCCTGGCTAATATGCGCTGCCCCATCGGGCTGCCTTGGCTGCTTGGGACATCTTAACGGCAACGGACAGCGCTGGGCAAGCTATGCGGAGGCGGCCAGCAGCATATCTGCACAGTGATTTCTGCGATGCTTGACTGCAAACATGGCAATCAACCCAATCATATGAATCACAGTTCAGACAATTTCTCCGTACCTGAAGCACTCCACCGTGTGGTCGTTGACCATCCCTGTCGCCTGCATTAAGGCATAGCAAATCGTCGGCCCCACGAACCGGAAGCCCTTGCGGCGCAGTTCCTTGCTCATCGTCTCCGACTGAGGCGTACTCGCCGGTATGTCGCCCAACGAGCCCCAGGCATTCTTGACCGGACTCCCGCCCACGAAACCCCAGATATACGCGTCGAAACTGCCGAACTCCTGCTGCGTTTCGAGAAACGCCCGGGCGTTCCCTATGGCTGCCCTCACCTTCAGCCGGTTGCGCACGATACCCGGGTTCGCCAGCAGCTCCGCCACCTTGTCGTCGTCATATTCGGCCACCAACACCGGGTCGAATCCGTCGAACGCCTCCCGGTAAGCCGCTCGCTTCTGCAGAATCAATTCCCACGACAGCCCGGCCTGAGCTCCCTCGAGTATCAGAAACTCGAACAGGCGCCGTTCGTCGTGCAGCGGCACGCCCCACTCCGCGTCGTGGTACGCGATCCCCAGGGGCGTCGTGGCCCAGGAGCATCGAGTTGGCGATGACGATGTATTTGGCATTGCGGCAGACTACTCGAAGATATCGGACAGTGGCAGGGAGAATCCGGGCAGAAGCTCTTCGTCAGTTATCACGTCATTATCAGTGTAGGAGAGGATAGAGCCGTCGGTCCGGTGGATGAGCACCCGGCGCCCTGCCGGATAGACTACCCAGACCCTCTGCGATCCGGCTGAGAGATACTCGGCCACCTTGCGGTTAACTTCCGCGGCCGTATCGGAGGGCGAGACAACCTCCACCGCAATGTCCGGCGCGCCGACAGGGAAGCCGCTGCCCCGGCCCTCCACGCGGGGTTGAAACACGAAGGACACATCCGGGATGCGCACCGTGCCCGGCCCTGTACGAAGCGTGTAGCCGGTCTCTACCCGCGACCGCCCGACTCCGCGCCGACGACGGTAATTGTTGAAAGCAGTATCCACGTTGCTAGCAACCTCGCCGTGCTCGTCATTTGGGGGGGCCATCTCTACCACCTCTCCATCCACCAGTTCATAGCGCCCATCGTTCCGGCAGCAGAATAGGTAGAACTCCTCGGCAGTCAGCAGCGCCCTTTGAGTGGCCATCAGCGTCCCTCCTTTCCAACCGATAGTATACGCCCCACGGCAGCAGCGGCGTCCCGGCCCAGCCGCGGCGAATTCCCTGGCCCGCGTCGGCCCATGTCGTCGTCGCTATGGCGTCCAGACGCTGAAATTCTCGAAACTTGGCGAGCCCAGGTGCTCCCGAAAGAAATTCGCCATCACAGCCACTCTCCCGTCGTCCTGATTGTGGGACAGGTCCAGCGTGGCTACCAATCGCTCGTTCACGAAGAAATATCCGGATTCTCCGATGGCAACCAGCAGCAGTTGATTCCTGTCCTGTACTCTTGCTCCCGAGTCCTTCAACAGCCCATCCGCGACTTCAGTGTAGTCGGGGTCACCGACGTCGCGGGTCATGTGGAACCACCGGCCTTCGTCGGACACCCCGATTACTTCCGCTCGATTGAATAGCGAATTGCGAACGATGAACCCGTAGCTCCACTCCGAGGTACCGGGGTCGGAGAATTCGGCTTCGGCGATCAGATCGATCGCCCTGACCCTGCTGTAGTGGAACGATACCCTTCCTTCTTCCGGTTCAAGCCTCCCCATTGCCGGCCCGTACTCTTTCGACAGCGGCGCCCCGGTGAAGGCCTCGTACCGGGTGGATGCCCCGGCCACTTCATGTCCCTGGATCGCTCCCGTCAAGACGGCGACACCGCCCGATCCGGTAACGTCTGGCAGATCGACAAGGGAAACGAACTCGCCGTTTACGAAGAGCAGCATCCGTTCGCCAAACGCAGCAACCCAGATCCTGTTTCTTTCTCCTGCACCGGTGTTCAGGCTGCTCAGCCGTCCGGTACCAGCCTTGTCGTAGGGCGGCTTGGTTCCCGACTTCACCTCCCAGGTTCGGTCGCTGCTGACAACAACCTGAACGAAGGGCCCGTTCCGAACGTCCCTGAGTATGAACCCGTAGTCCCATCCGTTTCTGGTTGCCGAATACGGATTTACAAACGTGGCGGAGACCATCATGTCCGACAGAGAAACTCCGGCGTACTCGGTCTTGATCAAACTGTCCGTCGGATTGTGCCGCAGTGACCCGAAGTTCGGGCCAAAGCGAACTTGACGGCTCCAGAAGGGTGTTGGCCTTGGAACCGGAGTCGGTACCGGAGTTGCCAGCAACGCACCACTCCTCAGCGCGGGAATCTGTTCTCGCACCGTCTTTTCCGAAATGGCGAATCCCAGGCCCTCCACCGTTCTTCCGGTCTCCGTCTCGTGGTACCGGAAGGTATTGATGCCCACTATCTCCCCGTCAGCAGACAGCATCGGTCCGCCACTGCTCCCCGGATTGATCGCCGCATCGGTCTGGATGACGTCGCTCCTGTGCTGCGAGTCGTAACGGATGGCGGACACTATGCCCCGGGTGATGGAAGCCTCTCCTGAGAGGCCCAGGGCGTAACCGATGGCGATGATTTCGTCCCCGGCCTGCAATGAAGACACATCGCCGAAGGGCAGCGTTTCAAACCCTCCGCAGCAGATGCTGACCATCGCCAGGTCCCGCACGTGGTCACCCCCCAGGACCAATCCCCGGTAGGTGGCGGCATCATTCACCACCACATTTACGTTTCTGTGGCCCTCCACCACGTGATAGTTGGTCAGTGCGTATCCCGTTTGCCCTTCGGTCTCGAAAATCACCCCGGACCCCTCGCTGGACCCGGCCTGAATCCGCACCACCGCCGGACGTACCCTCTTCACCATGTCGCTCAGCCCTTCCACCGGTGGCTGGCGAGTGGCGGTCGTCTGTGGCTCCGGCGTGCTGGTCGGTCGGGACGCAGGTTGCGGTGTGATTGTGGGCGTCGCGCTGGGGCTGGTATTTGGCGCCGTCGTCGGAGTCGCGGCCATCGTCGATGTCGGCTCCGGGGCGGGCGTGTCTGTGGGCGCTGGCGCAACTGTCGGCATTGCTGCGATCGTAGCCGCCAACAGCGACGTTAAGGTGGCGTCAATGTCGGGCGTGGGCGGCGGTTCTGGGGGGAGTGTTGGAGCTGCAGCCTGCGTGGCCGCAATGCCCGCTGCCACCGTCGCTCCGATATCGGCCGGGGGCGCAGGTGTGAGCGCGGGCAGAGCTGCGGAAACCGCCGCCTGTACCGTCGCCTCCAGGTCCGGTGTGGCAGTTGGGATCGCCGTCAGCGCCACCGGGGACACGGGGGCAGTGCCCTGCCCGGCGCAGGCAACGGCCAGCGGCAACGCCACAGCCAACAAGATCACAAGCAGCACCGTTTTCT
This sequence comes from Dehalococcoidia bacterium, assembly GCA_963667325.2. Lineage (GTDB taxonomy): Bacteria > Chloroflexota > Dehalococcoidia > Lucifugimonadales > UBA3495 > VXOI01. Next base: position 442,127 of record CAXXKY010000002.1, read on the forward strand.
TGCTCATACAGCCTGCATTTTATCGCAGGCCCGGCCGCTAACACCCTCATTTCATGATAGGGACTGTCGGCCTCAGGAGATTCTGGGAGGGATCCTTACTCGCGGCATCCCTTCGCTGTAACGAGTCCAACCAATGCTTCCCGCATGAGATCCCCTTTTGCAATTGGGAATAGACTTCCGCCGAAACCTCTCCAACTGCACTTCCCATTGCCGTACCCAGAACAGCCTCTGTTCGTGGTTCTGGGACACTCCCCATTCCTCGACGTGGTGGGCAACGCAAAGGGGCGCGGCGTTCAAACGCAGCATGTTGTCACTCCAATCGTGTCCAGACGTTGAAGTTTTCAAAGCTGGGTTCCACGGTGTAGCCACTAGCGGAGGCTCCATGTACGCTGACATCGCCATTTTCCAGATTGTGGCCGAGGTCGAGATGGGACACCAGTTCCCCGTTGACGAAAAACATGCCCCTATCTCCCATGGCCAATAGCAAGAGATGATTCTCGCTGCGAAGGACGGAACTTAAATGGCCTCCAGTAACATTGGTGGATCTGCCGCTTCCCGCACCCCACGTATCATGTTGCCATTGGTTGTTGCCGTGAACATTGATCCATTCCTCCTGGCCAGATTCGGATTTGCGGATGCTGAATCCATAAACCCAATCACTGCCCGGAGGGCTCCTAAAGGTGGCCTCGGCTACCAAGTCGCTGGTCCGCACCCTGCTGTTATGGCCGGAAATAATGAATCCTTCTGCGTACTCTAAGGTGCCGCTGGTAGGTCCGTATTCTTTCTGGAATTGCCTGCCGGTAAAATCCTCGAACCTGGTTACGGCCCCGGCTATTTCGGCATCCGTAAATGCTCCGGTGACGACGGCAACATCACCTGGCCCGGTGAAGCTGGACAGATCCAGTTCGGATACGAACTCGTCGTTAACGAAAAGCAGGCCGCGTTCTTCGAAGGCAGCGAGCCAAAGGCTGTTGCTTTCCCCGTCGCCGGTGTTGAAACTGCCAAGTCTTCCTTCTGCAATGGATTGGGTTTCCGAGCTTCTGCCTTGCCGCAAGGCCGTATACCAACGCCCGTTACTGGTCACCGCGACCAGGATTCCTCTGGCAGACGACCCTGTGTCTCTCTTTCGAACAAGGAAGCCGTAATTCCAGGAGCCTTTTGCCGCCGAGGAAGGGTTTTCAAATGTAGCGGTTACTATCATGTCTTCGAAGGACACCCCGGCGTATTTATCTTCAATAGAGCCGTCCGACGGGTTGTGGCGCAATTCGCCGCTCATGGGGCCGAAGCTGAATTCTCCACTGTCCGGGAGCGCGGGCGGCGGCCCGCTGGGGGTTGGCGTGGGCGCAGCAGAGGGTCGGCCGGTGCGGAGTGAGGGAATTTCCTGCTTAACTGTCTTCACCGATATGGCGAAACCCAGTGACTCTACGCTCGGTCCGGCGTAACCGAAAGTGTTGATCCCCATGATCCGGCCGGACATCGAGAGCAGCGGGCCGCCGCTGTTGCCGGGGTTGAGCGCGGCGTCGGTCTGAATCACATCGCTCTGATGCCTGTCGTTGTATCGGACGGCAGAAACGATGCCCCGGGTGATGGTGGCCTGGCCCGACAGCCCCAGCGCGTATCCTATGGCTACCACCTCGTCACCGGGTTCGAGACTGGCAGCATCGCCAAAAGTTAATGTCCTGAAGCTGCCGCAGCAGATTCTGACCACCGCGAGGTCACGAACTGCATCCGTTCCCTTGACCACCCCGCGATAGGTGTTTGAGTCATTGACGGTGACGGTAACTTCCTCGACGCCCTCAACTACGTGATAGTTGGTGATGATGAGCGCAGTCTGGTCACTGACCTCGAAGATCGCCCCAGAGCCGCCGCCCGCCCGACTTTCGATTCGCACCACGGATGGCCTTGCCTCCTTGACTATCTCTCGCAGCGAGGAGGCAGGGTCGGTGGTGGGAACGGGCGTGACCGTCGGAGTCGGCGTTGGCGCCGGTGTCGCGGTTGGGCGCGGCGTAGCAGTTGGCGTGGGCGCCGGTGTCGCGGTCGGGCTGGGAGTAGGCGTTGGTGTAGCGGTCGGAACTGGAGTAGGCGTGGGTGTAGGTGTAGGGGTTTGTGTCGGGGTCGGAATTGCGGCAATAGTGGCAGCCATGCGCGCCTCAACCGTGGCGTCGAGATCGGGTGTGGGATTCGGTGTCGCCGTGGCTGTGGGAATTGCTGCCTGCGTAGCTGCTATTCCTGCCCCCACGGTGGCGTCAATGTCCGGCGGTGCTGCGGATGTTTCTGTGGGTAGAGCACTGACAACGGCCGCTTGAACCGTCGCACCCAAGTCAGGAGTGGCAACGGGGACTGTGGCAGGACTTTCCCCGGCACAGGCTATAGCCAGGATGAGGCCCAGGGCCAGTATCAGCGGAAGAAAGACCATCATCGGCTTCATGCGGTGTGCGCGTTAGCCCAAGTCTTCGCGTACAAACATCTTCATTTCACAACCCAGTCTTCTGGCCTTATTATATGATGAGTAATTTTCCTCACCCTGACCCTCTCCCAGGAGGAGAGGGAATTCCCTGATAATCACAGGAGGAACCCAATGGCCAACCCCTATGACGTTATCGTAGTCGGCGCGGGAAACGCCGCGCTGTCCGCCGCCATCGCCGCCCGGGAGAGCTGCCCCTCGGTCCTCGTCGTCGAGAAGGCGCCCGAGTACTTCCGCGGCGGCAACACCTACTTCACCGGCGGCATCATCCGCTTCGCCTTCAACGGCCTGGAGGACATCAAGACCGTCATCCCCGACATGTCCCCCACCGAAGAGGAATCGGTGGACGTCGGCAGCTACTCCGAGGACCAGTTCTACGACGACATGATGCGCGTGACCCAGGGAAACAGCGATCCCGAGTTGGCCCAGATACTGGTCAGCCAGTCCCTCCCCACCATGCGCTGGCTGAACTCCAAGGGCGTTCGTTTCGTTCTTTCTTACGGACGGCAGGCCTTCAAGGACGATACCACAGGCAAGTTCCGTTTCTGGGGCGGTCTGCTCGTCGAGGCCGTGGGCGCCGGCAAGGGCCTGTCCGACCAGCAGTTCGACGTCTGCCGCGCCGAGGGCATCGACATCCGCTATTCCACCCAGGCCGTCGAGCTGCTGCGCGACGACAAGGGCCACGTCAATGGAGTCCGTGTGCTCGGCCCCGACGGACACGAAGACATCTACGCCAACTCCGTGGTGCTGGCCGCCGGCGGATTCGAGGCCAACTCCGAAATGCGCTGTCGCTACCTCGGCCCAGGCTGGGAGCTGGTCAAGGTCCGCGGCATCCCCTACAACACCGGAGACGGCATCCGCATGGCCCTGGAGGCGGGGGCGATGCCCCACGGCCACTGGAGCAGCTGCCACGCCGTGGCCTGGGACCTGAACGCCCCTGCATACGGCGACCGCAACATCACCGAGCTGTACCAGAAGCACTCCTACCCCTTTGGCGTCATCGTCAACCTGAACGGCGAGCGCTTCCTCGACGAGGGTTACGACTTCCGCAACTACACCTACGTCACCTACGGCCGCGCCCTCCTGACCCAGCCCCAGGGTGTCGCCTTCCAGATCTTCGACGACAAGGTCAAGCATCTCCTGCGTGACGAGTACCACATACCCCAGGTGACCATGGCCCAGGCTGACACTATCGAGGAGTTGGCACGCCGCCTCGACATCGATCCTGACGGCCTCGCCGCCGAAATCAAACGCTACAACGCCGCCGTACAGACCGACATCCCTTACAACCCCACGGTCAAGGACGGCCGCCGCACCGTCGGCTTGGATCCCGACAAGACAAACTGGGCCCAGCCCATCGACACGCCGCCTTACCTGGGCTACGCGGTGACCTGCGGCATATCCTTCACCTTCGGCGGCGTCCGCATCGACAACCGGGGTCGTGTGCTCAACACCAGCCTCGAGCCGATACAGGGCCTCTACGCAGCGGGCGAGATGGTGGGTGGAATCTTCTACCACAACTACCCCGGCGGTTCCGGACTGGCCGCCGGCATGGTCTTCGGGCGTCTCGCTGGCAACAACGCCGCCGAGCACGCCGCTGCGTTGAGGGACTAACCGACCCCATTTCCGCCAGGACGATTGCAAAGGCTGAAAAAATCTGTTGGTGGTTAGTCAAGCTCACCGCCAACAGATTCTGGATTACCCGTCCTTCGACAAGCTCAGCAACTGTCTTGTATGCCAAGAGCTTTGAACGCCGGGGTTCCAATGACGATTGTTTCTGACCATGAGACTGAGTATGGTCGGAGCTTGCGCAAACGGTCAGTGAGAGCCACTTTCTTGGGTTTGCCTGCGGCGCATAGTAGGTGGTTGAAGGCCCAGGGGACCGGTTTAACCCGGGTGGCCACCAGGCCTGCCGTGTAGAGGGCGGCCCGCACATGGGCGCGTCCACCCCACACTTTGCGTTTTCATCTCAGGGTGCCGCTGTCTCGGTTAAACGGCGCCACTCCGGCCAGGTCGGCGATCTCACCGCGGTTCAAGGTGCCCAGTTCTGGTAGGTCAGGCAAGAGTGTCGTGGACAGAACAGGTCCCACTCCCGGGGTGATCTGGAGGAGTTCGTCCTTGTCCCTCCAGTTGGGAGAGGAACATATGAAGTGGCCCAGATCCCGGTCCCGGTCCTCCAACCAGCAGATGCGCTCCTCGACCTTGGTGCATATGCGCCGGGCTGCGGTTCGGAGACGATTTTTGCTGCGGCGATCATTTCCACAGTTGCCTCCGCCACCACCGCCGGGTGCAGCACGTAAGGATTCGTCACCAGGCTCCCGATGAGAACCTTCTTGGTGACCGTCGCACAAGCGCATGTAGCTGCGAAGAGTCCCTGAACAGGGCCACGTCCGAAATGCCCGGCCTCCCCACTCCTGCATCGTCCACCATCCGGGCCAGGTCCATCAGTTCCTTCGTGGTCACTACCGGGCTGAGTTCAACCTCTATCCCCATCTGTCATTCTCGCGTATGCTGAAGCCGTGGGCCTTGAAAGTGTCCTTTCATACACAGAAAGGGTTGGGGTGAGGGCAATTCCAGAAATGCAGGACTTTCACTTCAGCGCCAGTGTATTGCTGCCCTACCCACTGATCGAGGTCTTCGATTACCTTTCCGATGCGAGCAAACTCCAGGAGCTTACCCCTCCGTGGGTCCACTTTTCCATCCTCTCACCCACACCCATCGAAATGCGACAGGGTGTGCTCATACGCTACCGAATCGGGCTCCGCGGCCTGTCCGTGCGCTGGGACAGTGAAATCACTCGTTGGGACCCGCCCTTTGGCTTCACAGACGAGCAGAGGCGCGGACCCTATCGGCTGTGGGTGCACCGCCACGAGTTCGAGGAAACCACTGAAGGTACACTGGCAACTGACGAAATCACCTATCGTGTTCCCGGTGGCGCATTGCTCAATGGCATCTACGTCGCACCCGAACTGCACCGCATCTTCGCCTACCGCGAGGAACGACTTCACGCACTCTTCCCTTGACCGTGTCAGCCCGCCGTCGGTCCACCGCGTGCCGGCGGCCCTGCAGTGGTGCGTCGCCCATTCGACTTAACACCGCCCCCAGCTCCGCAACAGCACCTGCCCGCGAAGCAGGACGGTTGCAGCGTCAGCGCGACAACCTGTCATTCTGAGCGCAGTCGCAGCTCCTCGACACAATCGAGACGTAGAATCTTCGATCCCTGCTCTGGCGCCTTTTGCTCCACGCATTGTCTTCGAATTTTCTATGGCGACATTGTCCGTTCGTTCATGGTGAGCCCGTCGAACCACGAACGGACGGACCTTCGCCGGGCTAAGGGCGAACGGGTAAATTACCAAACAATTCCGATGAAACGATCCAATGATCGGCTATCACTGTTGAACTGATGGCCGAACCGGGAGCCCGTTCATGGTGAGCCCGTCGAACCACTGACCACGAACGGGCGGCCCTTCGCCGGGCTAAGGGCGAACGGATGAAATACCCATCGATTCCGCTGAGTCGGTCCGCTAAGTTCGCGCCCGCACCGAGCCGGCAAACAGACGGTCAGGCAACGGATGCTCGATGCCCAGCGTAGACACCCGAGCCATCGCCGTGAAATGGACTGACTCACCGCCCACCTGGTTGCTGTCGCCACCATGGTGCCCGCGCAGCCACTCCGTCCCCGTCAGCCGCTGCCCGTCCCACATTCCGCCACAGGCCACGAGATGCCCGAACCGAGCCAGGTCCAGAGCGCTGATGAACACCCAACCCGGGCCTCCCCTCACCACGTGTCCCCCGATCTCGTACGGTGGGTCCACGAAATCCCCGTACCCCGGCGCGTCCGGATACCAGTCCTTCGTCTCGAACAGCGTCCGTCCCGGCGTCCATTCCCAGCGGTCCGCGGGAATGCCCATCGGGCCAAACAACCGCCGGTCCACCACCGCCTTCAGGTCTTCCCCCAGCAGGTGCGTCAACGCCTGCGACAGCCGCCATATTCCGCCGCTGCTGTATATCCGGGCGCTCCCCGGCCGCGTGTGGGCATAGTTGTCGTAATACGCGTCGCCGGTCCAGTTGGCCCACTCCGGCACTTGTGACGGACCGAACAACGCCACTGACGCAGCGTTCTGCCCCTCCGCGGGCGTCGCGTTGCGCCAGTGGAACCCGTTGGTCACCGGAAAGCCACCCAGGTGGCCGTAAACGTCCTTGTCACCCAGCAGATGCCGCCACGTCAGTTCCTGGTGAAACCCTTGGTCCAGGTGCTTGTGCGGATGGGACAGCTCCCCTTCCCCCGTCCACGTATTCCGCACCAGATCGTCTGGATTCACCAACCCGTCCTCCACCGCCAGCCCGAACACCGCCCACGTCAGCGCCTTCCCAACCGAGGCAGTCTGTCCCCGAAACTCCGGGTCGCCCCACGCATGCACCAGGTACCCGCCCCTCGTCAGCGCGGCGCCCCACCGCGGCCCCCCCGGCTCCGTTGCCGTCTGCCCGCCGCCCCTGACATCCAGGCCTTCCAGGAACCGTCCCCACTCGTCCCCGTCCAGACCCGCGTCTACCGGCGTAATCGTCCGCCAGGATTCGCCGGGGAACACCACCCAGTCCGGAACTACTTGCCCCATACTGCCTCTCTCGTCCGCAGCCGTTGAATCAACGAATTCTACTACGAGTGGACGTAGGACGAGTCACGCATGCACCCACCTGCGTTTCTCTGAGTTGTACCCAAGTCCGTTGGCCCGAACTTGCCCAGGGGCCGCCCGTCGGCAGTTCAACAAACTGATAATCGACCGACTCATCAGGTCGATGTCAAAATCCTGAAGACCCCGTCGCCCGCCGGCAAGATGCCTCGGGACTCCGGGCCCCAGCCCGCCAGCCGTGCGCCACGGCGGCGCAATCGAATCCCTCGCGTTCAGTGCCGCGAGAGCCGCTAGTCCCGCGCCCGCGTCCCGTCCCGGCGGTTTCGCTTCCGGTCCAGCGCCGCTAGCTCCATCTTGCGCAGCCGCAGGCTTTCCGGCGTGACCTCCAGCAGCTCGTCGTCCGCGATGAACGCCAGCGCTTCCTCCAGGCTCATCGTCACCGTGGACTTCAGGCGCTTGGCCACGTCGGCCGTCGACGAGCGCATATTCGTGAGCTTCTTTTCCTTGCACACGTTGATCTCGATGTCGCCCTCACGAGGATGCGAGCCGACGATCATGCCCTCGTAGACCCTGATGCCCTGGTCGATGAACGTATCGCCCCTTCCCTGGGCGTTCAGCAGCCCGTAGACCACGGCCACGCCGTTTTCCGATGCCACCAGCACGCCGTTGCGCCTCGACTTTATCTCCCCCTCCATCGGCTGGTACGACGTGAACACGCTGCTCTTGACGCCGTCGCCTCGTGTGATTCGGTTGAAGAAGGCATTGAACCCGATCAGTCCGCGCGTGGGAATCTCGTACTCCAGATGAACGTAACCATCCCCGCTGTACCGCATGTCCCGGTGCCTGGCCATGTGCGCCGACAGGTACTCGCTCAGCGGCCCCAGGTAGTCCTCATGCGTGGTGACGTTGAGAATCTCGTACGGCTCGTACGTTTTGCCGTCAATTTCCTTGTTGACCGGCGTCGGACGCGACACCTGGAATTCGTACTGCTCCCGCCGCATGGTCTCGACCAGAATGGACAGGTGCAGCTCCCCGCGACCGGCGACCACAAACACGTCCGGGCTCGAGGTGGGCTCCACCCGCAGGCTAACGTTCGTCCTCAGCTCCCGCATCAGCCTTTCGTGCAGGTTTCGCGAGGTGCAGTGGTCGCCCTCCTTACCCATGAATGGCGAGGTGTTGACCCCGAACGTCATCCGCACCGTCGGTTCGCCGATGTCGATCGAGGGCAGCGCTGCCGGGTGTTCCAGCGAGGATATTGTGTCACCTATCGACACTCCCTCCGGACCTGTCACCGCCACTATGTCACCGGTGTGTGCCTCCGAAACCGCCACCCGCTCCATCCCGTGAAACACGAAGATATGCTCGACGGTATGGGTGGTGAAGGCTTCGTCGCGGCCCATCAGGGCCACCCGGTCCTGCACCCTCATCATTCCGTTGGTGATCCGCCCCACGGCGACCTGCCCCAGGTAGTTGTCGTAATCAAGGGCAGCCACCAGCATCTGCAACGGAGCGTCCGGATCGCCCGTGGGCGGCGGCACCGAGTTCAGGATCGCCTCGAACAGCGGCTGCATGTCCGACCCGGGCGCGTCCAGGCTCGTGGTGGCGTAACCCTGCCTCGCCGATGCGTAAAGCACCGGATAGTCCAGCTGCTCCGCCGTGGTCGCGACTTCCAGGAACAGGTCCTGGACCATGTCCACGACTTCTTCCACGCGCGCCTCGGGACGGTCTATCTTGTTGATCACCACCAGGGGATTGACGCTCTGGCGCAGGGCCTGCCGCAGCACGTACGTGGTCTGGGGCATCGGCCCGTCCACCGCGTCCACCAGCAGCAGGCACCCGTCGGCCATGTTCATCACGCGCTCGACCTCGCCGCTGAAGTCGGCGTGCCCCGGCGTGTCTATGACGTTGATCCGCACGTCGCCGTACGAGACCGACGCGTTCTTGGCCAGGATCGTGATGCCGCGCTCACGTTCGAGCGGATTGGAGTCCATGATCAGCGTGCCCACCTGTTGGTGAGCCCGGAAAACCTTGCCCTGTTTCAACAACGCGTCGACCAGGGTGGTCTTCCCGTGGTCGACGTGGGCAATGATGGCAAGGTTACGGATGTCGTTGTTATGGTAATCGTTCAAGTCAAATCACCTCCCCCATATAGTAGCATTCCGCGCACCATTTGGCCGCAAACGCCAACCGCAATTTCAAGAGTGCGACATATAGGATCAGGCGTCACAAGTCCTCTCTATCCCCGCAGCCGTCGCCATACCAATGGCGAAAGCAGGCTGTGGTAAGCTTTTCCTGTTCTGGTCACTCACTTGAACCCTGTCCCGAGTCCGGTTGAATCCTCATGAGAGACGAGATGATGAGCACACCTGAAGCCATTGAAGGACGAGTGCGGGCCGCGCTGGAAGAACTCGGCGTCGCGGGCTGGGAGTGGATTGAGATCGACCCCCAGTACGGCGACACCGCCGATTTCTGCGAACACTACGGTTATGACCTGCCCCATTGCGCCAATACGATCATCGTCGCCAGCAAGCGAGGACCGGCTGCCTACTGCGCCGGCATCGTGCGCGGATGCGACCGGCTTGACGTCAACAAGCGTGTGCGCGGCCTGATGGGGGTGTCTCGGGCCTCCTTCGCTTCCGCCGAGGAGACCCGCGAAGTTACGGGCATGATGATCGGCGGCGTGACGGCAATGGCGTTGCCGGACGAGTTGCCAATCTACGCCGACGCCCGCCTGTTGGAGATGGACTACATCATCCTCGGCGCCGGAAGCCGCTCCGGCAAGCTGAAAATGGCGCCCCGGGAACTGGAAAAACTCCCAGGCCTCGAGTTCATCGAGGGCCTGTCAATCACACCCCAATGACCGCCCCGCCCCCGGCCCCGCCCCATCAGGACCGAGGGCCACGCCCGAACCCACCTTCCACGAACTCACCACCACCTGACCCCCACCCGCAACAGGAAACGCAAATGCCACACCAGACCAAACCCACCACAGCCCTCTCAATTCCTTGTGCTACGGACCTCCAGCGCCAGAAGCTATATTGCCCGCAAAAACCGTTCAAATGCTGGTCAGACCAACATGCAAGGTGGTACAAACAAGGGGCACTTAAAATAGCGAATACAATGAACTTTACGTCCTAAATGGACCGGAGCCGCTCAAATGGGGATTTCGAGCCTGTATTTCACAGATGTGGGCCCGTTCGAGGAAGTCACCTTCGAATTTGACGATCATGTGAACGTCTTCACAGGACCCAACAATTCAGGAAAATCAACCGTTCTTTGGGCGTTAGGGGAATTGCTGGTTTACCCGTTCAGTATTCCGTTCAAATTCCTTCGGTCAGATCGCGCCAGTTGGAAGCTGAAGTATTCGACGCCCGGGGATGTGCAAGAGCTCCATGGGAATTTCCCGTCTACGGTTGAGCCTTTACAAGATATGTTCGCAAAACTTGGGTATACATGCTTCATTCCTGCCCAACGTCACAGCTCGGGAGTTCGCCCCGTTGGGACGACCCTCGGCTTAGACATTGACGCCCTTGTTGACGCGGATCTGGACAGAATTATCGAGGAACGACCAGCCTTCGCGAGAGAAGTGGGCGTAGAAGAACTCCGCTTGAGGCTCCGACAAGAGCTTCGGATTGAAAACCCCGCTCTGAGAAAGCGGAGAAATGCATTGCTCAGTTACCCAACCATGGTTTCTGACGAAGCTGTAATCCAAAAGATAGTCGATCTTGACTACGCTGCTTACCGAAAGAGACAACCTGCCATTAGGAAAACAATCGAATCGGTTTTTTCGATCGCCTCCGATATTGTTCAGGGGTTCCCAATGGAATTTCTAGATATCGTAGATGACGAGACAACCGGAGGCATGTTTCTCCGAATGAAGACATCTATGGGGACTGTGCCGCTCGATACTCTGAGTCAAGGAACGCAATCTTTAATCCATAGTCTAGCCCGATGCATCCTGGGTTATGCAGAATTCTACGACTTTCCCTCCGGTCTCCAAGACAAGCCAGGGATCCTGATCATCGACGAGATTGACGCTCACCTGCATCCATCCTGGCAGAGGCGGGTCATTCCAACCATTACCAGCCACTTCCCCAACCTCCAGATCTTTTGCTCCACTCACTCGCCGCTGATGCTAGCTGGACTTCGGGAAGGACAAGTGCATCTGTTGAAACTTGAAGAAAATGGCGAAATTACTGCCTCGCGAAATGAGTCGGATATTATCGGCTGGACCGCGGATGAAATCCTGCGGAATTTCCTGGATGTCCCAAACCCGACCGATATAATAACGGCTGGCCACGTTACCCGCCTCCAGGAACTCAGGCGCCAAGAAGCGCTATCGGACAGTGAAACCCAAGAGTTGGAACAGTTGCGCCAGACGGTCAGCAGAGAATTGCTATTGGGTCCAAGGGAGGCCCAAGCAGAACTATTTGAAGAGGAACTCCGGAAGGCTCGAGGAGAACCAATTCCTTAGCCAGACATATATCCGACAATCCCTTAATGCGAGCAATCAATGCATCACGTGGACCGTGGGCTTGAACCGGTAGATTTGGGGCCCATTCGCGCACAGCATACCCAGCCTTGGATTCACTTTTACCGAGACGGTCTGGGGCATCGTCCAAGCGACTCTCATTGGCGACGCTTTGCCGAACTCCTAGAGAATGTGTTCGGGGGCCTTTGTGCCTTTTGCGAAGAACGCTGCAAGGGAGAAGTCGAACATTTTCTCCCGAAGAGTCGATACCCTCACTTAGTATACTACTGGTCCAATTGGCTTTTTTCCTGTCACGACTGCAACAACTCCAAGGGCAATAAATGGCCCGAACTGGGTTATGTGGATCCGTGCGCCTTTTCAGAGCGGTCTCGTCCGGAAGTCTTCTTTTCCTTCGACACCACGACGGGAGAAGTTCTTCCCAAAGACGACCTTAACTCCCTTGAACACCGAAAAGCGAAAAACACAATTTATGATTTAGGGCTCAACGACCGCCATCACTTGAAGAAGAGGAAAGAGTGGATTGAAATGGTGTCTGGATTATTCCAGAGTGGACCAGGAAACCTCACCGAAACCGAAGAAAGACAACGCAATCACTTGTCATCATACGCCGCCCCCTTCTCCAGCATTGTAAAGGCTTGGCTGTCCGAAAATGGATACTGAAACTTAGTCCTTTTATGTAACAGAGCTCGGGCCCACCAATTCAATGCAAAGACGAACTGTGACTGACTCCAAGAGTACTTGATCGTACGGTAAGGCCTTAGTCCCAAGTCGCCATCACGTGACCGCAACCTACGGCCCCACATACCACGACAACCACCACCTGCCGCCCCTTGGCCAGCCTCTCAGAAAGCCGCCCCAGCCCCGACCCCTAGAAATCTGGCCGGAAAGTGGCATGAGGCGGCCAGGGTTTATACTTGGAGTCACCAAGGGTAGCGAGGGTTGACTATGCTGGGAGAGCGTTCGGATCAGAGGGGTCTCTGGGAAGCGGACCGGCTGTATCTTGACCATGTGGGGCGGGAGACCTTCTACGGTCTGCTGGCTTCGCTGCGGGGCCAGCTGTTCCGGGACGCCGACTTCGCCGTGTTCTACTGCGCCGACAACGGCCGGGACAGTGTGCCGCCCAGCCTGCTGGCCACGGCCCTGCTGTTGCAGACCCACGACAAGGTCAGCGACGCCGAGGCCAAGGCCCGGGCCGACTTTGACATCCGCTGGAAGGTGGCTTTGGGGATTGAGATTGAAGACCGTCCTTTTGCCAAGAGCACGCTGCAGGTGTTCCGCGCCCAGCTGATCCTGCACGACCAGGTGCGGGAGGTATTCGAGTCCAGCTTGCGGCTGGCCCGGGAGTCGGGCTACCTGAAAAAGCGGAGCATGAAGGTGGCGCTGGACACGACTAACATCCTGGGCCGGGGCGCGGTGAAGGACACCTTCAACCTGCTGGCCGACGGGGTGGTCAAATTGATGCGGGCGCTGGCAGCCGTGGAGCAGACTGGTGTCAAGGAATGGGCCAGGACCCAGGGATATGGGCGGTACCTGGCCTCCAGCATCAAGGGCGAGGCGGCCATCGACTGGTCGGACAAACGGGCGCGGCAGGCCCTGCTGGCCCAGGTGGTGGCGGACGCGGACCGGCTGCTGGAGTTGGCGCGGCAGGCCCAGGGGGAGTTGCCCGAGGACAGTATAGAGCGGCAGCAGATCGTGGCGGCGGCGGAACTGCTGGGGGAGTTGCTGCTCCAGGACATTGAGCGCAAGAGCCCAGATGGCGATGGCGGCGGTGATGACGGCGTTGACGGCGTGAGCCTCAGGAGCGGGGTGAGCAAGGACCGGATGATGTCGGTGCATGACCCACAGATGCGCCACGGGCACAAGAGCAGCAGGAGGCGCTTCGACGGGCACAAGGCGGCCATCGTCGTGGACACCGATACCCAGTTGATCACCGCGGTGGAGGTGTTGCCGGGCAACGCTCCGGACAACCTGGGGGCGCTGGAACTGGTGGAGCAGAGCGAGACCAACGCCGGTTTGCCGGTGGAGGAAGCCGTGGGCGATGCCGCCTATGGGGACGGAGCTACCAGGCAGACCTTCGCCGACGCGGGCCGGCGGTTGGTGGCCCGAGTGCCAGGTCGGCCCAACCGGCAGCACTTTCCCAAGGATGACTTCGTCATTGACCTGGCGGCGGGTAGTTGCACCTGTCCGGCGGGGCAGGTCACCCACACCATCGTGCCAGCGGGACAGCGGACTGATGGCATGGGTCGGGTCCACCACTTGCAGGCCTTCCAGTTCGACGGGGCGGTATGTCGGACATGTCCACTGCGCTCTCAATGCATCGCAGCTAAAGGCAGGAAGGGACGACGGGTGCTGATCCATCCCCAGGAAGCCCTGTTGCAGCAGGCCCGGACCCTGCAACAAAGCGTCGAGTATGACGAATATCGGGCGCGCCGAGTGGTGGTGGAACACCGGTTGGCCCGACTGGTCCATTTGGGCATCCGCCAGGCCCGCTACTTCGGCAGGGTCAAGACCAAGTTCCAGCTGTACCTGGCGGCCACGGTGGCCAACCTGACCCTGGTGGCGGGGAAACTCGGTCTGTCGAGCAGAACCGACGGCGGTTCCAACAGCTGGGGCACTGACCGTACCCAGACCATACCTTCCGTCTTTGATTTCCTCACCGCGAGGTTCCCTCAAATCTTGATGCCCCCCTTGCTTGCAACGACCTTACTGCTGAAATGCATCTCCCCGAACAAGGCTTTCCGGCCAGATTTCTAGAAATTAAACGGCGTCCACGGCCGGTGCTGCACCGCGAACATCCGGTCCGCCCGGTGCAGCGCCCCCGGCGTATGCTCGTCCGCCAGGCCCGCGTCCCCCAGCGTGGTGAAGCTTGTGGTCCCCAGGTACGCCGACGCCAGCCCCGCTGCCGTGATGGTCACGTCAGCCGACGAGTTCGTGTCGCGACAAGAGGCCCCTTCCGGCCCTCCTTCCAGCTCAAAGCGGCCCTCGTTCCAGGCGCAGATATCGTCCCGCACCTCCAGCGCCAGGCGGTCCGCTCCAGCATAGGTGCGCTGCTCCAGCGCCGCCCTCGCGTCCACCACCCGCAGCCACACGCCGTCCCGCACCGTACGCTGCAACCGTCGCGGGTCCAGCAGCATCCACGGCAGCGGGTCGTCCTGAGGACGCTTGATTGCCTCCGTGTTGCTCATCAGGTCAAGGTCGAAGCAGAACCGCCACAGCGCCGCCGAGGCCTCCCTCGTGGTGGCCATCAGCTCCGTAACCGTGATTGTCGGCCGGTTCGACCGATAGATGGCGTAGCCCTCGATTCTCCCTTCTAGCTCGTACGCCGCGTAGAACAGTCCCCCGCGGCCGCGTCCCCGCACTCGCGGCTGAGGCTCGTGGGCGTCCGGCGAACTCGCCTCCTCCAACCACTTGTGCGTCGGCTTCGGAAATACCCCCGGACGTCCTGCCGCACTTCGGTCATAGACCTCCGGAAACTTCTCCACCGCGTCTTCCGGGTCCACGAAGACTATCCTGCCCGGGCTCTCCCACTTGTTCGCGTAGGCGTTGTGGTGACGGTCTATCTGCCAGCTCTCATGCATCGTCCCAACGCCGTACCCGAACCGTCCGTATATGCCGCTCTCCGACGCGAACAGCGCAGCCAGCGGCTCGCCCCACTCGTGGATGTCCTCCATCTGCCGCCGCATCATCCGCGACATCACGCCCTGCCTCGTGTGCGTCGGCTGCACCGCCACGTTCGCCACGCCCGCCACCGCCGAGGTCCCGCCGGGAATCGACATCTCCAGCCGGTGCGCCTGGCAGCCACCGATGATGTTGCTCCCCTCGAACACTGCCAGCGACCGGGCAAGGTCGAAGTGCGGCCGCAGGTCATCGGGTTCGTGGTCAAGTCGGTTGCTGTGGGACCGCGACTCGGCCCGGAGCCACGACTCGAACTCATCGGGTGTTACGGGCCTGAGTTCCTGCATCTGCTCGACTCTCCTGACAGCAATTGCCAAGCCAACCAGCCCTAAGTATACAGCTTTGCCGTCCCCACCCGCACTTGGCGTCTGCATACCCGCATCGCCCCTTCCATTATTGCCCGGCGGCCAGATAGTCCCCTCATACTGCCCCCAGATAGCCCGCCCAATCCCGACCCCTTGTTGGTCCACTCACCCCGCTCCCCCAGGTATTCCGATAATCCTGAGCCTGTCGAAGGACGAGCAGACGACGATTGAGGAAAAGTCCCCGTGTCGTTCGTTGACTCCTATCGGGATACCCGCAGCGCCCTCCATCTGAATACCCGCAGGCCTCTTGATTCTCGCCCACCCGTTGGCCCTGAGCCCGTCGAAGGGCAGCCCGTTCGCGGTTCGACAACCTCACCATGAACGTCCTCGACGGCTTGACCCGAAAACCAGCAGGACCCTGTGCATTCCCGCTCCAGTCGCCCGCAACACTCCTGAATGCACATCTGAATGCACATCCCACGTATGAAGATGTAATGAAAACCTGCAACCGGCCCCCTTTCGCGTTGCTTACATTCACAGCCCGGTGCTACACTCGCCCCAACCCAAAGGCGTGGCGTTTCGTATTTGTTTTGTACCGTTACGGACTCATAGGCGATATGTCCTCGGCGGCGCTCGTCGGAACCGACGGCTCCGTCGACTGGTGTTGCTTCCCTCGTTTCGACTCCCCCAGCGTTTTCGCCGCCATCCTCGATCCGAAGATCGGCGGCAGCTTCCGCATCGCCCCAGTCGAAGGCGGTCGCGACGGCGAACAGGCCTACGTGACCGACACCAACATTCTCGAGACCACCTTCACCACCGCCACGGGCATCGTCACCATCACCGACTTCATGCCCGTCTCCGGCGACGACGATGACGACCCCAACACCGCGCCGCCTGACCCGCCCCACGAAATCCATCGCGTCGTGACCTGCCGCTCCGGCGAAGTCGTGATGCGCTGCGAGTTCCGCCCCCGCCACGACTACGCCCGCGCCGTCCCCCAGTTCCGCACCCTCGACGGCCAGCCGGCCTCCACCGCCGTCCAGGCCCGCGCCGCCGGCCAGTCCCTCACCCTCCTGGCCAGCATACCCCTGCCCGTCGACGACCACGGCATCTCGGCAGACTTCACCCTCGCCGCCGGTGACTCGGCCACCTTCGTCCTCGCCTACGGCCCCGGCCGCATCGCCAGCCTGGAGCGCCGCCGCACCAGGCAGAAAATGGACGAGACCGCCCGCTACTGGCGAAACCTCGTCGGACGCATGGACTACGACGGCCTCTGGCGCGATCAGGTGGTCCGCTCCTTCCTCGTCCTCCACCTGATGGTGTACCCGAAGACCGGCGCAATCGTCGCCGCTCCCACCACCAGCCTCCCCGAGACCATCGGCGGCTCCCGCAACTGGGACTACCGCTACTCCTGGCTCCGCGACGCCGCCTTCAGTGTCGACATCCTCTACCGGCTCGGCGACGTCTACGGCGCCGACCGCTACATCAACTGGCTCATCGAGCAGTGCCAGCTCCAGAGCCGCGACACCCGCATCGTCTACGGCATCAGCCCCGACTCGTCCCTCACCGAGTACACCCTCGACCACCTCCGCGGCTACGAGGACTCACGCCCCGTCCGCATCGGCAACGCCGCCGCCGGGCACCTGCAGCTCGACGTCTTCGGCGAGGTCATCATTTCCATCCACTCCCTCCTGCTCCTCCACGGCGAAATCCCTCCCGGTGCCTGGCAGGTCGTGGAAACGCTGGCCGAAACCGTGATGAACAACTGGCAGCTCAAGGACCGCGGCGTCTGGGAGGTTCGCGGCGAGCAGCAGCATTTCGTCTACTCCAAGGTCATGTGCTGGGCCGCCCTCGACTACGCCGCCTATATCGCCGCCGCCATGGGACGCCGCCAGCTCTACCGGCGCTGGTCCCTGGCCGCAGACATCATCAAGACCGAGGTCCTCGAGGAGGGCTGGAGCACCAGGAAAAACGCCTTCCGTCAGCGTTACGGCAACGACGCCCTCGACGCCTCCAATCTCGCCATTCCCTTCATGGGCATCATCTCCCGCGAAAACCCTCGCATCCGCCAGAACCTCGACGCCATCGAGCGCGAGCTATGCGACGGCCCCCTCGTCTGGCGCTACCTGCCCGACGAGACCGACGACGGCCTCGGCGGTCAGCCCGAGGGCGCATTCACCCTCCTGAGCTTCTGGCTCGTCGGCAACCTCATCTACACCGGACAGCACGACCGCGCCTTCGACTACTTCCACGAGATCATCACCACCCAGGGCAACCACCTCGGCCTCTTCGCCGAAATGTACGACAAGTCCCTCGGACGCCAGCTCGGCAACTTCCCCCAGGCCTACTCCCACATCGGCCTCATCCACAGCGCCCTCAACCTCTCCGGCTACATCGCCGACACCCCAACCCGCCGCTCCCACACCCACGACCGCTGCTAACTCATTGGATACATCCTATTGGAGTCCATCAAGATGGGAGCGTCAATAAAGCTCCCAACCGTATGCCACCAACCGTCTTGTCACCTATGGACATCAGTACCGGTGTTCCGCTGTCGGTGTACTTATTCATGCGCAAGGAATGCATCCGGATTGTGTGAAATTTTCGGAATGTCGGGGGCCCTCAGCCTATGGAATTCGCCTTTTGTATGAGGCGGTCATTACTTCCAACAGGAGAGGATACCAACCTTCTTATCCTCACCGTCTCCGACCTAGTTGGAAGCCAGACAGTTTCCTCACCAACAGTAGATCTGATAGTCAGGCCTTCTATGACTAACAGATCTAGCACGTCGGGGACCAACGCCCTTGCCCTGTGGTCCAAACCCCGAAATAGTGCGGAATTGCGTCTGCCGGCACCGGGTTGAAGATAAAGCTTCTTCAACACGGTCAAGAGAACTTTAGCACCAGTTGTTAGTGGTAAAGCCAAAATGGCTGCCGTATTCTGGGAGCTTTCTCCGAAAGAGTCAAACACACATTTTTCATCGAAGACATTTTTGGGGAGATCCATTTGGGATACTCTTCCGTCAAGTGTCCCAACGTAGCAGCTAAAGAACCTCGGGAGCTTCGCCACTTCTGCGGAGGCGTCAATCTCCAAACGCTGGAACAAGCAGTCACGAAAGGAGACGGACGAAAAATCAAGTTGCAGATCTCCAAAGGACGCGTCCTTGATGAGGACATTGCTTATCGCGAAGGGTTGACCGGTAAATTCATAACCCATTTCCTTGCAGATCATAAGAAGGTCCACCGAGAGCTGACCAAGTTCACCTTCGCGACCCGCAAGCTGTAGCCCAATTCGAAGTTTTCCTTCATTAAATGACGAGTTATGACATTTCAATGCCCCTAATTCTATTCCCAATTGACCCAATGTCATCTGCCAGTTTGCGACTCCATCTAATTTGTAGGAATATGGATCTTCAATGTACCTGCAAACATCCCCGGCTCGAGCTGCGTCAACCAAGTCGGAATCTATAAAATTTCTAGAACCGTCTTCAGTCTGAGTGGCTCCAAGCCCCGGAAGTCTCTGAAGGAGTAGCAGTCCTCGGTCATCCGGAGCAAACCCACAAACGCTTTGAAATGAACCTAGAATGTCCTCTTGGGATAGTGCACTCATCCCGTCATTTCTGCTTCGCGCCTTGGTCGCCAAATTTTCAACGATTTGTCTAACGGCTGTCCCATCTATGCCCGCTTCTATTTCGGCCTCTCGATGTGACGTAAGTTCAAGTAGGGTATCCCATCCTGCAGCAGGAGTGGAACCCACTTCTACGTCAATTACATCCTGCAGCATTTCATTTGCACAGAGGTAACCTAGCAGTAATGGTCTAGATGGCAACCAAGCAGGAATCCCTTCTTCCCACCCCTTCTTCGTTAAGAAGTCACGAACTTGGCTTTCGGAAAAATCGCTAATGAAGAGGGTCGCAGCACTTTGAGTGAGCCCAAGAGCATTACTCAACTCTCTGTCGCTGTCAAAATAGTGTTGCCTTCCTGCGACGATGACCCCGGTTCCTGTTGACCCCCTCATAAACTTGCGAATCAATTCCATCGAATTGTATCTGATATCCCTCAGGCGCTTGGCTTGTCCAGACCATCCTGCCGTGGCAAACTCATCAAATCCATCGAGAATCAGGATCAAATAGCCTGCGAGCCAAGCTCTAACCAGATGACTAGGGGAAGGGAAGCCCACGTTCCTAGCGTGCCGTTCGAGGGCTTCCGTGGGGTCAGTTTGACCATGGTGATCTCTCAGATTAAGATGGACTGGAAATCGCGTAGTTCGTTTGGCAATGTAGTCATTTTGCAGAGATACAAATACTTCTCTCAGTGAGGTGCTCTTACCTGCTCCGTAATCTCCGAGCAATACCAACGTTTCACCACTCTGAAGTTTTTGTTTGACGGATTCTAATTCCAGAGTCTCTCCGTCACCCGTGATCAATTCGCGAGGAATCAGTTCCGAAGGTGTAGTCCTAGACCCTGTTTGCGGATCATACATACTTCCGAATGGATACCGAATTCGAGCGTTAATGTACGATTTGGCGTCGATTATTTGACCACGGAATTGGGAAAATGATAATGTGACTACGGATCCCTTACCAAAGCGATTGACCGACTCCCTTTGATCTGCAGTTGGTTCATCCAACGTTATGAAGTAACCTTTTACTCCCTTAGTGGGATATCTGCGTTGCATGTCTCGACATAGGCCCTCAAGCTTCTTAGTATCCTGCTCAGCCTTGTCCTTTCGGCGAGAAGTCGTGCATTCAATGAGATGGACCATCTCATCCGTAATAAAGATAGCATCCCTTTCGCGACCGTTTATCTTAGCTGACCCTGAGAATGCAGCGGAAGGCCACAAATGACGTGCGATCTCCCTGACGTCGTCTTCAAAATCGATGTCGCTCGCATACATTCATCTACCTCTCTTGCTCACTAGACTAAAATTGATCTAGAACCGTCCCCATACGTCAACGAATAACACCTTGTCCCCACATCACCCCGTAACATACGTGTGCGGGAAAACCTCCCACCTGTGCCCGTTCTCGCACTCGAAGCAGAACCCCCGCCCGCAGTGGTTGTGGTTGATCTCTCCGTCCGTCCGCGAGCGCGGCCCGCTCCCGAACGCCACCTCCTCGTCCCTGACGCGCTGCGGGATGGCGTCGAACTCCTCGTACGAGGCCAGGAACGCATAGTGATTGGCCCGCGGGTCGTCCGAGTCGTCTAAGTCCAGCGTCAGCGTGTCATTGACC
Source organism: Dehalococcoidia bacterium (assembly GCA_963667325.2). Taxonomy (GTDB): domain Bacteria; phylum Chloroflexota; class Dehalococcoidia; order Lucifugimonadales; family UBA3495; genus VXOI01. The sequence goes on from CAXXKY010000002.1 coordinate 462,927, forward strand.
TTCACCAGCGCAAAGTGACTCCAGGGCCCCTCATAGTTCAACCCGAACAGCCGCGCAATGAACTCCGCCGACTTCATCTTGTCATACGCCGGCATGACCGTGTGGTCAAGCTGCAACGGCATGGCGGCCCTTCGTTAGACAGCCCCGTTCACCCGTTCGGACTGAGAAAACGAAGTGGGCCTGAATTGACGGTAGGCAGTACTATTTTCGAACTTTGGCTGGAGCTGTAATCAAGAGGGAACCGGCGACCTCGGCTTACGCAAATGGGCAGAGAAATCCAAAGTTCACGATATGAATATTCTATTGGCCTTGCCGCAACCGCAATGCCCGACAGCGAAAGCTACCTCACGATCTGTACCTTGCCCCAAACGTCACAAATGAATTTCCCACACGTAAATCCAGTGGCGAGGTCGGTCCAGCCAATCCCCGAAAGTTCATAGCGATGCTTGTCCCACAGTTTACACGCGAGCCAGCGGTAGATATGCCTTATGCCGATTCCTATCCATTCCAGTTTGAACCGTCCAGTTAAGACCAGCAGAATGAGTGCAAGTATCGTCAGCGCAGTCAATGCGCCGATGATACTGGGAGGTAGGACATCATCCAAGATTTCCGAGGCATATTTGATGAATTCGTTCATACGGGGTAGTGTGGCACCGTCCTGCCACTCGCAGAAAGAACAAGCAAGCTTACGAACCTATTCTACGATTCTACCGGAATGTCACGCCGGAGTGCATCCTACTAGTCAGTCAAAGCAGAGGTGTCAGGCATGGCGATAGCAGGAGAGAAGTGGTAGCGTTATAAGGGAAGCAGTGTAAGTGTAGTGGGAGGTGAGGGTCCATGGTGCAGAAGAAGTATGAGGTCAGGCTCTCGTTGGAGGAGAAGAGGCATCTGCGGAAGGTGGTCCGGTCAGGACGGAGTTCGGCCCAGGCAATCACCCGGGCCCGCATTCTGCTGAAGGTGGACGATGGCTGGACTGCGACTCAGGTGGCAACGGCCCTGGACATCTCGGAGCGGACGGTAATACGAGCCAGGAAGCGGTATGCGCAGGAGGGGTTGGAGGAGACGCTGCACCGGCGCAACCAGGCGAACCGGCACCGGAAAGTTGACGAACGGGTGGAAGCTCATCTCATTGCCCTGGCCTGCACTACGGCGCCCGAAGGCCACGACCACTGGACACTGCGGCTGCTGGCGGGGAAGACGGTGGAACTGGGATTGGTGGAGTCCTTGTCCCACGAGACGGTGCGGCTGCACCTGAAAAAAACGAACTCAAGCCGTGGCAGAAGCAGCAGTGGTGCATTCCCAAGGTGAGCGCCGACTTTGTGGCCCACATGGAGGACGTACTGGACCTGTACGCCGAACCCTACGACCCAGCCAGGCCGGTGGTCTGCTTTGACGAGAGTTCCACCCAGTTGCTGGCCGAGACCAGGGATCCCATTCCAGCGGCCCCGGGGCGCCCCAGGCGCCAGGACTACGAGTACGTGAGGGCTGGAACCCGCAACCTATTCATGACTTGTGAACCCCAGCGGGGCTGGCGCCACGTGGCCGTCACCCAGCGACGAACCATGCAGGACTTCGCCCAGCAGATGCGCTGGCTGGTGGACCAGGCCTACCCAGATGTACCAGTGGTCCGAGTGGTTCTGGACAATTTGAACACGCATCGGACGGCGTCGCTGTATGAGACCTTCCCGCCAGCGGAGGCAAGACGCATCGCCCAGCGGCTGGAGTTCCACTACACGCCCAAGCACGGTAGTTGGTTGAATATGGCGGAGATGGAGTTCAGCGTCCTGGCCCGGGCCTGCCTACGGGGACGCAACAGCGACGAGGACAGCCTGGAGAAGGCCGTGAATGCCAACGTGTCGGAGCGCAACGCCGCCGCGGCCCCCATCAACTGGAGATTCACTACCAGGAAGGCCAGAACCAAACTCCGTCGGTTATATCCTGACACTACTACTTTGACCGAATACTACGGGTACTGCGCCCAGGACGATTGCAAAGTACGACAAATTGTCGCCCTGAGCAGAGCGCAGAGCCTCTGCGTTGAAGCCAGGATTCTTCGCTCCGCTCATAATGACAGGTAGCAGCGCAGATTTTGCAATCGTCCTGTACTGCCGCCAGGGCAATGGTGCTTCCTCGTCCTTCAGTTTGGCATCTATCGAGGCGAGTAGCGAACATTCTATGGCGATTCGAGGGTTTTCGGAGAACCGAAATGGCCCAACAATGAGGGAATGTATCGTTATGAAGATCTCACTAAACGTAGCGGGCCTTCCCGTGCCTTCGCTTGCCCCCATGGACAGACGGCTCGGCGCACCACTTGGCCGACAGTCGGCGCACGGCCCGAAATACATCGCCATCAAACCCCAGCAGTTCGCAGACCACCGCCCGGTCAAGGAGGGCGCGGTTGGGATCTATGTCGGCTAGGTAAGCCGGTTGCAACTCCAGCTCGCGAAACTCGTCGAAAATAGCCTCCGCAGTCGCAAATTGTATGTCGTCAATCTTACGGAAATCGAGGATAGGGAGTGTTTCGGCTGAGCGGATGGTCAAATTCGCCTTGCTGGATTGTTGTCTGCTTGAGTGCCACCAATGAGACAACAGCCCCAACGTACTGTTTCCCCATATTACAAAGGCATAGTCAAAGCGATCATCTTGAAATGCTACGTTGGGCCATACTCTGCCGCCCGCCGATGGTTGACTGGTGAACGCCACCGAAAGCCCTTGTGAGCCAAAAGTAAAATCAAGATTCAGATGTGCCCGACTGGCGGTAGCCCAGACCGTCGCTGCTTTTTCTTCCATCCCCTGCCGCACGCGCAGTTGCGAATCCGGTTCACAGACGAGCCTGGTTTCCCGCTTGGCGTTATGGTTCCACAGGGCAGGATAGGTAGCCGTCGGGCTGGACGCAACCTTGTCGAATGGACCCCTGGGCGCAGGACCGGTGATGTCACGGTGAACCAACCCAAGTTTAGCCACTTCACTCAAAGGCGCAACGGGTAGAGGCAAGGAATTTGGCTGACCCGGCAGCCACAACTGTGATTTCGTCAGGTAATGGGCGGTCTGAGCCAAGGACCCGTCCAAAATGCGTACCCCGCTCCAATGATCGCTATCAATCGGCCCTGCAAGCATCTCTCCTACTGCTTCGTCGCCTATGGAGAGCGAAGAGCCGCCATAGGGTCCATCGTCAATGCCGCGAGGATTCTGGATACCAGTGATATCGCCGGCCACGGCGGCGGCATATGCGAAACTCTGTGGGCGCCGGGCCAAAGAAGCGAACCGAGCCGGAACTGGTTCCCGTCTGCCGCCTGTGTTCTTGCGAGCCACCACAAGGCATTCGGCCATGCCGGTATCAGAGGAAAAGGACATCTCGTCGCCATTTGCAGCGATGCTGACGACTTCCAAATCGGAGTACTCCTGGGCCAACAATTGGCGAAAGTCCTGCCACGATAAACCGGCGGCGACGGACAGGGGCAGCACTAGGGCCAAAACGCCGCCTGGCTTGAGCTTACGATGGGCCAGTGCCGCAAAGGCCGACGCGATGCCCGCGTTGCCGTGGTAGCAGGTGTCCTTGCCCAAGTGGTTTATACGTTCGCCCATGGCGGACTGGTCCGCCTCGGCCGCGTCGAAGGCGGCGAATGCCGGGTTGGTAACGTCAGCGTGGGCTCCCTCGTGGTTGGTGGCCCGTGTAAACGGCGGATTCATGATAACCAGGTCAAACCCGGCGTCGGGAATGTCCACATTGACCTGGGCGGCAGTCTCCTCCCCTACGCTGCCGGTGCGTAGCGCCGGATCGTTCGTGTTGAACAACGTCAACACCTCAGAGGGCCGGAGCAATTCCAATGAGCCGATTCTGACGCTGCCGTCACCCTGGCGGCCGTAGGCCATCGTGTAGAGACGCGACTGGTTGAACCCAACACTGGGCTGCATACCGGACAGAGTGGACCCCGTTATGTGGATTGCGGAGGGCATCACGTCGCAGCCGTAGAGCACCTCCTCCATCATGGCCCGGTGCAGTTGATCTGGGTCGCCGCTGGTGTTGGCGTGACGAGCCGCGACCTGTTCGTACACTGCTGATAGCAGCGCTCCAGTGCCGCAGGCGAAGTCGCCAACACGCAACTTGCCGATAGCGGATGCATCGCCCCAGTCAACGTGTTCCAGTTTGCTAATAGCCATCCGAGCCAGCAGCGCCGCCGATGCCGGTCGGGTGTAAAAGGTGGCCAGGTACTTGCGGTCGGCGATGAGCCGCTGGAAGATCTGGCCGGTGAGGTCGTGGGCATTGTCCACACCGGCGGCGTCAAAGTTCTGAGCCGTGTCTCGGAGTTCCATCAGGATGCGCGCGGCGTAGGCATCAGGCAGTTGGGTCAGAATGTCCCGCGCAATGGCAAAGATGGCCCAGTAGTTGATGCTGAGAATTTCCTTCCAGGCGTCCAATGTGGCACTGAGAGGATTGGGAGTATCCGGACCGTATACCAAGCGCAGCGGCCTAATGCTGTCGTGCATACCGGCAATGCGCTGGTGGAATACAAGGGCGTTGGCCAGGATGGCGCCGGCCATGCGCCGCGTCTGCGGAACGTCGGCCATGCCCAAGAGCCGGGCGATGGCAGGTGTGATGTTGGGGCGGGTTTGCGCCATCTCACCCAGGATGTCGGCGGCACGTTCAATGCCTTGCTGGAGGGCGTCTGCAGCGGCGTCCACGGCCTTTTGGGGCACGGATACCAGACGGATGAGGTCAGCCAAGTCCGACACCGACCCACGTAGCCAACCAGAGTCAGGAAAGCGCCTGCCGTCCTGGTACAGCACAGCATAGGAAAGACGGGCATTGGCCAACGTCGGGCGCAGGTCCTCGGCAAACCTTACTATATCCGGGTAGCGCAGGGCGATGGCTGCCTCAATGGGATGGGTCTCTGCAATCACTGGTAGGCCCAAGCGCCCGGCGGCATCACCTTCGGCGGTTCCCAGCGCCTCGTATTCCGCCTCCACAACGATGGGTGCGCGTCCCGGAGCAGTGATCAGGTTGTCCAACTGGAGACCCGGGCACCCAGCCACTAGTTGGGTATTCTCAGATCGCACCTGGCAGCCGAACAGCATCCCGCGAAGAAGGTCGCCAAGCTGGTTGTTGACGCTGGGTTCGCTGTGCCTGGGTTGTTGTGTGGTCATGGCGACAACCGCTGCATGTTCTGAATCAACTGCTTAGGAAACGGAGGTCCGTCAAATTTGATCAAGTCGCTCCTGCCTCCGATGCCGGCCTTTCGACAGCTGTGCCCAAAGCGCGGACAACTTCCATGATTCGGGCCAGATTAGCCGTGGCGTAGTCGGTGGCCTCGTACCGCTGAATTTGCTGCTCCTTCAGCCCCACCCTTTCGGCCAAGTCTCTCTGGCTCAGTCCCGTGGCGATCCGTGCCTTGATGAGCACCGAAGGAACTTCGGCCACTGCCTTGAGCGATTCCATCGCGAAATCACCGGCCTTGAGCGATTCGTACTCCCGCAACTCATTCTCCAAATCAGCCAGTTGACTTCTCAGCGCGTCCTCCTGGGCTTTGACAATCAGCGGATGCAGTTCAGTATTTGGTAGCTGCCGAAGCTTATCCAGTGCTCTTGAGAACTTGGCTGCCTGCGTCTTGGTTATGCGGTATTGCCGTTCGTTCTTGATCATTCCAATCCTCCTAAGTCGATGGCAATAATCCCTTTCCGCCGCCCGGTTTCTTTATCCGTCTGGAAGAACTCCAAGAACGAAAATCCGTCCGCATCGGCAATAGCGGATACGGGGAAAAATTCCCCCAAATACTTGGCCTTCTGGGTAGCCCTTCCGGGGTCGAAAGTCAGCAGGACCGCGTCAAGGATCAGGGGGTCCACACCAGTCTCTTACCAACAGGCGTCGAAGTCGTTAGGAATTTCTTTATCGGTCACGAAACTCCCATCCACGTAGACGGTGTGACAACCCGCGCCCTTCAGATCATCTAACCCTGCCCGCAGGCCGTCCAACATTAGCCGCCTTCAAGCTGTTCGACCATAACACTCGTCGAATTCGTCCCAGCTTGCCCAATGGATTCCGGATGGGAGAAGTCCCGCGTCGTCGAATGCAGGGATCATGACACAACACTGACATTGGGTTGGCCTCTTGCCAATATCTGAAAAAAAGAAAATCCGTACGCAGCACAGCCTACATCGGCACTAGCGGCGGTGGTTACGACAGCAATCATCTTGGAAAAGGGACAATCGCAGTGTCCCATTTTGACCGAACGACTCACGCGGCACTATGGATAAGTCATTACTTGAACGTGAGTTCCTCCTTGCGCACGTCCTCGAACATGTCCTTTCCCAAAATTTTGAACTTACCGAACGCGGTCCGGTTCAGGATTTCTTCCAGCCCCATCCTGCCCAGCAGAAGGATTTCAACCAGTGCTTGAGATGCGTTCCATCGGTAATACGCATTAACAGGGTCTTCGTCAGACCCCAGGTCGGTATGAAAGGTTGCGTTTCTGATTTGAAAAATTTGCTCTGCCGCTCCTTCCAAAGTCTTGCCGTGCCGTCCGAGTTCTTGTTTGGCAACCAACTCAATGGCCTGTTTGATGCTTTTCCCGCGCTTCAAACTCAGGTCGTCTTTCAGCCATTCATCTTTGCACGGGTACGTGCTGATCATCGAGCGAACGAGGCCATCCAAGGCCGCAAAACTGATTGATGCGGCCAGCGAACTGTTCCGTAGAGTACCCATTACCTCCTCGCTGGAGGCGTACTGGTCGATGACTTTTCGCCAGTGGTTCTTGACTTCCGGCGATAGGGAATAGAAACGATGGAACAGTGGTGATAGGTCGATTGGAGAGCGCATTGTCTGCAAGAACCAGTTTGACTGCAGTGTCTTGGTCGACGTTTCGACCTGCGAGAATGTTCGTACCCATTCGATAGGGCCGTCCTTGTAGCCCGTGATCATGGTGAGCCCAATTTTCTGACCGAAAACAAAGTTGAGGAACGTGAATAAGTCTGCTTCGAGAAATTCCTGGGCTGTCTTAGCGGTTAGCAATCCGTTCTCGTTCGTGACATGGCACATATGGGTGATGGCTGGGTCCGCGCGCTGGCTGTTTGGTATCTCCCTCAAACGTGCCGTCCATCCGTCTGCTTTTAGCGTGAACCCGCTCAATGGGCGAAAGCATTTGCTACCGTTCGGTAAAAGGACCGTCCCATCCGGTTGAATCTGGACTTTTTCGGAGCTGATGACTTCGTAATGTGCCCATCTGTCGGTCCCTCTCCATCCTCCTGGCAAGCCAACGAGCCAGATGATTATCACTGAAAGCGGCGTTTCGTTCGCTCCGAAACTTTCCGAGGTTACGTAGCCCTTCAGTGCGACAGAGTGTAGCGATTCTCCCGTAATCTTTACCGGATGGGCAAAATCCTGGTCGGGCACGCGCAATATCATCGAACTCCTGGCGAAGGCTTTGGCCAAGTCGATATCGCGACCGCGTTCCTTTGCAAAGAATCGGAATGTCAGATCGCCATTATCCAGTTGAAATAGCGTGGTTCCGACAATCGTCAAGGGATCATTCTCGGTTTCGCTATAGTCGCCCGAATCCAGGTAGCTGTCATAGGGGGTATCTTCGGAAATGGACAGCACTTGTTCCAACCACCGGTTTTCCTGTTGCATTTTGTGCCTCATATTTTTTTGCGTTCCGTTGCCGTCAACAGGCGCATCATATCGTCTAGGAGTGTTGCATCTGTTTGGGCGAGGTCAATGATTTCATCTAGCTGGACGCCGTCGGTCTCTCACAGATTGCCCAACTTCAGAATACACCATCCGTCTCTTTCCATATGGCTGTGGTGGCCACATCGACCTCGCGTCACCCTCCCTAACGAAAGAGCCGAGGTCTGGGGCACCGTGTCCTCAAGCCAGCAGAAAGAGCATAAATGTTTCCCATTCAATAACGGCACAGCCCCAGCGTGAGCACCCGCCGAGGCAGCCTTGCTTGCTTGGCCCTGCCCAGCTCCTTGCGGGCTTCCGCAAGAGCATCGCGCCGCCAGCGTACGTGGTCGGCCCGGCGTCCGTCGTTCAAGGGGTACGTGTCTGGCGGCAGGGTCAAGCGATACTCGCCCAGCATCTGGGCGGCCTCCAGCTCCCACCGCCGGCGGCGGCCTGGGCCCGGTCAACGCGGCTGATGCTCAGCCCGGCGCCAGTCCGCAAATGTCGCCACTCGGCAACCAGGACCGCCGCCGGGCCTGCGTTGACGGTAGGCGGAACCATATCCGAGTTGTGGTTGAGCTTGTGATGGAATCAAGGTCCCTTTCGAAAGCCCAGTGCATCTTATAGGAGGGCCAGTTCAATCCGCCCGTATTCCCGCAACGTCGATACTAATTCACTCCGCACGTTATCCGGGCACTGTTCAAGCAGCTCGGTCACTATTGCGTAAGGTGCTCCCCCATATTTCAACAAAAGCCGAGTCATTTCTAGTTTCCCCTCCTTAAGGGCAACATCCAAAGCGGTGAAAAAATACCGCTTCCAAGGATCCCCTTTCCCCTCGAAGGATGTGACCATTTCCTCTTCTTCGGGACGAACCATACCGCGACTGTGGAATGCATTGCACTCCGGCCTGTTGACGTCCGCCCCCCACTCAAGCAGCATCCTCGCGATCTCCGGTTCGTCCTGCTGAACAGCGAAATGCGGGGGCGGAGGACACTTTAGGATCGCCGGCATAGGTTTCGCTCCGCTCCTAAGCAACTTTTCCACTACGACAGGTGAACCCTTGGCCACGGCGTCGTGGAGCAGTGTCGGCAGGAAGTCAATCCGGCTCTTGGGGTGCCTATCCCCCTTCTGATGCCCTTCTGGAGCCATCGCTCGTCTCAACCACGCCGGCAGATCAGGGATCCTGTGGTAGTTCATATCTCCGTTATCGTAAAGAAGATGTACGGGCGTGAGATGAGGCCATAGTACGTGCCGGTCTCCTACTCGAATACGCATGGGTTCTATAGTCGCCCCATTCTCCAGAAGAGCCTCCGCAACCTCTGTGTTGTGTTCATGACCCGCGAAATATCGCTTGCCAGAATTGAAATCATGACTGACAAACCTCAAGTGCCCGTTCACGATTGAGATGTCCAGAGGCGTCATTCCCTCACCGTTTGTGTTCTCTACGGGCGCGCCAGCACTCATTAGCAACCGTGCAGCCCTGTCCCGGTTCATGCTGGCAGCTACATGTAGAGGCGTGTTGCCGTTGGAATCCCGCGCAACCACATCCGCACCGCTGTCTACCAGCAGTCTCATGCACTCCAAGTGCTGGTAGAATGTTGGAAGGTGGAGAGGAGTTTCTTTCCTGTTGTCACGACGGTCCACACTTGCGCCGTTCTTGATGAGAAGGGAGGCTAAATTGGGCAGTCCGTAGGCGACAGCCAGGTGGAGGGGCGTCCTTCCGGCTTCGTTTGGAGAGTTCGGGTCGGCTCCAGCTTCGAGCAGTACAGAGGTGACACCAAAACATCCTCCGCGCACAGCCTTGTGCAACGGCGTTGACAAGTAAACTGTATCTCGGGGGTCTAGGGGAGCACCCGTAGTCAGAAGCAGCCTGACTGTCTCCGTATGCCCATTGGCCGCCGCAGCGTGCAGAGGTGTGTCACCATGCGAGTCCACAGCCGCCGTGTCGGCACAGGCCTCGATCAACGCCTGCGCCGCCTGAGTGTGACCCTCCTTCGCAGCGTAGTGCAGCGGAGTGCGTCCCTTTTGATCTTCAGAGTTCACGTCCACTCCCAACTCCACCAGTCGGGCCACGAACTCTGCATGACCCCTTGATGCAGCCAGCATGAGAGCCGTGGCCCCCAGTGTATCGGCAGCGTCGACGTTCCTCAGCTTGCGGCTGCCCGCGGGCAGAGCACCTACGTCTCCCTTCAAGGCGGCCTCGTGCACGAGGGTGCGGCGCTTGGCAGGGGGCTGGTCGAAGACAGTGGTCATTCCCTTGCCAAAGGGAGGTCCCGACTGCTCCAGCATCAGCAACACGGCGTGCCCCAACATCTCGGCGTCCCACCAGGGAGCTATCAGAAAGGGATTCAACGAGGCGAAAGAATTCTCCGAGGGGCAAACCGGAGGGTGTGATGACAGGAACGCTCTGCCTCCGAAAAAATTTTCGTAGTCGCCCCGAGAGGTTGGCTGCGGAGATACTCCGTGGAATCGTGCCTCGTATCCGTCGGAATCGATCATGACCTCAGCGACTGTGCGCAGCATATTGCCTTCACTCGAAGCCCCAACTGCTTCGGGCAAGCCGGCGAAACCATCGCTCGGATGCCGGTCCTTCCCTCCCCACAACCAATGCTCGTTTACAGCCAAGATGGGATGGTTCTGTATCGTCTCCCTCTCGCATTCATGAATCATCTGGCCTATTGTAGCGGGATCCAGGTGCGTGGTCCTCAACCATCCCACGCCTCTTACGTCCCTGCAATTGAGCACAGTGAGTGTGCCGGCGCGCAGAAACACTCTGATGGCCGTCCCATGATTAACGCTGTCAAACCGCATCTATACGCTCCACCTTTGACCTTATGGTGTATTCGAATGCCACAACCTAAAGGCATCCCCGGAAGGATTCATTGAGAATACCTCATTCACCCCGGGAAGTTTCTCTCCGTGAATCCCACGCAACCGTTTCCCGTCAATGGCCAATGCTTCCCCAGCTTCCAGGTCCCGGTCCTGCGGCCACTGGCCCAGCAGTTCTTCGAAGGCCCCCCGGTCCATTCGGCTGAATACCTGGTGCAAAGTGGATATGCAGAGGGTTCGCTCCCGAGTGAATCTCAAGGCCTCCGAGACCTCTTGTCCCTGGTCTCGTCCCCATTGACTGATGGCGTATAGACTGCGGGCGCCACACAGCATGGCGCAGATGGACAACCCCAGAATCGCCCCCAGGGGACGCCGCCGGCCGTGTCCACTGCGTGGGCCGGGCAACTTCTCCATTGCCTCAAGTATCGACAGTTCCCCCACAGTCTCCCTTGCACTCCTCATTTCACACACCCCCTTCCTCACTCTCCCCACCTTAGTAACTATCTCAAAATATGCCAAAATCCAAAACCGCCATTCCCGCAAAGGACCCGTCATTCCCGCGAAAGCGGGAATCCAGTGGCCCAGACCATGTATCTTGCCATTGAGATCAAGGGCATGACAGTTTTGAGATAGTTACCTACTCCTTTTCCACTATGTTCACCAAGACTCTCGCTTTGCGTTTCTCATCAATAATCGAAAGACCCTGGCGGAGATAGCGGCCCAGGGGCTGCGCATCGTCGAGGACTTCGCCGTGGAAACCGGCGGTGTCCAGGTGATCAACGTCTGCCTGGACATGAACGAAACGCCGGTTTACCGCCGGGTCTCCCTGGGTCGTCTTTTCAACCGGGTCAACGCCACCGCCGCATAAGAGGGCGGTCACGCCTTGGTCATGTTCGGCCAGAAACCCGATGAGATGGTGGTCCGCACCTACGAGCGGTTGCGTAACTACAACCCGGGTCCCGTGTGCGTCGGAGCATGCGGCGACGGCTGGCACACACGCAACATTCCCATCGACCGGGTGACCGGCAACCCGACCTTCCGCAGTCCCGACACCGACCGACTGCTGCAGATTGCGGGATTGGTGGCCCATGCCCTGCTGTGTCGGGAGGAACCGGGCGCTGGTGTGGACTCCGGTGTTTTTGCCGTGCTGGACCGTGTCCTGAACCGCCGGGCTTCTAGAAAAGACCCGCAAGGAGTGGTACTGAGGTAGGTGCGGGGGATGAGTTGGCCGAACGACCATTGCCGGCTGCGAAGAGTCTGGATGGAGTAGACCATCCAGACTCTTCATTTTGTCCCCTCCATCGACCTAGACCATTCCGACCCTGCTTCCCTACCTATTCCCTGCCCGTGCGGAGAGCCGCGTATTCTTGCGAGGCGATTTCGCTACTCGGATTTAGCTGAAACTTGGATGGATCACGTTTAAACTTTACGCGCTTTCCGTACCAGATAGCCCTTCACCCTTGCTTGTGTCGCTTATTGAGCTTGGATGCCAACTCTCTGATCTCAGTTTGGTTGGGGCAATACCTGTAGTAAAGAAGCCCTACTAGCCAACCTGCGAAAAACGCTGTGGTCCGTGCAGCCCCAGGCGAGAAGGATTGCGGTGTGCCAAAGACGAGGGGCAGCCAGTTCACGAACTCGTCACTGCTCGTGAGCAACCAAACTTGCAGTGTCACGAGGATACCCGCCACCGTAGCCTGCGGTAGGTCTTGATTGTTAGCCAACCTCCTAACGTCGGGGCAACCCTCGGTTATGCCTAATTTTCTGGCGATTTTCCGCCGCACCAGGTCTTGGTACGCTCCCCTTCTCGTGGCCTGTACCATTACGAGCCATAGGACGATGCTGATTATCATCGTTAGGATAGCCGCTTCTAGTATTGACTTTGGGAGAAGTGAACTGGCGTAGGATGCCGCTAGTATTCGGTCAAAGTAGTAGTGTCAGGATATAACCGACGGAGTTTGGTTCTGGCCTTCCTGGTAGTGAATCTCCAGTTGATGGGGGCCGCGGCGGCGTTGCGCTCCGACACGTTGGCATTCACGGCCTTCTCCAGGCTGTCCTCGTCGCTGTTGCGTCCCCGTAGGCAGGCCCGGGCCAGGACGCTGAACTCCATCTCCGCCATATTCAACCAACTACCGTGCTTGGGCGTGTAGTGGAACTCCAGCCGCTGGGCGATGCGTCTTGCCTCCGCTGGCGGGAAGGTCTCATACAGCGACGCCGTCCGATGCGTGTTCAAATTGTCCAGAACCACTCGGACCACTGGTACATCTGGGTAGGCCTGGTCCACCAGCCAGCGCATCTGCTGGGCGAAGTCCTGCATGGTTCGTCGCTGGGTGACGGCCACGTGGCGCCAGCCCCGCTGGGGTTCACAAGTCATGAATAGGTTGCGGGTTCCAGCCCTCACGTACTCGTAGTCCTGGCGCCTGGGGCGCCCCGGGGCCGCTGGAATGGGATCCCTGGTCTCGGCCAGCAACTGGGTGGAACTCTCGTCAAAGCAGACCACCGGCCTGGCTGGGTCGTAGGGTTCGGCGTACAGGTCCAGTACGTCCTCCATGTGGGCCACAAAGTCGGCGCTCACCTTGGGAATGCACCACTGCTGCTTCTGCCACGGCTTGAGTTCGTTTTTTTCAGGTGCAGCCGCACCGTCTCGTGGGACAAGGACTCCACCAATCCCAGTTCCACCGTCTTCCCCGCCAGCAGCCGCAGTGTCCAGTGGTCGTGGCCTTCGGGCGCCGTAGTGCAGGCCAGGGCAATGAGATGAGCTTCCACCCGTTCGTCAACTTTCCGGTGCCGGTTCGCCTGGTTGCGCCGGTGCAGCGTCTCCTCCAACCCCTCCTGCGCATACCGCTTCCTGGCTCGTATTACCGTCCGCTCCGAGATGTCCAGGGCCGTTGCCACCTGAGTCGCAGTCCAGCCATCGTCCACCTTCAGCAGAATGCGGGCCCGGGTGATTGCCTGGGCCGAACTCCGTCCTGACCGGACCACCTTCCGCAGATGCCTCTTCTCCTCCAACGAGAGCCTGACCTCATACTTCTTCTGCACCATGGACCCTCACCTCCCACTACACTTACACTGCTTCCCTTATAACGCTACCACTTCTCTCCTGCTATCGCCATGCCTGACACCTCTGCTTTGACTGACTACTAGTGTACACGCGAAGATACACCAAAACTCCGCACGGGGGCGTAGGTCGATTTTTCCCGAGGTGTCCAACATCAGGGCTAGGGTGAGCCCGATCAGAGGTACCAGTGTTATCGGAAATGGCATCAAGTATAAGCTTAGGGTTTCCCAATCTGCGTCCGGCTTGAGGATGAAAACCGCCGCTGTCCATGCCACTCCAATTGAGATTACTGCGTACAGAAACGTGTGCGGCAGGACCCGCTTCAGCTTAGATTTCATCGATTTCACTGGTTTGGCTGCGGCTGTGCGTAGCTTCATTGTCAAGACCGCCCACCAAGGCGGTTTCAGCCTTTATTACGGAGGGTGATTACCCGCCGACCGTCCAGTGTATAATTTTAGCGCATTCTAGGAAGAGTCGCTGAATGTTTCGGCCGAGGCAGACGCCCAAACCTAGTCGCCCTTTTGGTCGGCGGCTTTGGTACCCTTACCGCCGGTGCTCCATGAAGGATGCGAAACTGCTACGCTGGCGGGTAGCTATGGTGACCGGAGCTTCGACAATCGACCAACTCGCCACGTTCAGCAAACGGAGGTCAACGCCATGACCGTAGATCATGCAGCCCTGCCCCATATTTCAGACCTGGTGCGCGTAGCACTGGCCGGATACCTGCCCGATGATTTCGTCATCGCGGAGGTAACCTCTGAATCCCTGCCCGGTCCCGACGGCGATGACTACGTCAGGACCACCGTTATATTCGAGGACGACCATCCCGAACTTGACGCGCGGTCGCTCAACAAATTCTCGCTGCGCCTTGACCCGCTGTGCGAGGAACGCGGCTTCGACCGACCGACCATCGCCTACGCGGACCGGAGCGAGATTCCAGCATGACTACCGGGACAGTCCAGCCGGGCTTTCAACCCCCAGCCCCGATCAACTGGGAGGAACTCATCGCCGCTGGACGGGCAACCCTCATCCCCCATCCGCCGGTGGCCCAACCCGCGCCTGGAGCCATCCGAAGGGCTATCAGCACCACCTACTACGCAGCGTTCCACGCCCTGGCTGCCAGCAACGCCTGCGCACTTATCGGTCCCGCCCATGACCAACTGACCGCCGAGGCCTGGATTCGCATCTACCGGGGCCTGGACCACAATCACGCCAAAGCACAGCTACAACAGAACCGCGCCTTGTTGTCAGCCGATGCCCAGGTCTTCGCCGACCTGTTCAGCGACCTCCAGAACGAACGCCATAACGCGGACTACAACCCTCGGTCAAGTTTAACCGCTCGGACGGCGACCACCTGGCTGAACAAAGCCGAAGCCGCCATCGTGGACTTCCTTAAGACCAGCCACAGCGAACGCGCCGCAATAGCTATAATCACACTGACCAGAACGCGGTGAACACTCGGAAAGCCACGGCGCACTCTGTGTTGTTGTCCAGCGATTCCGTCAGTTTTAATGGAAAGCGAATTTGTCAGTCGGAGCGGCTGATGGCTGGCTGATGTGTTCGGCTGGCGCCGCGGTCGATTGGTCGGCTGAGTCGGGGAGCGGGCGTACTTGCTGACCGTGTTGCGATGTATGCCCAGTTGACGCGAGATCTCCCTCAAGGAGAGGCCTTGAGCCTTGGCCTGCTGCACCGCATTCCAAAGGGAATTATCTCGGCCTTTTCATTTTCTGAAACAAGTTTTAGAGTTGTTGCAAAGACAGTGATGAGGTGGGGACGATGAGGTTACGAGAGGCAATGGATGAGGTGCCGGACCACCGTAGCAGCCAGGGCCGGCGGCACCCGATGGGAGCGATTTTGAGCTTGGCAGTTTGCGCCATGCTTTGCGGGGCCCGCAGCCTGTATGCCATAGCTCAATGGGGCCGGGACCATGGGGCCGCCACTGGAGAGGGTTTGGGGTTTCCCTTGGGGAAAACGCCCTGTGTAGCCACCTTCCACCGGGTGTTCAAAGACTTGGACGTGGCGGCCTTTGAGGCCGTGTTGCGGGAATGGCTGATTGACAGCGGGATAGAGCTTGGGGATGTGCTGTCTTTGGACGGCAAGACCCTGCGAGGGATTCATGGAGGGGAGATAGCCGGAGTGCATCTGGTGTCGGCCTACGCTGCCCGGAGCGGGGTGGTCCTGGCCCAGGTGGCGGCGCCCGGGGAAGGGTCAGGAATTAGCGGCGGCCAAGGCGGTGCTGGGTCAGGTGTCCCTGGAGGGAAAGATAGTTGTGGCGGACGCTTTGTTGACGCAACGAGAGGTATGCCAGCAGGTAGTGGGCGGTGGCGGGGACTATCTGTTGCCGGTGAAAGAGAACCAACCCACGTTGCACCGGGACTTGGTGGACGTCTTTTCCCCCACTGGAAACTGAAGGGGACAAGGGGCCGGCAGTGCCCTTCTGGCAGGCGCGGGAGTGGCGGAAACGGGGGGCCACCCTTACGGTGTACGTGGATGAATCGCCGAAGCAGTGCCACGGACGCTGGGAGCGGCGGAACTGTGGGCTTTGGCCGACCCGGAGTTGAACCGGTATGTGGGCAGCGCTGGGGAGGTGGGCGAGGAGTGGCCCCACTTACGACAGATATGCCTGATAGAGCGGCGCCGGACGGTGAAAGGACGAACGCAGGTGGAGGTGAGCTTCGCCGTGACCAGCCTGGCTGCAACCGTTGCTGGAGCGGACCGCCTGTTGCAGACCCTCCGGGAGCATTGGAAGATCGAGAACCAGGTGCATTGGGTAAGGGACGTCACCTTTGACGAGGACCGTTCCCAAGTGAGAACCGCCGCCGCTCCCCAAGTGATGGCCGCGTTGCGCAACCTGACCACCACCCTGGTGCGCCGGGCTGGCCACACCAACGTGGCGGCCGCTCTGCGCCGCCACGCCGTTCACGTCTCTGAAGTCTTCTCCCTCGTAGGGATTCATACCCACCTTACCCGAGAATGAAAAGGCCCTGGGCAAGGTTGTCGACTCGGTTGACAACCTTTTAACCAATCGACAGTATACTATCGCAGCATTTAATTGACCCCAGAATCTTTGGAGAATGGCGATGTTCGAGACCAATCCAATTGACCTAAAGGACCTGCTTGACGATGTAGAAGAAGGCAAGATTCAGTTGCCTGACTTTCAACGGGGCTGGGTTTGGGACGACGACCGCATCAAGGGCCTACTGGTCAGCATATCCCGGCAATTTCCAGTGGGAGCCATTATGACCCTTGACGCCGACGGTGAGGTTCAATTTCAAAAGAGGCCAATCGAAGGCGTAACCCTCAATGGAAATGAACGATTGGAGCGCTACCTGCTTGACGGACAACAACGGTTAACGTCTCTCTACCAAGCATTGAGATTCAATGGGCCAGTGGATACCAGGGATTCCAGGGGGCGACGCTTCAAGCGTTGGTATTACATTGACATGCAGAAGTTATTGGATCAATTTGTCGACCCAGAGGTAGCCTTCATCAGCATCCCGGAAGATCGAATCGAAAGGGCAAACTTTGGGAAGACAGTTGTTCTCGACCTGTCCGGTGAGGAATTAGAATTCCGGAATCATATGATACCTACAGAGCAAGTAATGGCCCCCACAGAATGGGGGTTCAAATATGCCCAGTATTGGAGCAGACCAGATTGCGAACACCCTCAGGGAAATGCCTTCGAATTTTGGATGAAATTTCAAAAAGAGGTGCTGGAGAGCTTTACACACTACAAACTTCCAGTCATCAACTTGGACAAGGACACCTCCAAAGAAGGTGTATGCACCGTCTTCGAGAAAGTAAATACCGGGGGCGTCGTACTGACAGTGTTCGAACTGCTGACGGCTTCGCTTGCCGCCAACGGGTTCGCACTGAGGGATGATTGGGAAGCAAGGCGCATTCGACTGCATTCCCAATACAGTGTACTGCGGGGAGTGAATAGCGCTAATTTCTTGCAAGCAGTGGCACTGCTGGCAACGCAAGAGCGTCGAAGGCAGGTGAAGCCTGGCCAGCAGGCCCCCGGCATTGGCTGCAGAAGGTCCGACATTCTCAGCTTGACTCTTGATGAATATCAGCAGTGGGCGGAGAGGGTCGAATCGGGATTCGAATCTGCTGCCAAATTCCTACACAGCCAGTTCGTCTTCTCCGAAAGAAACATCCCATACAACACCCAAGTGGTGCCATTGGCTGCGCTTTATACTGAACTCGGTCAACAACTTGAGTCAGCCAACGCCAAATCGAAACTGGAGCAGTGGTATTGGTCAGGCGTGTTCGGAGAGGCATACGGGAGCGCTGTGGAAACCCAATACGCGCGAGACTTGGAGCAAGTAGCCGAATTCGTCAGAAATGCAGATGAGCCTGCCCTGATTAGAGAAGCCAATTTTGGCCCTAGCCGCCTTGTCAGTCTGAAGACCCGGCTAAGTGCGGCTTACAAAGGGCTGTACGCCCTCCAGATGAAGAGCGGTGCTGCTGACTGGCGGACCGGCCAATCATTGACATTGGCCGATTGGCATAACGAGAACATAGATATACATCATATATTTCCGAGGCGCTGGTGCGAAAGGGAAGCAAAGCCTAAAATACCAGCATGGTTGTTCAATTCGATCATCAACAAGACCCCGATTGACGCAAAGACTAACCATACAATCGGAGGTAGCGCCCCTTCTCGCTATTTGGGCCGGCTTAGGAAAGAAAACGGCGAGTTGAATCAGGTCCTGGATAGCCATTGGATCGATTCCGATCTATTGGAGGCAGACAAGTTCTCCGAGTGCTTCGTTCAGCGGGGCGAGGCGATGCTTAATTTGATTGGCAATGCTATGGGGAAGCAAATAGCCGGTGGTCAAGAGGCCCTTTGGGCTATTTTGGCCTCAGCTGGTTTTTCTAGGCCGCCGGAGGTTTCGGACCCATTAGTGGTGGAGCTGGACGTTGACTACGATGCGGATGAGATTGAATTCGACGAAATCGGAGAAGCCGCATATGCTGAGGAACAACTCGCCGCCGACGACTGATCCGCCCGTATCAAGACCCGCGGCCTTGTGCTAAATTTCCTCCACCTTCACCCACCACGAGGAGGACGCAACGAAAGGCCGAGTGATTGTCTGCGCGGAATACGGCAAGCCATTTGAAATCCAGGAGTACGACGCCCTGAACCCGCCCCCGGGCGGTGCTGATCCGAATGACACAGTCGGGCATCTGCGGCTCCGTCCTGCACGTCTGGCGCGGCGACCAGGTCGACGTACCGCTGCCACCCACGGGTCGCGCCATGGTGCACGAGGGCACCGGCGCCGTCGAGACCCTCGACGATGGCGTGACCACCGACT
Organism: Dehalococcoidia bacterium; assembly: GCA_963667325.2. Taxonomy (GTDB): domain Bacteria; phylum Chloroflexota; class Dehalococcoidia; order Lucifugimonadales; family UBA3495; genus VXOI01. The sequence continues at coordinate 481,789 of CAXXKY010000002.1, forward strand.
CCTCCGGCACGGCCATCCAGAAGGGCGACCGCGTGGTCTACGCCGCGGTGTTCCCCTGTTGCCGTGGCCACCAGTGCCTGCAGGGCAACACCAACTGGTGCATGAACCGCAACTACCCCGCTGCCGGCGTTTGGCCCTACTTCACCGGCACCTACGGCGACTTCCTGTACCTGCCTCCGTGACTCCCGTTCTTCTGGGTTCCCGACGAGCTGGAGGATGACCTGCTGGGCCCGGTGAACTGCGCCATGGGCACCGTCATCACCGGTCTGATTCGCGCGGGCGAGGGCGACTACGTCGTCATCTAGGGCGCGGGCGGCCTGGGCGTCCACGCCACCGCCATGGCCAAGGAGATGGGCGCCGACCGGGTCATCGTCCTTAACCGCCTCGAGAACCGGCTGGAGCTTGCCGAGGCCTTCGGCGCCGACCACACCATCAACATCGAGGAGTTCAACACGCCGGAGACCCGCGTGCGCCGCGTCAAGGAGCTCACCGACGGCCGGGGCGCAGACGTGGTGATGGATCTGGTGGGCCGCACAGAACTGCTGGCCGAGGGCATCGACATGCTCAGCAACGGCTGCACTATCGTCGAGATCGGCGACGTCGTGCGCGGCCGGGAGGTGTCCATCGACCCCTCCAAGCTACTGCAGTGCAAGAACATCATGGGCTCGCTAATGTACAAGCCTGACCTGCTGCCCAGGCTCCTCAACTTCCTTGTCCTCAACAAGGAGACCCTGCCTTTCGAGCGCACGTGTCCCGCAAGTTCCCGCTGGCCGAGGCCAACGAGGCCTTCCCCCAGTGCGAGTGGGACCAGCGCCAGCCTCCGTAACGATCGCCACCACTCACTGCGGATGCACGAACGGCCCCGGGAGCGATTCCCGGGGCCGTTTCAATTCGAGCTGGAAGATTATTCCTGTACCGTGCCCACCGGATGTGCGTATCAGCACCACGGACGGAGTGACCTGAGTAATCATTTGGTTCAGGTTCGTGGCGGTTATCGCGTCCTAAATCTTCCTTTGACGGAGCGATTGGAAGTCGCGGGACAGGAAGTCTAACAACGACCGGGTTTACCGGCAAACGGCTGTGATGGCCTTCATGGCAGAAAAAGGAAAGTCCCTGCCATTTCCATCGGCAAAGCGATGAAATGGGCTATGCGGCAAAGCTGTGTACGGGTGGAACCCTGTGCTGACACAGCCGAAGCACGCATGAAATGATTGGAAAGCGAACTGCGCCGGTTGCGGTGCAACTGATGGACCATGCCGCGCGGTCCATCCCAACGCTTTGTGGCGCTGGCCGCGTCCGCACTATCATCGGGACTGTACAGCCAGAGAATCCCTTGAGTAGCCGAATAATTCCACCACCCGCCGGACGCGCCTTTCCAACTGGGTACCCGTCCCCTGACAGGAGACGTAGAATCCCGTATCTCCAATCGCTTTGGGCTGGTAAACATCCTCCCGCGACCTCGAGAAATAGGGGAGCCTCCTGCCCCGTATTTCAAGTATCCTCTCGAAATCCCCGGGGTGCCGCTGGCGCATCACCAGGCAAACCTGGACCAGTAGGTCGGGCCAGGAGGATACGGGCCGCGTCTCCGATAAGAAGGTGAACGAGGCGGGCCTCCGGCGCAGATTCCCGCCAACGGCGCTTCCCGGACCCCCTTGGCCCTTAGCTAGGGGCAACAGTTCAGCCCTGCTGTCCGTTAGCACCCGCCTGATCTGCCGTATTTCGGGCTTGTAGCCGGTCCTCTGCTCGGCCGCTGTGGCCACGAGTTCCAGCAGCCCATCCTGGAGGCCCAGCACCACCTGCCGCCAGCCGTCCAGGACCGCTTGGCGGGTAACCGTCTCCCTGCTCTGGTCCCGGAGCGTCCTTTCCGCCGACCGAGCCGCCTGGCCGCTGGCGACCCTGTCCCAGGAGAGGTATCTGTTCAGTTCCTCCGCTGCCGTTGCGGGGTCTTCGGCAAGGTCCACCTCGCAGAATCGATGACCGCCCCTCTGGAGGTCGGGGGCCTGGAAGAGCAGCAGCCACCGACGACCGTTGGTGAGCAACCCCAGCGGTACATTCACCCTGGAACACTGGGCCACCAACCGGCGCTCGTGCCTGATGCCGTCGAGATTCTCGCTGAAGGGCTTGACTACCACCAGTGCCTGGGGCGCCGCCGGTCCACCCGAGCCTCGGGAAGGAGGGGCCATCAGGGCAAAATCGATCCGGCTATTGCCGGTCGGGTAGTCCGGTACGACCTGTGAAACATCGAAAACGTCCCAACCAGCGGCGTTCAGCAACCGGAGCACCACGCCCAGCTTGACGCTGCTGACGTCCAGGTTCTCCAGCGCGGGGATGGCTCCGATCCCGGCTACGGCGTCGTAGATTGCATCTCTGCTATTGCCCTTGAGCATGATGTCAGTTTCCTGATTCGAGTTGAAGTCTGGCGGCTACCTTGGGCAGCGTCCATCCAGGCGGCGTTGCTGCGCTACTGCGTCCTGGCAAGATTATAGGACACCGGGCGTCATCGGTGGGCGAAAACACTGGACTTCAGAACAGGAACGAGTCGAAAGCCGGGAGGGAAACCGATCCCGGCTCTCTTGTCCCCGATGTGGTCGCCGTTCGTTTCCAGCCGGTGTGTCAGCAGGCTTGGCGTACACTGCACTGGCCGCCGTCTGGTTCCCGCTGTTTCAACATCACCGAATAGCCCCGCTCGTCCACGATGTGGTTCACCGAGACCCGGCCCCGGCTGTCATAGCCGGTGGTGTAGGCGAACTCCACCTCGGCCCCCCAGGGTACTTTGCCGCCGGTTCGGATGGTATCCATGCCCGGCCCGCCGGCGCCCCTGACCACCACGCCGTTGCGTCCGTCCTTCTTCCAGCCCATGACCTTGAGTTCCACGGGAGCAACCAGTTCCGCCGCCGAAGGCGCGAACAACACCTGGTGCAGCCGCCGCAGCACGGGTCCCGAGGGCGTGCGCTGGCCGTTCATGATCTGGGAGAGATAGGAGACACTGATGCCCGCCCGCCGGGCCACCTCATTCTGGCTCCAGCCGTGAGCATCCATTCGTTCCCACAGGGCTTGCGGGTCCACGGTGGGAAGCCGGGCCGGTTCCACCTTGACCGGGGCCTCTAGGACCTCCTCCACCCGCGCCTGGGCCGACGGGCTCAGACACCTCTCACCCCGAGACGCCTGAGTTAAGTAGCCGCGAGACAGCCCGACCAAGTCCGCCAGTTCCCCCATGCTCAGGCCCTTTTCGCGGGCTCGTTCCCGGATGTAGCTGCTTCCACCGCCCTGGATCACGCCGCCCTGGCGGTAGACGATTCCAGTGCCGGGGACCTCGCCCAGCACTGCCATCGCGCTCTCCCGCAGCATTGGAGTCCAGGGCCTGCGGCCGCTGCTGACCTGGGACAGGTAACTATAGTTGACGCCCATCAGGTGGGCCAGTTGTTTGAGGGTGAGGCCCTTGCTCCTGGCGGCGGCCCGCAGTTCGCTCTCGGGCTTGCCCCGGTGCGCCGTCTCTTTCTCCGTTCCGGCGTGCGCCTCCGCGTCATGTAGGGTGGCGATGTCGCCCTGACCGTCCCCCGAACTGATGGTGGTGGCCTCGAGGTTGTGAGTGGTCTCCGTCCTGTCGATGCTGATAGTAGTAGTGGTCATGTCGCTTCCTCCAAAAGGCAGAAAGCGAGCCCGGTCCGAATGGACCGACCTCGCTCTCCGGTTAAAGATGCAAGTCGTTGCGTGCGGTCCATTCAGCCGCTGTGGTGTCCGCCGGTGGCGAAACGCGAAGAGCGGGGCCGCCTCCCCCTCATTTGGGAGAGACGACCCCGCTCGTTGGCGCCTATTCGATTGTCGGGGGCGGCCCATCAGCCGCCCTGGTGGACCCCGCCGCGCTACGGGCAGCGGGCCCAGGGTAACTGCCGGTTCACCGGTTGCTGCAGTCGGCCCTCGATGACAGATAGCTCACGGTGATCGTTGTTTTTGCTGTCGATTACCTCCTCCAAGTGAAACTGGTTGTAGTTGTCGCCGTTGTCGCCGTTGTTGCCGACGTTCTGTCCGTTGCCGGTCCGGTTGCCGACGTCGGCGACGGCGCTAATGATTGGCGCGACAACCTGTACCTGTAGCTTGACCTCGGTCCCTGCCACCCGCTGCGCCACTTGGGAGACAGCGCCGTTACCCGTCCCAACCCGCACGTGCCGGCGTCGCTTGGCGAACGCCACGCGAATATGGCCCCTGACGCCGCAACGGACGCCGGCTCACGCCATCTGGCGCAAGACGCACTCCGCCCAGGGTTGTGGTCAGCAGGTCAAACCAGGCCATGCGGAAGGCGCAATACGCCCAGGGCCGAGCAGCGCAACAGGAAATGACGGTGGGGGATTGGTGCAAGGCGCGGATCGCCCAGGTTAGAGGTCAGCCGCTCAATCCGACCGCCCGGTGCCGGACACACTGCTCCCAGGGGCAGGTTGGCTCAACTCGGAACGACGGATCTGGGGTTGGCGCAGGGCGCAGTGAGCCTAGGGTGAAACTTGCCGGGTAACCGGCGTTAGGGGAAAGGGAGAGGATCGCAGCGGAACCAGCGGCCACGCCGTCAGCAAGCGCGCCGGTGGGAACTGCGTCGCAATCGTGAGCGTCCGGTCCGCTGTTCTCAGACGACCGGAGCGTGTGGAATCTGCGGCCTAGTCAATGCTGTCCAACAGCTATGCCGCACAGGGATGGGAGGGTCAGCAGTTGGTGATCAACTCCACCCCAAGCGTGAGAAGGCAGCAAAGCAGATCATCTGCTACGCCTGGTAAACCGATAGAGTAAGGGACGCCGTGCTGTTTCCGGTTGCCACCTCCGCGATTCAGTCCGTGGGGCAGGGAATCCAACTTGGGTAGGGAAACCAGGTAAGACGCTCCGCGCGCCTGGGTTAACGTCCCTCGCAGACGCCCATCGGGAGAGCGCTATGCTCAATCCCTCTGAGACGGTCCGGCATGGGCGGCCGTTCGGAGAGCTAGGCTCAATCCTATGCAGCCAAACCCGGGTCCGGGGACGGGACCCTCCAGTTTTCTCGGCAAGAATCACTGGCAAAAGCCCGAATACACTATCCAGTATCCGGCACCGGCAGCACTGACGCAAGGGGTTTGGCGTCATCCGGCTGAAACTGTTCGCTGAAGTCTAAGTCGCGCTTTTGGGCCGGCCTTCACCACCCGCTGCATTCAGTCGTTGGGGTGAGGGTCCTGAGCCTGGGATTCGGTCGCCACATGAAGCGCACCGCGCGCATCTGTGGCAGGGATGCCTGCCGGGTGCAGCGCCTCATTCACTGCGAACCAGCAGCGGTTCCCCTGCGGCCCGCCATGTCAAGCCTGGGACGCTACAGACTGTCAACCCCGTAGCGGTCATCGTTCATAGTCACATGGGACTTGCCGAGCGGCGACGCTCCAGGAAATGACAGCTTTCCGCCCTCACGGACTCCCCGCCAGCCACGATCTGCTTTCACGATTGCAAACGTCTTGCCTGCCCTGCAATTTGCCTCGCAAGTTGCATATTCCCGCAACCAGCCCTTGACACATAGTGTTTGCCGTTTCGGTCCGTCAGAGAGTGATTTTCCAGGAATTCAGCTTTGCAACGGCCCGCATCCGCAACTTGCGTCCGAACCACTTTCCTGTACACCCGAATGACCTCTAAACGGTCTTTCCCAGCATCATCCCGGCGATGGGACCGAGGCATCATGGGAGGCGCCGGGCCCACTACATCGATGAAATCCCTTTAGAGGGATAACGCTAGGTTCTCCCGGCCCGCAGACTGGCCGCTGAACACCACAGTGCCGCAGGCTACGGCGGGGAATCGGCCCGCATCCTGCCGAACCCCGCCGGGAATACCGAAAGTAAGGCGGAAAAGTTGGGGCACGTGATGACCCGCACCAGTGCGGCCACCTGTGGGAGGTTCTTTCCGGCGTCCCGGTGGCGCACACTCAATAGCGGAGCCGGGGACGATACCGGTGGTCCGATCCCATCCATACGAACCAGAGGTGAACGACATGTGCCTGAATTCGATGATTCAGCTAGACACGGTGGTCCATTCACAGACCCCCAACGAGAGGCTATGCGAGACAAGACGAGAGCAAACGGAAAGCCGCGTCCCTCCGGGAGCAACCGGAAATCCGGGACCGCCGGCAGGAAAACGCCAAGGGGAACATCCCCGCAGCACACCGCCCATGAACGGGAGCAGATGCAAACAGGGCTGCGCATCTTGGCCCGGATGATCGCCCGCGCCCACCTGCGGCGGGAGGCATCGGGGACTGCGCCGGAACCGCCACCGGGCCAGGGGGCTGGTGGATGATCCGCTCGCGAACACGGCGGGGCCGCCAGCATCGACAACGCCGAACATTCCGCCAGCCCCGAACGTAGCTCACCGGCAAAACAGTGACGCTTTCGCGCATTTCCCCACACCGGGGCAGTTTGAGGCCCTGTCACGCACCCCATTGTCAATTGGCATTTCGGCATCCTGACTGTAACCAGCCCCAAACTCCAAATTCCCTGCTTCAGGAGTGCGGTGATCATCAACAGGACGCAGACGGCCATTAGGAACAGAAAGACACCCAGGATCAAACCATCCGCGAAATCCCGCAGGACCACCGTTGCTGCCCTGGCAATCAAACGCTCCTTCCTATTTTTGAACCTGCGGGGTCTGCGGTCCGCCCCGCCGCCGCAGCCACGCCAGGAACATAGTGCCCCAGACCACCAGCCCCAGCGCGAACAGTACCCCCATGCCCACAACAAAGACCACCGCCTGCGCGTCCACCTCCACGAGGGTCTCCGTCTCCACCACGGACTCTTCCCGGGATTCCTGGGAGCCGGCAGAGTCCGGGTTAACCAAGGCGACGGTCTCGGTGATGTAATAGGACGTACCCACGCTGAACACCACATTGCCGCAAATTGCCATTGGCAGCAGCATCAGCAAAGCCCCGACGGGCCGCCACTTTCTGAGCCGGATCCATAGTGTCAATCCTGCTACGAACAGCATGACCAAGATGAGCACTGTGAGAAATATCGCCATCGCCGTCTCCCGGATGAGATCAGGGCCGCCCTCAAACCGCAGCGCGAATGCTCAGCCCGCCAAGCAGCAATGGCAGGAGCGGACAACTCGGGGCTTCGTCCTCTTCGCCGCCGCCAGGGCGGCCACCTCCGTGGGGAAGGGGCCGTGCCACAGACCTCCTCTGGGCGCACGCCGCTCTTGGTCCCTCGCCTTGCTGCACCCCACCCGGTGCACCACGGCGCTCCCTTGGGGCCTTTCATCCAAGACCAGGTAGTTCATCTCGCACCTCCAATGTGGAGTTGCGGCCAGTGTCCCAGCCTCCGCTGTCAAAAGTCAAAATAGTGCGCACAATCACGATATTGTCCGCAGGGCGGCCGGTGCCCTACATCAGTCTGCAGGCAGCCAGCAGCCCGGAGAAAGCGCTGTCGTCCACCCGCATCTGCCACCTCAGCCATTCCGCTCCGTCCGGCGCCACCGTCGCACGCAGCGTATACACGCTTTCCCCACAAGTCATATCCGGAGAGTGGACCGCATTCGCAAGCTCATCCGCGCTCAGGCAAAAGGCGCTCAGAATGATCATCCAAATGACGTTCGCCACACACCCAGCGTCAGCAACCGCCTGAGCAACCGCGCCCGTTTTGCCCTGCCCAATTCCCTCTGTGCTTCTGCCAGCGCCTCCTGCCGCCACCGCACGTGATCTTTGCGCCGCGACTCATCCAGCGGGTCCGTTTCAGGAGGCAACGTCAATTGGAAGTCCCGCAGCATCTCCACCTCCAGCTCCCATCGCCGCGCCCCGGCCTGTGCCCGGTCAGTACGGCTGCACACCTGATCACCGCCAGTTCGCAGTTTCCTCCACTCGGCGACCAGGGGCGCCGCCGGACCGAAAGCGTGTGCCTCGTCGAGCTGCTCCTCCAGCGTAACCACGCCGGCGTCGGGCAAACCGGGCCCGCGCCGTGGAGGGCGTCATTGCTCAGGCTGTCCCTGGCCACCGTGGACCGCATGGTCCTCACCTGCCTTCTGCCCCAACTCCGCCACCTGCCGTCTCAGGGCCTCCATCTCCACCGCCTGGGCCTCGACCGTCTCCCGCAACTCCCGGTTCTCCCGCTCCAACTGCGCCGCCCGATACTCCGGCGATTCCCCCGGATCCTCTCCCTCGCTGTCCCCGGTGACAACCCCGGGCCCATCATCGCCATCACCCTGAGAGTCGCGGAACTCCGCCAGCACCTGGCGCATCAGTTGGGAGACTCGCCCGGACTGCCGGCACCGGGCCACGGTGCGGTAATTCACCCCCAGCGCCTCGGCAGCGCCCGTCGGGCCCCGGTCGTTCACAAGAGAGTCCAGCAGGTCCAATAGGGGCTGGTCGGCGTCGTCTCCGGCTCCGTCCGCATCCCCAAAGCCTGGTCCGTTACCTTCCATCACGCCCTCCCGGATCACGTCAGAAGTACAATCTCCAGAGTACAATCAATACAATCCCGTTGACACGGGGATTAAAGAAAAGTGTTTCCTCCAATGGCACTCCCCGTGCCCATTTCCTGCCTGATTCAGCTTGGAATCAGCCCCTGGTTGTACTGTGCAACGAGATTCATTTTCATGTACAGGCCAAAGCCAGCGAAAATGGCCTTTCCCCGATTGTACACTGACATTTCGGCACCGAATGAGCGAAAATGGGTGACAGGCGCCAGTCGCCTGCGGCAAGGTCCCGGGCGGGGCCCTAGAACCGGCGGCGCGGGAATCACCGCGAGGCGTGAGCCTCTGTGAACTCCCGTTCATCTTGCCCCACTGCCATAGCCGGGGCGTTATTGAGGAGAAGAAATGTTCTATTCACTGCGAGCCCAAACCCAACACAATCAACAGGCCGGGACCGGGCATCCGGTAACGGCTGCCGGGCACCGGATGCGAGTCCCGGCCCTAAGGAGGAAAATACATGAAAACTGGCATCATCGGGAAAATCCTGGGACACAAGCCCCGTCCGGAAAAGCGGCTGATCGCCGTCACGCCGGAGCGCACCGGCGATCACAGCCTGTCGGGGGTGGAGAGCCTCCTGAACTCCATCGCGATCCCTGAACCCTTCTCCCTGGAGCTGGCGGGGGACACCGCCGGGGTCACCCTGCTGGCCCGCTGCCGCGAGGGTTCCTTCGTCAAGCAGCAGGTGGGCGCCTTCTACCCCCAGGCCCGGATCAGCGAGGTCCCACCTGAGAGCGACCCGCTGCGGCTGGCGGAGGAAGAGCAAGCCTGGTCCATGAACCTGCGGCTCCGGGGGCCGGAGTACCTGCCCCTGCGCGTCTTCAAGGACGACCACCTACGGGAGCCGGGATCCGACCCCCTGGTCTCCCTCATTGGCGCCATGTCCGACCTGGGAGAGGGTGAAAGGCTGGTGGCGCGGATCAGGCTGCTCTCCCTGGGAACGGACTGGGCGCGCCAGCACCAGGAGAGGGCCCAGCAGCGGCAACAGTCCAGCCAGGCCAGCTCTCCATCGGACGGCCAGCAGCAGTTTGATACCAAGCAGGCGGTGTCCTTCATCCTCCTGGCGGCGACGGCCGGGGTGGGAGTGCAGGGCTACTTCTGGGTCCAGAACGGCGAGACCTGGAAGGCGGTGCTGCTGGGCCTGGGCGTGGCGGCGGGTTTGGCCCTGGCCGGCTGGGCCTGGTGGCGCATCAAGAGGTTCCTCAACGGAGACCGGCCCCACGACCCGCTGCTGATCAAGGAGAAAGTCTCCCAGCTAGGCTACGACGCCCAGGTGGAGGTCATAGCCGTCCTTTCGGAACACGGCGACGAGCGGCGGGCCAGGGAGATGCTGCGCAACGCGGCCCTGGCCTACCAGGGCTACGACAATCCCGCCGGGGCCAGCTTCAAGGCGGGCAAGGTCCGCCCCGTCATTCCGGAAACCGAACCCTTCCCACCGGCCCGGAGCATGTGGCAGTCCCGCAACGTCCTGGGAGTGCGGGAGCTTGCCTCCCTGTGGCATCCCCTGGGCAGCGGCAACCAGCCGGCGGGAGTGACCCGCAGCGGGTCGAAGATACTGTCCCCGTCGGCCAAGGCGACTTCCGCCGGCGTCCACCTGGGAGACACGGTGGGGAGCAGGCCGCGCAAGGTCCACCTGCCGGAGGACGCCATCCGGCGCAACCAGTTCCTGGTGGCCCGCACCCGCATGGGCAAATCCACCCTGATGCACCACGTGGTGACCCACCTGATGCGGGAGAAGGCGGCCGGTGGGAATGACGACGCCATCATCGTCGTCGACCCCCACGCCGACCTGGTCAAGGACCTCCTGAAGCAGGTGCCCGAGTCCATCGTCGACAACGTCTACCTCATCGACCTGGCCAACGATGAGCAGGCGCCGGGCATCAACCTGCTGGACACCCGCGTCTTCCCCGACCGGGACCGCACCACCGACTCGGTGGTCCAGGTGGCCCACGGCCTGTGGGAGCAGTGGGGGCCCCGGATGCAGTCCATCCTGGAGCACACCATAAAGAGCCTCCACGAGTACAACTGCCATCCCGACACCGGGGAGGACGAGCAGCTGACCATCCTGGACGGGTCCCGGATGCTGTCCGACCGGAAGTTCCGCAACCGGGTGCTGCTGCGGGTGGAGGACCCCTACATCGTCAGCTGGTGGGGGGGTGTCTTCCTGGACTGGACCCGCACCATCCAGACCGAGGCCATCTCCCCGGTGCAGACCCGGCTGGCCTACTACTCCTCGTCCAAGAAGGCGCGCGCCATCCTGGGGCAGCGCCGCTCCACCCTGGATATCCGAGAGGTGATCGCCAAGGGCGGCGTGCTGCTGGTGTCCACCGCCCAGGGAGACGTCAGGACGATTGCAAAGTCGGTTTTGTCATCGGCGCCGAGTCATCCCGAGGTTGTCGAAGGACGCCTGTCTAATCCACTCGTGGTTCGGCAGGCTCACCATGAGCGAATCGAGATGGACTTTGCAATCGTCCTGCTCTGCAAACGGTGCCGTTTCGTTCTTCAATCAAGCAGGACAGCGTACAGGTCCCTTCGCAGCCCGCTATTGGGAAACCAGTGGCAGTCCTCGGCAATAATTGCCGTCTTGCCGAAGACCCTGGCGACAGGCTCCACATAGTCCGACAACTGCCACACTTCGCCTGTCTCCAGGCTGCGGGCAAACGCGCCCGTGCCAAGCGGCTGTCCCTCTTTGGTGACTACGTCGCAAGGAAAGCCCACCGTCCAGACCAGGTAACTATCGGAAAGGGAAAGATAGCCAACGTGGTGGCCGTCGATGATTACCTGCTCTTCCCCGGTGACCAGGTTCAGCAGTTTCACGACCAAGGGTTGTTCCGGGTGATAGGACTTCCATATCAGGTTGTCGCCGTGAACTATGGCATACGGGTTGTAGTACCCCGTCTGAACTAGTGGCCTCTCCTCGCCGGTGCTGAAATCGTAGGCGTAGATGTCGAAACGGTTCTCAGGGCAATCGCCGCAGCCGAAATGCGTCTCGTCCTTATCAGGCGCATCCAGCAAGGGATTGTTCCGGTTGTCCGCCCACACCACGGTGTCGCCATAGATCACCGGACTTCGCTGCGAACCCCGCCGGACGGCGACGGGTATTTCCTGGTCTGTTTCAAGGTCGTAGGCGTACACGTCGAAATCGTAATACTCCTCTTCCAGCTCATTTCTCGTGTCCGACCATGCCAGCCGGTGGCCGGAAATACCCAAGCCGTAGCGGTTGGCGGGGACCTCGGTAATTCGCCGCTGTTCCCCAGTGGTCAAGTCCAGCACGAATATGTCGTCGGCAAAGGTCAAGGCAGGGCGAACCGAGTTGCGGTCAGGTATCTCAATCTGCCTGCGCTGGTCGGTCCAGGCCACGTAATTCCCGGATATGACGGGCCATCGCTTCAGGTGTCCGTCATCGGTCAACTGGCGCTGCTCCCCGGTGATGATGTTCAGCAGATACACCTCGCCGTCAGGTCCGGTGGCGACGTACTCATCGCCAATGGCGCCGGACGGCCAGTAATCCGGGTCGAGTTCCACCCTCTTGAACCCTGGCCCAGGGGCTGCCGTCAGCGTGGGTCCCTCAGCCACGGTCGGCGTCGGGGCGGCCGTCAGCGCGGGTTCTTCGGGATCGGGCGGCGTTGGCGCGGTCTCTGGTACGCCAGGCGACGTTGTGTCAAGCGTGGATGATGGCGAGAGTGTGGGCTCCTCAACGTCGGTCGGCGCCGGGGCGGTCTGAGTCGGGCCGCAAGCGAGGACTACGGACAGCAGGTTAAGTGCCGCTATAAGCAGAACGATTGGAGCGACACGGAAACTCTTTTTCTCCGCCATCTTGCACCTCTGGCTGCGTCAAGAAATTAACGTCGCTGCAACCTCCGGTCATGCAATGAAGTTCATCCTATATTGTCGTGTTGCACCGAGAGCCGGAGGACGCGGAGGGGCAAGGACCGATTGCAGACTGGTCTCCCCTATGGGCAATCGTATTTACTGTTCCCAGGGCAGCCGGGAACACTCTTCACCGGCTGTCCTCCGCATCATCGGAAAATACCGATAACCACACCTGCTTCCAACCCTCGTTCGACGGCACCACCACCAGCCTTCCGTGCCACAACCGCCCCTCGCCATCAAGGACGGTCCATGAGAACCAGCCAAAGTCGCCCGAAGAACCGTCGGCGACATTATCCCAATTTGGATGATTCAGGCCGTCGCGGTAGAGGCTTACCAGCTCGGCGGCATCTGACTCTGTCTCCACTTCGGCGTAAATGTTGACATTGTTGTCGTAGGGCGACATGGAGCCGCCGGTGCTGAAGCTGGAGCCGAAACTATCTGTCCTGTAGTTGCTGTGTAGGACCCTGGTTCCGGGCACTGCGGCAAGAATAGCCTCTCTTCGTTTCAAATCAAGGCCGGGGATTTGTGGGAATTCGGGCTCGCTGCCGTCCGGTCCCGAGGATGGACTCGATACGACGAACGGGCATCTATTGGCGGTGAATCCGGCGACATGGAATCCTGCCCGCCATTCTCCTTCTTCCAGCGCCACAGGCCACGGAAAGGATATGGACTCCTGTGGCTGCCCGGCGGGTTGCCCGGCGGCGATTTCAGCATAGGCCCGGGTGGGGTCGGTCACGTCCAGAAACACGGCGTTCACCACAGGTTCCGAGAGGAACTCCGCGTCCTGTTCCAGCCACGAACGCAACTCGTCCAACCCGCAGCTTCCGGCCAACTCCCGCGTCAAGAGCGAATGGAAAAGGGCAGCGTCATCTTCTCGGAGCGCCCGTTTCCAAGTATCGAAAAGCTGCTGGACTGCTACCTTGGTGTTGTCATCTCTGTCCATCTTGACATCGGACTCTACGGTAGCAGCAAGCGTCGCAACCTCCGTGGCGGCAGGCGGAGCTCCCGTAGTCGGCGTCGGCACAGGGGTGGGAGACGGGTTCACTGGTGTCGTTGGCGCCGGGGACGGGGTTTCCGTCGGTACCCCTGGAATCGGCGTATCCGCCAGCGGCACGGGCTGTTCGCCTCCACAGGAGGCCAGGAACCAGAGGGTTGCGAAGCATAGCAACGCCAGGGCAGGCAGCCTGGCACTCCCGCAGTGCTTGTTGATAGCAATGCCTTCAGACTCATCGGCGATTTTCACGGCCATTTGGGACTTGTCGACTCTTCCTGCGCGCCACGTGGCTGGCAAGTTTCTCCTGAGAGTCAAATAATCGCTGGCGGGGCTTCCACCTTCTGAGGCGTTCTGCGTTGCACTCATGCTACCTCAATACCGCTCCGGCCCACCTGGACACTCCCACGATCTCATAAACTGCACCCGTCGCTGGCTCACCTCCTCCGTTGACTAACTCAATTCGACCTTCCCTAAATCTACGGCTGTAGTGCTGCTGGCAACCGCCGGGCCCGCCAAGGCACTGTGGAACGGGGCCAGGCCAATGTCGTTTCCACCGCGGTCCGGCATGAGGCCCTTTGACCAGGTGACTCAGCTTAGCGGCAATGCTGACCGGCACCGGGCCATGCGCCCTGCCATTTCCCTCTGACTGTTCTATCCTGCCGAGCGGCGCCTGACGGTAAGCGGGCCTGACCCGGGATAGGAAACCCCCAACCAGCGCAGCGTCCCCGGCGATAGGGGATGGACCATGTTGCACCGTTCTTGAGTGTAGAATCGGCCTCTATAAATCGAGGCCGATTACTGTTTGTCCCCCTCGATTTTCTCATCAGCACCGTCGTCGGCGGTGAAGCATTGCATTGCCTTTGGCGCTGCTATGCCGACACCGGCCGGGGGTTGAGCCAGCCGGCGGCTGCCACCCGCTGCCGGATGATGTCGTGGTCGACCCAGCGCATCGCAGCCCGGGGGCTGCCCTCGTGGGACAGTGTCTCCCGTTCCGGGCGCCTCCCCTGCACCGCGCACTCCTCCCTCGGGTATTCCTCAATAATGACGTAGCCGCGATAGTAGATTCTCATATCGCCACCTCGAAAATTAGAAATACTGCACTACCCAGATTTGACTCCTTGGTCTGTGGGCCGCCGGAGAAAGCTGTGCCGCAAATCTGTTCGAATGATTAGGCCGGGTGGGTCAGCGAACTACTGTCGAGAATCCTGTTGCTGGATCATCCATCCAAGCGATTTTATATTTTGATAGTCTCTATCATAAATTCTGAACCAGAGGGGCTGCAACATTCCGAGGCACGTATTTCCCCGTTTCTTCCCGCAGGGCGAGGTCAACTTCGCCTCGCCGAACTGGAACTCATCGACCGCAACAGCGCATGGTGGAGCGGCGGGTCCGCGCCTCCCGATTCCCTGCGGTAAAGAATATGGACACCTTCGACTTCCCAGCCATCCCTTCGGTGAACAAGGCACTGATCATCGAGTTGGCCCACTGCGAAAACGTCCAGCGCCGAGAGAACCTCATCGCTGGCCTGGTCCACGAACTGAGCGAGGCCCGGGACGAAAGACGGCTGCTGAATCTCCAGCGACAGCTGTCGCGGCTCAACCTGCTGGCCATGGACGACCCACGCGCGTCCCGCCTCAGCACCTCGCCCGGCGCACAGGAACTCGCCAGAGGCGCATGCAATAGTGCGGGCGCACATTGGCAAGAATATTTTGCCTTACGCTACGAGGGCTCCGAATGAAGTACCTACCATTGTCTTCCAACAACCCCCCTGACAGGTCCTCCGACCGAGGGCGTCAAGAGCGCGCGCTGGGCCTCGCGCTGGCTTGCCGTGGGCGTTCTCGCTCTTGTCGCATTTTGCGCCGTGTTGCTGCCCGACACCAAGCTCACGGGGGCGCAGACGGTGGGCGAAATGGTGTCGAACTGGAGCGAGTAGAGGCAAGGGGCCGGCTGCACCAACCGAAACTTTGTGGGGCAGTCCTTCACGACGGGAAACGACCCCGGCAGCTACAGTTAGCTCGGCAATGCCGAAGGAGCAGCCCGCCTGCTTGACATTGACGAACGAACGGGCAGAATGGAATTCGCTTGCAGAAAAGGGGCGCACATTATTAGCTGAGGCTGGCATGTAAATGGACTTGCTGGCTACCGATTCTATCCCTCTCATCGGCATATTGGCGCTCGTTGTCGCATTTGTCGGCCTGTGGTACACACGGCAAGCAAACCGCGCAACGGGGTTTCTTAAGAATTCGGTTGAATTCGTCGTTGAGGATGTCTGGGACATCGGCGACCAAGAAATCACTGATGAGGAACTTACTGACCTCCCTGTTCTGTTAAACCCCCACTATACGTCTGTTAGGCGGCAACGCCACGGCCTTCGTTTCGATATCAAAAACACAGGGAAGCAACTAGAACAAATACTCAAAATTGGGTCCACTCTGCATAACGGTGAACGGAAGGAATTCCCATCGAACGGCAAGCAACGCCTCCCATTAAGGGTTGAACCAGGGCATTCAAAGCAGTTGTTCTGGGTCCTCCGTTGGGATGAACATGAACAGTTCGAGCGAAAGACTGAGATATGGCTCGAGACAGTTCGTGAGACTGTTCGCGTCAAGGTTCGCAAATGACCGACGCACCGCGACAAAGCTCGCGGAGCGGTCGTAATGCCCGTGGTTTTGTCCAAGCCTGAGCAAGGCCAGGCCCTCGGGATGCTTTTATGACGCCGGATTCGGAAAAGCCTAAGCCACAAGACTTCGATTTAACGCCTGAGCAGTATGCTCTATACCAGGGCGACCAAAAGAAAGGTGTATCCCTTCTGTCGCAATTGGTCGGATGGGCAATATCCATTTCTGTCTTTGCTTGGCTTGAAGTAGGTCCTGGGTGGCTGTCCGCAGCGGTTGAACCACTTTTCATCGTCTTTATGGTCGGTTACCTACTTATTTTGCTCGGCGGACTTGTTTGGGGAGCGGTATCCAACTCCAGAATGGACAGCGGAACCATCGTGGTCGCAGCAGGAACTCTTGGAATTCTCTGGCCCTTGGTTGTCCCTTATGGAGTCGGACTCTTAGTGCAACGATCTGCCGTTCAATTCAAGAGACACAGAATCTATAAGAACCCCGTTACCGCTCGAATCAAATCGTATGAAAAGGCGGTAGTCTCATACCAAGCGGCACAGGAGGAAGCTGAGGGAAAGCGTATCCAAAAGGAGAAACTACGTCAAGAAGCTGAGCGGCAACGGCGGAGTGAGGCCGAGAGAGCAATGCAAGCTTCGCTGCGGGCGAAGCAGGCGCCACAAAGGAAGCAGGAGCAGTACTGGAAATCACTGGGTGGCATTGAGTTTGAGCAGGAGTTGGGGAATCTGTACAGGGCTATTGGCTACCATGTGCAAAGCACCCCTGTATCAGGAGACCAAGGCGTTGACCTGATTCTACGAAAGGATGGCAAGACCACCGTCGTTCAGTGTAAGGCCCAGAAACGGCCAGCCAGTCCGGCGGTGATTAGAGACCTGTATGGCAGTATGCACCATTTCAAGGGAGACAACGCAATTCTCGCCTGCACTGGTGGATTCTCCGACAACGTCATTAAGTTCGCACGGGATAAACCGATAACTCTGATTTCTGCTAGGGACATAGCGCGCATGGCAGAGGGGAGCGGCGACGGGATACAGGATGTGTCCGAAAGCCTTCCGATCTGCCCCAATCTGGGATGCGGAAGGACAATGGTTTTACGGCAAGGGAGTCGCGGCAGGTTTTGGGGTTGCCCTAGGTATCCCACCTGCAGAGGGACAAGAGACTATTAAGGACTCAGGCCATGGCAATCTTCGACTGGCTATAGAAACTTAGCGTATCGAGCGGCGCGGGCATCCTCATTCTCCAACCCTACGTCAGGAAACCCGGCAACCCGCCGGGACCGCCGCGAATCTCTAATCCCGATAATGCCAACAGGTACAGCGCGAATGCCGCAATCAGCACAATTAGCGCCTAACCGCGCAACACGTCATCCAGCGAGCGGAATCCGCCAAGCGCGGACGCCGCAGGGCTGATTTTTGATTTCGCAATCGTCTAGATACACAACGCGACTGTTTACAGCAACACCGTTGTTGTGCATGATATCAAAGCATGAACGCACGAGAACTGCGACGCTGGCTGAGAAGGCAGGGCTGCACCTTCCATACCCACAAGGGGGGCAGCGGGCATCTCACGGTCCGGCTCGGAGAGCGCACCAGCCAGTTGCCGATGCACGGTGGCGGAAAGGAGTTGGGCCGGGGCCTCGTTGCGAAGATCAAGAAAGACTTGGGGTTGGACTGATGCTTGCCTATCCGATATTGCTCGAAGACGATGATGGGACCGTGTTGGTAACGTCTCCCGACTTCCCGGAGTTAACCACCTTCGGGGACGACCCTGATGAGGCCGTAGCCCGCGCCGTTGACGCCCTGGAAGAGGCGATTGCAGCCCGTATTCATGACCGCAAGGACATCCCCGCTCCGTCCGAGGGCCAGACTTTCGCCTTCTTGCCGACACTGACGTCGGTAAAGGTCATCCTGTACCGGGGTATGAGGGACCAGGGCGTCGGCAAGGCGGAGTTGGCCCGACGATTGGGGTGGTACTTGCCGCAGGTGGACCGGGTGCTAGACGTTCAACATCGGTCAGGGCTTGACATGATGGACGCCGCCCTGGGAGCCATCGGACATCGGCTGCAGGTGACCACCGCGCCGACGTTGGAAACAACGGTTGCAGTCTTTGGAAACGACGTGGACAGCCCGAATTAGCCTGATAGACCCGACCTGGAGATCAAGGAGGACAAAATGAAGAAACAGTTCCAACCCCTAAACCCGGCGGCCCTCTACGCCCGGGTCTCCAGCGACCGCCAGGACGTGGATCTGTCCGTCGCCGCCCAACTGAGGGCACTCCGCGACTACGCCGAGCGCAACGGCTACTCCATTGCTCGCGAGTACGTCGACGAGGCCGAGAGCGGCAGGATTGCCGACCGGCCTCAGTTCAGAAGGATGCTGGACGATGCCAACAAGCCGGAGGCCCCGTTTAAGGAAATCTTAGTTTGGAAATTTTCAAGATTCACCCGCAAGCGGGAACACGCCGTGGCCTTCAAGTCCATGCTCCGGCGCAAGGGCATCCGCGTCGTCTCCATCACGGAGCACGCCGACGACTCCCCCACCGGCAAGCTCATGGAGGCCATCATCGAGTCCGTGGACGAGTTTTACTCGGAAAATCTTGCGGAGGAAGTCAGGCGGGGAATGCGCGAGGCCGCCTCCAGGGGCTTCTGGGTCGCCAGCCGGGTACCCTACGGCTACCGCAAGCTGATGGTCCAGGACGGGGCCAAGAAGCGTCCCACGTTGGAGCCGGACCCAGCTACCTCACCGGTGGTCAAGCGCATCTTCAACCTGGCCGAGTCTGGGAAAGGCATCCTGGACATCACCCGCACCCTGAACGGCGAGGGTATCGCCAACCCCACCGGCAGGCCATGGTCCAAGAACGGCGTCCACATCATCCTCA
Source organism: Dehalococcoidia bacterium (assembly GCA_963667325.2). Classification (GTDB taxonomy): domain Bacteria; phylum Chloroflexota; class Dehalococcoidia; order Lucifugimonadales; family UBA3495; genus VXOI01. The sequence continues at coordinate 500,611 of CAXXKY010000002.1, forward strand.
GAAACGAGGCTTACACCGGAACCCTTCTCTGGGGAGGAGGCGCCAGGGACAAGGGAGACCCAGTTCGGGTGGAGAAGGCGTTCCCCGGCCTCGTCACCAAGGCCCAGTTCCGCAAGGTCAACAAGCAGATGAGTTCCCGCGCCCCCAGGAAGGCCCATCCCCGCCGGGTGGGAAGTTCCTACCTGCTCAGCGGCCTGGTCAAGTGCCGCGCCTGCCGTAGGGCCATGTCCGGCCAGGACTCCAAGGGCGGCAAGTTCGCCTACTACGTCTGCCAGTCCCTGATGAAGCGAGGCAGCGGGGCCTGCGACTGCCCCCGGCTGAACGCCCGTAGGTTCGAGGAAATGGTGGTCGGCAAGATTCGGGAGAACGTTCTCACCGATAGCAACATCCGGGAGCTGGTCAAGCTGGTGGACGAGGAGATGGACGGCATCGCCAAGGAACAGCGCCAGCGCCTGGAGACCGCCGAGGCAGAACTGGCTGACGTGAAGCGGCGGCTGGAGCGGCTCTACAACCTGGCGGAGACCACCGACCTGGACATCGAGGACTTCAAGCCACGCATCAAGGACCACAGGGAACGGCAGGAGAGACTTGAGGCTACGGCGGCGGAGGCCAGGGTGATGCTGTCCCAGCGGCGGGTGGTGCTGGACGACGTGGAGACCATCACCGCTTATTGTGAGGACCTGAGCCAGTTTCTGAACGAGAGCGATTTGACCGAGCAAAGGGCATTTATCGAGTCCTTCGTCAAGGAGATCGTGGTGCAGCCCGGAGGGGCTCTCGTGCGTTACACAATACCTATGCCCCAAGATAGTCCAATAGGGGGAAGGGACTCGGAGGAGGTATACCTGGACGCCCCGGTACTGTCTACCGTCAAGTCTGGTGGGCCGGACTGGACAAAATCAAGAACCGATTCCGACGTCACCCCGTCCGACGGCATGGGGATTGTGTACGTCAGCGTCGCCTCGTCCTCCACGATCTCGATGCCCTGCACGAAGTTCCTTATCAGCGCCTTCCGCTCCGGAAACGTCCCTTCCATCAGGAACTCCCGGAAGTCTGCCACGTATCCCTTGATCTCCTTTGACGTGGGCAGTTCCGCCCGACGCTGCTCCAACTGGGCCTCGGCCCCCTCCCGCGCCGCCGTGAGCTGGTCCTGGCGGCTCTTCAGGGACAGGATGCGGGGTGAGATCACCTCGATGGGCAACTGCTTCGTCTCAAGGGCCTGGTAGAGGTTCTCCAACCGGCTCTCCACGTCGGACAACTCGCTGTTGATGGCGGTCAGCCTGCCGTTGACCTCCCCGGCCAGGTTGTCGATCTCCTCGGCCACCAGGGTCACCAGCTCGGTGATGGTCTCTTCGGTGAGTATCCGCTCCCTGACCTTCTCGATTACCAGGTTCTCCACCTTGGTGGCGTTCAGGTAGCGTCCGTTGCTGCACGCCCCCGCTCCCTCGCGTAACAGGCTGGCGCAGACGTAGTAGGCGAACTGGCCGCTCTTGGCGCCCTGGGCCGAGTAGGGCTTGCCGCACACCCCGCAGCGGAGCAGACCGCTCAGCAGGTACTGGCTGCCCACACGTCCGGGCCGCTGCACCGTGGGCGCCCGCTGGTGGAGCCCCTGTTGCACCTCGTCAAACAACTCCCTGGAAACCAGGGCGGGCCAGGCGTTCTCCACCCGCACCGGCTCCCCCGCCTTCTCGTCCTTGCTCTTGACTCCCCAAACGGCGGTGCCGGTGTAGGCTTCATTGGTCAGCAGGTAGTGGACCACGTTCTTCTGCCAGCGGCGTCCCCGGTTGGTGATGCCCCGACCGTTCAATTCCTTGCAGATTTCCGCGAGCCCGTTGCCCCGCCTGGAACTCTCGAATATCTCCCTGACGATAGGGGCAGCCACCGGGTCGATCTCCAGGGTGGGACGGTCCTTCACCCCATCGCTGACCTTGATGCGCTTGTAGCCGAAGGGGGCTTTTGAGGCCAGGAAGTAGCCCCGGGAGGCGGCCTCGCGCATTCCCCGCTTTACTTCTTCGGCAAGATTCTCGCTGTAAAATTCGTCCACGGACTCGATGATGGCCTCCATGAGCTTGCCAGTGGGGGAGTCGTCGGCGTGCTCGGTGATGGAGACTACGCGGATGCCCTTGCGTCTCAGCATGGACTTGAAGGCCACGGCGTGCTCCCGCTTGCGGGTGAATCTACTGAATTTCCAGACAAGAATCACCTCAAACGGCGCCGTGGCCTTGCCGCCCTCGTCGATCATCTGGCGGAACTGAGGTCTATCGGCGATGCGTCCGCTCTCGGCCTCGTCCACGTACTCGCGGGCCACGGAGTAGCCATTGCTTTTGGCGTAGTCCCGGAGCGCCCGCAACTGGGCGGCCACCGACAGGTCCACGTCCTGGCGGTCACTGGAGACCCTGGCATACAGGGCCGCCGGGGTCAGGGGCTGTATCCGTCTATCCTTCTTCATTTGTCCTCCCTTGCTGTAAATCGTCCTGGTCTGAGTCAACGACGGGAACGACGTGTAGGCGGAAGCCCAGGGACCGCAGCACCCGTAGCACGGTGTTGAACTCGGGGCTAGCACCGGCCCGCATGGACTTGTAGAGGCTCTTCTCGCCCAGGCCGGTCTCCCGGGCCACCCGCCGTATCCGGTGGGCGCGGGCCATTTGACCCATGACGCCCATTATCCGTACTAGGTCGCCCGCTTCCAGGGCGGCATTCAGCGCAGCCGTCATCTCGGCGGAAGTAGCCGGATGTGACGCCACCGTTTCGTTACTGCCCATCGCCGTTCTCCCCCGTCGCAAGGTTGACCCGTGCCCCACCATATTATCCCAACGGATACCTGTTACGCAAGGGCTAACTGTCATTCAGGGCGTCCAGTTGTCGAAATTGCCTGCTTCCCGTCACCATCCGGCGGCAAGCCGGCACCTAGATCCCTACCTCAGCACGAACCACCACAGGAGAACGAGACCGACCAGCAGCACAAGCAGCACCAGAGCGCCTACGCGAGATGCCATGAGATCCCCCTTTGTCTCCTTGTGCTCGGCGACCTCCTTCCGGTGCTCCATTTCAAGCTCGTAGTAAGGCCGGTTGGCGTTGGCGGCGGACTCCCGGGCCTCGTCCCGCTCCCGCTCCAGACCGGAGGCTCGTAGTTGCCACTCGGATAGACTCCGCTCCAACTCCCGCACGGTCCGCTGTAGCTCCTCCTCCCTGGCGAGGGACCGGAGCAGCAGTTCCTCGTCGCTCAGGTAATCCGGCCCTTCCATCCGCACGTACACCCGGCGCCCCTCCCGGCGAACCTCGACCTCGCCCCTCCGGATCATCCGGTCCAGGGTGGACATGGATACCTCCAACTCCTCCGCTGCCTCCGCCTTGGACACCCAGCGGACTTGCTCTGACATCGCTTTTCACCTCGCTATAGGCTGACACGTCGGGGGGTTGCAAGTTGTCCAATTCCGGTACATTTTACTCCCGGTATTTTAGTCCCGCTTTTCATTTTTGTTCCTGACTAGTCAGGCGATGCGTCAACCCCATTTCGTAGCTGAAACCAGTCCATTTCGGGCCTTTTCCAGCCTCCCCGGACCACTGGTTTTGGGCCTGCCTGGACAATTTTGGACACCCATCGGGCGTTGTGGGCAGATGGGGCCGCGTCAGTTGCCCCATCACGTAACCCCCTCTATCGGACGCATCCGGTGCCGCAGGGAGTCCCACTGGTAAGCCCGCAGCCCCGACAGCGCCAGCCTCGGGGAACGCGACTCCCACAGGGGACGCCAGGACCGGCCCAGCAGCCCCCGCCTGGTCAGGGTGTCTGCGGATGACACCAGGATGGGCAGCGTCATCAGGTTCATTTGAGAAGCCGTCCTCGCGTAGGTCTCCTCCACCTCCTCGTTGTCCACCACGAACAGCGTGACAGGAAAGGGGGCCATGTCCTCCTCGGGAGCATTTGAGTGGTAATAGCGGGTATAGGGCCGCAGCCGGGCCAGGACTCCCTTGGGGTGGCGGGCGCGCAGCTCGTGCTCCAGGTAGAAGGGGACGTACAGACCGTCAACAATGAGATGGCCCACGGCGTCGGGGGCGATGGCCGACTCCCCCCAGTCGAAGGCCCGGTCGGTCTTGGCCGTGGGTATGGACCAGGTAAGCTCGGAGTCCGCTGTTGCCCGCGCTTCGGCAGCCAGCTCCGACAGGAACCAGGTAACACCGTCGGCGTGCCTGGTCTGCCGCGCCCAGGTCTCGATGCGGTGTCCCAGGTGCCGGGGCTTCCCGTGTTTGTCCTTGATGAGCTCCGTGCTCCAGATGCCCCGCGTTGTAGGTAGCTCCGCCCGGTCCCGGTGGGTGACGTAGCGGATGCCCTCCTCCGACAGGGTGTAGCGCACGTCGCCCCGCTTGCCCCGGCGTTCGACAAGGCCGCAGGCGTTCACCAGGTTGTGCAGCATCTGGCTGACCCTTCCCTCGGACACGCCCAGCCAGCGGGCCAAGTGCTCCCGGGGAATCATCGGGTGGTCGGTAATCAGGTCCAGCGTCCGCTTCTCCGACGGGGTCAGGCCGAAGGCCGGAGCCGACGAGACCATCCGCTCCGCGTCGGGCAGCGAGGCCCGTTTGCGCTCCGGCGCTTCCGTGAAACGCCCCCGGTTCGGGCTTCCGCGAGTGCTGATGAACTCCAGCGAGTAGGGAAGGCTGCCGAAGAGCCACGATGTGTAGTTCCAGACGTTGCGGTTCCGGTCCTCCAGTGCCTCCCTGGACTCCACCGCCACGTAGCAGTCATCGATGTTCAACCGCTCGCAGAACCGGGTCGTCAGCCGCTGTTCCCAGACGCTGGGGGTCAGCACCAGGACCGTGCCGGGGCGGCGCCGGTAGTCGTACTCGGCGATGGTCCGCAGCCGGTCGTATAGGGAGCGGCGCCTGAGCGCCGGACCCTGGCGCACCACGCCGAAGCTGAGACCGTCGTGCAGAGTGATAACCGCGTCGAACCGGCCCCGGCGGTGAAAGTCCACCTGCGTCCGCAGCCCGTCGGTTCCGGGGGGCAGGGACGCTGCCACTCGGTACACCGTGGCCACGGCGTCCATCCGGCGGATGAGCAAAGTGAGCCACTCCCTGGATGCCGGGTAGGCCCTGACAAAATCCGAGGGCGTGTCGAAGCCCAGGGCATCAGCAGCCTCGCCGATGCCCTTCCTCGTCAGGTAGTACCGCTTGCTCGATGCCAGGTGGGCGGTGCCGTGACTGACGCGCTCCATGGTGCCGTCGTTCAGCAGGTCAGTCAGCCCCCGGTGGATGGCAACGTGGGCTTCGCCCAGGATCATCGCCAGTTCCCCCGCGTCTATGAAGGGCAGCCGGGCCAGGGCGTCCAGGATGCGTTCTTGTGAGATTGCCATGATTTCAGCGTATCAGCCGGGGGCCGCCGTCGTCAGCGGGCAGGTGTCAGTAAAGGCGTCGCCCACGGTCTGGATCACGGCCCGGGGCAGAGATTTGCCCCACTGCCTCCGCTCCAGTCAGCGCCACAGGGTGTGGCGGGACACGCCGAATCCCTCGGCGGCCCTGGCACGTCCATGCCACAGGACGTGGGCGCCCACGCAGTCGCGGATGGCGTGGTCCAGGTTGTCATGGGGCGATTCGTTATCTTCCGGGATTGGCGTGCTGGCGCTGGTGGCCGCCAATCTGATTCCTCCTGTGGATATGCTCCAACATTCCTCTTTCCAAGAGGAATTGTTCGCTCGCAACGCCTTCCGAGGAATTGTGTTGGAAGCAGTTTTGTGGTACGGGATGGGGCTGGGAGCCTCCCCTGGTGGGACGGACGTTACGGGGCACGGCATGGCAAATGGGGAGGGCGAAGGGAATTCCGGCGCCCCGCCGATGCATCAGTGGGGGCGCCGATTGCCGGGACGGCTCAGTCCCGGGATTCACCCGCCGGCGGCGGACCTGGCGCGGTTGCGCTACTCCGTTCCGCCTGATGCCCCAGGTGGGTGCGGGCGATGATCCTGGCCAGGATGCGCAGTCCATCGCTCAGTGTCTTTCGGTGTTGCGCCGTGGAGACCGGCGACGCGGCCCCGGTGTTGATGCCGGCGCCGGTCTTCCGCCGGTCTTTGTGGTTATTCTTTCGCATCGTATCCCTCCTCCGGCGCCTGGCGTCAATTGCCCGCCGGGTCCGGCCCTTACCGTCGAGCTTGATGAGTGCCAGCATCCGAGGTAACCCCTTATGGGGTAGTTCACCTGTGAACCATGGTTCATGCGTGAACTCCCTTTCAGGGTTTGAGATGCCAAGCCCCGGTGGTGACGTCATAGACGCGTACATCAATCCGGACTTCGGGCAAGATGGAGGAATGGGCTGGTTTCGTAGTTGAAAACGGGCAATTCCAAGGGTTTCGGGCCAGCTCTGGCGAACGAGTTTTGGGAAGGGCCGGTTCCAGGGCCGTGGGGCAGGGCCAGCTACGGAATGGGGTATCCTGGCACATGGCGATTCCGGGGACGATGGGGCACGGCCCTACTGGACATGAGGCAAAATGCCCCACGGGGAAGCGGCGAGCCGGATGATCCGTACGGGAGGGTTCGGAGATGGTTTTCGTGGCCCGGCCAGCAGAGCCGAAGCGAGCGTCGATAGTGGCGAGGACGGGTAATGCTTGGAGAAGGTGTTCCGGCTCCTGGGGGCGCAGGGTCTGACTGATGTAAATGCCCGACCGCCAGGCGTATCCTGGCGGAGTGGAACGGACTGGATTGGCGTGACTGCCAGCGGGCAGGGGGGAGCGGTCCGGCTCAGGGGCGGCGGCGGCAGAGTACAATCCCTCCGATCCGATTTTCGACTACTTTTGCTTGTACGTGAGAATCAAAGACGTTGCACAGTGCAATCGCGGGGGATTTCCAAGCTGGAACAGGCAGGACAGGGGGCGCGGGAGGGAGATCCCAGCGGCGAGTCTTTTCAATCGCCATGTCAACCGGATTGTACGAATTGTATCGGGGTCATTGTACTCTTCGATGTGCCCAGCTTGCGGCGAGAGAGGTCAGCAGGCCGGTCTCCGGAGGTCGATCTCGGGCTCTGAGTTGGGTGAAACGCCCCTGGGGAATCATCGCATTGCTGTGGCGTTTGCGTGGTCCAGTCGTTGTTGCTGTGAGCGTTGCCAAGAAGCCGCCAAGGCCGTTCATCGCCGGTATGCGAGGCGCAGGCATCACGGCGATGTGCTTGACCTGGTTGTAGAGACGGTGAGCCCGGCGAACATCAAGCCCATCGGGGTCAGGGGCTGGTGGGCGCAACCCGCCTTTGGCGCTCGTCGTTGTTCACGGTTGCTTTGGTTGCGGGCGAGAGTGCCGGCGACGTGGTTGGGCATGCTCTTGCCCTGAAGCTGGGGTAAGCCAGCGGGACGCTCGGCGTTGTTGACGCCGGCGCCGCTGCCCATTGCGGGAGCGGCTCAACCTTCAGCTCCCCGGTCCGGCGGAGGTTCCGGCACGGTCCGGGGTGCCTGACTCCGCAGGTGGGCGCGGGCGATCATGCGGGCCAGGATGCGCAGCCCCGTCTGCCTCCTCTCCCATTAGCTGGCGGTGTGCTGCGGGGATCCTCCCCTCGGGTTCTTCCTGCCGGCGGTCCCGGTTTCCGGGCTGCGCCCGGAGGGACGGTCCGGCTTGTTTCTTCCGGTGTCGTTTCGCATATCCTCTCGTTGGGGGTCTGTGATTGGGCCTCCGTGTCGTGTCGAGGTTCACGTTTCAGGATCATGTCGTTCACCTTTCATCGGTTTTGGTCGTCGGCGTCTTTGCCGCTGCCGCAGGAGAGTCTGAACAGCGGGACGGCGGCGGAAAACTACCTGTGGGCGTTATCAACCTTGATAACCCTCACGGGTCCTCCGGCATCCGGTGTTTTTCTCCCTGTCGCGGGGGTGTACAGGAGATTGAGTTTTGTAGTGAAGTCCTCATGTTGGTCGTTCCAAAGCTGAAACAGGGGGAAATCACCCCTCTACGGAACGTAAAGAGGAAACACTTGGAGTTAAGGGCGGGTTCCGGTCTTTGGGCCAAAAACCCGATTGACGTGGGGGTGCGTGACGGGGCGAAAAACGGACCCGGCCTGGAAAAACTCCCCAAAATGGCCCGCGATGTGCCGGTGCGTTACGCGCTGGTTGGGGCCGGTCCGGGTCCGGTGCGCAGTCGTTGGCAATTGGCGCAGCCTCCGGGCCTGGAGATTCCGGCGTTGGCAGAACTGTTGCCTGGCGTCCCCGGCAGCATGGGGCAACACGTTGGTCTGGCCAGACAACTGGCCAACGTTGACGTTGATCCGGTCCCGGCGCCCGTCATGCCTGAGTTCAGTCTTGCGGTTCATCATTTCTTACCTCCTCGCATCGGATTGGGAATCGGCGGATGCGTTTCTCACCAGGGAGTGTGAACGACTCGGAACACCGCCATAACCGCCGGTGAGGGCGCTCATATGTGGGTTCCTACAGGCCCCCTGGCTTTCCGGACGGCCCTGGGGTGTACCGGAACCTGGCACCGCTTGCCGGAATGCGGGCCGGTACCGGGTTTCCGGGCCGGGTCGTTCACCCCACCCCGGTCTGTGCCGTCTGCGCTTCCATCGCCGTCGCCACCGTACAGTGTGAACCAAGCGACCCCTCTACATAACCTCCCGCAGGGGGCCGCATTTGTGCGGGGTCTTGCAAGGCCCCACGCCAGAGACCTCCTCCGGGACGTCAACGGGGTGTACAGGAAACGGACTCCGGTTGCAGAATTGCAAGGCGGGCCGTTTCGTAGCTGAAATCGGGGGAAACCGGCCCCCTACCGGAGACTTCCGGTTAACACTTTTCGTAAGCCTCCGTTCCAACGTCGGGTTGCATCGGCCGTAGCTGAAAGTTGCATTTCTGCAAGTGGCGGAACCGCCCACCAGTTGCATCGGCTCCCTTGGAAAGTTGCATTTCTGCAACCGGAGGCGGAGGAGGCGCCAGAGATGAATGCCAGGCAGCCCGGCATTGACCGGAGCAAGGTCACCAAGGACCTGCACTACCTGCGGCTGATGGCGCTGCCGGACGAACTGGTACGGGAAAATGCAGTAAGCAGATCAACGGCGAACCTGCACGTGGACCACCGCACTCTGACGGCTAGGCCGGAGAGCGGCAGGCTGACTCGGCGGATGCGGGTGGGCCCCAGCCTCGGGCACGGCGTTGTGGGGCCTCCTTCCCCGGTTGCCGTGGGCCAGCGCGGCGGCACCGTGCTTGCGGTAGGCCGCCAGCAACCGTTTGGTGTGGCGTTCACTGACTCCCATGATCTCCGCTGCCTGCCTTATCGAAAGGTGGTGTTCCAGCACGGTGTTGAGTACCTGGCTTCTTGCCTGTTCTCGCTGTTTCAACGTCACTTCCCTCATGGGGTGACATTTTCGCTGAACAGTTAGCAGGTGACCGAATCGTAGAACACCAACAGTCGTTATCCAGGGTCATTAGGACAGTGGTATCCACGATCATTAGGACACCCTGAGCGCGGGTGAGTTAGTCTTGTATCAGGTTAAAGTTGTGCAGTCAATCACCCCCTTTGCTTCCAGCAGGGCCCGGTGGGGCGACAGTTTTTCACGGTAGCTGGCCCCCTCGATGACTATCTGGAAGCTGGCGTTGGCCAGCCGGTCCAAAGCGCTGTTCCCGAGGATTGGGTCGTCGAATAGGCTGAGCCATTCCTCCACGGCGCGGTTGCTGGTGATGACGAAGCTGGAGACGCGGTGTCTGCCGATGATCAGCTCGTAGAGATCGGCAGACTGCTGGGCGGTGAGGCGGTGGAGGCCCAGGTCGTCCAGGATCAGCAGGTCCGGGGAGAGAAAGGACCGAAAGGTCCGGTCGACGGAGTTGTCCACTCTGGTCTGGGTCATGGCCCTGAGGAAGTCGTCGGCGTGGCAGAAGCGGACGGTGTGGCCGCCCCGGACGGCGGCGTAGCCCAGGGCCTGGGCCAGGAAAGTCTTGCCTACACCGGCGGGGCCCACCAGCAGGACGTGCTCGTGCTTGGCCAGGAATTCCAGGGAGAAGACGGCGTCCAGGGGCCTGCGGTCCAATGTGATGGCGGCGGACCAGTCGAAATCCTCTAGGCGGCAGGTCTCCTCGAATCCGGCGTTGCGCAGCCGCAGTTCCAAACGGCGGTCGGCGCGGCGGTTGACCTCGTCTGCGAGGATGATCTCCAGGAAGGAGGCGTAGTCCAGCTGGTCCCTGCGGGCCAGGGCGATGCGTTCAGGCAGGGTGGCGGCCATGGGTCCCAGCTGGAGCCGCTTGAGCAGGGGCGTGAGTTCGGTGACACGGGTCATGACTGACCTCCCGTTTTCAGTTCGGTTGATTCGGTTGGCTGATGGCGCTGGCCTTTGGCATGGGCGAAGACCTCGCCCGGGCGGGCGAACCGCCCGAGGGGCAGGGGTGGGGGCTGCTCGGGAGTCTCCTGTTGCTCCAGGGCCTGGAGCAGGATGCGCTCCACGCGGCGCACATCGATGAGGTCCACCTCCAAGGCTCTACGGCAGGCGGCATCCAGACGTTCGGGCGTGTAACGCTGGCCCAGGCGCAGGAGCTTGTGGCCCTGCCGGATTCGCGACCATGGCAGGGGACCGTCGAAGAGTCGCTGGGCGAACTCGCCCACTGCGGATCCCTGCTCGGCAGCGCTGCGCTTGATGCCGTCGGGCGCCCGCAGCGTGTAGGCCGAGAGCTCAGCGGGGTAGTCGGCTGTGTCGGTGGAACGGCCGCCCTTGGGCTGGCGGTGATGGACCTTGATCAGCTGGCCCCGGTGATAAATGCGCACCAGCTTCACGCCAAGGCCGACTTCCACCTGCTGCCCGGGCGGGCACAGGGTGGACGGAACCGAATAGAGGGCGTACTGGCAGGCGACGTGATGGTCGGGATGCACCTTGGCGGTGCGCCAGTGGGTGACCTCGTAGGGCTCGCCGTTCCAGGGGAGCAGGGCCTGGCGCTCCTCGTCCAGGAAGACCTGCAGGGGCTGACGGCGGGTGGTGCCGTGGATGCGCATTCCGGCGACGTCGCGGCACCAGCGAGTTGCTTCAGAACGGAGATGGGCCAGGTCCCTGAAATCACCGCCCTTGAAGAAGCGCTCCCTGGCGTACTGGACGCTGCGCTCCACCATGGGCTTGTCCTTGGGGTGGCGCACCCGGGCCGGATCGGTGATGAAGCCCCGGTGCTGGGAGTATTCCAGGAAGCCCCGGGTCAGGCGGGGATGCAGGGCATCCGCCCCCGCCACCGCGGCGGGGAAGTTGTCGATGACCAGGTATTTGGGAATGCCACCGAAGAAGGCCCAGGCCGCCTCCAGTCCGGCGATCACATCCTCCAGCTTCTGACCGTAGGCGGGCCACACGAAGCTGTGCCGGGAGTAGGCCAGCACCACCAGCAGGGCCCACACCGCCTGCCTTTTGCCAGATTCCTGGTCCTGGATGAAGCCCAGGCGGCCGAAGTCCAGCTCGGCCACTTCCCCAGGGGCGCTCTCCCCCATGCGTACCGTGTTGGCTCGGCGTCGCCGCCATTGGCGGCGGTCCACAAAGCGATGCAGCGAGGTATACGGTACCCGGCAGCCGCGCTCCGCCAGCAACTCCTGGATGCGGGTCAGTTGCAGCCGGTCAACGGTAATCCACTGGTAGATCTGGTCGGCCCACGGGGCCAGCTTCTCCACCGTGGGCGCCTCCGCCTGCCGCGGACCGGAGCGGCCGATGGCAGCCAGGCTGCTGACTTGCTCTTCATCTGGCACAGCGCCCTCGCGGGCCATCCCCAGAGTCTCCGCCGCCGAGATGTACCTGCCCACCGTATCTTTCGACAGCCCCGTGCCCGAGGCTATGTGGCGCCGGCTCTCCCCAGCTTGCCAGCGCCGGATCACTTCAGATATTTCCACTCTGAGTACCTCCTTATAGGCCATCGCCGCACCTCGCTTTCGAATGCAGCAATGGTCTCCAATCAGGCGCTCAGATTGTCCTAATGACCCTGGTTTTCTGTCCTAATGATTGTGGTTATTCTGTTGGTGTTCTACGATTCGGTCACCTGCTAACTGTTCAGCGAAAATGTCACCCCATGAGGGAAGTGACGTTGAAACAGCGAGAACAGGCAAGAAGCCAGGTACTCAACACCGTGCTGGAACACCACCTTTCGATAAGGCAGGCAGCGGAGATCATGGGAGTCAGTGAACGCCACACCAAACGGTTGCTGGGCACCCGTCCGGTGGCACGAGTAGTCCCCTCCTACTACTGGACGATGGGAACGGAGCGTTTAGCGGCGCCTCGTTCCCAAAGCAGGCTGAGGCGTAGGCAGCATCTGCTCGCTTCGCACTGGCCGGAACTCAATCAAGGCGCGGCATCCCAAGATCAACGGGGCATCATCAACGAGGAGGTTGAGCACAGAAACAGCGCGGCATCCCGGATTCCCTCACCCATCCGGTTGTAACCGGCGAAGCGGCTGACCCGCTTCGCAATCTTCATTCTGTGGCTGGAGCGTGGCCAACGCCCCGGCTGAATCCATATGGCTGCGGTGTAGCTGCCTGAAATGGGCGGTGGGGCTGTGGTCCCAACATGCTCCGGCAGTCCATCGGCAACGACGGCGGGCCGGACGGTTGACCTTGCAAGGCCGATTCCATCGGGCTGGCTGCTAGGGATGCTCTGAACAAGTAGGCGTCATTGTGGCATAGTAGAAGGAACGGAGGAAAGACCTGTAGAGAGGGGATTCGATGGACCAGCCGACATTTTCCGACCTGGAATACCAGGGGAAGAAGCGCAAGACCCGCCGGGAGTTGTTCCTAGAGCGGATGGACGGCCTGATTCCCTGGCAGAGACTGGAAGATCGGATACGGCCTTGCTATCCCAAGGCCGGCAAGGGCCGTCATCCCTACCCATTGCCGGTCATGCTGCGCATTCACTGCGTCCAACTGTTCTACAACCTGAGCGACCCGGGCATGGAGGACTTGCTCTACGAGTCCGACCCGGTGCGGCGGTTCGTGGGTCTGAAGCTGACCGGCCCGTTGCCCGACGAGACCACCATTCTCAATTTCCGTCATCTCTTGGAGAAGCACCATCTGGGGCAGGGCCTCTTGGAGGAGATCAACGCTCACCTGGAAAGCCAGGGACTGAAACTCAAGGAGGGGACCATCGTGGACGCCACCATAATAGAGGCGCCGTCGTCCACCAAGAACCGGAACAGGGAGCGGGACCCAGAGATGCACCAGACCAAGAAGGGGAATCAGTGGCATTTCGGAATGAAGGCCAACATCGGAGTGGACTCAGAGACAGGGATAGTCCACAGCATGAGCACGACGTCGGCCAACGCTCACGATGTCACGGAGGCCCACAATCTGCTGCACGGGGGCGAGACGGTGGTGTGGGGAGATGCGGGGTATCAGGGAGTTCACAAGCGGGAGGAGAACCTGGAACTGGAGGTGGAATGGCAGGTGGCCATGCGGCCTGGGAAACGGCGGATGCTGGAGCCCGAGAGCGAAGAGGCACGGACGGAGAAGGCGAAGGCATCGGTGCGAGCGAAGGTTGAGCACCCCTTCCAGAGGTTGAAGCGCCAGTTCGGGTATTGGAAAGTGCGCTACCGGGGGCTGACGAAGAACACGGAGCGACTGGCCTTGCTGTTCGGGCTGGGCAACCTGTTGATTGCAGAGGGTCAACCGAGGGGGTAGTGGGCCCCGCGGCAATATCCACCGGCCATCTACCCCAAGACTAGCTTCCAACTACCCTCAGAAGGGGGCAAAATGTAGGGATTTGAACAAAACCAGACAAGTCAGAGAAGGTGAATTTCGGCCCCTTACCCATCGGTCACCTGCAATTCAGGCCAAGGTGGGCCTTGTTCAGAGTATCCCTAGGCGTTCTGTTCTCTGAGAGGGACGAGATCCTACTAGGCGTTCTGTTCTCTGAGAGGGACGAGATAAGGGAGTTCAGTCTGCCGGAGCTGAAGGCGCGGCCTGTAGCCGGTCGCTGAGGGCGCCATTATGGGCGCGCGGCAGCTTGGGTTCAGGCGCAAGCCTTCGGCAGGCGTTTAGGCCGTCCATTGTTTCAATATCGTGCCACAGGTAGAAGGACAGGTCGGGGCCGAGGGCTCTTGCAGTTGGTGATACAAAGGGGCGCCGGTCTTGCAGTCGCTATCGCCCTCTTGTCTTCCCTAGTTTCCTGCTGGGGCGGCGGCCTGGACGAGTTTCGCGGCCCGGATTCGCTGCGTCAGGAACTGGCTCGATTGCGGGCTGACCTCGCAGAGTTGTCCAGTTTGGATTCCACAGGCGAAAGCTCGACATTCACATTGCAACTTCTACACGCGTCAGACATGGATGGGTCAACCGGGGCGCTTCAAAATGTGGAGAACTTCTCCGCCATTCTGAATAACTTCCGTGCCCAGTTCCCAGACAATACCCTTGTGTTGAGCTCAGGAGACAACTACATTCCGGGTCCCCGATACTACGCTTCTGGAGATCCCCTTGGCCAACCGGTGCTGGGTGTACCTGACAATGGCCGCGCCGATATCGCGTTTCTGAATGCCATGGGCTTCCATGCCTCGGCTGTGGGCAATCACGAGTTGGACCGTGGTGCGGCTGAGTTTGCATCCATTGTAGCGGCGGAGGCAGGCGAGGACGGGACCTATCAGGGTGCTTCCTTTCCATACCTATCAAGCAACCTGCTGTTTGCAGATGACGAAAACCTGGCGCACCTGGTGGCGCCCGACGGGCAGGAAGCAGGGCTCATCGGCGGGAGTCTCGCCGGCTCAGCCGTGGTCCCCATCGGCGGGCAGCGGGTTGGGATAGTCGGGGCGACAACTCCGTCATTGGCCTCGATCACCGGCAGCGGTGATATCACGGTTCTTCCTGACAGCAGTAACCTCGATGACCTTGTCGCCGTAATCCAGGAAGCAGTGGATGAACTGGTGGGGCAGGGTATCAACAAGGTAATTCTGCTGGCGCATATGCAGCGTATAGACGTTGAGCAGGCACTGGCGGAGAGGCTGAGGGGAGTCGACATAGTAGTGTCCGGTGGTTCGAACACAATCCTGGTGGACGGGACGGACCGCCTCCGACCCGGCGACTCCGCAGGCGGGGATTACCCCTTGCATTTCATATCCCCGTCGGGAGCGCCTGTGATGTTGGTAAACACCGATGCCGACTACCGTTATCTCGGACGTCTGGTGGTGAAATTCGATCAACGCGGGGAGGTCATACCGGACTCCGTTGACCCATATGTCAGCGGGGCCTATGCCACGGACCTGCAGGGAGGTCAGTTGTTCGCCGGGAGTCCCATACCGGAGGTAGTTCGAGTTGCTGAATTCCTGCGCCGGGTGCTGCAGGAGCGGGACGGCAACATCCTCGGGAGGACTTCGGTGTATCTGGCGGCAAGGCGAGAGGATGTGCGTACGCAGGAAACCAACCTCGGCAACCTGACCGCCGATGCGAACTTGTGGATGGCCCGTTTGTTGGACCCTGAAGCAGGCGTGTCAATCAAGAATGGCGGAGGCATTCGCGACCAAATTGGTCGTGTATTGCAACCGCCCGGAACTACATCCCCTGACGATGTCGCATACCTCCCGCCTGCGGCGAACCCAACGGCGGAGAAGCGAGCAGGAGAGATTTCCCAGTTGGATATCGAAGGCGCGCTTCGATTCAACAACGGCCTCGTTATCGTGCCGCTCACAGCGCTGGAGCTGGTCAGGGTGATGGAGCACTCCATCGCCTTCGACGGCGTCGGCGTAACAGCCGTTGGCAACTTCCCCCAAATTGGCGGGATGCGGTTCAGCTTCGACCCGACTGATCCGCCGCCGGGGCGCCGCATCCGTTCCCTGGCCATTGTGGACGATGAAGGGCATGCTACCGATCGTGTGGTGGAGGAGGGAGAGCTGACCGGCGATCCCGAGCGAAAAATCAAGGTGGTCACGCTGAATTACCTCGCCAATGGAGGAGGTGGATTCCCATTTCCTCACCCTCACTCTGAGCGGGTGGATTTGGCAGGAGAGGAAGGGCAGCCCAACGCGGACGTCCCCGAGTTCCCCGACGCCAACGGCAACGGCGTCATAGACGGGCCGAAGGTAGTCGACCCCGGCCTTGCCGGCTTTGCTCCCTCCGGCACCGAGCAGGATGCCCTGGCTGAGTACCTGGCTCGCTTCTTTTCCGAGGAACCGTACGGCCAAGCAGAAACCGCGCCAGCCGACGACAGGCGCATTCAGAATTTGGGCATACCGGGAATGGCGGATACGGTGTTTCAACCGGAGCTTAACTAGCCCCATTTGCAGGGTCAGGTTGCTGATGACTGCTGCTCCAGGTGTCCCGGACTATCAAGCACCCGTGATATTGGGAGAAACGGAAAGCCCGCCCGTCATGCGACTTGCAGGGGACGGGCGGGCTGATTCGGCAATCCGAGGAACGTGGGTGGCTATGCAGCGGCAGGGACCTTCATCACCGACGTCATTGCCTGCACCTCGAGCCGGGCAATGTGGCTGCGTGCGTGGTCCATCACGCCCTGCCACTCGGGTGAGGAGTAGAAGGCCTCCTCCCTGGGGGCAACCTCATCGGCACTGGGGAAGGAGCGAATCCAGATGAACTGGTTGGCATCGGCGTTCACCCACATCCCATCGACCGTGATCCCGTATTTCTTCTGGATTCCCACGAGCTGGTCGTTGAACAGCTCGACCCAGTCGTCCATCATGCCTCGATTGATGGTGTACGTCCTCAACTGATAAAGCATCGCGCCCTCCCTAGACAGTTGTTGAATAGTGTCTGTTTAATTCTACCTTATGCGGCAACGCAGGTGATGGTGCGCTCGACCCCGTCGATGCTCTGTACCTGCCCGGTTACCATGTCAACCAGTGCGACCATGTCTTCGGCTTCTGCCAGCGCAATCAGGTCGTAGCTCCCGGTGATGATGTCGGCCCCAGACACGCTCTCCATACTGCGAAGAGCCGTGAGCACCTCTCTGGCCTGGCCGACCCGTGTCTCGATAAGAATGTACGCTCGTGCCGCCAACGTACCACCTCCGCCGGATGAATAACTGGAAGTGGCGTGGCTAGTCCGGTATGGCAGCGGTGCTGGTGATCTCGACCAGGTTGTCTGGCGCTCCGAAGTTGACTATCACCGTGGTCCGCGCGGGCCGATCAGCGGGAAAGAACTCCAAGTAAACCTCGTTAAACCCGGGGAGGTCTTCCCTGTTGGTGACGTAGCAGGTGTTGGTCAGCACCTGGTCAATGGATGATCCGGACGCCTCGAGGATGGTTGAGATCCTTTCCAAGGTGTACCGGGTCTGCTCCTTGATGTCCCCTCCCACCGTGTTATCGGTGGGGTGCCGGCCCGTGCATCCCTGCACAAAGACCAGGTTGCCGTAGCGGACTGCCTGTGAGAGGGGTGCGTTTCCCGAAGTCACCTTGTCCGTCGAGATAATCTCTTTCTTTGGCATGAATCCAGCCTCCCCAGTGAAATCAGTTACCTGCCACCGTCAAAAGGGGAAGGAGATTCCGCCCCTCCCGATAGACGCACCATTATATCGACGGGGTATTGGCTGTCAATTCGTCAGGGCCCGATGACCAGCTGCGTACCAGGTCTGGGTCTGACCCCATTTGCTGGATGAACGCGGGAAATGCTTCGGTCTCATTCCACCGGACCGTGCCGCCTCTACTGAGGTCGCCCACCACAGACACGTCGCCAGTTTCGATGAGAAACTCCACATGGCTCATCACTTCGGTGAGGGCGAGGAAGAAATTGCTGTCGGTAAGCTCACGGTGGGAGAAATGGTCCCGAGTGAGGGAGACCAGGTCACACGGCCATTGCTTGAGGATGTTCACGAGGTCCTGGCATCGTTCGAGGTGGTGCTCCACGATTTCGCTGGCCCGGTCGAGGCCCACAAGGTTGAACTGGCCCCTGTAGTAGGCGCGATGGGCAGGGAGCACTGCATGGCCCTGGTTCAGCGCCGCAACGCGCAATAGTGATCGCAACATCACCTTCAGGCCGTAGATCCGGTTGTCGCCCCGGTAATTGTCTGGCAGGTCCGGGCGGAAGCTGTCATAGCTTCTGGCCACCGAGGGATGAGGCGTGATCTGTGGCAGGACATGGTCGCCCGTGAACATGAACTGATCAAACTGGATGCAAAGCTCGTCTGGAGAGTGGCCGGGTGTGTAGTAGTATGTCAGGCCGTCAGAAGTCATGCCGTCTGTCACCGGACGGTCCAGAGTGAGAGACAGCGATCGTTGGTGGTGCTCCTTCACCCTATCCACCGTCTCGGAGCTTTCGAAGGCCTGGAAACCGGTCACCTGTTTCCGCCATCCCATTTCCCTTTCCCACCGGTCCTCAACCAACAGTGATCCGTAGACTTCATGGGCCCACAGTTCCGCCCCACTGGCTCGGACCACGCTCAGGCAGCCGCCATCGTGGTCCATATGACCGTGGGTAACAACGATGCGGCCCACAGTATCCAGAGAGTGGCCGAGGTAGCTCAGCCCTTCGGCGAGGTGGTGCTCTGAACCGTGGCATCCGGGATCGATGACCGTCAACTGGTCTCCCTCCACCACGTAGCACCACGTCGGTCCGAGCGGAGTTTCCCATGCCTGGGGTATTCCAAGTGCCCAAACGATCGTTTCGCTCTGGGGGGACCTGTACTTGATGACCATCCGATTTCCGGACTCGTCGCCTTGCTTCAATATTTCGGGTTCCAGCATTCGTTCCGCCAATTCAAGATTTGGGAGACCACCATTGACTTACCGCAGCAGCACTCGCGACGCATCTGCCCAGGCAGGACTAGGGTTCTGCACTCAAGTCATCGCCCGTTTCGTTGTTCGCGGTCAGGCTGATTGTGGTTGCGACCAATATTCCTTCGCGAATGACCCCCTCTACCGTAACTGAATTCCCCAAGAATACCTCGTCGACAAATTTGCTGAGGGCCTCGACTATGATGCGCTCGCCGGAGATCAGAAGGCGATCGGGCCGACCTTCACTGTCGAGACTGGTTTCTTGAAGGATTCCCTGGATTCTGAAGGTGGTTGGCGTTTCCTCCCGAACCGGTTCTACGGGAATGATGCGCTCGATTTCCTGGGTCTGAAAGACATCGTCTGAAATTCTGCCCGTTATCTTCACCACTGCTCCGCCGGACAGCGAACCGATGATCCTGGTGTCGGCTGAGATTCTGACCATGACGCCGTTGACCGTAATGTCCAGAGGAAGGGGTACCGGTCCGGAGGGCATATTTTGCACCACGCCCTGCATCTGTACTCTGGGAACGACACCCACGTTGCCGAGAGGTTGTGGCTCGACCGTGACAGCAAGAATTTCTCCGCCCACGACTATTGCCTGCACGGATACGGCCACTCCATTGGTGGGCGTAGTCTCGAGCCGGGTGAGGCTGTCCACAATTATTGGAATACCGTCTATTACAAAACCGGACACCCTGCCTTCGGAGTCGGTCTCCACGTTGCTGACTGCTCCTTCGATGCTGGCCTCCATCCCGCCGGTTATGCTCGGGCCGTATCCGAAAATCTGTCTGGCCAGAACGGACCCCCCTCGCTGCAGCAGGCCACGCACCTGCACCGGCGCTCCCACCTGGAGCGAAGCCTCTATTTCGGTCAGGGAGGTGATTGTTACGGGAATGCCGTTAACAAGGAGGCCTCCGCCCTCCTGGAGGCGTTCGATGCGCCCCTCGATATCCACTGGGCTGGCCCTGGTTTCACCTGTTCGAACATCCGGGCTGGCTTCCGACACTTCCCGGGCCGTCAGTGTCCCGGCAGCGTCTATGTCGGCCTTGACTATCACCCTGGAGCCGACCTCGATTTCAACGAGCGTCTTGGTGAGTTCGCTGAGCTTAACTTCAATCCCGTCCACCACAATGGAGGAGGCGTTCTCCTGGCTTCCGACGACCCCGTGTATGGTGACGGTTCGCTCAGGCTGGCCTGGATCGGATTGAGCCGCAGAGACTTTGCTGGCCAGCAGAGTTCCATCGCTGTCGGCGGCCGTAGCGGAGACTCTCTGTCCCAGGGAAGGCCTCCCCGAAAGCTGGGTATCTGCGTTTACGTTGACGGGAATGCCTCCGATGTCCCATGTTCCTTCGGATGCGATACCGAGGAAGACCCCTTCAATCTCGACCTTCTTGTCCTCTTCGGAATCCCCAAGGGCAGGCAGATTCTGGATGTCTCGGGCGTATAGAGATCCGTCATCTCTCAGAATGGCGGTCACTTTCACTCTCTGGCCTGATATGGGAAGGGACTCGGCGTTGGTGCGGCGGTCAACAGTGACCGGAATTCCACTCACAACCCATTGGCCGGTTGCAATATTTCGCCCCTCGTACTGCCCTCGCAGGGTGGTGCGTGCGGCAATCTCGCCAGCCCCTTCGTCCTGACCGACCTTGCGAGCTAGCAGAGAGCCGTCCTTCAGCAGAATCGCCTCGGCAAATACTGCTTCTCCCACCGACAGGCCTGCATCCATAACTGTGTTGCTGTCGAGGGCAACTTCGATGGATGACAGGATGATATTGGCGTTCTGCCTGTTTATACCCTCAAGTACTCCGCGTATGACTGCCACGTTGTCGGTGTCGTCAGGGCCCTCACCCGAGCTCCCGGTTTCTTCGCTGCCCGGGCTGGGCACGATGTTGATTTCGCTTACTATCAGTGCTGAGTCGCCCTGGGACTGGGTATACGACACAATGACAAAGGAGCCTGCAACCAGCCCCGCAACTCCCCGGTGCAGGGTAACCTTAACTGATTCGGTCAGCGGAAGGACGAGTCGCTCGATTTCCTCGAGGGATGGTTGGATCACCACACGGCGTTCGTTTACTTCCAGCACAAGTCCGGTGAAGTGCCGGTTTGTCGTTGTCGACGGCACCAGATAAATCTGACGGGCTGCTGACCCATCCTGATCGAGCGCTATTGCGACACTGTCCCCGATGTGGAAGTCCCCGATATCGGCATCTTCGCGGTTGGGAACATTTATTTCGGTGCTCTGGGTGACATTTACGTCCACGCTCCCTCGTTCGGTGTCCACGATCAGATTTCCGCCGCTTGTAATCCTGGGCTGAACTTCCAGCACCCTTCCGAAGAAGTCAAGGGCCGGCGGAGCTATGTTGGAATGGGCGGACTCGTTGCCGGCTACGTCAATGGCTGTAACTGAATACGAATAGGCTCCTTCGGATGGAAGGGTCCAGTCCTCGAACCTGGAGCCAAAAAGCAGCGCGGTAATCGGCGCCGGAGGGGAGTCTCCAACCTGGCGGTACAGCCGGTAGCCCTTGATTGCATCCTCGAAATTGGCGTTCCATTCAAGGGTGGCCCTTCCCGTCTCCCTGTCCTGGCTGACCACTCGCAAGCCAGAGGGAGGTTCCGGAGGTGTCACATCCAGAGACTGAACCGACACAACCTCTGAAATAGAAGACTCCAACCCCCACACATTTATAGCTGAAACAGCATAGTAGTAGGTTGACCCGTCCCCCTTTCTTGAGTCGGTGTAGCTGGATACCGGGAGCATCCATTCCAAGCGCTGGTATGGCCCCGACCTCGTGCCGGAGATATAGA
This sequence comes from Dehalococcoidia bacterium, assembly GCA_963667325.2. Taxonomy (GTDB): domain Bacteria; phylum Chloroflexota; class Dehalococcoidia; order Lucifugimonadales; family UBA3495; genus VXOI01. Next base: position 522,018 of record CAXXKY010000002.1, read on the forward strand.
CTCCGTAACCGGCCACTTCGGACTCGGTGCTGTCGTCCCAGTCGAGGTCTATTGCTCCCTGCTCCATTTCCGATAGCGCTGCGCCGATTCCTGAAGGTGCAGCCGGGCCTTCGGGACGCTGGCGGCTGCTTTGGTGGCAAGGAGATCTCTCGACTATCGCCAAATTTCCGGAGATGAATGCGCCGGCGTTGGTGAATCTGAATTCAGCCGTTCCCCGGTCCACGGCGAGATAGGGAGTGCCGCCATCGCCGGAGAGAGAGTTCAGGTATACGGAGTCGTAGGACCCCACCTGGTCCAGGGTCAGCCTCGCTCCCGGATCAAGTTCCGGCGTTGGTTGAGTACACGCGATTCTTCCGGGTGGTAGGGGGTTATCCCGGTCCACGATGCGCCCGTTGTACCAGAATCGCACCGGCCCCACGGTGGATTCTGCATCTGAAAGAGTGAAACCAGCACCCGCTGTAGTAATTGAAACGGTTCCCGTGTTCTCCAGCCTGGCCACGGGACTGTCCGATGCTTCAGGCAATTGTTGTATCGGAGCCGTCTTGACGACAAGAATGTCGCGTGCGCCCTGAATTGGTCCGACCCAGCCTGCAATAATAAAGCCCAGGTCTTCAGTCTGCCTGACGGCCCTTGCTCCTGCAGAATCCGTGACCCGGGTTGAATCGTCGGAGGCGGCGGTCTGGGGGTAAGCGCGACTCCACTGCAATTTGCCCATGGAGTCGGTCTTGATCAGCCAGAACCGTTCACCGCTGCTGAAGGACTCCGACCAGCCAGTGAGGGCAAACCCTCCGTCGCTGGTCTGAATCAGGGAATGTGCGGAGTCTCGAGCTATGCCGCCGAACGACTCCTGCCAGAGCATTGTCCCATCTGCATCTGCCTTCAAGAGCCAGTAATCAGACAGACCGGCGCCGAGAGACCAACTGAATCCCCCCAGGGCGAATCCGCCGTCTGCCGTAAGCACCAGGGAGCGGGCTTCGTCGTTGAGTTGCTCGCCAAAGGTCTTGGTCCACTGGGTATTGCCGCTGGAATCGGTCTTGATGAGCAGCGCATCGCTGCCCTGGTTGCTTGAAGTCCCTCTCCCAGCAATGGCAAATCCGCCTTCCGGCGTCTCCGCCAGATCGAACGCGCTCGCCCCAGAGGCGACTCCCGGATTTCTGCTCCACAGCAGCCTGCCGGTCGAACTGGTACGAAGGACCCATACGCTGGAACCCGAGGAACTGGATGATGTTCCCGCAACGACGTAGCCGCCCTGTCGGGTTTGCCGAACCGCGCTGGCCACGTCCGAGGTATGCTCGGTGGTTGAGGGGAGTACACTTTCGGTATTGCCGAAGCTGCGCTCCCATTGCACTGTTCCCCGGGCATTGGTCTTGATCAGCCAGAAATCGCTTTGGATTGCTGAAGCGCCGTCTGCCGAATGGGTCTCCCCGGCCAGGATGTACCCTCCGTCGGTAGTACTCTGCACATCGTAGAACACGTCGTTCAATGCGCCGCCAAAAGATCTGGCCCATTCCTGCTTGCCAGTGGCATCCAGTTTTACCAGCCATCCATCCAGCGACCCGGAGCCGAAAGAACGCGTCTCGCCGGCTATTACGTAGCCTCCGTCGTCGGCCAGGGCGACGGAGTGAGCAAATTCGTCGGAATCACCACCCAATTGCGCGCGCCACTCCGCCACTGGTTGAGCGGATGTGGTATCGGGCAGGCCCAGGATAACCGACAGTGCGCCCAGCAAGATAAGTCCCGCAACCAGAGCGGGCAACCTGGATGACCAGGCGCCCGATGCGGGACTGAAGCCGTCGCGCGGTGCCAATCGGCAACCTCTTTTCAATGATACGTCCACACGGGATACGTCCACCCGGCACCCTTCTGATGCTAGCCTGACCTTCGTTACTTTTGTGTTACACCCAGGATTCGTAGATCCTGCCTACTGTCCCGGAAGCCGGAAGATGACGGCCACCACTTCACTCAGGGTTGTTCCATCATCGTTGGTGGCTACCACGTCTATGAAGTTAGGTCCCTCTTCCAGCAGGATGTTCGCGGAAAAATATCCGAAGCGATCTACCGGAACGGACCTTCCATTGATGCTCACCACGGCATTTGGGCCCGTCCTTCCGGACAGGGGCAAGGTAGGAGTCTCCACCACGCTCTGGTTTTCCGGCTCAGTGATGAGGAGCAGAAAGGGGAGGGCGAGGGCTGTCACTCGGCGGACCACGACCTCGCGATTGCCCTCATTGTCCGTTGCGACAATTTCGATAAAGTTGACATCCGCTTCCAGCGGTACCGCCGCACGAAACCCGCCCTGTGAATCCACCTCTGTTACCACGCCCTCGACTTCTATCAGAGTCCCCGGCTCGGTCAGGCCTATGACAACGACCATCGCGCCCGGCACGGTAGCTCCGTCGTCCGGCGCAAGGATATCCAGATTGAAATCCGGGTTTGTCGTTACCGGTGTATTAGGTCGTGTGGGATTAACCTGTTCCCTTGTCGGCTCAGGGGTAGCAGTGGGCTCCGGCGTAGGAGATGGCGTAGGTGTGGACGTTGCAGGAGGTTCCGTTGGAGTGGGAGTCGGGGAAATAGTAGGAACGGGGGTTGGAGTGATGGTTGGTATCCCATCGGTCGCGCCGGGACGGGGCAGCGGAGTGACGCACGCCATCGAAACCGCCAGCAACGCAACGAGAGGGAATAAGCGAAGAGACAGAGCCAGGTAACGGGTCACTGTCCCTTCAGTGGCAGCGCCAGCACAAAACTCGTGTGGTGTTCAGGACTGGGGAGAGCGACCGACACTACCGTCAACTCGCCTCCACACCGGCGGGCGAGGGTGCGCGCTATGAAGAGGCCCAGTCCGGAGCTCGTTTTTTCTTCTCGCTGCCCGACCTCAGGGGTCCAGCCCCTGTCGAAGAGGTACTCCAGGTAGTGAGGCGCGATGCCGGGGCCGTCGTCCCATACACTGACGTAAAACTTGTACTCGTCCTTGCTGAGCGATATCTCAACCTGGCTTGTGGCGTGCGTCACAGCGTTGTCAGCAAGATTGGTCACAATATGTTCGATGGCGTGGGAATCGGACGAGACCATGCCAAACTCGGTGGGTTCAGCCCACCAGGTCAGTTCCTTTCCCGATTCGGCAGCTACGGGCGTGTATCGGTCGGCAATGCGCCTGACCACTTCGGAAGGCTCCACCGGTCCTGACGTGGGGGCGCCTCCCGGTGCTTCCAACTGGACGAGCACCTGGATGTTGGACAACATAAGGCGGAAGTTGGGAGTCTGACGGGCGATTTCGTCCAGCAGTTCCTGGACCGCGGAGTCGTCCGTTTCTCCGGCAGCTCGGATTGCGGCCCGCAGTTCCCGTTCCTTTCCCGCGATTCGGCGTAGGGGCCTGCCCAGATCGTGGTCGAAAAGCTCGAAGAACTGGCGTGTGGTTTCCCTCCATTGCTCGCTCTGCTGCGCCTCGCTCGGCTCTTCCTCGTGTCGGGTTTTCCCGTTTATGGCAGCAGCTGACAGACCCAGCGTCGCGACCCCCAGGCCGGCAATGAGGACCAGACCGCCAATATATGCCAGGGGTTCAACTCCCCACAGAAAGTTGAAGATTGCTGGACCAACGGCAAAGGAGAGGATCAGGCAGACCAGGCCAGCGATGGCGACCAGCCCTCCGGCCGTATACGCTGCCCTGGGTAGGCGCATCTGCTGTAGCGGACCGGGACGCAACATTCGCCAGATTGGCCCGTCCTCTATGGCCATGCTCACTCTCTGGGGGGAGACAAGCGATAACCCTTGTCCCGCACATTGAGGATGAGTTCGGAAGGACCAAATCGGACTCCCAGCGCTCGTCCCAGGGACACTTTGATCTCCCGGATTCTCACCCGCAGAGAAGCCCGCGGGTCTTCCCCTTCGGAGAATCGTTCCAGGCGCGAAAAGGGCACCAACTCGCCCGGGCTGTGATGCCAGGCGGTGGCCAATTCCCTGAAGATCTCGAATTTCATTCCCTGGATGTCATTCACCGCAGTGCGATCGCCATCCCTGTCGACGTACACCACCTGGGCAGACGCGTCCAGGAAGATGTTGGCTCCCACCGGGATAGTTTCGGGCGCCGCCCCCAGCAGTCGTCGCAACCTCAGCACCACTTCATCTGTGCCAGCCAGCTTGTCGATGAAGTCGACCGGCGCGTCCCACTTCAGCGCTCCCCTAGCTGCCGTCTCTCGATCGGGCCCCTGGGCATATTGGCTAAACATCAGGACAGGCAGCTTGGGCCACCGGTTTACAATGTGGTCGAGGATTTCCAGGCCACGAAAACGGTCGTCGCGGTGGTCCCCGAACCGCACGTCAAGGAGGATCGCATCCGGGCGCTCCTCCTCGATTTCCCAGAGCGCGGACTCCTCGTATTCTTCACCGAGCGTTCCGCCGCTGTAAGGCTGCACCACGCAGGTTGCCCAGCCCTCATCCTCGAGGCGTTTTCGCACCGAACGCAGTATGGACGACTCTGCCTCGTCGTCCACTATCATAATCTTTTGCGGCGTCCTGTTTGCCGCCATTCTGTCCGACTCCCGCCGCAGAGCCTGTCGGCGCGATCCAACACCGAAGTTGATACTTGCCCTATTTTAGCAAACGGCATCGACATCATGCCTACTCTATGCGAACCGTTAGAGCTGTGTGTTGCTGCCCTGACAACCCGTTGACACTTGGAACTGCCCCTTTACAATGCCCTCCAAAGCTATATGTGTGAATCGAAACGTTAATTCGAAAAGTCGAGGTCAAAAAGGGAGAGACCGATGATTACCAAATTCGGAAGCCTTTTCGCGGGCCACGTTGACCTGGAAAACATCGGGCTTGATGGCACGCCAGTCAATGAGCGCTGGTTGCCAGACAACGAGCTGGCAGGAGTATTCGACAAGACGGAAGCCATAGTCCTGAAGATGGAGGAGATGGGCTATGACACTTTCTGGACAGCGGAACACCACTTCCAGAGGGAGGGATACGAGTGCCTTCCCAACCTTCTGCTGCTGTACGTTCATCTTGCCCACCTGACCAAGAACCTGAAGTTTGGCTGCGGGTTCAACATCAACCCCATGTGGCACCCACTCAGGCTGGCCGAAGACTATGCCACCGCCGACATCCTGACCAACGGGCGGGTGATTTTCGGTGTGGGGCGCGGGTATCACTCCAGAGAGGTCGATACCTTCGGCGTGCCCAGTACCAACACCGACAGCGAAGCGAATCGCGAGATGTTCGAAGAACAGGTCGAAGTGATCATGAAGGCCTTTCACCAAGAATCTTTCTCGCACCAGGGAAAGTACTTCACCATCCCTCCGGAAGTGCCGTACAGGGGCTATACGCTCAAGGAACTTACGTTGGTTCCCCGGCCCCGCAACCTGCCTGTGGAGACTTGGCAACCCGTGGTCAGCGCCAGTTCACGCGCAATGGAATTCATGGCCAAGCACCGGATGAAGGGACTCATCGGTGGAGGCGCGGCGGCCGGCGGCGCCACGGGGGAAGTGATGCGGCAATGGCAGAAAACCCTGGCAGCCCATGGGCGGGAGACCGAGATCGGCGAGGACCTAGCTGTCGGCTTTACCATTCACATTGCAGAGACTGAGGAAAAAGCGGTCAAGGAGGCCCGGGTCTTCTTCGAAGAGAACATGAAAATGTTTGCACCCCTGGGATTCGTCCGCGGACTGAGCGAGGACCAGATTCGGGGAATCGAAGATCCACGCCGTGCTCGTTCCATGGGCCTCCCTACCTTGGAGGACGGCATTAAAGCCGGTTCGTGGCTATGCGGTCCGCCCGAAATGATCATCGAGAAGCTGGAGGCGGTTCAGGCCCAGTACCCCGGCCTAGACCAGATAAATGTCGGCTCGGTCATTGGCACGCCCCAGAACGTGATTCTTGAGCAGTTGGAAGCCTTCGGCAAGGACGTGATGCCAAAATTTAAGGGCCAAGGATAGTCTGAACTGCGATTTGTACGATTCGGTGATGGGCATGATTAGTGAGGCCAATAATCATGCCCACCTGATGAATCCCCAAAATCACTGTTCAGATTTTGGAGTGAGCTATGACACAGCAGTTGACTGAGGCGGAGTTGCTGGAAATGGCGCGGAAGTTCAGCTTCCGAAGCCGCATCGACAAGAACGTCGTTACCGGCCCCATCATGGTGTGGGGCCGTGGCTCGGTGGTGCGCGACGTCAACGGCAAGGAATACCTGGACTTCAATTCCGGTCAGATGTGCGCCGCCCTAGGTCATAACCACCCGCGCATAGTCCAGGCCCTGCAGGAAAGCGGCGAGACCCTGATCCACAGCCACATGAGCATGTTCAACGACCGGGAAATCATCCTTGCGGCGAGGCTTGCGGAGATATCGCCGGAGGGTATGAACCGGTCTATGTTTCTCACTTCCGGCAGCGACTCGAATGAGGCCGCCATGGCCATTGCCAAGCGATACACTGGCGGTTACGAGTTTGCCAGTCCCGCAGTCAGTTTTCACGGAATGAATGACTCCACCCGCGCCGTCACCTTCTCCGGATGGCACGAGGGTTACGGTCCCTATGCGCCGGGCCACTACCCGATTCTGGCGCCCTACCGGTACCGCTGCCGCTTCTGCCAGGACAGACCTGCGTGCGACTACTCCTGCCTTGACACCAGCTTTGAATTGCTCGATGCCCAGGCTGATGGACAACTGGCTGGCGTTATAACCGAGCCTCTATTCAGTGCAGGCGGCGTCATTGACCTGCCCCCTGGATGGCTGGCAGAACTCAAGCGCCGCTGTGAGGCTCGGGGGGCGCTTCTCATCGTGGACGAGGCGCAGACTGGCCTGGCCAAGCTGGGCACGATGTGGGCCTTCGAACAGGAAGGGGTCGTGCCGGACATTTTCACCATTTCCAAGCACTTTGGTGGCGGTGTGGCCATCAGCGCTGCCGTGACTACCGACGACATCGAGGAGAAGGCTTCGGAGACGGGGCTGGTCGTTGGGCACTCCCACTCCAACGATCCGATGCCCTGCCACGCGGCCATCGCCAGCATTGACATAATCCTGGAAGAGATGCTGACCGACGTTGCCCAGCGTATCGGCGCCTATTGGCGTGAGCACCTGGAGCGACTCGCTTCTCGCCATGAAATCATTGGCGATATACGAGGAAGAGGTTTGTTACAGGGGATTGAGCTGGTAACGGACCGCGCCACCCGTGAACCGGCCTATGCACAGGGTCGAGAAATTGGCCGGCGATGCCTGGAGAACGGCCTGATAATGAGCCTGCGCCGCGGCGGCTCCGTTTTCCGGTTCGTGCCACCCTTCACGACCACCGAGTCGCAGATGGACGAAGCAGCGGAGATCCTGGATGAGGCGATTGGTGCGATTTGAGCGCCAGGGATTGCGATCGGCGGTTCCTGTAGTTCGTTAAGTGACTGCGAACCTCCCGCTCATACCTGCCAGTACGGCGGGTGAACGGGAGGTTCTTTCTCGCCTGATCGGTGAGTCCTAATGGACCCTGGTCGGCTCTTCGTCCCAAGGGCCGGGCAGCCTGCCCTTGGAGGTGGCCCCGATCATGTACTCGCCTTCCTGGTGCCCCCACTCTTCGCGGGGCATCTCGTACGAGACCTCGATACCGTTGCCGTCCGGGTCCCGGATGTATATGCCCACTGCGTGGCCGTGGTCCGAAACAGACTCAATGGCAATGTCCCGTTCCTTGATGCGGTAATACAGTTCCTTCAAGTCGTCCAGGCTCTCCATATACCACGCCATGTGGTTGAGCCCAACCTGTCCTTTCTGCGGGCCGGGAGCGTCATCGCCAACTTCAACCAGGGCAATCTCATGGGAATTCCCCATGTCTGCGGTCATGAATGCGGCGCGGCCAGGCCTCATCCCGTAGGTGTGCAGCCCCAACAGGTCCTCGTACCACTGACGGGAACGCTCCGCATTGCGGACGTAGATGTTGATATGGCCCAGTTCTCTCGGCTTATATCCCATAACTACCTCCTTGCTTCGTAAACTGATTTCGCCTGGGGCCATATTAGCAGGAAACCGGATTCCCATGAAGGCTCGAAATGGCACGGATGCCCCTACAACTTGATTGGCCATCAAGTGTTTCCGCTATTCCAGAACCAATTGTTCGCTTTACGAAACAGGACGGTTCAAAGACTGCTATTATTGCAGCACACAGGCCCTTGCAAGGAGGCCCGATATGGTCAGGTTAGGCGGGACGGCGACCATCCCTCATCTGGAGGTATTTCAAGGCCTAGAGACCCTGTTCCGCAGGAGGGGCATCGAGATGGACTGGGTGCTCTATTCTGACTATGACGTAATGGTGGAAGCCTTCGTCAACGGCGAGATTGACCTGGCCTGGAACGGGCCGCTGGGTTACGTCAAGATACGGCGCCTTCTGGAAGAGCCCTGCGAGGTGATTGCGATGCGGGACGTCGACATCGGATTCACCACTCACTTTATCGCCCGCCCAGGGTCCGGCATTGAAACGGTTGAGGATCTCAAGGGACGCAGCTTCGCATTCGGCAGGCGCAGTTCCGAACAGGCCGGCCTGGTTCCCTATTACCTGCTGAAACAAGCAGGGATCAATCCCGGCCATGACCTCTCGGTGGCCAGTTTCTACGGAGACAGGCAATCCAGCACAAGATCCGACGAGCGCGACGTGGTGGAGCGGATCGTGGCAGGGGAGTTTGATGCGGGCGCCGTCAGTCAACGTACGATGGAGAACATGGCCGAGGACGGGAGCCTGCCACGAGACCAGGTCCGTATCTTCTACTCGAGTCCCCCATACAGCCACTGCTGTTTCACCGCTCGCCAGGGAATCGAGCCTTCGCTGGCACAAGAAATAGAGGCAGCTTTTCTGTCGGTCACGGGTTCTGATGAGGTGGAACAGGCTGTGTTGAAGGGCGAAGCGTGCAGCAGCTTCGTTCCGGGCATCCAGGAAGGGTGGGACCTGATCGAAGCCGCAGCGGTGTCCGAAGGGCTGGTCTAGGTCTCGCCCTCGCTACCAGTCGCGTTTCGGAGAATATCCTCCAGCATGTTGTCCAGGGCTGGATCCAGTTGCACTGACGGCTCAAAAGGAACGTAGTTGAAGTCGGTGCGGGCTCGCTCTATCAATTCGCGGGCGGTGGGATTGGTACCACCTATGTTTTCCAGGGTGTCCTTTAGTTCCTGAGACTCCGCCTCGCCGAGACTCCGAAGTTCTGACAGGTCGATATCCAACTGGAATTTCGAATTGATTCTGCGCATGATGTCGTAGAATGCACGGTGGTCTCTGCTTATTCCCACCGGGTCGTTGTTTGACGTGAGAAACGGATACATTGGGGCCATGGCGCCCAACCGGAACATCTCCAGTTCGGGATGCTGGAAGTGGGCTACAGTAATGAGAGCCATCCCGATGGTTGGGCCGTTGCGGCTCTGAGACCCGTAATTTGAATATCTCACGCCCAGGTTGTCCATTGACGGTTTCATTGATGCCTGGCTATAGATGCAGCTTACGCTTCGTTCCATGTCCGGAGGGGCCGCTCCGTTGTACCCTTCCACGGCCACTGTCTGGGACACGCCCAATTGCTTCACCGCTTGAAAGAAGGCGTCGGCGTAGATGTCCAATCTAAACCAGGGTTCTTCACCGAGGAAAATTATGAGACCGTTTCCTGCGTCGAAGAAATTGTTGTCGCGTCGCATGTCGGTATCAGGCAGACCATCACGATAGGAGACGCGCGGCCGGTACGTGTCGTGAGTGCCAGGCACTTGGAAAGGGTAACAGAGCTTGGCTATTTCGGATCCCATCGAGCCTATTCGCCGCGCTTGCAGCTTGTCGATGAGGTAGCGGGGCAGGCCGCTGGAAATCTCCCCGCCGTCTGACCATTGACGTCGCCAGCCGGCGAGCAGGTAGCGGGCGTCGGGGGTGGGTTGCAGGTCCAGCAGGTCGTCAGCCATCGGCCAACACTCCTTATCGTCAAAACGCGCCTATGTTAGCGTGTATCGATAACAGTTATTCTGCCAGAGGAGACCCTCAAGCGCAAATTTGTTCACATTTGCATACGCCAAAGGACACCCTCAGGGGATGCGACACTGCTTGACACACCCAAAAGTGGTTAATGTAAGATGAATGTTAGATGAGTTCTGCCATTTGCTCATCGACGAATAGTAAGTCCCAGTAGCTCAGGTGGACAGAGCGGCTGCCTTCTAAGCAGCGGGTCGCGGGTTCGAATCCTGCCTGGGACGCCATACCCATAGCTAATTAGGCTGTTTTTTAAAGCTCAATGTTACTTATATTGTTACCAAAGACTTCTTAGACTACTTGCCTCCCCATAACGCGCCTGACGTGCGAAAGTGTCATTACGAGGGACCAGGCTATCCGATTGCTCATGAGTGAATTCTATGGGTGGCTTGGTTTTCAACATTGGTTCTGTTAGCAGTACAGTAATTCTTTTTGGCTTCGCTGCTTATCTGTATTCGCAGGGCCACTCTGAGTGGGGTAGGTTCTTCAACGTTGGTGTCTTCCTAGCGGTATGGAATTCGCTTTGGACTGCAGGTTACCGTTGGGTCCGACACTACTTATCGGTTCGGATGACTGAGAGGCGTTCCAATTCCGGTGATGTTGTGTTTGCCTATGGCACTGCGGTTGTGATGTCTGCTATGGGAACGATGCTTGGGGGGCTGGTCATCTTGCGACTGGTGTAGCCTCTTGAATTAGGCGGTTTTGCGCCTTGCCTTTAGCCGCCATTCCCGCAGCGTCGCAACCTTTACGCCAGTTTCCTCTGCAAGGTCTTTCACGACGACTCCTGCGACTATGCGCTCAACACACGCCGCCCTGGAGTCCGGGGAATACGCGGGGCGTGCGGTCCGCGACAGCCACAGCCGTTTGCGCTCCAACTTGCGCCACCTCAGCAGCGTACTCTCACCCACGCCAGACGAGTCCGCCACGTCCGTCACCGACTCGCCTTCCATCATCCAGCCGATACAGATCGCTTTCAGATCTGGCGAGTGGCGAATCTTGACAGCGTTGCAGCCCACACCCGGCCCGTTTATTGGCTCAGGGGCATAGGTGCCGGTGAAGGTACGCCGGGGCTGCTGTTCCTTGATCGCCAGTGTGCGCCCACACGCCATACAGCAGAGGGCGTCTTCATCGCCGTAAGCCCGCCCCCTACACCGGATGCAGTACAGGGTTGGCAGGAAGTCCGTTGGAGTGTAGGTCACCGTTGGGATTCCCATCTTTGGAACAGTTCCCCTATCCTCAGCCGAGGTCCCCTCACGGGAGGGTAGAGACTCTGATGTTGGGCACGACTATTTTCTGTATTTTGCCCTCTCGACGAGGGGGTTCCATGCTTGGGTGTCGTGACGTACAAGGAGAGTAAAATGATCCACTGGACATGTGGTTTTCGATCGACGGGGAGAATTTCTGGGATCCGTTGCCAGGCTGGGTGATCGCGTCCATGATGGATTCAGGAAAATTGTGGCGCATGGGCGGAATTGGCAACAGATGGGACCGGAATCCCAAGCCGGAAGGGCCGCCTCCGACCATTGGAAGAGTCTCGGCTTGCTGCCGTCGATCCGCGCGAAAGCAGACGCCGTCACCGCCCTGAACAGGGCCCCGTGTACTGTTCTCGATGGCTTGGAGCACGTTGCGACCCACCTCCGCAGTCCCGACTACCGCAGCGTCCCGCGCCATGGCGCCCAAGTCGTTGCCCATCTATGTAGTTCCCTGAATGACCCCTCGTGTGACGCTGAATGCCGGTCCTCCGCCCTCCGCCCGACGCTCTTGCTGGTCGCCTAAGCGCCTTCCACCGCGCTGCGGGCAATGGCGCCCACATCGCCGCCGCCAACTTCGCTGGTTCCCTTGATGGCAGCACGAACGGTGTCGCTGCAGGCCTCCACGGCGAATGTCCTAACTTCACTTACATCGCGAATTACGCCGATGATGGTGCCCTTGGAGGTTGAGCCGACAGTGGCTACCCGGTTTGCCGACACCGTGTCTTCCAATTCCACCCAGGAGCAGCACGAAGCTCACCGCCGACGGGACCCGCATGATTCCAGTGGGGACGTTACCCATCAGGTCATCGGGAGGCCGGTTGTGGGCATAGGTGAACCACGAACCGGGACGCTTTGTGACGCAGGGCTAAGGGGCCCAGAACAGGACTGAAGTGAACGCCTCCAGTCGGTCCGGGTTGGGGATCACCTACGCAGGCCTGGCGTAGCTCCCCCCAGATGGTCCAACTCAAGGCCGTCGTCGAAGGCCGTGGTGTTATGGGACCTGACACAGGCTTGAAGTGCCTCCCGCTTTAACCGCAGGAACGTCCCGCCGGGTAGCCGCTCAGCCAGAGCATCGTGAGCACTGGCGACAAGACCCTCCGTCAGCCGTTGGTCAACGGGTCGTTTCCCCAGGTGAACAGGGGCTCCGACCCTCCCTCTTTGACCACGAACACTTCCTCGATCCAGCCGCGTTCTTTCTCATCGCCCGGGCACAGGAGGTGAGCAGCTATCACCATTCCCTCTTCCAACATCCAGTTGGGGTCGGCACCGTCCTCGACCAGCGCCAGAACATCCGCGTGGCTCAGCCCCACGCCGTGGAAGTAGGTGAGCACGGAGTCGTGTTGCGGGACTCCCAACCGTTGGAAGGTTCGCTGGCTCCTTTCCTGCAGGTCGGCGATCCTGGCCCCGGGGCGCATTGCATCGTGAATCTCGTTCATCGCTTCGGCTGTAGCCCGCCCGATGAGGCGGGCCGTATCCGAGCCGTAGTCCTCGACAACCCAGGTCTTGCCGCCGTCCCAGCAATACTGGTTCTTGGTCCCGTGGCAGTCAAACATGATATTGGTGCCCGGCTGGACCACGAAGTCCTCGGAGTCGACACGCAGTCGAACGGCGGGGTCGCCGTCCAGGGGGTTGGCGAAAAAGACTCCGCCTGGATCACAGACCCATCCGCCCAGCGCCGTGATCTCCGCGTGGTAGGTGTCGACCAACTCCTTCCACTGCTTACCTCGACTCCATGACTGCACCGTCCGTTCAATTGCAACCTGGTTCACTCGGGTGGCTTCTCGCAGCCATTCGATTTCCAGAGCGCTCTTCCTTTCCCGGACGAACATCATCAAGTCGAATGCGTCGAAAACGTCTGCCAGAGAGCCGGACACCTTGGAGCCCACTCTCAGGTCATCGTAGCCGATGCGTCCGCTGGTGAGGCTCAGGTCCCTGACGGCGTCGCGGATCGCCTCGGTGAAGCTGCCAGCGAACCGGTCGCCGGCGTTCCTCACCCAGCCGGAGTCCTGCCGAGAGGCCGGCATGAACCGAAAAAACTCGGACCGGTCGGCGGATGCGCCCACCGGAAGGAGGACGCTTCGGTGGGCACGGATGTCTTCGATCCATATGGGCTCATACAGGAAAGGCGAGACAAATACGTCGGGCCCAATCAGGATTGGGTGTTGCAGGTCATGTCGTGAGATAACCACGGCGACACCCGGTGGCTCGTCGGCCTTGGGAGCCGTGGGGTTGTGCCCGGAAAGGTATGTCACGTTCAGGGGCGTGGTAATCACCAACCCGTCTACGCCCCGGGCCTCCATTGCCCCGGCCAAACGTTCGGGATCGAATATAGGAATCGGAGTTCCGTTATTGTCACTGGCCACGATCAACTCCTTCCGTTGTGGACTTGAGACCTTCCCCAACGTGAAGGTTCCCCGTATCCCACAACGCAGACCTGGATCCAGGATGGGGTATTGTAACCCTTTGATGGCAGGTGCGACAGGAAGAGACGGCCGGTCATGGATGATCGGTGGGCTGGAAGGCCCTGACTGGGCATCTGGTCCTGCCAATCGAGGGCGTCCGGGCCCGGCACACGAATGCACAGAGGCATGGATACATGGAGCCGCACCGTTTAGATCGGGTGTCGGCAGGGGGACCGGCTGCGGTGGGAGCAGCACCGAGTCGATGACGTGGATCACCCCGTTGGATGGCCACGCTACACCCATTAAACGTAATCTCCCATCTCCCACTAAACCGGAGGAAGCAGGGCTGCCCAAGATCCGATTAAAGCCCGTGATGGGATTAACTTGCCGCAAGCTTCCTCACGATTTTTCCCGCCAACAGCCTTCCTCGCTTTGTGTCAGAACCCCGGACGGAGACCGCTCTGAGTCTTCGACAACACCCACGACTGAGAACTATACCTTGCACCGGGGTCGGTCGCTGTATCCACTCACAGAAAGCTTTCGGCAGGATTGAGTGCCAGTCGGGAAGGGTTTTGGTCCTTCAAAGAATCTTCACATTCATCCAGTAGTTTAGGTTAAACGCCGTTCGATCCCTAATTCAGTGTCCGGTGAATCTTCTTTGGAGGAAGTGTTGCAGTGATGATTCGCCTAGTCCTCGGTGCCTTATCCCTGGCAACCCTTATGGCCGTACTTGTCGCTTGTACTGACGACTCGACGGCGACCCACACAACGCCTGCCCAAGTTGGGCCGGCACCGACGGTCGAATCAAATCCGTCATCCTCCGCGACGGAGAGCTCCACTCCGGAGGTGGCAGAGACCGGCGCTTCAGGAGTCAAGCTGTCAGCCAACAATGCAGTCGCTCGGAACTTGCAGCGGCGTTCGAAGCGGCGGGCATCAGTAACGCATCGAAGTGGGCACGTGAAGTGGAAGAGTACCGTCCTTACCGCGAGGACGACGCCGACTACTCCAAGCTACGAGGTGAACTCGCGAAGTACAATCCGGCCCCTGGCGTAGTAGACAGCATCATTGCGCTACTGGAACTTCCGTGATACGAGTCATGAAATGCGAAGGAACAACCGGAGCGCTTCGGGCGGGGTTGCTGCTGCTTGTGGTTGTAGGTGCAGTCGGCACAGCGGGGGTATTGGCCTACGATCGGCACTGGCACGGGGCATGGCAGCTTGTACCGTGGGCAACACTCGCTGGAGTTGGGCTTGCACTGGCTGCTCTTCTCATACGTCCCAACCGGGCGGTGGTTAAGCTTGCTCGCTTACTTGCGGTCTTGACGATTATTGCTGCCATATTTGGCGTGTGGCGACATTTTGATGAGAACTACATCACGGCCTCGCTGGATGGGCGTTACACCGAGCGCTGGGAGACTATGTCGACCGGGGCACGTTTGTGGGAGGTTTCAAACGGCTCCGTTGGTCACGTGCCAATCCCCGCATCGGGGGTACTAGTATTCGTCCAAATCGGTAATGTCAGTCGATACGCGAATCTGGACGGGATGCTAACTTGGGCATGGACAAGGACTTCTGAGATGTGGGGTGGTCATGGTGCAGGAGAGATACGGAGTCCGGCTTACCGTACAGGAAAGGGAACGGCTGGAGAGGATGATCCGGGCGGGCAGGAGTTCGGCCCAGGCCGCTGCCAGGGCCCGCATACTGCTCAAGACGGACGAGGGTTGGACCGCTCCCCGGGTGGCGGCCGCGCTGGATGTTTCGGAACGGACGGTGTTCCGAATTAAACGGCGGTACGTTGAGGAGGGACTGGAGGAGGTGCTGCGGCATCATACTCAGGTCAACCGGCACCGTAAGGTGGATGAAAAGGTGGAGGCCCACCTGATAGCGATGGCCTGTAGCCCGGCACCCGAGGGCCATGAGCACTGGACCATGCGGGCCCTGGCGGGCAAGGTGGTGGAACTGGGGCTGGTGGAGTCCCTGTCTCCCGAGACGGTGCGCCTGCGGTTGAAAAAAACGCGCTCAAGCCGTGGCAGAAGAAGCAGTGGTGCATTCCCAAGGTGAGCGCTGACTTCGTGGCCCACATGGAGGACCTGCTGGACCTGTACGCCGAACCCTACGACCCGCAGAGGCCGGTGGTCTGCTTCGACGAGACCTCCACCCAGTTGCTGGCGGAAACCAGGGAACCGCTGCCAGCAAGGCCTGGAATGCCAAAGCGGGAGGACTACGAGTACGTGCGGGTCGGCACCCGGAATCTGTTCCTGACCTGCGAGCCTCTGAGGGGTTGGCGCCACGTGGAGGTAACCCAGCGTCGCACCAAAGAGGACTTCGCTCACCAGATGCGCTGGCTGGTGGATGAGGCCTACCCTGACGTCCCGGTGATCCGCTTGGTTCTGGACAACTTGAACACGCATCGGATGGCGTCGCTGTACGAGACCTTTCCGGCCCCGGAGGCCCGGCGCATCGCCAAGAGGCTGGAGTTCCACCACACGCCCAACCACGGAAGTTGGCTGAATATGGCGGAGATCGAGTTCAGCGTGCTGGCTCGGGCCTGCCTGCGCGGACGCAACGGAGATGAGGACAGCCTCGAAAGAGCCGTCAGTGCCAACGTGTCGGAGCGGAACCTGATAGGAGCCACCGTTAACTGGCGGTTCACTGCCCAAGACGCCAGACGCAAACTCCATCGACTTTATCCCTGCCACTCCTGATTTGGTTCAGTACTAGTGCCGATAGGCGTGGCGTTGGGCATGGCGACCATTGGCTTGGGTGCACAGTCCAACGGTTCGCAAGGAAAATCGAAGATCAGGGAGATGAGTTGATATCCAAGAGGTATCTGGCCCTCGTGGTACCGATAACGGCGGCGCTGATCATTGTGGCCTGTGGTTCCAACTTCCAATACTCCACCGGTGGAGACGATCTGTCCGCCACAAGTGTGCCGACAGATCCACCTGTCCAGGACTCCTCGGCGAGCCCCACGCCACACGCGGCGGACTCCTCGGCGAGCCCCGCGCAGCAGACGACGGTCTCCGCGCCAAGAGCGACGAACCCTGTTGGACTCGTCAATTGTGTCCAGACTCCGTCCCAGACTGAGGGCCCTTACTACTTCGACACCGGCGAGCTCCGCCGCGACATCACAGAGGGCCTGCCCGGCACACCCCTCCTGGTTTCCTTGCGCCTCGTCGAGGCGGGTTCGTGTGAGCCGATTGCCGGCGCGACCATCGACATCTGGCATACGGATGTCTCCGGCGTGTATTCCGGCTATCCTGATCAGGGCGACGACACCACCGGGGAGACCTTCCTACGCGGCAAACAGGTCACCGACGCCGATGGCGTCGCCGAGTTCGAGACCATCTACCCCGGCTGGTACCCCACCAGGGCAGTGCACATTCACTTTATGGCCTACACTGATGAAGAGCATCTGGTGACTTCGCAGTTCTACTTTCCCGACGCTGTTTCCGAGGCTGTCTACCAGACCGAGCCCTACGCAGTGCGCGGTCCCCATCCCGTAACGAACGAGGACGATGGCATTTTCCCAGGCGATACGGTGGACAGATCCCTGATCGGGCAGGTGACGGAAAACGGCGAAGGCTACGTGATCTCACTAACCGTCGGCGTTACACCCGGATCTCTTCCGACCGCCAACGAGCGTTTTCCTGTGCGCCGAGGAGGTCGGTGAAGCCGCCGGTCAAGATCAACCGTGACCGTCTCGCTGCCGGAACGACAATAGGCAGCACGACTTCCAGGAGGAAGCGGGAGCCGAAGAACAGACGGGGGCCAGGCCGATGACCGCCTCGAACAGGTCGGCCTCGACGATGCCACGCCGAATCTTGCACTCGGCGCCGAGCCGGAACAGGACGCCGTGGGGCATCACCACACCCACCCTGCCCTGGGCGTTGGTCATTGCGAGCATGTGCAGCAGGATGGCCGGGTCGCCCTTGGTCTTGGGTGGAATGGCACCGTAGCGGTCGAACCGGTGGTTGGGGTCTCCGGGGGCGAATTCGTGGCCCCAGTTCTTCAGGCTGAAGCGCGGATTGGAGATGACCCAGCCGTAGGACAGCAGGCGTCCCTGCGAGTCCACCAGCCCCGGCTCCGCAATGACGTCACCGGGTTCCGGCAGCGCCGACCGCGGAGCAGCAGGTTGAGCTTGCCGATGGCCAGGGTGCGCTCCTGCCCGTGCAGCACCAGGATGCGGATGTCGCCGCCCCGCTCCCGCACGTACTGGAAGGCGTAGATCAGCATCCCGCAGGATTAGGCGGTGGGGTCGCAGATTCGAATCTGTTCCTGAGGTTCCAAAAGCTCCACGATCAGCCGGTCGACCTCTCGGGGCGTGTAGAACTCGCCTCCTTTTTTGCCGGCGTCGTCTGCGAATTGGTAGTCAGGTATTCGTAGGCGTCGCCCAGCACTTTGCCTGCGTCCACCTGGCCGTCGCGGAGGTTGGCGTCGCTGGGGTCCAGCCCGGCGAAGAGGTTCAGTAACTGGCGGATGAGACTATCGCGGTTGGCTGGGCAGCCCGGCTTCTGATCGTCGTTCCAGTTGACGCCGGTGCGCAGGCTTTGAAATGCCCTGACCTTTTTGAGGTCTTCGGTTTCAAACCAATCTTCTCCGCGGATGTCGCCGCCCTCAACGACTCTAGGCATCCAGTTACTTTCTGAAGATCCAGCTCCACGCCCCGCGAGTGCTGGGCCGAGGCACTCCGGGGCATCACAACTCGATCCGCCTTCTCACCGAATAATCCAGCGGGACCACCAGAACACCAAGGACTTACTCAATGTCATCGTCTCCCGCTTCGAGGTCAGTTTGTCGAATCATCGCCTGCTGTAATCGGCTTCCCTCGACAGGCTCAGGAGGATAGGGGGCCAACTAATTCCGCGACTTTGAACAGGCCCTGCCGGAACCCGGTGGGTCAGATTCGGGTCAGCAGGGGAAGAGTGGCTATTTCACATAACCTGTATCACGTGTCCGCCTGCCTATTCGTTGACGCCGGGATGTTCTCGCCCTCTCGACCCTCCAAGCATACGAATATCGTAGCTATGTAACAGAACTGTAAATAAATCGTAATCGAATTGCAATGAATCCGTAACCCATCGGCAACTTTCGCGCAATGGACTCGAAACACTGCCACGGTACCTTCACTTTAAATCCGGTACGGGGTAAGCCAGATGAAAGAAGTAATCGCAGTCATACGGCCTGAAAAGTGGCAGGAGACGCTGGAGGCAGCCGGGGCCCTGGACCTGTCGGAGTATACCCAGGTCCGAGTTATGGGCCGGGGAAGGCAGCGTGGCCTGCGTTATATGCGGCCGGTCAACGGCAGCGATGACGGCGTTATGCAGTTTCTCCCCAAGCGGATGCTGACCTGGATGGTCCCCGACGAGATGGTCGGCGGCCTGGTTCGAGCCTTGGTAAACGCCAACAAGACGGACAATTACGGAGACGGCAAGGTATTTGTTTGCCAGGTCGACGAAATCGACGCAGTCCTAGATCCAGAGGAACCGGAAGCCGAAGCGGTTGAGGTATAACTCATGGTGCATCGTCCCGACGTCAAGTACCCAAAGTTCAAGGACCAGTTTGCGGCCATGGACTTCGAGACCGAGCTACTCCCGGTGCTTTCTCTGTACCCGATGCCCGAGCCGAAGGCACTGGAGGACTGGAGCCTGCCCATCACCGAAATAACGGGCACTACACGTGTGGCGGACTGGGAACACCTGAAGGGCCTGCCAAAAGTGCAGGAACCTACTCCACTGGTGTGCCAGATTTTCAACTGGTCAGAAACGCCGACTGTAACCGGCGTTCGGCTCCCCGTGCTGCTTGACTCCCTTGGCATTGAAATGAAGGGCGCCCGGTTTCTCTCGTTCTATTCCGCCGATGGAATGTACTTCGAGACCCTGCCCAGGGCTCTCGCCAATGATCCCCGCGTTCTCCTGGTCTATGAGATCGAAGGCCAGCGTTTGCCCCACGAATTGGGAGGCCCCGTACGGCTGTGGGTTCCCTTCCTCCAGGGGTACAAGAGCGTGAAATGGCTGAGCCAGGTCCGCGGCTTCGTCCGGGACCCGCACGGCATCAAGCGACTGCTCGGACAGAGCAAGACTTCCGTCCTGGGCGCTCCCGGCCAGGAAAGGGCCGGCGTAGTGGTGGCCAGGATGAGCACCGGAGACGCATCGGTGGAGGTCTAGCCTTTCAGGGAACTGTAACGGAGTTTCGCATAGCAGAAGCGCCTGCCATCTCAGGACCGGGGATGTCATGAACATCGGAGTGGACTCTCAATCCCACAAGGCGACCAACATCCCGCTTTTCAGCTTCGGACGCCCGCACATGCGAGTGTTCCACATGAGCTGGATGGCGTTTTTCCTGGCTTTCTTTGGCTGGTTCGGTATCGCTCCCATGATGGCGATTGTTCGCGATGACCTCCAGCTCTCCAAGGCCGAGATCGGCAATACCGTGATCGCCTCCGTGGCGGTCACCATCGTGGCCCGGCTGGTCGTCGGCTGGCTCTGCGACCGGATCGGCCCCCGCATAACCTACTCGGGGCTGCTGATCATTGGTTCCATCCCCGTGATGACCATCGGCCTGGCCAACAGCTACGAGTCCTTCCTACTGTTCCGGCTGGCCATAGGCATCATAGGCGCATCCTTTGTCATCACGCAGTACCACACCTCGGTGATGTTCGCCCCAAACGTGGTGGGAACGGCAAACGCCACCACAGCCGGCTGGGGCAATATGGGCGGCGGCGTAACGCAGATGGCCATGCCGCTGGTGCTGGGCGTCATAGTTGCCCTGGGCGCCACCGACGTCATCGGCTGGCGCATCGCGATGGTGGTGCCGGGCGTCGCCCTGTTCCTGATGGGCATCGCCTACTTCAAGTTCACCCAAGACTCCCCCGACGACGAACTGGCGCGACAGGAGCGGGCAAAGGAACCCCCCGGCGCCAGGACCCGTGCCTTCATCGAGGCTGCCAAGGACCACCGGGTCTGGGCGCTGTTCCTGATCTACGGGGCCTGCTTCGGTGTCGAACTCACGATGAACAACATCGCGGCCCTCTACTACCACGACCGCTTCGGCCTTGGGGTGGGTATGGCCGGGCTGATAGCCGGTCTGTTCGGCGTGATGAACCTGTTCGCCCGCTCCCTGGGAGGATTCCTCGGAGACAAGGTGGGCATCCGCTTCGGGCTGCGGGGCCGGACTCTGTTCCTGGGAGCGGTGCTGCTGATCGAAGGCATAGCGCTGGCGGTTTTCTCACGCATGGACATCCTGCCGCTGGCGATTGGCGCCATGCTGGTCTTCAGCCTGTTCGTTCAGATGTCTGAGGGAGCGACGTTTTCGGTGGTGCCCTTCATCAACCAGAAGGCTCTGGGCGCGGTGGCTGGCATTGTGGGCGCGGGCGGCAATGCCGGTGCGGTGGCCGCAGGATTCCTGTTCCGCATGGAGTCCCTGAGCACCGAGATGGCCCTGCTATACCTGGGCGCCGTCGTCACGGTGGCCTCCTCTCTGGTTCTGGTGGTGCGCTTCTCCGCTGAACGGGAGACCGAGGAGCGGCGAGTCATGGAGCGCGCGCTGGGGCGCGGTCAGCTGGCTGTCGCCCCGGCTTACGCCAAGCGCGTTCCGATGGCGCTGTACAGCGAGTCTTAGGGCCGAATACTCCTCTCCCTTGCGCGAGATCAAGTGCGAGAGATTCAAGGCGGGCTAGAGTGACTACAGCAACGAAAACAGGCAACCCCATCGAGCGAATCAAGGACGAGAAGCCAGGGCTGGACATCCTCGACGACATCGACGAACTAGCGGCGCAACACGGAGGTTGGGAGACCATCGAGCCGGGAGACCGGGAGCGGCTCAAGTGGGTCGGGACCTTTTTCCGCAAGCCCACTCCCGGGCGGTTCATGATGCGCATGCGCATTACAAACGGTCGATTGACGTCGGCGCAGTTGACAGCCCTCGCTGCGCTTTCCAGCAGTCTGGGCAGCGGTGTGATGGACCTGACCACCCGGCAGCAGATCGAGTTACGAGACATCCAGATTCGCGATGTGCCGGAAATCCTGCGGGCGCTGCGCGAGATTGACCTGTCGTCGCTTCAGACTGGCATGGACAACATACGCGGGACCAACACATGCGCGTTGTCGGGCCTGACGCCCAACGAGTTGTTCGACGCCTCTCCGGTTGGAGAAGAGTTCACCCGCATGTTCCTGGGAAACCGGGAGTACACCAATCTGCCCCGCAAGTTGAACGTCGTGTTCACCGGATGCCTGGAGAACTGCGTCCATGCGGAAACCCAGGACATCGCGATGACGCCTGCCTTCGGTCCAAGCGGACTGAACGGATTTAATGTTGCCGTGGGCGGCAAGATGGGTTCCGGGGGCATGACGGTCGCTCAGCCTCTGGACGTGTTCGTGGAGTTGCAGGATGCGGCGCGTCTGGCCTCGGTCATCACGCTGCTATTTCGTGATGCAGGATCGAGGGAAAAGAGGACCCGCGCACGCCTCGCCTTCCTGGTGGAGGACTGGGGCGTCGACCGGTTCAGGAAAGAGCTGGAAGGTCGATGGGGCGCGCCGCTGGCCCCGGCGGGCAAGGACGCCAGATATGACCATGACGCAGACCACCTGGGCGTGAACCCGCAACGCCAGGAGGGGCTGTACTCCGTTGGGCTGTGCGTTCCCACCGGACGCACCTGCGCCGACGACATGACCGAACTGGCCCGGCTTGCGACTGCCTATGGGTCGGGGTCCATCCGGTTGACCGTGGGCCAGAATGTGATCATCGCCGATGTGCCCGAGGCCAACCTCCCCGCGCTTCTTGATGAGCCTCTCCTTGCCCGGCTGTCGCATGAACCTGGCCCTCACATGCGAGGGCTTGTGAGCTGTACCGGCAATGACTACTGCAACCTGGCGCTGATCGAGACCAAGTCCGTCAGCCGCCGGGTTGTCGAGGCCCTGGACTCGCTCTATCCGGACGCCGGACCGTTGCGCATGTACTGGTCGGGATGCCCGGCAGGCTGTGGAAACCACCACGCGGCCGACATCGGGTTTCAGGGTGGCAAGACTAGGTACGAGGGCGAAGTGGTGGATGCGGTAACGATTTTCGCCAATGGAAAGACTGGCCCGGATGCTCGTGCAGCGCGGAAGATTGTTGACCAGGTGCCAGTGTCTACACTCGGTAAATTCCTCCCCGGGCTTATTGCGAAGCTGAGAAAGAATGAGTTCAACCTCAATCAAGGCTTGTCTGAGACCGATATGCCGGGAATCGACTTCGAAGCATAGTTGGTGTAAAGGAGACGCAACGATGAAAATGGTGCGAGCGATTATCCGTCCCGAGAAGGAGGTCGCTGTGGCGGCCGCCCTCGCTAGTGAGGGCTTTCCGGCGATGACAAAGTGGGATGTGCTGGGACGGGGCAAGCAACAAGGGGTGCAGGTAGGGGACCACTTCTACGACGAACTGGCAAAGTGTATGTTTATGGTGGTGGTCGAGGATGACCAGGTTGAGGCGGTATCCAACGCCATCCAGAAAGCTGCCTATACCGGCTTCCCTGGAGACGGGCGAACCTTTGTAACCGGAGTGGACGCCTCCTATACCCTCCGCACGGGCGAGTCGGGGCTCTAGACTGTCGCGCAATCGGGCTGCGCTCCGCCTTGTGGCCTGCCGAAGGACACTGACGTGAACTCCAGACAGTCCATGCTGCCGGAAGAATTGTTTGCCGCGAGGAATTCGGCCAACACTGCAGGACTGGACTCGCCTGAATAGAAAGTAATTTACGGAGTTGCCTCCTCGTCACTCAGCTCCCTGGTCGCCGGGTACGAGGGTCCAGCAGGTCCCTCAGGCCGTCGCCCAGCAAGTTGAACCCCAGCACCGCGACAAAGATGGCCGTCCCAGGCAACAGCAGCAGTCGGGGCTAAGTCTGCGGCGGCGGCCAGCAGCGTCAATGCACCGCCCTTGCGCAAATGGTCCAGCCGGCTGGGACAATACAGCCCTCTGAGACCCTGGCACAAAAGCCCTGCTTGTTTCACTGGCTGCTATCACCACCGATTGGCTTCTTCAGAGTACACGTGGTCCGGCAGCCTGTAGGATAACCCGGAGTCGTCGTAGGCCGACGCTGCCAGAAGGGTTGAAAAACCCTTGGCCTCGTCCCTGCGCCATCTGGCAAGCAGTTTCTGAATTCGCTGATCTAGCTTGAACAGGAAAATGGCAGACGGCAGTCTATTTCGAGGGAAATTCAATTGGTCAGCCAGATCATCTCCTATCAGAGAGCGGGAAATGGGGTATATGACGCCTTTCACCAGTTTTCTGCGCTCCCCCGGGTCCTCGATACCCGCGACCAGAGGCGCGGAATTTATCAAAGCGTTTGTCATGACAACCGATTCCAGTGTGGGGGGAGGCTCACAAATTGAACCAATCCTGTACAGGTGCAGGGCGTCGCTTTCATCGGTAAAGAGGATTGTCTCGGGAATACCCATCAGATAACCGGCATATCGCCATACCGCGTGGAATCCAGCCCGTTCTTCCTCGTCGTAATGGGCTCCCAACGCCTCCGAATGCCTGACCGTACGGGCGGCAAAACAGGCGACCGCGTAGCCCATTTGCGCGGCACTCAAGGGCACACCCCAAGCGTCCTCTTCCCATTCATCGGTCTGAGCCAGCAGTCGCCTGGTCTGAGCGTGAACGAACCGGATGCGAACTGATAATTTCCAACCGTCACCGTGCCGCTCAAGGCCACCTGGCCAAAATATCTCCATCTGGTGACGGTTGTTCTGCTTGAGCCGCCAGACGCCGTTGTCGAATATGCGCCCGGTCTGCACAAACGACTTGCTGATGAGGGTCGAAAAACCGTCTATCAGCACCCCGGTCACAAAAGCCGAAAGTACCAGGACGGAGTTCCTCTGGAAGCCACGGATGCCCGGGGTAAAAAGGTCGTATTCAAGCCAATCAGGATCCGGTTGCGGTGCGTCGACGAAGAAATCTCGCAGTGCCCGTGGTGCATCTTGCAGTCCACTTCGATCTTCGTCCATCCCGGCGCGGAGGAACTGGTGGACCTGTTCCTGGGGCAACTCTGCCAGCTCCTCCACCAACGCATCCATGACTGGGTCGCCAATGATGGTGTGAGCGATATAGTTGTCCGCAGTCTTTGGGTCGATTAGACGTGCTTGGTCGTATCCTGCTTGATAGTCTGATGGTACTTCCATTAATTAATCGTCCGCCATTTTCAGGGTCTGCATGACTGACTCCAAAGCACGATTGACTCTTGCCGTCAGCGAACTACCACTCGTGCCCTAACGATCGGCAGAGGGTTCGGCCCTCGCCTTTTCGGGCAACTCTATTTGCAGAGCAGGAAGCCATCGAAGGAAGGGAGGCAGGTACCAGTTGCGGGAGCCCAGCAATTCCATGCTGGCCGGGACCAGCACCGATCGCACCAGCGTCGCATCGAGGAACACCGCCACCGCCAGCCCGAAGCCCACCTGCTGGTTGATGATGGTCTCCCCGGCGGCGAAGGCGCCGAAGACCACCACCATAATCACAGCAGCGCCGGTAATGATTCCTGCGGTTGAGCGCAGGCCGAAGACCACCGCCTCATCGTTATCTCCAGTCCGGTCGTAACGTTCCTTGATGCGGCTCAGCAGGAATACGTGGTAGTCCATGGACAGGCCGAACAGGATTGAGAAGAGGAATAGGGGAATCCACAAGTCAATGGTTTCGGTTTGCTGGAATCCAAAGAGGTCCGCACCTGCCCCTTTCTGAAACACGACCACCAGCAAGCCATAGGCTGCGCCCACCGACAGCAGGTTCATAATGATAGCCTTGACCGGAATGACGAGAGACCGGAAGACCACCATCAGGAGAATGAAACTGAGACCCAGCACAAAGGCGAATACAATCGGGGTGTAGGTGGCTACAATGCCTCTGAAGTCGGCATCGGACGCTGACAGACCTCCGACCAGCACTTCCGCTGGAACGCCCCTGAATGCCCCGGGAATATGCTGCTCGCGGATGGCTTTTACAGCGTCCGCAGCCGACTGGCTCCTTGGTTCCCCGGCTATAATGATCGAAAGTACAGCCAGGTCCGCCCCAGGGAAGACTTCCAAATTTGGCGGCAGAGGGAAGCGCTGATCGCTCTCAATGGCCTCGGTGAGCCTCGCGATAGCCTCCTGCACCTGGGGACTTTCCATATCCCCATCCATGACTATCTCGGTCGGTCTTATAAGGCCAAATGAGAACCCCTCCTCCTCCAGGATAAAGAAGGCGTCGCGGGTGAAGGAGCCCTCCGGGAGAGCGTCAACGCCGTTGTTGCCAGTGTTGATTTGGAAGAAGAAGGCAGCGGCGGCGATCATGACACCGCCGACCAGGACCAGGCTGATAATCGGGAATCTGGTGACTGTTCGCGTTGCCTTATCCCAGACCCCACCTCCGGAATCACCGCCGGGGGTTGCGCCGGCGGCCCGGCCCAGGAAGGGCAAGCGCAGGGAGTTCACCCTGGGCCCAAGGAGCGCGAGAGTAGCTGGCAATAAAGTGAAGGTGGCCGCCAGGGTTACCAGGACGACAATAATTGCGCCGAGCCCAAGGGACTGGAAGAACGAAGCCGGAATAATGAGCATTCCGCAAAGGGCGAAGACCACGGTGAAGCCGCTGAACAGCACCGTGCGCCCGGCACTGGCCCCCGTGTTCTCCACGGCCTCACGGACGCTGTTTCCCTGCTTCAGCTCCTCCCGGAAGCGGGACACTATGAGGAGAGAATAGTCAATTCCAATGGCCAGGCCGATCATGGTAATCATCAGGGTGACAAAGAAAGAAAGCTCGAATACCTGCCCTACGAGCGAGGTAACGCCCAGGGCAACGACTATGGAAACGATGGCCAGGCCAACGGGCAAGAAGGCGGCCACGAGGGTTCCGAAAATAATCAGGAGGATGATCAGGGCCACCGGAATGCCGAACCGCTCGCCCTTTTCCAGATCGGACACGGCCAGTTCGTTGTTTTCATAGGAGATGCTGGCCTCCCCTCCGACCAGCACCCGGAAGCCGTCGGACCGGTCAGCCGCGGAAGTAACCTGAACCACCTCCTCGACATTCTCGATGGCCTGGTCTAGTTCTCCCGCAACTACCAACGGCATTACCATCGCTGTGCGGTCCGGAGATACCAGGGACTCATCGCCAGTCAGATAGTAGTTCAGCCCACCGGCTATTACATCGGGGCCCAGCGCCACTAGGGAACCGAACACCGACTCGGCCTTTTCGCGAAACGCCGGGTCATCCACCGTCAGTGCTGCCGACTGAATAACCACTATTTCGGTTATGCCCTCGGGGCTGCCCAGCCTGTCTTCCAGCAGCTTCTTGGCCTGCTCTGACTCGGCGCTGCCAGTCAGTCTGAGTTCCGTGGTGGTGGCGCTGTCCAGGAAACGCCCGACAACCAGGAGCGCTATGACCGCTAGAAATCTGGCCGGAAAGCCTTGTTCGGGGAGATGCATTTCAGCAGTAAGGTCGTTGCAAGCAAGGGGGGCATCAAGATTTGAGGGAACCTCGCGGTGAGGAAATCAAAGACGGAAGGTATGGTCTGGGTACGGTCAGTGCCCCAGCTGTTGGAACCGCCGTCGGTTCTGCTCGACAGACCGAGTTTCCCCGCCACCAGGGTCAGGTTGGCCACCGTGGCCGCCAGGTACAGCTGGAACTTGGTCTTGACCCTGCCGAAGTAGCGGGCCTGGCGGATGCCCAAATGGACCAGTCGGGCCAACCGGTGTTCCACCACCACTCGGCGCGCCCGATATTCGTCATACTCGACGCTTTGTTGCAGGGTCCGGGCCTGCTGCAACAGGGCTTCCTGGGGATGGATCAGCACCCGTCGTCCCTTCCTGCCTTTAGCTGCGATGCATTGAGAGCGCAGTGGACATGTCCGACATACCGCCCCGTCGAACTGGAAGGCCTGCAAGTGGTGGACCCGACCCATGCCATCAGTCCGCTGTCCCGCTGGCACGATGGTGTGGGTGACCTGCCCCGCCGGACAGGTGCAACTACCCGCCGCCAGGTCAATGACGAAGTCATCCTTGGGAAAGTGCTGCCGGTTGGGCCGACCTGGCACTCGGGCCACCAACCGCCGGCCCGCGTCGGCGAAGGTCTGCCTGGTAGCTCCGTCCCCATAGGCGGCATCGCCCACGGCTTCCTCCACCGGCAAACCGGCGTTGGTCTCGCTCTGCTCCACCAGTTCCAGCGCCCCCAGGTTGTCCGGAGCGTTGCCCGGCAACACCTCCACCGCGGTGATCAACTGGGTATCGGTGTCCACGACGATGGCCGCCTTGTGCCCGTCGAAGCGCCTCCTGCTGCTCTTGTGCCCGTGGCGCATCTGTGGGTCATGCACCGACATCATCCGGTCCTTGCTCACCCCGCTCCTGAGGCTCACGCCGTCAACGCCGTCATCACCGCCGCCATCGCCATCTGGGCTCTTGCGCTCAATGTCCTGGA
The DNA here is from genome assembly GCA_963667325.2 of Dehalococcoidia bacterium. GTDB lineage: Bacteria > Chloroflexota > Dehalococcoidia > Lucifugimonadales > UBA3495 > VXOI01. The sequence goes on from CAXXKY010000002.1 coordinate 550,058, forward strand.
GCAGCAACTCCCCCAGCAGTTCCGCCGCCGCCACGATCTGCTGCCGCTCTATACTGTCCTCGGGCAACTCCCCCTGGGCCTGCCGCGCCAACTCCAGCAGCCGGTCCGCGTCCGCCACCACCTGGGCCAGCAGGGCCTGCCGCGCCCGTTTGTCCGACCAGTCGATGGCCGCCTCGCCCTTGATGCTGGAGGCCAGGTACCGCCCATATCCCTGGGTCCTGGCCCATTCCTTGACACCAGTCTGCTCCACGGCTGCCAGCGCCCGCATCAATTTGACCACCCCGTCGGCCAGCAGGTTGAAGGTGTCCTTCACCGCGCCCCGGCCCAGGATGTTAGTCGTGTCCAGCGCCACCTTCATGCTCCGCTTTTTCAGGTAGCCCGACTCCCGGGCCAGCCGCAAGCTGGACTCGAATACCTCCCGCACCTGGTCGTGCAGGATCAGCTGGGCGCGGAACACCTGCAGCGTGCTCTTGGCAAAAGGACGGTCTTCAATCTCAATCCCCAAAGCCACCTTCCAGCGGATGTCAAAGTCGGCCCGGGCCTTGGCCTCGGCGTCGCTGACCTTGTCGTGGGTCTGCAACAGCAGGGCCGTGGCCAGCAGGCTGGGCGGCACACTGTCCCGGCCGTTGTCGGCGCAGTAGAACACGGCGAAGTCGGCGTCCCGGAACAGCTGGCCCCGCAGCGAAGCCAGCAGACCGTAGAAGGTCTCCCGCCCCACATGGTCAAGATACAGCCGGTCCGCTTCCCAGAGACCCCTCTGATCCGAACGCTCTCCCAGCATAGTCAACCCTCGCTACCCTTGGTGACTCCAAGTATAAACCCTGGCCGCCTCATGCCACTTTCCGGCCAGATTTCTAGGACGATCCACAGGCCGATGACCACCAGCGGCCTGTTAGAGGAGGCTCGGGCCAGAGCCTCGGGCGAAAGCGATCTAAGCACTTGGACAATAACCTTCCGGCAGAGTGCGCCCTATTATAGCGACTTGGTTCCCAAATATACGGTGACCTGGGGCGAATCGGTAAATGGTGGAATCTGGTGTTTGAGGTTGAGGTAACGGGTTAGTGTCAGGAAATAAATTGTCGTGCTAAGGCAGTTGTGTGGCGGAGAGGTAGCGGTGATGGGGCAGTGCGAACTCAGCTCAACTCAGTGGGAGCGCGTGGAGTACTTCTTGCCGGGTTGGGAGGCGCGCGGTGGGGGGCACGTAGGAGTAACTACCGGGGACAACCGGGGTTTCGTTAATGGGGTTCTATGTGTGTTGCGCAGCGGGGCCCAGTGAAAGGACCTCCCTGCCGGTTACGGCAACTGGAAAAACGTCCACAACCGGTTCACCCGCTGGACCAAGTCCGGGATCTGGGAGAGAATCTTTCAGATTCTGTTGGAGGACCCTGACAACCGGTAAGTGATGATTGGCTCCACCGTTGTGTGTGCCCATCAGCAGGCTGCTGCCGGAAAAGGGAGAACCTGGACCAGGCTCTGGGGCGTTCCCGGGGCGGTTGGAGCCGAGATTCACATGGTATGCCACGCCCCGGGGCCAGCCGATGCGATTCGCCCTCAATGGGTCGCAGGTGGCGGACGGCCCACAGGCGATACTCTTGCTGGATGGAATCTAGACCGGCTGTGTGATAGCCGACAAGGGATACGAGAGCAACAGGATACTGGGATTCCATCCGGTCCAAGGGCGCTGTAGCGGTCATACCGCCCAAGATCAACCGGAGGGAGCCCTGGGAGTATGACCGTGAACTGTACCGGGAACGCAACCAGGTCGAACGAGCCTTCAACAAGCTCAAACACTAGCGACGAATCGCTACCAGATACGACCGCAGGAGCCTCTACTCTCTTTCAGCGCTCAACCTCGTCTCCTGGGTCATCTGGAGTTGGAAATTGTAGATTCGTCCCAAGACAACTCTCTACGCTAAGATCGAGATGCAAGGTCAAGATACAAGGTCCTCCTCCGTTGGCCGCACAATGGCGAAACCCGAGGCTGTGCTTGTAGAATGTCGCTGCCAGCAGGCAAGCCGCATTGTATTCAGGGCGCCAACAGCCTCCCTTAGAAGGAGTAACCCCACTATGACTTCCCAAAGTTCCGCAATGAAGGAAGAACTCGCAAACCGGTCAAACGCGGCGATCGAGGCTTCGAAGCAGCAATTGTTCGAACTCTCCAAGGATGTTCATGCCCATCCGGAACTGAACTACGAGGAATTCTATTCTTCAAACGCCCTGGCCGGGTTCCTGGAAAGTAAGGACTTCAAGGTGGAACGAGGAATCGGCGGGATCGAAACTGCGTTCAGCGCGACAATTCCGGGAGGTGGTGGCGAAGGCCCCACCATCGCGGTTCTTGCCGAATACGACGCGCTGCCGGAGATCGGACACGGCTGTGGTCACAACCTCATAGCCATGGCCGCGATGGGCGCTGCGCTCGGCCTGCAGGCCAACTCCCGGGAGTTGCCGGGGCGCATGATGGTCATCGGCACACCGGCTGAGGAAGGCGGCGGTGGCAAGATCAGGCTGCTTCAGGCGGGTGTGTTCGAGGGCGTAGACGCTACCCTTTCGTCCCATCCCTTTTCCAATCGCACGATAATACCTGCTACAGCGGCGAGAGGAGAAAGCTGGAGCCTTGCCATGGTTGGCTTCCGGTACATGTACCACGGCAGGGCTGCCCACGCCGCGGCGGCTCCCGAGGCCGGCATCAACGCGCTGAATGCCGTCATCCACCTCTTCACCGGCATTGATGCCCTGCGCCAGCACCTGCGGGACGACGTTCGCATTCACGGGGTGATCACTGACGGCGGTACCGCTCCCAACGTGGTGCCGCAGTTCGCTGCCGCCAACTTCATGCTGCGTTCCAGGGACGGGAAGTATTTGAGTGACGAGGTGGTCGGCAAGGTCCGGCAGGTCGCCGAGGGTGCGGCCGCCATGACCGGCGCGCGCCTCGAGGTCGAAGAGTTCTATCCCTTCTACGAGAACGTTCAGCCCAATGTCACCCTGGCGCAGGCGATGTCTGCCAATGTTCAGGTGATGGGGATCAAGCTCGACGAACCCGTACCCGGTCGTCCGGGTAGCGGGGCCTCAACTGATTTCGGAAACGTCAGCCAGGCCATGCCTGCTTTCGAGTTGCGATACGCAGTCAGCCAGACCCCTATTGCTTCTCACTCCAGCGACATGCGTGAGACCGCGGTGACAGATCTGGCTCTTTCCAATGCTCTGCTGGTGGCCAAGGCCCTCAGCCTGACGGCGTCCGATCTGTTGCGCGACTCAACCCTGGTTGAAGCCGCAAAGACAGAGTTTGCCGACCGGAGCAACCGCTAACCCTGTCGCTGGAAATGGCGCGACGGATCACGCCACCTTGGGGAGTACCTCTTCGGTGAACCGTGCCATTTGGTGTGCCTGGTTCGGCGACGCGAACCTGACGATGAAATAGTCGGCGCCTGCATCCTTGTAGGCCCGTATGGTGTCGATGCATTTCTGCCGAGGGCCGAATACGCACAGCAGGTTCTTGCTGATGACTTCGTACGGGATGCTGTAGTACGACCGCATGTATTGGTCGCCTTCGGCAAGTGCGCCATCAAGGTCTTCGTTGAGGTTCACCGAGATATACAGGCAGCGTCCTATCTCGTTTGAGTCCCGTCCGCTTTCTCCTGCGCACTGTTCAATCCTTTCCCAGCACTGCGCAAACAGGTCTGTGGACGGAACGTTGGTTATCCATGCGTCGCCTAGCTCGGCGACCCGGGCCAGGCCGCGGCGGACCCAATTGCTGGAAATCCAGAGAGGGATGCTCGGCTGTACAGGTTGAGGTTCCAGGGCGACATCCTCCAGCGGATAGAACTCCCCGGAACTGCTCACCGGCTGCCCTGTCCACAGGGCGCGCATGACCCTTATGCTTTCTTCCATTCGAGCGGCGCGCTCCTCTATTGGTACCCCGACGGCCGCGTGCTCATTGACGAACATCTGGTTGTTGCTCCGTCCAGCACCCAGCCCCAGGATGGTGCGCCCGCCTGAGATGTTGTCGATGGTGGCCGCGGCATGCGCCAGGTGTACGGGATGACGCAGCGCGTTGAGCAGTACCGCGGTGCCGATCTTCACCCGGCTGGTCCGGGCCGCCACGGCCGCCATTGCCGTCAGAGGCTCCAGTCGAGGCTTGGAAGTGATGCTGTCCCCGACCCAGACCGAGTCGTAGCCGGCCCGTTCGGCGGTCTCCGCCATCTGCCAGGTCTGCTCCACCCGTGGGCCACCACTCCCTGCATAGACCAGCACTCCCCTTGTGGGCAGCAGGACCCCAAAGTTCCTCGCGATCGACATTCGTCCACCTCAGCCAGATTGGCGGCTGCCAGCAAAGCGGCGGCGCCAGTATTTTGCTCACCGTCCCAGATCCGATGCCAGACACTGGGCGACCGGTTCCGGTTTCCGGCCAGGATGGGAACCGGTCCGGTACTCTAGTCGTCGACCTCGACGATCATTTCGATCTCGATGGGCATCCCTCCGGGCAATGTGGCCATGCCTACCGCAGACCTGGCGTGGCGGCCTCTGTCTCCGTACAGGTTGATCAACAGGTCAGACGCGCCATTTGCCACTCTGGGCGTGTCCCCGAAATTGGGCTCCGAATTGACCATGCACAGCAGCTTGACGATTCTCTTTACCTTGTCCAGGTCGCCGATCTCTCCCTTCAGGTTGGTGAGCAGGTTCAGCATAGTCTGGCGAGCGCAGTCGTAGCCCTGTTCTATGGTCACTTCCGAACCTAGCTTGCCCGCGTGGAGCAACCCGCCTCCCGGGAGTCCGGGACCGGTGCCTGACAGATAGACCAGGTTCCCAGTCCGGACCGCAGGGATGATGTTGCCCGCGCCCGGCGTCCGGGGTGGCGGCAGCTCGTATCCCAATTCCTTCAGCTTGTCCTCGATCTCCGGCATATTAACGCTCCTCTCTTCGCCATTCAGTTAATTGGCACCATGCCGTAACGTGACTCCGCTCATTGTAATCACCAAACTGAATGAGGCAACCCAAGGCATCACCCTTCGTGTCGGCGACTTCTGGTCTCTCGTGCATGTCTGCTTTACCGGCGCCGAGTGGTGCATTCTTCCGTCGGTCTGGAGCGGCACGATTACCCTTCACTGGCGGACCTCGCTCTACGAAAATCCGCTTCACCGGCATGAAAGCCCTGTTTCACGGAGATTGTACTTATGCGAGGACGCACAGCAGAAGGCGAGGGCAGGCATTATACTGTGTTCGCGCCGGCGATTCTGAAATCCAGGTGCGACGGCACGGAGCCTGTCAGGGAGGAAAACCGCACCGTCGGCACAAGCGCCTGGCTCAAAATGACAGTTCTCTGGAGGACTAGCGATGCCCGACCTTAATGAGCTGCTGGACCAAGTCGATGAAATGCGCGACGAGATTGTGGCGCTTGAACAGGACATGGTCCGAATCCCCACAGTCAATACCGGCTTCATGCCCACCGGCAACGAAACGGAACTTTGCCAATACATCGAGAGATGGCTTGCAGAGGATGGCATCGAATCGGAGACCCTGGAGTCCGCTCCCGGGCGCGGCAACATCATCGCACGACTGGAAGGCGCCTCCGGAGAGGCGGGGCTCATGTTTATGTCCCACCTGGACGTGGTGCCCGTCGAGGAAGAGGAAAAGTGGCGGTTTCCTCCCTTCAGCGCTACGGTGTCCGATGGGCGGATCTTTGGTCGCGGCGCGACGGACTGCAAGGCCCTCCTCACCTGCCAGTTGATCGCCATGCGTATTCTCAAGCGAAATGGTGTGCAACTCAAGGACAGCCTGATCCTCGCCTCATGCGCCGATGAGGAGCATGGCGGACGCTACGGCTTCGGCTGGATGGCCGACAACCACCCGGACAGGCTGGCGGCTCCCTTTGCCGTCAACGAGGGCGGCGGCTATCCCATCGAGGCTGCAGGGAACCTTACCTATTTGCTTGGGGTGGGCGAAAAAGGCCGTTTGCAGTTGGAGATTGATGTTCGAGGCTCCAGTGCCCATGCCTCCACCCCCTGGCAGGGCTCTAACGCCCTGTTTGGCCTCTCTGAAGTGGTGAAGCGTATTGAAAACTATCAGGCCGAGCGCGACACTTCCACCAGCCTGTTTCAACACCTGTCAGTGTTCGCCATCGAGGACCGGCCTGAACCTGCAAACATCGACCAGATCATCGCGGACACCGAAGACTCCAACCCCAGGTTCGCATCGATAATGCGGGCGCTGTCGCGGATGACCATCACGCCCACCATGATCCAGGGCGGCATCAAGTCCAACAGCGTGCCCGAGTCGGTGCGCCTCACCTGCGACGTGCGCACGCTGCCCCACCAGGATGAGGCCTACGTCCGGCAGGAATTGGAAAAGATACTTGACGGCATTCCCGGTGTTGAGATTGACGTCGACTATATGTCGATTCCCAACGCCTCTCCCTTCGAAACGGAGTTCGCCGACAAAATCCGCATCAGCACCGCCGTAGCCTTTGGACGGGACGACATACAGTGGGTCCCCTCCCTCAGCACCGGCTTTACCGATTCCCGCTTCACTCGCAACCTGGGCACCACCACCTACGGCATGGTCGGCTCTCACCCCGACGATGACCCCATGCTCGCCAACATCCACGGCACCGACGAGTCCGTCGGGATCCAGAGCCTTGTCAGCGGCTCCCGGATAATGCTGGCACTGGCCTACGACATCCTGGCCGAAAAGTAATGTAAAGGTGACTCTGGGCGGTTGTGTCGAAAGAACAGGCCATCGCTAATACTTGTGGAATTGCCTCCAGCCCTGGCTGAAGAAGGAACTTGTTTGTTATGAAGTTTGCCCTGTTTTTGCTGGGTTCCTGGACGGAGCCGGAAACCAACGCTCAGAGTCGCATCTTCGGAGAACTGCTGGAACAGGCAGAGTACGCCGAGGAACTGGGGTTCGATTCGATCTGGATTGCTGAGCATCACTCAAGCCGGTACGGAATCTGCCCTTCTCTGATGCCGCTGCTCAGCAATATAGCAGCCCGCACCAAGAAGATCCGCATAGGAGCAGGGGTCAGTGTATTGCCATTCCACAACCCCATCTTCCTCGCCGAAGAAAGCGCAATGCTGGACGTGCTGAGCAATGGCAGGCTTGACTTCGGCGTCGGGCGCGGCTCGGCAGATTACGAGTATGGAAACTTCGACATCGACTTTGACACCCGAGACGTGCGAACCCAGGAAGCTCTCGACATTATTTTGGGATTGTGGACCCAGTCGAATTTCAGCTACCAGGGGGAGTTCTATCAGGTGAAGGACTTGACCATCGCACCTACCCCTGTGCAGCAGCCCCATCCTCCCGTATATATGGCCGTTTCCCGCACACCTGCCAGCGTGGACGTAGCCGTCGAAAGAGACCTCCCCATTCTGACCAGCTTCTCCACTCCAGAGGCCGACAACCTGGGGCTGTTTTCCCTGTACGGAGAACGCTGCGCCGCCGCAGACAAAGACCTGAAAATTGAGGAAATGCCCTACTTCCGGTTTGTATACCTTGACGAAGATGAACAGAAAGCCCGTGAATATCCCAGGCAGTCTCTGACTTGGGTGAGAGACCTGGCCGGTTATCGCAGAACGCTTACCCACGGCGACGAGATCAACGTCGACCTTGACCACTGGCGGAAAAGCCGCACTGCGGAGCCTGCGAGCTATGAGTCGGAACTGGAGACCACCGCCTACTTCGGTACGCCCGAACAGTGCGTGGAACGAATTGAGAAGCTGAGGGATGAGCACAGCATCGGCTACTTCGGCGCCAGCATGTCCTTCGGCAGCATGGAACACTCCAGAGTGATGCGTTCAATGGAGCTCTTCGCTCAAGAGGTTATGCCCCATTTCACGAACCGGGCATGAGGTGTTAACGGCGCGAGATCAAACTGCGGTCCAGATTGAAGGCGAAGTTCCGGGATCATGATTCGTGATTACCTTGTGCGCCGGGCTGCCGCATTGGGATGGCCTGGTGACATTTGCAGGTTGCCAGGTCCGATAGCACATCCTTAACATAATCCTAGGAAGGCCTTGTCAGACCCCGCTTGGTGCCTTCAAGCGTCCGCTATAAACCCAGCAGGCGAGCTGGAATGATAGAAAATGAGAGGAAATGGCAGAAAATTTTTCAGTCCGCACTCTCGAGAAAACAGAAATGATTCAGGCTCGGGATCCCCAAAGCGATTGCCTGCCCTAACGACGGTTGGCTCTCGCCCGCCCCGGTGACGCTCCTCTACGGTAACTTCAATGGAGTTGCTGAGAAACTACTGCAAGGGACGGTGTTCGCCATCCCAGAGGCGACGGATAACGATTCAGAGGTCTGAGTTCAAACGCCAAGGCTCATTAATTTCGGGGTGCTGTCTCATAGACAGCGTGGGAGTCTGGCTGCGGGGCAGTTGGCAGCAGGGCAATGTGTCTGACTCTGAGTCAGAGGTATTGGTCCGCAAGGCCCAGGTGGTTACTCGCTCTTGTCCCCGCATCAATCGACCGGCAACTCCTGGCCCAGATCAGACGCCTGTTTGAGCCTGTCAATAAAGCGATGCAGATCCACCGCCGTATCGAAGGTCGGGAGTCGAGGCTGGCCAGTAGCTATCGCTTCGGCGAACAACGCGTACATTTGCCCGATGTTGAAAGGGTCCCCAGCTGGAAAGTCTTGCGGCACAAAAACAAATTTCCTCGGAATCTCTAGGTCATGCAATTCATGGTTTCCCTGAGCTCCCTGCACCCGCAGCATCTCGCCCCGCTGAGAAGAGACGCTCCCCGTGACGATCAGCGTTCCTTCTCGCCCGTAAATCTCCATTCGAAACCCGCTGCCAGCCCAAGGCACCGCACCGACGTGTATCGAGGCCGCCGCGCCGCCCTCAAGCTGACCGGACACTCGAACATTGTCCGGAGAGGTTACTTCCACAAACTGGCTGGAGTCGGTTTCGTACCACTGGTTCATCTGGGTGCTGACCATGCACGACACACGGGAGAAGTTGCCTGCCACAAATCTCAGAGCATCGATGACGTGTCCGTTCGCTATAGTCAGGGTGTTGGCCCCGAGACTGGCATCACGCTGCCATGTTCGACCGGAATCGCGTTCCAAAGGTCCGTCCCGCATGGTTGTTACGTGACAGGACAGCAGCCCTCCAACGTAACCGCCTTCTATCAGCTCCTTCACGAACAACAACGCCGGGCTGACTCGGGACTGCAGCCCTACCGCCGTCTGCACGCCTTTGGAGTTGGCAAGCGCCGCCAGCTCCTCGGCCTCGGCGGTGGTTTTACCCAGCGGCCACTCCGTGAACACGTGCTTCCCCGCTTCAATGGCGGCCTTCGTAGGTTCGTAGTGAGAAGGCACACGCACAACAACGGCAACTGCATCTATTTCCTCGGACGCAGCCATTTCGCGAAAATCATGAAAGGCGAGCCTTGCCCCAAACGCTCGACGCGCTTCTTCGGCACTTTCCTGCCGAGTGGTGCAGACAGCGGTGAGTTCGACATCCGGACTCGCCCGAAGAGCCGGAAAATGTGACTGCGATGACCAGGTCGAGCTGACGTTTGCTCCAACGAATCCCAGACGAAGCTTGTTTGCCATGACTCAGTCTCCTCAACTGCAACGAGCGCCATACGTCGCAGGCCTGATGACACTTCAACCAAGCCTGCCGTGCCCCAGCATGGCGTCTGCCGGAATTGGAGTCAACATCATAGGCGAATTGCTTCCGGGCAATTGCGTCTTAATGGCCGCAGTCCATTTTGATGACAGCTGTCGCTTGCCAAGCCTTGTGACCCTTCTCTAGCATGAGATCCATGTTTACTACTGAAAGCAACCTCAACGGGGCTGCTGCCCAGTTGGCTCCTTCTTCGACCCAACGCAGGCCCTCCCGGTTCACGCCAATTATCGGAAATTACCTGAAATTACCGGGATAAACAAAAAATCAGCCCCTCCAAAGAGCAGTGTTGATCCATAGATCCAGCCTGCCCAGCTGTGAAATAAAGACGCAATCGCCTGCGAATAACTTCAGTAGACCATGCCATAATATAGTTGTATGGTGTTCAACATTGTTAAAGCGGAAGCACTTTGAGCGGGAGAGAGAAGTTGTCTGTCGAAGAAATGGAGGTCGCTGTCCTGGGTGGAGGTTGTTTTTGGTGCGTAGAGGCCGTGTTCCTGGAAATCAAAGGAATTGCAACGGTTACCTCAGGTTACTCGGGCGGCCACATCGCGAATCCGACCTATTACCAGGTGTGCAGCGAAAAAACCGGGCACGCCGAGGTGGTGAAGCTGGAATTCGACCCCAGCCAGGTCTCATTTGCTGAAATACTGAAAATGTTCTTCGCAACCCATGACCCCACCACGTTGAACCGGCAGGGAGCGGACCGTGGTGCACGTTACCGTTCGGTGATCCTTTACACCAGCGAGTCGCAGAAGCAACAGGCTGTTGATTTCATCAAGGCGTTGGATGCGTCAGGAACCGAAAGCGGCCCAGTGGTAACTCAGGTAGTTCCCTTCGAGGCCTTTTATCCCGCCGAAAGAGAACACCAGCTCTTCTACCAGAACAACCCGGGCAGTATGTATTGCCAAATAGTGATCAGTCCCAAAGTAGCCAAGGTACGGCAGAAGTTTCAGTCCAAATTACTGTGAGTACCTCGCTAATTGCGGATCCACTCAAACTGAAGGTGGAACCCAACGGGTAACTTTCGCTCGTTCTTTCAGCGTCAGGCTCTGCAACAGACAGCTCGACAGACCCTAAGTCCGTAGAAGCAGCCCATGCAAAAACATACGCCTGGGGCATCTTCTTCATGATCCTCATCGTGGCAGTGGCCGGAAAGGTTTTCCCTCCCTTCCTTGATAAAGAAAGGGACCAGGAACAGGGCCGAAACCGGGTCTGCCCACCACCATGAAAACAGGCTGTTCAACCCCAGGCCAACCAGGATGCTCAGGTCCTGCAGATCGCAAAACAGGCTCTCCATGGCTTCCGCTCTGAGCGCCCTCGACTGCATCCGGGCGGCGATACGCATCTTGGCCGCGTAAAGGACGGCCATGACTACTGCACTGGCAACCACAATGCCCACGCCCGCCAGGCTCGGTTGCGGTTCTGGCAACCATCCCAGCAAGTTCGCCCCTGAATGAAGGACTACGTACGCCGCCAGAAGGAAGAAGCTCAACCCCAACAGCCTTTGTGCTCTTCTTTCCGCTTCTTCCGATTCCGACTCCTCAAGCTCCGCCCTCAGTCTCCACACCAAAACTGCCCCGGCCATCAGCTCGACGATGCTGTCGAATCCGAAGGCCAGGATGGCCACGCTCCCCGCCTGCAATCCCGCCCAAAGGGAAACTCCAGCCTCGAGCAGGTTCCACACCAAGCCGACGGTTACAAGAAAGAGGGCAGTCCTCCGCAGTGAGTCCAATTCAGCTGTCAAAAGGGAGTCCTATCTTCTTTTCGGAACTGAGAATTGCCCCTGTCCTTCAACTCACCAGTGGGATTGTATCGACCTCGATTGCCGGGTTCCATTGTTGCCTCCAAAACGACATCAAACGGAGTGGGAGGCGAACTGCTCGACGGCTGGCCAAATGCCCACTCACCTGGCACAGAAAAGCGCCTCAAGCGGGCATGGACACCTGGCTTTCCAGGGAAAAGGGACAACCATCAGAGTCTGGAACTACTGGGATGGGGAGCGGTCGAAACTCTCTTGTCGGCAGGGATGGATGTGGGCTTCTTCGCAAGAAGAAACAGGACACCGCTCATCATTCCCAAACTACCAATGATCAGGAACGCCAGGGTATAGCTCCCGGTGGCGTCGAACAGGAAGGCTGCGAAAAGCGGTGCTGCCAGCATGAATGCATACATGGGAGCGCTGGAAATGCCTGTGATCGTGGCAAAGGCGTTCTTGCCGAAGTAGTCGCCTCGTATCGCCGTTGTAAGCGGATTTCTGCCACCAAATCCAGCGCCGAATACAATCGCAAAAAGCATGGCCATCGGAATGCTATTGACCAGCACCGCCAATAGAAATCCTGCTGCCTGCACGAAGCCGAAGATTGCTATTGCGATATTCACCGGGATTCTATCCCCCGCGTAGCCCCCCACCAGCTGGAAAACTGCCGCAACTCCCATGACCACGGAAAACACGTTGGCCGCAGTCTGCAAGGACAATCCCTGGTCGGTCAACATGGGCACCAGGTGTACGGTCAAGGTAGCGAACAGTATCGTAGAGCAAGCGTGGCCGAACGTAATGAACCAGAAAGCCGGGGTCCGCATTGCTTGCCGCGCGGTGAACTGCAGTTCGTCTTGAGGAGCACCACCGCCAACCGGCCTGGTCGCTCGCTGAATTGCCTGGTCGGGTCGGTCGCCCCCGGGCCGGTCTCCATCAGGAAGGAGACCGTGGTCTTCCGGGCGCACTCGAATCATTCTGGACATGGGCCATGCCAAGCACAGAAAAACCACGCCAATCCACTGAGCAGTAACGCTCCAGCCGTAGCTTCCTGGAGTCACAGCCCACGCCAGAATCGGGACCAGCACAAGGCCTCCCAGGGGCGAACCCTCAGCGGCAATGGCCATGGCCATGCCCCTCTTTCGCAAGAACCACCGGTTTACCACGGACATGTAGGGCAACCAGGTACCCGCCGCTGTGCCCAGCATGATCATCCCGTAGGACAGATAAAAGGTGAAAAGACTTCCGGTGCGACTGAAGAGAAGAAAGCCCAACCCTGTAATGACCAGCCCGATGAAGACCATCTTGCGGGGGCCCAGCTTGTCTATCAGGTACCCCATCAGTGGCCCGATAATGCTCCCCTCAAGCTGGGCCATAGAAAACGCGCCGGTCAGTTGGGCTCGGCTCCACCCGAAATGTAGTTCCAGGGCCTTGATCCAGACTCCGACGCCACTCCACACAGGCCCGCTGGATAGTCCATTTACGACCAGTGCCAGGGTTACGATTACCCACCCATAGAACAATTTTCTCTCCTCAGGCTCGAAATCTGGGTGGCGAATCTAGGGGCGCCGTAGCCAGCAACGCCGGCTGGTTTCAAGCTGAAAATGTCTTTTCTGAATGGTAAAGGCGTCCTTTGATCTTGCCCGACGAGCATTCCTTGCGGGCGGATACCGGACTCCTCGTAACCGAGAGGACTTTGCCAAATGCTGGCAAAGCGTGGCGTATGGCGTAGTTCCACCATCGCCTGGCTATTAGAGAGGGCTAGGATAACAGATTCGGGAGAGTTGCCGGATGGCGTTGCAAGAACTTCCGGAGAGGAAGCAAAGTCCTGGAAGTGTCTTCCCGGGCATCTGAGAGAGGAAAGCGCGGATACATTATTGGTGGGAATCAGACGGCAACGGGCACAGGCACAATGTCGATTTCAAAGTCTATGGGCGCGAACTCGTCCTTCACCTTTGGGTAGTTGACATCGACTCGATGTACAACAATTCAAGCCTCCGCCATTCCCCCTTCGGATGCCTCTTTTCTGAGACATCCGCAGCCTGCCGGAGGATAACCATGCCCTCCGAACAGACCAACACCTGGAGGTCGCCAAAGATATCGGTCTCGGTTACGTTGATGAGGCTGCAGAGAATTATGCCGACCAGTCCGTCGGAAACCGGCAAGTTCATCATCCGTTACGAAAGGAACTCCATCACGCCTTGGTCGCTGCCCCAAAATCCGCATGGGTCGGCAATTTGGGGTGCAATTGAGTTGTACACATTACGCGTCTACGGGGCCACGGTTTCGAGAGAGGAACTCTACCGTTCAGTCGGCGCGCACCCGCAGTTGCTTGGCGAACACCGCAGCGAAGAGGGCGCTGCCTATTGTGAGAACGAGACACAGGTAGCCGATTCCCCCATAGCCCGTGCTGGCAAGCAGTGCGCCGGAAAGTCCCGCTCCGAGCACTCCGCCCACGAAGTTGGAGACACCGATAACGCTTGCGCCGGTGGCTTTGGATTCCCCTGAATACTCCGTGGTAGCCGCTACCATAACCGGGGCCAACACGCTCAGCAGCCCCGTTCCCGCCGTGGCCAAAGCCACCGCCGGCCAGAGCCCGAAATCAGCAACAAAAAACAGAAACACGCACACCCCACCGACAGCCGTGGTAACTACGACGAGGGCAACTCGATAACTCTTCGCCGCCACGAATCCTGCCGCGTATGTCCCTACAACCTGCCCAATCGCGGAAATCAGGAGTGGAATGGCTACAAATTCAAGGGTCAGGTCATAGGCCTGAATCAGACGTGCAGCCAAAAAGCTGACAACTCCCCAGTAAGCGAGCCGCTGTGCCAGGAGTAACGTCACGGCTACCCTGAAGAAATTCAGCGAAAGCAGCGACCAATACCTGGCGAAGAACACCAGGTTGCGAATGCGGTCCCGGCTGTCGCGGGGATACCAGACCCAGTTCAGGAGAAACGCCACCGCAAGCAGGAAGCTGGCCAGTAGGAAAGCGAAACGCCAACCCCACCAATCCGCAAAGAGGGCGACCAGCGGGATGGTTACAGCCGAGGTCAACACCACCGTACCCATGATGCCGCCGACGGCCTGGGCCCGCCTGGCGGGAGAGATAATGTCCGACACGACGCCAACCGACGTTGGAGGAATTGTCCCACCTCCCAGACCTGCCAGCACCCGCAGGGCCAGGAATACTTCCATATTGGGCGCAAATGCGGAAGCAACGACCGACACCAGCACCAGAAAGACCCCCGCAAGCGCCACGGGACGGCGTCCGAAGGAGTCGGCCAATGGACCCACTGCAACGATCGAGATAGCCATTGCGGCGAACGTGGCCGTGTTTAATTGTCCGGCGATCGCCACCGAAACTTCGAGATCCGTCGCGATCTCCACGAGGAGCGCTGGCACCATCAAGATCGCAGTCTGAGTTGTGAGGATAGCGAGGGACAGAACAAAGTAAAACCAGGCCTTGTTGACCCTTTGGCTCTCTGCCTGATCCGCTTGCGTACTCACTCGTTAATTCCTGCCGTGGAATGTCTCCATACGGCGATTGCGTACGGCGCCGGCCCCTCAACTACACTGGCTATTGACATAGATTGCTCTGCCCTGTCTATGAGTTATTCCTGTTCCTGATGTTCAGCCGGCCCCCACGCGCAGTTGCCTGGCGAAAACGGTCGCGGCAACAGCGCTGGCGATGGTGAAGAAAATACACAGGTACCCGATTCCCCCGTATCCCAGGGTCGCCAGGAGTATCCCCGAGAGTCCGGCACCCAGCACGCCGCCGCTCTGGTTGCTGAATCCGATCAAACTGGCGCCCGTGGCCTTGGACTCTCCCGAATATTCTGTGCTGCCTGCTAACAGCACGGGGGTCGTGATGCTTAGAAGGCCTGCTCCCACCGTAGCTACGGCGACCTCGAACCACAAACCGAAATCGACGGCGAAAAAAAACAGCCCACAAGCCCCTCCGACCGATGACGAGACCGCTATGATTGCGACACGGTAGCTCTTGGTTGCCAGCAGTCCTGCGATGTAGCTTCCAGCGACCTGGCCCAGTGCGGCTATAACCAGAGGGAAGGCCACAAAACCAACGCTTACATCATAAGCCTGTATCAAGTGGGCGGCGAAGAAGCTGACGAGACTCCAGTAGGCTATTCTCTGGCTGAGGTTCACCGTTACGGCCAGGCGAAAATAGCTAAGTGAAAGAAGAGATCGATACCTGGGAAAGAACTCAAAACCGCGCAACCGGTCCTTGTTGTCCCGCGGATACCAGACCCAATTCAACAGAAGCGCTGTCCCCAACAGAGAACCTGCGAGGACAAAGGTGAACCGCCAGCCCCACCAGTCGGCAAAGAGGGCCACCAGCGGGATACTGACGGCAGAAGTCAAAACGATGGTGCTGGCGAGACCTCCGATGGCCTGGGCCCGCTTGACCGGGGAGATGACGTCGGAAATCACTCCTATTGAAGTGGGGGCGATCGCCCCGCCTCCCAGTCCAGCCAGTACTCTGAGGGCCATGAGAGTTTCGATATTGGGCGCGAAAGCGGAAGCTAGAAGGGACGCCACGACGAGAAACACTCCAGCAAGAGCCATCGGACGTCGGCCGATGGAATCTGCCATCGGTCCAACAAAGATGATGGAGACTGCCCATGCCGCAAACGTTGCAGTGGCCAATTGCCCGGCAACCGCAACCGAAACCTCCAGCTCCGTTGCGATCTCAACGAGGAGCGCCGGCACCATCATTACGCCGGTCATGGTGCCAAAAACGGCGAAACATAGCAGGAAGTAAAACCAGGCCTTGTTGATGCTTTCGTTCCCCGCCTGAGATGCCTTGGTGGTCATGTATCGTCTTCCCGTCCGCGGAGAACCGACACTTGCACAGGGGCATATTCGCGGTACAAGGTGACCCCGGCTCGTGTCCCAAGTCCTCGGGTGAATGAATACGGCCCTTTTAGTCTTTCTTCGCAGACAGTCATGAAGGTTGGCCCCCCTGAGTCTTGGGGACTGGTGGAGCTGCGGCAGAGATTGACTGGCCTGTTAGTACCCGGATGGTGGCAGCAATCGTGCTGGCCAGTACCAGACCAGTGAATGCCACTTGTAGCAATCGCTCGCCCAGCATGACGGAGCCCGATGTCACTGCGATCGCCGGAAGGAACGTCGGGAACAGGGAGGTTTGCACTGGGTAAACACGGCATGCGATCGGGAAATAGACATTGAATCCGGCCCCTGCAAAAACACCCATAGCAATCATTGCCGCGGATTGCCCCCGTGTTCGAGCCAAGACCAAGTAAGCCCCGACTGCAAACGTCAGGGGAATCTGGATTACAGCGCCAAAGATCACGGAGCCGCTGGCCGTGGCCTTCGGCATTGTCTGGAGGCGTGTATGAATCGCCACCTAATTGTGACCCAGAGGAACGATGAGCGTGACTACGATGCCCGGAATATGGTTGCTGGCCTTAGTCACCATAGATGAAACCATCAACAAAGCGATGCCGATAAATCCGGCCGCCCATCCAGGGAGAGCCTTTTGGATGAACGACTCCCTTACCAGAAACAGGGGCGCAGGTACGACCGCCAAAATTGGAGTGGCCCCGAACAGGATTCCTCCTTCGCCCCTTTCGACGTGCTGTCGTCCAGAGGCGATCGTGCCTAAGGGGACTGATCCCGTCATCATTAACGCTGTCCAACCCGGGTGCGCCCGCGAAGGCTGCACACCATAGGAGCGGATCACTATCCAGAAAATCAGTGCGGAGGGCAGCGCCTGGAGCGAGGCAAGGGAGATTGGAGATGTTTCTTTGGCGGCGATGCTTGTGAACGGGAACGTACTGCCGGCGAAGCCCGACGCCGTCAAGAATAGCCCCCAATCGGGCAGTGATATCGAGGGATTTATAGTAATGGTCTCCCAGATGGCTGTCGCTATTACTTGCGTGTTGCAAGTAATTGTAACATGTCGCTTGCGATTTGCAAGGAATAAAGTTATGGGTGTGCTGGACTCATGATTTACGACCCTGAACAGCAGTGAATTAAGGAAACTCTGAACAAGTCAGGGAAATTATGGCATAGTAGGGGGAGGCAGGCTAGACCAGTAGAGGGGTGAATTGGGATGGAGCAACCCACCTTTGCCGACTTGGAATACCAGGGTAAGAAGCGCAAGACTCGCCGGGAACTGTTCCTGGAGCGGATGGACGGCCTGATTCCCTGGCAGAAGCTGGAGGAGCGCATCCGGCCCTGCTACCCCAAGGCGGGCAAGGGCCGCCATCCCTATCCCCTGTCGGTCATGCTGCGGGTCCACTGCGTGCAGCTGTTCTACAACCTCAGCGACCCGGGCATGGAGGACTTGCTCTACGAGTCCGACCCGGTGCGGCGGTTCGTGGGGCTGAGGCTCACCGGCCCCCTGCCCGACGAGACCACCATCCTCAACTTCCGCCACCTGTTGGAGCAGCACCACCTGGGGCAGGGCCTCCTGCAGGAGATCAACGCCCACCTGGAAAGCCAGGGACTGAAGCTCAGGGAGGGAACCATCGTGGACGCCACCATCATTGAAGCGCCGTCATCCACCAAGAACCGGAACAAGGCGCGGGACCCGGAGATGCATCAGACCAAGAAGGGGAACCAGTGGCACTTCGGGATGAAGGCGCACATCGGAGTGGACTCCGATACTGGAATAGTCCACAGCATGAGCGCCACGGCGGCCAACGCCCACGACGTAACGGAGACGCACCATCTGCTGCACGGGGGCGAGACGGTGGTGTGGGGCGACGCTGGGTATCAAGGGGTTCACAAGAGGAAGGAGAATCTGGGGTTGGAGGTGGAATGGCGGGTGGCGATGCGGCCTGGGAGACGGCGGAAGCTGGAGCCGGAGAGCGAAGAGGCACGGACGGAGCAGGCCAAGGCGTCGGTGCGAGCCAAAGTGGAGCATCCCTTCCAGAGGTTGAAGCGCCAGTTCGGGTATTGGAAAGTACGCTACCGGGGGCTGGGGAAGAACACGGAACGGTTGGCCTTGCTGTTCGGGCTGGGCAACCTGTTGACATCGGAAGGACAACTAAGAGGACTGAGGGGGTAGTGGGCCCTGGGGCAAGATTCACCGGCCTTCAACCCCCTGACAAGCTCCCAACTGCCCGGTAAAGGGGGCGAAATACTGGATGTGAACGAAATCAGACCAGTCAGAGACGGTGAATTGCACCCCTTGCCCATCGGTCAGCCACAATTCAGGTCACGATGGGCCTTGTTCAGAGTATCCTTAATTTTGGCAGGGAATATTTGTTGATCGCTGGTCGCTTCTGGCCGCCCACGACATGCTGTTTCGCTTTCTGTGAGGATTCAGAATTTCGTGGACGCCAGCGAGACGAAGGTTTACAGCGTGCCGTCGAACAGTCTGAGCGGACTCGAATTGCAGTAAACATCAGCCAAGAGGGGTTCACCGAAGACGATGGGATCGTCCCGAACAACTTGAGAGAGAAAGGAAAGGGTCGGCCAGCGGACCTCTGGAAAGATGTTGGGCGCCCTGGGCAGGATTCAAACTCTCAACGAATTTCTCGAAGTGAGATTGGCATGGCATCGCATTCCTTGGAGACCCAAGGGATGTGGGGGACTGGGAGTGTAGAGAAGGTAACATTAGGTAGCAATGCAAACGCAGTGTCTGAGGCTTGACCTTCTGTCACCCACCTCGTTTCAGGTGATGATGTGCCGATGCAGAGGATCTGGTGCAGCATCATCTGCAATGTTCCCTGCTTCAGGGTTTTTGCAGCTGGTAACTCCGGTTCCCAAGGTCCGTTGCCGTAGTACGACCTTGACTTCAGCGGCAGAACGAGGCGGTCCAGCGCCGCCATGCATCCGTTGCGTGTCACCTTCCGTCTCCCTCTTGGAGACACTTTCAAAACTGGTGGGTCGATCATCGTGTGCCTTGTTCCACTACTGCTTCACACTCACCTCTGACATTGTCGAGCGACTTCGGTCTCATACTGGGTTGAGGACCTGAGATCTCGACTGAGTTGAGAAACTACGACCTAACCCTCCCCAGAGAGACGAGAGGATTTTAGTTGAATGCTTGCTCACCTAATATTGATAAGGGAGGATGGATGCTCTAGGTGTGAAAATTTTCTGCCATTTTGTGTGCCTGCGAGCTTACCTCATGGCAGCTGCGGACTGAGAATCTTCTTCCCAACAGCATCAAGGAATTGCCCCGCCTTCCAAAATGGCAGATACCTTGCCGGAGGGCTTGCTCGGGATTGCCGATGCCCGTTCAGTCATGGCTGGGAAAGAAAAGGGCGCACGGTTGTGCTACCGCACGGAAAATTGACCTGTTAGGACACGGAGTCCACTTTCAGGGCGATGAATGGCCTTTTCGGAGGATTACGCTGCCGCCATATTCAGTGCTGGAGAGAGGCCACGCAGGGCGGCAAGGAGCGGAATGACAGCCATCCTACGTCGATGACTCCAGAACCGACGGCAGGTTTTTGCAATTGGGTAAGTATTCCTGAATCGGAGGCACACCAATGACCGCAGCGCAAAAAATCACCATACCCGCGCGGAGAGGAAAGGCAACCGAGTTGGTCACAGGTCAGAGTATCAGGATAATCAACACCCATGGGCAACAAGTTGTTGATACCTGGGCTTTCGGGAGGAAGGACCTGGCCGAATTCATGTCCATGGAACACTCCCGCACATCCCTGGGCCGTATCATGCCGACGGTGGGGCAGTCGATGGTAACCAATTGCAGGCGACCAATACTCACCCTGGTTGACGATAATTCCGGCGGTATCCATGACACTCTGCTGGCGGCCTGCGACCGGTATCGCTACGAATTGCTGGGCTGCGAAGGATACCATGACAATTGCACCGACAACCTGGCCGCGGCGCTGGGGGAACTGGGAATGACGGCACCGGAAACGCCGAGTCCGTGGAACCTGTTCATGAATATCCCAGTGGCGCCGGATGGCTCGGTGAGCTTCCAGCCTCCTGCGTCCACGCCGGGAGACTTCCTAACGCTCCGGGCAGAGATGGACTGCATCGTGGTGTTTTCTGCCTGCCCACAGGACGTGGTGCCCATCAACGGAGTGGACTGCTTGCCCACCGAGGCCCATTTCGAAGTAATTCAGGCGCACCAGATCTGATGCCTGCCATGCGAACCCTTGTCATCGCCGCTCAAGATCGCCGGCTGCGTTGCCATTCGGTTGGTCAGTACTGATACCTAACTCAGGTCCGGTCTGGCTAGAGGTGTATTCGGAGCCTGTTTCGGAAAGACGGATGCCATCGAACCAGACATGCCAACATCCAGCTTTCGCCCGAAGCGGCTTTCGGTTTGCAGGAAGTGAGCATTACTGAATCCTGAGGGGACAGACCGCGTGTTGATTCATGGCGTGCTTTGCATGGAGTCCGTCGCAGGTACTGTTCGTCTTTGAAAAGGGGCTGGCAGAGTCTAAACTGCACCTTACCTGATCCAAATCCGCAAAACGACTGCTGGCCAGCTTTCAGCTGGAGGTGAAACAGATGAGCCAACCTGAGGGGGTCAATGCCATAGCCTGGCGAGAATGGAACGAGGAAGCATTCACGGCAGCAAGGTCAGATGGCAAGCCGGTGCTCCTCACCCTTGGGGCTACATGGTGTCATTGGTGCCATGTAATGGACGAGACCGCGTACTCGGACCAGCGGGTAATAGAGGTTGTCAATTCGCAGTTTATTCCCGTACGAGTCGATGTTGACCAGCGTCCCGACATATCACTGAGGTACAACCAGGGTGGTTTCCCTTCGATAGCCATTCTGAGCGGAGACGGAGAGTTTATCGCGGGCAGACCATACACACCGCCGGACGAGATGTTGAGTTTGTTGCAGCAAACAGCCAGCGGTGAGTTCATGCCGGAGCAAGGCAGAAGCGACTTGAAACCCGGCAACGGAGTCAGTTCCGGGCGTGACGCTTCGGTTGATGAAGTGACGGCCAGCCTGATGGACCTTTATGACGAGCAATTCGGCGGCTTTGGGGTGGAACCCAAGCAGCCGCCATGGGAAGCATTGCAGTTCCTGTGCGGCCGCTTTGGCCTGACGGGAAGCCGGACCTTCCTCGAAATGGTGGAAGCCACTCTGCAAGGGATGTGGCACGGCATCTACGACCGGAAAGACCAGGGCTTCTTCCGTTACTCGGTGAGCCGGGACTGGAAAGTGCCACACTACGAGAAGATGCTGGTCAGCAACGCCAGCCTGGCGATGTCCTACATGGACGGCTTCCTGATCACCCGCAGAGCGGTTTACAAGGAAGCCGCCGAAGGCATCGTGGACTACCTGACGACGACCCTTTACAGCAGCGAAGATGGCCTGTTCTTTGCGAGCCAGGATGCGGACGAGCCCTACTACCAGCAGTCCTGGAAGGACCGCGACAGGCACACACCCCCGCCGATAGACCGCTCCTACTATGCTGGATGGAATGCGCAGGCAGCGACTGCCCTGTTCAGAGCATCAAATGCCCTGGGTGTTCGAGGTTTCCAGCAGGCCGCGTCGCGGGTTATGGAAAAGCTGTGGGAGGAAAGTTGGACTTCCGATGGCGGGCTGCGGAGACGAGTCGGCGAGAGCAATGGCTCCCCGCCAATTCTGGCGGACCAGGTAGACTTCCTGCGAGCCTGGCTAATGGTTTACCAGACTACTGGGCAACTTGAGCCGTTATCGCGGGCCAAGGAGGTGGCGACGACGACGCAGCGGCTGTTCGGTGCTCCCGATGGCGGCTGCTACGATTCCACGCCCCCACAATCGTTCGAGGCGGCGTTGCTGCCGCGCGAACAGCCCGTGAGGGACAATGCCTGCTGGGCCGAAGGGCTAATGACGCTGGCCTACCTGTTCGGAGATACGGGATACTCCGACCGAGCAGCAAGGACGCTGGATGTCTTCGAGGCCGTTGTCCCCGGAAAGAGCTACATCGGAGGCCACCACTCCCGCCGAATGGAAGAAGACGAAGAGGCGCTGTTCCTGCCCGCTGGATCTGCCTGGGGACGAGCCAGGGACATGCAGAACCACGGGCCGGTTAGCTTTGTGCTGGTGGGCGACCAGTCGGATGCAGCTTATCGAAGACTGCACCGCGCTGCCCTGCGGGTGTACGCTCCCAACCTAATCGTCCAACCCCTGGACTCCGAACGCGACGCGGGGCGGATACGCGAACTGAGCTTCCCGACGGACAGAGAGGCGGCGCTGTACGCTTGCATGGGCGACCGCTGCCTGGCGCCCATCACCACACCGCAGGGAGTGCGGGACATGGCCCGATCGCGTCCATGGGCGAACGGCATGATGAAATAGGCATTCATGGAAGCGTCCACGTCGTGTGGGGCAGACGGCTGGAGAACAGCCAGGACGGAGCATAATGGCGACCTGGTAGTCAGCGCATTGGCCATCAATTGGAAGGTTATGGCCAGAAGAAAGGAGCCCCGCCTGCAAATATGCTGTGGGGCTCTGGTCGGACTGGAACCTGATGCCTACTCCCATACCTGGGAGGCAATGGAGATTGCGCTGAGGGCGGCGGGGAAGCCGGCGTAACCACCGGTCTGCATTAGCACCTCGACCATCTCTTCCTTAGTGAAGCCGACGCGGGGCCCGGCTTGCAGGAAGTTGCGAAGCTGTGCGTCTGCCCTGAGGGCGGTCAAGGCCGCGGTGCTGCAGACCACCCGGGACTTCAGGTCCAGGCCCGGGCGGAAGAAGATCTCTCCGAATCCGAACTGAAGAGTCAACCGGCGCATATCGGGGGCGAGGTCCGTCAGGGCGGATGTGTAGCCTCCCCGGTCGACGGTGCCCATGAGCTTCTCGCGGAGTTCCCGACCGCGCTGCTCCATTTCCTCGAGGCTGACCTCCTGAATCTCCGGTTGCGGCGGTTCTATGCCCCTCTCGGCGAACGCCTCGTGCATGACTTCCAGAGAGTTGACTGTGGAAGGGAACCCGGCGTACAGGGAGCAATGGATGGGAACTTCCTGGATTTCCTCGGCGCTCATGCCCATGTTCAGCGCGCTGTGAACGTAGGTCTGGAACTGCGAGAGACGCTGGAGCGAGGTCAAGACGGAAAGGGTCGCCAGCATTCGATAACGTATGTCGAGACCGGGGCGGGCCCATACCGAACCGAAAATGGATTCCCCGGTGAAGTTCCGGAGCCCCGGAACACTGGCAACTGCTCGGGGACGCTCCCTCGGTGGATACGAGCCGTGCTGCAAGCGCTCGCGTATTTCGTTGCCCTTCCGCCTGATTTCCTCGCGACTAGTCATTGATTCCCTCCACATGCTGGGTTTGCCGGTGTCTAATTTTCCGGCCCAGTTTACTACAGTCCTGTGCGCTGCATGTTGATACGACTCGCCTCGGCAGAGCAATCGCGTCTTGAATTCACAGTTGGCTGGCTGGTTTCATGGATCAACGGTGACGGTTCGAGGAGCTGATTTTTTTTGTTTATTCCAGTACTTTTCGGTACTTTCCGGTAATTGGCGTGAAGCGGGAGGGCCGGCGTGGGGTCGAAGAGGTAGCCACCTTCGGAGCGGCAACGTTGAGGTTGCTTTCAGTAGCAGACATGGATTTCATGCTAGTGAAGGGTCACAAGGCTTGGCAAGGGACAACTGTCATCAAAGTGGACCGCGGCCGTTAAGATGTGATTGCCCTGCTCGCTCTGGGCTTGAGCCGCTGCCGAATGTGAGGGTTGTTGTCAGGACAAGAAGGAATGGAAGTGACTGGTGTTAGAATACTGCCCAACGAAAAAGGGTGGAGCGACTCAATATGAACGTAAACGACGCGGTAGCACGAATACTGAAAACCGAAGGCGTTGAGTGGGTGTCCTGCTTTCCCTCCAACAACCTGATTGAGTCGGTAGCCGCCGAAGGGATTCGGACCGTTTTGTTCCGGCAGGAACGCGGAGCCCTGATGGCCGCTGACGGTTACAGCAGGATGAACGACCGGCGGAAGTTCGGGGTGGCCATAACGCAGGGAGGGCCGGGTTCCGAGAACTCTCACGGTGGCATCGCTCAAGCCTTCTCGGACAACATTCCCATACTGTACCTAGCCGGCGGCCCGGCACTGGGGCAATATGCGGTGAGGCCCAACTTTTCACCGGTGCGTTCCTACCAGTCGGTTTCGAAGCACGCAGAGGTCATCACGGCGCCGGCGCAGGTGGCGGCGGTGATGCGCCGGGCATTCCACAACCTGCGCAACGGCCGGGGCGGGCCGGTTATCGTGGAAATCCCGGCCGACGTCGGCGGACAGGAGGTGCCCGAGTCGGCACTGTTATACCAACCGCCGAAGAGGTTGCTGCAGTCTCCATATCGAGGGGACGTGGCGGATGCGGCCCGGTTGTTGCTGAACGCCCGGAAGCCGGTTATATGGTCTGGGATGGGAGTCCTGTTCTCGTCGGCCACGGAGGAGTTGAGGGAACTGGCTGAGCTGACCCAAATTCCGGTGTACACCACAATGCCCGGAAAGTCGTCGTTCGACGAGAGACATCCCCTGTCGCTGGGAGCGGGCAGCGGCGCAACGTCCCTTCCCGCCCGCAAGTGGGTGCAGGAGTCGGACGTGCTGTTCGCCGTTGGTTCGAGCATGACGCGCACAAGCTACGGCCAGCCGATCCCCGAAGGCAAGGTGATAATTCACAACGTGGAGAGCATCGAAGACATAAATAAGGACTTCTCGGTTGATGTCGGACTGCCGGGCGATGCCAGGCTGACCCTGCAGGCACTGATCGACGAGGTGAAAAGCCAGGTTGGGGAAACCGGAAGGCCAGCCAATGGTGTGGCAGAGGAGATTGCGGAAATTCGCAAGGGCTGGCTGGCGGAATGGAAGCCGTTGCTGGAGACCGATGAGGTTCCGATCGGAACCTATCGTGTGATCAACGAGATAGAGCGGAACCTGGACAGGGAAAACAGCGTGGTCACCCACGATGCGGGCGCGCCACGGGATTCCATAATCCCCTTCTATACGGCCACCACTCCACACAGCTACATCGGATGGGGCAAGTCGACCCACCTGGGATATGGCATTCCGTTGATGATCGGAGCCAAGCTGGCGGACCCGAACCGCTTTTGCCTGAACTTCATGGGCGACGGGGCTTTCGGGATGTCTGGCCTTGACATCGAGACCTCAGTAAGGGCAGGCGCGCCGATCACAACCGTTTTGCTCAACAACGGCGGAATGGCCACCTATCCCGGTGGGTACCCGGTCGCCAACGAGCTTTACGGCCTCACCCGCATGGGCGGAGATTACGCCAAAATCGCAGAAGGGTTGGGGGCCGTAGGCATCACCGTGACTCAGCCCGCGGAGATAGCTCCCGCTTTGGTCAGGGCACAGCAACTGAACCGGGACGGCCTCACCGTTCTGCTGGACATTCACACGAACCTGGAGGGGCGAAAGTCGACTTATTAGGCCCCTCCTACGGTGTCCTTCTTCGCGGACGCGAGCGCAGATTTGATATAGCAGGAGATCGAGAATGACGCTACCCGGAACGCCGCCGGTTGCCACGGACCTGGTGCATCACATAGGAATTGCTGTCGCCAACCTTGATGAGAGCATTGAGTTCTACAGAGGTCTGTTCGGGTTCAAGCCAGGCCAAATTATTGTCCGCGAGGATATAGGGGTGCGCGGTTGTTTCGTGCCGGTGGGAGAGACGAACCTGGAACTGCTGGAGGGAACCAGCCCCGACAGTCTGATCACCACGCACATCGCGAGTCGTGGGGAGGGCCTTCACCACGTCTGCTTTGAAGTGGAGGAAATCGCTGACAAGCTGAAGACCCTGGATGACTTGGGAGTACGGATGATAGACAAGGTGCCGCGCACTGGCCTGATGGGCGGAGACATAGGATTCATGCATCCGTCGGCAGCGAAGGGAGTTCTGATAGAGTTGGCTCAACACAGCCACTAGGCTCTTCCTGGCGGCTACCAACGTCTCGAATGTGCGGTTTAGGTAAGGAGGCCGCTTGGTGCTGGCGTCTGGATTCTAGAATTCGCGGGGATGACTAGCGGATGGGGGCATATCCGCCGTGATGGAGCACTGCGGTTTATTGAGGACTTCGGGCGTTACACAGCGGCACCCCGTTGGCAGGGGCGCGGGGCACCTGTTGCAACGGCCGGTTCACGCCGAAATGGAAGAAGTTAGGGCGGAGTAAGATCGGCTAAGCAGTGCGGTGGAGCACAACGGCCTGTTAGGTGAACGCCAGACCGTAAGACTTCGAGGTTGGTCTGGCGTTTGGGTACTCGTAAACTTGGCGGGTTAACCCCGGCGCAGTTCGTAGCGGTACGCGGTGTGGGTGCCGCGGTCGGGCACGGCAGTTGGGCTCGCTGGCGGGAAGGGATATGAGGAGTCGGCGTGCTTTTCACCGAGGGTGTTTCGGACAGTGCCGATGCCATCCACTTCCATTTCCACGACGTCGCCCGGTTCGAGGAAGCGGGCTGCCTCGTACCCTTTGCGGATGGCCTCGCGAACAGAGCCGCCGCCCACGGTACCGCTGCCGATGACGTCGCCGGGCGCGATGCGGCTATCCTTTGACGCCCGTTGCACTATCTCGCCCCAGGTGTAATAGGCCATTGATGCATCGCCGTTGGTCAGCCACGACTCGCCATTGACGCGCACCTGGCACTTGACGGTAAGGCGGCCATCGCGGATATAAGGGGCCATCTCGTCGGTGGTTACGACCCAGGGTCCGAGGGATGATGCGGTGTCCTTGCCCTTGGCTGGGCCGAGGCCAAAAGCCATTTCATCGAACTGGACGTCGCGGGCGCTCCAGTCGTTGAAGATGGTGAAGCCAGCTATGTGAGAGAGAGCTTCGCCATGGGACACGTCTGAACCGTTCTTGCTGATGACGGCGCCAATTTCCATCTCATAGTCGTACTGGTCCGAGGTTGACGGGAATGGGACGGTCTCATCGGGGCCATAGATGCAGAGCGTGTTGGAGAAATAGAACACTGGCATCCGGTACCAGACTTCGTTGGGTTCGCGAGTGCCCTGGGAACTGGCGTGCTCCTCGTAGACGATGAAGTCACGCACCGTCGGGGGCTGCAGGATGGGGGAGCGCAGCCGGACAACGTCCAGGGCAACGGCAGGGGCGGAGGCTCCGCTGGCCAGGGCGTCGCCCACGCGATCGACCGAGGACTCATCAAGGGCAAGCAGAGCGCCCACGTCACGGACCGTGCGCTGTTCTCCCAGCAGCACTGTAACGTCGACTACACTGTCGCCTTGTAGTACACCGCATCGGGGACCGTTGCCAGTGTCGTAGGTAAGGAGTTTCATAATCGTCGCTCCTGTTCCAAGAGTACGGGGGAGATGCAAGGGACTTCGGGGTGGCCGTAGCCCCCTGCGTCAACCCGGGTTTAGTGCATGGGGGAGAAACTGGCAGGGATCATGATCTTGTTTTCCTGAGAGACGCGACCTGGGGCTCCGCTGGGCCACTGAGGGATCTTGCTGGCGGCTTCGCGGACCTCGGCCCGATGGTTGAGATCCTTGTACGGCCAGATATGCATCCACCTGTTGAGGCCACCGTACTCTGTGTGCATTCCGGCCGCGAGGGGGGAGAATTCCTCCCGATAGGGCAGGGACTCGCCCCAGCGGCGCAGCAGTTCCGGGATGGAACCCGGCTGGTAGGTGTAGACCCTCATCTCATAGATGTTGCCGAGGGCCTGGTCTCCGCCCATGGGCTTCATGAAGGGGGCCGGCTGCCAGATTTCGGCGTTCATGTTAAGGATGTTGCCGGGAGTGATCTTGGGGGGCCAGTTGGGGTCCTTGCTGGCGGCCTCGCGTACTTTGGCCCGCTCTTCGAGGCTCTCGTAGCCCCAGACGTGAATGATCTGGTTCAGTGGTCCGATGTCCGTGTGCCAGAAAGCGGCGATGGGAGAATACTTTTCTCGATGTGGCAGGCCTTCGGCGAAAGCTTCCTCGGCCTGAGTCACGGCACCCGGCTTCAGGTCGTAGGTACGAACTTCGTAAATCATGTGTTCTCCTCGTACATATTAATCGCCTCAGGCCGGCTGGGCCGTTAGCGGCGCTGCTATAGCAGCTCAGGCCGCTGAGGGCGGCCGACTGCAGGCAGTGTAGCAACAGCAAAAGGGGGCGGCAACCTTGAGGTTTGGGATAACACAGAATGAGATGCGACTGGTGATTGACTGCTATCATTGGTTTCGCCAGAAGTAGGGGATGGAGGTTTCAGTTATGGCGGAGGAACTGGGTCGCATTGAACGCCCTTCGGCGGAGCAATACCGCGGGCGGCGCAAGCTGATCCTGGTGCCGCTGATGTACAGCCCGGCCCAGAGTGACCCGGAGGGCGCGGCCGCGCTGCAGAATTACTGGGAGCAGATGCAAACCCAGGTGGCGGCCCTTGAGAACGCCCTCGGCGGACTGAGGCACATCTTCCACGAAAGCATCACGGTTGGCGGCGAGGAGGGCATGGAGCAACTTCTGGCAGGAGACCAGCGGAGCCACGGATTCATCTCGGGCAAACTGGAGGCTGGAGCAGCGCTGGAGGAGACCGAGGACATCGAGATCCTTCTGGAGACGCTGGACCTGCAGAGGTGCCTGATGATCCCGATGGCCAGCCCGACCGTTGCGCAGCGCCTCCAGGAATGGCATTCCGACGCCAATCGAAGGCGTTACGAATTCATAGCCAACCGCATAGACGAAACACTGACGGGCGAGGATGTTGGCCTGTTGTTGATCAGCGAAAGGCACCAAGTGCAGTTTCCCGCTGACATTGAAGTTTTCTACGTCTCGCCTCCAGCGCTGGACGAGTTTCGACGGTGGCTGCAAAACTGGGCTGTAAGGCAGCAGCAGGCGATGGAGCAAGCGGCGACAGCCCCTTCCGCAGGCGCAGGATGTGAGTCAACGGAGAGCGAAGACGCAATTCAGACCTAAGGGCGCGGAATGGTTACCGTGATGGCGATTGACACCCTGAGAGTCTGATTGGATACTGGCGATTACCAGCCAATTGAGCGTTTCAGCCTTGTCGGGCTGAAAGGGAAGCGAAAATGAAGCGAGAGTTCTTCTTCTTTACCGAAATGGGCTATACGGCCTACCCGCAGGACGAAGCCAAGCAGATGGGCTACAACAACCTGATGTTCCCCAACGAGCACTTCAGCCCGGAAAAGGCCCAAGAGCTGTACGGAATGTACTTCGACGAGTTGCAGTATTGCACCGAATCCGGCTTCGATGGGGTGATGATCAACGAGCACCACAACAACCCTCTCTGCATGATGCCCTCGGTCAACGTCATTGGCTCGGTGCTGGCGTCGCGTACCAAGCAAGGGAAGATCGTGTTCCTGGGCAATGTGCTTCCGATCCACGACAACCCGCTGAGGGTCGCCGAAGAAGTGGCGATGATCGACATTCTGTCGGGCGGCCGCGTCGTCTGCGGGTTTGTAAGGGGAATAGGCCAGGAGAGTATGGCGACCAACACCAACCCAATCTACAACAGGGAGCGCTTCGACGAGGCGCACAACGTTATCGTTGATGCCTGGACGAAGCCGGGACCTTTCCGGTACGAGGGCAGGCACTTCCACTACCGGGTGGTGAACCCCTGGGTAATGCCGTTGCAGAAGCCTCATCCCCCCATTTGGATACCCGGTGTGGCCTCTCCGGAGTCGGTGTTATGGGCGGCCAAGCACGAGTACCCATACGTCGCACTGGCGCCGCCGCTGCAGTTGCTGTCTGACATCTACCGGCTCTACCAGAACACAGCAGAGGCTGACGGGTGGACGCCCACCCCGCGGCACAGGGGATATGCCGTGCGGGTGGCAGTGGCGGATTCAGATGAAAAGGCATATGAAGAGGGGAAGAACTTCTA
Organism: Dehalococcoidia bacterium; assembly: GCA_963667325.2. Classification (GTDB taxonomy): domain Bacteria; phylum Chloroflexota; class Dehalococcoidia; order Lucifugimonadales; family UBA3495; genus VXOI01. Next base: position 580,203 of record CAXXKY010000002.1, read on the forward strand.
CTGGCAGTTGGGAACATCGTTTGGGGTCACGCCCAACCACTGGCTGGCACCGCCGGGATACCTGACCAGGGCGGCGGCAACAGGCGCAAGGGAACAGGCCAGGCGGGCTGTGCAGACGGTGGTGCCCGGGGGGCCAGTGCTGCCATATGAGGATGCACAGGCCACTTACCAGATAGTCACCGGCAACCCGGACACTGTGATCAAAAAGATGAAGCACCTGATCGACATAATCGATCCCGGGTACATTATCTTCTGGGGCCGGGAGGGTCCCATGACCCACGATGTGGCTGTGCGGAATATTGACTTGATGACCCAGGAGGTCATTCCGGCCCTGCGGGAGTACGAGGCTCAGCGGGAGGAATAACAAGGCAGGACGCGGCTCTATGAAGGCGTTCGTTGTCACGCCGCTGGCGTCAACAAGCAACCAAGGAGGCGGGGGCTGTCCGTGAGATGGCTCCCGCTCTGTCGTCTGCGATAGTCCGACGGTGCAGGGTCGCCTATCGGGCTGATGGTGCAGACTTACCCGGAGAGCGGGACAATCGCTTTGGGAATCCATACCCACGATCAATCGCACTTCACAAGAGTGGAGACCAAGGAATTTCTTGTAATTTCCTCTCATTTTCTCTCATTGTCTGCCATCCCAGCCTGCCGGATTCCGCCGGACAGCGGTAGGCGAAGTCCGGAGTCTGCAAAGGCATTCAGGAACAATGTTAGAGACGCGCCGTCGGACCTGGCAATCGGAAAATGTCATCAGTGCATTCAAATGACATCGCCCTATCCCTGAGAATCCATCTGTTAGCGCGATACGTAAAGTGGTGTTATACTGCCGCGGATCCACTAGACGATTCTGCGAACCTGAAGGTAAACGCCGGCGACACTGGCCCAGGCTTTTGCGACCGACGTATTCCGCTCCCTCGCCTCGAGCATTTGGGGTTGTAGTCTCCGTGGTTGGCAGCACAACCTTGTAGCTCGTAATTTGGGGGGCACTTGAACCTCTTCGATGTCACGTTGCGTCTTTCTCCCTGCGTAGCACGGCGTAGCCGTTTTCCAGCTTAACACCATCGACCCCGCCTGTTGATATGGCGGGGTCGAGTTGTTCAGGCGCACCGCCGAAACGGGGACGCCCACAGCCCGGTAAGGCCGATTGGATTGTACCATCGGTCGCCGTGGGGTTAAGCAGGCAGGGTCGGTTGCCTCCCGCAAGGCGAGTCTTCCAAGCGAGGACTCATCATGATTGAGTGGCTTACGCGGCATGAGTGGCTGCAGGAAAGCGAGGGTGGCTTCGCAAAGACGGTCAGCTTCCTGGCTTTCATAGCGATGCCAGGTTGTATATTCGGTGCCATCATAGAGCGGATTTTCTTCAACAAGTGAAGAATCCCCGTATCCGCAAACAGAACCGCCGGCTCTCGGTGATAGAGTCGGCGGTTTCTTCATTTTCTAACCGAAACGGTTGCCGATAGAAACCGGCGGTCGGCTCTCTGTTGCAGCAGTTAGCGGTTGTCGGTAGGCAAACGAGTGGCGATACTGCCCATGCCCTCAGGCGGCCAGTTGCCGGTGAGGTAGTCATACAGGTTGCCGGCGCTTATGCGCATAACCATGGGCGCCAGGCCTTCCTGCTCGACATCCATGGGGTAGCGGCCGGTCATGGCGGTGAGGGTGGTGACAGCCTCGTCACGGTTGAGGCCCCGGTCCACTGCGCCTTGAACATATTCCTTCCACTCGACTATGAATTCGCCCTGCTCGTCGAGGTAATCCTTTCCGCAGAGGGGGCCGTGGCCGGGAACGAAGATGTCTTCGTCGAGCTTTCGCAGTGACTCCAGGGCAACCAGCCACAGGTCGGGGTTGCACTCATGGAGCCAGGTCTGAACGCCGCAGAATATGTTGTCGCTGGTGAACACGACGCCCTCTTCCTTAACCACGACTGCCGCCTGGTACAGGGTGTGGCCAGGCATGTGAATCATCTCGAAGGTGTGGCCTCCAACCCGCAGAGTCATGCCGTCCTGGAAGGTAATAATGGGCGCGTTGGCACGGTAGCCCTCGAGGAGAGCGGGTTCGTCGGGGCCGAAAGTGCCGACGCGGGCGGTGTGCTCGGCCATGTCGGTGTTCAGGATGCGGGTGCGGACTCCTTCATGGGCGATGACCGGCGCATCAAAGAAGGCGTTTCCCGTCCAGTGATCGCCGTGTGGCTCGGTGTTGATGATGTATCGCAGGAGGCCGCGCTTTTCGATTTCCGACTTGAGCCACTTTGCGGTGCTCGGCTTGTGAGGAGTGTCGATCAGCACAATGCCCTCTGATGTGGTGACGAAGCCGAAGTTGCATCCCCTGACCTCGGTTTCCACCCATACGTTGCTGGTGAGTTGTTTCATGGCCTCTTTCCTCGCCTGGTAGGATCGCTGTTGCGTCGCATTCTACTATGTTGACCCAGTCGGCAGCTGCGCCATATTCTGGATAGTCGAAACGAGACTGGTGGTGGATCTTTGGACAACCTGGAACTGGACTTGCACGGGAAGACCTGGGCGGAGGCGTTGGAAGACTTCGTGGAAGCATACAACGGCTCGATCAAAGGCGGCCGAAGCGGTGGAAGAGCTCTCCACGTGATTCACGGGTATGGCTCGGCAGGTGGCCCCGGTATACTTCGGACGAGATTCCGCAAGTTTCTGGAGAGGCAGGGCTCGCGACTGGAGTTCACCCTGGGAGAGAGGACCGATGGGAACCCGGGCTATACCATAGTCAAGCCGCTGCAACCGCTGCCGGGGGCGGATTCAGCCCTGGCAGAGTTGATCTGCGACTATTGCGAGTTGCCGAAGACGTTGAGCAAGATCGTGGGGCAGTTTCGCCGCTACGGTACTCCGCGGGTGCAGCGAGCATTGAAGTCGCTGGAAGCCCAAAAGAGACTGCAGAAGAGTGTGAAGTCTGGGAACGGCGTTTACCGGGCGGTTTAGGCGGGCCTCTTTGGGGACACAGGCAACGTATTTCGAATTCAGGTAAAGAGGCTGGTATACTTTTCACGACATCCTCGGGAGGTTAGCAATGGGAGAAATGCTGCAACAGGGGGCACGGTTTCCCCGAGTGGAGTTCAACTTAGTGGGCGGTGGAACGCTCACCCTGCCGGACGACTCACCAACCCGCTACAGCGCGGTTCTGTTCTACCGGGGCCACTGGTGACCCTACTGCCAGCGGCAGTTAGCCGCGTACGAAGCAGCAAAGGCGGAACTGGAGGAGATGGACGTCAGCGTGTACGCCATCAGCGTCGATGACGAAGAAAATGCACAGGAAGTGAAGGGCAAGGGCCTGTCGTTCCCAGTGGCCTACGGCGCTACGAAAGAGCAGGCCGACACCATCGGGGCCTGGTGGTCCGAGGACCGGGGTGGATACGTGCAGCCTGCCGAGTTCCTGCTGGGACGCGGCGGCGTGGTACTGGGGGCAATGTATGCCTCGGGCCCCGTTGGACGCATGGGCGCAGACGAGGCCGTCCGATTCATACAGTTCCGAGAGAACCGCCGACGTCAGGAAGAGGGCGAATAGGAGAGGTGAGCTGAACGGAATGCAGAGGGGTGACAACCCCCCTCTGCATCCTTTGTTGCCTCACACTTGAGATTATGAACGAAGCTAATCAACAGCTCGTGGACATGATGGAGTCGGTGTGGCGCTCCATTAGCGAGCTATGCGAGGGCCTGACCGAGGCGGAGTGGAAAACTCCCACGGAATGTCCCGGCTGGAGCGTGCAGGACCAGGTATCGCACCTGGCGGGGTCGGAAACGGGAATCCTGGGGGATCCGGACCCGGAACACACTCCCAGCGAGGAAACGCTGGAGCACACTCGCAGCGACCAGGGCCGGCGTAACGAGGTTGTGGTGGACTTTCGCCGGCCGTGGGCCGGAGCGCAGGTGCTGTCTGATTTTCGGGCCAAGACGGCGCGGCGTGTCGAGTTCCTGCGAAGTCAGACGGACGACGAATTCGCCGCCGAGATGCAAACGCCAGTGGGACCAGCGCCAATGTCGGAGTTCATCAGCATTCGGATAATGGACGCCTGGGTTCACGAGCAGGACATTCGTCGGGCGATTAACCGGCCTGGGCACTACGACAGTCCGGCTGCCGCACACGCGCTGAACCGGATCATCCGCGCGATGCCCTTTGTCGCGGCGCGCCGGGCCCAAGCCCCAGACGGATCCACAGTGGTGATGGATATTTCCGGCTCGGCGGGACGCCTATTGGCCATCGGTGTTGAGGGAGGCCGTGGCAGGGAACTGGAGGCGGCGCCGGAAGATCCGACGGTGCGCATCAGCGTGGACGCTGAGACCTTTGGTTGCCTGGGATGCGGAAGGTGGGACGCCGAGGGAATAATGCAGTCCAGCAAGGTGGCTATAGAAGGCGACTTGACCTTGGGTGAGTCGATTGTCCGCCAGATGAACATAATGCCCTGACATGGCCCGGGGCCACCATTCCTTGGCTATTCGTGTCCGGCTATTTGTATCACTTCAGGCCAGTGAGGCCGCCGGAGGATCGCCCTCTGGGCTATTCCCCGGCCTTCACAAAATCGCATAGCCGCAGGCCGGCGGACCGCAGTCTGGGTGTTGGCGCGCCTTCAATAATACCGCATGGACTAAAGAAAACCGCATGGCCTCGGGCCGGCAGGCCAAAGGAAAGTACCCCGCTCGGCATGTTGCCTCTGGGGGGCGGAGTCGGGTCGAAAAACGCTGCGGAAATACCATCCGCAGCGTTTTTCTATTTTGTAAGGGAAGCGATTGGTGATATTATTGCCGTTGAACTATTCCTTTGCTTGTTGGAGGGTTGGGTTGCGGGGTCGCAGAGGCGTCCATAATCTCCACCAGCCGAGTTGATGATTTGCAAAGGCGTTCCGCCGCAGACCCGTCCGAGAGTACTGATTCCGGTAGTTTGACTCAGGCCGACAGTCCAGCCCTCCAGCCACGAGGTCTCGCTGCGCGGCTTCCCTTCCACTACAGCTGGATTGTCATCGGGATACTGGCGACGGTCCAGATTTTTGCCAGCTCCATCAGCATGGCCGCCGGTATCATGCTCCCGCCGCTCACTGACGATAGCGGTCCTTTTGGCTGGAACGAAAGCCTTGTCACCCTTGGAATTGCAGCCTATTACGGATTCGGAGCGCTCTATGCTCCGGTGACGGGCTGGCTGGGCGACCGCTTCGGCTCAAGGCCGATGCTGCTGGCGGCAGCCATCCTGTATCTCATCAGCATGCTGCTGTTGAGCCGCATTTCTGAAGTCTGGCATTTCTTCCTGTTTTTCGGCGTATTGTTGTCCCTCACGCAGTCCCTTGGCATGGTGCCGTTGATGGCATCAGTCAGCGGCTGGTTCCGGCGCAGGCTGGGACTGGGCATCGGCATCCTGTGGGCTGCCGGAGGCGTTGGCACCGCGGCTTTTGCTCCGATAGCCGGTTTGCTTATTGAGACGCTGGGGTGGCAGGGCAACTTCATGGTGGTCGGCCTGGTGGGCGGCATAGCCATGCTGGCCTTGGTTCCGCTGATGAAAAACCGCCCTGCGGACCTGGGGATAGAGCCTTACGGATCCCGGCCGGGCGACGCGGTGTCGGCGAGGCTGGCGAAGAACATGGAGGAACTGCGAGTCAAGACCTTCAACATGCATATTCGCAAGACGCGGCCATTCTGGAATCTGCCGCTGATTCATGGTCTGGGATGCGCGGGCCACGGCATCATCCTCATTTATGTTGCCAAGTTCGCCATAGATTCGGGAGTCTTCGAATCCCTTGCGGCAGCCGGAATAATCCTTGCCATCATCTCGCTAGTAAGCATCATCAGCCGTTTCGGTACTCCGGTGCTGGCCGAGATCTATGGCACTCGCCGTATGATGGCTGTGAGCCTTGCCATCCAGGGACTGACCGTGCCGATCATAATGTTCGGTCCTGCGGAGCCCTGGCTGTTCTACTTGTTCGCGGTCAGCTTCGGGATAGGATTTGGAGGTGAATGGACTGGCTACCTGATCATAAACCGCCAGTATTACGGGGATGGCCCGATGGGTACCGTGTACGGGTGGCAAACAACGGGAGCGCTGATGGGTCACTTCGTCGCGACGGCGCTGGCCGGACTGATCATGTACGCCACGGGTTCCTACCTGGCAATACTGGGGCTTTCCATGGCGTACAGCCTGGGTGGTGTTGTCGTGATAGCGTTGCTGGAAAACAATTCCAATGTGTTGATCCCAGACTGGGAGAGCGAACTTCCGGAGGAGGCCCGATTGCGGGCGGCGGTCTCGCGTCCTTCCCCTGCACCAACCCCGGCCGTGGCTCCGGCAGGCGCCGGTGGTGATGGGGACGACTGAGGAAAGTTTCCGGTTTTCTGCGAAACAGAAAGGGGCCCACGGGCAGACGTGGGCCCCTTTTCGCATTGTGCTGGCTTCAGAGAACGCGGTAATTTCAGCCAAGTCCTGGCGAGGTCACTCGGCGTTGAGGAATTCACGGACGAAGGATGTGGCGGGCTCCTTGTCATAGAGGCTGTTCAGCAGCACGACATTGCGATAGACGTCGCCCTGGAAGAAGCGTTCGTACAATATCTGGCGGGAACCGAATGCACTGCAGCACGTGTCCCACGCCAGGCGAAAGAGCCGAACGCGATCCTCCGCCGTGGCGGTGTCGGTATCGAGGTAGCTGGCAAGTTCGTTGGCCATCGGTCCCTTGAAGTCCGCCTCCATGGGCAGCGCCATCAGGCTGCTGGAGCCCATCAGCTGGAGGATTTCCCCCATTCGCGGATACATCCGGATGAACAGGTGGCGGGCCACAGTCAAAGGCATTTCCGCTGGGCACAAGACGCCCCATTCGTCGGGAGCGGCCTCGGCTTCGGCGGCCCGCAACAGTGCCTTGGTAGTCTCGAGGCTTTCGATGATTTCGGCCGTCATTTGCAGCATCTGAGGCTGCTCTCCCGAGCCGAGCACTTCCTGCATCAGGTTGGCAAGACCCAGCACGAACTCCAGCTTGACTACGTTCTTGGTGACCACCTGATGTCCGGAGTGCAGATACTGATGGGTCCGGCGAGACATATTGTTGCAGCGGTCGGGGTCGCCCAGGAGGAAGACCCGTTCCCACGGAACAAACACGTTGTCGAAGAAGGCCAGTGCGTCCATTTCCTCGAAACGGGACCCCAGTGGGTGGTCGAAGCGGGAACGATCGAGGTCGAAGCTTTCGCGGCACAGGAATTTCAACCCAGGGGCGTCGCATGGAATAGCGAATGCGAAGGAGGTGCGGCCGGGTGCTCCCGTGGGCAGGCGATGGGACCTGGCAGGGTAAACGGCAATTTCATCGGCAATGGGCAGGGTGGCGAGCAGCCTTGCTCCGTGGACGATGATTCCAGAGTCGGTTTCCTTGACAACGGAGAGGGCAATGTCGGTGTTATCGTGCAGGATGCTCTCCGAGGGGGCGCGACTTCGCTGCAGGTTGACCAAGGTGTGAGTTAAGACCAGGTCTTCTTCCCGCACCTTCTCGTAGTAGTCCCAGATGTTCTTCTTGAACTCCGGCCTGTCCTCGGCGAAGTAATCCCCTGCTTCTGCCATGGCCATGAGGCTGACGTTCAGGAAGTCGGGAGTACGGCCCATCATGCCGCAGGACATCTGGGCCCAACGGCGCATCATGTTTCGACGGGCGTCGAGGTCGGCGGTGGTCTTTGGGGTGATAAAGGACAGTCCCACGGGATGGCCCGTCGTGGGAGAAGTGTAGGTCATCGCGTCCCGCGTCTCGGGGTTGTGCTGCAGATCGTAAAGGCGGGCGACGGTCTTGACGCCGCCGCTGATTCCCGCATGGGTTGTCGGGTCCTTGACCCTTTCCCCTCGCATGTAGAGAGACGGCGGTCTTTCACGCAGTCGTTCCACGTATTGTTGTCCGCTTCTGGCTGGCATTGCGGTTGCCTCCTGGGTATTTCCTCTCTGGGAGGGAGGGAGCACTCTTACTATCAGTATAAACGCGTCGGGTAGTATAAACGCCTCGGGCCAGCGGGGCTGATGGCTGAATCGGATTCAATTGGGTAGGTTTGCCCGAGAGTGGGGAAAAAACAGCGGGAAGGAGTCAGGGTAATCGCTGCCTATGCGTATCCGAATCTCTTGACACTACATTGAGTGTGTGATAATTTTCACTCGCTTTCTGGCCCGGCAATGATTCGGGCCGATATTTTCGTAAGGCATCAGCAGGTCAGAGGCATCCGGAAGACCAGGACCTTCGGCTAGACCGGCTGCATCGAAGCTTCGAAGCAACCGGAAATCAGGAGAACGGCGCTCCCGATGGACCCTAAAGCCCTAGACAGCACGGACTGGAACAACATTCACCTGTTCCTTCAGTGGTTCTGGATCTATTTTCCCCTTGTTGTGGCGTTCGCCGTAACGATGCTCACGGCATACGCCTTGATCCCATCCGCGGTTGCGACGGGTCATCTGCCCGCCAGCGCATCCAAGCTCAAGATCCCATTGACGGCTGTTGCGCTGGTGTTTGCTGTGGCCGCCATCATCATGCTGATCCTCGGAATCAATCAGACCCTTGATGTGAGAAATTTCTGGGACCGGCTGCTGATCTGAGGTCAGCGGCGTGACCAACACCCCAGAGCCAAAGGGCAAGCATCTCAACATGAACGGCATCCAGCACTGCATTTTAATCACTCAGGCCGTACGCAGGCACTGTTTCATCATTTCGGGCCAGTGGAACCGGCACTTCAATCTCTCAGGCCGTGAGGCTGGTTCAGGCAACGGAGCCGCAGAGTTTGGGCCACGAGGCCGCCAAGTATGAGACCCACCAGCAAAATGATCCCGCTAATGGTGGCAGGCGGCGTCTTCACGGTTATCATCGGATTTATACTGGTGGTATTGCTCATTTCCTGGTTTTCCAATCCCCCTTTCGGTCTAGGAAACGCGTCGGCGCAGCCCGTCGAGTTTCCGCACACCGTCCACGTGGAGGAGAACAATATTCAGTGCGAGTTCTGCCACCGGAACGTAACCAAGGGAGACGCAGCCACGGTTCCTGCAGTGGAACAGTGCCTTTTCTGTCATAAAGATGTCTCCGGCAGAACGAGCGATGCCCAAACTGAAATCGCAAAGGTGCAGCAATACTTCGCCGATGAGGTGCCAATCGACTGGGAGCGGGTGCACCGCATGCCGGACCACGTCAGGTTCGTACATGAGGCGCACATACGGCTCTTCACCAGCGATATGAGTGCTGAAGACGCGCCTCGGTTCGACATCAATGGAAAGGAAATCAACGAACCAATCGGCATAGCGGAGACGTGCTCCATCTGCCACGGCGACGTGGGAAGCATGGAAGAGGTGCAACCCAAGGACGGTCAGTCGCTCAAGATGGGCACCTGTCTGGACTGCCACAGGTGGAACAACGTACCGACGGACTGCACGATTTGCCACAAATAGGCAAGCACGGTTTCTGCTGACGCGAAAAGATAGAAGGGTCATAAAAGGCTGGCAAAGCGGTATCAATGAAACTGACTAGGCGACATTTCCTGGCATGGGCCGGTCTCTCGGCAGTAGGCGCAGTTGCATGCGAGGGCTTCGGGATTCGTGAAGGGGAGCTCAGCATCCAGAGTCCGGTAAACCTCCCTGAAGACCTTGTGAGGGGGAAGGACAACTGGTATACCAGCCTGTGCCGGAACTGCCCCTCATGCGAAGGGATACTAGTGCGCGTGATGGAGGGCAGGGCCAAGAAAATCCAGGGCAATCCCTACTATCCCACCAATCAGGGAAAGAGCCACGCGAGGTGCGAGGCGGGTGTTCAGGCCCTGTACCACCCCGACCGCATTTCCGGACCAATGAGGCGCGGCGGAAATCGCGGTTCAGGCCAGTTTGTTCCGATTTCCTGGGAATCGGAGGCAATGGACACCCTCAACCGGCAGTTGAATGACCGGGGCGATTATGCCGCGATGATCACAAAGCCTGTGCGTGGACACCTCGGCATGCTTACGAGCCGTTTCGCCGAGGCCACGGGCATTAAGCACATGGCTTTCGAACCGGTGGACAACAATGTCTACCGCAGCGCTGTCAAGCAGGTCTATGAACAGGACGTTCTGCCGGACTTTGACCTGGAGAACGCGAATTTCATCCTATCCTTTGGTGCGGATTTCCTTTCGACCTGGATTTCACCAACGCGATGGAACCGTGGATACGGCGAGTTCAGGCAGGGCGAGGGGAGAAGCGAACGCGGGACTCTGTACCATGTTGACTCCCGGTTTTCCATGACCGCCGCCAACGCTGACAAGTGGATACCGGTCCGCCCGGGCTGGGAGGGATATCTGGCGCTGAGCATAGCTCATGTCATCGTTTCGAAGAACCTCCAGGCATCGAACGTGGATGTTGATGCCTTGCTGGGAGGCGAAACGGGACGGGAGATTTTGAACGCCTTCCGCCCTGAGGCAGTCGTACAGTTGGTTGGAATCACGCCGGAAGTCGCGGGCGGCGATCCGGTGGAGTTCATTGAGAAACTGGCAACGGACTTTGCCACTCACGGGCCCAGCATTGCCATAGCGGGCGGTTCCGCCGGAGCAAATAGCAACGGACTGTTCAACGTGCAGGCTGCTTCCGTGCTCAACTGGCTGGTGGGTAGCGTGGGAGCGAAGGGTGGAGTCACGTTGAACCCTGCCGGGCCCTGGGATGGAGTTCCTTCGTCGGCCGCCGCTTCGAGTATAGACGAATTTGAAGAACTGGCAGAACAGATTCGGACTGGCGAGATTCGAATGCTGCTGCTTCACAATGCCGATCCAGTACACGGATTGCCTGGCTCTATCCGATTCAGGGACGCCATCGAGAGCGCCGCTGACCTGTACATCATCAGTTTCTCTCCCTTCATAGACGACACGTCCGCTTTGGCGGACCTGTTGCTGCCGGACCGGGTCTACCTGGAAGACTGGGGCGACGACATTCCAGATCCCGCTCCGGGGTATCAGGTTGCGGGATTCCAGCAGCCGGTAGTCAATCCCCTGTGGGACCTGGATCCCCGCAGCTTCCCAGATGTGCTGCTTTCGGCTGCTGGAGACCTGGGCCTTGGCGACCAACTCCCGTGGTCCAGCTACGAGAGTATGCTGAAAGAAGCTGCCACGGCCCTGTTCGAAGAAAACCGCGGGTCCATCGAAGCTGGCACTCCCGACGAATTCTGGACTGCCCTGTTGCAGCGGGGCGGATGGTGGGATGAGTCGGCCAGCGGCCCTAGTGTGCCTCGACCCAGGGCAGGGCTCCTGCGGGAAATCGCCCAGAGCGCCTCACAGCCTACCTTTGCCGGATTCGGAGGGGCGGGTACTGTTCACCTGACGCCCTTCTCACCGAATTCCATAGAGAACGGAGAGCTGGCACACCTGCCGTGGCTGCAAGGAGCACCGGACCCGATTACAACGATCACATGGCAGACCTGGGTGGAGATGAATGATACGACCGCCCAACGCTTTGGAATCCGGCAGGGCGATGTAGTGCGCATCGAGTCTTCGCGGGGCTCCATACGGGCCGTGGCTTTTCTGACGCCCGCTGCTCCGCCCGACGTGGTGAGCGTGCCGTTCGGTGGAGGGCGGCTTCATGGGTCGGAATGGGCAACTGACCGCCCGAGCACTGAGAGCTCCAACGTCAATGACATCCTTGAGCCCACCCGGGTGGCCGGGGCTGGGTCGCTGGCTTGGGGCGGAACCAGGGTGCGAATCTCTCCCACCGGAGAAAGTGTCGTAGTATCCAAGCTGGAGGGAACGACCAGGGCAGTGGAAGTGGGGCTGAGCTCTGCCGAAGAAATCATCAAGACGATTGCCCCGGGCAATTATTAGGATAAGGAATTACTGTCAGTCGGACGGCGATGGCAATAGGCTAAACCACTCCGTCCCGCTCTTGGAATAAGAATGGTAACGACTAGAATTGACCACAAATGGGGAATGGTTGTAGACCTGGACCGGTGCACCGGGTGCCAGGCGTGCGTAGTGGCTTGCCAGGCCGAGAACAACCTGCCGATCAATACAAGGGAATCGTTCCAGCAGGCGAGAGCCTACGAGTGGATCCGGATAGAGCGCTACTGGGAAGGCGAATTTCCCAACGTGAAGGCGCGCTTTATCCCGATCATGTGTCAACACTGCGAGAATGCCCCTTGCGAACCCGTTTGTCCGGTCTTTGCGACATACCACAATGACGAAGGGTTGAACGTGCAGGTGTACAACCGGTGCGTGGGCACTCGTTATTGCGCCAACAACTGCCCCTACCAAGTTAGGTTCTTTAACTGGTGGGAACCCAAGTGGCCCGAAAGGTTGCGTAATCAGTTGAATCCGGACGTCACCGTTCGCAGCCGGGGAATCATGGAGCGCTGCTCCTTCTGCGTGCAGCGAATTCGCCGCGGTGAGATCACGGTGGAACGACGGGGAGTGGAACCGACGACAGGCGAGCAGATCCCGGCGGGGGACCGTTACCTCAACTATCAGAGGATGAAGGACGGCAATTTCCTTCCGGCTTGTGCGCAGGCGTGCCCGACCAACGCGTTGAAGTTCGGGGAGCAGACGGACCAGACCGGGCCGGTTTACGAGTACTTCGAGAAAGCCAATGAGCAGTACGACAAATTCCATCATGGCGAGTATGTGGATGAGTCGAAGACGAGGGTTTACCGCCTTCTTGAGGAAATGGCAACCAAGCCTAACGTGATCTACCTTAAGAAAGTGGACAAATACCCCATAGGTGAGGCAGCCCATTAGGCCGCGGTTTTCTACTCACGTTTGAAAGGAATGTAAGGTAGCAGGCGAAGTAACCAGATGGCAGCCAGCGAGAGCGAACATATCCATCACGGCACAGCCCACGGCGAGGGTCACGGGGGTATTTCAGGCGGTCACTACCCCGGGATGTGGGTATTTCCTAACCCCAGGGTGATGACTCGTGACATGGCGGAAAAAGTCACCTCCATGCCGAAGGCCTTCACCATGGCGCTGCTGGGCAGTCTTGCACTGCTGGTCTTGGGAATCGTAGGGTTCATCGCCAGGGCGGCCGCGGACGGGTTCGACGACAGGGCCCCCTGGGGCTATTACATGGCTACTTTCTCTTTCGTCTTCATGATCACCAGTGCTGCGCCGGTGGCGGCAATTGCTTTCCGGTTTACCAAGAGCCACTGGAGGCGGCCACTTTCCCGTGTATCTGAATTGTTCGCGGTAGTCGGTATATTCAACATCATCACATTCATTCCGATGATGCTGATACTGCCGCCCATCGCGAACCCCGGCCCCGTTGAAGGGCATGACCTGGAGATCCGACGGACCATCTGGTTCGAGGGACCGATCGGCGCACCCCACGCGTGGGACCTTGCCGGGGTCATAGGCCTGGCAGTTACGGCGCTTGCGATACTCTGGCTGTCGGCGGTCCCTGACATGGCCGAAGCGCGAAATACGGCCAGAGGATTCCGGGGATGGCTATACCGCACCCTGGCGGGTCATTGGTACGGGACCAAGCGGCAGTGGAACGCGCAGAAGGCAGGGCTGGCCCTGCTGGGCGCCTTCTATTTCATGACTCTTATTTTTGTGCACTTCATCATCAGTTCGGACTATGCGCAGAGCATGATACCGGGCTGGAAGGATTCGATATTCCCGGTGTTCTACAGCCTGACGGGCTTCCAGGTGGCATTGGGCGTCTGCCTCATTATCCTGTACGTAATGCGACGGTGGGGGGGCTTCCAGGAATACTACGGAAAGTCGGTCTTTTGGTCGGCTAGCAAGATTCAGCTGGGTCTGACCCTGCTTTGGGCCTATCACCTGTTCGCCTTTTTCATCACCTATTGGTACGGGCGGTTGGTGGTGGAGCAGAACATCATCAAGTACCTGTTCGCCCAATCCTACGGCGGCGTATTTGTGGCGAACCTGGCGCTTAGCTTCGCGATACCGTTCCTCATCTTGCTGTGGAATCCTGTGCGTCGCAGCGCTTGGGGGCCACCACTGGCAGGAATCTCGGCGGCCGCGGGGGCGTTGATGTTCAGCGTAAGGGTGTTTGTCGGTGGGGCAAACTCCGGCAACATCTATGCTGCGTTCCTTGACCATGTGCCTGCGGCGGTGTACCCGGACATCTGGGACATCTTCATCGTTCTAGGCGGAATCGGCGGAGCAGCCTTTGTCTACCTGTTGGCGACCCGCATTCTTCCCATGCTGTCGGTATGGGAAGTCAAGGAAGGGGCGCTGTACACCCGCATGTCCCGCTTCATACGCGGGGAATATCTAGTACTGGCCAAACCCGAATAATCAAGGAGGAGTGGGAAACGAGAAGCGAGCAGCTAGGGAACCAAGAACTCTGCGCTCTCTCCTCTCCCCTCACTACTAAGAATGCAAGAAGGCAGGCCCTTACCGTCCCGGCAGATCAATCGCGATCTGCTGTCATCGATCCTGCATTCGCCGAAGTGGTTTTGGATCACGGTGGCGTTGCTGGGACTGATCGTGCTGGGCGCGATGAGCGCAGCTGGGTTGATGGTTAACAAGGGCCTGGGCGTTACCGGGATGAACCGGCCGGTGATGTGGGGGTTCTTCATCACCAATTTCGTGTTCTGGATAGGTATCAGCCACGCAGGTGTGATGCTGTCCGCAATTCTCAGGCTTTCCAAGGCGGAGTGGCGCAGGCCTGCGACTAGGGCGGCCGAGATCCTGACTGTCTTCTCGCTGATGACTGCGATGCTGATGCCGCTGATTCACACGGGACGGCCATGGCGGTTGGTGTACTGGATTTACACGGTCCCCTTCATGCCGTATGACTACGCTAGGGGTATTTGGCCGAATGTACGGTCGCCGCTGGTGTGGGACCCTAGTGCGGTTTACACATACCTGACTTCCAGCGTACTGTTCGTGCTTGTCGCCCTCGTTCCTGATTTCGCTGTGCTTCGGGACCGGACCACGGGCATGCCCCACAGGATTTATGGAATCCTGGCGATGGGCTGGCGGGGCAACCCACGGCAATGGAAGCTTCAGATCATCGCAGGTGTGCTGCTCTCTGCCTTAATCCTGCCAGTGTTCGTCTCAGTGCACAGCATAGTGTCTTGGGACTTCGGTATGGCAGTGGCGGTTAAGTCGTGGCATTCCACCATTTTTGCTCCATATTTTGTTGTCGGGGCGGTGCATTCCGGCGTGTCGGCCGTGGCCTTCGTGATGATCATCCTGCGCTATATCTACAGTTGGCAGGACTACATCCGCCACGAGCACATCGATGCCCTTGGACGCTTGCTGATAGTGGTGGCGACGGGTTGGTTCTACTTCTTCGTGATGGAAGTGCTCTTCGGATTCTACGGCAGGGAAGCCGATGAACTGGCCGTGCGCGATCTGCAGTTTATGCAGAACCCGTGGAATATCTGGATGATGGTGTTTGTCTTCACCACGTACTTCCTGCCGGTGGCGCTGTGGCTGCCGCGGATGTTCCGCAGGAATCTCTGGATTATGTCGACAGCCTGCATATCCGTGAATATCGGGATGTGGCTGGAACGCTTCATCATTATCGTGCCCGGCCTCCAGAACAAGCAGGTGTTCACCTTCAGTTGGTATACGGTCTATGCACCCAGCGCCGTTGAATGGACAATCATCGGTGGCACTTTCGCGCTGGTTTCGATGCTGATGCTGCTGATAGCGAGGGTGGCCCCGCTCATACCGCTTTACGATATCAAGGAGGCGGAGATACTCCGCACCGAGGTACAGATCGGGAGAAGGACTGTTCCCGCCGTATTCAGGGAAGACTAGAGGCGAGCACCAACAGCCGGCGATACCCTAGTATTCCCTTCGGGGGATGACTGGGATCCCGAAAGAGGGAACGGAGCATGGCAAAACGAGCAATACTGGGTCTTTTCGAAGACGCCAACTACGCTGCGGAAGCAGGGGATGCGCTGCAGCAGGCAGGCGTGTCGCCGAATGACTACGACTTCCTGACGGACACTCCGTACCCGGAAGGGGCGTTTGGTGAACGTCATGAGGGGCACAGGCTTTACGTGTTTCCGCTCTGCGGCGCCGTGGTGGGCCTGACGATAGGCATTTTGCTCACCTCGATGACCCAGATGGCCTATCCCCTGGTGCAGGCAGGAAAGCCAATTCTTTCGCTCCCTCCAATGGCAGTGGTTACCTACGAAAGCACGATGCTGACGGCGATCATATTCACGATCATCGGAATCATCTTTGAATCCAGGCTTCCCAGCTTCAAGCAAGGGCTTTACGACACACGTATAACCGAAGGTTATATCGGCGTGCTGGTCAACGTGGAAGAAGAGCAACTGACCCAGGTTTCCACGCTGTTTACCCAGGCAGGCGCAATAGACGTGGTTCGCGAAAATTAAGGTTCCGGTTCCCTGAAGTGATGTTCCAAATGCTTTTCCGCCGCAGAAACTACAAGAGCTCCGAAGAGCAGGTGCGCCCAAGAGCCGGCGGGCGAAATCGTGGCCGGACGGTCCGGGCTTTGGTCGCCGGACTCGTTTTGGTCGGTGTGCTGGCGGCGGTCGGTTGTACTTCCGGCAGCTACCCTGTTGACATCTTCTACGAGCAGCATTATCAGCAGTCTTACAAGTCGCATGAACCCCCCAGACTGG
The DNA here is from genome assembly GCA_963667325.2 of Dehalococcoidia bacterium. Taxonomy (GTDB): domain Bacteria; phylum Chloroflexota; class Dehalococcoidia; order Lucifugimonadales; family UBA3495; genus VXOI01. Next base: position 596,722 of record CAXXKY010000002.1, read on the forward strand.
TTGGGGTGTCCGGCGCAGTAGCGTTCTATCCGCCGCCCCCCAATACGACAGACAGTTCGACGGTCCATCTGTATGAGGTAAACTGCCTGATGTGCCACGGCGCGGGCGCAAGGGGCGACGGACCGGTGCTCAGCCTGCTGATCAACGAATACGGGTATGAAACGGCCATCACTCCGGATCTGACGACTCTCACCCCCGAGGCGATCGAAGGGTTCCTGAAGGTAACGGTCCGCCCGTTTGGCCCTGCATCGGTGATGCCTCCCTTCGGCAAGCTACTGAGCGAAGAAGAACGGTGGTCGCTTGCCAATTACATTGACGGGTTGCCCAAGTAACTCCGAAATTTGAACTGACACGGGGCGCACAGGCGCGCGGAGGGTTCTTGAGCAAGAATCTCTCGTTACCGCAACTGTGCGCTTTTTGTGTGTTTTTGGTTGTGGCGTTGGCGGTGGTGTTGAACCCTACCGTTGCTTTTGCCCAGTCGGCTGATGAAGACTTGGAGAGAGAAGCCCAAGCCATCGACAAAATGATCATGTGTCCGGTGTGCCCGGCGGAAACTATAGACCAGGCACAGGTGGAGATCTCCTTCCAGATGCGGGCCGTAATACGCGAGATGCTTGCTGAAGGAAGGACGCGGGACGAAGTCTTGGACTACTTTGTGGATCGCTACGGAGCGGATATCCTTGCCGCGCCGCCAAAGTCAGGCGCGAACCTTGTGGCATGGATTCTGCCCATTGCCGGAGTTTTGGCAGGTATTGCAGTGCTATTTTTGGTTATTCGGTCCATGATCGGAAGAAAGGTTGCTGAGCCCTCGGTAACGTCAAGCGATTCGGCTGCTGGCGCCCCGGGAGGACGTGAGGCCGAAGTTGGTCCTGGGGCCGAGACGATGGACCGACAAGGACTTGCCCCTTACCTTGAGATAGTTGACCGAAATCTGGGCGCACGCAGGAGAATGGCTTCCCCTGCTGATGGGCCTCGTGCCTCGTCTTCGTCATCCGCAGCGGAAACGAATGGCAGGCAGGAGCCTGGCTCCGATGGGTGACCTGGGAGCGATCAGTCTGTGGATGGCCTTGGCGCTGGCTGCGTATTCAAGCGTGGCGTCCGTGTCTGGCAAGTTGCGTGGGTCAGCGGCGCTGGTGGAAAGCGCGCAGGCCGCGATGTACGCCACCGTCGTCGTGCTGTTTGTCTCGACATTGAGCCTCGTAGTTTCCTTCATTGCGCGGGACTTCGAAATTGCCTATGTCGCTAGGCACAGTGACCTGGCAATGCCAGACAGGTTCACGTGGGTTGCGTTTTACGCAGGGAACGAGGGCTCGCTGCTGTACATCGCGATGGTGCTTTCTGTGATGTCGGCGATTGCGATCTGGCGTGCTCCGGAGAGAGTGCGCGACGCTCTGCCGTATACGACCGGCGTACTGATGCTGATTCTCACGTTCTTCCTGGCTGTCATGGCAGTGATGGCCAATCCGTTTGAGAAGCTTCCCTTCATTCCTCCTGACGGAGAGGGAATAAATCCGCTGCTCACCCATTTTGGCATGTTCTTCCATCCGCCTGCTCTGATGGCCGGTTTGATCGGTATCAGTATTCCCTTTTCATTCGCGCTGGGTTCATTGCTCGCCAGGCAGACAGGAGACGAATGGGTCGACCCGGGCCGCATCTGGGGAATCGTAACCTGGGCTCTTCTTGCCAGTGGGCTGCTGCTGGGTTCGTGGTGGGCCTATACGATCCTGGGCTGGGGAGGTTACTGGTTCTGGGACCCGGTGGAGAACGCCGCTTTCATGCCGTGGCTGGCGCTCACTGCATTCATACACTCCATTATGGTGCAAAAACGACGCGGGATGTTCCGGATGTGGAACATCGCCCTGATTAACGTGGCCTTTGGCCTGGCGTGCTATGGGATGTTCATGAATCGCGGCGGATCCGTGCCTTCGGTCCACTCCTTCGGCGCTTCAACGCTGGGATGGGTGTTCCTGATGTTCATGGCCATCGGTGTGATAATACCCTTCATCATCTTCTTCTGGCGCTACCACCTGCTGAAGAGCGCGCGGAATCTGGACTCCATGCTGTCGAGGGAGGCAGCGTTTCTAGTCAACAACCTCCTGTTGCTGGCGATTGCCTTCGTCACTCTCTGGGGCACCGTCTACCCGTTGATCTCAGAACTGACGAGCGGAGAACAAATCACGGTAGCAAGGCCCTTTTACGATCAGGTGAACGGCCCACTGATGCTGGCCCTGGTGTTCCTCATGGGAGTGGGGCCCATGCTGCCTTGGCGCAAAGCCAACTGGGCCAGCGTACGCCGGGCTCTGGCGGTACCTGCGTCGGTAGCGGTTGTGGCCGTAGTGATTCTGCTGGCCGTCGGTCTGCGCCAGTCCTATGCCCTGGCTGGCTTCGGGCTGGTGACGTTCGTGGGTGCCGGGATCGTTATGGAATGGTTCAGAGGGACCCGCGCCCGTCATCGAAACTCGGGTGAGAACGTAGCCGTTGCCTTTGCGCACCTGATATGGGCCAACAGGCCACGCTACGGTGGGTACATAGTGCATCTGTCTGTGATTATGGTTGCACTGGGGATTGTGGGCACCTCATTCTTCAACTCTCAAAAGGATGTGGTGCTGTCGCCGGGTGAGACCACCACGGTGGAGAACTACGAAATTCGGTATCTGGGCACTACGCAGGAGATTTTCGGAAATCGAACCGAATTCATTTCTGCCGTGGAGGTATACCGGGACGGCGAATACCTGGAAACAATCAGCCCAAACCGCGCTTTTTACCCCAGCTTCAACATGGCTTCCACTCGCGCTGCCATCCGGTCCACCCCTGTGGAGGACTTTTACGTCGTGCCGAGCGAGAATCTCACCAACGGGGATGCTGGTCTGCGAATACTGGTGAATCCACTCATATGGTGGATGTGGGTGGCCGGGCCTGTGATGATCCTGGGAACTGTAATCGCACTCTGGCCTGAGCCATCCCGGGTTGCCGTTACAGCACCTTCTAGGACACCGGCAGCGCCACGGCCCACGGCCGCGTGACGTCGGGGGTAGTACCGTTACCTGGCAAAGGGCGAGGCTGTTAGACTGACATAATGGACGGAGAGACGATTATCGCCATCCTGATGGGTGGTGCGTTGGCCGGGTTCAGCCTTTTCATGGTTGCGTATTCGTTTTTTCGCGGAGAGAGCGATAGAGCGCCGTCCCCGGAGTCATCGGAGGAATCTAACGACAGCGAATCGGACGCCGTTGGAGTGGGCCTCGAGTCCATCTATGATTCAATTGACACGTTGGATCTGGATTTCCAGTTGGGAAACATTCCGGCTGATCAGTACAGAGAGGAGCTTCTGGCATACCGGCTGGAGGCCGCTGCAATCATAAGGGAACGGATAGAGAGCGGAAACGCTCCCCCTGAGCTGCTCTTAGAGCAGGATGTCATGGACGCCCGGGCAACGCTGAGTTCGCTACAGGTCGCGGAAACTGGCTGGAGGTCCTGCCCGGAGTGCGATGCACCGATTCCCTTCGGCGATGTCCCTTGCCCGCATTGTGGCGCCCGCCCGGAAGCCGATCGGACCGAGGCTACGATTCCCAGCACGGAATCTGCGCGCCAGGAGTGAAGTTTCTGTCGCGAATTGTGCTGGTGAGGGGCTTCATCCCTCTGGCTATCTTGCTCAGTGGCGGGTTGATCCTTGCGTTACCCTGGAATGCGGCGGCCCAGGAATCACTCTCTATCCAAGGTACGGTGGTCAACGGAACTGCCGGGTCTTCTGTATCGGGCGAACTTGCCGTGCTTCTGCTGATTACCGCTCCGGACGGTACCCTGGCTGGCACGGGACAGACCCTCGCTGCCCCTGACGGCAGCTTCGTCTTCGAAGATGTGGCCAAGGTTGCTGGCGGAGCATACACCCTGAGCGTGGACTATGGCGGGGTGTTCTATGGCCTCACCGTTTCCGAGGAAGAATTGGACACCGAGAAGATGATCACCGTTTACGAGCCGACAGAGGATGCGGGCATTATCACCGTAGACCGGCACGTCATGGTGATTACGAGTTTTGACGTTTCGGAGCGAGTAGCGACCGTAACCGAGTTCGTGCGCTTCGCCAATCCCACAGATCGCACGCTGCAACCCAACCTTGAAACCGCTCGGCCAGGCATGTTCAGCTTCATGCGCTTTGGGCTTCCTCCCAACGCGGCCAATGTCACCGTTCAGTCGGACCTGAGGGGAGGAGAGGTCATTTCCGTGGGCACCGGGTTTGCGCTGACTGCTCCGGTGCCACCGGGGGAGCACAGTGTGGACTTTGCATACACCTTCACATACGAGGGAGGCAAGGTAGCCTTCCGAAACAGCCTGCCGCAGGGAGCGGGAATCTTCCAGATACTCGTTCCAGGCCAGTGGGACGACATCGAAATTTCTGGCCTCAATTCTCGAGAGCCAGTGGGAATCCAGGACGACATTTTCCGGGCATGGGAAGGCAGGGACATTCCACCCGGGCCGGGGGTTGAGTTGGAAATTGGCGGCCTGCCACAGCCGGGAGTCCTGGCGCGTCTTGGTGGAACGGTGAGCGACAGCCCCTTCTGGCTCGCTGCCATACCTTCGGCGGTAGGGGCGATTCTCCTGGTGATGCTGGTATACGGAACCGTGCGCAAGTACCGACCGGCAGCTGCGGGCATAGGCGCTGAAGGTGAAGTGGCGTCAGAAGAGGCGCACGAGGAAGAGCCCGGCAGGCACGAACTGGTTCTTGCTCTAGCGGAGCTGGACGAGCTCCACCATCAGGGAAGCGTTGAGGACGGCGAGTACCTACGAAGACGCGCCAATCTGGTGTCGAGGGCGCTAGGCGAATCCTCGGATGCTGAACCCTGATGCAGAAGCCGAACGGACACGAAAATCCGGAGCATCCAGTGGGCTGGCAGGAACAGGCCGGCAGGAGGCAAATTCGGATCAGCCGTCGTACCATTGTAATATTGGCCGTAAGCATTCCTGTGCTTGGGCTGCTGGCTATACTGGCGTGGGCGTCCGTAACATCCGGTCCCGCACGCGGAGGACTGGCAGTCAACAACAGCTTCCTGGAATTGGACGTTGAAGCGGAGGCTGCGCCGGAGTTCACCCTGGGTCTCCTGGATGGAGGAGAGCTGAGTCTTTCAGACCTTCAAGGAAAACTGGTGATGCTGGATTTCTGGGCCTCCTGGTGCCCACCATGCCGGGATGAAGCTCCTGTATTGGCCCAAGTCTATAGCGAATACAGGAACAAAGGCGTCGAATTCGTTGGGGTGAACCTGTGGGACCGATCTGGAGACGCTGAACTGTTCGTTCAACAAGAGGGGCATCAATATCCCAATGGTGTTGATGAAGAGGGTAAAATTGCCATTAGTTTCGGCGTCAGGGGAATTCCTGAAAAGTTCTTTCTGAGCCGCGAAGGGCTAATAGTCCGGAAGTTTTCGGGTCCAATGGATGCTGAGAAGCTGCGCGGAATTCTGGACACAATGCTTCTTGAATGAGTACGTGCGCCGTTCAAGTTCGGCTATGTTTCCCGGCTTCGTGGCCCGGCATTTGGTGTTGAAGAAACCATTGCGATGACGAACAGAGAGACAACTCCAGCGGTGCTTGCTATGGACTGGGGCGGCACCTGGTGCAGGGTGGCGCTCATTGATCGCGATGGCGATATCCTGTGGCAAGCCCGGCGGCCCAATCCGGGCGGCAGGGACGCCGGGGAATACCTAGCGTTGGGGGGATCTCTAGTCAACGAAGCGTTGGCTGTGGAAGACATTCAAGCCTCCAGAATTGGGATAGCGGTAGCGGGGCCTGTGGACCCCGAAACCGGAATCCTCTATCAGCCGCCGAACCTGTCGGCCCTGGACGGAATATCCCTGAAGCAGGTCTGGCGCGAAAGGTTCGGATTCCCCATTGTTCTGGGTAATGACGCCAATCTTGCCGCCGTGGGTGAACTGCACTTCGGCGCCGGTCGAGACGCGGCCCAGGCTGGCCATCCTCCGAAGAGCCTGTTCTATGTAACGGTGAGCACCGGTATAGGAGGAGGCGCGGTGGAGTCCGGCTCTCTGCTGCTGGGGGCGAACGGGCTCACAGGGGAGGTGGGTCACACCACGGTGAACACGGGCGCAAATGCACCAATGTGCCAGTGTGGCAAGCGGGGCTGCCTGGAGGCGGTATCCTCAGGTACTGCCATTGCGAACTATGCGCGGTCAATCCTGGAGCAGGGTCAGCACGCCGAATCCGCCTTGGCCGCAATGGCGCCGACTGAGTTGACGGCTCGTGCAGTGGTGGCCGCGGCGGTGCAGGGGGATGCGTTCGCCAACTCGGTGATGGCCAGGGCCTGCGAAGGACTGGCCACAGGATTGGCGAACGTAGTGCACCTGTTCAACCCAGACCTGATCATACTCGGAGGGGGCGTGTCGGAGGGACTCACTCAGCTGAATCTGCTTCCCCAGATCAAGGAGGGCATACACGAGCGGCTGATGAGCGAACTGCACAAGGTGTTTGAGCTCGTGCCCTCCGTCCTTGGCGACAACTCCGGGCTGCTTGGAGCAGCGGCAGCTGCTTGGGAGAACGCTGCATAGGGCTACACGATGTAGCGACCTCCCATCACGTTTACGCTGTCGCCGGTAATGTAGGCGGACTCGTCGCTGGCGAAGAAAAGACAGGCGTTGGCGACATCCTGCACCGTCGCCTGCCGGCCCATGGGCAGGTCTTGCAGGTGTGTCGTTGACCCGCGACTCATACCTCCCTGGAACTCGGGGTACCATTCCGGGTGCTCGCGAGAGGTGTCCGTGGAGCCGGGGTTGACCATGTTTGCCCGGACGCTATGGGGAGCTGCCTCCGCGGCGATGGCGCGGATAAGGCCGAGAAGGCCGGTCTTGGCTGCGGTCACCGCAGTAGTGTTGGGCCTGCCCGTAATGGAAGACTGGCCGCCGAGGGCGATGATGCTGCCGTTCTGGCGCTCCAGCATTCCGGGCAGGACGGCCTTGCACAGGAAGAAGGCGGAATTCAGATTGGTGTTCATCACCTGCAGCCATTCTTCATCGGTCACTTCGGTAATGGGCCTGTGAGGCCGGATCGCGACATTTGAGACGAGCACGTCCACTTTGCCGAGCTGGTCTATGCCGTCGGCCACCATACGGCGCACCGAGTCCGAGTCACCCACGTCGCAGACGGCGGTGACGGTTTGCGCCCCCAATTCCCGGCACTGGGCCGCAACCTCGTCAAGTTCCTTTGCGCTTTGCCGGGTGTTGAGGATGAGGTCTGCGCCCTCGCGGGCGAAGGTCAAGGCGATTTCGCGGCCAATGTTTCGGCTTGCGCCAGTGACGAGGGCAGCCTTTCCTTCCAATCGCATATTCCAATTCCTTGATTTAGAATATGGCTCGAAGACGAGCCGGAGTTTTTACGAAAAACAGGGACAGAATAACACAGGGAAATTTGACAATGAGGGAGGAACAGTAATGAAGTGGTGCCGATATACTGCAAACGGATCGACTTCTTACGGAATTATCGAGGGTGAGACGGTTCACGAGGTCTCCGGCAGCCCATTTGGAGAACACGCGAAGACGGGGGCTTCCCACGGCCTTGGGGCGGTGCATCTGGAGGTACCGGTAATTCCGACCACCTTTTACGCAGCCGGCATCAATTACCCGGAGCACGTAACCTGGGCGGCGCACATGCGAGGCCAGGAGCCTGATCTGCCCAAGAAGGCTGACGTGGGATACCGGGCAAACAACGCGCTGGTGCCTCACGGCCACGATATAATCGTACCCGCCGACGCCACCGAGCAGCTGCAGTATGAGGGCGAGCTGGTGGTCGTAATGGGCAAGGAGTGCGGCCCAACTTCCACTGGCCCGGTCAGCGAGACCGATGCGCTGGACTACGTCTTCGGCTATACCATCGGAAACGACGTCAGCGAGCGCACCTGGCAGCGCGGCGACCGCACCATGTGGCGTGCCAAGAACACCGACACATTCAAGCCGATGGGGCCGTGGATAGTAACTGACCTGAATCCTGACGACCTGCATGTAGTCATTCGTGTCAACGATCGCGTTGTCGGCGAATACGACGTGGCGACTGCCCTGTTCGGCGTCCGTACATACATCAGCGAGATGAGCAAGTACCTCACGCTCGTGCCTGGCGATGTGCTCTGGATGGGCACAGAGGGCGCAACGGAGAACATGAAAGACGGCGACCTCTGCGAAATCGAAGTCAGCGAGATCGGTACGCTCAGCAACAGGGTCAACTGGCAGAAGTAGTCGGGTTAACTAGATACATAAAACACAGGGCCGAGCCGGAACGTCCAGGCTAGCGGCCCTGTGTCGTTTTGCGGCTAATGCTGGTCAGGAGGGCTGAAACCGGTTTCGGCGGCCCAAGCCTGAAGCCCCCTGCGGAAGGCCAAGCCTCCCATGGGCATGGCGACGCATTGCAGGGCTTCCAGTATTTCCGTCGGGGTGGCGCCCTCGCGCAAGGCCACACGGATGTGCGCGCCGATCTGGTCGACGTCTGCCCTCAGGGCCGCCTCGACCGCCACCTGCAGCAACTCCTTGGTCTTGCGGTCCAGGGTACGCTCGCCGGTGTAGGTTGCTTCGATGAACGCGTTGTACTTCTCCACCCACGCCGGGTCTGCGGCGGCCATGATGCCATGCATCTCCAATGTGTAGCCGCGGCTTTCCGCGATCCCGGCCAGGACTTCCCGCTGATCGTCTGACGCCATGATTCTCTCCTGTTGACTCTGCTTTATTTTCTGATGCGCTTGAGCCAATGACGGCTCTCCGGTCTCATACCCTGACCCACACTGGAAGAGGAATGAGATTCTCCCCTAAAGATCGTAATGCCGTCGGGCTGCTGCCTGCATTGGGTTGTTCTGCTGGAAAAGATCTGGATGGGCTCCTCTGGCAACTGCAAGATAGTAGGTGAACAGTTGCAGCGGAAGAATATAAATCAATGGGGTCCACATTTCCGGGACCTCGGGCATTGCGAAACTGGCAGTGGACAGGGCCGACAACAGCATGTCACCCTCCTGCACCAGTCCCCATACTGGCGCTCCCACGGCGACTGACGCTCGCGCCACGTTCATGGAACGCTCGTATCCGAATCCCGGCGGGGCGATCAACGTCACGAGGCATTTCTGATCGACCGAGCAAAAGGGCCGTGGAGAAGCTGCTCAATTTGCAGACCTTCGCTGTTGCAGGTGCTGGTTTCCATGATCTTCAACGCAACCTCATACGCGGAGCCGGTGTTCGGGCCCCATCCGGCGCAGATGAAGCGCTGTCGACTCTGGAACCGCCGGGTGGCCCGCTGGATTTCGCCCTGTCGAGCCACCACCTGCTCCGCCACTGCCGGGATGTCGTCGAGGCGAGCCCTGAGCTGGGCGACGTCGCCGCTATCGTCTGTCCAGCTTCCAAGAGCGGCTGCGAGCATTCCCATCACCATCAACGCAGAAGTGTAGCTGATGGTGAAGGCGGCGGACCGTTCGGGAGACACGGTCTGTAGCTGCACGTCGGCTACTGTAATGCGGGGACCGGGCTCCGTGGAGGTGATGGCGACGGTGTAGGCTCCGCTGCTTCTGGCCAGTTCCAGGGCCAGGAAGGAGTAAGTCTTGGTGCCGCGATGGCTGATTACGATCACACCGTCGTCGGCACCAAGAGCTGGAGGGTAGGCGCAGAACTCGAAGGAG
>CAXXKY010000003.1:0-1201159 GCA_963667325.2 Dehalococcoidia bacterium
TTGCTGGGGCAGGCATAAATGTTGAATCAATGAATACCCAGACAGCAGGCGACCGCGGGGCAATTGTCCTCACGGCCGATGATACCGACCACGCCCTCTCGGTACTAAACCAGGCTGGCTACAAGGCTGTCAGCGACGACGCCGTGGTGGTCCGCCTGAAGGACGAACCCGGCGCGCTTGCACGCGTCGCCGACCAGTTGAGACAGGGTGGCGTCAATATCCAGAACCTGCATATTCTGGCTCGGCACGACGGTTACGCCCTCATAGCACTCACCACCAGTGACCGCGCGGCAACCGAGGCAGCCATCAGAATGGAGGAAATCCTCTGACAAGGCTGGGCACGGTCATTCCTGAACAGTTTTGACAGGCATTTCTAATCGGGAGGTCCCAGGTGTACAAGATCGGAATAGACGTTGGAGGCACCTTTACCGACTTTGTCGTAGCAGGTGAAGGCGAGCAGCCCAGATTCTTCAAGACTCAGTCGACCCCGGATGACCCCTCCATCGGTGTTATGAACGGATTGCAGCAGGCCGCTGCGTCTTATGGACTGTCCTTGGACGAGTTACTTGGGGACACGGACCTGGTTATCCACGGGTCAACCGTGGCCACCAACACCCTCGTGGAGCGTAAGGGGGCGCGGGTGGGTCTCATCACCACCGATGGCTTTCGCGACCTCCTGGAGATGCGTGAAGGGCTGAAGGAGGACCGGTATAACCTGCGAATGAAGCAGGTTGAGCCCCTGGCGGCCCGTTACCTTCGCGCCGGCGTCCCTGAACGCATTCGGGCCAGCGGTGCGGTGGAACGGCCCCTGGATGAGTCCGCGCTGGTCGAGAACCTGGAGTACCTGGTCCAGGAAGGAGCAGAGGCGTTGGCCGTTTGCTTCCTGTTCTCATACCTCAATCCCTCTCACGAGAAACAGGCGTGGGAAATCATTAGCAACCGCTTCCCCGATCTGTACACCTCCCTCTCTCATGAAGTGATTCCTCAGATCAAGGAATTTGATCGCCTGAGCACGACGGTAATCAACTCTTACGTTGGTCCCGTCTTCAGCCGTTATCTCGCTCACCTTGCCGAACGATTCGAAGCATATCCAAGGTTGAGAGACGTGTTGATCATGCAGTCCAACGGCGGAGTGGCCTCCATTAGCGACTCCAGTCAGATGGCGGTTCGCGCGATTCTGTCCGGTCCAGCAGGAGGCGTCAGCGCCGCCGCGTATCTGGGGCAACTACTGGAAGAGCCCAGGATCATCGCCTTTGACATGGGCGGCACCAGCACGGACATTTCCCTCATCGAAAATGGAGTCCCGCTTATCGCCAACGAAAAGTTCGAGGCCGGGTGGAAGATTGCTGCTCCCATGATCGACATCCACACCCTGGGCGCCGGCGGGGGCAGTATCGCACGCGTTGACGAGGGCGAGATTCTTCACGTTGGACCGGACAGCGCCGGGGCCGAACCTGGTCCCGCCTGCTACGGCAGGGGCGGAGTCCGGCCCACGGTCACCGACGCCAGCCTCGCTCTCGGCTACCTCGACCCGGCGAATTTCCTGGGCGGCAGGGCCAGCATCGACCTGAACGCGGCCGAATCCACCCTGGCTGATGACGTTGCTTCCCCTCTCGGCCTGACGACCGCAGAGGCTGCCTACGGCGTTTACAAGGTGGTCTGTACCACCATGGCCGAAGGGATAAGGCTGATGTCGGTCCAGCGGGGAGTCGACCCACGGGAATTCACCATCATGGGCTTTGGCGGCGCTTCCGGTCTGCATGCCTCCGAGGTTGCCCGTCAGCTTCAGGTGCAAAAGGTGTACATTCCAGCTTCCGCGCCGGTACTGTCGGCTTTTGGGATGCTGAACACCGACATCAAGTACGACTTCTTCCGCTCGTATCCGGTGAGCCTGGACCGCGTCGACCTCGGCGAGCTCAGGGTCATACTGGATGAACTGGGAAGACAGGGTCGGGACAAGCTCTCGACCCAGGGCGTTGCCGACGAGGCTGTGGAGATTCAGTACTCTGCTGACATGCGCTATCTGGACCAGGTCTACGAGGTCACGGTGCCGTTGCCCGATCCGGGACTGCTCGACGCTGAGTTCCTGGGAGAGTTGACGGGCAACTTCCACCGTAGGTATGAGGAGCTCTACTCATACAACCAGCAAGACCAGGAGGTCAGGCTGATCACCCTCAGGGCGTCGGCCGTGGGCAAGCTTCCCAGAATTGCCCAGCTCGACAAGCAAATGGACGAGCTGGGGGCCGCTCCTACAGGCAGCCGTCGGGTCTACCTGGGCCATTGGGCCGAGGCTCCGACCTATGCGGCCGATTCCCTGCCGGCCGGAACGGAAATCCCCGGACCGGCCGTCCTGGAGTCGGAATTCACTACGGTACTGGTATTGCCGGGCGACACGGCCACCGTCGATGCCATGGGCGGGATCGAGCTGCGAGTGAGCCGGGAAGCAGCTTCGGCGTCTCGGGATTCATCGTCCGTCTCTTCTGACATTGACGGGAATCATGACACCGGCAACGACGACCCGATCACCATGGCAGTGGTTGAGCACCGCCTGGAGTCGATTGCTCAAGAAATGACCGAGGCGATGCTCCGCACGGCCATGTCCCAGATTCTCAACTCCAGTAGAGACTTTTCCACCGCAATCCTTGACAGCGATTGCCAGCTGGTGGCCCAGGGAGAAGGAATCCCTGTGCACATCAGCGCCCTGCCGGTTGCGGGCGCGGCCGTTCGGGACTACTTTGGCGAGGACATTCACGACGGGGACCTGTTCATCCTGAACGACCCCTATTTCGGCGGCAGCCACCTGCCGGACATTACCATCATACGGCCCGTATTCCACGATGGGCGGCTATTATTTTATGGAGTGAATCGCGCTCATCACAGCGATGTGGGAGGAGGCACTCACGGAGGCTACAACCCCGGAGCCAACGAGATTTTTCAGGAGGGTCTCCGAATACCCCCCTTGAAGCTCTACGACAAGGGAGTTCCTCGCGCGGACCTGCTCCAGATGCTGTCGGCCAACGTCCGGCAGTCGGAGAATTTCCTGGGCGACCTCAACGCCCAGATAGGCTCGGTGATGCTGGCGGCGCAGAGGATCAGGTCGTTGCTAGCCGACTATGGCCCCGACCGGCTGTTGGCGGTGGTGGCCGAGATTCTGTCAGCCACCGAGAGGCAGGTGCGGCAGTTCATCTCCGGTTGGCCGGATGGTGTGTACAGCGGGGAGTCCTTCGTGGACGACGACGGCTTCGACAGCAAGCTGGTGCCCATCAGAGCGAAGGTAACCATCGCCGGCGACTCAATGACCATCGACCTCAGCGAGTCCAGCCCACAGGTCGAGGGTTTCATCAACAGCGCCTATGCCAACACACGGTCATTGGCCCATGCCGCAATAATGTATCTCGCCCCCATGGACGTGGCGCGCAACGAGGGCTCCATGCGGCCGGTGCAGATAGTGGCGCCGCGAGGGCTCGTCGTTAATGCCAATCCCCCCGCACCGGTGTGCATGAGCACCAACCACTGCGCCGAAGAGGTGGTGGAGGCGGTGTTCAAGGCACTGGCTCCGGCCATTCCGGCGGCGGTGTCCTCCGGCTTCTCTCGCCGGCTGCGTTACGCCATCACAGGGCACGACCCCAGGACGGGACGTAAGTTCATCTGGCATTTCTTCCTGGCCAGGGGTGGCGGTGGGGCGTCCCAGGGAGTGGATGGCTGGTCCAACGTGGGAGAGATCAACGTGGCTGGTGGGATACGGTCGCCCAGCATTGAAGTGACGGAAGAGCGGTTCCCGTTCTTCATCGAGCGCCACGAGCTTCGACCGGACTCCGGCGGGGTTGGGGCCTGGCGGGGCGGTCTGGGCGCCGTCTGCGACCTGGTTTACGAGGGAGAGGGTCCTGCCTTGCTCAACACCGCAGGCGACGGCATCGTTGTGCCGCCCTTCGGGCTGTTCGGCGCCGACGACGGACTGCCGCACGACTACAAGATTGTTGCCAACGGCACAGAACGGGTGCTGGGATCGAAGGAAGTGGGAGTGGTTGTAAATCCGGGCGACCACATTGTCTGCCTTTCTTCGGGTGGAGGCGGATATGGCCAACCCGAAGACCGGGACAAAGGCGCATCGGGTTGGGACCTGAAGAACGGATATGTAACCAGCTAGGACGTTGAAGGCGGGCCAGTATCTGCCGACCCCCGGAAAGGAAGCTGAAATGCCCATTGTCCAAGGGCCCCTGGAAGTAAACATCGAGGCCGAACCTCCATACCTGGAGGATGGAGGGACGAGGCTAAACCGCAACGCCGTTACGAAGACGTTCAGCGGTGATATGGTGGGCACATCCGAAGCGCAAATGATCACCGCCTTTACTGACACGCCCGGGTCGGCAGGCTATGTTGCCATCGAGCACTTCACCGGATCAGTGGGTGGAAAATCCGGCTCATTTGTGCTGCAGCACAGCGGCGTCATGGACAAGGGTACACCCCAGTTGACGGTCTTCATCTTGCCGGACTCCGGGTCCGGAGAGTTGAGCGGCATCTCAGGGACCCTGGAGATCGGAAACGACGAGGGTAAGCACTCGTACAGCCTTGACTATGAGCTGCCGTGAATGAAAGCCTACCAGGTTCAGCCCGGCTGAACTGGCGCAAAGGCTACTCGGGTATCCCCAACGCCTTTCTTACCGCACTGCCAATGGGAGTCAGCGGGCTTTCTTCCGGAGGGCCGTGGGGCACCATTCGGTTGTGCTGGATGGCGACGGCCAGTCGATGTTGAGGTTCTGCCCAGCCCAGGCAGCCTCCTGCGCCGTTATGGCCGAAGGCCAGGGGGTTGCTGCCCATGGCGCCCATGCCTGGGCTGCCTGCGAAATGAAAGCCGCCGATGGTCCCGTTGTGGGGCGTACCACTTACGATGTCGTAGTCGCTGGGCGGTCTGGGTACGTGGAATGTGCGAACCCGGTCTTCGGAGAGCAAGCGCACCCCGTCCAGCTCGCCGCCGTTGGCCAGCATGGCGTAGAATCGGGCTTGGCTGCGTGCGTTCATGATTCCCTGGGCCCCGGGAATGCAGGCTTGGCGCACGTCTGAGCGGCCGAACACTTCCTGTGTGGTGGCGACTTCTGGAGGAGTAGCGCGCGGGCGAAGGGAGTCCGGAGGCATTCCCGGCGCCCCGGGAGGGATGGGTGGCTGATCAGTGAGTTTGGCTACGCGGGGTTCGACTTCGGGCGGAATGCCGGCCCACAGATCGGTGATGCCCAGAGGCTGGCAGATTTCTTCCTGCATAAACTGTCCGAAGGGCCTCTGTTTTGGATCAGTGCGGCGCACGATCTCGCCTACCACCCAGCCGAAGGTGTAAGCCATGTATCCGCTGCGAGTCCCGGGCTCGAAGAGAGGATGCATATCTGCTATGCGGTCCACCATCCAGTCCCAGTCGCACATTAGCTCGGGAGTTACGCCCAACGGCATGAGGGGAACTCCGATGCGGTGGGTCAGGGCGTCAAAAACAGTGCCCTTGTCCTTGCCGTATTTGCCAAATTCGGGCCAGTACTTGGCCACCGGCTGGTAGTAGTCGACGAGGCCGCGCTCAGCTTGTATGTGCAGGGCTGTCGCAGTCATCGCCTTGATGTTGGAAAACACCGGAAATACAGTTTCACCGTCGACCTCGCGCCCGGTGGTCTCATCGGCCAGACCGCCCCATTGGTCGATGACCAGTTCACTGTCCAGGTAAGCTGCCACCTGAATCCCTATTTCTCCGCGTTCTCCGATAGCTACGTCGATTGCTTCCTGCACGATGCCATTCGAACTGGTTGTCATTTCAGCACCTCTCTGACGACGTTACTGGTAAAAGAGTCTTCGGTCTGATGGTTCCGTTTGCGGATTTGGATGGTGGCTGTTCTCGAAAATGCCATCAGCACGGGTAGTCACATGGTAGCAGAATCGCCGGTTCTGGGAGTGTAACCTCCAGCCCTTGAAACTGTCGCCTGAAGGCATCCTACCGCCGCCAAGGTGGTCAGGCATACGGGTATCGGGCGATGTGTGGCGTTAAGGGATGGTCCGAGACCCAAGGCGATCTCATTTGGAGGTATTGCTGGCATTCCCCTATTGCCAGGCCCGATAGCGCATCCCTAACATTAATCCTGAAGGTCTTCTCAGGCTCCACTCGACGTCCTCCGCTGTCCTCCGTAACCCGCCAGACAGGCTGGGATAGCAGAAAATGAGAGGAAATGAGAGGGGAAAGCGAAAATTTGCCAGTTCGCCACTCTTGTGAAAGTGCGAATGATCGCGGATGGGGATTCCAAGCGCGATTGCCCTGGCCCGAAATCGGCAATGTATTACTGCTGCCGAGAACAGAAACTCGGCTAACCAACGATCCAGGTCAAAGCGCTGATTGACGCAAATGCTCAGGGCCTTTAGTCTCACAGGTGAGTTGCAATAGAATTCGGGATGAATGGAGCAGGCATGGTAATCAGCAGGAAATCCACGTACGAGATCGATGTCCAGGATGTGGAATATCTCCGTCACGGAGATCAGTTATTGCTGGCGCGAGTGTTCAGGCCCATTGGCGCTGGGCCGTTCCCTGTAATGATCGAACTGCACGGCGGCGCCTGGGTCAGGGGAGACCGGCATAACGGGAACGCAGCCAACGAAGTTCTGGCCAGGAATGGGGTCATTGTGGTGGCGCTGGACTTCCGGGTGCCGCCGGTAGCTCCGTACCCGGGCTCCTTCGCCGACATCCACTATGCCGTCCGATGGTGCAAGAGTGAAGCAGAGTCCTGGAATGGACGTTCGGATGTTGTCGGTGCGATGGGCACCTCCAGCGGGGCGCACCAGGCGATGCTGCTGGGTATGCGGCCGCATGACTCTCGTTACTCGGCACTACCGAATCCCGCCGGGACCTCGGAAGTCGATGGCTCCCTGGGCTGCGTGATCATGGTCTCTCCCGTGATCGATCCGCTGGGACGCTATCGATATGCCAAGGGTCTGCGGGACGACTGCACGCCGCCAGCCGGCGTAGCGGAGCGAGTGGTATCGATGCACGAACTGTACTGGGAGACTGAGGAGGCGATGGCTGAGGCCGCCCCTGCCCGCGGACTTGCCCAGGGAGAGCACACTTCTCTGCCTCCCACGCTGTGCCTGGCACGGAGCTACGAGGAGGCTCACCCTCGCCCTGACCTCGACGAATTCATCCGGCAATACCAGAAAGCCGGCGGACAGCTGGATTTGACAATTTTCGAAGGTGAAGGCGAGAGGATACTGCAGGATGTTTCCACTCCCGTAGCAATGCAGGCCCTCGAAGAAATGACCTCGTTCATCTACCGGCACCTCGGGTAACTGCCGGCACACGGGTAACGTAAGGGCCCGGGTCGTATCGCCCGGGCCCTGCCTATGGAACCTGAAGAGTGTCTAGGACTTGTGGGGTGGGTTGCTGATGTATTCTGCCGCCTTTCGCAGTCCAAGTTCTCGCAGTTGCTTGGTGTCCTCCTCCGGGTTGGCAGCCGGAGGCATCGGCACCTGAGTGTCGATGCAGAAGGTGGATACCCGGTTGTTTTCGTCCATGCCCAGCATACCTGGCCCTTCCCCGGCCTCCACGTTCCTCATGCCCCTTCGCAACTGGCGACGGAACATCGTCACTCCCCGGTCGGTGGCGCCCAGATGTTCCAGCCCATGGACGGCTATGGGGCGCTGGCTGACCTGCGCCTCATAGTCGCTGGGTTGGAGCTGCTGTTCTCGCAGGTCATCAGAGATGGGAAGTTGCGCGGGCAACATCTGTTCCCGGTCCAGCCACCAAGCGGGTTCTCTCTCTTCCGATTCGGCAATGTGGCGAAGCTCAAGGAGCATCGTGCTTGAGTCATCCCGGGGCACGACCCAGCGGGTCATCATAGGCCCGTCAAATCCCTCTTCCGGTCCCTTGCCGTCGTTCCAGGTTGGGGCAATCTGCTGCACATTGGGAAGCACGCACTCAGTCGTCCGTACCCATACATTGTCGCCGACCCTTCTGGTGCCCATAGAAATCACGCCGGAGGGGGTTTCCATAAAGTCGAGGTTGGGGATCACTCCGAACTCGTCGGTAAACTGAGTCCCCGCAACGATGGTATGCAGGAAGGACGCGTGAACCGGATCCATGGCATTTTCCAGGATCTGGAGCCAGTTGCAGGGATAGTCGTACCGCTTGCCGGGCATCAGCCTGTATCCCTCTCGCTCGTAGGTGTCGAGGATGGGAAAGTCCGGAATTTCTTCCGGCGGGCCCATGTAGGCGAAGATGATGCCCTGGAACTCGTGAACCGGATATGCGCCGTGGCAGAGACGGTCCTTGAACGTGCTGCCGGCAGGCTCGCCCGGTGTCTCGAGGATGGTGCCATCGACATCAAAGAGCCAGCCGTGGTAGCAGCAGCGGATTCCGCGCTCGGAAACCAGCCCGAATTCCAGAGAAGTTCCGCGGTGAGGGCAGTGAGCCTCGACCAGCCCGATGCGTCCGCTGAAGTCGCGGAAGGCCACCAATTCTTCTCCAAGAATCTTCAGGCCGACCGGTATATCGGCGAGCTCGTCGGCGTAGCAAACCGGCTGCCAGAAGCGGCGGAGGTATTCTCCAGCTGGAGTTCCGGGGCCGATGTGGGTCAACTCCTCGTCTTCCTTGGGGACCTGGGAATGATAGTAGGCGCTGTATGTAGTCGACAGGAAGGGCGCTCGGGTACTTGCCATCGTTTTCCTCCCTACTCATGTCTCGCCTTGGTGGGACTAACAATACTTTCCGTGATGACCTCTCACAAGCCCGCATAGCAAACTAATCCGTCACCACGCAACTGCGGGCTTATTCCGACTGTACGATCACCTGCTCGCGTTGAGGTTTGCCTTGCAGAGGAGTGCGACAGTCGTCTGTTAAACCCTGCGCACCGACTCCAGTGACTGGAATGTCAGACTCGCGGCCTGATGTTCTGGTTGTGGCTAAAAAGGTTCACAGGGTCGTATTTCTGCTTCAGCGCCGCCAGCCTCTGAAAATTGTCACCAAAGGCCGCCTCTATCTGCTCGGCTCCTTCTTCCGCCTCTGTGCCGACCTGGTTGATATAGGCGCCCGAGGAGAAGGGAGACATATCCGAGGCGAAGTCCCGCACCCACCGGATGTGAATCTCGGACTCGCCCGGATCCAGAAAGACAGCATTGGTGGCCCACTCGCACAGCGCGTGGCGGTGTCCGAATGCGGTGTCGGCCGCAGGCACTCGCCGGGCGGCGTTGCCGAGGTACTGGAACAGGATGCTGGAAAGCGGGGAGGTTATCCGATCGAAATAGTCGAGGGCGAGGTCCACTATGTCGTCGCTGACATCACTCACGAAATGAGACTTCAGGTAGTTCTGACGCCCGGATGGCGCAACTGCCAGTTTCTGGGCGTCGGTGTAGCTCATGGGCCGGACATCGTCGTGCAGAGGCGGGCCGAACTCCCTCAGCGGCCGGATCACTCTCTCGCCGTCTTCGATGCTGCCGTGGTAGCAAAGGAGAATGGTACAGACCTTTCTGCCGATGTCGGGCATGGTGTTCAGGAAAGTGATGAGATTGAGCTCGTCGGGCATATTATCAGTCAGCTCGTTGACTAAGGGGAAGAATTCCCTCACCCGTTCAAAAGGGTAGACAAGGAAGCCCGCCAGCACCTGGGGCCCCACCGGGTGGAGCCGATACTCCAGCGAAGTGACGACGCCAAAGTTGCCGCCGCCGCCCCTCAGGGCCCAGAGCAGTTCGGTGTTCTCGTTCTCACTGGCGGTGAGGGTTCGGCCGTCGGCTGTCACCACGTCGGCGGAAATCAGGTTGTCGCAACTGAGGCCATACTTGCCGGATAGCCATCCGATGCCGCCGCCGAGAGTGAGCCCGGCGATGCCCGTGTCCACATCGGTGCCTCCAGGCGCAGCTAGCCCAAAGGCCTGAGTCTCATGATCGAAAGCACCCCACTTGGTCCCGCCCTGGGCCCGCACTGTTTTGGACCCGGGGTCGACTCGGACCCCGTTCATCTGGGAAAGATCGATCATCAGCCCATCATTGCAGACACTGTTGCCCGGAAAATTGTGGCCGCCGCCGCGCACCGAAATGACAAGGCTGTTCTCCTTGGCGAAGTTGACCGAGTTGATCACGTCGGCCGCTCCGCTACAGCGGGCAATAATGGCGGGTCGTTTGTCGACCATTCCGTTCCAGAGCTGCCGGGCGCTGTCGTAACCCTCCTCCCCTGGGAGGAGAGCGCCGCCATGCAGACTACCACGGAAGTCTTTAACCATCCGTTCACTGATTTCAGCATAATTTCCGGAAAGGGTCGCGATTTTCAGGTCTGGCATTCGATGCCCTCCTGCCTGCTGTTCCGGGTAATTGAGAGTCCGCAGCGGCCATGGCTGTCGGCCATTGCATTCGCTGGCGGGTAAGCCACTCTCCCTGTGTCAATGCGGATTATAGGGTCGAAGAAGGGCCGATGCCACTCGGCTTACGGGAGGCAGAAATAGGCGCGCTCCCCGCATCTACCGAGAGCTGCCGCTAACTTTCGCAGTGGAGAGCTGATCCGGTGCCCGTGGAGTACCCAATTCCGCTAGCGGCTTGGGCCCGTGAAGTGGCGTGTTATATTGCACCATGTGGCCGCACCAGCCGGCGCATATGCCAGGAGGTCAGAGATGGTCGACAAAGAACAGGACTGGGAGTATGGCCTGCGCACCGAGGGACACGGTGCCGAAGGCGACGGGGGAGGGCCGGTTGTGATCGGCGAGAACGGGTTTCATTACCAAGTCTCAGGCCAAAACTGGGGCAATCTGCCCGAGGGGGTCGTTTACCAGGAAGGGACATCCGTCGCGGTGGATTCGAAGGACCAAGTCTACGTGTTCAATCGCGGCACGATACCGATGCTCGTGTTCGACACCGACGGGAACCTGCTGCGGTCGTGGGGTCAAGGAGTGTTCGGCAATCCGCACGGCGTCACTATCGCCCCCGACGACTCCGTCTTCTCCGTGGATAACGGCGACAGCACCGTGCGACGGTTCACGCCAGAAGGGGAGCTGCTGATGATGTTGGGCACGCCGCACAAGCCCAGCCCCAAGATGAGCGGCGAACCGTTCAGCGTTCCGGCTCACGTTGCCTTTGACAGGCGCACCGGGGAATTTTACGTTGCCGACGGATACTCCAACGCGAGGGTGCACAAACACTCGCCCGAAGGGAAACTCCTCTTCTCGTGGGGAGAATCGGGTACCGGGGACGGCCAGTTCAACATCGTCCACAACGTCGAGGTGGACAAGGACGGCTGGGTATATGTGGCCGATCGCGAAAATCACCGCATCCAGGTCTTCAGCTCCGAAGGGAAATACGAGACCCAGTGGGGCAACCTGTCCCGGGCCGCCGCCATCTGCATTGACGACCGCTCTGGCGAGGAGTTGCTGTACATCGGCGAATACTTCTGCGGGATCGCAACCAACGACATCGGGACCGATTTGGGCCCGCGTGTTACGGTGATGAACACCAAGGGAAAAGTGCTGGCGAGAGCGGGTCGCGAAAGCTACGGCGACCAATCGGGCCGGTTTTATTCTCCTCACGGGATAGCAGTGGACTCCCGGGGCGACCTGTACGTGGCCGAAGTGGCCTGGACTGACTACGGACGCCACATGAACCCGCCCCGCGAGCTTCGGTCTATGCAGAAGCTGGTGAGGGTTCGGGACTAGCCGCCGAATTATCTACGCGTTGCCCGCCCCTTCAGGGCCGCGAGGGCCATGCCAAGGCTGATAACGCCGACGGCGGCTATGGCGATCAGACCATCACGCATGACTTGGACGTCCCACCCGACATAAATGAGTGAGCGGAGGGCCGCCAGCAAGTACGTAACGGGATTGAAATCGGCGGCCCTGGCCATCCAGCCTGTCATGGCCTCCTGGGGAACGAAAAGGGATGTCATGAACAGAAAGGGGAAGAACAGGAGGAAACTGATGTTGACCGCAGCAGCGTTTCCCGTCTTCAGGGCTATGGTGTAGGGAAATCCCGAGAAAATCAGCCCCCAGATTCCGGCCAGTCCCATGAACACCAGTATCCCGGGAATTCCGGTCACAAAACTGACGCCAGCGATGAATCCCATTATTACTACGGGAATAGTCAGCGCCACAACCAGGGCGAAGTCGGCGACCATGAGCCCCAGCAGGAGCGCAAGGCGGTTGACCGGAGTAATCGCCAGCCGGTCGAAATAGCCGCTCTGTATGTCTGCAACCACCGTGGTCGCCCGAGAAATGCCGGTGACGGCGAAAAGAACCGCCACGGGCAATTGGAAGGCGCGATAGTCGAGGTCCGGCAGGTTCTCAGCGAAGTCCTCCAATGCTCCCACTGTCATCACGTACATGAAGACGGGAATGACCAGCGCAGGGACCGTGGTTTCAGTGTCCCTCAGGACTGAGCGCAGCGCGCGTTCAGATACGGCGGCCATGTCGCGAAGAAAGCCGGCCTTTCGGCCCCTCACTATATGTTTGGTGGAAACCGAGGCCATTGAGGGCTCCTCTTGATGCTTAAAGGGGATGCGAGGTGGTCAGGCTTTCGGAGAGTCCAGCGTCTGCGGACGGGACCGGTCCAGCTCATCGACGGCGTTCCTGAAGCGGTTGCCCGTCACCTGAAGGAAAACGTCATCCAGCGTGGGCGTGCGAAGCGTCAGTTCCCGCACTACGATGTTCTTCTCGTTCAGTCGCAAGGCGACTTCGCTGATGAGAGACGCCCCGCTGTTCACGCTTATGGTGATCTCGTTCCCGTGGGGTTCCAGAGCCAGAACCGATGGAATGTCCTGCAGGGCTTCAACTGCGAGGGAAGCGTCGTTTTCCAACCTGGCGACGATCAGGTCGGACCCAATCGCGCGCTTCAGGTCCACTGGCTCGCCTTCCGCAGCCAAGACTCCACGGTTGATGATGCCGACGCGTCCGGCGAGGGCGTCCGCTTCTTCAAGATACTGGGTGGTGAGGAAGATGGTTACGTCCAGCCCGTGGTTTATGGCGCGGACTTCATCCCAGATCTGCGAGCGGGTGATGGGGTCAAGCCCGGTGGTCGGTTCATCGAGAAACAGTATCTCGGGATGGTGTATGAGAGCGGCAGCCAAGTCCAGACGACGCTTCATTCCACCGGAATACGTGCCGATGAGCCGGTCCATGGCCTCCCCGATGTCCACGAGGCCTGAAAGCTCATCAATGCGCCTTGTGATTTCCTTTCCTCCCAGTCCGTAAAGGCGGCCCTGGAGGCGGAGCAATTCGCGACCGGTCTGCTTATTATCGAGAGCGGCTTCCTGAAGAGCGACCCCTATACGGCTGCGGACCCGATCGGCCTCGCGCATGACGTCGTGACCGGCGACCAGAATGCGGCCGCTGCTCGGAGCGAGCAGGGTCACCAGCATGCGGATTACGGTTGTCTTGCCAGCGCCGTTGGGTCCAAGGAAGCCATAAATCTCGCCTCTTCGAACTGCCAGGTCAACGCCGTTTACAGCCCGTACTTCGCCGAAGTTGCGCGCGAGATCATGGGTTTCTATGGCGTAGGCAGAGTTGGGTTGAGAAGTCATTGGCGAAAGGAGAATTGGCCTTACGGGTGCGGCATGCAGATTTTTCGTGATCCTGTGATTCGTAACGCTCTATTTTGATGATAGCATAGTGCCACCAATCTTCAGGTAGATGGAGTTGAGATGAATTCGATCAACTCCAGAGGAGATCGAGCCAATTCAGTGGATAGATGTAAGGCGCAGGGTCCACGAAATTCTCGAGGTCGGGGAGAGTGGAGACAGGGCCAGCCAGGCTGTGGATATTTTTCTGATGCTGCTGATCACCGGCAACGTCGCTGCCCTAGTGATCAGTACGGACGAAAAGATTCACTCCGCCGCGCCGGGATTTTTTCTGTGGTTCGAAGCCGCGTCTTTCGGGATATTTGTTGTCGAATACGGCCTGAGGGTGTGGAGCTGCGTTTCCGACGATCGGTATTCTCATCCAGTCAAGGGTCGCTTGCGTTTCGCGGCGCATCCGCTGATGCTGGCGGACGCTGCAGCTTTGTTGTCATTCCTGTTCATAGTGATTGCGCCTTCGGATGGTGGGCTAAACTTGGTGGTATTCCGGGCGCTTCGCCTGGTTGGTAGGCTGGCCCGGCTGGGAAGATATTCTCCTGGGCTGCGTGACCTTGGTTTGGCGATAGCAATGCGCCGGAACGAAATGCTGGCAGTGGTCTCGGTGGTGGCAGCACTGCTGGTACTGGCATCCTCGTTGATGTTCTACATCGAGCATGATGCTCAGCCAGACAAATTTTCCAGCATTCCGGAGGCGATGTGGTGGAGCATCATCACGGTTACGACGGTAGGCTACGGAGACGTCGCACCTGAAACTCCACTGGGGCGACTTCTGGCAGGGGTTATCGCACTACTGGGTATAGGGATCTTTGCGCTGCCGGCAGGTATTCTGGGATCGGGCTTCATGGAGCAGGTAAACCAGCGTCGAAGTCGTCCGGTTATCAGAAATTGCCCGCACTGCGGCCTGGATATCGACCAATCGCCCGAGCGCCAGTAGGACGCGGTCACTGAGTAAACTATAGGTAAAGCGTTAACATTAAGGGTATGGTCATTCGGCACGTAAAGGAGATTTTTAGTCTTTCCCTCTGGGTTATGCAACGCAGGTTGCGCAGCGCCTGGGGAATTACTGCCGTTGTGTCGCTGGGCATCCTTTCTGCCGTGATCTTGCTGAGTGCCACGGCCCTGTATTCCGACGTGCTGGCAGAGGCTGGCGTTCGACATACTCTTTACAGCCAGCCGTTGACTTCCCTCCACGTGCAAGCGTTGGTGCAGAACCGTCCCCTGAGTCCGGACGATTATGCAGAACTGCGCAGCGTTGCCGAAGATGCGGTGGGGCGCCGTATTGGACACCTGGCTACGAACCTGCAGAGGATGGGCCGAACTCAAGCAGGGATGGCCGCCACCACCATAGCCGATGCGAAACCGCCCCCCTTCGGGTCTCCGTCGGGAAGGCCATTCTTCCTGACCGGATTTGACGAGCATTCCAGGCTTCTAGAGGGCAGCTGGCCTCGCAACGCTGGGAATTCAGGCCCCGATGGAGTCGAACTGGAGGCTGTCGTAGGCGACCGCGTTGCCAACGATTTCGGTTACGCGGTGGGGACCCGCCTGTACATAACCCCTTTTCGCGCCGCTCCTGAGGAGCGAATCGTTTTGAACATAGTGGGCATAGCTACGCCCATCGATCCCCGCGACGATTTCTGGCTGAGCATTCCAACTTACTTCAGCGCGCAGTCGGTGGGGGAGATGCTGGTTATTCCAGCCTACGTAACCGAGCAGGATTTCCTGCAGGTGCTGGGCCGGAGGTTTCCAATCGCTGTCGGCGATTTTGGTTTCAATGTATTCGTCGACCCATCGGTGATTACTGCCGACGAGGTGGATGCCACCCAAGATGCTCTGAGCAGACTGGAGACGGACCTGAACAAACTTTACCCACGCACTCTGGTCCTCAGTCGCCTGAACTTGACTCTGGAGGAATTCAAACGCGATCTTGCCCTGGCCAGGGTCCCTGTCTTCGTGTTTGCTTCCTTGGTAGTAGCCGTCGTCCTCTATTTTCTGGTGCTCATCAGCGGAATCCTGGGTCGCAACCAGGCAACAGAGCTTGCGCTCCTCCTGAGCCGCGGGGCAAACACCGTCCAGGTATGCGCAGTTCTTCTGCTGGCAGAGGTGACATTGGCACTGGTGTCGGTGGGCGTGGGCCCTCTCCTGGCGTGGCTTGTCGTGCGGTTCCTGTTGCTGCCCACCTTTGGGGAATTGGACGGCGGTGCAGTCTCAGTGGGTCTTTCGGTGCAGATGTACTGGATGGGGGCCATCGCGGCCATCCTTTCCCTGTTGGTGTTGTTTGTATCTCTTGCCGGACGAGCACGAAGGGGAATGGCCGACGCATTGGCCACACGCTCCCGGCCTCCGGAGGTCTCCTTCTTCCACCGTTATTACCTTGACCTTGTCGTTTTGGTCGTCCTGGGAATAGTCTGGTGGCAATTCCAGCAACGGGAGGGATTCGTATCTCGGGCCGTGACATCTAGAGGTCTCGATGTGGATCCCGCCCTGATTCTCGGCCCGGTGTTGGGGTTACTGGCCGCCGCCCTTCTGCTGATGCGGTTCCTGCCACTGGTGATTCGGCTCCTGGTATGGGTTTGCATGCGGTCCGGTCCGGGCTGGTCGGCTTTTTCGCTGGCGCGCCTTGCCAGGGACCCGGTACTGCCGTCCTCGCTGGCGGTCTTGCTGATGTTAGCAGCAGCTCTGGGGGTATTTGGGGCCACGTTCCAGTCGAGTCTGTCTCGCAGCCAAAGTGATCAGGCCATGTACCGGGTTGGTGGTGACGTGAGAATAGCGGGGCCCGGTGTGGGTTCGGAACTGGCTGAGGACCTACTCGACGTCCGAGGGGTTCAGGCCGCATCGCCAGTACTTCGAGAGTCGATTACCCTGGTGGAAGGCCATACCGGCATTCCGGCTTCGCTCATTGCGGCCGATCCGCAGGCCATTAAACATGCTGCCTGGTTCCGTGAGGACTTTGCCTTTACACCCCTTTCAGACCTGGCGGACCGGATCACTGCCCATGTGGATTCTGACGAAGAATTGCAGTTCGGCATTCCGCTGCCATCCGACGCCCAGAGAATCGGAGTATGGATGGAAACCGGAGAGTTGGTCGACAGAGAATTTCAGGCCGACATAAACGTCTGGGCTAAACTCGTGGATTCCAGGGGAAGGTCCCGGAATGTATCCCTGGGCGGATTTGGAGGACTGAGTGGAGACCTGGTTCCCGGATGGATTTTTTTTCAGGGCGAGATTCCAGAGGGGTTTCTAGTAGATGGACAAGACAGGTCTCTCGCGGCGATATTTCTTACTACCAGCACCTTCCATAAAGTGGCTGCGGCCAGCATCAGCTTAGACGACATCACCGTATTCGGCGAAGGACTGCCGGAGAAGGGGATGGTAGTCAGTGGTTTCGAGAATTTGGATCGCTGGCTGCCGCTGGGAATAGCGGGAGGAGTGCCGGACAGGATAGAACGAGGCAACCAGTGGGCGCACAGCGGGTCGAGCGGCCTCAGGTTCACGTGGGTCGAGCAACTCGCCGGAGAGAATCGCGGGATACACCTCTCCCCTGTGCCCCTTCCCATCCCGGCCATTGGAGGCCCCGGACTGTACGAGGGCGAGACAATTCGCATCAGGCACGGCCTGGCATCCATACCAGTGGTGATTGTGGGCACCAGTGAACTATTTCCCACGGTTACCAACTTTCTCAGGCCGTTCCTGCTGATGGATTTTGATGCGTATCAATCCTATCTCAGGGTGTTGCCGCCGAGCAGCGGCGATACATCAAGAGAAGAGGTGTGGCTGTCCATAGACCCGACGCTGGACCGGGAATCGGTCATCGAAGAAGTCGCTGAGCAATTGCCAACTCTCGCAGCATTGAGAGACCGGGAATGGGAAGCGGATCGCGCTTCGCGGGACCCTCTGGCCGGGGGTGGCTGGAACGGACTTACGGGGTTGAGCATCGCTGGGATAGGCATCGCCGTGGCCGCCGCACTTCTCCTTCACAGCGCATCATCCATTCAGATGTCGAGGGTCGATACGGCGGTAGCCCGTGCCATTGGGATGTCCAAGCCCCAGATGTACCTTTCTCTGGCGACAGAAAAGTGGCTGACTGGCGCGGTTGCCATAGCCATTGGAGCGGCCATCGGTTACTGGCCCGGCCTGGAACTGGTGCAGTTACTGGACGTAACCAACAATTCCGGCACCTCGGTGCCTCCCATGATACCCGCGGTCAACTTCCCGCTGCTCCTTGCGGTGCTTGCGAGTCTTGCGGGAGCTGTGATGGCCTCCGTGCTGCTTGGGGCGTTCCTGAGCAGCACGGCCAACCCGGTGGACGTGCTACGGGAGGGGACTTAGGCGCATGGCTTCGCTCCTGAGATTCGCCTACGTCATGGCTCTTCGCCGGGCAGTCACCGGCTGGCGAATGGAAGCCGTGCTGTTTGGCAGCATCATCCTGGCGGTGGCCCTGATGGCCAGCGGCGTCATCTTTTCAGAACTGCTATCCAACGCCGCCTTGCGAGGGTCGCTGGTGCAGGCCGAAGCGGAGGACGTCAATTTCAGGGTTCGAACCTTCAGCAGCCGCGATGATCCCCCTGGTATAGAACAAAGAAACCAGGCCTTCCGTGCAAGGGAAGAGTTCATTCGGCAAAGGGCAGCCGAGCCGTTTGAAGAATACCTTGTGGAATACACGAGCTACCTGGAAACAGCTACTTTCTTCTTCCAGGGCAGACCCAACCTTGAACTGCACAAGGACCATAGGCCCAGAGGACCATTCGTCAGCCTGTCTGGCCTATCCGGCCGCATCCAGGTAGTGGAGGGGCGATGGCCGGAAGGCCCGGCAGGGACTTCCCAGCCTGTGGACGTGGCGGTGGACCGGTTGGGAGCCGAATTGCTGCAACTCAGCGTGGGCGAAGAGATAGAGGCATTTCCGGCGACGTCCTTCTCGGATTCGGCGCCGATTAGGGTACGCATTTCCGCCATCTTTGAAGTGCTGGACCCGGAAGACGAGTTTTGGTACGGACTTTCGTACGCATTCAGCAGGCAGGACGATCGCTGGACGCTTATTCCACTCTTCACCAACGAGCGCACCCTGATGCAGGGAGTACTGGGAGCCTACCCCGGTCTTTACACAGATACGACCTGGCATTTCTTCACCGACCGCCAGAAGATGCGAGCCGCGGAGGTGGAAGAGGCTCAGAACATTCTGGCGGGAATAAAACAGGCCGTCTCAGTGGACCTGAAGAACTCCAGCTATTCGATTCGTCTGGATGGTCTCCTGAACGACTACGAAGAGCAGTTGCTGCTGGCACGCCTGCCCCTATTTCTCATGCTCTTCCTGGTGACAGGCATCCTTGTCTATTATCTTGCCCTCATCGCCGGACTCGTGGTGCGCTCCAGGGCTGGCGAAATCACCATGCTCAAGAGCCGGGGTGCGACCAGCTGGCAGTTGGGCCTGTTGGGGCTGGGAGAAGGGTTGCTCCTGGCCGTGCCGGCGGTCATCGCCGGACCATTCGTGGCCTTGGGCGTGGTGAAGTTGCTGGGCTTCATCTTCTTTGAGCTGAGCGGAGCCTCCGACGCCTTGGCAGGAGTGCCGGCCGGGATCTCCGCCCCATCATTCCTTCTTGGGCTGGCTGGCGGCGGACTGGCCGTCCTGGTGTTCACGCTGGCAACCCTGGCGGCGGCCCGCCGCAGCGGAGTTGAGGCGAGGCAGTCGGGGGCGCGCCCGCCAACTACTAACATTCTTCACCGCTACTATCTGGATGTGGCCCTCCTTGCCTTGATAGGCCTTCTGTGGTGGCAGCTCCAAAACCAGGGGACGTTCCTTGTGCAGTCCCTGGGCACCCGAGAGCTGAGCATCAACTATACCCTGCTGCTCGGGCCTGTCCTCGGGCTAATGGCAGCAGGGCTGATCGTGCTGAGACTTTTTCCCTTGGCCACCGCCCTGCTGGCGCAACTGGCTGGTCCCGTGGGCCCCACGTGGCTGGTGCACGTGCTGCGCCATCTGTCCCGCGATCCCATGACACCTGCCATGCTTATCGTGCTGGTGATGCTGGCGACATCCCTAGGCGTTATGGGCAGTGCCTTCTCGTCCACACTGGAACGTGGTCAGCGAGAAAGAGCGCTCTACGAAGCTGGGGCCGACCTTCGGCTGCAGCATGGCGGAATCAGTCGTTCGGAAAGCGCCCAAGGCACACCGACAGGGTCCGGACCTGTAGACGGCGTGGAATCTGTCGCTGAAGTGTTCCGTACATCTGGCTACCTAACGACCACAGGGTTCAGCACTTCGGGGACCCTGCTCGCAGTGGACGCCAGGACCATTTCTGATGTCGCCTGGTTCAGGGAGGACTTTGCCAACGACCGGTCGATTGAGGAACTTTCCCAGACAATGCTGCGTGGGCCAACCGGTACTCTTCCTGAACCGAATCAGGGCGGTAATCAGGACGGAATCATTCTTCCCGAAAAAACGGAAACGCTAACACTGTGGGCGAGGTCGGGAAGCGCGGCCCAGGGAGTGGGTGTCTGGGTGCGGCTCAGGGGCTCAGAAGGACGAGTTATCGATGAGTGGATGGATGATCTGAGAAATACCGAATGGACCCGCCTCCAGCTCGACTTGAACCCAGAAGAGCCGCAGGGAGAGTCTAGAAGAATCGAGACCCACGTTACGGAACTCAAGGCACCCCTGGAGATCATCTCCCTTTCCGTTCGAAACCGGTTTAGTGAGAATGCTGGGGGGGCGATTTTCCTCGGCAGGATTGAGGCTGCCACCCCCCAGGAGACAACGGTGGTGCAGGACTTCAGCACCGCGGAGGGATGGGAAGTGATCGAGGATTTCCGAAGACCCGGCTTGTATTCGTTGGAGACAACTCCGGCAGCAGCGCAGGGGGAATTTGGCGTGACCAGCCGGTTTAGCTGGGCCCCAGGGGGCACGGGCCGAGTGGGTGTTAGAAGGGGAGGGCCCGATCTGCCCATCCCTGCCCTGGTGAGTTCACAATTTCTGGACGTCGCTGACGCCCGGGTCGGAGACATCATCAATGTGAGTATGTCTTCCTATTCGGTATCCCTTCAGGCTTCCGCCGAGCTGAAGTACTTCCCTACCCTGGATCCGGCCGATCGGCCCTTCGCCATCGTGGACCTGTCCAGGTTCAGACAGGCCGGGCTGCGATACAGTCCGCTTCCTCCCCGGAAGGCAAATGAACTCTGGCTGTCGGGGGGCGAAGTTCCCATAGAAAGCGAGGCGGTCGCGGCGGCGCTGCGTGATGAAGGCGTCACGGTCAGGAACACGTTCCGCGCGTCCGACCTTGTGGCACAGAGGGTGGAGCAGCCGCTGGTCAGCGCAGGATGGGGAGCATTGCTGGTCCTGTTGTTCATAGCCGTTGCCCTGGCCAGCGCATCGGGGCTGCTGCTCTTTTCCCACCTGGATGCTAGGGAACGGCAGACCGAATTCGCCTTGCTTCGCACGCTGGGAATTTCCCGGGGCCAGATGCAGCGGATCGTCTGGATGAACGTGTTGCTGATAGTTGCATCGGGCGTGGCACTGGGAAGTCTGCTGGGCTGGCTCATCGGGGCCAGTCTGCTGCCGCTCATGGAAGTTGTGGAGGAAGGAGGCCGGGCGACTCCGTCGCTGGTGTTCACTACCGATTGGAACCGCCTACTGGTATCCTACTTCATCCTGGCCATCGTGGCCGCCCTGTGCGGACTGTGGGTTACCTGGTTGACACAGAAGCTCCAGTTGCAGCAAGTCCTTCGGATGGGTGAATGAGCGTGGGAATCAACTCGCAAAGCCAGTATCGTGCTGCCCCCCAGGTTGAGGAAGGGGAGCCGTTTGTCGTATGCCGGGACCTGTTCAAGATATACAAACGGGCGGAACTGGAGGTGGTCGCCTTGCGTGGCCTCGATCTGACAGTCAACTCCGGCGAATTGATCGCCATAGTGGGAGCCAGCGGCAGCGGCAAGAGCACACTGCTCAATATCCTTGCAGGCCTGGACAGGCCCTCAGCAGGGCAGGTGCACGTCGGGCAGCGCGATCTGTTGGATATATCGGAGGCGGGGCTGGTAGATTACCGGCGGATGGATGTCGGGTTTGTATGGCAGGCCACCTCGCGAAACCTGGTTCCTTACCTAAGCGTCGCGGACAACGTGGAGTTGCCAATGGCGCTGGCGGGTCAACCGGGTCGAATGCGCCACGCCTGGTCGAAGGAGCTGCTGGAAGCCCTCGGAATCGGGGAGAGAGCGAACAGGATGCCGCACCAACTCTCGGGCGGGGAGCAACAGCGCGCGGCAATTGGGGTCTCGCTGGCTAATCAGCCGCCCCTGCTGCTGGCTGACGAGCCGACGGGCGAGCTTGACACAGCCAACGCTGTCCTGGTATTTGAAATGCTCCGCACCCTGAATCGAAGCTTCGGTGTCACCGTAATCATAGTGTCCCACTATCCGGGGGTAGCCCAATTTGTTGACCGGGTTGTTCACATCAGGGACGGACGCATCAGTTCGGAGACGATATCATCCGCCTCCTACCAGCGTGATGGTTCACGCAGGGAGGACGAATTCCTGGTGGTGGACGAGGCAGGACGCCTGCAACTACCTCAGGAATACGCGGGGCGATTCCGCGGCCGCGGCCTGGCTCGGGTTGACCTGCAGGATGGACGTGTCACTCTGAGGCCACCTGACGGAGATGTTCGCGACGGGAGCGATTCGCAGTGAGTGAAGGTGTAATAGTTGCGTCGGAACTGAGCCGGTCCTTCCAGGACGGCGGCTCGACTGTCTGGGCAGTCAACGGCGTGGACCTTGAGGTGCATTCCGGCGAGTTGCTGGCTGTGACCGGACGTTCCGGTTCCGGCAAGACCACATTGCTGAATCTCCTGTCGGGGCTGGACCGGCCAACGGGGGGGATGGTGATGTTTGGCGGGCAGGACGTGTCGAAGTTACCTGAGAAGGAACTGGTGGAACTGCGAAGGCGAAGGATCGGCTTTGTCTTCCAGTCCTTCGGGTTGATGCCGCTGCTGTCGGCGCAGGAGAATGTTGAGCTACCTCTTCACATTATCGGGTTGTCGTGGCGAGAGAGGCGTCGCAGGGCCCAGGAGGTGCTGGAATCCGTAGGACTCGGTCCACGGGCGCGCCATCGGCCCTACGAACTATCCGGAGGAGAGCAGCAACGGGTGTCCATCGCCCGTGCCCTGGTGACAGGACCGGAGGTAGTATTTGCCGATGAGCCAACGGGCGAGTTGGACACAACAACGGCTCGTTCTATCATTGGTATCCTGCAGCAAATCTCGGCGGAGGGCACCACCGTGATTACGGCTACTCACGACCTCACCCTTGCTGAAGCCGCGGGTCGCCGCCTGGAAATGACTGACGGCTCGATCGCAAACTCTATCCAGCACGGAAATTGAGTCGACGGGGCCAAGGCAGATCGGACGCGCGGTGCAAAAGTCTGTGACCTACGTTGACGTCACTGCTTCGTCCTGTCTTGATTGTTATGGCCACGCGGTGTCACGTCGAAGGCGGTTGAAGCCAAGGCAATCGCGTCATGATTTCACAGTTGGACAGGCTACATCTATGGATCAGTATTGACGGCTGGAGGGTCTGATTTTTATTTTTTCCGGTAATTTCCGGTTTTTGGCGTGAATCGGGAGAACCTGCGTTGGGTCGGAGAGGGAGACATCTGCGCAGCAGCCCCGTTGAGTTTGCTTTCAGTAATAGACATGGATTTCATGCTAGAGAAGGGTCATAAGGCTTGGCAAGGGACAACTGTCATCAAAATGGACTGAGGCCAGTAAGACGCAATCGCCCTGCGGTTGAAGCCAAATGTTGTTTCCGCGGGTAGCGCGATAGCGGGTCAAGGCATTCCCATTATTGTCCGCGACAATTCCAGCAACTGCATGTCTGCTCCCCAGGGACCCACCAGTGAGAAGCCGAGAGGAAGCCCGTCAAGGGACGCCAGGGGCAGGCTCACCTGGGGAAGCCCGGCCAGACCGGCAATGCAGAGCAGGCTCATGGCCTGGGCCCGCACCTTCACCTCCAGCTCATCAGGTGGCGAATCGACCAAAGGAGCGACGCGTGGCGATGTTGGCAGACAGAGCACATCACCCTCGCCAATCACGCCGCGTATCCGCGCAACAATTCCTTCTTGACGCGACCGCGCGGCATTCACTTGTTTCCCTGTCACTTTGGATGCCCATTCGACCCGGTCGCTTATCCCGAGCCCAAATTGTGGTCGTGCCTCCTGGATCCACGCGCCGTTGTTCGCCCAGATTTCCCAGGCTTGAACGACTCGGAAGGTCGCATACCACTCTGTCAGGCTTTCTGGAGCGAAGGACACATCGGTGCGGTCCCCCACGGCCCTGACTGCTATTTCGACTGCGGGGGCCAGCGCCTCCGCCACTTCGCTGTCCACCAGTTCGAAGGCGTCAACGGCGAAAAGCAACCTGCTGGGAGCTGCCGGTTTGTTGTCTTCTCCGAGCAGCACGCGCCCAACCTGGGCGAACACGTCGGCGTCCCTGGAGAACCATCCAGCCACATCGAAGCTCCAGGTAAAGGGACATACTCCTTCCAGAGAGATACGTCCGTGGCTGGGCCGGATGCCCAGGACCCCGCAGTAACTGGCGGGCAGTCGCACCGAGCCGCCGCAGTCGGTGCCCAGTGAAAAATCGACCAGACCCCCGGCGACTGCTGATGCAGATCCGCTGGAGGAGCCGCCAGGGATTCGGCCCGGGGCGCCGGAATTGACGGGCGTACCGTAGTGGGCGTTCTGTCCGCTGAGGCTGTAGGTAAGCTCATCGGTCAGCGTCTTGCCAATCATGTCAGCGCCGGCATCGAGCAGATGCTGCACTGCCGGAGCGGTGGATTGCGCCGGCGGATGTGTCTCCAGCCACGTCGGATTTCCGAACCCTGTGCGGCTGCCCTCGACGTCGAACACGTCCTTAGCGGCAAAAGTCAGCCCGGAAAGCGGCCCGCTGGCGGCTCCGGATAACGCGACATGGTTTTCCCTGCAGAAGGCTCCGAGGGGATCGTCTGGTAGTGAGATTGTCATCCCGTCATGCTGCCTGCTTCCGTATTGGCGGCTCCAGCCTGCCCGGTGGGCGATAAAAGGTCCGCCTTCCGCCCTTGAACGCCATGACCGGAGAGACGACTTCAGTCACCGCTGCCGTCCGGTTCTCGCAGTCCAAGACTGCCAGGTCGGCGGTATTTCCAACCTCTATTCCATGGCCTGGAATGCGCATCAACTTCGCTGGGCGGCTTGTCACCATCTCGAAGCACTCCTGAAGGTCAGCCGGTGAACCCACGTGGCAGATGTTGGCGTAGAGGTTGGCCATCCTCACCAGCGAGCAGTCCCCGAACGGGGTGAATGGGTTCAGGACATTATTGGTGGAAAGCGAGCAATTTACTCCTGTCTTCAGCAGCTTGTGAGCTGGAGTGACGCCCCGCATCATCGAATGCTCCTGGTGCCTTCCCATCAGGAAAAGGTCCGTTGCCGGGAGGACCGTGAGCGCTACACCGGCATTTGCCAGCGTGCGGGCTTTGTCCTCAAGCACTGCCAAACCTACTGCGGACAGCTTGGTCACATGACCTATTGCAACACGGCCCTCGTATTGGTGGTCCACGGTGAGTTGGCATACGTAGTCGAGGTCGAGGTTGCTGGAATCCGGTCCAAAGTCGAGATGCATATCAATATCGATATCGAACTCACGGGCAATGGCGAATACCCTGTCAATCTGACCCTTGGGATCGCTGTCGGTGTACGGTGCCGCCCCCACAACTCTGCCGCCGCGTCGCAGTCCCTCGACCATCAGCTCATCGGTGCCGGGGTTGTTAAGGAGGCCTTCCTGGGGGAAGATGCAGATCTCAAGGTCGATGGCCCAGCGGTACTCTTCCACCAGCGGGAGGATGCCCTCGAGGCTGCGCAGGCCGATGACGGGGTCAACCTCCAGGTGTGTCCGCATGTGCGTGGTCCCGTTGAGGATGCATTTCTCGAGAGTGCGTTTGGCCCGCTGATAGACATCTTCGGGGGTGAATTCCCCCTTCAGCCTCGCGACCTCACCGATGGCTTCGTCGAGTCCGCCTTCGGGAGACGCAATGCGGTCCAAGAGGCACGACTTGTCGAGGTGAATGTGGGTCTCGACGAAGCCTGGGGTAACCAGGCGCCCTTCCAGTTCGTATGTGGTCGCATCGGCCACAAGGTTTGGTTCAATCGTGACGATACGGCTGTCCTCGATGCCAATGTCAACGAGGGGGGCATCGGGACTATCCGATATCCGTGCTCTTCGAAGAACTACTTCCACAGTTGTTCGTTCACCCACTCCGAAAATGTCTGGCGGAAGTATAACGCAAAGAATTACAACCGGAGGCCGGTCGAAGCGGACCGGCCCCGGCTTCGGACAGATGCACTGGGTTCACGGATTACCGGTGGGTGATCAGGCCTTCTTCCATCATGGCCTTGATGGCTCCATCGAAAGCCTCGAGGCTCTGGTCTATGTCGGCCTCGGTATGAACGCCCGACAGGACACCGCTGGTCCTGGACATCAGATCGACGCCCCTCACTTGAAGGGCCTGACGGAAGCTGGTCTGGATGTGAGACGGGACTCCCTTGAGGGAGTTTGCGTCCAGACCTTCAATGGAAGTGCCGCCGAAGTATATGTGGAATGTTGATGACTCGCCGTACACTGACGCGGATACTTCGTAGCGGTCCACCACTTCCTGTAATCCCGTTCGAAGCCGGGCAGCCATTGCATCTGCCTGGGCCTGCATTTCGCCGGTTGCCACGATCCTGAGCGCGGCGTTGCCAGTGGCGGCGCAATAAGGGTTGGCGTTGAACGTTCCGCCGTGATACACGCGTTGGAACCTGTCATGGTGGGAATCGCCGGTCTGCTCCATCACGGACATGACGTCGTTTCTTCCCGCTACCGCGCCGCCCGGCAGGCCCCCAGTGAGAATCTTTGCCATAGTGCAGAGATCCGGCCTTACGTTCAGCACTTCCTGAAGGCCGCCGGGGCTCCACCGGAACCCGGTTATGACTTCGTCCAATATCATCACGACGCCGTATTTTTCTGTGAGTTCCCTGACGCCTTCCACGAAGCCTGGCTCGCGGGGTACGGTGCCGTACGACGCTCCGGAGCCTTCGGTTATCACCCCCGCAATTTCCTTGTCAGACGCTAGGACGTGCTCGAGGGCATCGAGGTCCGGAGGCAAAACGACGACGGAATCAACCGTGCCCTTGGGGATTCCTGTGGATGATGGAACGTCGAAGGGGGCCAGATTGCCGGGCATCACATAATCATGCCACCCGTGGTAGTGGGACTCCCATCGGATCACCTTGTCCTTGCCGGTGAACGCACGCGCTATGCGCATGGCGAGGGAGGTTGCCTCGGCCCCGGAGCCGACGAAACGGACCTTGTCGGCGCATGGCATCAAGCTGCACACACGTTCGCCCCACTCCAGGACGCTCTCCACAGGAGACCCGTAGTGAGAGCCCGCAGGGGCGGCGCGCACCAGGGCATCCACAACCTCGGGGTGGGAGTGTCCGAGCAGCAGCGACGCTGACCCGAGGCCGAAGTCGACGTATTCGTTTCCGTCGACATCCCATTTACGGGGCCCCTGACCACGTTCAATAGTGATGGGAAATGGGTCTGCCACGTATCCGTCGTGTCCGGCGCCACCGGAAGGAAAGTGCTGCTGGAAACGTGGAAACAGAGCTGCGGACTTTGAATTCCTACGAATATAGGCTTCACGTATTGTCTCTGGCATCGCTTTCCTCCTGAATTGGCTCCTGCATCTGATTGACAATGGCCATTCTACTTTAAAGTGACGTCGAATGGTTCACCATGATAGGGCAGACGCAGGACAATCGCATTTGAAATTCAAGCCCTGAACATTCCTGGTTTCACAAGGGCGGCGGGCCGAAGATATTCCCGGCCATTCTCTGCCATTCCAGCTCGCCTCGAGGGGTTCCGGCGGACAATAAGGGTGTCGAGATAGGTCCGTGGAGGCATACATGAATAATGTCAGGGATGCGCTGTCGGGCCTGGCAACAAAGAAATGTCACCAGGTTATTCAAATGCTAAAGCGCTGGGACAGACGCGAATTGCGCAATTGAATTGGCGCGATCACTTTTTTTCGATATTCTCGAGGGCGAAAACGAGGCTGCGGATCATCCCGTCACCTTCGGGAAAGTCAGAACAATCTGAACGAGGCGAAGCCAGGTATGAATACTACCTGACAATACAGGTTCCGAGGCTTGGGAATCATCCGCAAGAGATTAAGGTCGTCTTCAAGACATGCCCTCCAATGGCTAATCCCCCTTCATTTCAATACTGGCTTATGAGGTCGATACCGGCTTGTCGGGTGGCTAATCAGTGCCCCCGGGTCTTTCCATACGGTAACCTACTCTGGGTTCCGTGAAGATGTACCTGGGAGTTTGAGCATCATCCCCTAACTTGCGCCTCAGGTTTTTCACGAAGGTCCTCAGTATCCTCGTATCTTCAGCTGACTGTTCGCCCCAGACTCGCTGCAGGAGCTGGGGATTGGTCAGAACCCGTCCGGCGTTGAGGGAGAGTTCGCTTAGCAGCCGATACTCGGTGGCGGTCAATTTTAGTTGCTGACCTGCGACTACGACTCGTCTCTCGGCGTAGTTGATGCTCAACTCACCTTGAACATATGTGGTGATCTGCTTATCTGAAGAAGATGCCCGATTCTGCATTGCAGCGTTGACCCGGCCCAATAGCTCTGCCGGCGAGAACGGCCTGCTAATGTAATCATACGCGCCCATTTCGAAGGCTCTTGCTATGTCCTGGTCTCCGTTCTGCCCGGACAGAAAAACTATCGGGCTGTCCAGAATTTCACGTATTCTTCGAATGACCCCAACTCCCTCAGTCATAGGCAGGCTAACGTCAAGCAGTATCAGGTCGGGTCCGTGAGTGATGGCGTTCTGCTCGGCCTGTTGTGAATTGATGGCGATGAGGGCGTTGTATCCTGCGCCGGATAATGTGTCCGCCACGTGCGCAACCAGCTGGCTATTGAGGCTGACAACCAATACCGCCGTGGCGTCTTCTTCCACCACTGGGTTCTGTTCACGGTGTTGTTCTCCCTGAACATCGCAACTGGGAATGGCAGCAGGAAGGGTCAGGTTTATTTGCGCATCAGCTTGCTCTCTTCCTTCTTCGACCCAGATCATCCCGCCGTGAGCAGAAACTATGCCCTTACAAATGGGTAGGGACAGGTCTTCCAGGTCAATGTCTTGCTCCATTTCTCCCATGCTGGCAAAACTGGACCACTCCAGCTGTCTGGAAAACTCCTCAGCGGCGCCCTGTTTTCCTTCGATGCAGAATGACGCTCTCACGAACTCTCCCTCCAGTGCCGCACTTATCCGAATGGTGGCAGTATCCGGCTTATCAGTGGACATCTTCAGGAAAAGGTAAGCCAATACCTGCACAATGCGGTCTCGGTCGGCGGCGATGGCCGGCAGGCCGCTTTCCAAATCTACTGCAGTGGTTACACGCCTGTGGTTTTCCCGGACCACATCTAGTGCCTCCTCCAGCACCGCTGCAAAGTCCGTAGGAACCGGGCGTAAAGGAAGGCCACCGGACTCCATTTTGATAAGGTCCGTGAAGTCATTTATCAACCTGCGCATCGAATCCAGTTGTTCGTCAACGAGCCGAAAGAGGAGTCTGGCCTCTTCCTGGTCGGGAGGGAATGCGGCAGTGAGAGCAGTGGTGGTCGACCCTTTCATAGTTGTCAGCGGTTTCCGCAGGGCATTACCAACTGCCCCAACCAATTCCGTACGCAGATAATCCAGCCCGATCAATAAGGTGGAGTTCTGAACAAAGACAACATAGGACGATGGATGCCCGTCTGTTGAAAATACAGGATTTACCGAGATCAGAGCCGGTGCTGAATGCCCTTCAGGAAATTCGACCCGAAACAGGGCCGGGGTTACCTGCACAGCCCCTGCCATTGCCTGGTTCAGAGGGTGCAATTCGGCGTTCATTTCCCGGCCGTCCAGTCGTCTCGGAGGCACCAAATCGCAGAACTGGGACACTGACATGCCTGGCTCCATAGCCCCTTGTGTCAAGCGTGATCCCTCTGCGTTGATCGAGATAAGGGTTGATGACGCGGCACTGAAGACAAATACACCGATCGGCGCTTCATGGATTGAGGCCTCCAACCGCGCGTTTTCCCGTAATTCCCTGAGAAGAGAGGTAGCGTTCACGACCACTGGCGCGGTATGAATGGCCAAGAACCGAAGGATCTCGCTATCGTCTTCGGTGTTATTACCCCCGGCAATCCTGTCACCAACGATGATGGTCCCCAAAAGTGCGTCGTTGAAGTAAATGTATGACCGCAGCGTGCCTTCGGAAACGGTCTCCGACTGCGCCGATTCTGAGTGTCCAAGAATCGCTTGCAATTGCTGGTCGGGCTCAAGGGAATATCCTTCGAGGAATCCCTCAGTGGATATACCTGCGGTGAAGAGACGCGATTCTTCGCCTGCTATATAGACTGCTGCGTGTCCAGAAGAGGTAAGGCCTCTTGCTTCTTCTGCCACAGCGACGAGGGCATCTTCGAGGCTCAAGTTTGAGGAAATTCTCAGAAGCGATTCGACCAGGCTTTCCCGGGGGGTTGGTCTCCCTTCATCTTCATGACTGCGTTGGTCTGTCTCGCTCATTACGCTTCCCTCGTCTGTGCCTCAAAAAATCCTATATAAGAAGTTACGGGAAAAATTGACCAAATGGTTTTAAAACTCGAATGATCTCGTTTTCGAACGATATGGAGAAACTACTTGAGTTTGTTTGGATAATTGTGGAAAGTGTAATAATTTCGGTGAGTCGGTCTTAATGCCGCCAATATATTCACACTATTGTCACATTAGGTATTTTAGCGGTGAGTTTGTTTCATAAATTACCTATCGAAGTTAACTTCTGCAATTCATCGTGTCAATGATATGGATTACCAGCCTGACCTTGGAGACCAATGACTCCCCATATCTGTAATAGCCACATATGAAAACTATCACAGCCTCACGCATATTGGCTGACCGTCCTTCAGAAGCCGCATCCTTATGAGAGTGAGCACCCAACTTTAGTGTTGACAAGAAGGCTCCAGGCATGGTTTCACAAATGGAGGTGGACGTTTGATTACATTATTGAATCACCGTTTCTTGCCCCAACATCCATTCCAATCCATTGTTTTCAAAGTCATAAAATTTGATACTGTGATAATTCTCCCTTGCTGTATCTAAAAAGAAGATAACGAGAACGAGATTGGTCAAGGAGAAAACCGAAACAATTCATCAACGGCGAACCCGTGATGCCGAATTCTAAGCGGCCCGTAATTGTTTAAGTTCCCTAACTGAATTCCGGGTCTATAGCCGACTACCTTGCCATGCAAAAGATAACATGCGAGAATTGCTCACCGGATACTATGATCAGCGGTTTATGAAAAGCA
The DNA here is from genome assembly GCA_963667325.2 of Dehalococcoidia bacterium. Lineage (GTDB taxonomy): Bacteria > Chloroflexota > Dehalococcoidia > Lucifugimonadales > UBA3495 > VXOI01. Next base: position 30,965 of record CAXXKY010000003.1, read on the forward strand.
CAAACCGTTGGCCCTGCATTGGTGCGATTTGGAATGTCACTAAATTCCGAGTCCAGGCGACTCAGAGCAAAGCAGGTTGGCATGCTGATGCAGGCATACCGCCGTGCTTATGGCCAAAGAGAAGGGAACAGCAGGCTCTCTCAAGAGGGATTGTTGCGTCTCATGGGACAAGTTGATCCGAGATACCTTGAGCGCTATAACCATTCCACAGTAGCGCGATGGGAATCCGGAGCGACGACACCCACCAGGGACCGGCTGGAGGTATTCGGGCGAGCCCTTGAATTATCCGAGGCAGAAATCGATGGCTTGATCCGCTTGTCCGGGTTGTACGGAGAGGAGGAAGAGGAGCCGCAAAGAGAGGGAACCAACGCCGAAATTTCCGGCGCGGTCCCTTCCACCAACACTCCGGAGGAACCGGCGACCGCTCCGGCGGAGGTGCAGGATCCCAGGTTCTCCAGCAACCTTGTAAATCTCGGCCTCACGAGAGTGGCATTTCCAGGACTCCTGGTGGCTGGGTCAGGATACCTGCTCGCTTCTCTCGGGTGGAACGCGTCTTGGGTGATGATTCTTTACATCACCTTGGCGATTGGGCTCGTTCTCGTTCAGGGGTTCCTGAAGCTGCGCAGATCCAACGATTTGAGAGAACTCTATTTCATGTCGGTGTTCTTCCTGTTGGGAGGAAACCTTCTCCTTGCACCGGTATTACGAATGGACCCCTACGGATTTTACGCGATCGGCGACTTCGGGGGCACTCCTATCCCGTATCTTCTTGCGCTAATTGCCAATTTGCTGCTGGCCTTAATTGCGGGTTTGATCTTCGATTCCCTTTGTCGGTTGCAGTATGCGAGCAGCTTGGGCGCCAACGGCTCATTAGCTCGAGCTGCACTGGCTGCGTTCCCTCCCTTGGGCTTGGTCTACTTAGTGGCATTCTTTCTCTTTTGCCTGGGGGCCTGGATCTACCTCCTGGCGATGTTCGCCGTAATGGGAGCAGTGGTGATGGGGCTGTTGGTCCTCCGCGACAAGAAGGTGAATTTCACCGAGTGGCAGCTCAGGCTGCTGCTGCAAACCACGGCTGGATTTTTGATAGTTCTCACCGCGATAGGTGGTTTGGCGACGATTATTCTCTATTTGGAACCGAGTGTCCTCTCCGTCCCAAACCACACTCTAATAAGATCTTGGGAGATAGACTTTGATGTCCTGGGATATTCTATGAGCGAACTAATGGACAGGTACAGAATTGGTGCAGTGTGGTCTTCGGTCGCCACCATTGCATACATGGTGATTGCATTAGGCGGGAGCCTCCTGCTTTCGATAGCCCGCTATGACTCAGGAGAAGACAAAGCGTCAGTCGCAGATAAATGAACTGGTTCGCACTATCGTTATTTGATCGAATGAAACTTGACAACAGTGTACTACTACAGGCAATTGCTTGAAAATTTATTCGCTACTGTATCAATATTACAGTTGACTCAAGAATTCATTACCTTAATGATTGTTGATGTTATATTAAATTGAAGGTCCAATTAAATCCTGTTCGCGTACGCTCGCAACATCGTAGTTTAGTTTGTTGTGTTCTCCTGAACTGTTGTGATCTTTGGTGAATTATAGTGAATATAAGTTGACAGCGAGACTAATTAGAGGTAATTACTTCACAATAACCTCATACTTTGCCTATTTGGGACTTGAAGCAGCTTGGTGGTTGAGTTGAATTATCAGTTGCAGGATATCGAATGCAAACAGCACCATTGGCTCTGATGAAGGACGGTCCATTCTTGCCAACCTGTCAGCGTGTAATATTTCAGAGCCTGATGGAGCCAATAAATTCTTATCTCCTTTGATGATGATTGCTTCCTGATCGGCTGCGAAACTGAATGCAAGGCATGAGTCTCTGAGACTGAGAGTCGAATCGGAAGTTGATGTCATACTGGTTGGATTTGATCATCGCGGAGTAGTGCTGCAATCATGAATTCGTTTGATTGTTGAAGCAGCATTACACACCGACGGGACAACATTACCGTTCGCAGTAAACGTGGAATAGAAGCTCAGCGCACCATCGGGTTTGTATGGCGTCTCTATATTCATGGAGATGCCTGAGTGCACTGCCTGCAATGGATAATCAGGTGAAGTGTCTGCTTTTCACATTCACAGATCGCAGGTCCGGGGAGGGCATCAACGGTTGGCTCAACATTTGAACGGTTAAACCCGTATTCAATTGTCCATATTCAATAGAAGGTAGGTTCCTTCGCCTTGCCTGCGTGGAGGGGGACACTGCGAACGGTCCCAGGGATCCGCCAGAGCCACACGGACGTGGTGGCCGGTTGTAAGAAGAGATTCCCTCCGGATGAAATTGTTCGTTGCCAATGGTGGCTCATCACATGTCCGGATGGTACTCACAGTATGTCTCTGGCGGGTGTTGTGCGTCTCAAGGGAGGTCGGTTTACGTTGACATAAGCTGCGCTGTGTATCTACACTCGGCAAAAATAACGGATACGAGGTTGGCATGAGGCGGTTTGAGTACCTTGAACCGAGAACGGTTCGACAAGCCGTTGGGATGCTGCAGCGCCACGGTGAAAAGGCGCGCGTTGTGGCTGGCAGTACAGATTTCTTGGTACGTTGGAGGGCCGGATTCTGGCACCCAGACTATGTTGTGAACCTCCAGCACATCCCCGGACTCGGTCGAGTGGCCTATGGACCTCGCAGCGGACTGAGGCTGGGCGCCCTTGTATCGGTCCAGCAACTAGAACAACACCCGGCGATAAGACAGCATTACCCAGCTCTGGCAGCAGCAGCTGCGTCATTCGCTGGGGTCCAGGTGCGTAACCTGGCCACCGTGGGCGGAAACATTTGCAACGCTTCCCCTTCTGGCGATACGCTTCCGGCGATGTTGGCCTACGGCGCTGAATGCCGGCTGGCAGGTCCGGACGGCAACAGGCAAGTGCCTCTGGCGCAGATGTTTGCAGGCCCTGGGCGGACTGTGCTGGGTCATGACGAGGTGCTCACTGAAATAACTCTCCCGCCGCAGCCGGCCCGCTCCGGGTCGTTGTATATAAAACATAGTCCCCGCGGCGCCATGGACATAGCGACCGTCGGGGTAGCCACAGCGGTAATGCTGGATCGCTCGGGAGCATGCACAGATGCCCGGATTGCCCTTGGGGCGGTCGCCCCAACCCCTTTGCGGGCACCTGAGGCCGAGGAAGTGATGCGCGGAAAGCAGCTCGATGCGGAGATATTACGGGAGGCTGCCGAACGGGCCATGGCCCTCGCCAGGCCCATAGACGACGTTCGTGGCACGGCAAGATACCGACGCGAAATGGTCGGTGTGCTTACCAGGCGCACATTGGAACACGCTGCGGCCGCCGCAAAGGGTGTCCCGCTGTCGTACGAAGACCACCGACGACTGGCTATCCAGGCGGCATTTTGATCTATTGAATTAGTCGGAATCGATGCTGCCGCTTAGGGCAGACGCAACAGGACGAGCTATGAAGAAGGTATTACAGATCACCGTAAATGGAGTTGAGCGGACCATACTGGTTGAACCCTTCTACTCTCTGCTGGATATGCTGCGGGATGAACTGCACTTGACCGGCACCAAGAAGGGGTGCGACGAGGGCGACTGCGGGGCCTGCACCGTGTTGCTGAACGGGCAGCCTGTGACTTCCTGCCTGGTCCTCGCCCTCGGCGCTCGAGAGTCCGAGGTGACGACTATAGAGGGACTGGCATCCGGTGGAGAGCTTCATCCGGTGCAACTCAGCTTCGCGGAGAACGGCGGTTTGCAGTGCGGGTATTGCACCCCTGGACTCATCATGGCCACGGTGGGCCTATTGCAGAACAATCCGGAACCAACAGAAGAAGAGGTCAAATTGGGTCTTGGCAACAACTTGTGCCGTTGTACCGGTTATTCAAAAGTAGTCGATGCTGTGATGGCCGCGATCGATAGTTCTGGAGATACGGAGTAGCAGAAATGGCAGAGTTCAATGTGCTGGGCCGGAGCCATGTTCGCGTTGACGCACTGGACAAAGTGACTGGTCACGCAACCTACGCGGGTGACGTTTACTTGCCTGAGATGCTCATGTGCAAGGTGCTGACCAGCACCCGCAGCCATGCCCGTATCGTCGGCGTGGACACGTCTGAAGCCGAGGCTCTCCCGGGCGTTCGAGGTGTGATAACGGGGAAGGATTTCCCCGACGTCTTCTTCGGATCCGGCGCGCTGAGGGACCGCCGGGTCATGGCCCGCGATGAGGTCTTTTACGTTGGAGAGCCAGTGGCGGCCGTGGCAGCCGTGGACGAGATGACCGCAGTCGAAGCCCTGTCGCTGATAAGGGTCGAGTACGAGGACCTGGAGCGAGTGGTCGACCCTGTTACTTCCCTTACTTCGACTCCAACCGTCGTTCACTCCGACCTCGAAGGTTTTGAGGGCTACGGTTTTGCCCTCGGCGGCAACAATTGCACCATGCTTGATGCGGACCGTGGCGACATTGACGCCGCTTTCGCAGAAGCCCACCAAATAGTTGAGGAAACTTACCACACGCAGGCCATCAACCAGGGCTTTCTTGAACCCATGGCCTGCGTCGCCAATATCGAGGCCAACGGCCGTCTCACCATCTGGGCCTCGACCCAGGGGCCGTACCAGGTGCGTCAGCAACTGGCCTCGGTGCTGGACATGCCCATCGGCAACATAAAGATCATCGCCATGGAGCTGGGTGGCGGATTCGGTGCGAAGCTGCGGCTTGCCCTTGAGGCCTTTCCGGCCCTTCTGTCGATGAAGACACACCGTCCGGTCAAACTGGTCAACACAAGGGAAGAGACATTCACTCTCAACGGCCCGCGCCTAGAGACAAACATTTACCTGAAGACAGCCGTGACCAATGAGGGAATCATCACCGCACGGGAGGCTCGCAGCGTCTTTGATGTCGGGGCGTACCTGGGTGCGGGCCCCAATTCCGGCGTGGGCCACGGCCTAGGGGCCTACGACATCCCGAACTTCCGGTTGCGTTCTTATGGTGTTTACACCAACAAGGTGTACGTCGGGTCTTACCGGGCTTCGGGTGTCGCTGACATGACCTTCGCCGTCGAGTCGCACATGGACGTCATAGCCCACCGGCTGGGCCTTGACCCTCTGGAGTTTCGGAGAAGAAATGCCCTGAAGGAAGGGGACATCGGCGTCAGCGGCGCCCGCATCCCGGCTAACGGACTGGCAGAGGTCCTGGATGCCCTGCAGGAGAAAATGGACCTTCCAGGGCCGAAGGCCAGCCCTGAACCAGATTCAGGCAAGGCGGCCCGTGGTGTAGGGATAGCAGTCGGTGAGTGGCGCAGCGGTAGCGGTCCCTCCACAGCGTCAATCAGTGTCAACGAGGACGGCACCGTCGGATTGCTCACCGGCTCCGTGGACATTTCCGGGAGCGATACCTCCCTGGCGCAGATTACTGCGGAAGTGCTCGGGCTGAAAATGGGACAGGTGATCGTGGCCAAGCGGGATACCGATCTGGCGCCATTCACCGGTCCCAGCGGCGGCAGCCGCATTGTTTACAGCCAGGGAAAGGCGGTGCAGATGGCTGCAGAAGATGCGAGGGACAAGCTGCTGGCGCTGGCAGCCGACAGGCTGGGAGTGCAGGCTGACGCGCTGGAGTGTGAAGGGGGAGCGGTTTACGTCATCGATAACCCTCCCCAGTCAATGGGCCTTGGGCAATTGGCTAGGATGAGCCTTTCCTCTCGCGGCGGCCCTGTGGTTGGTACGGCTTCACTCTCCAGCATGCCCTATAACCCGGTGTTCAACGCCCAGGCGGCCGAGGTCCTGGTAGACCGGGAGACCGGACAGGTCAGGGTCACAAGGTTCGTACAGGCCCAGGATGTCGGCCTCGCAGTGAACCCGATGGGCGTCGAAGGTCAGCTCGAAGGCGGCGCCGTCCAGGGCATCGGGAGGGCGCTCAGCGAGGAAATCCAGATCGATCCGGACAGCGGACAGATTCGCAATCCGTCGCTTGCTACATACCTGATGCCGCTGGCCATTGATATGCCCGAAATCGAAAACGTGCTGGTGGAAGTGCCCAGCGAAGACGGCCCCTTTGGTCTCAGGGCCGTGGCAGAGCCGCCGGGGTTCGGCCCTCCGGCAGCCATCGCCAACGCCATTTACGATGCCGTTGGAGTCCGTATTCGGACCCTGCCATTGAGCCCGGAGCGGGTACTGGCTGCCATCCATGGCCGCGAACCCGAAGATTACGGTATGGACCCTGAGGCATTGCGAGCAGCGGAGGCATGATCCCGCCCCCATTGAAGGGGATTAGTCAGTGCATGAGCGCTCGCTTGACCCGACTTTGAGCGGGGTAAGCCACCTGGTCTCGTGATAGAGTCGACGTTGAACTGACGCCGCCGCGCTCAATGCTTATGTGCCGATGAGCAGGGCCTTGCCCAGTGTGGATTGCTGCACAGGCACATCAGTTAAAACCCGTGTTGAGGTGAAGAAAGTTGGCTTTCCTGACACTGCCCGGAGTGAATTTGCGGTACGAGGACTGCGGCGGTGAAGGTACGCCTGTGGTCTTTCTGCATGCAGCCACCGGAACGTGCGAGAGCTGGGTGCACCAGATGCCGGTCTTCACCCTGGCGGGGTATCGCTGCATCGCGTATGACAGGCGCACATGGGGACTCTCCCGGCCGACTGATCCCGAACACCAGCCGGGCTTTGCTGGCGATGACCTGCATGCGCTGGTGGAGAGTCTCTCCCTGGGCAGTGTGCACCTTGTGGCAACTGCGGCAGGGGGTATTGCAGCGCTGGACTACGCCCTCACTCACCCCGAGAGGGTGCGCAGCCTGGTGGCCGCCAACACGATCGGCGGCGTGCAGGACGATGACTACCTGGCATTGCAGCGCCGGCTGCGTCCTCCGGAAATCCAGAACCTTCCGGTAGACCTGCGTGAGCTGGGCCCCTCCTATCGTGGCAACCATCCCGAAGGCGCAAGAAGGTGGCTCGAGATCGAGGTTGCCAGCAGGCCGGACGGAGAAGTACCGTCCCAACCCCTACGGGAGCCAATCACCTACGAACGATTGGCGACGATGCGGGTGCCGACCATGATCCTGTCAGGTGAGGCAGACCTGCTGTCCCCGCCGGCCCTGATGCGCCTGCTGGCGGAACACATTCCCGGTTCCAGGTTCGTTTCGCTTTCCGACGTGGGACACGCGGGATTCTGGGAGCGGCCCGAAGTGTGGAACGGGTTGGTGCTGGAATTCATCGGGCAGCACTGAGCCTGCAGCTTGCATCGACGCCGTAACGGCCAGTGCTCCTTGCGGCAGGTGCGGTATCGAGGGGCATATCCCGGGCCGGATAATGGCCTTACTTCAATATCGCGCCTGTATTTCAGGCAGTCCCACGCACCGAGAGCCTGGTAAGCGGCCGGTCGCTAGGGGAATCGCGCCTTGATTTCATAGCTGGTCAGGCTGGATCCGAGGCCAATTTTGCCGAATGGAGAGGCTGTTTTTTTATTTTCCTGTCATTTCCCGTCATTCCCGGTCATTGGGGTGAACCGGGAGGGCCTGCGTTGAGTCAAAGAGGGAGATGCAGGGACTCTGAAGAGGCCCCGGGCAACAGTCTCGTCGAGGTTGCTTTCACTAGCAGGCATGGATTTAGCAGGCATGGATTTCATGCTAGAGAATGGTCACAAGGGCTGGCAAGGGACGACCGTCACCAAAATGGGCTGCGGCCATCAAGACGCCAATACCCGGCAACCGGTCGCCGCTCCGGCTTTCTTCGTATATTATTGACACAGTTACTGAGCCTGTATGCGCAGTTGACCTCACGGTCCGCCGATAATCAGACGAAATCCGGCGGTCGGTGAATCTTGGTATCGAACGGGTCTTTCCGGAATGAAGGCGATCTGTCCTGTCTGTGCCCATGTGTTTGAGGACGAGCTGGCGGTCTGCCCCAAGTGCGGCAGCGAGCGCGCCATGCGACTTTGCGTACGCTGCAAAGGTGAGACTCCCGTTCCGGAACTTTATCCCGAGACGGCAATGCAGTGGCCCACGGGAGTGGACTACATCGACTCCCCGGAGCCAGCCAACACCTCGCTGTGGCTGTGCCACGCCTGCGAAGACTGCCCGGAAGCAACCCTGTACTGGCCTGCCTTCGGGTTTATGTCCGACGAGCTCGCCTCTCTCGCTGCCAGGTACGACAGGGAGTTCCTCAACAAGCAGGGCATTCGGAACGCCGGTTGGCTGAACTGACCCCACCGGCGGAGCTGACCACGTGGCGGGAAGGCAGGGTGGAATGGCCACCGGCGGCAACATGCGAAGCAGTCCGGGGAAAAGGCCAGATAAGCCAATATTAGAGAAGAGCCATGAATCGAAAAGAATCCAGCGATGAAAAGCTCGAACGCCAGCATAAAGCGGTCGTGGACCTGCGGCTGGAACAGGATGCGAGTGAAGAGACCCAGAAAGCGTTAATCCAAGAGGCGGCTCTCAGGGCCACGACAGACAATTGGCCCGAAATGCCCGAAGAGGAACGACAACGGGTGATCGAGGAGGTCCTGGGATTCGAGGCACTCACATTCCAGTGGTCCATTTTCAGGCGCGGCTGGTCCTCCAGTGCCGGTGCGGAAAGGATACATCTGGACCCGGAGGTCGCTTGGCCCAGGATCCTGGTCCGCGCCTACGCGACGGCCGAGGCGGAAACCGTGAGGATGAGGATCCAGGCTGGCGAGCATGTGGTCGAAGAGGGGCCGCAGCTCACCCTGGAGGAGAAGCTTCGCCGTCTTCTGAATCCCGAGCAATAGGGAAGGGCGACGATTCACCCGTCCAATCCCTTGCGACCGGTCACCGGACCAGCGGCAAGGGCGATCCCGAGCGAAGAATACAACCCGCACTATGCCCGGGCGGCACCGGTTGAGGTCACGCCTGCTTGTATCTATAATGCCATTTATTGATACAGATAGAACGAAGGCCCGTTTCTCTTTGCAAACGAGATGAATTCACGAGGAAAACGGACGCCACGAAAGCTCTTGCCCAACTCGCTGTAAAGGTAGGACTGCACCATGACTCATCTTCGGGGGCGCAGCGTCCCGCAGTTCAATAGCGCCCCCCCCCCGTAGTTGAAGCTGTGCTGTTCCTGAACCCGCACAGCCACCGGCTCTCGCGGGCCCTCCTTCTCGTCCTCGCACTGGTGGCGTTGATAGCGGCCTTCCTGGCGACCGAAACGCTGGCACAGGCAAGTGTGCCCGATGCGCCGACCGGCGTGGCTGTCTACAGCCTTCGCACTACCGAACTGGAGGTGCGCTGGTCCACGTCCGACGCGGCGAACACCACCTCCTTCAAGGTGCAGTGGAAGTCGGGTAGCCAGGACTACGACACTACCCGGCAGGTCACCAGCGACCCGGCCACCAGCATCGTCAGCGAGCAGTCGACAACGGATGGCGACCGCTACGTGCAGTCCCTCACCGGCCTGACCGACGGCACCGAGTACACAGTGCGGGTCATCGCCACCAACTCCAACGGCGACAGCGACGCGTCCGGTGAGGACACCGCTACGCCAAAGGCAATACCAGGCGAGGCCAAGGAGTTTATCGAGAACGAGGTCGTCGAGATTTTCGAGGACTCTCATCCCTGGCTGCGGGAGACGTGGGACTTCCTCATCGCCAAGAATGTGCTCATAGCTTTCAACACCGCCACGATCTTTGCTCCCGCGACCCAGAGCTACGTTCTGATATTGTGCTCTGACAGGACCGAGGCGTTGAACCTCAGGGAATGCAGTGTACCCAGGGTCAACATATACAGGTCCGACCCGAACCTGGTCTACACCATCACCCACGAGCTGGCGCATGCGTTCCTGGAGGCAACCGGAGTGACTTCCACCCCCGCTCCCCTGGCGGTGGCCCGTCTCTACTTCCTGGATTTGGTTTCTCCACCCGGCCTGGGGGGCAGCGCCTGCAGGCCATCCGAGCTCTATGCGGATGCGCTGACGATTCTCACCCACGGGACCACCTACCAGGAAAGGGAAGAGATCTTCTGGCAGGAGTGCGATCTAATCACCGACGCCGTGAGCACGGAGGCCTTGACCGTCGTTAGGAGCGCGGTGGCAGGGGATATGCCGTCCTGGTTCGACGACCCGTACGACGACTCTGACGGCGACCCCGAACTGGAGCGCGTCTGGGCCGATGTGAAGGCGATTAATAGTTTTGATCGTACGATCATCGTCTACCAGATGCGGGACGCCTTCGGCGGCTATTGTGACAACCAGGGGGCGACCAACTCGGCGTTCGGAAGCGAAAAAACGCGCAACCCCTGGAAGGACGGGGGCTGCGTACCCGAGGCGCCGAGGAACGTGTCGATTACTCCGAATGGATACCTGTGGTACACCGTGACCTGGGAGCCGCCGGTCGACGACGGCGGCTCGGCTATCAAGGGGTACAAGATACAGTGGAAGTCCGGAGCCCAGGATTACGACTCGTCCCGCCAGGAAACGTATACAGACCTGATATTCGTGGACAACCGGAAATTCTCCATTATGCAGAAAAGGATCTGGTTGTCGAGCTACTACCAGGAACACAACATCCGGGTGGTTGCCTACAACCAGAACGGTGACGGGGCAGCAGCCGAGACATCGGCTACGCCGGATGACGCGAGCGGGACAGACGCAGAGGCGCCCCGGTTGCTGAGGGCGCAGCTCTGGCACGATAAGGGAGCGATACGTCTTATCTACAACGAGAAGCTGGGGTCCTCCGCTCCCTCGAGAACCGCCTTCACCGTGTACGTCAATGGCGTGGCTGCTGGGCGGGCTGGCCTGGGGTCAAGTGTTTGGACAGATGCCAACAGGGACCATTTGTTGAGTTTCTCCTTTTGGTTGTCCGGTGGCATAAAGCCGGGGGACGTGGTTACGGTCAGCTACATACCGCCGCCGCGTAACCCGATCCAGGACGCCGCTGGGAACCTGGCCCCGGCCTTTTCCAACGTGCCGGTCCACAACGACCAGACCAGTTACACAATCACCTCAGATCCCGGAGCGGACAAGACCTACGCCTTCAACAACGGGGCGGGTGAGGAGGACGTGATCGAGGCGACGGTGACCTTCGGATACGACGTGCTCGTGAGTGGAATACCGGAACTCAGGCTGGCCATCGGCGGCACGGGGACCACGGTTTGGCGGCGCATGCGGTATCACAGCGGTTCCGGCACGAGCGAGTTGGTATTCCGCTACTCGGTAAGGGAAGGGGACGTCGATAAAGGCGGGGTCTTGCTCTCATACACGGGAGCCATTGCGACCGACCACGGCCTCGTCCGCTACGCCGATACCAAGGCCGAAGCCCCGGCCTATATCGGAGGACAGCACCACGTCGACCACCGCGTGGACGGCGTTCGTCCGACGCTGTCCTCGGCGGACATCCTGGCCGATGGGACCGGTCTCGATCTGCGGTGGGACAAGAACCTGGACGAAAGCTCGGTACCCACGCCCAGCGATGCGGGCTTTGAGGTCCGGGCCACCAGCGACAACTCGGTCGTCGATATCAGTTCGATTGCCATTGACGGCAAAGTGTTGACTTTGACGCTATCGTCTTCTGTTTCGGCGTCTGACCAGCTCGAAGTTTCCTACGAAATCCCCTCCTCCAACCCGGTGAGAGACGCGGTGGGGAACTACGCCAGCGAATTCACGGATGATGACAGCGTCTCGGTTTCCGTCACCACCAACGCCAACAGCGCGCCGGAATTTCCCACGACCGAGGACGGCGCCCGCAGCGTGGACGAGAACACCGCCGCCGGGCAGAATATCGGCACGCCAATCGCGGCCACCGACACCGACAGCGACGCGCGCACCTACTCGATCTCCGGTGAGGACGCGGCGGCCTTCGAAGTCGTCTCAACCAGCGGCCAGCTGCGCACCAGGGAACCCCTCGACCACGAGACCAAGGACAGCTACACCTTCACGATGTCGGTGCACGACGGCAAGGACGTCCACGGCAACGAGGACACGACGTCCGACGACACCATCGGCGTGACCGTCACCGTGAACGATGTTGACGATCCGCCACGAATCACTGGCCCAACGTACAAGGAATACCAGGAGGGACGCACCAATGCCGTGGCAACCTTCAGCGCCTCCGACCAGGATGAACCGGCGACCCAGTGGGACCTGACCCTCACCGGAGACGACAGCGACGACCTCTCTCTCAGCAGCGGCGGTGTCCTCACCTTCAACACTGTGCCGGACTTTGAAAACCCCACTGACGCCAATACCGACGGCCGGTACCAGTTGACCATCAATGCCAGCGAACAGGGTGGGACACGCACGGTCAGCCAGGACCTGACCGTTTGGGTGTGGAACAAGGACGAACCGGCATCATTCCCGAATGCCCCAACAACATGGAGGGTTGGCTACGAGATAGCTCTGGAGCTGGAAGACCTTGACGGCATCTTCCGCATTGTGGAATGGCGCTGGGAGCGCTCCACAGACCAATCGGACTGGAACGTCATTCCGGGCGCCTATTCCAGCACCTATACCCCGACAGCGGACGACACAAACAATTACCTGCGGGTCTCCGTTTATTACCACGACAATCATCAGTGGGGGAAGGGCTACTTTTACGTATCGCCGCTGGTTCAGGAGATACTCGGCGTTCCCGAGACGCCCGAAGCGCCGACCGTAACGGCCGGGGTCGGAAACCTGGCGGTGTCCTGGACTGCACCCGGGGCCCACCCCGCCATCACCGGCTACGTGGTGCGCCACCGCGAGTCCGGCGGCACTGACCCGTGGACGGAGAACGAGGTTGCCAGCGACACCCTCAGCTACACCATACCTGAGCTCACGATAGGAACGGCCTACGAGGTGCAAGTCCAGGCGGAGAACAGCCGCGGCTCCAGCGGCTGGTCGCCGTCGACTGAGGGAACGCCCAGGTCCGGGGGCGGTGGCACGGGAGGCGGCACGGGCGGCGGGACACCGCCGACCACAACCAACGACGAGTGCACTGCCGAATTGGGCGCCGTCACAGGCACGGTCACCAGGAGCGGCACCTGGGCGGACGACTGCGAGTCCGAGGTGTCGGGCCGGGGCTATGCGCGCTACTACACCTTCACCCTGTCGGAGGAAGCCGAGGTAACCATTGACCTGGAGTCTGAGGTGGACACGTACCTGTACCTGCGGTCGGGCAGCGCCACGTCGGGGACGGCACAGCACAGCAACGACGACATCGTCAGCGGCAACACCAACTCGCAGATCGTCGCTACACTCGCGGCGGGAACCTGGACCATCGAGGCGACGACTTACTCCCCAGATACGACAGGCGACTTCACTCTCAGCGTCAGCGGTGGTGGAGGCTCGGGCTCCACTGAGGCCACCGGCTGCACGCCGGGGACGCTGACCCTGCCTGCGTCGGGGATCTCGGGTAACTGGGCTGACGACTGCGAGTCCGGGGTGTCGGGCCGGGGCTACTCCAGATACTACACCTTCACCCTGAGTGAGAGCGGCGAGGCCACCATCGACCTGGAGTCCGAGGAGGACACCTACCTGTACCTGCGGTCGGGCAACGCCACCTCCGGCACGGCCCTGCACAGCAACGACGACATCGTCAGCGGCAACACCAACTCGCAGATAGTCGCGACGCTGGCGGCGGGAACCTGGACCATCGAGGCGACGACATACTCTCCGAATACGACGGGCGCCTTCACCCTGAGCGTTTCCGGTGGTGGAAGCAGCAGCAGCGGTGGCGGAACGACGGCAACGGGCTGCAACGCTGCGACGCTGACCCTGCCTGCGTCAGGCATTGACGGCACCTGGGCCAGCGACTGCGAGTCCGAGGTGTCGGGACGGGGCTACGCGCGCTACTACAGCTTCACGCTGTCGGAGGAAGCTGAGGTCACCATAGACCTGACCTCCACTGTTGACACCTACCTGTACCTGCGGTCCGGTAGCGCCACCTCAGGGACGGCACAACACAGCAACGACGACATCGTCAGCGGCAACACCGACTCGCAGATCGTGGCGACGCTGGCGGCGGGAACCTGGGCCATCGAGGCGACGACATACTCCCCGAACACGACGGGCAGCTTCACCTTGAGCGTTTCCGGCGGTGGAAGCGGCAGCAGCGGAGGCGGAACGACGGCAACGGGCTGCAACGCTGCGACGCTGACCCTGCCCGCATCTGGGATATCGGGAAGCTGGGCCGACGACTGCGATTCCAGCGTTTCGGGCCGGGGATACGCCCGCTACTACAGCTTCACGCTGAGCGAAAGCGCCGAGGTAACCATCGACCTGGAATCCGAGGTGGACACCTACCTGTATCTGCGGTCGGGCAACGCCACCTCCGGCACGGCCCTGCACAGCAACGACGACATCGTCAGCGGCAACACCAACTCGCAGATAGTCGCGACGCTGACGGCGGGGACGTGGACCATCGAGGCGACGACATACTCTCCGAATACGACGGGCAGCTTCACCCTGAGCGTTTCCGGTGGTGGAAGTAGCGGTGGCGGCGGCAGCAGCGGAGGCGGAACGACGGCAACGGGCTGCAACGCTGCGACGCTGACCCTGCCCGCGTCAGGCATTGGCGGCACCTGGGCCAGCGACTGCGAGTCCGAGGTATCGGGCCGGGGCTACGCGCGATACTACAGCTTCACGCTGTCGGAGGAAGCTGAGGTCACCATAGACCTGACCTCCACTGTTGACACCTACCTGTACCTGCGGTCCGGTAGCGCCACCTCAGGGACGGCACAACACAGCAACGACGACATAGAGAGCGGCAATCGCAACTCCCGTATCGTCGAGACCTTATCGGCGGGCACCTGGACAATCGAGACCACGACCTACTCGGAGGACACTGCGGGCAGTTTCACCCTCAGCGTCTCGAGCGGCGGAGGAAATAGCACGGCAACATCCACTGGCTGCGGCGCAACGACACTCACCCTACCGGCAACCGGAATGTCCGGCAACTGGTCGGGAGCCTGCGAATCCACCATGCCGGGCCGGGGCTACTCCAGCTACTACAGCTTCACCCTGTCTGATGAGACAGAAGTAACCATCGACCTCGGATCCAGCGTTGACACCTATCTTTACCTGCGGGAAGGGACTGGTACGTCCGGGACTGCCCTGTACAGTAACGACGATATTGAGAGCGGCAACACCGACTCGCGCATCGTCGCCACACTGGCAGCTGGGACCTACACCATTGAGGCTACGACTTACGCCACTGGCGCCACTGGCGATTTCACCCTCGGCGTCAGCACGGGAGCCGCATAGAGCGGCGGCGTTGGGAACGGGGCAGCGCCTTCAGAGGGACCGATACGGCGGGACCCGTGGCCGCTGCGGCTGGAGAGTCGGGTAGTCAGTATGTGGGGGGATTCTCGGGGTCGACGCATACCGGGTGGATGGCAGCGGGAAGAGGATTCCATTCCGGTCTACGGCCCTATGCGGCGGGCGTCCGCAGGTTGCTGTCATCAGCATTCCTTCTTTTCCCTTTCGATTCGCCCTTTGATGGTTCAGCCTTGGGGTTTGGCTCTGTCCAGGGTATGTGCTAATGCACTGTGCCGTCAGTTCAGCAGTTCGTCGTCCCAGTCGAAGTTCGTCAGCCGCTCCGGGCCGCCCTCTTTCAGGTGGTAAGTATCCTCGAACCGGACTCCGCCCACTCCCGGCACCGACAGCACCGAGTGTCCCACGGTGACCGTCATTCCCGCCCTGAGTTCAACCTGGGAATCGGCTGCGTGGATGGTCGGTCGGGGCTTCTCTTCGAAGTCAAGCCCGATACTGTGGCTGATTCCTGACACGTAGAGGTCGCCGTATCCGGCCTGGGAGAATGCCTCCTGTGCTGCCGCATCGATCTCGCGGTTCCGTACGCCGGGGCGGAGTGCGGCTACCCCGGCTGCCTGTGCTCGCCGGTAGGTGTCCAGCATGTCCCTCTGTTGGGGTGTGGCCTGACCAACCACGAACGTCCGGGTTAGGTTGGCGCAGTAGCCCATGTACCTGGGGACCACGTCAACCACTACCAGGTCGCCAGCCTCGATCACCTTGTGGGAAGCGGCCCCGTGAAGCCAACCGGAACGAATGCCGGAGTTCACGAACACCGGGATGGCAACTCCGCTCCCCCCGGCCTTCCGCATGGCGTATTCGATCTCCGCACCGACCTCGTTCTCCGTGATACCCGGCCTGATACAGCTTGCCGCTGTATTCATGCCAGTGATTGCTATCCCCGATGCCAGGCGCATTAGTTCGACTTCGGAGTCATCCTTGACCATCCTGAGATCGTCCATCACCGGGGCGATGTCCACCACATTCACGTCAGGATTGGCCCGTTGAAACAGGTTGAGCAGGAAGGCGGGTGTGTTGAACCACATCTGGACTCCCACGGTCATGGAGTCACTGTTTCCCGCAAGTTCCCGCATGGCACCCACCACGTCCTTTATCTGCTGGCCCACCGAGCCGAACACTCTTACGTTCGCAGTTCCCAGGGATTCCCTGATCTCGGCTTCCTCCCCCACGAAGGTGACAATGATGGGATCCCTTGGGCTGGCACCACCGCCCTGGGCTGGAACCGGTCCTCTCCGAAGAAGTAAATGTAGTCGTCATGGGTGAGTATCAGGTAGGCGTCGATGCCCAGTTCCCGCATTCGTTCCTGGGCCTGAGCTATACGGCTGGAATTCAGCACGGCTTCCTCCTTGTATGGGAGATGGACGCTACCGGTGGGTGGTGCAAACGTCCTGAGGCTCTGTTGAGGGAGAATTGAACGGGAGATCAGGGGTTGTCCCGGTGCATGACGGGTAAGGCAGTTCCCGCCTCTGCGTCTGGTCCGTGGATTCAGGCTACTACCGGACGGGGCCCGGCATAATACCAAAAATTCGGTATCTCACTCGGTATCTCCCACGGTATCTCCAATGAATTACAGCTGACTGGCCAGTCAAATGAAATGCGACTTGCTGGTCAGTCAGATGAGGTGCTGCCGCCGGGCCGCCAGAACGGCGGCCATGGCACCGTGGGCGCCGAGCTTTTCGGTGGCGTTGCTGATGTGCTTGCGGACGGTGTGGATGCTGATGGAAAGGCTCGCTGCGATGTCGGCGGGCCGCTTCTCATGGGCCAGCATACCCAGTACCTGTCTTTCGCGAGGCGTCAGAGGCATGGTATCGCCCTGGTCAGGATCGTGGTCCTCTGCGGCGATTTCGTGAAACATGTGAAGGAGCAGAGTCTGGCACAGTTTGTCCTGGGCGACCAATGGAATCACGGCCACTCGCTTGATTTCACCGGTGGAGCACTGCATTTGGGCTTGCCTGGCGGCGGGGATATTACCGGTCCTTGCGGCGGCCATAGCCGGACAGTCATGGGTGCAGAAAGGAGTTGCACCATCCAGGGCTGTACCTTTCAGCACCTCGTGGCATTTCCTGCCCAGGACCTGGTGTGGTTCGTAGCCCAGTATTCGCTCGGCCCTGGGGTTCCAGAAAACAATGTTCTGGTCCAGGTCGATGGCGAAGGCGCCGTAGGGGGCTGTTGCCAGTCGCTCCAATATGTCCATTGTGATAGTCCTCTAGGATTTCTTCGTCGCTGGGCATCTGGTCAAAGTGTCCAATGCTTGCCCTTCCGGTGTCCAGTGTCGCCCAGGATTATGGTAGCCTCGATCAATCTGCGTACGCTTCGATGTGAGATTCTCCATCATGTGCCTGGTTAAGATCTCCATGGAGCCGTGATGCGGGACATGTGCCCTTCCAACACGTGGCAATTCGGGTAACTTCTCAGATGAGGGCCAATTCGGAGTTGGGGGATCTCTTGTTAGAGGGCGCACGATGCCTTGTTTGCGCCCCCAGAGGCCCGCACTTCCTGCCAGTATACCCGGCAATCCCCCAGGCCTTCGGAGGCTCGAGAATTACGCCTTCAGTAGGTCCGCCGCAGAACTGAAAGCAGGGTCTCCAGATGATGCGCGGACAATCTCTCACTGAGGGGAGACGGGGCCCACATATCCGAATTCAAGTCGCGAACCTCTCGCGGGCGCTGACCATCGGGCGGCGGGTGTCCGGACCCTGAAGGCATCGCAGGCCGGCCCGCCCCCCGACCATGGTCCCCGGGTTTCACGGTATGCGCGAGGCGCTGCGGTGATATAATGAACACTGGTTATCTTTCGTATGGTTACGAGACCATAACGGAAGGGCGGGGCGTGTCGGTTGTCGATCTCCACGCCCTCAGGCGCAACTCAGGTCGGCCTGTTCCGGACCACCGCAGACAGGTCTGGGTGGTTCAGGTCCGTTTGGCGCATGAAAGTGTCTACGCTGTGGTTGGTGCCTGCGGGCATAGATTCGCCGCTTCAGACATTGAGGCGGGCCGCAGACCCTGAAGTCAGGCAAAATCGTATCTAAGCCGAAGTGGCGAAATGGTAGACGCGCCGGTCTCAAAAACCGGTGGGGGAAACTCCGTGTCAGTTCGAATCTGACCTTCGGCACCAAATCTATTTTCTGTACATGATTGCTCGTGGAGTTGACTCTTTTACAATATTTTGGTGACATAGATCCCGAATTGTTGTCGCTCCAGCATTCCATGGGGCTGGTCAAGATCATAACGAGGCTCCGATGTTGAGGCCCTCCGTTTCCGCCTTCTGCACCGCTCACCGGGAGACTCTCAGTTTGCTGGTGGATAGCCTGATAGTTTGAGTCTCCACGCCTGTAGGGCGCCATTCGTCTACTTGTTCTGGCGTGAGAGCATGCGAATGCACAGAGATCTCCCCTCAGCCTTGTCTCACTCTATTCCGACCTTTATCCGCTCGCTACGGGAGTCGGCCCGTTAGACGCCACTGGCCAGCGACATCATTCGAACGCAATAGATCGCCGGGCTGTCATGGGCGTTGCCATTCTCTTCCCTGCGATGGGAATTCCGCTCCTGCTCAGCGAAGTCCCCCAATTCACGGGGCATTGGGGCAATCTCGTCCAGAAACCCGTCCAGCCGGTGGCTCTGACCGTGGTTGGCATGCTCTGCCTTGAGATTTAATATCATCTCGGTGGGTGCCTGGAGATTGTACTGCCACGGGCAGCATGCAACCGGAGCTTCTTCTTCAATGGCCTTAAGCCTGATGACGTACCATAGTGTTCGGTCAGTTCGTCAAGCCCACTTTCGTGAATTTAGACCGAACGGTTGAAGGATATTACGTTGCGAAGGATGACGTCTCCCGATGTCTGTAGAGGGCTGTTATTACCATTAGCCTTTGCCAACCGCTGCATTGACAGGGTGGACTGAAATCCCGACTCGATTGTGAAGGGTGAGTCACCTGATCCTTATGGATTTCTTACATTTTCGACATCATTTTTCGTACAGGCTGAATCTACTATGAATTGCGCAACACAACGCGCGGTTCGACTAATCAGATTCAGGGCGTTGAGAGTGCCATTCAACTTATAATGGGGGACGGATATCATGGGCCAGTTGGTAGTAGCTCAACGGACTGAGCTCCGCATCCTGATGTCCGGGACAGGAGTCCAGACCCATGTTGGCCAGAAACGACATACCGGCTAAGACCGGCTTTGCCTCTCCTTTCCCTGAAGGCTGGTATTTCATTGCCAGCCGTCGGGAAGTCCAAGATAAAAGACTTATTCGGAAGACCTGGATGGGGGAAGAAGTGGTGGTCTGGGTAGACGACAGCGGATCCGTTTGCGTTGCGGAAGCCTATTGTCCACACTTGGGCTCAGACTTGGGGCCTGAGGCAGGAGGGCGAATCTGCAACGGCCGCCTGGTCTGTCCCTTTCACGGTTTCGAGTACGACACGGCCGGCCAATGCGTGGCTACTCCTTACGCCAGTCCTCCGAAGTCCGCAAGACTCAGGGTGTTCGAGACCCGTGAAGTATGCGGTCTCGTCTTTGCCTGGTGGGGGTTGAATGGACGGGAACCGCAATGGCGCCTGCCTGCGGATTCGCCGGAACAAAGGGGATGGAGCAACGCCATAGTCCAGACCGTACGTTTTCCCGGTCATCCCCAGGACACGACAGAGAACGCCGTAGACCTGGCACATTTCCGCTATGTCCACGGTTATGACAGCGTGAATCGCGTTGACCCGTTAACCGTGAATGGGCACTGCCTTGAGAGCCACTTCGATTTCCTGTCAAGGCGAAGGATCGTCAAGGGCGTAGAAGTCTCACTCGATATTTCTGCCAGCACTCTGGTCTGCGGGCTCGGATACTCTTGCGTGGAAATTCGCGAAAATTCCATCGGTATGGATATGCGCCTGTGGGTTCTCGGCACGCCGGTTGACGGGGAGCTAATGGAACTCACCCTGGCGTCCCAGGTGAGGGAGATTCGCAATCCGAAGCGCTGGGTTGCCGGCCTCGGCTTTCTCCCCGTACCGCTCAGAGCTCCCTTGATGAACAAGCTGATGTCGGCTATTCAGATGAAAGACGTTCTTCAGGATGTCACTATCTGGAGCCGCAAGAGGTATGTTGCCAGGCCGCGGTTGTGCCGCTCCGATGGTGAGATCATGCTTTTCCGGGCCTACTGCGCCCAGTTCTACGCAGACCCGCGGGAAGTCGAAGAACCTGTGTTCGCTGAACCGGAGGCGGCGGTGAGATGGGTTTGAATTTGTTTGGAATGCCCGCCCGGAGTAACGTCCCCGGAAGAGCTGCAGGCACAGAAAACGCCAGCATCGGGCAGGAGGCCTTGCTTTTGCCGCAGATGCTTGCTCACCCAGAATCAGGCCGTCGAAGCGGGTTCGCCAGCGCGCCAGGGACCGGTTTCGGGTTGGGTATGCACGGCTGGCTGCCCCTGCGACGACAGCCGGCACCAGGCACGAATTCACACTGCTCGAAGAGATGGGAGGGTGCGGCATGACCGGGTTTCTCAGTTGGATGAGCTGGCTGATCACGGTTCGCCCTTATATTACGATCCTTGTTCTAATCATCATTACTGTGCTGCTGGCTGCCGGAGCCACCATGAGGGCGCCAATCCCCGATACGGCGTCCACTCTCCCCGATGACAGCGCCGTTGCCGAGGCGCTGGTCGAACTGGACGAGCTGTTCGGTGATTCCGGCGAGGCAAATGTTGTGACGCTCCTCTTCCGTGGGGATGCAATCACCCCTACTGGCCTCTCCCAGATGGACGCCCTAATTACCGACATCCGCGACGATCCTGCCGTGACCGATCTCGTTGTTGCTAACAATCCTGTCCTCGCCCCGTCGCTCTTAATTGAAGGGGCGCTCCAGCTGGAAGGATTCGAATCCATCGACCAGGCGCAGATCGACTCCGTACGTCAGGTTCCGCAGATCCAGGCAGCGCTGGACGCGATGACCGGGACCGACACGGATGGTACGCAGGTAGCGATTGCCACCATCCGCTTGCGCGACACCGGCGACGAGCGAATCAATGACGCCGAGCGAAGAATTCACCAACTTGCGACGGGGGATGAAGGCCCCCTGGAAGTCAGCACCATCTCTTTCATTGTGGTTGAGGACGAGTACAAGAAAGCCACCGAAGAAGGTATGGCGCCCCTTATAGGTATTGCGCTTCTGTTGATTGCCGGTCTCATTCTCCTGTTCATGCGGACGATATCAGACCTGCTGCTCATGCTGGTGGGGCTGCTGATGTCGATGATCTGGATCGTCGGCGCGGAGGGTTGGCTTGGTCCCAACGCGCTGGGTCTCACGGGTCCGCCGAACTCCCTCACCACAATGGTCCCGATTATCGTGATAAGCCTGACGGTGGACTACGCAATCCAGATCGTGTCCCACTACAGGGAGCAGCGCACCGCAGGAGAGGGCGTGGTCCCTTCCGTCCGCACCGGGCTGCGAAATGTGACTGTCCCGTTGGCGCTGGCTGCCGTCACGACCATCGTGAGTCTGCTGGCGAACCTGTTCTCTCCAATCGGGATAGTGCGCGACTTCGGCATCATTGCGGGTCTGGGAGTGGGGATGAGTCTCATCGTGATGTTGACCCTGGTGCCTGCCGTCCGGACAATCATAGACCGCAGGCGAGAAGCGCGAGGTCGGCTGGCGCCGCCGCGTCCCATTGCCAATGCCCTGCCCGGCGTGAGTCGCTTCGCTGATGTGCTTGGGCGCGCGGTGACGCGCAGACCGGGGCCATTCATCGTAGCCGTGCTGGCGGTCACGGTTGCGCTCGGGTTTGCAGCGAGGGATCTGGAGTCCGAATTCAGCATCCAGGATATACTTCCGCGAGGCGGCACGGTTCTTGAGGATATGAACACCCTGGACGCTGCAGTAGGCGGGTCAACGGAGATGGCCACTGTCTTGATCC
Organism: Dehalococcoidia bacterium; assembly: GCA_963667325.2. Taxonomy (GTDB): domain Bacteria; phylum Chloroflexota; class Dehalococcoidia; order Lucifugimonadales; family UBA3495; genus VXOI01. The sequence continues at coordinate 53,136 of CAXXKY010000003.1, forward strand.
ACGTTGAAGCCACCGAGACTCGCACCATTCTGAACCTGCACGACTTTACCAATGCATTTGCAGATGAGGCCACTCGTCCCAGGGCGGCCGCCGGGCCCATTCAGGATTCCTACGACCTGCTGGCCCAGGACTGGACCAACGATAGTGGAGAGCCTGGCGACAAATACGACCCTGAACTCGAATCATTGCTGAGGGAGGCGTCATCCGGAGTGGAACTGGATGCGTCGCTGATGCAGGAGTTCCTGGACAAGCTAGAGGAAAGGGATCCCACTCTCTCAACAGTCCTGGTCAACAACCCCGACGGCATAGATGCGGTCCTCCTCCATTTCCCGGCTTACGTCACCGATCCGAAGCACACTCGACAACTCCAGGATGACATTGAAAATCTCTGGTTTGGAGAGGACGACAACATCACGGCCACGTCGGAAAGCATCATCTCCATAACTGTTACGGATTCGGTGACGGCACGTCAGAGCGAGTCCATAAGCACCACCATAGCTGCGGCCCTTATAGTGCTGGCGGTGTTCTTCTGGATCACCGTGCGGCAGCCTGCACTGGCATTTATCGCAGTTGGCCCCATAGTGCTGGTCCTGATTTCGGTGCTGGGCACTATGGCCCTCCTGGACATACCCTACACGATAATCACTTCAATCATCACGGCCCTCTCCATCGGCATAGGGGTTGATTACACCATTCACATCATCCATCGCTATCGCGAGGAATACACGATGGGTCGCGACCCCGAAACTGCGGCGATTCGGACGCTATCGACGACGGGTTCCGCACTCCTGGGGTCGGCATTGACCACGGCGCTGGGGCTGGGAGTCCTTGTGGCCTCCCCGCTGGCGGCCTCGCAGCAGTTTGGCATCACTGCTGCCATCACCATCGCTTACTCCCTCATTGCCTCAATCCTTGTAGTGCCCCCTCTGATGACGATATGGGGCGCCTACCAGAATATGCGGCTCCGCTCAAATGTGCGGCGCTGGGCAGAAGAGCTGGACGAAGCGATCGACGCGGTACATAGAAATCAGGAGCGCTAGCTGCCGATTGGGTGGTGTCCGCCTGGGGAAACGATTCGCATGGGAATCCAGAAGAGGCAACCCTAATGCCAACTGGATTCCCCGTCTCTGCTGGGCCGGGGAGGACGTAATCTCCCGAATTTAGTGCAGTGCTGCCCTACACTCCAGGGCTCTGTGCCGGTACGGAAAGCCGGTGGGATCAGTGTCCGACGGGGATTTCCCGCCTTTGTTCGGCGATGCGGAACTTGAGCTTTTTGCTGGGCTTGGTGTTCGGCAGCGCTATTAGCTTGAGCTTGTAGTTTTCCGGGGAAACGGTGATGTTGAAGTAGTGGGCCACCATCAGGACATTCACCGTCAGTTGCAGGTCCATCCACCTCGATCCGAGACAGGTATGGGTACCCAGACCGTAGGGCGCGAACCCGGGTTGGAGGTGCTCATTTCTTGGAGGCAGGTAGCGGTCGATATCAAACTTGAAAGGATCGGGGAAGCAGTCATCCATGTAGTGAGTGGCTGTCTGCGCGATGACCACCCGGGAACCCACCGGCAACTCGTAGCCTTCGACGACGCAGGAATTCACCACGTTTCTGAGAGACATCGGGACGATGGGATACATTCGCAGGCACTCCATCAGGAACCTGTGCGTCACGGCGATGGAGGACATGGAAATATCGTCGCCCTTCGGATCGCCGGCCTCGAACAGGGCATCCGCTTCGGCCTGGACTCTCGCATAGAGTTCCGGCTGCGACGCCATGGCGTACAGCGCGAAGCTGAAGGCGTCGCCGAGGTACAAGCTGGCAATCAGCGCCGCAGAAAGGGCGAAGCGCAGGTTTGCCTCCGGGAAGAACTGTGGGTCACTGGCGTGAAGGCTGAGGATGTCGTCGGCCAGGTCCCGGGGGCTGTCCGCCCGTTGGGCGGGTGTGTGCACGTTCTCGATTCTTTCCAGCAGCGTGTCAACCACCTTGGCCCGTCGCCTCATCCCCGGAGTGCGCAGCATGAACTTGGGCAATAGCTTTATGAGATGGGTGAGGAGAGCCCGTTCCTTAAATTTCGCTGCGTCGTCAAAGAGGTCCTGAGATTCGACTCCGATGAAAAGCGGCGATAGTTCGGCGTTGATCATCCGCCTCGACATCACGGTTGCCGGATAGGTGTCTCCAACCTGCCAGTCCGCCATGAATGCGCGCGCGTTAGAGTAGAGCTGGTCCAACTGGCCCGCGAGTCTTGCCCTGGAGTAAGCGGGAGACAAGGCCTTGCGGAGCCTGAAATGGTCAGCTCCTTCCAGGGAGGGCAAGATCCCGGAGGCGCCGTAGACTTTTTCAAATTCGGAAATGTATTCCTTGGCGCTGAGGTACATTCTCCCGCGCCGATGCACCCATTGATTGGTTTCCGGGCCGGAGAGGAAAATCATCCGCTCCCTGAAGGGAGGATCGATTGCAAACACGGGTCCGTACTCTTGCGTGAGTTCTGCAAAGAGAGCGGGAATGTTGCCGTCCCGAACGTGGCGATTCAACGCCAGCTTGCGAAGGGGAACCGTCGGTATCGACTTTGTTAACGCGGAACGTCGAAGCAGTGGGTTGGCCATGTTCTGCGACACCGCCGCAGCGATGGAGCGGCCGATCAATGCCATCCTGCAGATGAGCTTGATGCGGTCTTCCACTTCATCGTCTACCTGATACATAAACCGGAAGACGTCGCAGGTGTTGACGAGACTGATAAGGAGAGCGTCCCTCGGGTCAGGAATTTCATCGTTGAAGATCGCGTTGGAGATGCGAGTCTTCACAGACTGCAAACGAGAATCGTCCTGGGAGGCGTTGAAAGTATTTGTCTGAGCGAAGGCGCGGGTTAACGTGTAAAAGTCTCCCTCATGGCGTTCCACTATCCGCAGGCCGACCAGGCGGTCCAGGGTCGTATCTATAATCGATTCGGCCCGATGGGCGAGCCTTTCAATCCAATACTGCGTATTGCGATGGGCTGACTCTTCTGCAATTTCCGCCAGAATCTGATCCAGCGCAGGATTCCCCGTTTCGGTCGTATCCACGAGAAACAGCGAATCAAGGTCTGTGTCAATGCGGTTTTGAATGGATAGCTCCGCAAGAACAGCTCCGGTGACCGCGCAGTTCAAATCCCAGCCGGGTACCTGGTGAAAATACCCGGTCTCCTCGTTCAGGAGCAGCAGTAGCAGGTCTTCCGGCAAAGTCAACTGGTAGGTCGTAGAATCACGAGCCAGTAGCCTCATCGCAACCGTTCCTCGGCCTCATTCCGAATCGTTTTAAGAACAGTGTAGCGCAATGAATCGTGAGAAACACACAATTCATAACCGGAGACAGGGTCTATGGGGTTCCCCCTCACCCTTCTCTCACGCTTGGGGGCTGAGTAGCGCCTTCCGTGGACGCCTACACATGCTGGCAGGGGTAAGCAGGGTGCGCCTGCAAGTGCGATTGGCGGATTCGGCAATGTTGCGGATTCTCGGCAGGCCTGCAATGAGGGCTTAAGGAGGCTTGAGGGCGAGGAAACAGTACAGGGGCGTGAATATTCCGGCCTTGCCCCCCGCTACATAGGCGTTGGCGGTACGGTCCAGCAGCGCAACCACGTCTGCGGACCCCTTCGGGAAGATGCTTGTCGCTTCGACCAGCCTGGACATCGCCATGATCGCCTTGCGGCCCAGCGGCGTCCGGCGTAGGGAGTTGCTCAGCGTGTTGCTCTTGCCCTCCATAGGCTGATACCACGGGGTGGTCTTGGCGTCTTCATCGACGGCCCGGTCTTTGGCTTCGATGACCTGAAATCCGGCAGCTTCGAGGGCCTGGTCCACCTCGCCCATAGTCGCTATATCCCTCAGGGCGATGCCCTGCATCAGGTCTTCCTTCATTGCCCTGTGGCGGATGTCGCCGGGATCAAACTTGTCCGTCATGCACATTTCCTGCCCCCAGAAGAGGGCCCCTGGCTTAAGCACGCGGTAAATCTCGGCGAATGCGCCAGCCTTGTCCGGCGCATGGCACGTCGATTCGATGGCGTATCCCCGGTCAAACGTGCCGTCTTCCAGGGCGCCCATGTCCATGAAGCTGCACGCGAGGTAGTCGACCATGTGGCCGATCCCCGCTTCGGCGTTCAACGATTTTGCCTTCTCCGTCTGGACTTCACTGCTGTTGACGCCAACGACCTTGACACCGGCTTCTCGGACGACGCGCCGCATGGGGCCGCCGAGCCCGCATCCGACGTCGATGACAGTCATGCCTTTACTCAACTCCAGCTTGGCAATCATCAGCCGCTGGTGCCGGATCTTCGAGTCCTCCAGGCTCTCCCCGGGAGACAGCGGAGCGAAGTGTAGGGATTCGCCCCAACCGAAGGCCATGAACTCGGTGCAAAGGTCGTAGTATTCCCTGACGGTTTCCGCGTGGTCATAGTCAGCCGATTCGCGACCCGACGCGCGCGCCGGGTCCATCCACCCTTGCAGGCGTCTCACCCGTCCGCTTACGTCGGAGCCGCTGTAGGCATCCCTCAGGCCGCGGGACAGTTTGCGAATTTGCAAATGCATCCCTCCTGATACAAGGCCCATTCCTGCAATTCACATGACATTCACATTTATGCGCTCATACCTATTCTACCGTAAGAGTACTGTGTCCATTCTTTATGTGTAAGCCAATGTCAACATGCCCGTCTGTACTTGGGCAACGCACGACCTCCACGCGAGGATGCCGCAAACGCCCGGACCCGCTTAGCATTGTTGAAGCCCGACAACTGGAAAATAACGTCAGCAGCAACCCACGCCGAGTAGGCAGCGACTCATGAACGCCGCCTGGGACGCAAAATCAATGAACTGTGTGTGCGGCCCATCAGTAGGGGAGCCTCCCGGGCAGCTGGATCCCTGCAAGCAGTCGTCGTCGCATGCCCCTCTCAGACTTCTGCGCAGGAGGCACTGAGACTCGGCTGATATCTCCATGGCCTGGCGCCGCAATCTGCAATTCCGTATCTCCTGTTGATTTGACCACTTGATTTGGAACCCTGTCATGGTCAATTGGCTGATTCACAATCAGCAATCGGCATGTTACGGTTTGGAGCGTTGGCAAGACGTCCTGGAGGCAGTGAAATGATATTCGGCGCGATTACGAATTCATGGCGGATGCAACTGGAGTCTGAGGAATTACTGGCATTGATCGGCCAAGCGAGGTCAAAGGGAGCGCGGCACATTGAGTTGCGGCAGACTTGCCTGGGCTCTTGTGAGAGCGGTGAGGGAGAAGGCTGGCGACCGTCGATGGAGGGCCTGGAAAGGGTCGTTGATGACTACCCTGATCTGACCTTCGACCTCGCGATGGCATGGCCGTGCCTTACGCGCGAGACCGATCCGCAGGGAGAGGCCTGGCAGGCTGCGATTGCCGGGGCAAAGCTGGTGGGTGGCGATTCACCTCAGCTGCGTATCGTGGACCCGTCGCCGTTCGAAAAGGTGTGGGAATCGCCCGACGACATCCCCGAAGCGGCCTGGGGGCTTGCAGGACTGGCAACCGAGGCAGCACGGCAGGGTGTGATACTGTCCATGGAAAACTCGGGGCAGCCCATAGGTAGCATGGCGATGCTCGTGGAAGCAGTGCGCCAAAGGATGCCTTCTGAGTATCGGGGCTTCCTGGGATTGTGTCCGGACCCCACCAACCAGCTTCGTCGCTTTCCCGACTCGGCCCCCTTGGAGGACCTCGAGGCGCTTCCTCTCGATATGCTCAAGATTGTGCACTTCAAGCAGATGCGCTCAGGCGACGCCTTCCCTACGGTCGACGACGGCGACCTGGACTGCCGCGAAATGCGCGACATCCTGGAGGCAAAGGGCTACTCGGGCGCGGCCATCATGGAGATACCGCCCCACGACTCCGTCTTCGACAACCTGGAGGCCAGCTTCTCTTACTTGAAACGATAGCTCGATGCGGGGTTGGAGTCTGTGTTGAAGCTTCAGCCCACCCGATAGCGCGATAGAAAGTCCATGTTCAGCTCGAAGCCGATACCCGGACGGTCTGGTACGGTAACGTAACCGTCTGGGTCGGGGCGCAGCTTCGGTTCGAACATTTCGTCGCGCAATGGGTCCACGGCGGCCGGATAATATTCCAGGAACTCGCCGTGCACAGCCGCGGCTGCAACAGGCAACTGCAACTCCTGGCAACCATGCGGGGCGATGGACACCCCCCGTTCGGCTGCCAGTTCCACCACATCCATTGCAACGTCGTACCCGGGGCAGATGGTCGCGTCGACGTTGAGGATGGATGCCCCCTTGTGGTCCAGCAACGTGCGAAAGTGAGCCAGGTGGTAGCCGTTCTCTCCGGTGGCTATCTTCACCTCCGACATTTCCGCAAGTTGGCGGTGTCCGTCGTAGTCGTGGATCGGCAGGGGTTCCTCGAACCAGTACACATCGTGCTCAGGCAGCAGACGTGCGAACTCCATCGCGGTATTCAGGTTCAGCGCGCAGTTGGCATCCACCAGCAGCATGGCTCCACCAATGGCCGCGCGCGCCGCTGCCACCCTCTCCATATCCCCGGCAACGCCCACGCGAGGGTCGCCGATCTTGATCTTCACCGCGCCGGCGTGAAGCTCCTCCACGTTGAAGCGGACTTCGTCCTTCAACTCTTCCAGTCCCTTGCCTTCGGCGTAGTAGCCGCCAGCAATGTAGGTGCGGATTCGGCTCTGCGCGCCTCCCAGCAGCTTGTGGACCGATTGCCCCAGGGCCTTGCCCTTGATGTCCCAGCAGGCGATGTTGATGGCGGCCAGCACCTGCGTATTCAGCCCGGCGGGGCCGAGAATTTTGATCAGCTTCTCGCCCAGGTCCACCGCGATGCCGCGAGTGTCCATCGGATCGCGGCCGATCAGCAGGGGTCGGAAGTAGTCGACATAAAGAGGGAACAGATCCAGCGGGCGCTCCGCAGCCGTGCCGCCGTTCCACCCGTACCCCGTGATGCCCTCGTCGGTGGTGACGGTCACCTTGTGCAGGCGCCCCGGGCCATAGAAGTGGCCGCCGTTCCAGATGCCCGGCCGTTCCCACTCAAAGACCTCGCTCGTAACGCCCGTAATCTTCATGGTTCCAAACCCTCGCCCCTACATTACTCGGTATCCGACTCTAGCACAGGTTCAAAAGCGCCTCGTCCTCGCTCGCGTCCAGGTTCACGCGACGGCCGTCCTTGATGACGGCGTCCAGGTGCTCGCCTCGCTGTAGCACACGTATGTCTGCGAGAGGGTCAGCGTCCAGGATCAGCAGGTCCGCCAGCTTGCCCGCCTCGATCGTCCCCAGCTCGCCTTCGAGCCCCACGGCGTAGGCATTGTCGCGGGTGCTGGCCACGATGGCCTCCATCGGAGTGTATCCGCCATACTTGACCATTACTTCCGCCTCGTTGGCATGCAGGGTGCCGTACGGCATCACTGGCGAGTTGCCGCTGTCCGTGCCAACCATGACCTTGACGCCAAAGTTGCGCGATGTCTCCAGCACTTTCACCGCGCTCTCGGCGTTGCGGCGAATAAGATCGATCTCCTCTTCGCTGCGTCCCTTCTCTTGCCCGATGGAGATGGCTTCGAACAGGAAGGTCATCGTGGGCATTACGCGAACGCCCGCCTCGGCTACGGCATAGAGTTCGGCTTCCGTGGCCAGGTCGGCATGCATGATCCAGTCCACCCCGGCCTCGGCTGCAGCCTTGGTGGAGCCGGCGCCCCGGGAATGGATGGCGACACGCGCGTTGCGGCGGTGGGCCTCGTCAACCACGGCGGCAATCTCTTCCTTTGACATGGTCTGGTTATCACCCCAGACGCTATCCGCCAGCTTGACGAAGTCGACGCCGTGCTTCGTTTGGCGACGAACTTCCGTGATCATGTCATTGACGTCATTGGCCAGCACTCCCAGCGTATGCTGTGGCGTGCCAACCCACGAGGGCTCGTAGTCTCCGATGCTGCCGTAGGTGACGATGAACCGGCCGGCGGTGAAAATGCGCGGTCCCTCCACCAACCCGGCTTCGATGGCTTCTCGTACACCGACTTCAATGAACCACGTTCCGCCGGGAATGGAAATGCTGGTGACGCCCGACCGTAGCACCGTCTGCGCGTTACGGGCAGCCCGAAGAGTGCTGAACGCCGGATTGATGGTGCCCCGCCCGCTCGGATACTTCAATGAGGAAACGGTCGGAAAGCCAAACGACAGGTGGCAGTGGCCGTCGATCAGCCCGGGCATGATCCATTTGCCCTCGGCGTCAATGATCTCAACCTTGCCGGTGTCCTCCAGATTCAGGCCCGGTGGAAGCGCGCCCACGCTGGAGAACCGGTTGCCCTCAATGACGACCGCGTCGTTCTGCGTCGCTGCTTCGCCTGTGCCATCGATGAGCGTTCCATTTCGAATTACCAGGGTCTTGCTATTGCCGCTCATTACTTCCTCCTGCGATGTGGACGTGGCCGGGACCAGGACTTATGGGGATATTGCGCGAATTATACTACCCGAACGCCAGGCTACAACTACGATGCCCTCCCGAAGTGAGCCGGGAGGGCATCGTTGCTAGTAGGAGACGGGGGAAACTGGGATCAGTTGCCGTTCAAGACCTTCTAGGGGGTCACAGCCTGTAGTCGCGAGTCAGCTCCTGTCGCCTGCAGAGTGTACACCCCGGGCCCCAGGGGTAGAGTGCCTGTCGCCTCGAACGCCCCGGTTTCGTTTGCCGAGATCTGTTCGCTCAGCAGCGAACCCTCGACGATGACCGCGGCAAACGCCATATTTGCTACCGTGATTATGACTCTCTCACCCGGTTCGTATCCTGCGCCCATGACCGTGAAGCCGTCTTCTGATTCTGAGACCGTGATGACGGGCCCGGATGACGCCGTGTCTCCCGGGGCATCGATCCTGGTCTCGGCAATGGCGTTCATTATGCTGGTCAAAACGACAATGCCTTCCATCAGTTCCAGCGTCGTGGCCGTTTGCGGGTCCCCCGCAGCGGCCCCCACCGCGGTGAAAACACTGTGAATCTCGCTGTCCAGGCTGCTGAGGTACGCCTTTAATTCGGGGTTGCGAGTGGCTTCAATGATGCCGTGAATGGTGTTGTCCAGACGTTCGGAGTCTGCCCGTCGCGCAGAGTCGAGGTCCGTGGCCTGTTGACCGACATCGGTATCGATCCTGGTCTCCGCAATGGCGTTCATTATGCTGGTCAATACGACAATGCCTTCCATCAGTTCCAGCGTTCTGGCCGCTTCCGTGTCTCCAGTTGCGGCCCCAACCGCCGTGAAAACGCGGTGAATCTCGCTGTCCAGGCTGCTCAGGTACGCCTTGAATTCGGGGTTGCCAACGGCTTCTATGATGCCGTGTATCATGTTGTCCAGTCGCTCCGAATCAGCAGCACGGGCGTGGGCTATCTCTTCCCCGAATTGGTCCTGCAATTCTGAAATCAGCGGCTCCAGGGAGTTCGGGTCGATTGAAGCATCTTCGCCGGCAGGCCCAGCCTGACCCTGTGCTCCTGCTGGTCCGGGCCCGCCAGCAGGGCCCCGTTCCCCGGCGGGCCCCTGTGTGCCAGCCTGCCCTGCGGGACCCTGTGCACCCGTCTGCCCAGGTACGCCCGCTGGACCCTGAGGGCCGGGAGGCCCCTCGGGACCGATACTTCCCTGGCACGCGATCAACGCCAATGCCAATATGAGCAAGACAAGAGCAGAAGAGATTCGTCTGAAAATCTTCAAGTTCATTTTTTCCTCACACGCTTGGACCAACCATTCAGCTATTTTCGATTTTCCGTTCCGCGAGCGCAAAGGTAATGATATTGTGGAATGTCACGCGAATCGGGATGCCTGCTGATCGGGATGATAGTATATCGCAGGAATGAAACTCCGGATTAGTTCCGCGTAAACTTGGATGAGGAGATTACCATGGCCTTTTACGAGGGATTTGAGCGGCTGCAGATTGACACCAGCGGCGGCGCTACCATCAACCTGGTTAAGGGCGGAGAAGGCCCGCCCCTGCTCTTGCTGCACGGATATCCTCAGTCGCACATGATGTGGCACAAGATCGCCCCCAGGCTGGCTGAGGACTTCACTGTAGTGGTGCCGGACCTCCGCGGTTATGGTGACAGCAGCAAGGTGTCGGGCGACCCCGAGCATCTCAACTACTCGAAGCGGGCCATGGCCCAGGACCAGGCAGATGTGATGTCGCACCTCGGCTTCGACCGGTTCAGGCTGGTGGGCCACGATCGTGGAGCCCGCGTGTCCCACCGGTTGACCAAGGACCATCAGCAACGTATAGAAAAACTGATGGTGCTGGACATCATTCCCACTCACAAGATGTTCCAGATCGTCAACAAGGAAATGGCGACCAACACTTATCACTGGTTCTTCCTGATCCAGCCTTACGACTTCCCTGAACGTGTCATCGGCGCCGATCCTGACTACTTTCTCCGCCGTTCATTCAACCGCAACCCAGACGCATCGGCCGCCTTTCCTCCTGAAGTCGTGGACGAATACGCCCGTTGCTTCAGCGATCCCGGCACCATCCACGCCACCTGTGAGGACTACCGGGCCGGCGCGAGCATCGACCTGGTCCACGACGATGCCGATTTCGACAACAAGGTCACTGTGCCGATGTTCGCCCTCTGGAGTGCGACCGGCTACGTGGGCCGTACCCAGGACGTTCTGGCGGTGTGGAACGAATATGCCACCAACGTCCGAGGGCAGTCGCTGCCATGCGGGCACTACATTCCCGAGGAGATGCCCGACGAGAGCTACGCCATCATCAAGTCCTTCCTGCAGGAGTAGCATTGACGACTGGGGACCCGGAGGAGCTGAGAGTATCACGATGAACCACCGTGTCCCCTGGCTCCCCCTGTGATGAGCGAAATGCTGGAGCGGACTCCACCACGTGGCTGGGCCGTCATCCTGCTTTTTCGTGCCCAGCAGAGCAGCGTGATCCTGGTCTCCTACACCTTCGGGCTGTTTCTGCCATTTATCCGCGAAGACCTGGGCATCACGCCCCTGCAAGCAGGACTGCTGCAGGCTGTATGGTGGATAACTGCCGCAGGGCTGTCCCTCCCCTTCGGGGCATGGTTCTCGCGGTTTCGCCCCGTGCCGCTGTCCCTTGTCTCGTTGGTGCTGGGCGCGCCCTTCCTGTTTGTGCAGGCGATTGCCCCGGGCTTTTGGGTGCTCCTGCTGGGCCGGTTCTGCTTCATCCTGTTTCACACCGTCAACACACCCGCCCGTGCGCTGCTGCTCCGTCAATGGTGCGCGCCACACCAGTATGCTCTGGTGCAGTCGGTGGGGTTGTCCCAGCACAGCGTCATACTCGCGCTGGCCGTCAGCCTCAGCCCCTGGCTGATTGAGGGACTGGGTAGCTGGCGGATCGCCTACGTGGTCCTCGGAGTCTTCTTCGCGGCCCAGATCGTGGCCTGGCGGTTAGTGGCGCGAGAGAAGGACGCACCGACGCAACCAGATGAGTCAGGCGCCGATGACGGGGAGCAGTCGCCGTGGCTGGCGCTACGGCGATTTCCCCAAGGCTGGCTGATCGCCGTTGTCATGCTCTTCCTGTCGTCGACCTGGACCGGTATGGTCACGTTCCTGCCGACGCTGTGGGTGGAGGAGCGCGGTGTGGCGTTGACGCTTGGCGGACCGCTCCTGGGATTCCTGTACTACGGACTGATACCGTCCGGGTTCCTGGGTGGATGGTTGCTGACAAAGATGCACAGCCGCAAGGCGCTGCTGGTGGTTCCGGCGCTGCTGAACGTGGTTTTCGGGGTCGTCATCACCCTCTCGGAGGCCCCGGCAATGCTTATGATCTTCATCACTGGCCTGGGCCTGGTCTGGGTGGCAACCCCGGCGATACAGGTGCTGCCCTTCGAGTTTCCCGGGGTGCTGCCCAGAGAAGTCGCGGTCCTCACCGGCCTGATCCTTACCTTCATGGGCATAGGCTTTGCAGTGGGCCCGATGCTGGTGGGAGTGGTGACACAATTCACCGGCTCCATTCAGACGGGCCTGATCGTCTTGTCACTGCTGACTGGGTTGGGCGTGTTGGCGGCACTGGCGTACCCCAACAAGCCGGGGACCATGCTCGGTGGTGGGGCCGCGCAAGAATGAATTCCATTGGAGCAGGATAAGTGTTTATAGCGGGACACATTAATCTCTGAGAGGGGAGTATGGATTCAGAATCTTTAATTGCCATCAAAGACGTCGTAGCAATCATCCTTATGGTAGCCGGGGCAGTGCTGTGCATTGTTCTTTTAGTGGCGATTGCCAAGACATTCCCTTCGTTGCGCCGCTCTGCGCTGAACATAGAGCAGGCTTCCGAAAGTGTTGCGGCGGCAGGTCCGAACTTTGTGGCAGCTTCGGAAAACGTCAAGGAAATTACAGGGAATCTTGTTTCCGCGTCCAAGGACATTAGCGAATCCACCCCATCGCTGCGCGGCTCAGCGTCCTATTTAGAAAAGTTCACCGAAAGTGCTGCGGAGGTCGGGCCGAACATTGTGGCGGCCTCGGAGAACGTCAAGGAAATTACAGGGAATCTTGTTTCCGCGTCCAAGGACATTAGCGAATCCACCCCGACGCTGCGCGGCTCAGCATCCAATTTGGAGAAGTTCACCGAAAGTGCTGCCGAGGTAGGATCGCACGTTGTGGCGGCTTCGGAGAACGCTAGGGAGATTACAGGGAATCTAGTTGGGGCGGCTAGGGACATTAGCGAATCCACCCCATCGCTGCGCGGATCAGCATCCAATTTGGAGAGATTCACGGAAAGTGCTGCGGCGGCAGGACCGAACTTTGTAGCGGCTTCGGAGAACACCAAGGAAATTACAGGGAATCTTGTTTCCGCGTCCAAGGACATTAGTGAATCCACCCCGTCGCTGCGCGGCTCAGCGTCCAATTTAGAAAAGTTCACCGAAAGTGCTGCGGAGGTCGGGCCGAACATTGTGGCGGCTTCGGAGAACGCTAAGGAGATCACTGACAATGCACTTAGAGCAGCGAAGGATATTGCCGGTGCGACTCGGGTGTTGCGGTTGATAAGCCGGGTAGGAACAGCGACTGGTATCGCCGAAGCTGGGTTAGATAAATTTGCAGCACTATTCCGAAGGTTGTCGCGGAGGTAGAGCAGAGCAGAGGTTGGTTTCCATATCCGTCGTTGACCCCCAATTGCGGGCAGCGCGGCTATTTCAGGCGCCCGGCTCTAGACGAAGCGCTGTTTCGCCCAACCCTGCTCGTAGGTGGTGTTGAAGATCGGGGCCGACTTCTTGCTCTTGAACATCCACTTGCCGTCGACCCGCACGTATTCCTCGTCGTCGATTCCCGCCCGCCACATCGCCTGGCCGCTCTCGCCGACTGTGCAGGGCATGAACAGGTACCAGCGGGCCCGCGCCGAGTCTCCCTTAACTTCGATGGAAGGGTTCAGCCCGTAGTGGAGCGCGAATACGAAGTGGCTCGAGATGCCGCGGAAGAATTCGCGAATGGCTTCCCGCCCTTCGAACTTCCCCAAGCCCTGGCTTTCCCAGGTTGCGTCCTCAACGAATAGCACGGCAATGCGGTCGGGGTCGTAGTTGTCGTCGCACGCGGCTGCATACTCCGCCTTGAGGTTCCGGATCTCGTTGGCGTCCTCCAGGGCGCGAACCCTGCTTTGAAGCTCTTGAAGTTGGGCAGCCATGTTGGCCGTAACGTCCGTAGCCATTTTCTCTCCCTGTTCGCTTTTCGTAATTTACCGCATTATAGGAGACTATTAGCGCAATGAGAATTGGTATATATGATAAATTGAGAATAATTAATTGACATCCATTCTTCTCTATCGTAGTGTTCTTGGCGACACCATCCGCAATTCGGACTGATAGGGAAGGTGAGCGATGGCATTCGACTTACTCATCAAGAATGGCACAGTCGTGGATGGCTCAGGAGGGCCACGGTTCCAGGCCGACGTGGCGGTGAGCGGAGGCAGAATTGTCGGCGTGGGCCGGTTCAACGACTCGGCCACCCGGGTCATTGACGCTGGAGGCCGCGTGGTCTCCCCCGGTTTCATTGACCACCACACCCACTTCGATTCCCAGTGCATGTGGGACCCCATCGTCAACTCGACCTCCCTCAACGGCAACACCTCCATCATCGTCGGCCAGTGTGGCGCAGTCATCGCCCCCGTTCGCCCCGGCGATGGCGAATGGTATCTCGACATGTTCGACAAGATGGAGGGTATTCCTATCGGGGCGCAGAAGGCTGGCGTTGACTTCGCCTGGGAGTCCATTCCCGAATATCTCGACGCCATCGGACGCCGCCGGGGCATCAACGTGGGCGCATTCGTCGGCCACTCCGGGGTACGGCGTTACGTGATGGGGGAGGCAGCCCAGGAGCGTGAGGCCACGCCTGAGGAAATCCAGGCCATGCAGGCGGAAGTCCGGAAAGGGGTTCTCGCCGGGGCTCTGGGCTTCAGTGTCGGAAACTTCGCCGATCAGGGCGAGGAAATTTTCGGCGTGAAGGTCCCTTCCTCTGTGGCCTCTGACGAGGAGCGCTTCGCAGTCGGCAGCGTTCTCGGCGAGCTGGGTACTGGCGTGTTCCAGGTCAGCGGAGGGGCGGCAGGCGGCTACACTACGCCAGCCAAGATTGCCCAGGAGCTTTCCCGGCGCACCGGGCGTCCCGCCATATACAACCTGCTGGCCCAGGAACTCAGCAAACCCGACGAATGGAAGGAGCATCTCCAGGTGGTGGAGGATGCTTTCAGGTCTGGCGCAAGGGCCTATGCCTCCTGCCTGTCAGCCACCGCCGGTCCGATCTTCGATCTGCGGGCCGGACTGGGCGGCCTGGAAGACGAAGACATGATCAGCCCCACCACCGTCTTTCAGGGTATGAATACCTGGGACTCGGTCATGGCAAAACCGGTGCAGGAGCGCATCGCGGCCTTCGCTGATACTGAAGTCCGGAGAGCGCTGAGTGTTGAGGGTGTGGAGACTGAGGGCGAGCACCGGTTCCGTATGAACCGGGGCACCCGAACGATGAGCTTCAACCGCCGCTGGGACCTCGTGCAAGTCTACATGGCCCACGAAGAGCGCAACCGGCAGTACAGCGGCATGAGCATCGAGGAGATAGCTCAGCAGCAGGGCAAGGGCATCATGGACGCCTTCCTTGACCTGGTGTTGGACGACGACCTTCGCACCAGCTTCCAGGTCATTGACCGGAACAGCGACCCCGACGCCCAGCGAGAGATTCTGGGATCGCCCTACACCGTAATCGGCACCACCGACGGTGGCGCTCGTCCCGACAAGGGAGACCGGACGACCTACAGCACCTATCTGCTGGCCCACTGGGTGCGGGAAGAGGGAGTCATGTCCCTGGAGGATGCCGTCTATCGAATGACGGGCAAGACGGCGCTCATGCACGACCTCCACGATCGCGGCTTTATCCAGGCTGGCAAGGCCGCAGACATCACCATCTTCGACCCGGACACCATCGGCATGAAGCCCCGAGAGCCGATGTACGAGTTCCCCGGTGGTGAGATGCACGTGAAGCAGCCGGCAACCGGCATCGATTACGTGATAGTGAACGGCGAGGTCTTGCTGGAAAACGGCGAGCACACCGGAGCGCTCCCCGGCCAGGTCCTCCGCGGACCCTACTACCAGGGCTGATTTCGCGGCCCCACGAGGGCAGAGAGCCGAAAGCGCGGGGGAAACTTCCCCCGCGCTCTTTGCGTCTGTCTTCTGGCCGCCTCTTGAGCCCTATTCCGGGTCGCGCAGGTGTGTAGTTGCGTCCTTCGCGGAGTCAATGGAACGGTGCCTGAGTGCTATGCGTCAAGCGCCTTTCGGGCTCGCTCGATTTGTCCACCTAGGCGTTTTCCCTGATAATAGAAATAGTCGACGCACTCAGCTACTTCTCTTACCATCTGCTCCCTGGTTGTTTGGTCCTGTTCTTTCTCAAGGCGCTTAAGCCGATTAGTGATGACCCACTTCGTGCCTTGCCAGCTGCGAGCATGATTCCAAACTAACCAGTAGTCCAGACTAAGTTCTTTGCTAATCTGTGCTATGGTCTTTCCTTCACCAGCCATTTGTTCTATTGCAGCAATCTCCACAGGGGTGAGCTCCATAACCCTTCATCCTTTGATCAACAATGATGGTTCAGCTTATTCCGGGTCGCGCAGGTGGGGGAACATGGCCAGGGGAGTAGCCGCGAGCAGGCCGGCATCCACTGGGAGCGTGACTCCCGATACCCATCGAGATTCGTCGGAGGCCAAGAACAGGGCTGCGAAAGCCACGTCCCACGGGGTGCCCTCAATGCCCAACGGTCCGGCGCGGCGCCGCAGGTCCAGCATCTCCTGCGATGTGTGGCGGGCGACCATCGGGCTGTGGACGTGCCCCGGCGCGATGCAGTTGACCCGCACGTTGTCCCGCCCGTAATGCACGGCCATGGAGTTGCTCAGGCCGATGATTCCGCCTTTGGACGCGGCGTATGGGTGGCTCGGACGTCCGCTGCCGGCGCGAAGGCCAACGATGGACGACAGGTTGACTATGGAGCCACCGCCGTCTTCGATCATCTGGGGGATGGAGTGCTTGCTGCAGAGCATCACGCTCTTGAGGTTTACATCCATTACCGTGTCCCAGAAGTCTTCATCGACGTCTGTAACTGAACCCGGCCCACTGATGCCGACGTTGTTGATCAGCACGTTGACGTTGCCGTAGCGGGACTTCGCCACCTCTGCCATCTCGCGGGTGTCCTCGCTGCTGGTTACGTCGCCGGCGAAAATGGAGGCCTCGCCGCCATCCTCGCGGATCATCGCAAGGGTGGTCTCGGCGTTGCGTTCCTCCCGGTCCACCAGGAGCACCCTGGCTCCCTGACGGGCAAAGAGGATGGAGATGGCCTGGCCGATGCCCACAAATTCGTCGCTGCCGGTTGCCCCGGCTCCGGTGACGATGGCGACTTTTCCGCTCAGACGGTTCCCGCGTTCAGTGGTCATGTGCGCTCCTTGCACTTTCGGTCGGTGGTGAAAATTGAAGACCAGCCCACACCTTCACTGCAGAAGGAATGTGGCTGCTTCAGTCCAGCGATCCTTCCTGCAACAGTTTGGACACCTGTGGCGCCAGCAGTTGCACCCGCTCGTCCAGCCCGGCTGCCCCGACGTTGGTTATAGGGTGGGGGCAAACGATGTACGGGAACCCCGGCACTCCCATCAGCCGCGTGTACGCCTTGGCGGTGGTGACAAAGACGTCCGTGATGATGGTGGCGGTTGGGATGCCCTGGCGCTCCAGGGTGATTCCGTCGTGCAAACTGCCCGACGAACAGCCCCCTCAATCGCCTATTCCAGTCACTATCAGGTCCGCGTGACGGTGCAACTCCGCCATCACCTCCGGCTTGGGCGGCAGGGACGCACTGTGTTTCTTGACATAAAAAATGTCGGAGAACTCAAACTCGTCGTTTAGTATCTCGCTTATGGCGCGGAGTATCACGTCCGAGTTGGCCTTGGAGTTGTCAAGGAGAGCCAGGCGCTTGCCCCGGATGTCCGCCGGGCGATCGGCCAGCGTCAGCGGATTGGGTCCGGGATCGGCTCCGGTGGGGTCCACTAACTGAACCTTGTGCGAAGTGGCGGTCGTCACTTTTGCCTCCCTGGGGTGGATGTATCATTCGCTGCGCCCTGGACGAGGAAAGATCTCCTCATGTCGAGCTTCGGAAATCTTTCCAGGAGTCCCGGATCGGCACCGTGATGGCGGGTAAGCCGTGGTAGTTCATCAGGAGTTCGCTGTAGATGCCGCTGTCGCCGCCCGCCTTGAGAACAAGGATGTTTTCCGGAGAAGGGGCAGCGGACACCCGCGTTTCCTCATCGCCGTCCACGATTGCGCCATTCACTGCGCCCAGGCGCTTCATCTGAGCCCTGCTGCGCCACGCCTTCTCGTAAACGTACTCCTGGATTTGGCGGCGGCTCCAGCCCTGGCTGCCCAGCATCTCGGCGTGCCAGTGCCCTACAACCCAGAACCAGGGCGCGTCGTTGAGGTAGATGCCGAGTCCGTGGCTCGACATGGCGTCGGCAGTAGCGTCCATCAGGCTTTCGGCCGTCACCCCGTAGCGATTGCCCAGCATCTCCGGATCCTGCACAGTCGCCACGGTCACGGTGGATTGTTTGGCGTCGAACCCCCGGGACACGTGGAACGGCTCCCAAGGGCTGCGCTCTTCGTCCTCACCGATGCAAACGCCGAACTTGGTAAGCGAGCCCATGCACCCGCGGTCTAGGATGTTAGGGCGCTGCTCGAAGACGTTGATCAGGATGAGCCGGATGGCGCGACCGATGGTGGCATTGGCGCGATGGCCCGGACTGAACAGGTTGCCGGCGCAGTTGAGCTCTATTTCATTTCGGATCGGGCCGTTGACGAGAATCAATATGCCAGGAGAGTTCGTGGCCGCCGATGCTTCGTGGATGCAATTGGGGTCGTGCTGGAACATGGCGTCCATCGTGGCTAGCACAACGGGAAAGTACTCCGGAAGGCAGCCCGCCATGACCGCGTTGGCTGCGGCGTGCTCAGCCGTGAGGGCGCGGCGCCGTACCGGGACTTCGCCAAGGACCTGTTCGGGAGACAGCGACACCGCATCCAGCATCGCTTCGACGCGTTCCAGCGTCGGTGGCACCACTGGCAGGCCATCGGTCCATCCGTGGCGATAGCACTCCTCGATGGCGTCCAGCGTTTCGTCTATTTCGTGGAGCCGTGCCCTGTTACTGTGCGCAACCATTTTCCACCCAGCCGGTTTCAGTTAGTCTGTGGCTCAGGCAACGCGAATTGTAGCACGCGAAAATAACGCGACCATTACCACTATAATTTTCTACGCAGGTCCGGCACGTTTGGTTCCATCGAGGGCCGCGATCAGGTAAATGGGGTTGGGATTCAGGCTGTATTCCCGCAGGCAGGCCTCGGTGAATTTAATGGAGTGAGCGCCTCCTGCCGTCACCGCCCGGTCAATCAACTCCTCGCGACTTTCGCTCGGCGTGGCGAGCACAGGACACTCTTCCGGCGGCACAGTGGAATACCAGGAGTAGATTGCAGCGCAGGTTTGCCATGCGTAACGAGCTGCAAGCCGGGCGTCGTCTTCCTCCAGGTATGGGATCAACATCCTCAAGGCGCTGGGGGCGGTTACCGTGTGAACGAACGCAATCGGGTATTTGGGACTGGCTAGGTAAAGCCCCGCGAAGGTCTCGGTCAGGTTCGAAATGAATCTAGAGAGGTCGCCGCCGGTGTGCACGAGGCCAATTGCCGGCGCAAACTCTGGGTGATCCTCCATCCCCTTAATCTGCTCGGCGATGGAACCGCTGCCATCAAAGTCGGGACCGTGCAACCGCTCCACGCGGCCCAGCGCGTCCCTTGTCGTAAGGCCTGCATCCGCTGGCGTAGGACTGCCCGGAAGGGCGTGGTATCGTGCGGCCCAGAAACCCAGGCCCTGCGCCAGTTCACTCTTGCGCTGCGCCGTTTCTTCCTTGGCAAGACTGCGGACCGCGTGGCCAGTGCGAATGAGCCCGTGGGTTGCCGCAGCAATCAGCCCGGGCGCCAGCCTGGGCACCCAGCGCCTCACCACCTCCTGCCACGGCCGCTCCGACAACTCGTTCTCGAAAAGGTCTATCCAGTCTCCCAGTCGTTCATTAGCCCCGAGGTGCTCCCGCCAGTCTTCCAGCTCAATGGCGATGGATCTAGATGGCCGGTGCGTCAACCGGCCCCGGTAGCCATCGACCCAGGGCAGCACGGCGTCGTCTCTCCCCAGGGCGAACAGTGCCTCGGCAGCCATGGGGCCGTGGTTGGCGTTGCCGTTCACCAATTCGGCGCCGGCGAAACTGAGCCGGTCCAGAACCTCGTCTATGGTTATCGACATTGGTCCCTTCCAGGGGAGGCTTGCGTCAGGCGGACTCGGCGAGCCTGGCGGCTATTTCGTCGTTGGCCAGTTTGGCCTTCTGGGCTTCTATGTCCATGCCGTATAGTCGCGCCGCGTTTTCGCCCATGATCTTGCGCTTGATCGCCGGGGTAAGCTCCACGCCGAACTCTTCTCGTATGTCATCGTGAAGTTGGAAGGACATGAACTTGTCGATGATCCACTTCGGGCTCCAGATCGCGTAGTCGCTGCCAAAGAGGATGCGATCCTCGCCCAGCCAGAACAGCAGGTTTGCCATGATCTCCGCGAAGTACTTCGGGCGCGAGTTGATGAACGCCATAGCCACCGATGTCCCGGCGTAGACGTTGGGCTCCTGTGTGGCAATCCAGCAGAAGTCGTCCAGGCGCGGCAGTCCCACGTGTTCCACGATGAAATTGAGGTTCGGAAAGTCGGTGGCGGCGTAGTCGACGTCGTTCACGTCGAAGGCGTCCCGGCTGAGGGGGTATATGGTCGGTCCCTTGTGGACGTGGACGTTCTTGATGCCCATTTCCTGGGCCAGTTCCAGGTACCGGTAGGACCAGGGGTCGTTCAGCTTCCATCCCCTGGATTCATTCCGCCACTCGGCCGTATAGAGCTTCAGGCCTCCGATGGGGTAGTCGGCCATCATTTCGCGGAACCTGTCCAGTCCTGCTTCCTCTTCCCTAGGGTCGAAGGAACCGCACAAAACGAACCGGTCCGGATGCTTCTGCTTTACTACATTGTTCTTCTGGTGGGTGTTGAAACCGGTCTTGTAAAACTCGTAAAGGTAGGTGGAGTTCAGTATCGCAACGTCCACGTAGCCCTCGAGGAACATGTCGCTGATCAGCGCTTCCTCGCCGTAATTGCAATACTTGTCGAAGTCCCAGACGTATTCGGCTGGAGAAAGGGCGGAATGATAGTCGTAGAAGCACTTTATCCAGGCATTGCCGTAATCGTTGCGGTGATTGTCGGGACCAGCATCCCAGAAGTGCATGTGACCGTCGACCACGAAAATGTCTTCACCGTTCACTGAGTACATCGCGTTCCTCCCTTCATGGCGCGGTTTTCCGGTTCAGGCAGTGGTGGGCGCCCAGTTGGCGTTGCGGGACTGCAGCATGGCGGAGCATAGGGAGCCGTTGGCCTCCATCGCCAGTCGCGTCGTCCGAGCTCGGATGTAGTAGGTCTGCATTTCAGCTGCTGGTATGGCCCGTCCCGCGGCGTCCACGATGAGCGCCGCCGAGTCCGAGCAGTCCAGACCCTGTTGGGCGCGACGTTCCATGTATCGTCCTAGAGTCTGGTCTTGGCCCAGGATTTTTCTCGAATCCCCGACGCTCAAGGCAGCAATCGTCTCGAACTCGATGCCCCGGTCCTTCAATACCCGCAGCAATCGTTCCTGTCGGCTGAAGAATCCTTTCAGCAGGAATACCTGCCGCGTCTCCTCCAAAGTGTCCGGACCCCCGTCGGGAAAAGCTTCTGCGAAGGTCTTGCCGGGGCCGGCGCCCTCTTCCACCTCGCGGCTGGCGAAGTGCTCTCCCAGTTTCACGGTTACCGAGTTGACGCCTTCCAGACCGCTCAGTTCCCGTCGAACGTCGGACGCCATCAAGTACGAGAAATTGGCCGCGCACCAGTAGGTCGGCAGTCGCAGACTCACGGTTACCTGCCCGGATTCATCAGCCGAGAGGCTGTCAACGAACCCCAGCGCAAGCACTGACTCATCCAGCTCCGGGTCCAGCACGCGGTCGAGGGCTGCAAGCATCGCCTCGCGGTCGAAGCCGTGGGGCAGTTGTATGTCGGGCGCTCTAGTCATGGCGCGGTCAGCTCCCCGTAGGTGTCGGGACGGCGGTCCCGGTAGAACTGCCAGGTGTTGCGCACCTCTGCGATCTCGTCCAGGTCCAGATCGGCTGCTATCACCTCATCGTGGTCGCGGGAGCCTCGGGCGATGATCTGACCCTTCGGATTGCAGAAGTAGCTGCTGCCGTAGAACTCGCCGATTTCCCACGGGTGCTCCACGCCCACACGGTTGATTGCGCCAATGAAGTACCCATTCGCGACAGCGTGGGCTGGCTGTTCCAACCCCCAGAGGTGCTCGGAAAGACCGGCAACCGTGGCCGATGGGTTGAACACCATCTCGGCGCCGGCCAGCCCCAGGGCCCGGGCCCCTTCGGGGAAGTGGCGGTCGTAGCATATGTAGACGCCCACCTTCCCGCGGGAAGTGTCGAACACGGGATAGCCCAGGTTTCCGGGTCTGAAGTAGAACTTCTCCCAGAAGCCAGGGTGCAGATGAGGCAAATGGGTCTTGCGGTACTTGCCAAGATAGGTCCCGTCCGAGTCCAGCACAACAGCGGTGTTGTACAGCAGGCCAGCCATTTCTTCTTCGTAGATCGGCACGACCATTACCATCTCGTGCTTCCGCGCCAGTTCCTGCATCATCAGCACAGTGGGACCGTCGCGGGCGGGTTCCGCCAGTTGCCGCCACCGGTCGTGCTGCTCCGCGGGGAAGTATGGGCCGTAGAACAACTCCTGCAGGCACAGCACTTCCACGCCCCTGGATGCGGCCTCCTCAATCAGCGCAACGTGCTTGTCCAGCATGAACCGCCTGAGGGCCTGAACGTCCTCGGGCGGATCAGCTCCGATTCCGGCCTGGACAAGCCCGGCACGAACTACCCTGGGCATCCCTCACCTCCGTTATGCACCCGCAAACACCCTGATGGCGTCCAGATATTCGTTGAGACCGCGATACAGCAGGTCGTTGTGTCCGGCACCGGGAATCGTGAGCAGCCGCTTGTCTTCCGACCGGAAACATTCATGCATCTGCGTCGCCTGCTCGACGGGAGCCAGCGTATCCTCTTCTCCGTGAATCACCAACGTCGGAATCGTTATCGACCTCACCTTGTCAAAGTACGCGGCCTCCAGGGCCTTGGCATCCTGCGGTGGCAGACCGTAAACAAAGTTGCCCAGAATCGGCCGACCGCTTTCGATGATGACGCCGCCCAGCCGCTCGCCGTGTTGAGCAGCCAGTTCAAAGGCGGAATGGCGTCCCATGGACCGCCCCATGACGAAAATGCGGCTGGAGTAACCTTCGGACTGCAGCATGCCTTCGACGTAGTCCAGCACCTTTGCCGCGTCGGTCAGCATGGCAGTGAAGGACGGCCAGCCATCGCTGCGCCCGTAGCCCCGGTAATCGGACACAAAGAAATTCACTCCGCTCCGGGTGTAGAGTGGCGCGATGTCATTGTAGTCGGTGGCCGTCTCCCCGTTGCCGTAAAAGAACAGAATGACCGGCGCTGCCTTGGAGAAGGGAAAAAAGCGGCACGAGAGGGAAATCTCGTCGGCCACCGCAACAGTATGGTCTATGGCGCCCGGCGGTGTCGCAGACCAGTTCTTGCGCGGGTAAAAGGAGTTCATTGAGATGCCGACGTGGTCCAGGGCCGAATAGTCCGCTATCGCCATTTCATCTCCTTCCGCCTTGCTTTCACTCTGGTATCGCCGGCCTTGTGATAACTAACGCCGCTTAGTCGAAGAAGCCTTCAAGTATGTGGTGTCGAATCGTTTCAGCTACCAGCTCAGGCCGCTGCACCGGCACGTCATGGATGCTGTCTTCCAGCCATACCGTCTTGCTTCTGGGCAGCAGCCGCTCGGCAGCAGCGATGGACTCTGAACGCGCCAGAGTGCGCTCGTAGGCATCCGGGTTTTCTCGCTGTCGCGCCGGAAGCATCAAGACAGAACAGGGGACCTGTCCGTAGAGATCGCGGGGGTGGTGCTCCCAGAGGGCGCGAATGATGCGCAGGTGATTTTCCCGAGACAGCTTGGCTCGGAGTGTCCCGTCTTCAAGTACCTCGAAGTTTGCCAGAATTACCTCTTGGGCAGGGGCGCCGTGCTGGTCGATGAGCGTGGCCCACTGACCGCCCGACCTCACGCGCTCGATGAACTGTTCCTGAGTTACTCCTCTGAAATCAGGCGGGGCCATCTGGACCAGCGCATCATCCAGCGTATCGTAACGAGCTGAGGCGTCGATGGTGCCGCCATCCACAAACACGATCCCCTGAAGCAGATCAGGGTGGGCAACTGCCAGTTCCAGCGCAACGTCTGCCCCCCACGAATGCCCGACAAGGACGGGGCGTTGGATGCCCCTACCTTCCAGCAGTGCTGCCACGTCGCTTCCCACGCTTGCGAAATCGAATCCCTGCTCGGGCTTCCCGCTGTCGCCGTGGCCACGCTGGTCTATTGCGATTACGGAAAAGTCCCGCGCCAGGATGGGAGCTACGAAGTCCCAGATGCGGCAGGTGGAGGCGAGGCCGTGAAGCAGTACCACCGGTCTCCCCTCACCTCCCCAGTTGCGCACGTGCATGCGCAGTCCGTCGTATCTGGTCCATTCGTCTTGGGGAAATTGGTCCATTCTCGGGTCTCCGGGCCGTTTCGGCAAAATATCCGTCGCCAATTGCCATAATATAGGTTGTGGAAACCTCGGACGCAACGCCGCGGCAGGCGGATCCTGATGTTTGGCTGTCTCCGCATGTTATGGAAGTGATGATTTGGGCCTGAGAAAGTCGACCAGCAGGATTCTGGGTTCGGTAGCCTTCACACTGATAATCGGTCTTGCTGTGGCGTGTGATTCTGGAGACGAAACTCAGACGCGGGCCTCGCCCTCTCCAACGCCCACCGAAGCGCCCACGTCCACGCCAGCGTCCACAGTAACGCCGCGGCTGTCCCCCACTGCCACACCGGCTCCCGAAGCAACCCGGTCGGCTGAGCCCACCTCCGCACCTGCGCCCACTCTGCGACCGGAGCCAACTGCAACGCCGACTCCAACGATCGAGGCGGGAGTAACCTCCGGGCACGCCAGTGAAATCGCAGGCGTGTGGCAAGGCGTGAACGTGCTTCCTGGCCTTGGCGAGTTGGCGCTGACAGTCAGCATATCGGTCTCCGACGGTGAATTGAACGGTACCATAGACATTCCGGCCCAGAACGCATTCGGGATGGTGCTGACCGAGGTCACCTTCGAAGGGGGAGGCCTGCGCTTCGTGTTGGACTCGCCCCTGGGACCTGCCGTTTGGGAAGGGCAGGTGCTGGAAGACGTTGTCGAGGGCAATTTCACGCAAGCGGCCTTTCAGGGAACTTTCCGTCTACATCGTGCGTCAGATGACGGCGTTGCGTCCTCAGGCCGAGCGGTTGAGCCACCCACCCACTCGCGAGAGGAGGTTTCCTTCCAAAGCGGCAACGTCCAGCTGGCAGGCGACCTCACTATCCCGGATGCAGAGGGTCCGTACCCGGCAGTGGTGCTGATCAGCGGCAGCGGCGGTCAGGACAGGGATTCAAACATCTTCGGATTCAAGACTTTTGAGGTCCTCGCCGGTCATCTGGCGGAGATGGGCGTCGCCGTGCTCAGATTCGACGATCGAGGCACGGGTGGGTCTGCAGGGAACTGGCTTGAGGCAACCCTGCAGGACCGGGCGAACGACGTGAAAGCGGCCATGGGTCTTCTCCTGGACCGTTCGGATATAAGAGAGGACGCCATCGGTCTCATCGGACACAGCGAGGGAGGCCTGGTGGCCTTGATAGCTTCCAATCAAATGGATGATGTCTCATACGTGGGTTTGCTGGCTTCCCCGGCTATCCCGGGGGATGACCTGCTGAGGGCGCAGCAGAAGGAAATCCTGCAGACCAGCGGCGCTTCGCAGGGCTATGCAGAGAGGGCTGGGGAACTGCAGGAAATCACTCTGCGTGCTGTGAGGACGGGACAGGGATGGGACGAGGTTGAGGCCGCAACACGGGAAAGCGCACGAGCCCAGTTGGAAGGTCTTCCAGAGGAAGTCAGGAAGGGATTTGGCGATATTGAGTCATATCTTGATGGAGTGGTCTTGCAACAAATGGCCTCCATTCGGAGTCCCTGGTTCAAGTCGTTTGTCGAGTATGATCCCAGGCCTGACATCCATGCCCTTGATATCCCTGTGCTTGCCCTTTTCGGTGATCTGGACACACAGGTTCCGGTGGCCTCGAATTCGACTCAAATGTCGGAGGCAATTGACAAATCCAGTGCTCCAAGCCACACGCTGGCCGTAGTCTTTCAGGCCAACCACATTTTCCAGGAAGCGGTTACGGGAGCAATCGAAGAGTATTGGGAACTGGAACCGGCTTTCCACCCTCAATTCTTGGAATTCCTGTTTGATTGGCTTGCCATCCAGACCGGCAGTCCCTAACCTGTTGGCGCATCACTTCATTTCCGGCGTGAATCCGAGCAAGCGTGAATCCGATGGCCAGTAACAAGCGAATCGTCGTCCTGGGACGAAAACCCTCCGGCATCGATGGGCTTACGAAAATACTGGAAGGGGCCGGCTACATAGTCGCCAGCACCACAAACGACGGCGTTGCCATCGATATGGTGTCTTCGTCGTCCTTCGACGCGCTGCTGATTGGCAGGGATGTGCCCGAGCCTGACCGCCGCTATGTCGCGACCGAGTCCCGCAGCCGCGACGGCGGGATACTGGTGCTGACAGTAAACAGTCAACGCTCCGTTCTGACCCAGCTCTCCCAAGCACTCCCCTAGCGAGTGTGTGGCGAATCCCCGCCTCCCGTTGGGAGAGGATATAAATGAGGGCCTCCCACTATGCTGGCGAATGCGTGTCGTGCCCCATGGCCCGTTTCCATCCCCTGGAAACGCCTATGTAATTCGCCCGCGTAGAAAAAGGAGAGCGAGAAACCCGCTCCCCTTGAGATGGACATGACCGCCGATTGAATTCGACCTACTGGTAGGCCGGACTGTAGCTAGGGCTGGACACTCGGCCTCCGTCCACGATGATGTAGTCCCTGTCTATCGGCTCCCCGGCCAGGAAGGAAGTCAGGCACTCGCGTATACCGTTGGCATAGCGCTGCTGTGCCTCGAGCGTCGTGCCGGACACATGAGGAGTCATGGCGTGGTTGGGCATTTTCCGCCAGGGGTGGTCCGATGGCGCAGGCTGCGGGTACCACACGTGTCCGGCGTACCCAGCCAGGTGGCCTGACTCCAGCACTTCCACCAGGGCGTCTGTGTCGACGATGCGTCCCCTGGCCGTATTGACGAGGTAAGAGCCCTTCTTCATGCTGTAGAGCAGGTCTTTGTCGAATAGCCCCTGAGTCGCGGGTGTCAGCGGAATGTTGATGCTCACCACATCGCTCTCAGCCACCAGCGGTCGCAGGCCCTGGTAGCGGGCGCCCAGCACGATCTCCTCTGGGGCCGGCAGCCTTCGATAGTCGAAGTAGCGCATCTGAACGTCAAACGGCTTCAGCCTTGACGCCACTCGCTGCCCGATGCGCCCGAAGCCCACTATGCCCACCCCCTTGTCCTCCAGATCGTGGGAGCGGGCAGCCACCTTCCCAATGTCCCATCCTCCTTCCAGCACCTCCTGGTAAGCGGGCATGTAATTGCGGACCAGTGTCAGTATCTGCATCACTACATGCTCGGCAACGCTCACCACGTTGCTGCCTGTGATTTCCGCAACCGTAATGCCTCGTTCGGCGGCGGCGGCTAGGTCGAAGTGGTCAGAACCCACACCGGCCGTTAGAAGCAGCTTCAGGTTGGGAGCCTGCTCAATTCGCTCTCGGGAGATATACGCTGGCCAGAAGGGAGTTGCTATAAGCACGTCCGCGTCAGGCAGATTGCTGTCCAGCCCTGCCCCGGCGTCGCTGGTGGCCACCAGCTCATGACCCGCTCCTTCCAGCCATTCCCTGAGACCCAGGGCATTTTCCGCGCATCCGAGCAATTCTGGTGTTTCCCTCGCTGCTGCGCCACCCGGATATAACACTGCGACGACTTTCATAGTGCCCCCTTCCAGAAAAGTTCCACCCTGTCTCAGAAAATACGTCCATCGTCTAATTTCAGTTTTTGGTGGATGAGCGAGGGTAACATAATATTAGAGCGTTACGCTCTCCGGACGTATACAAGTATAGGGACGTTTTGGCCAACTATTGTGGCTGTTTCCGTTGTGAATGTCAGGCCTCAGACAGCAATGTCTGCCCGGTAATGGACTTCCCGGAGTTGCAATTCATTGTGAATTCCCTCAACCACCGGTGCATCTTCCAAAACGTAGGGATAATCAAGGGCATGTGACACATCCCCTCTCCCTCGGGGAGCGGGTCAAGGCGAGGGCTTCTACCCGCTCTGGCAGCACCAAATCCTCCGGTCGCGTCTATCCAGTCACGGGGTTGGTGGAATTGTCGCGCACCGTCCAGAGCCGTCAGCGCGGGAAAAGAAAGGACCGCGACACTGTCGCGGCCCTGTTCCGATTCGTGCGGCATCAGTTTCTATTGTACCGGGGCTTCCTCGCCCTGCGCAGAAACTTTTGCCAAAAAGTCGTCCAGCATCCTTTGCAATGCCATTGTATGGCTGCAAACTGACCGGGTCACGAAGAAGTGGCACTCGCAGTCCCAGGCGCCCTCGGTAAAGGACACGTCATAACTGTTGTGATTGCCCTGGAATGTGGCCGCGAAACTGGTAATGTTGACACGTTCCTTTTCTTCCGCGTACTTCCTCGCCTTGTCTATCTTTCCGATGATGCTGGAGTCCATCGCACCTCCGATCCCTTCTGCCTACTTACTGGTCCCACTTGAGTGATATGAAAGGGTCCTGTGGTTTGCCATACGATCCAGAGACATAACTGGATCCTTCTTAAATTCTATTGGGCTGATGCCCAAAATTCAAGGATAAAGAGTCGCCGTCCCATGGCAATCCCGTCTCAATAGCCACAGTCCATTTTGATGACAGTTGTCCCTTGCCAAGCCTCGTGACCCTTCTCTAGCATGAATTCCATGCCTGCTACTGAAAACAACCTCAAGGGGTTGCTGCACAGGTGGCTACCTCTTCCAACCAACGCAGGCCTTCACTGTTCACGCCATCTACCGGAAACTACTGGAAAGTACCCGAATAAACAAGAATCAGCCCCTCCAACCGGCAACGTTGATCCATGGATACGACCTGCCCTGATGTGAAATCAGGACGGGACTCTCCCGGTGTCGCCGGCCAGAGTCTTTCGAAGATTCCCTCTCTCTCGAGGGAGAGGCTTGGGCCTGCCCTGAGCTTGCCGAAGGGATGAGGGCGAAATTCTCTCTGGGAGCATCGCTTTCAAACGCAAGGCATTCCCCGCAGAACTACCTGGTCCCGTCTCTCCGATGATCGAAAGACATTGATCGCTGACAAACAACATAGCAGTTTTCTGCAGTGTGTCCTCTGTTGGGTCGGCGACTCTACTTTCCCATGAAGACATGCGCAAATGAGCACCGACAACGCAATCCCGGTAGGATGTTTTCCCATCCTGATGGATCGAAGGCAAAGGTATGCCCGTAATGGCCTGCCTGATTCGTTGACTGCCCTTGTAACGTAAAATACAATCGATTCCACTCCCCGCTTCTCGAATTTCGTAGTGTGCCCTCGGTGGAGACGTGGCCTCAGGCAGCGAATTCGTCGCGCTTCCACAGTCACTTGATGCGAGATAAGCGTCGGGATCCCCATCGCACAATCGCACAAAGAGAGTCCGGGCAAATGAACGGCGACCAGATAAGAGACTCATTCATCCGGTTTTTCGAAGTCAAGGGCCATCAGCATATGCCCTCGGCTTCCCTTATTCCTGCGGGCGACCCCACCTTGCTCTTCACCAGCGCGGGAATGGTGCCGTTCAAACCATTCTTCATGGGCGAGCAGACGCCTCCCTCTCGCCGTCTCACCAGCAGCCAGAAGAGCTTTCGCACCACTGACATCGATGAGGTGGGTGATCACAAGCACCTGACTTTCTTCGAGATGCTGGGCAATTTCAGCATTGGCGATTACTTCAAGGAAGGAGCAGTCGGCTTCGCGTGGGAGTTGGTAACGCAGCTCTTTGGCCTCTCCCCTGACCGTCTGTACGTGACTATCCACCTGGACGACGATCAAGCCTTTGAGATATGGCGCGACCAGATAGGAGTGCCGGAGGAGCGCATTTACCGCTACGGGGACAAGGACAATTGGTGGGGTCCTGCTGGAACCGAGGGACCCACTGGCCCGTGTTCCGAAATCCACTACGACGGCGGCGTCGAAAAGGGATGCCACGGCGGCCGCATGGTCGAGGTGGATGTGCTCACTGCACAGTTGCGGGAGGAACGGGACGGAGTTCCCGCCCAAGACGTGCCGGGCTGCCATCCCAACTGCGACTGCGAGAGGTTCGTTGAGCTCTGGAACCTGGTTTTCATGCAGTATTACCAGGACTCTGATCGGAATCGCACCCCTCTGCCTGCACCCAGTGTAGACACGGGTATGGGCTTGGAAAGGGCCGCGGTGATTCTCCAGGGAAAGAACAACATTTACGAAACCGACCTCTTCACCTCAATCATCGCAAAGGTAGGCGCGCTCACTGGCCGTGAATACGGCGACAACAGCGATACCGACTTTGCTATGCGGGTGGTCGCCGAGCACGCCCGGGCCGCCTCTTTCCTGATAGGCGACGGTGTGGTTCCCGGCAATGAGGGCCGGGGCTATGTGCTGCGCCGCGTCATCCGTCGTGCCATTCGCTACGGGCGCCGCCTGGGCCTGACTGAAGCCTTCCTGTCTGAAGTGGTTGAAGAGGTGATCCCCAGGTTCCAGAACGTGTATGGCGAGCTGTCCCAGAACCGGGAATTCATTCTCAGGGTCATAAACCTCGAAGAAGAACGTTTCGCTGAAGCTTTCGGGAGGGGCAACGACATTCTCCTGGGAATGATCGAGGCCCAGGAAGCAAGTGGACATGACGCTTACCAGGGAGGAGTCATCTCAGGCAGGGACACTTTTGTACTGTATGACACCTACGGGTTCCCCCCTGAGCTAACCGCCGAGATTGCAAAGGAGCACGGCTTCGACGTAGACATGGATGGCTTTGAACAGGAAATGGAGCGCCAGCGCGAGCAGTCACGCTCCGGGCAGCAGTTCGAGGGCAGCATGGAGATGTTGACCGTCTACGAGAACCTGGGGGCTGGCCGGACTGAATTTGTTGGCCACGGCTCCACCGAGGAGGAATCGGTGGTCGCTGCCCTGGTGGTGGATGGCAACCCATCGGGACACGCCACCCAGGGGCAGCAGGCGGAGCTGGTGATCAGCAGTACTCCCTTTTATGCGGAGGGAGGGGGACAGCTGGGAGACAGGGGTTTCGTTCGGGCCCCTAACGGCCTGTTCAGAGTCGAAGACACCCAGTCACCGGTGGCAGGGCTGGTGGTCCAGAGGGGCGTCGTTGAAGAGGGCCATATAGCCCTTGGGGACCCTGTTTCCTGCGTTGTCGATGCAGACCGCAGAATCGACTCTTCGCGAAATCACAGTGGCACCCACATCCTGCACGCGGCCTTGCGGGCCACTCTTGGCCCCCATGTTCGGCAGGCCGGTTCCCTGGTGGCGCCGGAGAGGTTGCGCTTCGACTTCAGCCATGTCGGCCGACTCAATCCCGAGGAGCTTCTGGCAGTCCAGTCGCTCTCCAACGAAAAGGTCCGGGCCAATTTGCTCGTCTCGGCGCAGGAGACTTCATACGCGGATGCGGTTAGGCAGGGCGCCCTGGCATTCTTCGGTGATCGATATGGTGATGTGGTGCGGGTCGTCAAGATGGCCGAGGACACATCGGAGCCATTCAGCTTCGAGGTCTGCGGAGGTACTCACGTCTCCGCCACGGGACAGGTTGGGACCCTCCTCGTGCTGGGTGAGTCCAGCATCGGCGGAGGAATGCGGCGTATCGAGGCTTTGACCGGGCGTGCCGCCGAGGCCATGTTCGTGGAACAGACATCCCTTCTGGAGGGCCTGTCTCGTCGCCTGCAGACTCCGGTTGCGGACTTGGAGAGTCGACTGGACAGTTACATGCAGGAGTCCGAAGACCTGCGCCGCAGGCTGGCAGCAATGGAACGCTCGCTGCTCCGGTCGGAAGCCGAGGCGCTTTTGCAGCAGGTTGCGGACATTGACGGGGTCAGGGTTGTGTCGGGACGCACCTCTGCCAACGACGCAGACGGCATGCGGGAAATGGGTGATTTCCTTCGCGACAAGCTGTCCAGCTGCGTTGTGACCCTGGGCGCTCTCTCCGACGGCAGTCCCATTCTGGTAACCATGGTGACGCCCGACCTGGTGGAACGTGGCCTCAACGCAGGCGCAATCGCCCGGGACGCTGCCAAGCTGATGGGCGGTGGTGGCGGCGGCCGTCCCGAGATGGCGCAGGCCGGTGGTCGCGAGCCCGGTAAACTGGACGCGGCCCTGGCGGCTGTTCCGGGTTTGGTGCGAGCCTCCCTGTCCTAGGTCATTTGCCTGCTTTCGCTGTTGGACAAACTGGATGCCAGAGGCTGACGGAATGAGGCTGCTTGCCCTCGACATTGGAGAACGTCGCATCGGCCTGGCCTCAGGCGTCGCCGAGTTGGGCACCGCGCTTCCTGCAGGGTTTCTGGGGCGCAGCCGCTTGAAGGCTGACATCCGCTCGGTGCTGGACGCCGCGCGCCAGCGTCGGGCCGACGCCCTAGTGGTGGGCGTTCCCTACCTGCCGGGCGGTGAAGAGAGTCCTCAGACCGAGCAGGTTAAGGGTTTCATTCGTGCCCTGAAGAAGGAAACAACCCTTCCGGTCCATGGGGTGGATGAGGCGTTCACCAGCGTCGAAGCGGAGGCTTTGCTGCGGGACGCCGGTGTCGCTCCTTCACGCAACAGGGGGGCCGTGGACGAAGCGGCCGCAGTGCTCATTCTGCGGCGCTACCTGGAAACCTGGTCTGGTGAGAGCGGCTAGTCCCGCCCCTAGATATAAATGCGCTGAAAATCCTCTGACTGCAGAGACATGGTTTCCATGTCCCAGTCAAAGGTCAGGACTACAGATCTGTCGGAAGTCGCTTCAAGCAACCTTCGCCCGTGTTGAGCCACGACGCTCTCGGCTTCCCGATAGTCCAGCTCGTCAGGCTCCACGCCCGTCCGGTTGCAGACCATAATTGGCAGACCGGTTTGAGCGGACCGGGCCTCCCATTCGCCGTCGGGACCGCAGCCGCCCGGGCCCCAGGAAACGGGGGAAACGAGAACCTGGGCTCCCTTGCTTACCAGGACTTCGGCAACGTCGTTCTTGTAAGCGTCGGCGCAGATTAACACACCGGCCTGGACTCCGTCGCACTCGAAGGGGCTGATCTTCCAACCGCCCGTTGACCAAGCTTCGGCGCCGCCCAGGGCCTTGATCTTGCGATGACGCCCGATGATCTCCCCCTCCGGGTTGATGACGAATACGGTGTTGTACATTCTTCCCGAAGCCGGGTCCAATTCGGGATGCGACAGGAACACCGTTATTCCGAGACGGCTCACCAGGCCACAAAAATCGTTCATCCAGTGGTCGGGTTGGGGCTGAATCCATCCGGTTCCCAGAGTCCTCAGGAACAGATACCCCGGGATACACAGCTCGGGCGTCACTGCCCATTGGGCGCCTGATTTCGCAGCCGCCTCAACGCCGCGCTCCACCAGTCGGCGATTGTGCTCGATATCTCCGGTTTCCGGCGCCAGGTGCAACAAGGCAATCCGCACGCATCCCTCCAGGTCGGACGGGCATTCCACGATAATTATAGCATTCCGCAGAAAGCGATTCTGCCCTAGACATCGTCTCTGGTTCTTAGTTCTCCTCCCTTTGGGGGAGGGAACTCTCGCGAAGTGATTTGCGGCGCCGGGTCAGACTTCGCTGGCGAGAGGCCTATCAGGGAAGGGGACTGGTTCCCCAATGTACCGGGGGATGAGGCCTTTTGCGGCGGCCTTCGGCAGGATGCTGCGCAGGACATCGTTGACCTGGGGCAGCACGCGGCGTTGGAGGCATTCATCGAGGTAGTCGGCGAGGGGCGTGAAGTTCCATAGCCGGAAGCGGTGTTCCCGCAAACGCCGGAAGAAGTCGAAGGCCCATGTTATGACGGACTTGGGGACGGACTTGGGCGGAGTGGTAATAGGTCCGGAAACGGCCTCGGTCATCTCGTCGCAGAGTTCGAGGGCGTGGGGACGGAGGCGGTAGATCTGGACTTTAGTGGCGTATTTGAGCATGAGGGCGTCGACCTGACGGCGGAGGGTGGAGAAGTTCATGTTGCAGGCTCCTGGGCTGGAATTTTTTGTTATTCGGGTAAAAGGCGGTAGTTTCCGGTAGTTTCTGTTGTCCCGGAGGACTCGGGCGGTGCTCGTGACACTGGAGTCAGGGGAGCATGTTGCCTCCGGGCGAGAGTTTTCTTGAGAGGCGAGGCGCGAGGATTGTCCGGGACCCCATAGAACCATGCTAGGGAGGCGTCATGGGCGGTGGCAAGGGGCGGGTGTCAGGGAATGGGGAGTGAGGAATGCGGAATGCGGAATGCGGAATGCGGAATGAAGCGTGAGGCGGCGTGGGGACGTTGTCTGAACTGTGATTTTTTTGATTTTGGGATTTCTCTGATGGGACTCTAGTCCTGCGCACCCTGTAATCCTGTGAATACAGCTTGAAACAGAGTCAAGAACGATACGACTTAGCGTCAGCTTCGGTAGGGTCGACAGGACGATTGCATTTGGAATCCCCAGCCAGGACCATTCGCACTTTCACAATAGTGGCGGACTAGAGAATTTCTTGCGATTCCCGCTCATTCTCTTTCATTTTCTGCCATCCCAACCTGCCTGCCGGGTTCCGGAGAAAGCCGAGTGCATCGAGCGGAGTACGACAAGGCCCTCAGGAACTATGTTAGGGATGCGTCATCGGGCATGGCAATAAGGAGGTGTCACCAGCGCATTCAAATGCGACCGCCCTGGTTGGGGTGGCTGAGCCATTGCAAAGCCCTAAAGGATCCGTTGGTGGTGAGCCATTTGGCAAGCTCAAGGCAAGCGGGGTATCACTGTTGAATTGGTCAGCGAACCGGGAATCCGTTCATGGTGAGCCTATCGGACCACTAACGGACGGCCCTGTGACAGGCTCAGGGCGAACGGAAGACATAGCGATCAATTCCGGTGAGTCGATCCACTAGCGGCCCGAGCCAAAGATGGACAGCCCTGCTTCACTCCCTTCAGTCCTTGACGCTTGCCTTTCCGGCGGTAACAATGAATACAGGTACTTCTCACTGCCCCGTGGTGTAGCGGTAGCACGTCAGCCTTTGGAGCTGAAATCCCTGGTTCGAGCCCAGGCGGGGCAGCCACCTCTCGTTCCGGCACCTCTGGTCAATCGCCTCCTTTCGTGCCTGTTTCAGTTCTTCGTGCATTTGCATTGGTCATTGCAGAATTCGTATTGGCTCATGCCAATATGAGTTGCCCTGGCATGCCGTGAACTGAATCGCGATCGCAGACTGTTCCGCCGATTGCTGGTTCTTACAAGGCGACAGTCCTATTGCTGCTGCGGGATATAATCCCGTTGGGGTTTCGCGCCGCTCCCGACTTGGTCCGTTGGACTACTTTCAACATCTGGATTTGGAGACGCAGGTGCAATCCCGGAACTGAACGAATGCGGCCTCAGTGTCGCGAATCTGCCAGAGCAGCACCATGACTGAAGTTAGGGAGGCAACTGATGCAGGAACGAGACTTTGTCGGCTATGGGCCCAACGCGCCACAAGTCAGATGGCCCGGAGGCGCGAGAATCGCCGTGTCGGTGGTGGTGAACTACGAGGAAGGGTCGGAGTATTCCACGCTGGACGGCGACCCTAGCGGAGAGACCTCCGGCGAATCTCCTTCGCCGCTGGGTCCCGGTGAACGCGACCTGGCAAACGAATCGTTCTTCGAGTACGGCAGCCGAGTGGGCGTCTGGCGAATTATGGATGTGCTGGAGAGGAATAACGTGCAGGGGACGTTTTACGCCTGCGCCCTGGCCCTGGAGCGCAACCCCGAAGTGGGTCCGGAGGCCATACGCCGGGGGCACGAGGTGATGGGGCACGGGAACCGCTGGGAGGAATACTACCGAATGGACAGGGATGCCGAAAGGGAGGCGATACGGGAGGCAGTCGATTCAATTGCACGCATCTGCGGCCAGAGGCCCCTGGGGTGGTACACCCGGTACGGTCCCAGCGTCAACACGAGGGAACTGGTGGTGGAAGAGGGCGGTTTCGAGTACGACTGCAACGCCTATAACGACGACCTTCCGTACTACACCCGGGTGCACGGCAAACCCTGGCTGGTGGTCCCCTACTCTCTGGAAGTAAACGACTACAAGTACTGGCGTGGCGACCTGCTCACGCCTGAGCATTTCTTCCAGGTGGCCAAGTCGTCTTTCGACATGTTGTACGAGGAAGGGGCTACACATCCCAAAATGATGTCTGTTGGCTTGCACTGCCGCATCATCGGGAAGCCCAGCCGGGCTGCCGCCCTCGACCAGTTCC
Organism: Dehalococcoidia bacterium; assembly: GCA_963667325.2. Taxonomy (GTDB): domain Bacteria; phylum Chloroflexota; class Dehalococcoidia; order Lucifugimonadales; family UBA3495; genus VXOI01. The sequence continues at coordinate 89,207 of CAXXKY010000003.1, forward strand.
TGAAGTACGCTTCGGAGAAGGAGGGCGTGTGGTTCGCAAGGCGACTCGATATTGCCCGCTGGTGGAAGGAGAACTACCCGCCGGCCTAGAAAGCGGGCAGACCTCCCGTCGTGTCTGCCTGCGGCGTTATTTGTTGCTGACTTTCGGGGCGAGCCAGCTCAAGAATGCGTCTTCGCTACGGGTCTGCATGAAAAAACGGCCGGGGCCTTCCAGCTTGCATACAAGGCCCTCGCCGCCTAGCAGCGTTGTCTTCCAGCCTCCCGATCGACCCACTTCGTACCGTACCGATTCGTCAAAGGCAACCATGTGGCCGTTGTCCACCGTATAGCGCTCGCCCCTGCCGAGGTCGATCCTGTGGATGGCGCCGTACGAAGAAACAAAGAGTAGGCCTCTGCCCGAGCAGCGCAGCAGAAACAGGCCTTCTTTGGAGAAGAAGGAACGCGCGCCACCCCATTGGGAATCAACCTCGATATTCATCGTGGCCGCCAGAAACGAACCGGACTGCACCAGCAGCGTCTCGCCCTGCAACTCCAGGGCTTCGATATCCCCGGGCAATGCAGGGGCTATCGTCACCTCGCCTGGCTGCTCGGCGGTAAATGTGTTTACGAAGAAACTCTCACCGCCGAGTACCGACCGACGGAGACCGCCGAACAGTCCGCCGCGGGCGCTGGTTTCGATGTTGATGGTGTCGGACATGCTCACCATGGCCCCGGCTTCTGCCTGGATCTGCTCTCGCTGGTTCATCCTGATCCGCGCCAGGGCGTAGGACGGTTTGTGCAGGATTTCGTAGTCCATATAAGGCTCCCTTTCTAGATATTCCGTTTCTAGATATTACGTTGTGAACGGAAGACGCGGTTCTTTGATGCTGCAGCCCCCGTGTCAACTGGCCGGCGGTAAGGTGATTGACAGCAACTGTCAAGCATCTACAGCCGGTGGCACAACCTTGGGCGAATTGATGCGAGAGACCTTAGCCTCTGCGAATGTCAGAAAAGCAAATAGAAGGTTGCAGGAGGCCCTGCCGATTGCGCAATGACTTCACAATACCCGCTGGTTCGACCACCTGATTTGGAACCTTGTCCGCCCGCAGGGTCCTTTCGAAGTCTGTCCTTGACTGAGGGCGTTGTCCTGAGCTTGTCGGAGATCTCACCACCGATTGGTCTCTCGGGGCATCGAAAGGGCCTGCCAAAAGTTGGAGGGAAGTTTGACCCTGCCTTTGCGCCACAGTATATTAGGGCATCGCGACGCCATTCTGCACGGCGGACGGGCCTATGTATGCACTGATTCTGGCGGGAGGAAAGGGAGAGCGGCTGCGTCCCCTCACCGACACACTGCCCAAACCGATGGTGCCAGTGTGCGGGAAACCCATCCTCGAACGACAGATAGAATGGTTGAAGAATGGCGGCGTGGAGAACGTGGTCTTTCTGGCAGGATACCTGTGGGAGGCTATCAGGGACCACTTCGGAGACGGGTCCGCCTTTGGTGTCGGCGTCGAATACAGCGTGGAGGATTCTCCCCTCGGCCGGGGCGGCGCCATCAAGCAGGGATATCACCTGGCGGAGTCTTCCGGAGCGCCAGTGGTCGTAACCAACGGGGATATTGTCACGAAGCAGGCTCTTTCTGACATCGTGGAGTTTCACCTGAACAGCCCGGCCCGGAAAAACGGCCCGTCAGTAACCTTGCTATCGGTGCCCATGGTCAGCCCCTATGGCATCGTCGACATGGACGATAGCGGGAGGGTGAAGGGGTTCCACGAAAAGGTGGAGCTGCCTCACTGGATTAACGGGGGCGTGTACGTTTTTGACCAGGAAGTCTTCTCCGAGTTTCCTGACCTGGGGGACCACGAAGTGGAAACTTTCCCTCGGATGGCCCACGAGGGCCGCATAGCAGCCTACCAGTCACGCTCGTTCTGGACGAGCATAGATTCTTTCAAGGACCTTCGCGAGGCGGAACAGTTTCTTTCGCTGGAAAACGTGGCGACCTAGTCCTTGAAGCGCTGTGTGGGTGATGGCCCAGAGTAAGGCAAGGGAACCTTCTGCCGACGCAATGGACGGCGCCGCCGCTGTGCAGGCGCTGGCTGCCTCTGTGAAGTCCAGCATCGAAACGGTGCTTGTGGGACAAGAGGCGGTTATCGAACTTATCCTCGCTGCCGTTATGAGCGGCGGGCACGTTCTGATCGAGGACGTGCCTGGCATCGGCAAAACGACCCTGGCCCGCAGCCTGGCAGAATCCCTAAGCTGCACCTTTCGGCGGATTCAATGCACTCCGGACCTGATGCCCTCCGACATCACCGGGGTGCACTACTACAATCAAAAGCTGGGGGAATTTGAGTTTCGTCCCGGTCCCATCCTGGCCCAGGTGGTGTTGGCTGACGAAATAAACCGGGCCACGCCGCGGACCCAGTCCGCTCTGCTCGAGGCCATGGCGGAAAGGCAGGTCACAGTCGACGATCGCACTCTACCGTTGCCGTCCCCCTTCCTGCTGATTGCCACCCAGAATCCAATTGAGATGGAAGGAACGTTTTCGCTGCCCGAAGCCCAGCTCGACCGCTTCATGCTCAGGCTGCGCATGGGCTATCCGGACGAAGAGGACGAAGAGCGAATGCTCTCCAGGTTCCACTCCGTGAACCCGATGGAAGACCTCCACCCCGTGGCCAGCAGCGATGACATTGTCGACACCCAGCATCGGGTGAGGGACGTATACGTGGACGATGTCCTGCGAAACTATGTGGTGCGGCTTTCCCAAGCCACGCGGAAGCACGGGGATGTAGAGCTTGGGGCGAGTCCCAGGGCCACGCTGGGACTGTATCGCTGTTCGCAGGCCTTTGCGGCTATCAGGGGACGCAGCTATGTTACACCAGATGACATAAAGGTCATCGCTCCCTACGCCCTGTCGCACCGCACCATTCTCACTTCGCAGGCCCGGATCAGAGGACGGACTTCGGAAGACGTAATGCATGAGCTTCTGTCGCAGGTGGAGGTCCCGGTTTAAGCCGGGGTGATCCGTGCGACACGAGCTGTGGCCGCTGGCCAGTGGCCTGCTTGTTCTTATTGGTCTCTTGAGAAGCAGTGGGCTCCTGCTGGTAGTGGGCTCCTTAATCGCCGTGGTCTGGTTGACCGCCAGGCTGTGGGAGCGGCATGGCTTGCGAAAGGTGACATACAGTCGCCGGCTTTCGCGTAACCGTGCCTTTATCGGTGATACGCTGGAATACACTGTTGCCCTGAACAACGACAAGGCGCTGCCCCTGATTTGGGTGGAGGCGCAGGACCCGTTTCCCGATGGTTTGGAATTGGCCGGGGCCGTAGTTCGTGGGGCCACTCTTGAGACCAATCGACACCACAGCATCACAACCTCCCTGCTGCCTTACCAGAGAGCATCCTGGGTGTTCCCGATGCGCTGCACTCGTCGCGGCTACCATCGCATAGGCCCGGTGAGAATGAGGAGCGGTGATATTTTCGGGTTTTCTTCAACAGAGTCCCGGCAGTCGGACGTTCAAAACCTGTTGGTCTACCCACGCATCGTTGACATCGAGAACTTGTTGATTCCGCCTCGAAACCCTTTCGGAGTTATCCGGGGGAGATTGCCCCTGTACCAGGATACAAACCGGGCGATGGGTCAGCGGGAGTACCGCTTCAACGACCCTATGAAGCACATCGACTGGAAGGCCAGTGCACGAGCCGGGCAGTTGCAGACCAGGGTTTTCGAGCCGGCAGTGTCCCTCAATCTGATAGTGGCGCTAAACGGTTCCACCAGCGACTATATCTGGCAGGGAACCAACCGGCGTCTGTTTGAACGGGCCGTTACGGCAGCGGCTTCGGTGGCCTCAGCCGCCGATCGACTGGGTTACACCTATGGCCTGCTGTCCAATTCCGTTGCATCATATTCCGGCAAGTGGCTAAGTGTGCCGCCAGGTGCGTCTGTTTCCCAGTTGACAGTTACGCTGGAGGCGCTGGCGATGGCTGCTCCCTATGTGGTGACAATGCTTCCGGACGTCTTCAGGGCCGAGCGAGACAGATTCCCGCTGGGTGCAACAGTTGTCTATGTAACCGCCGCCATCACCCCTTTGGTATCGGTCCAACTGGAGACCATATCGCAATTGGGGTTTAAGGTGGTCGTTCTATTTGCTGGTGACGGTGAAGTTGCCGAGAAAATCGACGAATTTCCGGTGGTGAGCATATCCCAGTACCTCGATGACCTGCCTGGATCTGAAAACGAGCTTGGGGATGACCCGGAACTGACAGAGGCTTTCGGATCCTGAATGGCATTATTCTGGAGAATCAGGACGATAATCTGGGTCGCGCTCTTTCTCGAGAGTTGCACCTTGTACTTGATCCTCTCCATGTTTGCAACGCTGGCGAGGTTCGAACAGCTTCACATGCCCATTTGGCTGGTGATGATTGCGTTGGTGTGGGGCTATCTGCTTTCCTCCTGGATTTTGGGTTTACGAATAACTCCAGTTCTGCGGGGGCTCCTGGGCGTCGCCCTGGGAGTGCCTTCGCTTCTAATTTTGACGGCCTGGAGCGCGGGTGAGACGCTTCAACCCTTCCAACTTCTGATTTCAGGGGGATTGGCCGGAATAGGCATGTTCGTCGGGTCGATTCTCTTCCTGTTGACCGTTTGGTGGCGGGGAGTCAGCCTTGCGCAGGAGGATGTCACCCTCGACGTTGTGCGGTCTTCATTCCAGGTAGGCCTGGTGGTGCTGCTGGGGGTTTCGCTTATTGACGTAGTCACCCCAGGAGGCATTGTTAATGGATTCCTCGTGGTCGGATTCTTTGCAGTGGGACTGCTGGGCATGGCGTTCGCCAGATTCTCTTCCGAAACGAACGAAGAACGAGACATGCCGACGCAGTGGATCTGGCCGATAGTTGCCTGCGTTTTGACAGTACTTGGTATTGGACTGCTGGTCAGTGCGCTGGGACTGGGAGGCCTCGATGATGTCACCCGCGTTTTGGCTCGCACCGTCGCCGCAGTCGGCTACTGGATCCTAGAACCAGTGCTGATGCTAATTGGGTTCTTAGCGGGGGCGTTGGTAAACGTGGGCAACTGGTTCTCCGACCTGATGGGTGGCGGCAACCTGGATGGCCTGATCGAGGCACAACGTCGTATCGACGAGTTTCATGAGAGCCTGAGAGAGACGGAGTCAGAACCGGGTGGGAACGTCACTTTCCTTGTCTTGCAGTGGACTGCAACCGCCATTGGAGTGCTTGTGGTGGCATGGGCAATTTTTGCATTGTTCCGCACCAGGCGGCGCCGGGGCAACGACGGAGAAGTAACGGAGAGCCGCGAATCCCTGTTCACAATCAAGCACGCGGGAAACGACATCGGAGATGCAATAGGAGGATTGCTTTCCGGACTCTACGGCGGTAGGCAAAGGCGCAGGAGGCGAAATACACCGGGCTCACCTCGAGAGTATTATCACGCTTTGCTGGAGTTTGCCGGGAGAGCAGGTAAGCCCCGGGAGCAGTGGGAAACGCCAAGAGAGCACCAGCGACAACTTTCAGGCTTGCTTCCTGCGGACCCGGTCGGAGAAATCGTCGATGAGTTTCAGGACGCACATTACGGCGCCAACTCAGCAACGGAGTCTCAGATGGAGAGGTTGCGACTCAGCCACCGCGAGCTGGAAGAATTTCTGAAGGACCAGGCGAAGGAGAAATAGGCCCGCCTAGCCTTGCAGTCGTATCCGAAGCGCAAGGGGACGGGAGAACAGGACTTCTCCTACCTGAAGGCAGGAAGAACTTCTTCTGAAATTGTGGCCATCAGTTGCCGGAGGGCAGCGATATCTCCAGAGTTCAAGGCCAAAACGAAATGGTCCACGCCAGCCTCCCTGTACGCCTCGAGACCGGCTGTGATTGCGCCCGTATCGTCGCCGGGAAGACGCGCCCGGCTGGCGGCTCGCTGGCTCGAAGGTCCGCCGTGTACTTCGACTTCTATTCGGGCTGACATCGTGATGTCAGCAGGGTCTCGCCCCGCCGTCTCCGCTATGGAAGAAATCTCCGCTTTGCCAATGGCGAAGTCTTCCGGCGACAGTCCTGTAGGGTGCCAGCCGTTACCCAGACGCGCCGTGCGTCGCAGCGCTCCCTGGGATGACCCGCCAACCCAGAGGGGGATACTTGACTGAGCGGGTTTGGGTGAAAAGTACAGATCCGAAAAATCCCAGTTGCGATTGTAGAACTCCGGCTTGGTAGTTGACCACAGCTCGCGCATCAGGTTCATGCTCTCATTGGTCAGGTATCCCCGTTGCGACATGGGTATACCCAGGGCTTCGAACTCTTCGGTCATTCCGCCAACGCCGACTCCCAAAACAACCCGACCGTCCGACATCTGGTCAAGGGTCGCGGCGTACTTGCCCAGTTCCACAGGATTATGGTACGGCAAGACAAGGACGGAGGTGCCCAGAATCACCCTGCTGGTAGTGGCGGACATATAGGACAGCATGGCCATAGGGTGATAGTAGGGTTTGTCCTCCAGCCGTTCACGAATGTAACCCGTATTAAACAAATGGTCCATTACCCAGATAGAGTCATAACCCATCTGTTCGGCCTCTGGACCGAGAGCCAAGACCTGCTTCGGGTCGGCAACACCCCAGTTGTTGGGGATGGTGACGCCAATCTGTACCATGAGATTCTCTCGCTGGCTCACCCCTGCGGGGAGACGAAATTCTAGGCAGTGTTGATCGCCGCGACCACCGAAGCTGTCTCCACAGCGGCCATGGCGGAGTTGGAGCCCATGTTGCCCGATTTGCCGCCGGCCCTGTTAAGTGCCTGTTCCATAGTTTCCGTGGTCAAAACGCCGAATATCGTAGGAATTCCGGTGTCCATGCTGACCGCCCCAGCTCCCCCCTGAGCCTGCCCCGCAACCATGTCGTAATGAGTTGTTTCGCCCCTAATGACTGCGCCCAGGCAGATGACGGCATCGCACCTTCCGCTCTTGGCAAAAGCGCGGGCCACCACAGGCAACTCGAAAGAGCCGGGAACCCAGGCAACGGTAATGTCGGATTCTCGTACACCACACCTGTTCAGCGTTTCGAGGGCGCCTTCAAGCAACTGCCTGGTAATGATTTCGTTGAATCGTGCGACAGCGATACCGACCCTAAGTCCCTGCCCGTTCATGTCGCCCCTAAGCTCATTGGGCACAATCGTCACTCCTCATTGGATTTGCAAAAGCATGGAGATTTCCGTCCTAGTCTAACGGAACCTGTCATAAAGGTAAGACTCACTGAAAGACTGTTTTTTCCAGGGCTCGGACCCCACCTGCATGACTGTTCTATTTCAGGACCCGGAACCCACCTGCATGACTCTGTCAAGCAATTCCGTCTCACTCACCATGCCCGCGATCGTCGAAAATTCGTTGATAATAGTCAACGGTACCTGGCGGAGTCCGTAGCGTCGCGCCAGGTCCGGAAATTCCTCGGATTCAATGACATCGACAGCGACAAAAGGACTCTCCACTGCCATGGCGTAGGCCAGAAGCCCCATTCCAGCCGACACCTCGCTGCCAGGGGCAGTGAAGACCTGCATATGGACCGGTCTGTCGATTTGGCGTAACTGCTTCCGCGTATTCACTGACAGACGCGTAGCCCCGCGCGCCGCGGCCTTGATGCTCTCGATAAAGACCGGGAGCGCATAGCCCAGAGGCAGGCCATAAAAGCGCAATGTGTGGCCTTCTTCGGGGGCTATCAAGATGGCTGGAATCCTGGAGATTCCGTCTGTCCGTGCTCTCTCGGGGTCCGCGTGGAAGTCGACCGATTCAATGGTCAATTTTGGCGAAAGGGCGGCCAACTCCTCCAACAGTTGCGCTGTCTGGGGGCAATAACGGCAGTCTCGCCCTGGAATGGCAATGGGGGAGGGACGCTGGGTGTACAGGCGCAACGAAATGTCTTTCTTCAGGTGCTTGCGGAAATCGCGCTTCAAGCGCGATCGTTCCTGCGGGGGGATCAGGGCTTCCTGCGCCGTCGCCATTGGGCGAACTCCTAATCGGTTACGGAATACGGCCAGTTTACACGCGCGGGGAAGGGTTAGCTACCCCGTCGCCGTACGGCAATCGTCCTTCGAATTCCGCAGGGACGCTGCCTGATTCTCTTCGTTCATATTCGGGCAAGTCAGGTGATTTTACCACCCTGGGAAGGGGTGACTGACCCAGGCAGACCCGTGAGCAGGGCGACGCTAATGCGGGCTTATTGGCCTTTGTCAAGCATGCCGCGAATGGTGAACATCCTCTGGAAGAGCGTAAAACAGGAAACGGCTGCGATTGCTGTCAAGATGCCGATCAAGAGCCATGGGATCCATCCGAACAGGAGACCCACGCCGAGAAAGATTACCCGCTCGGTCCTTGTCATCACCCCGTCTCTAGTGAAAACACCAAGGCCTTCACCCCTGGCTCGCAAGTAGCTGACCCCTTGGGAGAAGATCAGGGCGAGCAACAACACGGTAATGAAATAAAATCGATATTCGTTGCTATGTTCGCCCCTCAAGGCGTAGAGACCAAGGCCGACAAACAGTGCCGCTTCGCCGAGACGGTCGAATACCGAATCCAGCAGAGCACCGAATGGGGAATCCTGCTCGGTGAGGCGCGCCAGTGCGCCGTCCAACAGGTCCAGTATGCTTCCCGCCAGGAAGACAACGCCACCCCAGACAAGCCAGCCAGCGGCCACCAGACAGGCGGAAGCAACACAAACGGCAAATCCAAGGAGCGTGACGGCATTTGGTGTGAGACCGATGGCCTTGAAGAACCTAGCTCCGGGCTCTTCAAAGTAGCTTCGAACGGCTCCTCTAAGCTGTTCTCTCCCTGGCAACGCCATGAGCCACCTGCATACAAGTCTGATAGTATTGCTCCACCCGCCGCGCCACAACTTCCCATCGATAATTCTCGGCAGTGGCTCTGCCACACTCTCCCATGGTGCGTCGCACTTCCGGGTCCAGGATAAGGGAACGCAACTTCTCGGCCAGTGATTCTACGTTTTTGTTCTGGAAGAGCAAGCCCTGGCGGCCATCTTTCATCACTCCCCGGTATCCCTCAATGTCGGACGCGACTACTGGCTTTCCCGCTGCCATTGCCTCCAGCAGCACGATGCCGAAACTCTCTCCTCCGGTGGCTGGAGAGCAGAATACGTCGGCCGACGCATAGTACCGGGGCAAGTCCTCATAAGGCACGCGACCCAGGAACTCCACGTCCTGGAGGTTCCGGGAGCTCAGGACGTGATAGGAGTCCTTGTCGGGATTTCCAGGCCCAACCACAAGAAGTCGAAGGTCAGGAATATCCCACTTCAATTTACCGAAGGCTTCGAGAAGATACCGGAGTCCCTTTCTCTTTTCCAGGCGACCTACGAAGATAATGTTGGTCTTGCCGTCCTGGTACTGTGGCCATGGAGCAACATGCTGGGAGAAATGGCCGACGTCTATGCCGTTGGGGATGATTTCGTAGTCGCCGGGAAATGTGCCGTTCACATAATGCATGGCGGCAGGCGAAACCGCGATGCTGCCGTGCAAGCGACTGCGCCAGCGCTTGATCACCGGACGGCTCATCTTGTACAGGTGTTGGCGATTGTGGCAGGCGTGAAAGGTTCCTACGTTGATGGTGTTTGAGTATTCCAACACAGTCAGAGGCAGTATGGGGGCCATCGGCTCATGGAGGTGAATGACGTCGTACTGCTCACGTTCCAGCAGGGCCCTGATTCTGCGGGCGAGCCACCACGACAGGGAAACGCGGGCAATGGATCCTCCGCTCGGTAGAGGAACGGAACGTCCCAAGGGAATCAACAGGTCCGAATCCTGGCATTCACGTGAGGGCGAGTGGGGGGCCAGAACCTGAACATCATGTCCCACGCGGCCCAACTGCCTGGCCAGTTGGGACACGTGCATGGTTACGCCGCCCGGCCAGGTGAAATCATAGGGAGACACCATCGCGATCTTCAACGGCATCCTCCTGTTGCGGGCCTTTCCCCCTGAGCGCCTACTCCTGCCCCTGTATAAAGGCGTCTGTTAGATCCCTTGCTGTGTCATCGGTGTACTGAACCGGAGGCGACTTCATGAAGTAGGCGCTGGGGCCTTCAACGGCTCCGGCAAGACCTCTGTCCATTGCCAACTTGGCGCAGCGGACGGCATCGACCACGACTCCGGCCGAATTGGGGCTGTCCCAGACCTCCAGCTTGGCTTCGAGGCTAATTGGGGCTCCGCCGAAGATCTGCCCTTCCATCCGGATGTAGCACCACTTCCGGTCTTTGAGCCAAGGCACGTGGTCACTCGGTCCCACGTGAATGCTGTCGGGATCTATTTCTTCGTCCAACTGGGACGTTACCGCTCCGGTCTTGGAGATCTTCTTGGAGGTGAGGCGTTCCCGCTCGAGCATGTTCAGGAAGTCCGTGTTTCCGCCGAAATTCAACTGGTAGGTGTTTTCCAGCTTTACTCCTCGGTCTTCAAACAGCCTGGTCAGGACGCGGTGGGTGATGGTAGCACCGAGCTGGGACTTGATGTCGTCGCCGATGATGGGGACGCCGCGCTCTTCGAAGCGGTTGCGCCAGTAATCCTCGCGGGCGAGGAATACCGGAATGCAGTTAACCATGCCGCAACGAGCGTTGAGGATCTGCTCAACGTACCACTTGGTGGCCTGCTCACTACCCACGGGGAGGTAGTTGATGACCACGTCAACTTCCCGGTCGCGCAAAATGCCGGTGATATCGGAGGTCGAATGGGAAGACTTCTTCACCAGGTGTGAAACGTAGCGGCCGATGCCATCGTGGGTCATGCCCCGTTCTACTTTGACACCAATATGCGGGACATCTGCGAATTTAAGGGTGTTGTTGGGCTGGGTGAAAATTGCTTCCGATAGATCCTTGCCCACCTTGTTCTGGTCGATGTCGAAAGCGGCGACTACTTCGATGTCTTCGATTCGGTAGTCGCCAATCCGGTTGTGCATTATGCCCGAAACGGCCTGGTTGTCCGGCGTCTCAACGTAGTTATAAAGGCCTTGAACCAAGGAGGAGGCGCAGTTCCCCACGCCGATGATTGCTACCTTGACTTTGCCCACTTAGTGGCTCCTTTGCGCCGACAGGCGAGCCATCCGGCAAGCTTTGCGACGAAGAATTGCCGGACCTGCCGAATTGGGGCACACCGGCCTGAATACCGTACTAGATTTTAGCAACAAGCCATCCCAGGCTCAACTATGCGTCCTGGGACGGGCTTTCTACTCGAAAAAGCGAATGATGGCAGTGCGGTCGTCGTATCGAAAGCGGACTCCCAGCTTTTCCGGAACCCTGCCTTCAACCAGGCGTCCGGCAATGATCTCTTCTATTCGGGTGGTGGCTTCCTCCGGGGTTGAGGAACTGCGCACTATTTCCGCCAGTTCCGTTATATCCATGTTGTCCGTAACCCCGTCGGTAGCCAGGACGATCCGGGACCCTGGCCCCACATTAATGTCCCGCTCGGCTATTTCTCCCAAGGAGGCAGCGGCGCCAACTGACCTGGCAACCCCCACATGCATGAAACCACCGACGCGACCCAGAAGTCGCTCGTGCGAATCCGGCGTCACCAGTATTATGGGACTGTCGCCTGCGGCCGCGACATATAGCCGTCCTTCCCGGTAAAGGGCAGCCGAGACGGTGGTCAACAGGAATCTCCCAGCTCCCACACCGAAAAACTCGTCATTGACGTCGTGGATTGTAGCGGTGATATCGTCAATGGAGCCGGCGGGGGCTTCTGCCAGGGCCTCTCCCAATTCTCTGCTGGCTTCGGCCCCTCCGTGGCCTGTGACACCGTCCATCACCACGTCGAGAAAGTCACCGTTGCCCAAGTCGCGGGTCAGCAGATTGTCTTCGCCATGAGCAGAATTGTCTTGTAGCATTGAAAACGTGCTGGCAACCATAACGAGTTTCCTCAGATTCTCCTAACTTATAGGGTGTTTACCGAACTCAGGCTGAATAGAGAGCCAGTTCCGTTTCAGGGTCGAACTTGAACTGCGTCCAATAGTCGTCGCGCAGCCATGCAAGGGCGTCCTGCCAGGCATTTACCGCGGTGTTGAACTCCGGAGACTCCCGATTGCGGTTGGACGTGGCATCAAGCCAGGCATTCAGGTCTTCCCGAAACTCTTCGTAATCAGTGTAGGATCGAGACTCAATTTTATCCAGTATGGTGTTGCCCGTTGCGGCTACCTGCTCGTCGGTACCCAGCATACCGCGTTTCATGTCGTTGATTTCCTGCTGTATGTTGACAATGGGACGTATCCCGCGGGCGTCCCGATATCCATCCGGGGAAGATGGGGGGTCCTCGGAGGTCGTGTAGAACTTGAGCAACTCCAGACAGGCGTCATTGACGTCCAAGGGAGGCCGACCGCGTGGGGCCGGGTCATTCACGGAAGCCAAGGCTCCACTGTCAATAACCTGTAGTGCTCCATTGCCGGGGCTGAAGAAGACATTCTGCGGCCGCATGTCCATCAGGATATAACCGGCATTCAAATATGCCTGCTCAAGATCAAGAAGCTGGTTGTGTACAAGATAATTCTGGCGACCAGGCAACTGAACTAGAGGGAACATTGCAAACAGATTCTGCCCCACCGCGATGGGGACCCCGCGAATGCGAGACATCATGTCGCCGAGCAGGGGAATGCCAGAGGCGCGTTCCTGGACAAAAACCGTGTAAGAATCGCCCAATTCATCGCCAAAGAAACTGTCATGGTTGGCGGTCTCGGTATATGCCAAAACAGGCGCCAACAATCCCCCGGCGTCGCCCGCTTGGTCGTATGCATGGAGCAATCGCTCTGTCCGAGACTCTATGGTGAGGTGCTGTTTCCGACTGATCGCTTGAGGAACGGGTCGTTTCAGTGCGACTTCCCTGCCAGTCTCCTGATCAATGGCGGCACGCACGTCATAGTCCGCTCCAGAACCGAGCCGGCCCGTAATCTCATAGCGATCCAGCGCTACTTTTTCCACCACCCGTGAATCTCCAATAAGGATAGCCTGTAGCAGGCAGGAGTTGTCCTGGAAACCCGTAGATGTTAATTCTCCTGTGCTGGAAGTTCAACATGCCTTCTGTGTCAGGGAGCCACATGCTGAGACAAAGAGCCACAGGTTCCAGTTTAATTCATACTGGCGCGCGATAACCAAGAGTCAGCCATTCGTCTCGCGGCCACTCGAGATCGGGATGAAATCCCAGAGCCATGGCCGCGTCGTCCACTTCAGGTCTCTGGGTTGCCAGCAGTCCAGAGGCGATCAGGATTCCACCCGGACGCAACGCCGGCAGGATAAAGGGCGCCCTGTCGGCAACCCCCCGCGCAGAAATATTCGCAACCGCGAGGTCGATAGAGTTGGCGGGGGCAGTGGGGTGAGGGACTGATCCTTTTGCCAAAGTGACCTGGTCCTGCAGCCGCACCCGGCGGAAGTTCTGCCGCGCTGCGGTCACGGCCTGGCCGTCGATGTCCAGCGCCACTGAGGTGGCAGCGCCCAGCTTCAATGCGGTTATGGTCAAGATGCCTGACCCTGTACCCAAATCCAGAATTGCCATGCCAGGCTCAACCAGTTCCTCCAGGGCCTCCATACACGTGTACGTGGAAGGATGGTACCCGGTGCCGAAAGCAATACCTGGGTCCAGTTCAATAACTACACGATCTGAGATGTCTTTCTGGTCCAGGTCGACCCAGGACGGTTTGATTATCAAGCGGTTGCCGACGGGCAGCGCATCGTAGTATCTCTTCCAACTGTTCTGCCAGTCCTCTCCGTCATCGAGGTCCCTTATGGCAAGCTCCCCAATGGGTTCGATTGCGCCGATAAGCCTGATTCCCACGTCTATACGGGCCAGCCTCTGAGTGGAGCCGGATTCGAGGTAGGTCCGGAGCATTACGCTTCCAGCACCCAGAGGCTCAGTGCTCAGCCCCCTGCCGTAACGGCTAAACAGGTAAGAGACTGGCTCCACGTACTCGTGGGGTACGGCAATGCTGAGTTCCTGCCAGGACATCTAAAAGGCGTCCTTTATCCGGTCAAAGAGTCCTTTTTCATCACCATCATCATCCTGTACCTGTGCCTCAGGTGCGGAGGTGGCGCTTTCTGCTTTCTTCGACCGTTTCCTGCCGTTCGATGACCGCTTCTTAGGAGGCTTTTCTCCGTTGAAGGAGCGAGCAAGCTCTTCCAGCAGTTCTTTCTGGTGACCATTCAATGAACCAGGAACACGTACATCAGCCAAGATGCGCAGGTTACCCCTGCGGTTGGAATTCAGGTGAGGAACACCCTTTCCGCGAATGTTGAAGATGGTGCCGGGCTGGGTCCCCTGAGGGACCTTGAGTTCCTCGTCATATCCGTCAATGGTGGGAACTACCTTATCTACACCGAGGGCAGCCTCCGCTACGTTCAGCGGGAGGGTATACACAATGTCTGAACCATCGCGCTGGAAGAAACTGTGTTCCTGAACGCTCACGGCGACATACAGATTGCCGGTTCCGCCACCGTCGGCGCCCACATCACCCTCTCCGCTCAAACGGACCTGCATCCCGTTTTCCACGCCGGCTGGAATCCTGACTTCAATCTTGCGTTTGCGGCGTTCCCTTCCCGCGCCCTTGCAGTTTGAGCAAGGAGTTCCAATCACACTGCCTTTGCCGTTGCAGTTTGGGCATCCAACCACCTGTGTGAACTGCCCGAACACGCTGCGCTGAGAGCGCCTGACCTGACCTGCTCCGCGGCAGGTGGTGCAGACATCCACTGTAGTTCCGGGTTCATTCCCGGCACCAGAGCACGGATTGCAGGGCTCAAGGCGGTTCAGTTCTATTTCTCTTTCGGCTCCAAAAACAGATTCTTCGAAATTCAGCATCACATGTTGCTGAATGTCACCGCCACGTCTGGGTTGACGCGCTGCGCGTGTTGCTGAGTCGCCAAAGAAAGAGTCGAAGATATCGCCGAAGCCCCCGAAAACGTCGAACCCATCGAAGGGACTACCACCGGCCTGGCCTGTCGCACCGACACCAGCCTTGCCGAATCGGTCGTATTGCGTTCTCTTCTTCGAGTCGGACAACACCTGGTAGGCTTCGTTTATTTCTTTGAACTTTTCCTCGGCGTCGGCATTCTTGTTACGGTCTGGATGGTACTCCATCGCCCTTTTTCGGAAGGCCCGACGGATATCCTCGTCAGTTGCATTGCGCGCGACGCCCAAAACGGCGTAGTAGTCCTGGTCGGCCATCAGCAATCACTCAAAACAGTTAACCAAAATAACGAACACATTCCCCCTTATTTTAAAGTAGGCTCGACCCTTGCTCAATAGCACGGGAATTAACATAAGGACAATATAGTAGGACAATAAAATGCTGGCCGTCGTTGGTCGGAGGCACGAACGGATTTACCTTGACGCTTTGGGGGGCGCTCGCTATGATTCAAGTAGTGGGCAAAAATCAAAATGCTCCAATATAAAGGGGTTTTGCTCATCATTGGGTACAACAGGCGGAAAGGGAAAGGTGATATGTCTTCAGTTATCATCACGGTCCTAGCCGTCCTGGCGGCCCTGGGTTTCGGGATAGCAGCGTGGCTCGGAATCAAGCAGCGAAGTCAGTCATCCCGCTTGGCGGTGGCTGGCGAGACTGCTGAAGATCTGACCGCCCAGGCACAGGAGGAAAGCCAGAAAATCCTCCAGTCAGCGCAAGAGGAAATCCGGAAGCTACGTAACACTACAGAGTCGGAAATCAAGGAACAGCGCCGGGAACTCACTCGTCTGGAGGACAGGCACCACCAGCGGGAAGAGCAACTGGAGCGAAAGATTGAGGCGCAGGAACAGCGGCAGACTCAACTTACAGAGAGAGAGTCCCAACTCGAGGACGTAAGGAAGGAGGTCGAAGAACAAAAGGCAGAGCAGGCGAGAGCCCTGGAACGCATCGCTGGCCTGACTGTTGAAGAGGCCCGTGAAGCGGTCGTCCGGCGCGGAGAAGAAGACGCGCAGCACGACTTGGCCCGTCGCTATTACGAACTCGAGAGGGATAACAAGGAAAGGGCGGATGAAAACGCCCGAAAAATCATTGCCGTTGCCATTAACCGGCTCGCATCAGAAGTGGTCTCTGAGAGCACCACTTCCGTAGTATCCCTGCCCAACGATGAGATGAAGGGTCGTCTCATTGGCCGAGAAGGACGAAACATTCGCACCCTGGAATCCCTGACGGGTGTGGATGTGATTATCGACGATACTCCCGAAGCAGTAACCGTGTCCTGCTTCGACCCGGTGCGGCGAGAAGTCGCCCGGCTGGCACTGGAAAAGTTGGTCTCTGATGGGCGCATCCAACCGGCGCGCATTGAAGACATGGTAAACCGGTCGCAGAACGAGATCGAGCAGACCATCACCAAGGCTGGAGAACAGGCTACCTTCGAAGTGGGAGTAAGCGGTCTTGACCGCGAACTGGTGCGTCTGCTAGGTCAGCTCAAGTATCGTTACAGCTACGGAGAAAACGTTCTGCAACACTCTGTGGAAGTCGGATTGCTGGCGGGGATGCTGGCAGCCGAAGCCGGAGCGAACGTTCAGGTGGCGAAGGTTGGGGGGCTGCTGCACGACATAGGAAAAGCGCTCACCCATGAGGTTTCGGGCCCTCACGCCGAGATAGGCGCCGAAATCGCAAAGCGCCACGGCATCAACCACAGTTCATATCGGGGTATTCTCGAGCATCACTGGGACGAGCACGAGACGGTGGAATCGTTTCTCGTAGCGGCTGCTGACGCCATCAGCGCGGCGCGGCCCGGCGCCCGAAAGGAATCGCTGGAGCTATACGTCAAGCGACTGAGGGAACTGGAGGAAGTCGCTGCCAGCTTTGAAGGAGTGGAACGCACATTTGCTATTCAGGCTGGCCGTGAAGTTCGGGTTATGGTGAAACCTGAGGATATGGACGATGTAGAGTCGGCTTCGCTGGCGCGCGACATAGCGCGGAAGGTCGAGGAAGATCTCGTCTTCCCGGGCCAGATCAAGGTCACGGTGATTCGGGAAACGCGTAACGTGGAGTTTGCCCGTTAAGGTCTGGTGCGGAGTCAAAAACTGGCCAGTCCTTCTGCCGTTCCGCCTGGTGGTCGCGGCTGGCCCTATAGGTCTAATGAAAGGGACTCAGGAGCAGGAATGCCCGGCTGCTGAGTCCTTTTTGGGCATGCGGGACAATCCGGACTTAGTAAGAGAGGATGGCGTTTCTTGCGGATACTAATGATAGGAGACATTATCGGCAGCCCTGGTAGAGATGCCCTGCGGCGGATTCTGCCCGGACTGCGGGACGAAAGGGATATCGACCTGGTTATCGCCAACGGCGAAAACACCGCGGGCGGCTTTGGGCTAACGGTGGACACTGCGTCGGACTTGCTGGATGCTGGAGTAGACGTGATCACTTCCGGCAACCATATCTGGGACAAGAAGGAGTTCATACCGTACCTGGACGATGCTCAGGGAGAGGGTCTTCCGGTACTTCGGCCGGCCAACTATCCCGACTCGCCTGGCGTTGGCATCCTTCGCCACAAGGGAGTGGTGGTCCTGAACTTAATGGGCCGAGTGTTCATGACCCAGCTTGACTGTCCATTCAAGACTGCCGACCGCATGTTGGATGATCTGCGGATGGAAGGAGAAAATCCGATTGTCATTGTAGATTTTCACGCGGAGGCCACATCCGAGAAGCAAGCAATGGGCTGGTACCTGGACGGGCGAGTTAGCGGTGTCTTCGGCACGCATACTCATGTGGGTACGGTCGATGCCAGGATTCTGCCCCAAGGTACAGCTTATCTCACCGACGTTGGCATGACCGGCCCGATGGATTCCGTAATTGGCAGCGACACCAAGTCGGTGCTGTACCGCTTCCTGACCTCGATGCCCAACAGCCTCACCGTGGCCAAGGGGCCGTGCATCTTCAATTCAGTCCTGGTGGAAGTTGATGAGAATACCGGACACTCTATCTCGATAGAGCGCGTGGACAGGACGACTGGCAAATGAACGCTGCTGCTGACCTACACCTGCATACCCTTGCTTCCGACGGACGCTTGACGCCCAGCGAATTGGTGGATTTGGCCGTTAGCCGGGGGTTGAAGACAATTGCAGTTACAGACCATGACACAACGGACGGGCTGGATGAGGCGTTCCAAGCGGCCGCGATGCATCCGGACCTCAGGGTGATTCCAGGCATAGAACTCAGTGCCGATGTTCCCGGCGATGAGGTGCATGTGTTGGGATACTTCATCAACCCGGAGGATGCCAATTTGCAGTCTGAGCTGGCTCGATTTCGCGCCGGACGTATCGACAGGGCCAGGACGATGGTGGACAAACTGGCGCAGGTGGGCGTTCATGTTGGATGGGAGAGAGTTCAACACTTTGCTGGAGACGGCGCAGTCGGTCGCCCTCACATCGCGATGGCAATGGTAGAAGCGGGATATTGTCAGGAACCCAAGGATGCATTCCCTGAGTACCTGGGGCGTAACGGCCTAGCTTACGTCGAGAGAGCCAAGCTGACTCCCGCAGATGCCGTGGGAATCATCAGGCAGGCGGGCGGCGCGGCAGTCCTGGCGCATCCGGCCTACATGAATGATATGGAGACCGGTATAGCAAACCTGGCTGGCATCGGCCTTGCCGGGATGGAAGTACATTACGCCAAGTACCACGACGACACCATCAGACAATTGGCTCGCCTCGCCTCGCAGTATGGGCTGATACCATGCGGTGGAAGCGACTTTCACGGCATGGGAAACAGCGACGAGTGCCTACCGGGGGAAAACGGCCCTCCCCTGGAATGCGTAGAAATGCTGGAGTCCTCTGCCAAGGCTGCATGACAGATTGCGCTTTGCCACGGCTTCCTGATGGCCTCAGAAGTACTGCAGTATTCCGCAAGGGATCCCGAACGACGATCGAATGGAATTAGCCGGACTATACATCGCAGCATTTTTGCTTGGCTCTTTTCCGACAGCCTACCTAATCGGGAAGGTGGTCAAGGGAATCGACATTCGGCGTTACGGAAGCGGAAACACGGGAGCCAGCAACGTAAGGCAACACGTGGGACCTGCCTGGATGGTTGTTCAGGGCGCTTCCGACATGCTGGTAAAGGGAGCCGGCTCGGTCTGGTTCTCGGTTTACGTGGCGGGGATTGACTGGAACTCCGCCTTATTGATCGGCCCGCCCCTTCTAGTCATGGCCGGGAACAATTGGTCTCCCTTCCTGAAGTTCCAGGGAGGAAGAGGACTGGGGGTTGCAGCGGGTACCTTGTTGGCCGTTTCTCCAGCAATATTCGCAATCGCCCTGTTCGTGTATTTCAGCGGCTGTGGGATCTACCGCGCCGGGGCGGGCGCATGGGCCCTGATTGCGCTTCTGCTATTGCCCGTTCTTTCGTTTTTCCTGCCGGAAGGGCTCAAGTTCATGGATAGCCTGACAATGGTATGGTACACACTGGGGATCCTGGGGTTGGCTGTGGCGAAGCGGTTGCTGGCCAATTGGTCTCCCATGCCCAGTGATTTGCCTCGCAGGAAGGTCATAATAAACCGTCTTCTGCGAGACAGAGACGTTGACGACCGGACACAGTGGGTTGAACGTATACCAGACGTGTCCAATTGAGCGAACGTCAGTAGGAGCGGGTTATGGCTACAGAACCCCGTCGGGCGGGCCAAGAGGCGAACTCCACGTATTGCAATTGGCACCCTGAAACCGAGACGCGGCTCCACTGCAGCCATTGCGGAAAGGGCATATGCACTCTCTGCCTTGTGCAGGTACCCGTTGGCATTCGCTGCAGGGAGTGCGGACGGTCGGAGAAGCTGCCGACCTACGATGTGCAGCCTACCTATTTGCTTCGCGCGGTCGGGGTGGGCATAGCGGTTGCCCTGGTGGGCGGCATTATCTGGGGTTTCGTTTACAATATGCTATTCGGAATACCCTTTGTTTCCATCTTACTCGCGGGTGGCTTTGGCTACGGAGCGTCGGAGCTGATCGGGCTCTCCGTGAACAAGAAGCGTGGCACGACCCTGGCTTGGGTGGCAGGGTCTGCCGTGGGCGTTGCCGGTCTGATTCAACTGGTCTTCTTCGGGCCCTTCACAATGTTTGGTCTGCTCGCCGTAGTGTTGGGCGTATTTATAGCCGCAGTGCGTATGCGATAATCCGGTGGCGTTATGGTTCAGGCGAGTTGGGCCTGTAATTGTCTTGCAGGCCCAACTCCACGTGTAGCCTCTGGAGAGTTTCCCTGATAATCCCTGATTCAAACCCTCGCCTGTCGAGGAATGATCTGACCCGCCGGTCGAAAGTGGCTTTGCCGAGTTTGGTCTGTCTTTCGGCATACCTGGCGACTGCTCTATAGGCTACACTGGCGGAATCGAAGTCTATCAGTGCCGCTTCGATGTCGGTCTCGGCAACACCACGCTGGCGAAGTTCCCGCTTGATCATTGCCGGTCCTCGGGGCTTTCGCTTCTCACGGCTCTGTCGCCAGCGGTTGGCAAAGTTGGCGTCGTTGAGCAACCCCTGGGACTTTAACTTCGTTACCGTCTGCTCTGCCTGCGCTATGCCGAATCGCTGCTCCAGGCGGTTTCTCATTTCCGACACTGATCTGTCCCTTATCGCGAGAAGTCGAAAGGCAGCGGCGTCGGCTTTACGTGATGTATCCTGCATGTCGGTATGAGCCTTGCTCGAGTGTAGAGGAGCACCTTGCGGGGTCTGCGCACTGCAGGGTGAGGTTATGGGGCCGCTTCAGAAATCCTCAGTTTAGGCAGCCCCTCTGTGATTATTCCTGGGGAGCGGGTTCAGAGCCATTGAGAGAAGGCGGTTGATAGGCCAGCGCGTCCTCGGCCTCCAGGCTCGTTTCAGCTCCGTCCGCGTCGATTTCACCATTTGCCCGGATGCGCCTTTCTACGGACTCGGCAATCTCGGGGTGCTGCTGCAGGAATTCCTTGGCGTTTTCTCTTCCTTGGCCGAGACGGGTCTCTCCGTAGGAATAAAAGGCGCCGGATTTCTTGACAATTCCGCGGGAACTGCCGATTTCAAGGATATCACCCATTTTGCTGATGCCGTGGTTGAACATGATGTCGAACTCGGCGACCCGGAAGGGAGCGGCCACCTTGTTTTTTACAATGCGCGCCCGGACCCTGTTCCCGATGACTTCGGAACCCTGCTTGATTGATTCGATGCGCCTGAGGTCTATCCGCACCGAACTATAGAATTTGAGGGCCCTTCCGCCGGGTGTGACCTCGGGGCTGCCGTAAGTGACTCCGACTTTTTCCCGGAGCTGATTTATGAATACGACGGCCGTCTTGGATTTGTGAATTGTGCCAGTCAACTTTCGCAGGGCCTGGGACATCAGGCGGGCCTGCAGGCCGACGTGGGTGTCGCCCATGTCTCCTTCGATTTCCGCCTGCGGGACCAGGGCCGCTACACTATCCACGACAATGGCGTCTATCGCACCACTTCGTACCAACTGTTCCGTGATGTCCAGGGCCTGCTCTGCGCTGTCTGGCTGAGCGATCAATAACTCGTCAAGGTCGAGTCCACAGTTGCCGGCATACACCGGATCAAGGGCATGTTCTACATCGATGTAGGCGGCAACCCCTCCGGCCTTTTGGGTTTCGGACATCAGATGTATGGCGAGGGTGGACTTTCCTGCTGATTCAGCGCCGAATACCTCGGTGACGCGCCCGCGGGGTATGCCGCCGGTGCCCAGGGCCAAATCAATGGCCAGCGAACCTGTGGAGATGGACTCAGTGGCCAGGCTGTTGCTCAGTTCCCCGAGCCGCATCACGGCGCCTTTGCCGTGGTCCTTTTCTATGCTGCCGAGAGCAATTTCGAGGGCTGCCTTCTTGTCATTGTGTTCCTGCTTGTCTTTTTTCATCACCCGGCACGTTCCTCCCGTGGAATTGCTCAAAG
The DNA here is from genome assembly GCA_963667325.2 of Dehalococcoidia bacterium. Lineage (GTDB taxonomy): Bacteria > Chloroflexota > Dehalococcoidia > Lucifugimonadales > UBA3495 > VXOI01. The sequence goes on from CAXXKY010000003.1 coordinate 111,010, forward strand.
GCTAACATAGTATAAATGTTCTAACAACAGGCAACTGTCATCAATTTGAGATGCGTTGCCGGATTCCGTAGAGGTCCACTGCATTGGCTAGTGGAGGGCTTAATAACAGACCAACTGGCCCGGGTTCAGAATTCTCAAGTGCCGCCCTTGAACCCGATAGTAATGTCTCCGTTGTCGACTATAACGGGTGTGATGCGTTCGCCCTTAGTCAGGGCAAGCAACTCTGGAATGCGGTCTTCCTGTTTGGAGAGATCCACTTCCTCATAGGCCACCTTGCGCTTGCGGTAGTCCATTTTGGCAGCGGCAGAAAATGCGCAATCAGGATGTGTGTACAGGATCACCTGGCTTTCTTGAGTCACTATTCCCCCTACAATGAGGCGCCGGCTACACCAGCGCATTATGTTCTTTCCCGGAATTGTACGCGCAGTTTATACAGAGTTCAACGCAGCCAAACGATGGTAATGAGCGGGACATTAGCTATGTGCTGCGGGCCAGCGTAGTGCTATGCTAGGTAAGTCACCCTCACTTTAAGTTGAGCGTATGCCATGGAGACATCCGGAAAACGGACCACGATCGAGACCATGACAGTTCTCCTTGAGCAGTACTCTGTAGGCACAGGGCGCATAACCCCTGGCCCCAGAGGTTTTCGCTTGAGCGAGGAAAATAGACGGCTTCTGGCGAAAGAAGTTGACTCGGTCACCAACGAAGAAATCGAAGGGGCACTTCTGATTTACGGGAACGCCTGCTACGCGCTGGGCCGGCATCACGATGCTGTTTCCGCATATCGTACGGCGCTTAACCTGGAACCGGGCAGTATCGAAGCCCGCTTCAACCTGGGTCTGTCCCAGCTGAGATTGAGGCAGCCAGAGCAGGCGGTGAAGGAATTCACGGAAGCCCTTGTTCGGTCTCCGCAACTGGCAGAGGCGTATTACCAGAGGGGGAACGCCCATGATGACCTTGGGGACGTGGAGCGGGCGCTGGCGGACTATTCCCGAGCCATAGACCTGGCCCCGGGGTACGTCCAGCCGATGTACAACCGCGGAATCGTGCTAGCTGGCACGGGCAGACATCAGGAAGCCGTGGTGCAGTTTGATCGAGTGATCGACCTGCGGCCCGATATCGGGAACGCTCACCTCAACAGGGGTGCGTCCCTGGACGAAATGGGGCTGCATGATGAAGCCATTCACAGCTACGAGCGCGCAGCAGAACTCAATCCGGAAGACCCGCGGCCAAGGTTCAACCGTGCCCGGACATGTTATTACCTGGGACGCCTGAATGAAGCGCTGGCGGATTATTCCGAGGTTCTCAGGCTGGATCCCGAAGACGCGGAGGCCTACAACAATCGTGGATTGGCCTACGACGCTCTGGGTGACTATCAATCTGCTGTAGCCGATTACGAGAGTGCCCTGGAAGTGCGACAGGATTTCGCCGAGGCCCATAGCAACCGGGGCGCGGTGCTGGAGGCACAGGGTGAGATCGAGGCGGCGTTGGAAGCCTACCATTCGGCCCTAACGTCCAACCCGAACCTGGCGTCAGCTCACTACAACGCTGCTCGGGTCTACGTTCAGACTGGGGACGTCAGTTCCTGCCTACAGCACCTCGACAGCTTGCTCGCGATTTCACCTGAGCTCGCAGAGGACGCTGCCCAAGACGATCACCTCAGTTGGGCTTTGCGGCTGCGGGAAATGCGAGATTCGAGGGAACCTGACACACCGCTGGATTCCGATGGCTGACGTGCGTGCCTAAGTTTCCTGCGGGCGTTCAGAGTCAGTGGCCGGGTCCTCCGATATTTCCAGTACTTCGGGCACGGAATGTATTTCACCAGCGTGGATCCGGTGACGCACTATCAGACTGCGCAAAATGACCAATGCCGCCAGAGTAGTGAGGCCCACTACGAGCTGCAGTTCAACGTCACTGGAGGCCTTGGGCTCTATGTCATATGCAAGGCTCAGGCCAAGCATCAGCAGGAAGCCAGTGCAGATGCCCCAGGACGACCTGAGGTGGTGATTTCGCAGGAGCAAAACGGTACCGACGCCAATCACTGTCGCCAGCACCGTTAGCACGGGGACCAAGGCCACGCTCACTCCGATAAGCGGAGTCATGGCATCTCCGCCGCGAAATGACGAAAAGACGGACATCCAATGTCCCAGGATGGATGCTGCACCTGCTACGAGAGTCAAAGGGGCATCCACATCCAGGGCCCAGGCTACGGCGATGGCCGCAGAGCCCTTGCCAACGTCCCCCGCGAACACTAGCAAGGCGCTGCGTCGCCCCACGTTCCAATACACATTTGCCGTTCCGGCCAACGTGGTGCCAGTGCTGAATATGTCCACACCCTTGAGATAGCGGCTGACCCACTGAGCAAAAGGCAGCGCGCCCAGCAGATATCCGAATACCCCTGAGGCAATTAGCTGCAGGATTTCGGTCGGGTTATCCAGCAATTTTGTGCTTCAACCTGCGCCAGAGCTGACGGATTTCGTGGTGGACCCTTAATCAGAGGGTAGCACCATTCACAAATATAGCAGTGAAAATACCATCGTGGTAGCGAATTTGGTTCCCTTGTTGCGGAACTGAAGCATCTGATATTTGGTGGCAGGCTACTGCCAAGCGCGGTCGGGTATACTTGGCACGATGCAATTACGGCAGATATCACTCCGAAGCCCGTAAGTAAGCGGGCAGGAAAGGTCTTGTTCAAATGACAGCTCCTTCTGTTCCCGGCCCATTGTCCGGAATGTTAGTCCTTGACCTCACCCAAATTCTGGCAGGGCCAATGTGCACAATGGTCCTGGCTGACATGGGCGCAGATGTTATCAAGCTGGAAAAGCCAAATGGAGGGGACGACAACAGGCGAATGGGTCCGCCGTTCGTCAGGGACTGGTCGGCCGGTTTCCTGGCCGTGAATCGAAACAAGCGGAGTCTCGCCCTTGATTTGCGCTCTGAGACAGGAAGAGACGTATTCAGACGCCTGGTCAGGGATGCAGACGCCGTGGTGGAGAACTTCCGCCCGGGGGTGATGGATAGATTCGGCCTGGGGTACGACAAGCTGGCGGAGATAAATCCCAGGCTAGTCTATTGCACCATTTCGGGGTTCGGCAGCACGGGACCCTCCCGCAACAAGGGAGGCTTTGACCTTGTAGCACAGGGAGTGAGCGGGCTGATGAGCATCACCGGTCATCCGAATTCCCCTCCGGCCAAAGTCGGTGTGCCGGTGACCGACCTGACGGCGGGGCTATTCGGGGCGAACGGAGTCATGGCCGCATACATCCATGCCCTGAAGACCGGCAAGGGTCAGATGGTGGATACGTCCCTGATGGAAGCGGGAGTGGCGTATACGGTTTGGGAATCTTCCGTCTATTTCGCTGAAGGAGAGATTCCGGGTCCCCTGGGCTCCGCTCATCGGGTCTCAGCGCCATACCAGGCTCTTCGCACCAAGAATGGCTACCTTAACCTCGGGGCGGCGACCCAGCCGACCTGGGAGCAGCTCTGCCGCGCCATAGGTCGAGAGGACCTCATGGAAGACGATCGTTTCAGGGAGCCCTGGGACCGAAAGGCTCGTGAGGAGGAGCTAGCCTCTCTGCTCGAGGAGACTTTTGCCGCCCAGGACACGGAGCATTGGCTCCAACTCCTTGAAGATGCCGGGGTCGTCGCTGGTCCGATCTACAACATGGAGCAGGTGTACAAGGACCCTCAGGTTCTGGCTCGCGAAATGCTGGTGGATACGCAGGACCCGGACCTGGGAACAATACACAACATCGGTGTTCCGGTGAAGCTGTCAGCCACTCCGGGAAGCATTCGACGTCGGGCTCCCGCCCTGGGAGAACACTCGGCGGAAATCCTATTGGAGCGGGGTTTTACCGAGGAAGAGGTTGAGGGGCTATTGGCCGAGGGAGTTATTCTTTCAAACCAGGGCAGCGGTGTACGACGATGATGGTCGGTCTCCTGACCGTTTACTCTTCTCCGAAATAGCGGCGTCGCTCCGTTTCACCGAGAGGGCCTCCGGGCCCGCTTAGAAAAGTGTCAGGATTACGGGTGCGGTCCTCTCGCCAGCTTCTCATGGCTCGGGAACGGGCGGCATCGGCCTCTGGGCCGGTAGCCATCAGCAATTGGGTCTGCCAATTTTCCATTGCGTGAACCACATTGAAGTATTCGAGCCTGGCTTCCGCATAGGCGCGGCCTGCGGCGTCCCAATCGTCGTTGAGAGTTATTTGGTCCTTGAGGACCCTGGCGTCCCTCAATGCCATTGACAGGCCCTGACCCCATGTCGGGTCAGTATTGGCGGCGGCGTCGCCAATCAGGGCCACTCCGTCCCGGTAGGCCGATTCAGCGTATGTGGTCCGCCCGTCGAAGGTGGCCAGAGGGCCCGCCGGCCTCGCGTTTTCATACACTTCGGCGGGTACTCCGGACTCGACGCATTGCTGCAACACCAGCGAAACGTCGCCAGGGCCACCATAACGCCTGGCGCTTCCGGCGGCGTAGCAGAGGTAGACTCTTGCGCGGCCCTGTCCCTGAGGAAAGTTCAGGATAAAGTGACCCTTTTCGGTATCCAGCCAGGCATGGGTAGCGTCGTCGGACAAAGCCACGCCGTCCAACAGGACCCCGGACACGAGATTCTGTTCAGGATCTCGCTTCAGATTGAATGCGGCCCATCCGCGTGTCGGCGATCCTCGGCCATCGGCTCCGACCACCATGCGTGCCGCGAGCTGGAACGCAGTTCCGCCTCTTTCAACGGAAACGACTGGAGTGGAGGACTCGCTGGCAGGCGACACTCCATTCACCCTGGCGCCTCGCCACACTTCTGCCCCTGAATTCTCAGCTAGTTGCAGGAGCGAGGTCTGCAACGACGGGTGATAGCAGGCCATCACGGGTTCATTGACCTGCGTTGTGCGAGTCAGGTCGCGATGGCCGGTGCGGTCTTCGCCCTGATAGGAGTCCCAGTAGGTCAAGGGGTTGGCGCCGGCGCTTTCAAGCACAGCTTCCAGGTCCAGGAGCCTGGCTTCAGCGACTCCCCACGGCATCAAGGCCTCGCCGCGCACTCTGTCGCGGAATGATTCTTCGGACTCGAGCACCAGGGCCCGGGCTCCAGTTTTCGCCATTGCCGCGGCCAAGGCGGAACCGCCAACCCCACCTCCAACGATTATCAGGTCGTATATGTGGTTCAACGTGCTCCTCGCAAGAATGCAGAGATGACCTGACGGGTAGTCACTATTGTGCCGTCCTCCAGGGTAGGCCGTCGGTGGCGGACAGGAAGCCATCTATCAGCGTAGCACTGGAGCAGATCACACTTGGAGTGAACAGCCCGGCATCGTTTCCCTGCCGGTCTACAATCCTGCCGCCTGCCTCCCTGGCAATGATCAGCCCCGCTGCGACGTCCCAGGGCGACAGTGAATGATGGAAGAACAGGTCGACCCTGCCTGCCGCCGCGTAAGCCAGGCCGAGTCCCGCTGAGCCCATCAGCCGCACGCTGTACATGCCGGGCCAAAGCGAACGAAGCATATCTATGGCCAGGCCTGCTTTTTCGTCCACATACCCCAGATCGAAGCTCAGCAGGGAACGGGACAACTCGGTGGTGCCTGTGACGCTAATGGGGTCGCCGTTCAGGAACGCGCCCTGCCCGAGAGCGGCAGTAAATGTTTCTTCACGTACCGGGTCGTAAACGACTCCCGCAACTATTTCATCGTCCTTGGCCAAGGCAACAATGGTGCAGAAGTGCGGAATGCTCTGAGCATAGTTGCGAGTGCCATCCAGCGGGTCCACGACCCAGCGGTAAGGCGATGAACCGGCCACGGGCTTGGACTCTTCGGCCAGGATTCCAAAGTCCGGAAATGCGCCAGTGAGTATTTCGAGGATGGCGCCCTCCGCGGCAACGTCAACGTCGGTGACGATATCAGCCCTGCCCTTGAAGGTAATCTGGCGGTCCGAATTCCAGCTGTTCCTGATGATCTCTCCGGCTGCACGGGTCGCTTCCAGCGCGACATCCATGGCGCTGTCTCCGCGAGCGGTGGTGGGCAAACCGGGTTCAACACTTTCGGTCATCTTTTTCTGACCTGTCCAATCTTGATAGATTCGCATTCAAGCAGGGAATTGAGTCCCTGCCAGGCGTTTGGGGGATTTTACCGGCGCAAGGGACTGAAATTTGTTGGGAAGTCCATGGAAACTCCGCCGATCACAGCCGACTGGGGCTCCTTCAACAGCACCCAATATATCTCTCCAGACAGGAGGTTGGAGAGTTCGTTGATGTCAGAAGGATCGGGCGTTGATTGACCCACCAGCGGAAGGAGATCCGGTGAGAATGAACCGCTCGGATCGAAGACCGACCACTCTTTGGTCCTGTTGTCGAAGTGAGCCACCCACTGCAAGTTGTCGCCCAGTGGCGCGAGCAGCGATTCCACGGCATCCGGGTCCGACGGAGGTTCCGTAGCTGGCGTCGCCGTTGGCTCCTGGGTAGGCGTCGGTTCCGGAGTGGCAGTGGGTTCCGGAGTGGCAGTTGGTTCCTGGGTTGCCGTCGGCTGTGGCGTTGACGTCGGGACAGTCGTCGGCGCGGGTGCAGGCGTGGGTTCCGGTAGCGCTGTTGCGGTGGGCGCTGCCGTAGGAACTGGCGTGCTTGTGGACTCTGGCGTAGCCGTCGGTGCCAGCGTGGGCTGAGGAGCGGCCGTGGGAGCCGGAGCTTCGGTGGCCGCAGGCTGAGTGGGCGCCTGAGTCGATTCGGAGCCGGCCGAGGCTGTTGGCGCGACGGTGGGTTCAGTGGCGTCGCCGCCGCAGGCCAGAATCAATGAGGCCAGCAGTCCGAGGGCAAGTATCATTGAGATTAGCTTCATGTTTCTCCAGTCTGGACAATTTGTTTTGCCGGGTTCTCTCGCACAAGTACGCAAGCTGAATACTATCGGACTTATTCCGGGGAGCCTCGCTTGTATCAGGTTAACATAAGGCAACCACTGAGCCTGAGTAGACACCTGGAAGGGCATGCTCCGCTACATGCATTCAACTTCCCATCACGAGCGAGAGTGTGGCCTTCAACCGGATGGGAGCGGGCACTCTTCCCCGGAAACCGCTTACTCATCGAAAAGACTTGGTTGCTGGTCCAGGGATTTGATCACTCATAGATTCCCGGAGACTTTCTCTATTGATCAAGTCCAAATTATGAATTGGCCTTAACATCCAAGGATGCTATTCTTCGGCTCTTTCAACCGAGGCTCGAATGGAATTGCCGCAACCTGAAGGGCCAACCAAAAACGACGTTCTGGTAGCCAGAAACGAGGGCGAACAGGGTCTGCAACATTCGCCAACATTGAGTTTCGGGTCAGTTCGGAGGGCTGGCTGCCGTACCTTTTGACGTGGCCTCAGGATGGTTGAGCAGCCTTCTAAAGGGTTGTAACAACCATAGTAGAGCAGAGCCGTTCGGCCTGCCAATGAGATGTCGCGCCAGAATTATGCAATTGCGAAGGTTATGCTAGCTTCGGGCCAGGCCCATTTTTTCATAAACTTCATCGATGGTCTGGACCGCGATCGCCCTGGCCCGCTTTCCACCTTCGTCAAGAATTTCCCGAACGTATTCGGGACGCTCCTCAAAATAGCGCCGGCGCTCCCGCATTGGCTCGAGAAAATCGTTGATGCTACCGGACAGCTGGCGTTTGCAGTCCACGCATCCCCTCTGTGCTGTTACGCACTCGTCGTAGGTCTCCGCAACGGCAGAAGGGGCGCTGAACATCTTGTGCATGGCATAGACGTTGCAGACCTCCGGCCGGCCAGGGATGCTGCGGGTGGTGCGCTGCGGGTCCGTAAAGGCGGTCATCACTCTTTTTGTCGTGTCTTCGGGGTTTGCAGCCAAGTCGAGGTGATTGTCCAGGGTCTTAGACATTTTGGCTTGACCGTCCAAGCCCAGGAGCAGCGGGGACTCGGTGAGTTTCACCTGGGGTTCAGGGAAGGTTTCGCCAAAGAAGTTGTTGAAGCGACGAGCTATCTCCCTGGACAATTCAATATGGGGAATCTGGTCGCGACCCACGGGAACGGTATCTGCCTTATACAAAATGATGTCGGCGGTCTGAAGCACCGGGTAGCCCACCAATCCGTAGTTGACCGTCTCTTCAGTCTCGTCCATCTGCCGTACCTTCTCCTTGAAGGTAGGCACCCGTGTGAGCCACCCCAGGGGCGTGACCATGCTGAGCAGGGTGTGCAGGGTCATTACCTCGGGAACCTGGGACTGCACGAAGACGATGCTACGCTCCGGATCAATTCCTGCGGCGAGCCAGTCCAGGATCATGTCGTGGATGTTGGTCTGAATGGAAGCCACATCTGCCCTGGACTCCACCGTGGTAAGGGCGTGGATGTCCACGGCGCAGTAGATGCAGTCATAGTCGTCCTGAAGAGCCACCCAGTTTTGGAGAGCTCCAATGTAATTGCCGAGGTGCAACAGCCCTGTGGGGCGCATTCCTGAAAGAATCACGCCCTGCTTTTCACCGTTATTCGCAGAGGTCATGCTTATATTCCAAAGTTGGGCTCGGGTACGGAGACAGCGGGGTATTGCAGTAAATCTATCATTGAGCGGCTATGTGCGCAAATCGTCGCCAGCCGTCTAACAGCGGATGTCTTCCCACTTGTAGTGTTTCGAGATGAGGCGGTAGAACCCCCAGCCGAAGTTTCGGGCGTGCAGCGCGCCATAGTTCTGCCAGCGTTCGAGTTCGGCTTGGGCCATAGGGTGGATGCGATCTCCTGGCACTAGCGTTGGCAGTACGTCCTCATCGTCGCATTCGTACAACGCCAGGTACTTCGGGCCGGTGTTGAATTCATTCAGGGCAGGGTGTTCCAGGCGGCGAAACCGGGCGCCGCCCGCGTACCCCGGAACGGCGACAACGCCGGGGAGATGAGATTCTGTGTACCACCTGTCCCATTCGGCCTCATAGTCCGGATCAACGTCTGCCGTTACTATGCTGAGCGGCCGGTCAGACAGTAGCAGGGGGTTGCGCAGTGGAGCGCCGCTGACCTGTTCGTAGACGTTGGACACGGGATCGCTGATTCCCTGCAGGTTGCTGAACACTGAGAATTCAGAGGCGGCAATCGGATGCAAATCTGGCCCACCAAATTGCAGCAAGGACGGCAAGTCTTCAGCACTGCGAATGCCATAGAGAGCGGTGAAACGGGCGCCCTGAGAGAGATTCACATATCTTTGCGCCCAAAGGTAGCCCGGAATGCGGAGCAGGTTAGGCAGGTGGCTGTTGTACCAAAGGGTAAATGGCTCAAGATGCTCCCTGGAGCAGCTCAATTGCACCATCAGCAGCAATTGGGAATCAGCCATCCGGGTCCTCCTGAGCCGCCAGCCCTTCCAGCAGACCACCGCTGTATGACGAGTCCTCGAGGCCCCTTTGCATACCTCTCAGGTAGGCAATCTGACCACCGTGCTGGTTGAATTCCCAAAGTAACTGTTGGCATATGTTGCCCAGGGTCATAGCGCCGCCCCTTGGGTTTACCACGTTTCTGCGATCGAAGTCGGAGTCATCGAGAGTAGCAAGGAAGGTTTTGGCGGCATCCAGGGTGGCGGCACCGTAGCCCAGCAGGATTTCCCTGTCCGGGTGCTGGAAGGCGGCCAGTTGCTCCTGACCATAGCCGTAGCCGGTGTCGTTGGGATCGTTCAGTTCCTGTCCCAATCGCGCAGCCCAGCCCTGTTCCCAAAGCTGGGGGACTCCCTGCAATCGTGAGTGGATCCAGCGGTCCAGAGTGCGCCCGTAGTGCCAGACCAGGAATCCGATAGAGGAACATTCTGGAGTAGGCGCCCAGCGCATTTCATCTTCGGAAAGCCCGTCAACGGACCTGATCATGGCCCTGAAATGGTGGTCGAGGCACCCGGATACGAAGTCTGCCAACTGCAATTCGAGCCTCCTGGGGCAAACGGTGAAGTGGGAAACGGAGGGCTAACAAAATCGGCCACGCTGATGGCTGCGTGACCGATCTTTAACTTGCTTTCAAATGCTCTGAGAAGCTATTCGTCGCGTTCCGGGTCTCCATCCAACCGGTTTCCGAGCTCACTCAGGAACGCCTCAATCTCCGGCGAAAGGGCAGGTCCGGAACTGCTGCCTTCTTCCGAGGAGGAAGATGCGCTTTCGGCGATGAGTTGTGAGTCGTAATACTGCTCCATCTGCTGAATCAGAGTCTTCAGCTCCGAGTTGCGGTCAACGGTTGCATTGAGTTCGCGGTACTGCCGCTGGCCACGCCGAACTGGAGCCAGGTCCGGCGGGATATTATCGTATACGGAAGACAAAACTTCGATCATTCTGGAGGTGCCAGCGTAATCTTCCTCCAGCTGCACGTACTGGGGCAAGTGCACCATGAAGTTAATGGTCTCGATGTTCTCCCGCTCGATACCTTCGCTCAGCAGATTCATTATGGTAGTGGGCCCCTGGTATGTGCTCTGCTGAAGCTTGAAATTGGGTACGGAGCGCTTCTGTTCGACAGAACCCAGAGAGCCGGTTACCAGCAGCGGCCGCGTATGTGGGACCGCGTCATACATGGCTCCCACGCGACAGTAGCGTTTCACGCCAAAGTGGCGAACAACTTCCATGATTGAGTCGGTATAGTCCTCACCGTTGGCGTGAGGTTCCAAGAGGTGGAAAAACAGATAGTCAGGACCGTTTTCAGTGGTCGCGTACCTGATGGTGCTGTTGGGAATCTTGACTTGGCGTACCCCATCGACCAAGCGCATATTGGGCCGGTACCGGGTGAAGTCGAAGAAATTCCCGGGCCTATCCAACTGACCCAGCTCCTTCGAACCCAGGTAACGCTCCAGGCGGTTTAGAGTCAGAGTACCCACACTTCCCACATCGACCCAGGGTCGAATCATGGCAAATACGTGAGGATCCTTCAACTCTGGCACGGGATCGACTAATTCAAATGCCCCTACTCGCATGGGGTCATAATGCCAGAATGAGTTCTTAATTTCAAGGCATTTGAGATTACCCAACCGGCGGTGGAGTGCGCTTACTGCTGTCGCAGAAGGGAATCAGCTGAACCCAGGCCCTCCAGGGCAAGCCCATAGCCAAGCAAGTCCTGCATCAGTCGCTTGATGTACTGCGTGGTGGCCACACGGGTGTATCGAAGGACGAGGTCTGACTTCTGTGCCACCTGCTCCGCCAGTTCCCAGGCCCTTGGCAAGAGCGCGTCGGGAGCCAGGACCTCACTCACGAGGCCGAGGTTGAGGGCTTCCTGCGCTTCGATGGACTGGCCGGTCAGGAGAAAATACCGGCCCCGGTTGGCCCCCAATAGCATGGGATACACAACATGAACTCCGTCGCCCGGGACCAGATTGCTCATGAAGTGGCCCGAGTCCTGAAAGGCGGCAGTTTCTGAGGCGATCACGATGTCGCAGAGGAGTGGTATCTCGGAATGGCGCAGCGCCGGGCCGTTAACTGCCGCGATCATCGGTACTTCAATGTCCAGCAGATTGCCAAGGAGCTTCTTTCCTTCCCAATAAGTCCTGTCCCATTCCTGCGGTGCACGTTTGGGTGTTCCCGCCGCCGTCCCCTGAGGGCCCGAGAAAGCGTCTCCGGTACCTGTGAGGATGATGACACGGTTATCCCTGTCGCTTCCCACATCCAAGAACGCCCTGGGAAATTCCTCGTGGGGTCCGCCTCCCCACTGCAGCGGCCCTCCATTTGTGTGAAAGGTCATCTGAAGGATTCCGTCCCGTCGTTCGAACCGGACATTCTGGTATTTGTCCCTGTACTCTTCCAGCGAGCTCATGATGGCACCCTCCGATTGTTGATTGCGAGAGTTTAAGGCCGAGCAAATGCAGGGTCAACGCAACAACGGCGAGGGCTGGCCGATAAAGAAGGGGGCCTGGTGAAATAAAGGGGGTCAGCAATGCAAAAAGGGACGCTCCGATCGGGCGCCCCTCTTGAGATGTGGTCTGCGGCGGCGGCTAGCTGGCTTGAACGGTGGCGGTCTGCTCCTCGGTTTCCGCAGAGCCGTGTTCTTCCGAATGGGTTATGTGGGACTGGCCCAGGATGTGGGCCCTAGTGGGTTCGCTCTGCTTTGCGGTTACGTGGCCGGTCACGAAGGAGGCTACGTCGCGGTGCAATGCGTCATTGAGGTTGCAGTTCCGTAGCAGGTCAAACCCGGGATCCAATTCATCCAGCATCTGCTGGACCCGCGTATCGCCGTGGCGAGCCGCCAGCGCATAAGCCAGGCCGCGGGGATCGCGATTCCTTGCGATCTCTTCTTCGCCGGCCTCTGCCAGCTCAACTTCGTAGTCAACGCGGTCAACAATGGCGAGAGCTTCCGCAGCCCGACGGCGCTTGTTGCTTACGTCTTTCATCGCGGCGAAGAGCAGACTGACGGCCTGGGAAGCCTCATTCAAAAGGTCGGGAATCTCGACCTGCCGGGCACCTGCCGCTTCCACCAGCTCCTGGGCTTCATCCAGGGACTGGTCCTTTCGGCGGAGGCTGTCGGCAAATTTGGCAGCCTGGGCCTGCTTTATCCGAAGTTCTTCAGCCTCCGAGGCCAACGGCTGGAGACGCGCCAACTCTCTCTCCGCCATCTCGGCCTGCTTCAGCCTCTGTTGCATGGATTCGTCGAAAACAATTGGCATCACAAACACCCCTCAAACTAAGGATGACTACTGCGAAAGAGCGCACGATCCAACCCATAGGCGAGACAAATAGATATAAGGATAGCCGCCAGTGGACTGGTTAAGCTTGCCTCCGGACTCGATACGACCCTACAGCCCCGGCGGGCGCTTCGCCATTGGGAATCATTGGGACGATCGGTAACCCGGGAAACTGCGGTGAACCGCCGCGCTGGACGCAAACCCCCGTGCTTTCTTTATCGATGCCCGGTCCCACTCTGGGTAACCGGACCAACTGGGCCGAAATCAGGCGATTCGGCGCTATGACTGCCCATAGGGCAGGTGATTCGCTGTAGCGCACCCTTGTCGCTACGGCATCTAATATACCTGCTATCTTTGGTTCGCGCCGCTTTCTCGGATGCAACTTTTTTGGATTTTTGCGCAAGTGGATGTTTTCACAGGCTTATAATTGTTTCGCCGTACTCTGCCACGGTCCCGGGCGGACGGCAGGTACCCAGAGCGAAGAAGGAGCTTTGCAATGCCCCGTGCTGCTTTTGTTTATGACGACAGGATGTCTCGCCACGAACTGCGAAGCAACCATCCGATGCGGTCGGTGCGCCTGCGTTACACTCACGACCTTCTGCAGGGTTACGGCGCATTTGAACATGAAGAAGCGATGCTGGTAACTCCAAGATCTGCTAGAGAAGAGGAGCTGAGGTGGCTTCACACTCCGGACTACATAGCAGCGGTACAGCGACTCAGCGCCGGAGAGGGAGGCCACGAAGCGCACAGGTTCAACTTCAGCATGGACGGGGACAACCCACACTACCCGGGAATGTACGAAGCCGCGGCGCTGAGCTCGGGAGCGACCCTGCTGGCCGCAGAGCTAGTGGCCAATGGCACGGTCGATTCCGCCTACAATATATCCGGAGGACTGCATCACGCCGCGGCGACTCACGCTTCAGGGTTCTGCGTTTTCAACGATCCTGCCCTGGCGATCCATTTCTTCCTGCGGCAAGGAAAGCGAGTGGCCTACGTTGATGTCGATGCGCATCATGGAGACGGAGTACAGGAGGCGTTCTACGGGGACGACAGGGTCTTGACGATTTCCGTTCACGAGTCCGGGCGATACCTTTTCCCCGGGACCGGATTTGTCGAAGAACTGGGAGAAGGAAATGGGCAGGGGTATTCGGTCAATCTGCCGTTGTTTCCCTATACAGGGGATGAGGTGTACCTGGAGGTGTTTCGTGAGATTGTTCCGCCCCTGATCCGCGGGTTTGCGCCCGACGTCCTTGTAACCCAGATGGGCATCGACAGCTATCACTCAGATCCGCTGACCCACCTTCAGCTGACCACCGAGGGCTTTGTAGAGGTAGTTCGGGAATTCGCTGCCCTGGGGCTCCCCTGGCTTGCGCTGGGAGGCGGAGGGTACGACCTAATGGCCGTGGCAAGGGCCTGGACTCTAGCCTATGGCGTGATGCTGGGAGTGGACTGGCCAGACACTCTGCCTCGCAGTTTTAACCTGGAGCATGGAATTGGACGCCTGCGGGACGAGGCGTCGCCGGAGATTCCGGCGAACCTCCGGCTGGAGGTTCGGCGACACGCTGGAGAAACCACCGCTGCGTTGAAGGAGCGCATATTTCCCGTTCACGGGCTGTGAGCTTATAACGGAGAATGTTGTATCGGGGTGTGGTAAGTGTTTTGACGCCGGGTATTTCAGGTCGTTGAAATTGAAATCAATAGGGCGGAACGAATTCCGCCCTATTTTCTTTGCCGTAAGAGCAAGCTGGTCCCGTGCGGAGAGGGTCACTCCAAGGGTTGTTTCTCGTTGATCAGGTCCTTGGCCTCATCGCCGACATTAGCCTCGATGCTATCCCGGAGGGTGGAGAAAATGGACTTGTTGAGAGCAGTTTCCAACCAGCTCTCTGAATCCGGGTCGGCCTGGTAATCATTCTTCAAAGCGATGAGTCGCTTCAAAAGGGTCAGGTAATGATATTGGAGTGGAGTCAGGTCCCTGTTTATTCCCTCGACCCTCCACTGGCTGATTACGGGCGCGAACTCTGCGCCGGGATCTTCACTTCCTGCGAGTTCCTGGTCTGCTCGTTGTTCTGGTTGGGCGTTCATGTGATCTCCATCCGTTTCAACCGCAGTTTAGACCGGATGCTAATGGCTTCTTCTGGCTCGGAATCAATTATACCAGAGGTTGAGCCTGCGGTAACAGTTGATATAACGTTCTGATACCCGTTTGATCAGTATGTGCTCCCGTCGCTTCCTGCAGGATCTCTTATAAATTCGTACGTTAGTGGGTGCAACTGCGGATTGCCGAGGCCTTCCGCCGGTAGGGGATAGGGCCTGTAAATTCCCCTAACCGACGGACTTTTGGGACGATCTAGACTTCGCGGAATTCTCCTTCCACCGTGCCGTCATCGCCAGGAGCATCGGTGCCGGTGTCGGTGTCAGGCCCTCCCGGTCCTGGTGCTGCGTTTTGGCTGTACACGGCTTCTCCCAGACGCTGCAGCACTGCGTTCAGTTCATTGATGCCGTTCTGCATCTCGGTGACGTTTCCAGAGGCAGAGGCGGCGCGCAGGGCGTCGATCTTTGTCTGAACTTCGGCGCGAAGGTCCTGTGGGACCTTGTCGGCATTGTCATTCAGCATTTTTTCGGTCTGGTACACGAGCTGGTCGGCCTGGTTGCGGATCTCGACCTCCGAGCGGCGACGCTGGTCGTCGGCCTCGTACTGCCGCGCCTCGTCCACCATGCGTTCGATATCGGACTTGTCCATACCGGAGCCGGACTGGATGACAATCCTTTGTTCCTTGCCTGTACCCTTGTCCTGGGCTGACACGCTGAGGATGCCGTTGGCGTCAATGTCGAAGATCACCTCAATCTGCGGGATGCCACGCGGTGCGGGGATAATGCCGTCGAGCATGAATCGCCCAATGGACTTGTTATCCGTGGCCATGCTCCGCTCACCCTGCAGCACGTGAATATCTACTGATGACTGGCTGTCTGCGGCGGTGGTGAATGTCTCGTTTTTCTTGGTGGGGATAGTGGTGTTGCGCGGGATGAGGGTGGTCATCACACTGCCCAGTGTTTCCAGCCCTAGCGTGAGGGGTGTGACGTCCAGCAGGACTATGTCGCCGACCTCACCTGCCAGGACTCCGGCCTGGATGGCGGCCCCGATTGCCACGGCTTCGTCGGGATTGACGTTGCGAGACGGGTCCTTTCCGAATATTTGCTTGACCCTTTCCTGGACAGCGGGCATGCGGGACATTCCGCCCACCATGATGACCTCATCGACCTGGCTGGCGGACAGACCGGAGTCGGCCAGGGCCTGTTGACAGGGACCAGCGGTGCGTTCAATGAGTTGAGTTACCAATTGCTCGAATCGGCCACGTGTGAGCGACTTTACGAGATGCTGGGGGCCGCTGGCATCCGCGGTGATGAAGGGCAGGTTTATCTCCGTTTCCAAGACGCTGGACAGTTCGACTTTGGCACGCTCAGCGGCGTCGCGCAGGCGCTGCAGGGCCATGCGATCATTGGCGAGGTCGATCCCAGTCTCACGTCGAAACTCGGTAATGAGCCAATCCAGAATGGCCTGGTCGAAATCGTCCCCTCCCAGGAAAGTGTCGCCATTGGTGGCTTCGACCTGAATAGCTCCTTCGCCCATTCGAAGAATTGTGATGTCGAAGGTGCCTCCCCCCAGGTCGAAGACGGCAATACTCACCTCGCCGGCGCCCTCATCTTCCTTGAACCCATATGCCAGGGATGCGGCCGTAGGTTCGTTGATGATGCGCAAGACTTCGAGGCCGGCGATGGTGCCGGCATCCTTGGTGGCCTGGCGCTGGGAGTCGTTGAAATAGGCTGGCACGGTGATGACCGCCTGAGAGATGCGCTCCCCCAGCTTGGCCTCCGCGTCCTGTTTGATCTTGGCGAGGACGAATGAAGAAATCTGCGGAGGGCCGTACGAGTCGTCGCCCATTTTGACGTGAGCGTCACCGTTGGCGGCCTGAACGACCTCATACGGCAGCTTGGAGGCTGCGTTCTGCACCTCCGAATCGTCGAAGCGACGGCCCATCAGACGCTTCACGGAGAATAGGGTGTTTTCAGGGTTGGTTACTGCCTGGCGCTTGGCGACCTGTCCAACATACCGCTCGCCGGTGCGAGTGTTGAGAGCTACGACAGAAGGTGTGAGCCTTGCGCCTTCGGCGTTCTCGACGACTCCGGGTTCTCCTGCCTCAATAACCGCTGCTACGGAGTTGGTGGTGCCAAGGTCTATGCCCAAAACTTTAGGCATCTCAGTCCTCCTTGTTTGCTCGTGACATAATAGTTTGATTACAGTTAATCTCGCCAGAGTGTTCGTCAGGTGGAAACTATCACCTGCGATGCCTGCAGCACCCTGTCGTGGAGGCGATAGCCCGCCCTGATGGTGCGGACCACGGACCCCGGGTTTAGTTCGGTGCTCTCTTCCATACCCACGGCTTCATGTTCGTTGGGGTCGAAGGCCTCGCCAGTTGGAGCAATGAGGCTGAGGCCCCGCATTTCGAGGCGACGCTTCACTTCGCGAACAGCCAGCTTCACACCTTCGCCCCACTGATCTGAAATCTCTGCGCCGAGGGACAGTTCGAGCCCTTCTATCGCCGGGAGAAGGTCGCGGAGCATGTCCTCGTCGCGGTACTTGACAGCATCGGAACGCTGTTCTGCGAATCGGCGACGCTCGGTCTGCAACTCCGCTTCCTTGTACTGAATTTCATTTCGAGTTTTTTCTGCGTCATCCCGAGCTTCGGCGAGGGCGACAGCCAATTCCGCCACCTTCTTGTTCAGTTCTGCTACCTGTTCCTCGGGGTTGAGCTCCTCAAGATTGTGCGTTTCCGCGATTGGTTCCGCGTTATTGTCTTCTTCAGTCATTGACGGTTCCTGATTATAGAGAGTTATTGTTAAGGCTCCACAGGGAGGTTCAAGCTCTGGAAAAGGAGGTCGAGCTCCTTGGTCACCTCCTTTGCAGCTTCGGGACCGAGTTTGGAGGCCAACCGCTGTCGCATTGTGAGCAGGTTCTGGACTGCGGTCAGAGCGAACTCCACGCCCGCGAGGTTGAGTCCCATTTCGTCTGACAAATGTCGAATGAGGCGTAGTTTGCGAATGTCCTCGGTTGAGTAAAGACGAAGCATTCCCAATGTCCGCCCCGGACGCACGAGACCGAGCCGTTCGTACTTCCGCAGAGTCTGCGGGTGCATGTCCAGGATTCGCGCCGCCACGCTGATGATGTAAACACCTTCCATCTGCATGACGGAGTCGTCGTCACTGCCCTGCGTATCCTGCGCCTGCGGAGAGGAGGCTGACTGACCCACCTGCGAAATGGACGTGTCAGCCGGACGGGTTGGGACGTCTTCCGCTTCAAAGGGTTGAGAAACCGTCCTCCTCCTGGCCTGAACGCGTCGCTGTTGAGTCATCAGCAGTCTCCATGAAATGCATTGACTTGTGCTATGTCATATGATAAGGTTTGATACAAGTCATGTCAAGGGTTCTATTGCAGTACAGAGTAAGCATCCGAATGGTGAAGATCTCCGTATAGATAATAATGCCAACCGGAGTGAAGGCAGGGTGCCGGAACCCGGTTGGGGACGCCAAGGGAAGCAAACGGCATTGGTTGGGCGTCCCACGCAGGGAGAGGAGGTGTCCGATGATTTACTTCAAGTCATGCCCGAAGTGCCAGGGCGATCTCACCGTGGGCCAGGACACGTATGGCCCCTTCATCAGGTGCCTGCAGTGTGGACTCATGAAAGACGTAGCCGCCAGGCCCGGCGAGTCTGCCTCAGCAAATCGCCTCGCTGCGGTCCAGGGGTGGTATTCCGACGAGGAGCCACTGGCAAAGGCAGCATAGCAAGACAAGGGGCACTCAACTTTATCAACTCGAAGGGCGGCCGCGTGGCCGCCCTCTTTTTTGTTCCCAGGCTTCCGAGCGTTTTATCGCGACAACTCGGGCCAGAACCGTTCTTCCTTCCATGGATCACCGTAGTTGTGGTAGCCGCGCTGCTCCCAGAAGCCGGGGGCGTCCTCGGCCATCAGCTCGATTCCGTTGACCCACTTGGCGCTCTTCCAGCCGTAGAGGCTGGGGACGATGAGGCGAAGCGGCCAGCCGTGGCTCTTGCCGATGGGTTGCCCCCCCTGCTTGTGAGCCAAGAAGCCCTCGTCGAGAGAGATTTCCAGGGGCAGATTGGTGGAATATCCGCCGAAGCAGTGGGCCATTATGAACTTTGCTTCGGGAGAGACACCTGCGAGTTCGAGGAGGTCGGAGACCGCGACGCCTTCCCATGTCTGATCGAGGGCGCTCCACTGGGTGACGCAGTGGAAGTCGGCGTCCAACTCCTGCCATGGCAACTCGGTGAACTGTTGCCAGTCGAGGGTTACTTCCCGTTCCACCAGCCCGAATACACGGAAGGTCCACGAGTCGATCTCCACCTTTGGCTCTGGGCCATAGGTGAGGACGGGGAACTTGGTAGTAAGAAACTGGCCGGGTGGTACTCTATCGCCGTGTCCCTGATCGGGGGCGGTTTTCACCTGGTCTGGACGCTTCAAGCCCCACCTCTCTTTTTCAAACGGTTTCGACAGAAACGCAGTGTAGCCAAATCGATGATTTACTTTAGGGAATTACGCGGACCAGTCCGGGAGTACCATCGGAGACGCTGCCGACGATGGCCCGAGTGTTCACGCCGCGGGTCTCTAGGGCGGACAGCAATTGAGACAGGCGGGCTGCAGGCACGGAGATGAGCAGTCCTCCTGAGGTCTGGGCGTCGCATAGCAGGAGCCGGTCGTCATCGGTCAGGTCATCGCTCCAATCGACATAAGCGGCAACGCCGTCTTCATTTCTGCGCGTCCCACCCGGGGCGATACCCTGTTCGAGCAGCTCCGTTGCGCCGGGAAGGACCGGTATCTGCGAGCGAACGATCCTTCCTTCTGTGCCACTGGCTCGCATCATTGAGGTCAGGTGTCCCATGAGGCCGAAGCCGGTGACGTCGGTGCAGGAGTTGGCTCCCACCTCCATCATGGCCTCAGAGGCGGCGCGATTGAGTGTAGCCATGGTCTCCACCGCGGTTTCCACGGAACCCGGAGGGGCAACACCAGCCTTGCAGGCCGTAGTCACGATGCCGGTACCGATTGGTTTGGTGAGGACGAGGACATCGCCGGGCTGGGCGCCAGCGTTGGAGACCTGTTTGCCCGGTTCCACCAACCCTACTACGGAGAGGCCGTATTTGGGCTCGTTGTCATCCACGGTGTGGCCGCCAACAATGAGACAGTTGGCCTCTGCGGCCTTGTCGTAGCCGCCGCGCAGCACGTCGCCCAGCATCTCCGTGGCGAGGGCGGCAGGGAATCCGACCACGTTGAGGGCCACCAGCGGACGCCCGCCCATGGCGTAGACGTCGCTGAGGGAATTGGCTGCGGCCACCAGTCCGAACTCGTAAGGATCGTCGGTGATGGGCGTGAAGAAATCTACCGTAATCACCAGCGCAGTCTTATCGTCCAGCCGGTAGACGGCGGCGTCGTCGCCTGTGGAGGACCCCACCAGAAGGTCGGCGTGGTCAACCATTGGCAGTTTGCTTAGGACCTGCACGAGGTCCTGCTGGCTGAGCTTGGCGGCTCAACCGGCGCAGTGCGAAAGTTCAGTAAGGCGGACAGGGGTGTTGACCATTGCCGGGCTCCTTGTTTGGGGCTGGCGACATTATATCGCAGTAGCGCTATCATCGACTATTGATGCAGTGTGTGGCGGTATATTTCGTTAGGTGATAAAGTAAGCCAACTCTTCATCGCTGACCTTGGGGCGATTGATGCCAGGTTTCATCGACAATTACAAGGCCGTTGTCCACTCTCCGGAGCGCCGCCAGGTTCTAACTGCAATGACCGGCGGTCAGCTACTGGTACAGCTCTCCAGCTTGCCGGTTACGCTGGCCTTACCCAGCATCGCCAGGGATTTCGGCTACTCGGTGGACGATGCTGCCTGGATTGTCATCGCTAATCTGTTGGTGCTGGGAAGCACGGTGTTCCTAGGCGCCCGCCTCGGAGACCGCTTCGGACACCCAAAGGTCTTCTTTTTCGGCACGATAATTATCACTGTGGGTGCGGTGGGGATAGTTGCAGCTCAGGACCTGACCCAGGTGATCGTGCTGCGAGGGCTGCAGGGGTTTGGCGCCGGTCTGATACACGGCAATGGAAACGCGATGCTGGCCTTTGCGTTTCGCCCAGAAGAGCGAGGACGGGCCTACGCCTTCCCCATCACTGGCTCGCGTATAGGCACCTTCATTGGAGTGGCATTCTTCGGGGTCCTGCTGCAGTTCGCCAATTGGGACAGCTTCGCGGGCTGGCGGTTGGTCTTCCTGACCATGCTGCCCATCGGTCTGATCGTAATCAAGTCGTGCCTCCCCGTGGTCCGGCGCAACGACGAATCGATTATCGACAAGGAAAACCCCATCGACTACCTGGGCGCCATCCTGCTGGTAGCAGTGTCGGCGGTTTTCATCCTGTCGGGCAGCCACCTTCATGGCGGCGAGGAGTCGTACACGTCGACGGACGCGCTGACCTATCACTTGCCGATGCACGTGCTGACCGTTGCGCTGCTGGTCGTATTTATCTTCGTTGAAAGAAGGGTGTCGCATCCCTTCGTCGAGTTCCAGCACTTCAAGCAGAAATACTTCACGCTGGCGATCATTTCCAACGTGATGTTCCACCTCTCGATGATGGCGACCATGATCCTCGTTCCCATCATGATCGAAGAGGGATTGGGGAAGTCGCCGATCTTCGTGACAGCAGTGTTGTTGCCTCACCAGTCCTTTGGCATCTGGCTGCCGGCGGTCGCGGGGTTCGTGCACGACAAGTTCAACCCTCGGTTGTTGCGGACGGCGTGCATGCTGTCCATTGCGTCGGGATTCGTGCTCCTGGCGGTGTTCGTCGGGACGGTACCTTTCTGGGTGCTGCCTTTCCTGCTGTTCCCGATCTCGGTTGGGACCAACATCTTCAACACTGTCAACAATGCAACGGTGATGAGCACCCTGCCGACAGAAAACAGGGGCTTCGCATCCGGAGTGCTGGAGACCACCCGGGACATGGGCCACGCCACCGGAGCGACCATCTCGTCGTTCATCGTGGCTATGATAGTGCCGGCGACCATCGGGCTGATGCTGCCGTCGGAGTCCCAGCGGCTGCACCTTGAGGGGTTCCAGGTGTCGGCGCTGGCCGTGGTGGGAATCATGACCGCGGGGGCTATCATCGCGGCTTTCCACCGACCCTACAAGCCTCCGGCGTCGCCATCGGGCGGTGGTGGTCAGCAGGCACAGGCCGGAGCTGCGGCGGACTAATGGGCGCCCAAAGGGCCGCGGTGCCAGTCTCGTGAATTCAACGAAAGTATGGGGCAGCCACAAGGGCTGCCCCTAAGCTTTTAGGTGAACGTCCTCACCCGTCACCTCTCTCAGAAGGGGTGGGACGCGCTAGATATTGAGCATGATGAAGCGGCCTGTGTCGACCTGGTAGTAATAGGTCTTGCCGTCCTCGATCTTTACGCCCACGAGGGAGTAGGAGATGTGGGACTCGGCGTAATGCTCCAGGATTCGGACGTTCTGCCAAACGTCGTCGCCCATGGTGGCCATGATTACTTCAAGGTCGAGTTCTTGTTGGTCCTTTTCGCGTTCTGTTGCCAAAGCTGTCTCCATGCGGGTGGATTTACCCTCCGAACTTCGACAGCCTTGCCTCTTGTCAGGCCCAGGACGAACGGACGGCGCGCCTTGTTTGTGGTTAGCCTGGGCTAGCCCTCGCGGACGTACTTGTCTATGGCGTCGGGGACGCCGGCGAGATAGATGTCGCCGCGTGAGTCGATCCAGCTGCCGTGGCCGGAGCCGCGGCAGTCGAAGCGGGCGAGGACGCCGCCCTGGGGGTCTAGGATGCTGATGCGGGCGGAGCTGTCGCCGACCGTGCCCTCGCTGACCAGGAAGTTGCCCTCAGGGTCGCGGGAGATGTCCATGGGTCGCTGGATGTCGTTCCAGAACTCTATGAACTCGCCGTTTAGAGTGAAGAGCTGGATACGGTGGTTCTCGCGGTCGCAGACGATGATGCGGTCGCCGTCGATGATCAGGCTGTGGGGCAGGTGGAAGTGGTTGGCTTCGGACTTGCCGGGCTCACCCCAGGACTGGATCAGCTCACCCTCGGAGGTGAAGCGGTGTACGCGGGAGTTGCGGTAGCCGTCGGCGACGTAGAGTTCGCCGGAGGGCGACGGAACCAATTCGGCGGGGTAGTTGAAAGGCCCGGCAGCGCGGGGGACGAGGTCGCCGGCGACCTCGCAGCCGGTATCGGAGTGGCGACCGTGGCGGCCGAGCATCTGGACCGGCTTGCCGTCGAGGGTGTAGACCAGGCAGGTGGAGGCGTCGCGGTCGGTGACGTAGACGACGTCGTCCTCAATGTAGAAGCCGTGGGCGAAGAGGAAGGAGCCGTTGCCCCAGGAGTCCTGGAGGTTGCCGTCGCGGTCGAAGATGAGGACGGGTGGCTCCTTGCGCTGGAAGGCGTAGACGAGGTCCTGGGAGTCGGTGGCGATGGCGGAGACCATGGCGAAGGTCTCGCCCTCGGGGAGCTTTGCCCAGTTTTCCTGGACGGTGTAGGTGTAGTGGCCGGAGCCGAGGGTGGTCATGGTGGGCCTCCTGTGGGGGTGTGGTGGTGGGGGTATTGTACACGCTACGGGGTGGTGGAGACGGGGTGGTCGTCGGCTTGCAGGCGCTGGTGGTAGGTCTCCGTGATGGCTTTGGCGGATTCGTCGAGACCGGGGAAGAGGGTCTCGCGGGTGATGTTGAGCAGGTGGAGTTGGCTCAGTATAGTCTCTTTACTGTTGGCGGGTACGGTTGGAATGTAATGGGCGTAAACAGGGAAACGGCTGGCGCTTCTAACAATCTCCTCTCGCTCAAACCTACGGTGAAAGGGGGATGCCAAGAACGCGCCGGACTGTGCCCGGATTCGTTCGGAAGACTGGAGAGGTTCAATCACCAGAACCCCAAACAGGTTTTCCAGTATAGTTGGTTCGTCTATATTGTCCTTCTCTTCTCTAACAAGCCTGATCAAGTGGTTCATTGCATCAGAAAACTCGTGCTCTACTTGACTGCTGGTTCGAGTTAGTAGCATGTCTTGTTCTGATGGCACGAGTTTGGCAAAATTTGCGACTACGCAAACACTGTCGCTGTTGAAGGGCTGAATCATGTTCCTTGGCACTGCAAATAAGTGCAACCGTCCGTCTTCATTGGAAAGTGAGTCACTCTCGCAGGCGTGGAATAGCGCTACTAGTGGGTTCTTGGTGATGTCCAAGAATCGAGTCTTAAGGCCGTGATGCTGAGCAAGTACCCATTGTGAGATAGCTAACTCGGCTCCGTAGAAGTCGTCCGGGCGTCGGGTTATTAATTCGGTTAACATCTCGTTTTCGTACCGAAACAACCCGTCCCGCATTATGGAAGGACGTAATTCCCAGTTGGCGCTGGATTCGCCGCGAAAATATAGAGATTCCGCTGAATGGAGAGTTTGGAGTTCGCGAATTCTGTTCAGGAACTGCTCTATCGAGTCGACAATCATTTAACCGAACGAATGCTGCTTAGGTGACAAGCCTTCGGGGAACAAGATCGCCTTCCAGATTTCGGTTCCAGCCAAACTGGTGCCTTTGAGGTTGGCATTTATAAAATTCGCATTGACGACAGTTGCACCGTCTAAATTAGCATTTGCGAGATTGGCCCGTTGCAGATTGGCGCCGGATAGCTTTGCCCCAATTAGCGTGGCGCCTTCGAGGATCGCAAATAGTAGATTAGCGTCATTCAGGCTAGCACCTACGAGCATGGTGTTTGAAAGGTTCGCTGAGGTGAGGTTAGCGGACGTGAGGTCTGCGCTAAATAGATTTGCCCACAAGAAGCTAGTTCTAGCTAGATTGGCATCGTGCAGGTCTACTCCAAGCAGTGGAATCTTTCCGAGATCGTCTAGCAAATTGCTATTCCAAAATATTCGATAAATGTCTGCTCTTTCAAAATCGGGTGTGAATTCCGAAACTGCCCTACGAGCGTTCCACTTATCAACACCTTCAAGCAGCCACTCGATGTGTTGCGGGTTAGCCATGCGGAACCTCCTTGCTGTTCATCATTTTACCTGCTTGGTGGCTGCTTGGTCTCGTCTTGAGTGTCATCAACTCGTAGTGGGTGTCATGTTTAAGGTAAGCGATCGGCTGTGTCAGTAGCGCACGGTGTCCCAGGACTGGGGGAACATGCCCAACAGGGGCGAGACGGTGCCGATGATGTCGCGGTCGATGTCGGCGATGGTGGGGCGGCCGCACATGCCCATGGTGGCGTCGAGCTCGTCGCGGAGCATTTCGAGGACGGAGGTGAGGCCGTCTTCGCCGTCGTAGGCGAGGCCCCAGAAGAGGGGGCGGCCGATTAGGACGGCGCGTGCGCCGAGGGCGAGGGCCTTGACGATGTCGGTGCCGCGGCGGATGCCGCCGTCCATGTAGACCTCGATGTCGCCGTTGGCGGCCTCGACCACCTCGGGGAGGACCTCGATGGTGGTGAAGGTGGTGTCAAGGTAGCGGGTGCCGTGGTTGGAGACGATGACGGCCTTTGCGCCGTTGTCGGCGGCGTGGCGTCCGTCCTCGCCGACCATGATGCCCTTGATGACCACAGGCAGGCTCTGGGCGGCGGCCAGCCAATCGATGTCGGCCCAGGTCGCGCCGGAGTCTCGGATGTCCATTGGGCCGGCCGGGGCGTCGGCGGCAAAGCGCCAGGAACTCTGGGGGAGATCTATATTGTCGTAGTTGGGCGAAGGTGCGCCGACGTAGTCGTTGCGGATGTTGCGCTCGCGCTTGGGCTTGATCTTGGCGTCGACGGTAATGCAGAGGGCGGAGTATCCGGCCTCTGCGGCGCGGGCGGCCATCTCGAGGGTGAGGCCGCGATCGCTGAACAGGTACTGCTGGAACCACAGCGGGCCGCTGGCTGCGCCGGCGACGTCCTCGAGGGTGCGGGCGGCGTGGGAGCTGACGACCATGACGGTGTCGGCCTTACCGGCGGCGCGGGCGGTGGCGAGCTCGGCGTCGGGATGGGCCGCCTCGTGGTTGCCGGCGGGATCGAGCATTACCGGGAAGCTGATGCGCTGGCCCAGGACGGTGGTGCTGAGGTCGCGCTGGGAGATGTCGGTGAGCATCTTCGGGCGCAGGTTGATGCTGTCGAGGACAGCGCGGGTGCGCCGGAGGGTGATCTCGTCGGTGGCGGCGCCGGCGATGAAGTCGTAGTGTCCCTGCTCGAGCTTCTCGCGGGCGAGGGCTTCGTATTCGAAGATGTTGACGGGCTCGTTAGCCATAACTGTACCTCCTGTCTGCCGTTGGTGGCGGCGAAGGCAGTCTACGGCGAGGGCGGTGAGGGCGTCAAATGGCCAGGTTGTGGGTTGGTCCGGTTGGTCTCAGGCCCGGAAGCCGGGGGGTCAGGGGCATATTTGCCGAAGCTGGGGTGAGCGGATTCGTAGCTGGCGAGACTGTAGAAATTTTCAAAACCCGCTCATTTCCGTTTATTTCCGCTCAGTGCAGAGGCAGTGGTTGAAGGGAAAACTAAAGGAGGAGGCAGGTATGGGACTTCTGTCATGGCCTTATTTTACTGGATGAGTTGCGGACCTGGTAAGTGGATGGCTGTCAGTAAGTTCGGGGGCAGGGGATTGGCAGCGACGGAAGGCAAACTCCGGGCATAGCGGCTATCATATCGACGGAAACGGCAGAAGATCCAACGAGGCCGATGAAAGAGGGGAGGCCGAATGTGGCTATCACCAACAAGGTAACGCCGTTCCTGTGGTTCGACGGGCAAGCCGAGGCGGCGGCGCGGCACTATGTGTCGCTGTTTCCGAACTCGAAGCTGCTGGGGAGTCCACCCGTTGGGGGCGGGACCGGCGGAGGGGGCATCCCTGGTGGAGTTCGAACTGGATGGGTCGAGGTTCACGGCCCTGGACGGCGGGCCGATGTACAAGCTGACGCCGGCGGTGTCGTTCGTGGTGTCGTGCGAGTCGCAGGAGGAGATCGACCACTACTGGTACGGGCTGTCGGAGGGAGGCGAGGAGCAGCAGTGCGGGTGGGTGACGGACCGGTTCGGGCTGACGTGGCAGGTGGTGCCGGCGGAGCTGGGGGAGCTGATGGCGCGGGAAGCGGGCCCGGTGATGGAGGTGCTGCTGGGGATGGGGAAGATTGAGCTGGAGCGGCTGCGGAAGGCGGCGTACGGAGGAGTGAGTGGGAGTCAAATGTGGGCATCAAATTAGAACATGATCCGGTTGAACATAGGAAACTGATATGAGACGTAAGCACGGACAAAAGCGGAGAATGGCATTCCGGGCAGCATGAACCTGAGCAACACGTTGAGTTTCTCTTCGAAATCATTGATGGTATTCAACTTTTCGAGCAGCCAGTTCAGCCGTGCTAGGCGTAGGTTACGGAACTCGCTGGAGTCTAGATCAATGTCCCAGATGGTTCGTTTGGCTATAGACCATTCTGCTTGCGCAAGCCGTTCCGAAGGAGTTACTCCTCCGGTATTGATATCAAAATCGAAGAATTCTTGCGCCGGGCGTTGGCTTTCGTTTTCGTTAGGGCTAACATATTCCATCACAGGGCTATATCGAGAATCTGCATGAGACAGATACTGATTGGTCAGTTGGTCATACGGGCTCCCACTTCCAGGCCACCTGTCGTCTTTGGTTTGATTGCACATTCGGCAGGCGTAAATCAGATTAAGCCAATCAAGCCATAGACTCTGAAATAGGTGGCGCGGACGGAAATGGTCAATGGATTCATCATTGGGTCTTTGGGCCCTGGATGGCGGTTGGCAGGGTTTCTGACAATATGCGCAAATTTCGCCGAAGTCTAGGGTCAGCCTATCGCGGATACGTTGCCGCTCCGGAATGCCCAAATCATTCCATTGCGTGTAAACAGCGCGGAGTTCTGCAAAAAACTCTGGTTCGGTGGAACGCAGTGTTGAGCGCAAGGTTAGCCATTTTCCTGATCTAGGCTTTTCGATAGCCGGTATTGCTCGAGGGCTTGGTCAAACTGCTGCTCAAACAACTCTCTTTGCGCCTTCCAAGGCCCGCCTGCCAGCAGGTTGCGGTCTACATTTTCTCGCAGTTCTGCCATTCGCTGTTGGCGCTGCTCTTCAGCTTCCACTGTGTCCCGCGGCCCTTCGCTGCGGAGCTGGCGGAGCTCGCTGGCGGAGGCGGCCGTGGCGTCGTCGGTGGGGTCGTCGACGCCCATCATTGTGCGGAGGATTTCGTCGGCGGTCCAGCCGATGATGTCTTCGGTGTTGGTGGTGGTAGTGACTACGCCATTCTCGTCGCGGTTCAGGAGGTGGACTTGACCGGCTTTCAGGCCGGCTACGACGAAGGGCGAGTGAGTGGTGGCGAAAATCTGGAGACCGGGGAAGTGCTCCAGCAGTGCGGGAATTACGCGGCGCTGCCAGGTGGGGTGCAGGTGGTTCTCGATTTCGTCGATTAGGAGGATGGCGGGTTGGTTTGTGAAATCACCTTTCCGGGGGCGCTCGATTTGAGGGCGTCTGATTTGAGGGCGTCTATAGTAATACCAGATTTTGAGAGCAACGTATAATATCCACAAATATGTTATCTGTGTGCCAGCGCTCAAATCTCCTGCATATTGCTGTTTCGGCCTAGAGTTTGGAGCGGCCTTTGTGTAGACCCCCATTCCTGGGTGTACGTAGGGTTCGGCAAAAAGCGGCTCAAAATCCCGTGGATCCGCTAAGAGTTCGTAAGGGTGCGATACATAATTGGTGGGCCTGCCAGTCACTAGCTCTGCAGATATAGTTTTGGAGCAGTTGTAGGTGGTTCGGACGGCACGAAGGAACCCATAAAACTCATTTTCTTGCTCGTCGTTCAAACGTTCCTTAAGCCTGTCGAATAGCTTCTTGCATGCCCTTTCCACCCATCGGCCATCAAATATCCTCGCATTGTCTTGCCAATGTATATCTTCTGCATCACCCGCTACCTCTTCCCCTCCTTGCACGTCATCTGCCCATTCGAGTTCGCTAGGGAGAGAAATTCGGGTCGCAGGGATGTATATCCAGGGGACGCCCCACAAAGAACTGTCGTCAAGTCCAGTGTCGCTGCCTAATTTAGCCGCCCAGTCTGGGCTTGTTTCCACAGAGACTGGGGGAAACGGAAAAATAGCAGTTTTATCTACGAAGCCCCGGTACGCCAGAACTCGCAGAAAACTGCTTTTGCCTGCGGCGTTCGGGCCGATGAACACATTGACTTTCTCATCAAATATGATGCTCAGGTCGGCTCGGAAGGCTGGATGGGAACTTGGCCCAACTGTCATACCCTTAATGTGCATTAAGGTGTTCCTCCAGAATGTCAATGCTATGATGACTTCGGTTTATCAGATCGTCAACGACTTTGCGAGAGACCACGGAGAGTCTAGGAAATGACTGACTACAGCATTTTTGAGTTGGGGAATTTGCGGTTGCAGGGTGGGGCTACGCTGCGGGGGGCGTGGATTGCGTATAAGACGTATGGGGAGCTGAACGCGGCGAAGGACAACGTGATTGTGTTCCCGACGTTCTTCGGGGGGCAGCATTACGCCAATGAGGCGATCATCGGGGCGGGGCAGGCTTTGGACCCGGAGAAGTATTTCATCATCGTGCCGAACATGATGGGGAACGGGCTGTCGTCTTCGCCATCGAACACGCCGATGCCCTACGACCGGGCGAGGTTTCCGTGGGTATCGCTGTACGACAACGTCAGTTCGCAGCACCGTCTGGTTACGGAGCTGTTCGGCATCGATCGGATTGCGATGGTGGTGGGATGGTCGATGGGCGCGCAGCAGACGTACCAGTGGGGGGCGCTGTACCCGGACATGGTGGAGCGCATCGCGCCCATCTGCGGGTCGGCGCGGACCTCGCGGCACAACTTCGTGTTCCTGGAAGGAGTGAAGGCGGCGCTGACGGCGGACGACGCGTGGGCCAACGGCTGGTATGATTCGCCGCCGTACAAGGGGCTGCGGGCGATGGGTCGAGTGTATGCCGGGTGGGCGGTGTCGCAGGCGTTCTACCGGGAGGAGGTGTACCTGGACATCGGGTACTCGTCGCTGGAGGACTACTTGGTGGCCTTCTGGGAGGGTCGGCGGTTGTTCGCCGACGCCAACAACTTTCTGGCGATGCTTCAGACGTGGCAGCGGGGGGACATCAGCCTGAACGAAAAGTACAACGGCGACTTCGCCAAGGCGCTGGGAAGCATTACTGCAAAGGCCATCGTGATGCCGGGGCGCACGGACCTGTACTTTCCGCCAGAGGACAACGAGGCCGAGGTGGCAATGATGCCCAACGCGGAGTTCCGGCCCATCGAGTCGATCTGGGGGCACCTGGCTGGTAGTCCGGGTCTCAATCCGACGGACGCGGCGTTTGTGGACGCTGCGCTGCGGGAACTGCTGGCAGGCTGAGTTTCATTTCATAGAGGGGTTTTGCCCAACGCCGAGTTCGCTTTGAGCGACGGGGGGCAATTCAACGCCGAGTGCGCTGAGACCGCCGAGGGGTTAATTCAACACAGAGAGCACGGAGGGTAAGAAGGGGGATGGTGCTAATCGCAGAGAGCGGGCAGATGGCGCAGGGAGCCTAGAGGACGGGGCATTTTACTGCGATGACAGGATGGCTGAAGAGGTGAGGTGACGGGTGATAGTTGGAAATGGGAGATACGGATGGCGGACCTGAGGTATGAGCGGTTCCCGGAGGGGCACTTCGCGGTGTTCACGATGGACCGTCCGGACCGGCTGAACGCGCAGGGGGCGCAGATGCGGGCGGAGCTGCGGGAGGCGCTGACGGAATTTTCGCACGATTCGGAGATGCGGGTGGGCATCGTGACGGGTGCGGGGAGGGCGTTCTCGGCCGGGGCTGACCTGCGGGAGATGGCGGAGAACGCGGGGTCGGTGCGAGCGAACCAGACGGAGGAGGAGCGCATCGAGGCGTACCGAGGCAACCAGCCATTCGGTCGCAATCCGAAGCCATTCATCGCCGCGGTCAACGGACTGGCCATCGGGGCCGGGATGGAACGGGCGGCGGACTGCGATATACGAATCGCGTCGAGAGAGGCGTACTTCGGGCTGTTCGAGGTCAAGCGGGGGATCCTGGCCAACTATGCTATCAACCACCTGGCACGGCTGATGCCCTTCGGCGAGGCAATGTACCTGATGCTGACGGGCGACACGCTGAGCGCGGAGGAGGCGAAGCGGCTGGGGTTCGTGCACGAGGTGCTTGAGCCGGATGCGCTGATGCCTCGAGCGGTGGAGATTGCCGAGATGATCGGGGCCAACGCTCCGCTGGCGGTGCAGGGTACCAAGGCGGTGGCGCAGTTCTGGCGGCGGTACGGACTGGAGGAGTCGTACCGGGTCAACGCCTCGTGGGGGCATCGGGTGCTGAACTCGGAGGACGCGCGGGAGGGCCCGAGGGCGTTTGCGGAGAAGCGACCGCCGGAGTGGACGGGGAGTTAAGAGGCCAGGCTTTCAGCGGAGGATGCCACTCCAGCATTGCGTAACCGGCCAAAGCACTGGGCAACTTGAAATGAAACCCGTTCGTGGTCAGCCTGAGTCCTTCGCAGCATCAGGCCACGAACGGGTTTTTCGTCCCAGAATGTGTCTGACAAGCCCGCCCCACGTGCGTTCGGCGAGGGGGCACGGCAGAACCGGGCCTCCCGGAACGGACAGTGGGACACCCTCGCCTCCCGCCTGCGCGGAGGCAGGCTCAAAACCTTTCCCGGAGGGAGAGGGGACCTGTTGAACACCCTCTCAGAAGACCGACTCGCCTTTAATCGTCCGCCGGCGCTCCCGCGGGTTCTCGGGGTGGGGCTTCGACGAGCTCGTAGAGGGTGCTGCGGGCGCGGATCTGTTCGTCCCAGCCGCGAACGCGGAGGTCGATCATGAGGCCGTCAGGGCCCTTGTACTTGCGGTTGGCGCGGCTGCTGCCGGGGCACTCGGTTGCGCCGTGCTCGGTGACTGTGTCGACGGCTTCTTCCATGTCATCGACGTAGAAGCCGATGTGGTGGACGCCCTTGACGGTGGACGGTCCCTCGCCGAGGTTGGGGGCGTCTTCAGTGCCCATCTTCAGGATGGCGAAGTAGATGTAGCCGTCGGTGAGCCAGACACCTTCGGCGCCTCCGTCAGGGGAGCGGCGGAGCTCCTCGAGGCCGAAGCAGGTCTTGTACCACTCGGCGGTGGCGACGGGGTCCTCGGTGTGGAGCGCGATGTGCTTTATTCGCGGTGCCATTTCTCTCCTCCTCTGGTTTGGCTGAACGGGGGAGTGTCAGATTTTGCCGACGAGGGACTTGAGGGCATCGTAGGCACGCTGGGACGAGTCGGTCTCGCCGGGGACGTCGAAGATGTTGGCGACGAAGTCGGTTGCGCCACCCTCGGCGAAGGCCTCGAGCTGGCGCTGAATGGATGACTCGTTGCCGATGACCGCCACCTCGGCGGGGCTTTCAACGCCCTCGATGTCGAGCACGCGGCGGTAGTTGACGAGCTCGCCGTAGCGGGCATAGGACTGCGCGGCAGATTGGCGTCCGGCGTTCTCGTCGTCGGTGGCTGCCGTGGGCAGGCCGACGGTGACGCGAGGCGAGGCGCGACCGGTGTTCTCGGCGGCGCGTTGTATGCGGGGCGTGATGTGGGTCTCGATGGTGCGAGGGCCGGCCATCCAGGTTACGGTGCCGTCGGCAAGCTGTCCGGCGAGGTTGAGCATCTGGGGCGCGAGGGCTGATACGAGGATTGGGCAGGGGGGACGCTCAAGCGCGGCCAACTCGAGGTTGACGTTGAAGAACTCGCCGTTGAACTTGACCGCGCCTTCCTCCAGCAACGGGCGCATGACGGAGAGGTATTCGCGGGTGTGGAGTGCCGGCCGGTCGTAGGGTATTCCGAAGCCCTCCTCCATGCCGGGACGATGGGACGGGCCGATGCCGAGGATGAACCGTCCGCCGGTGGCCGTGGCGGTAGTGAGGGCCTGCTGGGCGAGGGCCGCTGGGTGGCGCGGATAGGTGGGGACGACGCCGACGCCGAGCTCGATGCGGCTGGTCTGCATCCCGGCGAGGGCGAGGGTGGTCAGGGCATCGTAGCCGCGGGCCGAAATGTGGGGAATCCAGAAGCTGTCGAACCCGTCGTCCTCGGCCTGCTTTATGCGGGCCAGGAGGCCGTCGAGGGTCATGAGGTCGGCGACAGATGCGCCGACGAAAACACCGATTCGCATAGGTTACTCCTGACGATATTGATAGGCATCCAATGGGACCGGGGCTTGCGGGTTGCTGACAACGTCGCTCGGTCCTACTTGAAGGCCACGCAGGCCTCGGTTACCACTCGGAGGACCGTGTTCTGATTGAACTGCTGCTTGTACTCGGCTCCGATTTCGTTCATTCGATCGAGTGCTGTTTCGTCGACTGGCGGGACCAGTACCAACAGCATCTTGGTGCGTTCCTGCTCGAGGGTTCCATCGGCGCTGGAGCCCTGCCCCGCAACGTCGATGACCGAAAGGCCATCGGGGAAGCGGGGCGTGATGGTGTCGGCCAGGAAGGCATCCCATTCAGCATCGGTGACCACTTCCCGATCCCCGTCACCCCGGCCCATGAACAGCCGGTACTCGGACCAAAGCTCACCGCCGTCCTCGCATTTGGATGTGGCGACTTGAACGTCGGCACAGGCGGTGAAGACCAATGCGAAGGCCACGACCGCCAAGGGGACGAGCGTACGTGATTTTAGGAATCGATTTGGAATCATCTTTGTCATGTACGCCCGTTTATTGCTTCAGGGAGTGGATTGCGCCTAGAGGCCCATGGCATTCAGGCCGATGCGGGAAAGATCCTCGTCGGACTGGCCGCTGGGGTAGCCGCCGACGCCGATGCCGCCAAGGATGACGCCGTCCTTCATTATCACGACGCCGCCCGTGCCGTAGGTCATCATGGGGTCGCCCTGGTCGGCGATGTTGCGGCCCTGGCCGTGCAGCCTGCTGGCGTTTTCTCCGGAATCCAGGCCCATCAAGGCAGAGGTGTGGGCCTTGCGGAGGGCGTGACGGCGGCTGAAGATGCGCAGGTTGTCCATGGTCAGGTAGGCCAACAGGTTGCCGGCGCTGTCGACGATGGCCATGGCCACCGGTTCGTTGGGGGTCTCCATTGCCTTGTTGATCATCGCGTCCATTGCTGCTCGAACTTGGGCCATGGTGGGAGCGGACATATTACTTTCTCCAATCGCAGATAATGCTTATTGCCCTGTAGGGCAGTGAGATTATACATAGATTGTACGGGTTGGGACGGTATGGGACGGGATTGCACGGACATGTAGTCCCGCATTGAGCAACTTAGGAGTTCGTAGTAGCCTAATGCCAACCGGGGCAACAGGACTGATATAGCAGACTGGCGGTTAAGAGGGGACGACGATGACGACACCAAGGAATACGTGGCTGGAGTTGACGATAGAGGACCCCATCGAGCCGGATATGCCCATCCTGGACCCGCACCATCACTTCTGGGAGCGGCCGGGGGATGTCTATCTGCTTGAGAACCTGCTGGCGGACACTAGGTCGGGTCACCGGGTGAATCAGACGGTGTTCGTCGAGTGTCATTCGATGTACAGGACCCAGGGCCCGGAGGAGATGCGGTCGGTTGGCGAGGTGGAGTTCGTGGAGGGCATAGCGGCGGCCAACGTCGCGGCCGGTGGAGAGACAGCGGTGGCGGCGGGTATCGTCGGGAACGCAGACCTGATGCTGGGAGACGGCGTGGTGCCGGTGCTTGAGGCGCTGGCCGAGGCAGGGAAGGGTCGATTCAAGGGGATACGATGCACGGCGGCGTGGGATGCCAGCCCGGAGATCACGACGGCGCGGGCGAACTCGGCGGGGATGCTGGCGAACGCTGAGTTTCGGAAGGGGCTGGCGTGCCTGGAACGGATGGGACTATCGTTCGACTGCATCGTGTACCACCCGCAACTGCGGGAGGTGGCAGACATGGCGCGGGCGTTTCCGGACCTGACGATCATTCTGAACCACGTGGGCAGGCCGCTGGGCATCGGGCCGTACGCCGGTCGGCGCGAGGAACTGATGCCGGAGTGGCGGGCAGGTATCGACGCCGTGGCGGAGTGTCCCAACGTGGTGATGAAGGTCGGCGGGCTGGGCAATCCGATCAGCGGTTTCGACTGGCATCAGCGCCCGTTCCCGCCGGGGTCAGGAGAGATCGCGACGGCGGCAGAGCCTTACTACCTGTACTGCATCGAGAAGTTCGGGGCGGACCGATGCATGTTCGAGAGCAACTTCCCGGTTGACAAGCAGTCCTGCTCGTTCACGGTGTGCTGGAACGCGTTCAAGCGGTTGGCAAAGGACTTCTCGGCGTCGGAGCAGGCGGACCTGTTCCACAACACGGCGGCGCGGGCGTACCGGCTGCCGGAGGTTTAGCACGGCAGTTAGCTAGTGGATGGAATGGCGGCAAGGGGATGTCGCGGGCCATCGAGCGAGAGTTGGGGATCCACAGGGCCTCCATCAAGAAATACATGGATCAAGAAATACATGGATGCCCACGGCCGCCTTTGGGCGGAGGTCCCGATCAGCGATCTCCTCGTCAAGCTCTGACACAGCAACCTCATGACACAAGGACATTTATGCGGGACGCTTTACCGGACATTTACGCCGAGCGGTAGAGTATTGCTCCGGTCCAGTAGCACACATTCCTGGGGCCCTTGACCTTGGCGCCGTTGAAATATGGACTCTGGGGCATCCGAACCGGGTACGAGACGGTTCGAAAAGAAAGCACCCCGGCCATTCGAGAACGAAGCCGGGGTGCAGGGATGTTCAATTTAGCCAATCATCTCATGTCACTTTGCCATCTATTGCAAGCTCTCCAAGGAGCGTCCGCTCGACAATTTTGGTTTTCCTTTCTCGTTGCCGGGGAAGGCTGCCCTACTCCTCCACCAACACCATGATTTGACTGGTCACGAATCCGTCAGCGTCCGACGTTTGCACAATTTCGTGCCATCCGTTGATCTCATCGTCATCGGCGTTGGCGGTGACCGTGATGGTCTGGGCAGTATCCCAGTTATCGGTGGTGAAGGTGACTTCCTTGGCGCTGATGCTCAGGTAATCCTCGGAAGATACAGAGAAGGAGATAGTCACATCGTTGTCGGGTTGGGAACTGAGGGTAAACGTAAGGGTGTTGCTCTCTCCTTCACCGACTGTGACGATGTGGCTGCTCTCCACAGTCCATATGGCATCAGGATCATCGTCCTGGGTTGAGTTATTGGTTACCGTCTGGTCAGAGAACTCTGAGAGGACATTTTCGGCAGGGTCAACGAGCAGTCCCTGGACCACATTCGCGAAAATGTTGTCGTAATGTACTGACACAGACTGACCGCTGGTAATCGGCGTATCCATGGTGAGGGTCAATTCGGCACCGGACACGGAAGCATCCATTATATGGGGGCGGTTGCCATCCACGAAAATGTCCATCAGGGAGCGAAGGTAGATTCCGGTGTCGATGCCTGCGAAGGCGAAGAGGGTCCGCAGGTCTGACCTGATGTGAACGTCTTCGCTGAATGTGACAACGACTTCCGAGCCATCGTCAGATGTGCTTGCGCTCGCCAAAACCGGGGCTACTGCATCGACAAGGTGATCCTCGTCTGTGACTGCCTCATGAGCGAGGTCGGCGTTCTTTCCGTTGTGGAAGGTGATAGTTCCGTCGTTCAGGCTGAGGCTGTTTCGGGTTACCGAAATGCCGTCGGCATCCTCGTCGCCTGCCTGCACGGTGTAGGTGAACACCAGGACCTGCCCAGTAGTGCTCAGGGATTCCGAATCGGAGGAACTCGTGTCATCCACCGCGGCTGACCGGGCAGTGTGGAAGCTGGCCACCCTGGCCTCGCCGCCCAGATCCAGTGGCAGCTGTGGCGCACCGGTTACGGTCACATCGTCATCGAACTGGACCGCCACCTTTATGGCGTCGCCATTGCCATAGGTGTTGTCGTCTTCGGGTTCGGAGTCGACCCAGAGGGAAACCACGTGGACCAGGCCGTATACCTTTTGGTCATCCCCTGCCTCGACTGCAGACATGGTGCCGTCGGGCGCCACTTCTCCGTCAGCAGACTGAATGGCGCCGGTACCGCCGAAGGCGTCTGAGTCTTTCGCAGGCAGAGAAACACCATCGGAATCCTGGTCGGTGTCCCGGACCGCGTACCCGAAGACGAGAGTGTCGGTCCCGGAACCACTGAGGTAGGAGGCTTCAACTTCAGCATCACCCACAGTCATGGGAATGGTGACATCGCCATCCACTTCCATGGATTCACTGAAGGTCAGGGTAACCTGGATGGACTCGCCGGAGCGATACACTCCATTGCTTGCCGGCGTAGACGTGAAGCTTGCAGCGGTGACGTAGGGCCTGCCGTCGACTTTGTGGTCGGCCTGGTCGGCGAGGGCAGGGATGGCGCCGGCGAAGCTGTTGTCAGTATCCTTCTCCTTTATGCTTCCTGTGCCATCAAGGCCTCCACTCGAGCGTTCTTTAACTGCAAGGCCGTCGGCGTCCAGGTCTTCGGGCTGGACGACGTAGGAGAAGACGACGTCCTTGGCGCCCGAACCGCTTGAGTATGCGGCGTTCCTCTCGTTGTCCTCGTCACCGACCAGTATCTTGATGGACGGCGTGTCCGCCACGTCGACCTCGTACTGGAAGGTGAGTGTCACGTCGATGGTCTCACCGGCGCGGTAGGTCTCGCCATCCTCAGGCGTCGAGGTCACGGAAACGGATTGCACCAGCGGATAGTAGGCATAGACCTTGTGTTCCGCCTGGTTCAATAGCGTAGTGACCGTTCGGTCCGCAACCGTGGGGTTCGTGGCGCTTGTTATGGATCCGTCGTCCAGGATTTTCGCACTGCCGGCGACAGTTATGCCGTCGTCGTCTCGCTGGTTCGCTCCGACCCAGTACTTGAAGACCAGCTTATTGTCCTCGGAATCGCTGGAATAGTTTGCCGTCCAGGTATTTGTGTGGGACCCGGTGCCAATCGTCACCGGAACGCTCAGGGGTGAAGTCGCAGTGACGTCCTGGTCGTAGGTTGCGGTGATCGTGATCGCGTCGCCGATGCGATAGTGCTTGCCGTTCGGAGGGGTTGAGGTGATTGCGAAATCGGTTACAACGGGAATGGTCTCAATCTTGTGGTCCGACAGGGTTTCCATCCGGTCATAGTAGGGGCTCACGTCGTACCACTCTTCAGCATCGGAATCCCAGAAGGTTATTGATCCGCTGCCACCGAAGCCGTATTGCGTGCCGTCGGCGGCTACTGTGCCGCCCACAACGGTAATTCCGTCGGGGTCGTATTCGCCGGGCGTGACCGTGTGCCTGAAAACCAAGGTGGAGGTGCCGGAGCCACGGTTGTAACGGGCGGAAGCCCAATCAGCATTTTGATGGCCGAACCTCAGGGTCATATAGACGGTGCCATCGACCGTTACATCACGGTCAAAGCGCGCCTTCACCTCGATGTGCTCGCCAGCTGCGTATGTGTCGCCGGAGGCAGGAGCGGAATCGATTGTCAGTTCCTGCACAAAAGCCTGACCGCCTACCCGCTTGTCGGTGTCCCTTCCCTCGTAGGTTGAGTTAACCTTCTTGTTGCCGTCCTCGGTAACGATGGAGCCGCTGCCGCCGTAGTCTGAAGCATTGATCGAAATGCCATCTCGATCCAGGTCACCTTCCACCACCGTATACTCAAAGGAGAGTTTATCCGTGCCAGACCCACTGACATAGCTGGCAGACTTTCTTTCCCCGTTGCCGTCTTCTCCCATTTGGAACCCAATATTAACGTCGCCGCTCACGGTAACGTCCTCGGTGAATTCCTGCTTTATGAGGATAGTGTCACCGCGCCAAAAGGAAGGGCTCTGGGTTTCGTCAGTGTCGGAGGAATCTTCCCGGCCTGCGCCGGGAATACTGGCCACCCAAGTTTTCCAGGCGCCAGGACCGTCATCGTCAACAATGACCACATAGTATGTTGACCAACGAGAAATGGTACCCGTAGCAGGGTTGAAACCAACTATGAACTGTTCCCTCTGCTCCGACCACGTGTCCTCGGTCGTATAGAAGGTTTTGGATATTTTCTTTTCGACCCAAGTCTGCTCGTAAGTTCCGACCTGTCTTTCCCAATTTACAGCCGTAATATCATCGGCATTGGCTCTGTATCCGTACCCAAAATCATGGACATTGAGGTTGTATGGGTATGTTGACCAGCGCAAATCAAAATTATGGGAATTATATCCGATTTTACCCAGCAGCTTGACATTCGGCAGGGGTTCGGGTAACATAGTAGCATAATCTGAATAGGTTAGACGCGATTATGGCTACAGTGAAAGGCCCCGGCAAAGCCTACCGTAAGGGCATGACCCTGATAGATGTGGTCAAGAAGTTCGACACCGAGGAAAAGGCCGAAGCCTGGTTCATCGAACAGCGTTGGCCCGACGGCGTCACCTGCCCCTTCTGCCAGTCCACAGAGGTCAGCCCTCGCCCAACCCGCAAGCCTCAGCCCTTCCGTTGCCGCGCCTGCCGCAAGGATTTCTCGGTCAAGACTGGGACGGTGCTCCATAGCTCGAACATCCCCTTGAGCAAGTGGGCCATCGGCTTCTACCTGTTCATGACGAATCTCAAGGGCGTGTCGAGCATGAAGCTACACCGCGACTTGGGGATAGGACAGAAGGCGGCCTGGCACATGGCGCACCGCATCCGCGAGACGCTGGACACCACCGGCGGCAAGTTCGCTGGGCCGGTAGAGGCCGATGAGACTTACATCGGTGGGTTGGAAAAGAACAAGCACGAATCCAAGAAACTCAAGGCCGGGCGCGGGGCCGTGGGCAAGACGCCAGTTGCCGGGGTCAAGGACAGGGAGACCAATCAGGTCCGCACCGAGGTTGTGGCGGCCACTGACAAGCCGACGCTCCAGAATTTCGTCATCCGCCACACCGAGCCGACGGCGCAGGTCTACACCGACGAGGCCGCCGCTTACCACGGTTTGCCCAGGGCGCACGAGGCGGTTGCTCACAGCGCTAACGAGTACGTCCGAGGGATGGCGCACACCAACGGGCTGGAAAGCCATTGGGCCTTGTTCAAGCGCGGGATCGAGGGAATCTATCACCACGTGTCGGTCAAGCACCTGCCCCGGTACTCAACCGAGTTTGAGGGGCGGCACAATCGCCGCCCCCTGGACACCGACGAGCAGATGGGCCGGATGGCTTGGGGAGCATCTGGCAAGCGGTTAAGGTATCAGGATTTGGTTGCGTAAACAAAATTGACTTTACAAGAAGGAAGCGTGTAGCCTAACTCCATAACGCAAAAAGACCCCCGATATTCGGGGGCTTCCTGCCGAGTGAATTAACCCTCGCCTCAACAACGAAAGGTTAATCCACTAAAGGCCCGAATGTCAACGGCCCGGCAGGACTCTTGTTCCTGTCGGGCCGTTGCTTTTGGAATTCCGCCGGAGCGGAGACCCCAGGCCAGTCAGGCCGCTGGCATTGTGTCACGCGGTTGCTATGGGGTCAAGCCGTAAGGTCGAGCGGTGGGCCGCTCCGGTGAGACCATTTGGGGGGCTTCTCATGGCTAAGAAGAAGCCACAGAACCGCTTCAAAGCGGCAGCAACCGCAGCGAAACGAACCCGAAACTTGCCAGACCGAGGCTTGGTAAGTCAGGCGAAAGCAGCTGCCCGAAAGTTACGCTAACTCGACGGACCGCAACAACAGCGAGGCCCCGGCGATTGCCGGGGCCTTTAGGTTCGCTTGCATAGTAGTCCCCGCTGGTAGTGTCGCCACAACACCGACCGGCGGGGATGTTCTTTGT
Organism: Dehalococcoidia bacterium; assembly: GCA_963667325.2. GTDB lineage: Bacteria > Chloroflexota > Dehalococcoidia > Lucifugimonadales > UBA3495 > VXOI01. The sequence continues at coordinate 151,397 of CAXXKY010000003.1, forward strand.
CTGCGTTGCCGCCTAACAGTTACCCATTTAGTCGCTTCCGCAGGCAGAATACTGCCAACACAATCCCCAAGAGGACATGAATTAAGCCAGGGAAAAGATCGTCGCCCAATTGGCCGGGCACCACAAGCCCGGTCACTGTGTCCCTTGAATTCGATCTTTCAAGGACTATTTGGACAACGCCAGAGATAGCCCATATGATGCCTACCCAGGCTAGGATTAGTGCCCACCGAGGCCCTTTTGCTCCATCGTCTCCCAACGGTGCTTCATCGCTCAAAACAGGAACCCCCTTGATAGGTGAAGGATGGGGTAACCTGCTACAGAGACCACAACCCGACAAGCCGTACAAGGGGGCACGATGCCCCATCCGGCTGTTCACCGAGTGGCTTGAAAGGTTGCGCGAGGACTCTGTAGCGGGTAGGATACTACGGAAAATGTAAGGCCGCGTCAAGGGAGGGCGATATGCCTGTCAGCAAGTCAAGACGGAAGAAGAAGGAGAGGGGGCGCCCACTCAAGCACGTATATGCGCCCAGGGTGGACGCCACGCCGGAGGAAATCGCAAAGGCGATGTTCGCTCTACCGGCGGATCACGTTTGGCAGTACGAGCAGGACGGGGGGAAGGTGTATCGGTGCCGGGACTGCCTACGGGAGGTCAACTACCCTGAGACGCTCTACCGCGACGGGCGGTGCGAGGATTGCCACGATGGCTAACTCATGTGGGAGATGGATCAATCGGTCCGCTTGCTTCTTGGCAGAATGTCTGGTGTCGGGGGCGTGCGAGTTCGCCGACTATGGCCACGGGACAAATGAGGCGTTCCTTGAGGCCGTGAACAAGTCCACGATCCGACGCCCTCGTATCCTCGACCAGGACGGAGCCATCCAGCTTTGCGAGCAGTGCAACGGAGACGACGGTAAGGCGGTCAGGGTTGGGCCAGGGAATCCGGCGACACTCAGCGTGTCCATGGTCTGGGCGCACAACGCCTTCGATTCCGGGATATGTCGCAACGTCTATCTATGTGATGCTTGCTGGCAAGGTCTCATTAGTCATGCGGCAGGCCAACCGGAGCCGTGGTTCGATCCTTGGAGGTATGGCCTAGAGGAAGATTGCCCTGCCTGCCGTGCAGAGTTACCCGTAGGGCTTGGGTAAAATTCGATATAATTCCCAAAATTATTCGGGTTATCGGTAGGTTCGTGAATCTCTACATTTTTCACCGACAGCACGAAGCTGTCGCCTTCATTCACATCGACGAAACGGGAGTCAACTTGGTTCAATGGGCTGGAGGGGCTGTGGTCCTGGTTGGAGGGGCCGTGGGCCTGGGCGGATGTTGGGACGAGCGCCACCAGCATGACCACCAGTGTGGTGGCCAGTATTGTAGGTTTCAGGAATTGGAACTTTCTTACAAGTCCGTACATTGCACTCCTCTCCATGTAAGGCAACATAATTTAGTCGCCTGGGCGAATACGGGTTGGTTCAGTTCACTCGGTCGTTTCAGGGCGCGTGAAATACCCGGTGGGTTAACTGATCATCGGGAATTCGAACACCAAGATTTCGGAGAAGACAAAAGTATGGTTTGATCCCCATACTTTCCTTACATATCCACCTCCACCTACACCGATGTCTCACAGAGTGAACATTTCGCCCGGGCATGCCTCTGTTTCCTGAAATCACTGTACTGGGTAGAAGTGGATATTCTGTAGATTTATTCACTCTTAAAGTGGATGTTCTGTGGAGAGATTCGCTTCTTTAGTGAGTGTGTTGTGTAGCATGTGTACACTCACTTATTCACATCACAATCCATCAGGACAGCAACGCGGCCGCCTTTTCTGGCTGCTTTTCGATTGCAACAGAACGTTCGGCACTTTTGACCTGACTCTCTAAAGCCTGTTCGGGATCGATGTCAGGATTCTGAACGACAGGGGATCCAGACTTGCTCAAGAGGGAACGCAAGCCAAGTAAATCTTCAACAAGCCGTGGGAAGTGGAGGTAGTGGTCGCCGCGGGCGGCGCTGTCGGTGAGGCCGTAAGTCGCATTGGTGTCTCGGAGCGAGCTTCCGCAGTTGGCGGAACTACGGCGATTGAGGTCAGGAATGAGGAGGGACGATACTTTTCTCTCGGAGATCCCGGCCCGCTATGGGCAAGAGCGGCGAGGAAGCAATCCCTACAATCCTTTGATGAAGGTCAAGGTGCTGCTCTATGGCTAATGCCGCGATGTGCCATCGTCCCGCCGCATAGCCACCGGGCTGCACAATGACATCGCCCTCCGGGTGTTGGCGGCCAACAACACGTCCGATTCCCTTACTATCTCCGACTTCCGAAAGGACCACCTGCGGCCTTGGCCCATTCGTTTCACCAGTCGCTGATGCCGTGCTCTCATGCGGAACTGGTGAAGCTGGGCCTGGAAGGCACCAAGGTCCGGGCCAACGCATCAAGGCACAAGAAGATGAGATACAAGAGGACAATAGAGAGGGATGGGAAGTTGCCGGGGGGGTTCCGTTTGCTTGTAGCGTATGGTTGAGGCGGGCGAATGTATTTCCGGAGAATATACGCTACGAGCAAACGGAACCGAAGACTCACTGAGGAAGTGCGGCAACCGGGTCGCTGACCAACAACGAGTGGGCCCGGTTGTCCCTGCCCGGTGAGTCGAGTGTCTGACTCAACAGAATTGCACGAAATCGATACACCTATAATATTAATTATATGATTTTGTCATAATATATCGATAGAAAATTTGGAAACCATCTCTATACTCGTTCTTGCCTCCTCGATGGCTGGTTGACATCAATTGTTCATTCTAACGCTCTCCCTCAAGGGAGAAGGGACTTCTGAGATAGTTTCTTAGGTCTCAAAGTATTGTGATATCTATGCCTACCGAAAGAGACGAACTGGAAACCGCAAGACTTCGCATATTTGCATTGCAGGACGGTGCAATGCGCGCCCAGGCACTCGCCTATTGTCTACGCAGCGGTCTATTCGAGCGGCTGTCTGAAAGTCCGGCAACTACGGAGGAGTTGAGGCTGGCCCCGCGCGTAGCTCCCACTCTTCTTGCCTTCCTTTCGAGCCAGGGACTGGTGCAACGTGACGAGCAGGGGCGTTTCCACACTACCCCGGTTTCAGATACCTTCCTGGTCCAATCAAGTCCCCGTTTTGCTGGCGGACGGTCGCTGCTCTTTCAGGGCCGGCACGGACAGATCGGGCGACTGGAGGAAGTGCTCGCCACTGGGAACCCGCTGCCGGAGGCTGGAGTGGCGGACTCGTTCGATATTTTCTCGAAGGACGACCAACGGTGGTTCGCCGAAGGGATGCTGGCGAACGCTGCATCGGGAGCGCAGTATCTCCGTCGGGAACTAGACTTCTCGTCGTTCCGGCGATTGCTCGATGTCGGTGGCAGCAGCGGGGGATACACCCTGGCCCTGCTGGAGGCGCATCCCTTGCTCGATGCCACAATATTCGACCTTGAGCCTGTACGTCCGTTGGCGGAGGGTCGCATAGCGGAACGTGGACTGGGGGACCGCTGCCGCTTCGCCGGGGGATCGTTCTTCGATGATCCTCTGCCGAAGGGTCACCACGTGCTACTGCTGTCCAACATTCTCCACGACTGGGATGCGTCCCAGTGTGACCGCATACTGACTGCGTGCTACGAGGCAATCGAGCCGGGCGGGACGATTGTGGTTGTAGAGCCGATGCTTTACGAAGACTTGTCGGGGCCTGCCCACGCTTCTGTCAGTGGCCTCACGATGGCTCTTCTTGGAGGCGAGAACCGCACGCAGTCACAGATCGGTGAATTGCTGGAGAGGGTGGAATTTGGAGATGTGTGGCAATCAGTGACCGGGGATCAGAACAGCGTCGTGACCGCCCGAAAAGCGGCGACGACGTAGTGGAATAGATCCTTCACCCCTGCTGTGTGTCACCTCCCCTGACTGCCAGAACGTGCCCCACACAGTGCGGACACCCGCCCCGCATTCCCTAATATCTATCCTCTACGCCAAGTGCGCGGTAATACAGGTTACGATTGAAGAGGAAAAGACAATGGCAGCATTTTTAATCGCGCAATTGGAAGTGGTAGACAGCGAATCCTACGCGGAGTACCGGCAGCGGTTTCCCGGGATGCTGGAGGCATTCGGAGGCAAGCTGCTGGGCCGCGGCGACATCGCCGAGGTGATTGGGAGTGAGACGCCGTCCGGACACCACCGGATAATCCTCATGGAATTCGCGGGCGTGGAAGAGGCCCGGGGATGGCACACGGCGCCGCAGAATTCCCCAGACTATGGGGAGCTTCGGGAGCTGCGCAACAGGGCAACCAACACCGTTCTCACTATCGTGGGCGGAGACTAATCGCCCAAGTTGCGCCCTGGACTGTCCAAGCGTGTTTTCGGTGTCTTGTCCTCTGCAGTCCCCTGCAGGATTGACTACGGATGGGGAGACCTGCGGGGGGATGTCTTTGGCGGTCTGACCGCCGGGGGAATCATACTATCGGTCGCCATTGGCCTGGGGATAATCTCCGGACTCGGGCCGGCGGCAGGACTCCATGGCGCATTGGCGGTGTGCCTGTTCGTGGCGTTATTCGGGGGCACCCGGGGCATGCTGGGAGGCCCCAACGTTACCGTCACGGTTGTCATGGCAGTGGTGGTCGCGGACTACGCTGATAGTCTTGCCCAAGCGGCTACCATAGGAATTCTAGCCGGTCTGATTCAGATTGGATTCAGCCTGTTGCGGCTGGGCCGCTATGCCTCATTTGTCCCTGCCTCACTGCTCTCCGGATTCCTGGCCGCCATCGGGATTCTGGTCATCTTCAAGCAGAGTATCCCGGTCCTCGGAGGAGCCCCGGCAACGGGCAGCATCATTGATACTGTCGCGTCATGGCCGGATGCTATAAGGTCCGTTAATTTCGAGGCTTTGGCTCTAGCCGTCATCTGCCTGGCAGTGGCAGTGCTCTGGCGGGGGAGGCTCCGAAGGCTGGCTCCGAATTTCTTCGTCGCCCTTGCAGTGGGAATTGTGGCGGGGGTGCTGTTGTTCCCTAACGCTCCAACCGTGGGCAAAATTCCGTCGGGTCTGCCTTCCCTTCAAGTGTCAGCTATTTCTCTGGAATTTTACCTGCGTGCGCTGCAACCGGCATTCATCATGGCCCTTCTTGGCTCGATCGCCACTTTGCTGTTAGCCCTTCGACTGGACACAATCACCGGCTCCCAGCACAAGCCCAACCAGGAAATGCTAGCCCAGGGCATGGGCAACATCGCGGCCGGATTGGTCGGAGGGATGCCGGGGGCAATGGCCCAGGGCAGTCTTCTCAACACATTATCCGGCGGCAGATCCCCAGTTTCTGGCCTCATAGTGGTCGCCATGATTGTGGCGACGCTCCTGTTTCTCGGCCCCGTAGTCGAGCAGGTTCCCCATGCCGTCCTGGCGGCCATACTCATACTCGTTGGCTGGAACCTCATCGACTGGCGGTTAATCACCACCATCCATCGCATGCCCCGCACCTATGCCGTAGTGTTGCTGATGACCTGCGTCCTCGTCGTGTTTGTGGACATGTTCCTTGCTTTCCTGATTGGGCTGGTGATGGCCGTTCTCTTCAGCTATCGCAGGCAAGAGAGTCTAGAGGTGTCCGAGCTTGTTTCCGTGCCGCTGCTGGATGGAGCAGTGTTGGAAGATGATGAACTGGATGATGGCGCAGACCCATTCCAGGGCCGCAGTGGATTGGTGGTGTTTCCCGACCGGGTGACTGTGGCGTCAGCCAGGCAACTGAGTCGCGTCCTCCGCCCCGACATAAGGCAGCAGCAATTTTCTATCTTTGATTTTTCGCGAACGGAGTTCATAGATGATACGGCTGGGGTCATTATCAGTGAGTTGATCGGCGCGGCGATGGCCGCACGCTCCAGGACCATCGTCATCGCCGGGCTGCATCAGGATGTGGCCAACACCTTGCACTCCATGAAGCTTCTGGACCGGGTTCCTCCGGGCAATTTTGCGGCCGACCTAGAGGGCGCTAAGCGGATCATACGGCCCATGCTGAGTCAAAGCCTCTAGTACTACAGTCGCAGATAGGTCTTGATAGCATGGAGGCACTTCCGGGAGTGGGTGAGGTGAAGCGATGGCAACGGAGAGGGACGAGGTTTTGGAGGTGGGCCGAGGGGATTGAGGGAATTCATGTGTGCATTGCGGGGAGGTTTCACCGGTCGGAACCTCGCCGACGGGTGTTGGAGTATCTGGAAGGACTGATTTCTCCGGTGGAGCGCAAGAACGGCTGGCTGTTGGCGGAGCGAGCGGGCGACGCCACTCCCGATGGGGTGCAGCACTTGTTGTACAACTAACAGTGGGACGCGGACGTAGTTCGCGATGACTTGAGGAGCTACGTGATCGAGCATCTGGCCGACGCTTCTGCAGTTCTGGCAGTGGACGAGACCGGATTCCTAAAGAAAAGGGACGAGTCGGTTGGGGTGCAACGTCAGTACAGCGGTACGGCAGGACCGACTCAATGAGTGCCCACTGTTTGTCAGTGAGCGTTGTTCGCGCCTCCAATCAACCCCCCAACATAATGCATGGCTCTCCAGGCTCGATTCTAACCGCTGGGAGCGCTTGCTGATAATGACGGCAACCGTAGCACAGAGCAAAGCGAATTTAAGGGAGAGCTCGTTGCAGTCTTGCGACGGGTGGGGAGATCCGGAAGGAATAGTCCGCGGGTACAGGGGGAAGTCACCCTTGGAGAATTTGAATGTCCACAGGCCCTAATCTGCAACTGTAGTTCAAAAAGATAGGTGGGCGGGAAAGTGGTAACGGGCCTCGGAGAGGCCCGTTTTTGCAGTAGTGGTTGGTGGCAACGACTGGGCTCGAACCAGTGACCTAGCGCTTATGAAGCGCCCGCTCTGCCGCTGAGCTACGTTGCCACCGAAGGGCCATCCGGCCAGCCGCCAGGATGCAACCCGATAATTCAATGTTAGCCGTGGGCCTGTTCGGGTGTCAATTGCCGAATTCCGCGGATTGACCGCCAATTTGTGCGGGCGATTCCGTCGAATGCACGTAGCGTTGACGCCATCGCTCAGGGGACTCGGCGACGAGCACGGCGGCGGCGGCCATCAGCGGGGCGATGATGCTGTACAGGATGGCGACCAGGTAGCTCTCCCAGAGATCGAAGACGAGGCCGGCGATTATGGGGCCGACGAGGGCGCCGAAGCCTACGCCAGCGTATAGCACCCCGATGATGCCACTGACAGCGCGGGTGCCGAAGTAGTCGGCCATCACCGACGGGGCGAGCGCGACGGAGCCTCCCCAGAAGGTCCCGACCAAGACGGCGAAGATGCCGAGGACCAGCATCCCGTCGCCCACCAGCCAGAGCAGACAACTCACGCCCACTCCGCCGAAGGAAAGACCAAGGCCTCGCCAGCGGCCGATGCGGTCAGCTGCGGCTCCTATCGCGAAGCGTCCGAAGGCGCTGCCTACTCCCAGCAGACTGAGTAGAGTGGCGGCGGCCTGCGGGGAGATGCCGCGGTCCTCGGCGTAGGGCACGATGTGGGCGATGGGGGTGAACTGACCGAAGGATGCCAGCAGAAACCCGAGAAACAGCAGAAAGAAAGGCCGCGACCGGATTGCGAAGGAAAGCGGCACTCCGTCGCGGGAAGGGGTTGGAGAAGCCCTGGGGGCCTGATCGGGGTTTCTGACCAGAAGGCCGGCAGCACCGCCTGCGACGAACACAATGCTGCCCACGAGGAGAAGAGCGGGCCGCCAATCCAGCTCGGCAATCATCAGGGCGGCGAAGGGCGGGACCGCCAGCGTGCCTGCGCCGATGCCTGAGACGGCGATGCCGGATGCCAGGCCGCGCCTTCGGTCGAACCACTTCTGGACGGCGCCCACAGCCGGCACATAGGCGAGCCCCACGCCTCCACCGATGCAGACAGCAAAGGCGGCCTGTACCTGCCAAAGAGACTGGGCCACCCCGGCGGCGATAAGGCCGCATCCGACCAACGCCAGGCCCCCGGCTACCAGCAACCTCGGACCCAGGCGGTCGGCGATGGTGCCGCTGAAGGGGCCTACGCTGAAGAGCACCAGGATGGCGGCGGAGAAGGCGACAGATACGGCGGCGCGCGATGCGCCGAACTCGTCCTGCAGCGGTGCGAATAGGGTGCCGAAGGAGTAGGCGCTGCCAAACCCCATCGTGAGGATGAGGAAGGTGCCGGCAACGACATACCATCCCTGGCGGGACTCTACTTGTGAAGATTGGTCCATCTCAGGTCGGATTGAGCAATTTGGAGGATCAGGCTGAAGCGGTGTGGTGGTTGATTATGCGCCTATCGTTGGCCGTTGGCGACAGTTGGACTAGAATTGTTGGCGATGTCGACAAAAGACCAAAGCCCAAACGAACTTCTGGAGCGGACTGCCGGGATGCTGCGGGAATCGGTGGTTGAGCTGGCCAGTCAATTGCGGCCGTTTCCGGCGTTTATGGGGATGAACTCGCTGCAGGCCATCGAGCTGGAGCCGCCGCCGGACTCGCGGGCCGAATGGGGTTGCGTCGTGGTGCTGCCGGACGGAGAGGTCTGCGAGCTGGAGCTGGAGGTTATCCCGGGTCCGGTGGGCCCAACGGACGTTGACCAAGTGGACAAGTACAAGCCGCTGGAATTGACGGCATCCGACTACATTCACTTTGCGGCGGCCGCGTTGAGGGCGATGGGGCGGGAACTGGGGCGACGAGCCTAGCAATTGTCCAGCACCAGTGATGGTTATCTATGCGCGTCTAGGTTATCTATGCGCGTCTATGGGAACAACCCTCCCTTTAGACACCTCGACCGCCAATAGGGCCGTTGCCACAAACTAGTCTTCGTCAGACTAGTCTTCGTCAGTGAGGTCGATGTCGCCGCTGCGGCCGCCGCGCTTGCTGACGAGGCGGACGCCCTCGATGCGGATGCCACGGTCGACGGCTTTGCACATATCGTAGAGGGTGAGGGCGGCGACGGAGACGGCGGTCATGGCCTCCATCTCGACGCCGGTACGGGCGGTCGTGCTGGCGGTGGCGAGGATGTTGATGCGACTTCGCTCCTCGTCAAGCTCGAGGTCGACATTGACCTTGTCGAGAGGCAGAGGGTGGCATAGGGGGATGAGCTCGGACGTCTTCTTGGCCCCCATGATTCCGGCAATCTGGGCTATGGTGAGAACGTCTCCCTTTTTCATCAGGCCTTCGCGAATGAGTCGGGCCGTCTCCGGCTGGATGGACACGTGGCCTCGTGCGACGGCCTCGCGGCTGGTGACGTCCTTCTCCCCGACGTCGACCATGCGGGCGCGGCCCTGTTCGTCCAGGTGGGTGAGAGACTGCTGGGATGGAGTTGTCATAACGGTCCTTTGCGGGGATTTTCGTATCCCTCATCTTGGGGGAGGCTCCGGCTTTTGGCAGCGTCGACAGCGAGCTTGTCTGCGCGGACATTGCCGGCGTGGCCTGCATGACCGCGCACCCATTTCAATTCGACCTGGTGCTTCTCCATGGCCGAGAGCAGCCTGTCCCACAGATCGGGATTTACGGCATGTTCGCGCTTATTGCGCATCCAGGAGTTGGCCTTCCACTTCCTGGCCCAGCCCTTTTCGATGGCGTCGACCACGTAGCGGGAGTCGCTGTAGACGGTGACGGCGCAGGGTTCCTGCAGGGCTTCGAGGCCGACTATCACGGCCAGGATTTCCATGCGGTTATTGGTGGTGCGTCTGAAACCGCCGGAGAGTTCCTTTTCCTGGCCCATGTGCTCGAGGATGGCGGCATAGCCGCCGGGGCCGGGGTTGCCGAGGCAGGAGCCGTCGGTGTGGATGGTGACGTGCCTGAGGGTGGAGCCATTGCTTGCCACGCTAGCCTCCGATCTGGTACATCTCGACCTTGGCGGGGCGCGGCATATCCGGCGTGGCGGCGGCGCGTTCCTCGGAGTACCGGTCGGTGCGGAGGCCCCAGACGCCGGCGATCAGTTCGCGAAGTTCGTCGTCGGTTGCGCCATCGCGCATGGGGTCCCGCAGGCTGGTGCCTCGGGTGGCGAAAAGGCAGGTGAAGATCTGGCCGTCGGTGGACAGGCGCAGGCGGGTACAGGCCCCGCAGAAGGGGCGCGTGACGGATGCGATGACGCCGATTTCGCCGCCGCCATCGCGGTACAGGTAGCGCTCGGCGACCTCGCCGTGGTAGTTGCCGGGTGCCGGCTCCAGCGGCATCTCGGAGTCTATGCGGGCGATGATTTCGTCGGCGGAAACGACCTCGTCCAGTTTCCAGCCGTTGCGATTGCCGACGTCCATGTATTCAATGAAGCGGACGATGTGGCCGGTGCCCTTGAAGTGGCGGGCCAGGTCGACGATGGTGTGGTCGTTCACCCCTCGCTGGACCACGGCGTTTATCTTGATGGGGCTGAGGCCGACCTCGGAGGCTCGTTCGATGGCGTGGAGGACGCGGCGAGCGCCGAAGCCGCGCCCGTTCATCTGCTTGAAGACCTCGTCATCGATGCTGTCGAGGCTCACGGTGATGCGATTCAGCCCGGCGTCTTTAAGCTCCTGAGCCTGCTGCGCCAGAAGGTAGCCATTGGTGGTCAGGGTGATATCGTCAATTCCATTGACCGAGGCCAACTGGGAAATGAGCCGGGTCAATTCCGTTCTGAGCAACGGCTCGCCGCCGGTAATCCTTGCCTTGCTGACGCCAAACTCGGCGAACAGTGCCGTGAGGCGGGTTATTTCCTCGAAGGTGAGGATTTCCTCGCGAGGCAAGAACTCGTAGGCCTCGCCGAATATCTCGGCTGGCATGCAGTATGGACAGCGGAAATTGCACCGGTCGGTGACGGAAATCCTGAGATCCCGCATCGGCCGTTTCATGGTGTCAACAACGTTCAGGGGCATATGACGATTGTACCCAAATCAGGAATGGATTCAGGAGATTTCTGAGGCGATCCGCAACAGTGAGGTCATGGCGCGCCCCGCGGCGCAACCGCGGTGGCTGATACGGTTCTTGTCTTCAAGAGAAAGTTGAGCGACTGTTCTGCCAAAGGACGGAAGATGGACCACCGGGTCGTAGCCGAATCCGTCATCGCCTTCGGGTTCATATTGTATCACTCCGGCCACCGAGCCCACTACCGAAGCGAGGAGTTCAGCCTCCCCGCCTGAAGACTGCCGGGGACGGGCTATGTTGATGATGCACCGGAACCGGGCCGTGCGCTTTGGCCAGGGCACGCCGTCCAGATTTCGCAGTAGCAGCGCCACTCGGTCGGCGTCGGAACGGCAGGCATCGCCCCCGTAGCGAGCGGAATGAACGCCGGGGTCGCCGCCAAGGGCGTCGACCTCAAGACCGGAGTCGTCGGCCAGGGTCAGCAGCCCGCTCATTGCGGCGTAGCCCGAGGCTTTGAGCCATGCGTTCTCGGCGAAGGTATCGCCGGTCTCCTCCACTTCATCGGTTATGCCCACGTCTTTGAGGGAAAGAAGGGTGAACGGAGTCTCCCGCAACAGGTCGGCGTATTCCCGCAGTTTGCCAGCGTTGCCGGTGGCAACCAGAAGGCTTGGCCCTTGGCTCATATCACGCCCCGTTCCTTCAGGCCGCCAAGTTCACTGTCGCTCAATCCAAGCCATGCGCCGTAAACCGGAGCATTGTGCTGACCCACGGTGGGGCCGGCGTGCTCCACGGCGCCGGGGGTCTCGCTGAACTTGGGGACGATTCCCAGCATCTTCGTGTGTCCCAGCTCGGGGTCGTCAATGTCGATGATGTCTTCACGGGCCTGATAGTGGGGATCCTCGACAATGTCTGCTGCGCCATACACCGGTCCGACCACGCCACCGGCAGGGATGAGCTGGCCCAGCGTTTCATCGAGAGTGCGGGTGGACAGCCAGCCATTCAACTCATCGTTCAGGTCATCACGGTTTTCGATTCGGGAGGCGTTGTCGACGAAATCCGGCCGGTCGATCAGCTCCGGCATTCCCATGGCCTTGGCCAGTCCCTCGAACGTGCTCTGCGAAGTGGCCGACAAGCCCATCCAACGTTCGTCGCTGGTGCGGTAGAGGCTGCGGGGCGCGGCGTCCGGGAAGTCGTTGCCGACCCGCTCGCGGTTGATGCCCAGAAGGTCGAACATGGTGATGTGGGGTATGCAGAGTCGGAAAAGGGGTTCGAAGAGAGAGACGTCCACGACCTGCCCCTTGCCGCTGCCCATCGCATCGCGATGATAGAGGGCCATCATGCCAGACATTGCGCCGAAGACGCCGGCGATTTCATCAGCCAAAGGCACCGGCGGGAGTACCGGAGGAGAGTCCTGGAATCCGGTCATACCGACGTATCCGCTCATGCACTCGGCAATGGTGCCGAACCCGGGGCGGTCCTTGTAGGGGCCGGTCTGACCGAAGCCGGAGTAGCGCAGCATCACCAACCGGGGGTTCACGGCCAACAGATCGTCAGGGCCGAGATTCCAGCGCTCCATAACGCCGGGACGGAATCCTTCGATGAGCACATCAGCCTGGGCTGCGAGGCCTCTCAGGATATCTTGCCCTTCCGCGATTCCCAGGTTGAGAGTGATGGACTTTTTGTTTCGCGAGTGCACCTTCCACCAGAGCGAGACGCCATTGGCGAAGGGCCCCCAGTTTCGGAGAGGATCTCCGCCACCGGGGCGTTCCACCTTGACTACCTCGGCGCCGAAGTCGGCCAGGAGGCTGCTTGCCGTTCCTCCGGCCACGATCATGGACAGGTCCAGCACCCTGAGCCCGGTCAGCGGGCCCTTGCTGGCGGGCTGATTTTCGACGGTCAAACCCTTCCTCATCGGCCAGTTGAATTTGCGGTCTATATTAACACCGGATTGTCTGGAGCCGCTCTTGATGTGGATGCCCATGAGAAAGCCGGTTGGCGTGCTAAAGGGGGCGGCATTTGAAGTGGGGCCAAGGGGTCTGCGGACCGCCGCTGATCAAAATCTGGCTCGCTAATACAGTGCAGTCGAGTCGCCAGTTTCTGATATAATTCGCCCGATGTTTCTGGATGATTATTTCAGGCAGTACGGACTGATCGCCATTTTTTGTGTGGTGGCCGTTGCTGTGCCGGTCAGCATGCTGGTCCTGTCGTGGGGTGCCTCGCGGATAGGGTTGAGGCCGCGGAAGCCCAGCGAAGTCAAGGCGGAGACCTATGAATGCGGCATGGAGGCCATCGACGGAAAGTGGGACCTGTTCAACTTCCGCTACTACATGTTTGCAATCCTGTTCGTCATTTTCGACGTTGAGGTAATCTTCTTGTACCCGTGGGCTACCAAGTTCCTCAGGCTGGAACTGTTCGCCCTGATCGAAATGGCGGTGTTCGTGGGGATTCTCCTGATTGGATGGGCTTACGCCTGGCGCAAACGTGACCTGGAGTGGAGCTAAGACTTCCGGAATGATTCAGCCAGCGCAAAACGGTGATTCGCTCCAGTCCCGAACCTGGGATCTGGACCGCAACGAAGGGCGCACTATCCAGGAACTGAAGGACGCCTCTCCGGAACCCCTGTCCGAACCGATCATAGAGGTGCCCGAAGACCTGAAGGGAAACCTGATGGTCACCTCCATAGACGCCCTGGTCAACTGGGGCCGCAAGTCGTCCGCCTGGCCAGTCACCTTCGGACTGGCATGCTGCGCATTCGAGATGATTGCCAGCAGCATGGGCAGGTTTGATATCGCGCGTTTTGGGATGGAGGCGTTCCGGGCATCGCCGCGGCAGGCAGACCTGCTGATCATAGCCGGGACTGTCACGTGGAAGATGGCGCCACCCATACGGCGGATCTACGATCAGATGGCCGAACCCAAGTGGGTGATTTCGATGGGAGTCTGCGCCACCAGCGGAGGGCCTTACTACGGTTCCTACAGCGTGGTGCCCGGCGTTGACCACATAATTCCGGTAGACGTTTATGTGCCCGGATGCCCGCCACGTCCGGATGCGCTGCTTTACGGGATTATGGAGCTTCACGAGAAAATCAAGCGGCAGCGCAATATGCCCTCTGGCTCCCTCCGCTCCCTGCTGGGCCGAGGTACTCCATCGGGCCCGGCGCGGTCGGAGTGACGACTGCGATGGCCCTGCTCCAGCTTGACGGCGCCCCCCTTTCGTTACGTGTGTCTGAGGCGGTTCCGGGTTCCGTAGACGATGCTGTGCCGGTCGGGAAGGCCGGGGAGGCGTTGTGGGTGAAGCCAGCAGCAATTGCCGACGTGGCCGCATTCATGCAGCAGGACGAGGAACTCGACCTGCAATATCTCAACTCCATATCGGCCATCGACTTCGTGGGGCACTTCGAGCTCGTTTATCACCTGACTTCTTTTCGCAAGGGACACAAGGCCACCATGCGGGCGAGGCTGTCGGGTCGCGATAACCTTGCGGCGCCATCGGTGTATCACCTGTGGCGGGGAGCGGATTTCCAGGAACGGGAAATCTGGGACCTCATGGGCATCCGGTTTGAGGGTCACCCCAATATGAAGCGGATAATGCTGTGGGAAGGGTTCGAGGGCCACCCGTTGCGGAAGGACTTCGTGGGATGATCCACTCATCAGGCTCAGAACAGGCCATCCACACCGAGCCGATGACGGTCAACATCGGACCGCAGCATCCGAGCACCCACGGCGTATTTCGCCTTCGAGTGACCTTTGATGGCGAGGAGATCCTGCAGGTGGAACCGATTTTCGGCTACCTCCATCGCGGGACGGAGAAGCTGGCGGAGGAACGAAACTACACGCAGGTAGTTACGTTGACCGACCGACTCGACTATGTGTCCTCGATGATTAACAACCAGGCCTACTGCCTGGCCGTCGAAAAGCTGCTCGGCGCCGAAGTCCCCATGCGGGGCAAGTATCTGCGGACACTGACTGCCGAATTGCAGCGCATTGCAGCTCACCTGATGGGGATAGGGTTCATCATCCAGGATCTGGGTGCCCTAGGAACTCCCCTGATGTATTGCTTCCGTTCAAGAGAGCGCATCCTGGACCTGTTCGAAATGCTATGCGGTGCGCGAATCACCGTGAGTTACATGCGCCCCGGTGGAGTGTACTTCGACGCTCCGCCCGAATTCTGGCCCGCCCTTGACCAGTTCCTCAGGGACTTCGAGGAGGAATTCAAGGAACTGGAGCAGCTGCTCCTGGAAAACGAGATCATCATGGTCCGGACCCGGGGCATCAGTCCCCTGCCTCTGGACGTGGCGATCAACGGCTCGGTTAGCGGACCGGTGCTCCGGGCCAGCGGTCTGGGCTGGGACTGGCGGAAGGTGGAACCCTACGACGCCTACGACAGGATGGAGTTCGACGTTCCGACGGGCGAAAACGGCGACAACTACGACCGCTTCTGGGTGCGCATCCAGGAGATTCGCCAGAGCGTGCGAATGATCCGGCAGTGCGTGGAGCAGATCGAGCCGGGACCAGTGCGGGCCCAGGTGCCACTGGTGTTGCGGCCGGAGCCTGGTGTGGAAGCATACGGACGGGTGGAGGCATCCAAGGGCGAGTTGGCCTTCTTCCTGGTAAGCGACGGAGGGATCAGCCCATACCGGTGCAAGATTCGATCTCCGTCCCTGATAAACCTCACCGTCACGGAGCACCTGCTGGTTGGCTGGAATCTGGCGGACATGATAGTGACCCTGGGCAGCGTTGACATAAACATGGGTGAAGTGGACCGGTGAACTGTTCTCTCGGGCCGGAAAACATCCTGTACGGCACGCCGATGTTCCGCGAAATCTACAATTTCGTGGGGCACGTGCTTCCGTGCTGGCTTTCGTGGCTGGTTGCCGGGTTGGTCATCATAGTGCTGCTGGTCAACGCCGTGTTGCTCGGTGCTGCGGTCTTCTCGTGGATGGAACGGAAGCTCATCGGCAAGTTCCAGAACCGGGTGGGCCCGAACCGATGGGGACCTTTCGGGGTATTGCAGCCGATAGCAGACCTGGTGAAGCTGCTGTTCAAAGAAGACCTGACCCCCGGCACCGCCGACAGGTGGGTATTCCTGGCCGTGCCCATAGCAATGGTCGCGCCAGTGATCCTGATGCTGGCGGTAGTGCCCTTCGCAAAGAACACGGCCCTAGCCAACCTGAATGTCGGCGTGCTCTACATACTGGCGGTAACATCGATCACTTCCATCGCGATCTTCATGGCCGGCTGGTCGTCGAACAACCGGTTCGCCCTGTTTGGCGCAGCTCGCGGTGTGGCGGTGTTGATCAGCTACGAGGTGCCGGTCGTCGTATCGCTGCTGGGTGTGGTGATGCTGGCCGGGTCAATGTCGCTGGCCGATGTGGTAACTGCCCAGACACTGCCCTTCATCATAGTGCAGCCTCTGGCCTTCGTTGTTTTTGTAGCCGGGACAACTGCGGAACTGAACCGGACGCCCTTCGACATGGCGGAGGCGGAATCGGAGTTGATCGCGGGGTATCACACCGAGTACAGCGGCATAAAGTTTGCGATGATACAGGCGGCGGAGTTCGGCGGAGTCATGGCCGGATCCGCCGTGATCACCACGCTATTCCTGGGAGGATGGGAGGGCCCCATCGCGCACTGGCTGGGGTGGCTGTGGTTCCTGATCAAGACCCTGATCGTGGCAATGGGATTCATCTGGGTCAGGGCGACTTTCCCACGGTTGCGGATCGACCAACTACTGGCCTTCGCGTGGAAGTTCCTGCTACCTTTGAGCCTGATAAACCTCTTCGCAACGGCCCTTGAGGTTTATTTCCTGCGGGATGACGCGGGGGTTCTGACCACGGGGGACCTAGGGATAATGACCGGCATCAACCTGGCACTGCTAGTCATTTGCATCCTTGTTTTCGGCAACCTGGTCCGAGACAAGGTTAAGCCAATGCCGCCGGTGAGAAGCGGGACACCGACGTTGCCGCCGGGAATCACCGTTGTGGAGGCCGACTAGCATGTACGGAATGGCGATGGTGAAAGGGTTGATGGTCACCCTCAAGAACCTGACCAAGAAGCCGTTCACGGTGCAATACCCTGAAGAGCGCCTAAAGCAGCACCCGCGCTTCCGCGGCGAGGAGTTCGTCTGGTACGAAGAACGCTGCACGGGTTGCGCGTCCTGCGCCAAGTACTGCCCGCTGGGGATCATAAAAATCGTTACCAGTCCCAGCGAGACTGCAGTTCCTGAAGGGGACAAGTATCGCCTGGAGGTGTTCGACATCTCCATCGACCGGTGCATGTTCTGCGGACTGTGCGTCGAGGCCTGCCCGTATGACGCGTTGTTCATGGGAAGTGGATTCGAACAGGGACGATACTCCCGCCAGGACATGGTTATCACCATCGACGAGCTGCGACAGGCCGACAAACACCCCAGCACATTCTTCCGTCCGCAACTGGAGGCGCAGGAATACGATCCCCGCGCCGGGCAGCCACTGGACTGGAGACAGGTGGGCCGGGAATCGTGGCAGTGGCACCAGCGTGAAAAGGCCGGGATGCGAATCTCCGGCCGGGCAACCCCGGATAGGGACAGCGGGGATAAAAGCGACGGAGAACCGGAATAGATGCTGTTCCAGGACGTCGTTTTCTGGCTGTTATCGGTGGTGGCTGTGGGGTCGGCGCTGGGAGTGGTGCTCATCCGGGACCTGTTCCGCGCTGCACTGCTGCTCGTGGCCGTGTTTGTATCTGTCGGCGGATTTTTCATCCTGCTGAGCGCCGAATTCCTAGCGGTGGTGCAGGTGCTTATCTATGCCGGCGCTATTGCCGTCCTGATCATCTTCGCCGTAATGTTGACGAGAGACGTTCAGCGAGGTAATCCGCCCAACCGATTGCAGATTCCTGCGGCGGTCCTGGCCGCACTGTTGCTGGCTGCGCTGGTTACCGTAACGATCGACACTCAGTGGAACTTCCTTCCCGAGGGCGAACAGCAGACCGTCGATCTGGTGCAGACCGCCGCGGTCTCTGACATACCGACGGAATCGCTGGAACAGGCTGGCGTGACCGAGTCCGACGAACAGGCTGCAGCCCAGGATGCGGGACTGGCCGATCTGCTGATCGGCAGGTTTGTGCTTCCCTTCGAGGCCGTGTCGGTGCTCCTGCTGGCTGCGCTGATTGGCGCTCTGGCGCTGGTCAGGCCACGCGGTAGAGAAGGGGATGGCGCGGCTACACCTTCAGGGTCGGGAGCGGACTAGCCGCGATGTCGTTCGAAGCTTTCATGATCGTGGCGGCGGTGCTGTTTTGCATCGGACTGTACGGTTCACTGGCCCGCCGCAATGTCCTGGCGGTCTTGATGTCCATCGAGTTGATGTTCAACGCAGTGAATGTCACACTCGTGGCCATGGCAAAGTACCTGGCCCCGGCCAGCCTGCAGCAGGACATCAGCTCCGTGCTGACGGGGCAGGTGTTTGCGGTATTCATAATCACGGTGGCGGCAGCGGAGATAGCCCTGGGTCTGGGAATTGTTTTCGCCATGTACCGAACCAACGAGTCGGTGGACCTCACTGAGGCCTCCGCGATGAGACACTAGAACGGAAGCTAAGGCCAAGCGATTCTGTCCGGCATATGTGGGTAGAGTTCAAAAAAGCGTCCAACCTGATGTTGGCTGAAATGTGGAAGGAGGTCCTCGAGGGCGAGGGCCTGCCTGCGCGCATCCTTCCGGAGGGAGACATTCTCGACTGGAGCGAGAAAGCCGCCTTCAACATCTACGTTCCCAAGGGCCGGGAGCACGTGGCAGAGGAGATACTGAGGAAACTGTAGATGGTCACCGAAGCCACCGTCTGGGCCATATTCCTGCTACCCCTGGGCTCTTTCGTACTGATTGCCCTGGTTATCAGGCCATTCCTGAATAGATGGCCGCTACTGGCGTCTTTTTCCACCATTGGGGCGTTGGCGGCCTCTACAGTGCTGGCCGTTCTCACCCTCCGGTCGGTCATACTTGGACACACACAGGTCCACAACACCTGGGAGTGGCTGTCCTTCGGCGGAGCCACCATTAATATGGGCCTGCTGGTGGACCCGCTCACTGCCGTAATGCTGGTGGTGGTCACCTCCATCAGTCTCCTGATCCAGATTTACTCCGTGGGCTACATGAAGGGCGATCCGGGCTTCGCCCGGTACTTCGCCTATATGTCCCTGTTCACGGCCTCGATGCTGGGGCTCACCCTTTCCAGCAATATCATCCAGCTGTACGCATTCTGGGAACTGGTGGGCGTGTCTTCATACCTGCTCATTGGGTTCTGGCACGAGCGGCCCGCAGCTGCTGCGGCAGCTAAAAAGGCCTTCATAATCACCCGCATTGGCGACGTGGGATTCCTGATCGCCATCCTGTACCTGTTCTTGAAGGCCGACGACTTTGCAGCGGTTGGTCTCAATGCCTTCCACATACCCGACATCTGGCAGGCGGCCCAGCCCATCGCCGCCGGTGGCGCAATCCTCGCGGGCGCGTCGCTAACGTGGATGGCCCTGGGTATCTTCGCCGGGGCTGTCGGCAAGTCAGGACAATTCCCCCTGCACGCCTGGCTGCCCGACGCCATGGAAGGTCCAACCCCGGTCAGCGCGCTGATTCACGCGGCAACCATGGTCGCCGCCGGGGTCTTTCTCGTGGCGCGTTTCTTCCCGGTGTTTGAACAATCGGACTCCGCAATGGCGGTCGTGGTCCTCATCGGTGCATTCACGGCCCTGATGGCTGCTACGATGGGCCTGGTCATGAACGACATAAAGCGGGTGATGGCGTATTCCACCGTCAGCCAGCTTGGCTACATGATGGCTGCCCTGGGCCTGGGGGCATATGCGCCGGCCATTTTCCATCTGATCACGCACGCGATATTCAAAGCGCTCCTGTTCCTCGGCGCAGGCAGCGTGAATCACGCCAGCGGCACCTTCGACATGCGTTACATGGGAGGGCTGCGGCGATACATGCCCGCCACCTACCTGCTGGTCGTCATTGCCTCGCTCAGCCTGATCGGGATCGTTCCCCTGTCCGGTTTCTGGAGCAAGGACGAAATCCTGCTCGCCGCATTTGACGGAAACAGCAATTTCGCGGACTGGATCAACACCGTCTCGTTTGTTGGACTGATCGTCGGCGTCGCGCTGACGGCGTTCTACACTGTCCGGATGGTGATGCTGACATTCTACGGTGAGTTCCGGGGGGGCATAGATCAGGAACAGCTGGACCTTCAGGCCTCGGGGCAAGTGACGGATCCACACGTTGCCGTCCAAGCTGCCTCTGACGACGAACATGCCGACGATGAAGCTGACACCCATCATGGTCATGGTGGCGTCCACCTGGCCGAGTCGCCCCTTGTAATGGTGGCGCCCATGGCGGTGTTGGGACTGGGGGCGGTGCTCGTCGGCTACATCATCAATCCGCAGTGGATCAATTTCCTGACCGTCCCGGTGCACTGGGTGACCGGATTTGTGGCGGATGGACTGCACGTGGCCACAGGCGGTGAGGGGCACGCGGAGCTGCCGAAGTTCAGCTGGGCCATCGCAGGAATTTCGACAGCCGCCGCGGTGGGTGGATCCCTGTTGGGGTTGGCGGTGTACGGACTGCGGCGAGACCAGACAAGGGAGCCGCTGCGATTGCTTGGCCCCGTCCACACTCTGCTTTCGCAGAAATATTACATTGATGCACTATACGAGGGACTGATCGTCCGACGAGGCTTCTACCTTATATTTGCCGGACTCGCCAACTGGCTGGACCGGCGCATTGTGGACGGCATCGTTGACTTTGTCGGATGGTTCTTCCGCAACATTGGTACCGCCGTCGGCCGTCTGCAGACCGGCCAGGCGCAGACCTATGCCACCGTCGTGGCCCTGGGATCGCTCTTGATAATCCTGGGATTCCTGCTGGTTTAACCCGAGAAGAGGAACGGCATCGGCCAAATGGCAACAGAGTTCAACGGACTACTGACGGCAACTGTGTTCCTGCCCGCAGCGGGAGCGGTGCTGTTGCTGTTGCTGCGCGGCGATCGCCTGATCCGGGGCGTGGCTGTAGCTGTCGTCGTCGCGGACCTGGTGCTGGCCCTGCTGGTCTTTTCCTTCTTCGACAGGGGAGACAGCGCCGCCAGGTTCCAGTTTGTTGACCAGTTTGCGTGGATACCGGATGTTGGGCTGAAAGCCTCCTACCTGCTTGCTGTGGATGGTCTGTCCGCGCCATTGGTGGCGTTGACCGGACTGCTGGGTCTTTGCGCGGTGCTGGCGTCGTGGCACATCACCCTGAGAGTCAAGGAATATTTCTTCTGGTTGTTGCTGCTTCAGGCGGCGGTGATGGGCGTTTTCACGTCGCTGGACCTGCTCCTTTTCTTCCTGTTCTGGGAATTGGAACTGGTCCCCATGTACATGCTCATTTCCATCTGGGGAAGTGGGCGCAAAGAATACTCGGCGATGAAGTTTCTCATCTTCACCATCCTGGGCAGCGCCTTCATGCTGGTGGCGATCGTCGCGGTATTTGTCACGCCCGACATAGGCACTTTCAACCTCATGGAGCTGTCAGGGCCTAGCGCAGTGCTCACATCGGCCGCCACACTGATACCGCTGGCATGGCTGTTCTGGCTGTTCTTCGTGGCTTTCGCAGTGAAGCTGCCGACCTGGCCCCTGCACACCTGGCTGCCGGATGCCCATACGGACGCGCCCACGGCAGCGAGCGTGATGCTGGCGGGCGTTCTGCTCAAAATGGGCGGTTACGGCCTTCTGCGTGTCAACGTGGGGCTCTTCCCCGACCAGGCAGTGCAGTTTGCCTGGGTGCTGGTGATTCTCGGCGTGGTGAGCGTGCTTTACGGCGCGGTTGTCACTATGCGTCAGACCGACCTTAAACGACTCATTGCCTACTCGAGCGTGAGCCACATGGGTCTGGTGATGCTTGGCATCGGGTCAGTGGGCGTCGCCAGCGGAACCCTGACGGTCACCGGGCTGAGCGGCGCGGCGATGCAGTTGTTTACCCACGGCACGATTACAGGTTTGCTGTTCCTGGCAGTGGGAATCGTCTACGAAAAAGCCCACACGCGGTACATCCCGGACCTCGGAGGGCTGGCAGGACGTATGCCGTTTGTTGCGGGGGCAATGCTGATTGCCGGGCTTGCCTCCCTGGGGCTGCCGGGGCTGAGCGGTTTCGTGTCGGAGCTCCTGGTGTTCCTGGGCGCCTTCCGCGCCTACAACTGGCCGACGGTGCTGGCTGTCCTGGGAATTGTGCTGGCGGCAGGCTACATCCTGTGGATGATGGAGCGGGCTTTCTTCGGGGCCAAACGGGAACGATTCGCCGATCTTACCGATGCGTCCCTGGTGGAGGCTGTCCCCTTGGCGCTGATGGTCATCTGCATCGTTGGCATCGGTATCTACCCTGCCCTGCTCACCGACGTTTTCAATTCCGCCCTAGAACCAATGATTGAAGTAATGAACGGCAGCTAGTCGAGAATGAATGTACATGACCTGTATGTAGTTTCGCCCTACCTGGCCATGGCCGGGGCGGCTACGCTCATCATCATTTTCGACCTGATCCTGGGTCGCAGGATCCACGGTCTGCTGCCGTACCTGGCCTTCCTGCTGATGGCCGCCCCCTTCATCCTCAGCCTGGTCCAGTTCTACGACCTGGGGCTGGGAACCAATCTCGTCCGGAACGGCGACGAAGGAAACGAAGCGAGCATATTGCTGGGCAGCCTGGCTGTTGACCGCTTTGCCCTGTTTTTCAACTTCCTTGTGACCGGGGCGGTGGCCCTCGTCGCCCTCGCATCGGCCGACTATGTGCGCCTGTTGCCGAGGTTCCAGGGGGAGTACTTCGGCCTGCTGCTGTTCTCCGCTACAGGGATGATGTTGTTGGCGGCGGCCACCGAACTGATAACCATATACGTTGCTCTCGAACTCACGACCCTTCCTCTCGCTGCGCTCGGCGCGTTCATGATGAGCGGGCGCTCCAGCGAGGCCGGGATCAAGTTTCTCATCATCGGAGCAATCAGCTCCGCCCTGCTTCTGTATGGGATGGCGCTGGTATTCGGGTTCACCGGCAGCACGCAGCTGGCCGAGATATCGTCTGCGGTGCAAGGGGCCGGAGGCGAAGTGGCCTTCGGCAACTACGCACTCCTGATCGGACTGGTGCTGCTGGTGGCCGGGTTCGGCTTCAAGATATCCGCCGCGCCCTTCCAAATGTGGGTGCCGGACGTATACGAAGGAGCGCCCACCCCGGTGGTCGCGTTCCTCTCGGTGGCCAGCAAGGCCGCTGGATTCGCCGTGTTGCTGCGGGTGTTGTTTACCGGGTTCTTTGATGTTTCGCTGGACTGGGGACTACTGCTGGCGGGCCTGGCCGCTGCCTCAATGACCATCGGAAACCTGGTGGCCATGGCGCAGAGCAACATCCGGCGGCTGTTTGGGTACAGCACCATTGCCCATGCGGGTTACCTGCTCGTAGGTGTCGCGGCCGGAGTTCAGGCCTCCGGCAGTGGACTGGAGGCACCGGTTTTCGCCGCAATCGGGCCGGACAGCGTGCTGTTCTACCTTGGCGCCTATACTGCCGCCAACCTGACCGCATTCTTCGCCATCGCGGCCATCAGCCAACGCGTGGGAAGCGACCGCATCAGCGACTACGCTGGTCTGTTCACCCGGTCGCCGGCCTTGGCCATCATCCTGGCTTTGGCCCTGATAGCTTTGATTGGGGTGCCGCCCACTGGCATCTTTATCGCCAAGCTGTATGTATTCACCGCCGCTGTGGACAGCGGCCTGGCATGGCTGGCCATCGTGGGCGTCGTTAACAGCGCCGTGTCGGCCTATTATTACGTGAAGATCATACGTGTGATGTTCCTGCAGCAGGCCCCGGCCGCTCCCGATTCCAGGCCCGGTCGCAATCCTGCGCCGTGGGCCGCGATGGGCGTGGCCGCTGCCGTGCTGGTGTTCATGGGTGTGGCCCCGGGCTTCGTCATGGAGGCGGCTACCGCAGCGGTGCAGGCCCTGGGCGTGTAGGGCATATTGGCTTGGCCTTATATTGCAGACGGTATATCGCTGACGATGTGTTGCTGACGAATTATCCTTATATTGCTGACGGTATATCGCTGACGATGTGTAGCTGACGGTTTATCCTTGCGCCAACGTCTCGAGAATGCCGCCTAAAGTTCGATTGACATTAGATTCATGACAGGGTGGTAGCCCGCCCCGAGTCTCACTGAAATGGAATCCAGTACTTTATCCCTGATCAGCGGCATCTTTGTGATCGCAGCGGCCATATTGGTTGCTACGCTCTGCTCGATTCTCATCGTTGCGTTCCTGAAGTTCTATCGTCCGGTTCGCGAAGCAACGCAGAACTCTGTTAGGGCCACTGAAGACCTGCGCAGGGTCGCCGCCCATTTGGCGGATGTGTCCGAAGAAACCGCGCAAAACCTGGCGCAGACATCCCGGAACCTGGTGGCCATAACCGACAAGGCACGAGACGGTACTGAAGACCTGACCAACGCCATCCGTTCCGTGGACGAAGCAGCCCAGAGTATCGGGGCCACGGCCACAACCGCCACAAGAGTGGCGGAGATGATCGGCCGCTTGATCCCGCAGGGAACCGGTGGCGGAGCAACCGGCGTGGGAGGGCTTCTGCGTCTGGTAAGGGGTATGTTCGGAGGGCGGCAGACGTCAGGAGACGGTGGAGGCGACCAGGGCACATAAAAGGCGTGTCGCTCGACCTGCTACACTAAACGCCTTCCACCAGCGCGAAGGACAAGATGAAGAACGTCGGGATCATATACAACAACCGCATTCCCGAGGCTCTGGACCTCAGCATGGCCATTCTTCACGAATTGGACCTGCCGGAAGGAAGCTGGTATTCACCGGCGGAGAGCCTGGAGTCACTCGCGCCACGGGCCGAGGGCACCGATCTTGTCATCACTGTGGGCGGCGACGGCACGATTCTGCGTGCCGCCCGTTTCGCAGCCCCGGCCGGCATACCCATGGTCGGCATAAACATGGGACGACTGGGGTTTATGACCGAACTCACCGTTGATGAGGCCATGCCCCGGCTGCCCAGCTACCTGAAGGGCGACTATCGCCTTGACGAGCGCAGTATGCTGCAGGCCACGGTCACCCGTGGGGGTTCCACGCTGGAACAGGGGCCGTTCCATGCCTTGAATGACTTCGTTGTGGCCCGTGGCGCAGCCTCTCGGGTGGTCACTTTGGCCGGCAGCATCGACGGTACTCAGATTTCGACCTTCCGCGCCGACGGTCTGATCCTATCCACCGCTACGGGCAGCACGGGCTACAACCTGGCCGTCGGCGGCCCTATTCTCGACCCCGAGTCGGATGCGCTCGTTCTTAAAACGGTGGCGGCTCACATGGGGCTGACGGCTGCGCTGGTGCTTCGATCCGGGTCCGAGATTTCACTCCTGCTGGAAGGATATCAACCGGCGGTGCTGAGCGTGGACGGATATGAGGACTATGAGCTCCAGCCCGGCGACCGCGTCGACCTGTCGCAGAGCCCATACAAGGCGAGCTTCCTTCGCGCTAATCCGCCGTCATATTTCTTTGGCACGCTCACTCGCCGCCTCGGATTCAGCATCCGGGGCCAGTAGGAGAAGGCTGTTTTGGCTGATACCGATACCCATGGCGAACCTGTCCAGTTCGAAAATACCATCGAAAGCTCCCGTCCCTACGATGGCCGCATCTTCAGCGTTCGCGTTGACACCGTGGAACTCCCAAGCGGCCGCCGCACCATCAGGGAAGTGGCGGAACACTCCGACGCCGTTTGCATGATTCCCGTCGACGACGAGGGCAACGTGCTGCTGGTGCGTCAGTACCGGAAGCCCACGGAGTCATCGCTGCTGGAGGCTCCGGCGGGCGGTGTTGAGGCCGGGGAAGTATCGGAGGACACGGTCCTTCGCGAGTTGCAGGAGGAGGTTGGCTACACTGCATCCAACCTGCGGCACCTGGCGAGCTTCTGGGTCGCGCCCGGCTGGGCGACGGAGAAGATGCACGCCTATCTGGCCACTGGACTTACACCGTCGAAGTTGTCGGCGGACGACGATGAAAACATCCAGGTGGTGCGGATCCCCTTTGCAGACGCGATTGCAATGATACTTACCGGCGAGATTCACGACGGGAAGACGATTGCCTCGCTGCTGCTGGCCCAGCCCTTTCTGGAGCAGAGGTAGTATGAATTCCGTGAAATCAGAAACAAAGTCTCAATAACGCTTGACAAAAACCTCCTTTTGATACAACCTTGCGTGACAAGGTATTCACGATAGGGTGAAGGAGGTTGTCATAATGGTAGGAGCTAGTCACAACGCCCACGAATGCGACGAGCACGAACACCACGCCGGAGAACACATACATAATTTGCACGAGTGCGACGGTCACGAGCATCACGGCGACGAGCCCGGCCACGTGCACGACGTCCACGAGTGCGATGGGCACGAGCACCACGCCGGCGAACACATCCACGACCCTCATGAGTGCGACGATCACGAGCATCACTCTGAAGAGCACGCTGCTTCCAGCGCCTAGGCACGGAAAGAGGCAACTACAAGCCAGAGACCCGCTAAGAAGCGGGTCTCTTCACGTTTGGCTGCCGTGGACGTCCGTAGCCAGGGCCATAGCATTCGGAATATCAGGTTACACTTACTGGTTGCCAAGGCCGCCAGCGCATGCCTGGCATTATTCCGAATGTTTTATCAGGCCCGGCTTGATACCCTTTGCCTCCTGCCAGACCTCAGTGGACAGGCTGGAATGGCAGAGAATGTCCGGAAATTGCTGAGAATATTTTTCAGGCCTCTACTTTTTCATGCCTCTACTATTGTGAAAGCAGGTATGATCGAGGCTTGGGATTCCAAATGCGATAGCCCTGGTCCGTAGCTGGCCGGGGGATGAAAGGCGTATTTTGTGGTATATTATTGCGCGGCCCGGATTACTGCTGGCTTCACACGCGGCCGTAGTGCAGTCCGGGTTACGAACAACCGGGAGGAAATAGGGCAATATGCTGGAGCATGATGTCCTTGTAATTGGCGCTGGTCTCGCAGGCATGCGCGCAGCCATTGCGGCTAGAGCTAACGGCGCAAGCACCGCCATTATCAGCAAAGTACATCCGGTGCGCAGTCACTCGAATGCTGCCCAGGGCGGCATTAACGCGGCCCTCACCGACCGGGGCGACGACTGGGAAGACCATGCCTATGATACGGTCAAAGGCAGCGATTTTCTCGGCGACCAGGACGCCATCGAGGTCATGTGCCGTTCGGCTGGACGCGCCCTGATCGACATGGAACACTTCGGCGTGACCTTCAACCGCGATGATGAAGGTTATCTTGGCACCCGGGCTTTCGGTGGCCAGAGACGCGCCCGCACTTTCTTCGTTGGCGATTTCACCGGACAGGCCCTGCTCCACGTCATGTTTGAGCAGCTCATCAAGTCTGGAGTCCGGCGGTACGAAGAGTGGTTCGTGACCTCCCTGATCATCGAGGACGGTCAGGTTTGCGGGGTCATGGCCCTGGAGATTCGCACCGGTCAAGTGTATGCAATTCGCGCCAAGACGGTCATTTTCGCCACCGGTGGACTTGGACGAGTGTTTGAGCCCAGCACCAACGCCCTCATCGTAACGGGCGACGGCATGGCCCTTGCTTATAACGTGGGCGCTCAGCTGATGGACATGGAGATGGTGCAATACCATCCGACCACCCTTGCCGCAAGCGGTGTGCTGATATCCGAGGCCGCCCGAGGTGAGGGAGCGTATTTGCTGGACAAAGACGGCAACCGCTTCATGGAGAAGTATGCCCCGAACATGATGGAACTGGCTTCCCGCGATGTGGTGTCCCGTGCAGAGCAGACGGAAATTAACGCAGGCAACGGCATCAATGGCTGCGTAATGCTCGACTGCCGACACCTGGGCGAGGCCCTGATCATGGAAAAACTCAGCCAGATCAGGGAGATCGGCATAGACCTGGTTGGCTATGACATGATCAAGGAGCCCATTCCCATCCGGCCCGGTATGCATTACATAATGGGAGGCATCAAGACCGACGTTGACGGCTTGACCAATGTTCCCGGAGTTTATGCAGCCGGCGAATGCGCCTGCGTCAGCGTCCACGGCGGAAACCGCCTCGGAGCCAATTCGCTGCTGGACACGATTGTTTTCGGAGAGCGATCGGGTAATCACGCTGCCGAAGCTTCCCGCAACGTTGACTTCGTCGAATTCAATGTCGAGCACGCGGTCAAGAACGAGGAGAAGCGCCTCCAGGAACTTCTGGACCGGCCTGCCAACGGCGACCGAATTGCCAGCGTGCGGCTGGGCATGGGCGAGTCCATGAACCGGAATCTCGCCGTCTTCCGAAACCAGGAAGGCATGGAAGAGAGCCTGGGAGACCTGGAGCAGCTGGTTGAGCGCTTCAAGACGGTGCCAGTGGACAACAAGGGCAAGGTATTCAATACCGACCTGGTGTTTGCCCTGGAGCTTGGATTCATGCTCGACGTTGCACCGTCCATAGTGGTAAGCGCCCTTGATCGCAAGGACAGTCGGGGCTCGCAAGCCAGGACGGACTACCCGGCCCGCGACGATGAGAATTGGATGAAGCACCTTGTGGTCGCAAAGGGTGAGACGGGTCCGGAAATTTCCTACGCTCCGGTGAGCATCACAAAGTGGCAGCCGGAAGAGAGAAAGTACTAGAGAGCGCAGCGATGGCGTGAGGGGCGGACGGGACTCCGACACTGAGTGAAGAGGATAGCAACCGATGAACGTCACCATCAGGGTGCGGCGCCAGGACCCGGAAGCTGACAACACCGCACCTTTCTGGCAGGACTACAGCCTCGAAATCGAAGACAACGCCACGGTCCTTGATGCCCTGATCAAGATTCGGGAGGACTTGGACGGCACACTGAGTCTTCGCTGCTCCTGCCGGAGTTCCATCTGCGGCTCCTGCGCCATGCGAATCAACGGCCACGCCGGCCTGGCCTGCAAGACGCAGGCCGCAATGGCTTTGCAGGAAGGCGACCTGATCGAAGTGGAGCCTGCCGGAAATATGCCGGTCATAAAGGACCTGGTGGTCAACTTCGACCTGTTTTGGGACAAGGTCATGGAGGTCGAGCCATTCCTTCAGCCCCAGGGGCCGGAACCGGAACAGGAATATGTGGTCTCCAACGAGTCCATGCTTCACCTCTCCGGCGTCACGGCGTGCATCATGTGCGGGGCATGCGTATCCGATTGCACGGTTATGGAAGTTGATCCGACATTCCTGGGACCTGCGGCGCTTGCCAAGGCATACCGGTTCACCGCCGATCCCCGGGATGGGGACGAAGAAGGCGTGTCGAAGGAGCGTCTTGAGCAGTTGAACGCCCCCTCGGGCATCTGGGACTGCACCCGGTGCCTGGAGTGTGTGCAGGCCTGCCCCAAGGGCGTGGCGCCAATGGAGCGGATCATGGCGATGCGCGACCAGGCCATAGCCGCCGGATTCCGCAATACCAACGGGGCGCGCCATACCGAGGCATTTTCTGAATCAGTCGAACAGACGGGCACCCTTGACGAGTTGAAGCTCGTCCCCAAGTCACTGGGAATGACGAACGTCCAGGGACTCCTGAACTATGCGCCCGTTGCCCTGCAGGCCCTGACGCACGGGAAAATGCCGCCGCTGATGCACAAGAAGATCGAGGGCATTGAAAACGTTCGCCGGATATTTGAGCAGGTAGACGAATCGGAGCGCTGATATTGACCGGCGCCATCACTCGCTGAAGGCTGAATTGCGCTTTTGTGACGGGTGGGTGGGCAGGTTGATCGAGACCGGCGGGTGATTCGGCAGACTGTATCGCAACTATATTGCCAGTAAACGGAGACCAGAATTGAGATACGCCTTCTTTCCAGGCTGCGTTTCCAGGGGCGGATGCCCTGAGCTATATCCAGCGGCCGTGTTGATCTGCAAGCGATTAGGCATAGACCTGTGGGAGATGCAGGGAGCGTCCTGCACAGGCGCCGGGGTCCTGCAGGAAAAGAACCAGTTGCTGGGGGACACGCTGAACGCCCGTACCTTCGCGATGGCCGAGTACTGGGACCTGCCCATCATGACCATCTGCAGCACCTGCCAGGGGGTGATGAGCCAGGCCAATTTCAGGCTGCGCGACCCGGAATATCGGGCGAAGGTCAACGAATACCTGGCCGAAGAGGGCCTGGAATACAAGGGCAACGCCGATCCGAAGCACCTGCTCTGGATCCTCATCGAGGACTACGGCCTGGACAAGCTGGAAGAACTCATCACCCGGCCTCTGCACGGTGTCCGCCTTGCACCGTTCTATGGCTGCTACCTGGTGCGTCCCACGGATGCGCTGCAGTTTGCCGACAACCCGGAACGCCAGGACTCGCTGGAGCGGCTGATCGAGATCCTGGGTGCGACCGTGGTGGACTTCTCGGGAAAGACGCGCTGCTGCGGCTTCCCCATCCTGACCATCAATGAGCGCAATTCCCTCGCGATGGTGGGCAAGCACACCAGCGAAGCCAAGGACCTTGGCGCGGACGCGATGATCACACCGTGCCCGCTGTGCCACCTCAACCTGGACAGCTTTCAGCCCAAGGCCGCGGCCCAGGCGGGACGGGATATTGGACTGCCCATACTCCATATGCCCCAGGCGATCGGGCTGGCGATGGGAATCAGCCCGCAGGAGTTGGGTCTGCGCCGCCACATCGTCAACACCAGGCCACTGATCACCCAGTTGAGTGCCGCAGGAACAGCCCACTAGGGATCGCCAGCGCCTGCACGCCGACAGACAACGCCGGGGCCGCTGCTAACAAGCGGCCCCTTTTGCTGGAACAGACAACCCCGCGCTTCCAACCCAAAGAACGACAGGGGACCTCTATGCAGGAAACACAATCCGCCATCGCAACCATGCCGGAAGACTGGCAGACCGCACTTGCCATCGTGGCGCACCCGGACGACATGGAGTACGGAGCGGCCAGCGCAGTCGCCAAGTGGACCGACCAGGGCAAGAAGGTCATATACGTGATGGTATCCCGAGGAGAAGCGGGAATAAACGACATGCACCCCTCTGAGGTTGGCCCGCTACGGTCTCAGGAGGAGATTGACGCCGCGAAGGCGGTGGGCGTCGACGTGGTGGAGTTTCTGGACCACGCCGACGGGGTGATGGAATACGGATTGCCTCTCCGTCGCGACCTGAGCCGGACCATCCGGCGCCACCGCCCCGATGTGATATTGACCCTGAGCCATAACCTTCAATTCCCCAGCGGACACGTGAACCAGGCCGACCACCGGCACGTGGGCGTTGCAATCTTCGATGCGGCCCGCGACGCCGCAAACCGCTGGATCTTTCCGGAGTTGCTGGATGAGGGCCTCGAGCCGTGGAATGGGGTCCGGTTCGTCGCGACCTTCGGGCCATCCAATCCAACCCACGGCATCGATGTGACCGGTTACTGGGAGCAGGGTCTGGAGTCGTTGCGCCAGCACAGAGCCTATCTTGAGTACCTGGGCGCCGAATCCACACAACGCACCTTCGGGTTTCTCACTGCCCACGCCCTTGAGCACGGGTCGGCCTTCGGTTGTGAGCACGCGATCTTCACCGAGCTCGTGCTGATACATGAGCCCTGGGATTAAGCGAACAGGTCGGACAGTCGGCAGGAGAACCCCGGCACCACATCCTCGCCCTCCAGGGAATCAGCCTCGGTGAGGTTTCTGACATCCTCAACGGAGCGATAGACGGTGGCGCTGCGCGAAATTGGATACAGTACCCATACGAGCTTGACGCCCGCTCGAAGCCAGTCCTCTACCTTTTCTCGCACTTCCCGTCGAGTATCCCCAGGTGAGACTACTTCCACCACGAGGTCGGGTGCTAGGTTAATATAGCCGTCAGGTATGTCCTCTAGCCGAAGCCGGCCTATCGACACAAACGAAACATCCGGAGCACGAACTGTGTCTGGATTTTGGCGGAGGATGAATCCCGTCTCTGCAGTGAAGATATGCCCTAACCCGGCTGAATCTGTATGAACGGTCAGCCGTACTGCTGCCCTATTTGCCGTATGACCGTGCCGCCCGCCTGCAGGCGCCATTTCGTAGACCTTCCCTTTGACGAGCTCCAGCCGCCGCCCTTCCGATGGAAGATGGGCCAGTTCCTCTGCCGTGAACAGCTCTTTCAGAGTGCGCATGTGCTACCCCCGCAGGGTGGGAACGACCTGGCGGTAGGCTTCTATCGTGCGCTCGACGTCCTCGTCGGTGTGGACTGCGGACGGGTAGTACTTCTGGCCGCCCTTTAGCACCCCGCGTTCCAGAAGACCCGCGTTTAGCCTGGCAAGCATCGAGCCGTCGCCGGTCAGGGTGTCGCGATAATTGGAAACCGTTCGGTTAGTGAAACAGAAGTCGAACACGGCGTCTTCGCCACAGCTCTGCACCGGGATGCCGTTTTCTTCGCACAGTTCTTCCATGGCATTGCGAAGGGCGGCGCCCGCCCCGTGAAGCCGCCGGTAGGCATCAGTGTCGTCGCGAAGCACTTCCAGCGTCGCCAAGCCTGCGGCGCAGGCCACGGGGTTTCCGTTGAGTGTGCCCACCTGGCTCACGAAAGTGTCGCTGTCCACTTCGCCGCGGTTGTAGACCGACATGATGTCTTCCCGGCCAAGCACTGCGGCCAGGGGATAGCCGCCACCCATGATCTTCCCTACGGAACAGAGGTCCGGCGTAACCCCATAGAACTCCTGGGCTCCGCCATAGGAGAGCCGGAAGCTGGTTACGACCTCGTCGAAAATCAACGGAATGTTGTAACGAGAGGTGAGTTCGCGGAGGCCCTGGAGGAATCCTGGCTGCGGCGCGATGATGCGCTGCATCGGCTCGACGATAACGGCAGCGATCTCCTGGTGATGCGCCTGCATGATGGTCTCGGTGGTCGACAGGTCGTTGAAGGGAGCGATCAACATGAGGTCAGCGATGGCCTTGGGTATGCCGCCGCTGTTGGCCTCCGACTGGGGGAACTCCAACGAGGCGCTGGGGGTTACGCTCATCAGGGCGTAGTCGCTGCTGCCGTGGTAGCCTCCCTCGAATTTGAGAACCTTCTCCTTGCCGGTGAAGGCGCGACAGATGCGCATCGCCTGAAAGCACGCGTCGGTGCCGCTGGTGGTGAACCGCACCTGTTCAGCGCAGGGCACTGCTTCCACCAGTGCCTCGGCCAGCATAACGGCCTTGTCGTTGTTGGCAAAGAAGGTGCTGCCCTGCTCCACCGTCTTGATCACCGCTTCCACCACGTGAGGGTGGGCGTGCCCCAGGAGCATCGGCCCGCTGCCCATGAGCCAGTCGACATATTCGTTGCCGCTGACGTCCCAGACGTGCGAGCCCTTGCCACCTGAGATCAGAAAGTCCTGCTCAGGGTTGAAGTGGAGGTTGCCCGTATTGCCGCCGGGCATGTAGCGCCCCGCCGCTTCCAGCAGGCGCTGTTCTTGGGGAGTGCGATCGGGCATGGCGGGCCTCCAACTGGCAGTTTGAATTGTTGGTAGCGAACTGGAGACATCTAGTTCTCTTGTTCCAGATTATACTCCCGACATAACGAAATCGGCCCACTTTGCCATAGCAAGTGGGCCGATTTTTTGCCGCCGATTTTTTGCCAAGGTATTGGAGTGTGTCGCTGGTTGAGCAGCCTTAACTTACGGGGAAGTCTTTGCCTGCTGCATCACGTCGACCAGTTCCTTTACGCTGTCGGCGGAACTCTGCAGGGCTGCCTGTTCTTCTGGGGTGAGTCGGATTTCGATTACCTGCTCCATGCCTCCGGCGCCAAGCTTGACCGGTACGCCAACGCAGAGGCCATTGATGCCGTATTCGCCCTGGAGGTAGGCACATGCGGGCAGAATCCGCTTCTTGTCGAGCAGGACGGCCTCCACCATCTGCGTGATGGCCGCCGAGGGCGCGTAGTATGCGCTTCCTTCCTTCAGCAACTGCACTATCTCGCCGCCTCCCTGCCTGGTGCGCCGCACGAGCTGGTCCACCTTCTCTTCCGCCATCAGTTCGCCGATGGGTATGCCACCCACGGTGGTGAACCGTACCAGGGGTACCATATCGTCGCCGTGGCCGCCCAGCACGTAGGCATGCACGTCTTCGACGGACACATTCAGTTCTTGGGCAATGAAGGTTCGGAACCTGGCGGTGTCCAACACACCTGCCATTCCAAAAACACGCTCACGGGGGAAGCCGCTGGACTGGTATATGTTCTGCACCATGGCGTCGAGCGGATTGGTCACGGGAATGATGATGCAGTTGGGCGAATGCCTGACCACCTGCTCGGTGACCGAGGTGGTGATTCGCATGTTGGTGAGAAGGAGATCATCGCGGCTCATCCCAGGGCGACGGGCAATGCCGGCAGTAATGACGACGACGTCGGAGCCCGCGGACTCTTCGTAGCCGTTGCTGCCAGTGATGAGCGCGTCAGTACCCAGAACGGGACCTGACTCCAGCATGTCCAGCGACTTCCCCTGGGGGAGGTCTTCGACCACGTCGACCATCACCACGTCGGCGTATCCCAGTTGGTGTATCCGCTGCGCTGTGGTTGCGCCGACGTTTCCCGCGCCGACTACGGTTACCTTGCTTCGCATTGGCTGGTCCTTCCTCCAATATGCGGCAGCTCGAGCTGAATGCTGCCGGGATTAGCAGAGGGGAATCCTTACGACTCCCCTCCGAATGTCCTGTGCCTTGTTTGTAATCTTGTGTCCTGGCCCGGTAGGTTGAAAAAGTACGACCGGTCAGGGGCCGAAGCTAAATGGAGTCCACTATGGCGTTCAGGGTGGAGCTGGGACGCATGGCGCGAGCCGACATTTCGTCATCGGGGATGTAGTAGCCGCCAATATCCACAGCCTGGCCCTGGCACTCGATCAGTTCCTGGATGATTTTGTCCTCGTTTTCGGCCATCTGCTGAGCCACCTTGGCAAAGCGGGCCTGCAATTCGGCGTCCTTGCTCTGTTTCGCCAGCGCCTGTGCCCAATACAGGGCCAAGTAGAAGTGGCTGCCCCGGGTGTCCAGTTCGTTGACCCGCCGCGATGGGGCCTTTCGATGCTCCAAGTGTTCGCCGATGGCTTCGTCCAGGGTATCGGCCATAAGCTGCGCCCGGTCATTGTTGTACACCTGGGCGCAATGCTCGAAGGAGGCTACCAGGGCGCAGAACTCTCCCAGCGAATCCCACCGCAAGTGCCCCTCTTCCAGGAACTGCTGCACGTGCCGTGGCGCTGACCCTCCAGCGCCGGTCTCGAACATGCCGCCGCCCTTCAGCAAGGGTACGACCGAAAGCATCTTGGCGCTGGTGCCCAATTCCAGGATCGGGAAGAGGTCTGTCAGATAGTCTCGCAGCACGTTGCCGGTGACGGAGATGGTGTCCAGGCCGGCCCTGCTCCTCTCGACGGCGAACTTCATTGCGTCGATGGTGGCCATCACCCGAATGTCCAGACCGGTTGTGTCATGATTGGCCAGGTACTTGTTGACCTTCTTGATCAGTTCAGCATCGTGGGCCCGGTTGGGGTCCAGCCAGAAGATGGCCGGCGTGCCGGTCAGTCGGGCTCGATTGACCCCCAGTTTCACCCAGTCTTCAATGGCGGCGTCCTTGGTCTGGCACATCCGGAAGATGTCATCTGTCTCGACGCTCTGCTCCAGCAATACCGTTCCGGCCGCGTCCACTACCCGAATCGTCCCGTTGCCGGGGGCCTCAAAAGTCTTGTCGTGAGACCCATACTCCTCGGCAGCCTGGGCCATAAGCCCGACGTTTGCGACGCTCCCGATGGTCGACGGGTCGAACGCTCCGTTTTCCTGGCAGTCCTCGATGACCGCCTGGTAGAGGGTTGAGTATGAACGGTCCGGAATGATTGCCACGCAGTCGTGCAGCTCGTTGTCGGGTCCCCAGGCACGTCCGCCGTCGCGGATTATCACTGGCATGGAAGCATCGATAATCGTGTCGCTGGGCACGTGCAGATTGGTGATGCCCCGGTTGGAGTTCACCATGTAAAGTTCGGGGCGCTCGTTGTAGACCGCCTGTACGTCGGCCTCTATCTCCTTCCGTTTGTCTTCGGGAAGATCCTGAAGCTTCGTCAGTAGCTCCGCCACTCCATTGTCAGGGTCAACCCCGACCTCCGCCAGCGCCGCTCCGTGTTTGGCGAACACGTCCTCGTAGTACACCGAGATGAGATGGCCGAAAATAATCGGATCGGATATCCGCATCATCGTCGTCTTCACATGAAGCGACAGGAGGACGTTGTCAGCCTTGGCCTTTGCAATTTCTTCCGCATAGAAATTGCGCAATTGCCTGACGTTCATAGCGGCGCAGTCGATGATCTCATCGGCCAGCAAGGGGATGCCGGACTTGAGAACGGAAACGCTTCCGTCTTCGGCTACGAATTCAATGGCGGCAGTTCCGGACTCCGACACCGTCATTGCCTTCTCGCTGCCGTAGAAGTCCCCTTCTTTCATGAAGGCCACCCGCGTATTCGACACGTCGGGCCAGTCCTGCATCATCCGGTGGGGATTGCGCTTGCCGTGCTCCTTCACCGAGTTCGACGACCGCCGGTCTGAGTTGCCCTGGCGCAACACAGGGTTGACGGCGCTGCCCAGCACCCGGTTGAAGCGCGCCCTCGCGTCCCGCTCTTCGTCGGTGGCAGGAACGTCTGGGAAGTCAGGAATGTTGTACCCCTTTTCTTGCAACTCCCTGATTGCGCCCTTCATCTGGGGGATGGAGGCACTGATGTTGGGCAGCTTGATAATGTTGGCCCCGGGATCCTCCGTCAGTTCCCCCATCATGGTCAGGTAATCGGGGATCCTCTGTTCCTCGGTCAACCTGTCGGGGAAATTGGCGATGATGCGGCCAGTCAGCGAAATATCCCAGGGCTCCCAATCGATGCCGGACCCTTTTGTAAAGGCCTGGAGAATAGGCAGCAAAGAATGTGTGGCCAAGGCCGGGGCCTCGTCAATTTTGGTGTAAATGATCTTGGCCGCTTCTGGCATATTTCTCTCCTCAGTGAAAATGTCTCATCCGGAGCCGCCGCTTACCGGCGGGAGTTGAGTTACTGAATTGCCACGGGCTCGGAGGGCGATTCTTGCTATCTCCAAAGAATCCGGCTCCACCAGAATAGGTCGGCATGGCGTTACACCCGCCGACTACTGGGTCGGAACCCACAAATTATACCGCCCAACTGCCTGAGGTGGTAGCCCCAGTTGCAGAGCAGTCGAGAGGCTCCTCCACATTGTGGACCTCGTTGTCCGGACCCGGCCGATGTCCGAAACAGCCAAACGTTCAGCAAGTGACAACCTGCGTGCGGGACAATGTCAGCCGTCAGTTGCCTCTGTTGCCCAAATGAGCCCCTGAAAGTAATTCTCTGATTGAAAACTGTCCTTTTACGCTCGAATTGAAGCATCGGTCAGGACGGTATAGACTGTTTCCACCTGAAGGCCCGTCCATATTTGAGATGAGCACAATTGCCAACGGAAGACACGAGGTGTCTGAAAGAACCCGCGAGAGGAAATGCTGGCGAGCGCCTCGAAGGGCCGGGTCGCTGGGTTGGCAGTTTGCATTGCCTGTCGTGGCGGTTCGCGCTCTGCTTATAGCTTTTCTCCTCTATCCCGTTATGTCCCTTTTCTCGAGGCGAAGGACATTTGGGGCAGAGGTGCTGTCTTCTGTTGACGGTCCCGTGATATTTGTCGCAAATCACCTGAGTGTGGCAGACAATCCGGCGGTGCTCCTGGCTCTACCGTGGCGCAAACGTCTGGCGCTGGCCACCGCCGCCTCGGAAGAAGTGATGCGGGACAGGGGGCGGATCCAGAGTTTCATCGCCGCTTTGATCAGCAACAGCTTTTTCTTTTCGCAGACTGGCTCCGTACGGACCGGCTTGGAACGGTGCTTCCAGATTACTCAACACGGTTGGTCCATTCTGTTCTTTCCGGAAGGAATACGATCAGATGACGGCGAAATAGGAAGGTTCAAGCCCGGTATAGGATTATTGGCAACCAGGCTGGGACTTCCCGTAGTGCCCGTGCATATCAAGGGCACCGATTCGGTGGTGGCAAAGGGGGGCAGCCGGCCCCATCGGGGGTATGTCGAGGTCCGTTTCGGAGAGCCGATAGTGATTCCGGCGGAGACGAAATACTCCGCTGCTGCAGAGATGATTCGTGATGCGGTCTGTACTCTGTCCAGGGAAGCCGGGTCATGAATCAGACATATCCCGGTATGGTCCCCCGGTATGGTCAAAGAGAGGCCAATTGAGTAATGGCATCTGAGCAGGCCAAAGTGAACAGGATGCCGCTTCTGGCCAAGATGTTCTTTGCCTCTGATCACGTTGGTCTGCAGGCTATCCAGTATTTCAGACAGTCGTGGATGCTCTTCTTCTTGGTGCCTCCTATTGGGGAAGGCATGGCCCGGGTCCCGGACGTTGCAATACTGGGAATTGACGTTGATGCCCGCGTCTTTGCCGGGTTTCTGATTTTCGCCGGGCGTTTCATTGACGCTTTCACAGACCCGCTCATCGGCTGGTGGAGCGATCGAACGCGCAGCCGGTGGGGCAGGCGAATTCCATTCATCCTGTTCAGCACGCCCTTTTATGCACTGTTCGCTGCCGCTGTCTGGTTCCTTCCCAACGAGGGCGCCAGCCTGTGGAACGCCATCTACTTTGTGATAATCCTGGAATTGTTTTTCATAGCCGCCACCATGTCCAGTGGCGCCCTGGAAGCCCTGGTGCCGGAGGTGACACGCGAGGCAAAAGACCGCATGAATCTGGTGGGCCTGATTTTCCTCTTCGCCGTGTTCGGCGCGGGGCTGGGCCTGGCCGGCAGCGGGGCCTTGGTGGATGCCTTCGGCTTCCAGGTGGTGGGCACCATCCTGGCAGTAATTGGCCTCGTTTTCCGTTATTTTTCCCTTGCGGCAGTGTGGAAGTACGCCCCCCGCGATACAGTGCCTGCCAGGGTGGATTTTTTCAGGGGACTGAAGGAGACACTGCGAAACCCGCAGTTTGTCTACT
Organism: Dehalococcoidia bacterium; assembly: GCA_963667325.2. Classification (GTDB taxonomy): domain Bacteria; phylum Chloroflexota; class Dehalococcoidia; order Lucifugimonadales; family UBA3495; genus VXOI01. The sequence continues at coordinate 190,161 of CAXXKY010000003.1, forward strand.
ACCTGCCCACCTTCGTGATGTTCACCACTGGGGTCGGCATCATCCTGGGGTGGATGCCCTTCTTCGCCTCGGAGGTACTGGAGGCCGAGGAAGAGGGGACAATTGCCAGCCTCATTTCTACCGTTGTGATCATTGGGGCAGTCATCAGCGGGATAGGGTTCTGGATTGTGCTGAGCCGCCTTAAACTCAGCAAGCGGCGCGTATACGGGGGTGGCCTGATCGCCAGCGGGGTTGCGTTCCCGCTTCTGGGACTGGCGGGGCTCGCTCCGATTGGAGGACTGGTCACTCAAGGGCTGGTGTTGTCGTTCATTGCCGGGCTCCCCATGGCCGCCGTGTTCATGCTGCCCAAGGGATTGACCGCCGACATCGCCGACTACGATGCCATGGTTACCGGGGAGCGGCGGGAGGCAATGTTCTACGCCACCCAGAACTTCTTCGAGAAGATAACCTTCGCCTTGCCCCCGGCGTTGCTCAGCCTCATCCTCCTGCTGGGCGACACCACCGAGGACCCGCTGGGAATCCGGCTTGCCCCCGTGGTTGCGGGCGTGCTGGCCATTTCGGGCATTACCCTGTGGCACCGCTATCGCCTGCCCGACAATGTGAACCTGGAAACGGTGGCGGAGGCGGGTCTGTTGCCACCAAGGACAGCGCAGTCCGCCGCCGACTAGAATGGCGGACACTAAACTCAGCAGGCCAAGCGCCCTGCTCAGCCCGTCAGTTGCGCGGCCAGCGCTTCGGCGTCTGTAACAGGCAGTTGGCAGGCGTAGTTCTCGCAGACGTAGGCGGTGGGCCTGCCGTCCACCGTGCCACGGCCTTCCAGCAGGGGCAGGCCAGTGGCTGAGGCCGCTGCCTCGTCTGCCGCACCCACGACGACCCTGTTGGGCAGATATCGGCCGTTTACCTCACGCAGAAGCGCCACAGTGGATGGGTCTTCCTGCGGACCTATCACCGCCACTTCCTTGGGGGTCGACAGGTAGAAGTCCAGCGCCGCAATCCAGCGTCCCGTACCAGCGGGCGCCCGACCCATCAACTCGGCCAGTGACCGCAGGGGGGCAATGGCCTTGGCAGCATAGTCCTCGTTCCCGGTAACTACCGACAGCCGCAGCAGCATGTCCGAGGCCACGGATCCGCCGCAGGGCTGTGCGTTGTCGAATACGTCGCGCGGCCTGACCACCAGTTCTTCGTGCCGCCTGCCGGTGTCGTAGAAGCATTCGGCCGGTGCGTCCCAGAAGTCAGCGATCATCTCATCGGCGAGTTCGACCGCAGCATCAAGCCAGCGGCCTTCGAAAGTGGCCTCGTACAGGGATAGCAGTCCATCCGCCACGAAGGAGTAATCTTCCAGGAAGCCGGGCAGCTTGGCCTGCCCTTCCCGATAGGACCGCAATAGCCGGCCTTCAGGTCTCATTTCCCGCAGAAGGAAGTTGGCGTTCTTGGCGGCCGCCTCGAGGTAGTCGGCCCTGTTCAGCGCCGCCCCCGCCTCGGCGAATGCGCGAAGCATCAGGCCGTTCCAGGATGCCAGCGCCTTGTCGTCCAGAAGAGGATGTTCCCGCTCTTCCCTCGCGACACGCAGGGACTCCTTCCCGCGGCGCACGACGTCCATGAGATGCTCCAGCGGGATGCCCTGCCGTTCAGCGAAGTCGGCAGCCTTTACTGGAATGTTCAGGATGTTCTGGCCCTCGAAATTGCCCCTCTGTGACACACCGAAAAAGGAACCGAAGAGGGCGGCTTCCTCCCCTCCCAGGACTGCTTCGATTTCTTCCGGCGTCCAGACAAAAAACTTGCCTTCTTCGCCTTCGCTGTCCGCGTCCGTGGCGGAAAAGAATCCGCCGTGTTCGCCGGTCATTTCCCGCAGTACGTAATCCAGCGTTTCCTCGGTGATGCGCCGGTAGAGGGACCGGCCCGTGGAAAGCCAGGCGTGGAGGTACAGGCGTGCCAGGAGAGCGTTGTCGTAGAGCATTTTCTCGAAATGCGGCACCAGCCAATAGGTGTCGGTGGAATAGCGATGAAATCCTCCGGCGATCTGGTCGTAGATGCCGCCGCGGGCCATCTTTTCGAGGGTCAGATCCAGCATGGTGCGCGCCCGGTCGTTATGGCCGTGGGCGTAGTAGCGGAGGAGAATCTCGAGGGTCATCGCCTGGGGAAACTTGGGCGCTGAACCCACTCCTCCGTTCTGGTAGTCGAAGTTGGTGGCCAATTGATTGTAGGAGTTATGGAGGATGCTCTCGTCCAGGGCGCCCGTGCCGCGGGGCATGTTGGCGGTTCGGCCCATCTGTTCGGTCAGCTGGCCGGTCACTCGCTGAATCTCAGAGTTGCTGTTTCGGTATGCCTGTGCCACGGTCTCCAGCAACCTCGGGAATCCGGGCATGTTGTGCCTGTCGACGGGCGGAAAATACGTCCCGCCGTAGAAGGGCTTGCATTCCGGCGTGAGGAAGACGGTCATGGGCCAGCCGCCGCTGCCCGTCAGCATCTGCACCGCCTCCATGTAGACGGCATCAAGGTCAGGGCGCTCCTCGCGGTCGACCTTGATGTTGACGAAGTGCTGGTTCATGAGTTCGGCGATGGCATCGTTCTCAAAGGACTCCCGCTCCATCACGTGGCACCAGTGGCAGGCGGAATACCCGATGCTGAGCAGGATGGGCTTGTCCTCGTTGCGGGCCCGGGACAGCGCCTCTTCGCCCCACGGGTACCAGTCGACGGGGTTGTTGGCGTGCTGCAGCAGGTAGGGGCTCGTTTCGTCAATCAGCCGGTTGGGCATACAAATTCATCCTTCCCGGCCGTTGCCGGACCTCGGTGCTGCTTCTTCGTTGGATATACCCCGGGGTGAATGAACCCCTGACGGCCTATCGACGGGACTCTGCGTCAGTTCCCATCAGCGAGATAAACTCGGCAATGGGCATCGCGCCGAGGTCGCCGCCGTCGCGGCTGCGGACGGCTACCGCGCCTGCTTCCGCCTCGCGGTCGCCCACCACCAGCATGTAGGGCACCTTTTGGAGCTGGGCGGTGCGGATCTTCTGGTTCATGCGCTCGTTGCGGCTGTCCACCTCGGCGCGGAAGCCTGCTTCAGACAGGCCGGATAGCACATTCTGAGCGTACTCGGCGTGGCGGTCAGCGATGGGGATGACCATGGCCTGAACGGGCGCCAGCCAAACGGGGAAGGTCCCGCCGTAGTGCTCGATGAGCACGCCCAGGAAACGCTCCATCGAACCGAGGATGGCGCGATGGACCATATACGGGCGGCTGCGTCCTCCCTGGTCGTCCTGGTAGGTGAGGTCGAACCGTTCCGGCAGGTTGAAGTCAAACTGCACGGTGGTGCACTGCCAGGCGCGCCCCAAAGCATCGGTGATGTTGATGTCTATCTTCGGGCCGTAGAATGCGCCGCCGCCGTCATCTATCGTGAAGGGCAATCCCCTTGTTTCCAGTGCGCCCCGTAGTGAATTGGTGGCGTGCTCCCACATTTCCAGATCGCCCACGTACTTCTCGGGGCGAGTGGACAGGGCGATGCTGTAGTCGGAGAAACCGAATGCCTCCAACAACTCAAAGGTCAGCTCCAGCACACCGCCGACTTCGTCTTCCACCTGTTCGGGGCGGCAGAATATGTGGGCATCGTCCTGGGTGAAGCCCCGTACGCGCATCAGGCCGTGCAGAACACCGCTGCGCTCGTATCGGTAGACCGTACCCAGCTCGGCAAAGCGCAGGGGCAGCTCGCGATAGCTGCGAAGGGCAGAGCGATAAATGGTGATGTGGAAAGGACAGTTCATCGGCTTCAGGTAGTATTCCTGCTCATCCACCTCCACCGCCGAGAACATTCCCTCGCGGTAGAAGTCCAGGTGGCCGCTGGTCTGCCAGAGGGTGGAGCGGCCGATGTGCGGGGAATAGACCACGTCGTAGCCGCGCCGGTAGTGGATGTCCTTCCAGTAGTCCTCGATGAGGGAGCGGACGCGCCCGCCCTTCGGATGCCAGACCACAAGGCCGGGACCAATTTCCTCATGGATGGAGTAGAGGCCCAGTTGCCGGCCCAAAGTGCGGTGGTCGCGCCGTTCCGCCTCTTCCAGCCTGGCGAGGTGGTCGTTCAGCTCATCTTCCGACTCGAAGGCCGTGCCGTAGATGCGTTGGAGCATGGGCCGCTTTTCGTCGCCCCGCCAGTAAGCGCCGGCGACGCTGAGCAGCTTCATGGCCGGTATTTCGGACGTGCTGCCGACGTGGGGCCCCTGGCACAGATCGACAAACCCGTTGTGCCTGTAAATGGATATGACGGACGAGTCATCCAGACCTTCGATCAATTCCAGCTTGTACGGCTGGTCGACAAACATCTGCTCGGCATCGGTCCGGGAGAGCTCTTCACGGTCGAACGGGAATGAGCCCGATATGGATTCCCGCATCAGGGACTCGATTTGCTCCAGGTCTTCTGGCGTAAAGGGCCGGGAGACATCAAAGTCGTAGTAAAAGCCGTCCTGGGTGGGCGGTCCGATACCCATCTTGGCTTCCGGAAACAATTTCAACACGGCGTCCGCCATCACGTGGGCTGCTGAGTGGCGCATGGCATGACGCCTGGCTTGGGCTTCACTGATGTTGCCGTGGTCAAGGGCGCCGTGGTCTAGCATGATTCATTCCTGAGGAAAAATTGGGGATGTTGATTCTATTATAGCCCAACTATAGCCCAACGCCTTCGCACTGTTGACACGTAGCACGGTATAATGAATTGTTCGCCAAAGTCTGTCGCCAGGAGCGTTTCATGGCCACAAAAGAGGACCTGGAGGCCTTTTCGACCTCCGTTACCTGCCCTGAAGACTTCGACGAGTTCTGGAGTCGGACCCTGACTTCTCTGGGGGAATTGCCCCTGGAACCGACCGTAACCCTCGACCCCCTGCGCAGCAACGACGAGGTGAAAGTCTACCAGGCCGGATATCGAAGCCTGGACGGAGTGGAGATCTTTGGCTGGTATAGCGTTCCGGCCAATGGAGACGGCCCATTCCCGGCAATCCTGGTCTTTCCCGGCTACAAGTCGGAACCGGCGCTGAGAAGGGACTGGGGACGCAAGGGGGTGGCGGTGTTGTCGGTCGCCGTTCGCGGCAAGCTGCCCAGCAGCGACAGGTTCAATCCCGGTTACCCCGGACTGCTTTCATACGGTGTGGAGAGCCGGGATACCTACAGCTACAAGGGTGTCATCGCCGATTGCTCGAGAGGTGTGGACTTCCTGCTCTCAAGGCCCGAGGTTGACGCCGAGCGAATATTCGCCTGCGGAAGCAGCCAGGGTGGCGGCCTGACCCTGATCACGACGGGCCTGCGTTCGGAGATCAAGGGGGGGGTGTCCGGATATCCGTTCCTGTGTTGTTTCCCCGAATCCATGACCATGCTCCGGTCATATCCCTATGACGAACTCAGTTGCTACGGCCGCGCGCATCCGGATCGCGAGGCGCAAATGCTGGAGACGCTCCGGTATTTCGATGCCGTCAACTTTGCCCCGCGCATCAAGTGTCCAATGGTGGTGGGCATCGCTCTGGAGGACGAGGTCTGCCCTCCCGAGACCAGCTACGCCGCCTATGACCTCCTCGGAGGAGAACGGGAACTGTGGCTCTTCCCCGAGTCGGGACACGGCAACGCTCACGATTACCCGCGTCAGGAAACCGCATGGCTGGAGCAGCGGATCACGGCCTCTCAGCCACTGACGGTCGCTTCATGACGCCCTCTGACATCTGGCAAAGAACTGAGGCGAGACTGGCCGAGATTCCGCTGGGAATAACTCTCGACCGGGATGATTTCTACTCCCAACCGGAGTGGGACGTATATCACTTGGGGTACAACACAACAGATGGCCACCGGCTATTCGCCTGGTTGTCCGTACCCAAGGGGGCAGACGGCCCTCTGCCTGCCCTGGTGCGCATGCCTGACTACGCCAGCGTACACGACATAATCTACACGTCAATCCGCCATCGAGCAGTGGTGATGAACGCCACCCACAGGGGGCAACGCAACAGCGACGGGGCGTATCGCGCGTCATACCCCGGACTGCTGACCGACGGCATCGCAGATGGGGAGTCCTGGGCAGTCCTGGGAGCATATGCCGACTGCCTGAGGGCGATCGATGTCCTTGTGGGTCAGGACGCGGCCGAGATAGGTGAGGTGGCCATCTGGGGGGCGGGTCTTGGCGGCAGCCTGGGCATAGCCGCGGCGTCACGCCGGGCCCTGGTCAGTGCGGTGGCGTCTGATACGCCCATGCCCCTGGGACACGCCTCGGCTTTGGAGGGCGGTCTTGGTTATCCGCTGGGCGAAATCGGGGACTTCATGAGGCTACATCCCGACCGCCAGGCTGATGTGGAACAGACACTGGGCCTGCTGGACCCGCTGGGCGACGCTGCCGGTGTATCTGCACCAGTATTGCTGAGCGCAGGCCGGAACGACCGCGGCACATGCCCGGTGAGTTTCGCCAACGCTCTGGCGGCAACCCTTCCAGACTGCGATCTCAGGCTCTACGACGGCGCGGCGGAAGGCGGCGGCCACATTCATGCTGTGGCAAGAGGGGCCTGGCTCGCCGACAGGTTGGGCATTTCACAAACACACTAGCATTCGTTGCCTGGAGATTTTTTACATGGAACAGCTACGACAGAACCTTGCAGCCCTGAGCCAAAAGATCGAGTCCGTGGTGGAGCGTCTTTGACCTCCCAACCAAGGAAAAAGAAATAGCGGAACTGGAAAAAGAGTCTGCCGAACCTGATTTCTGGAATGGTCCGCAGCAGGCGCAGGTCAAGATGCGGCAAATGGGACGCTTGAGAGAGACGGTGTCTCTGTGGCGAGGCCTAGAGTCACGTTCTGGCGATCTTCTGGAACTTGCTGAACTGGCAATCGAAGAGGGAGATTTCTCGCTGGAAGATCAGCTGGAAGGCGATTTTGCTTCGATGGCCAGAGAATTGGACAGGGAGGAAATCAAGCTCACGCTGTCCGGCCCCTACGACGACCGGTCTGCGATCGTAACCATTCACTCGGGTGCGGGCGGCACCGATTCCCAGGACTGGGCCGAGATGCTTTTCCGCATGTATGCCGGTTGGGCTGAGTCGGGAAAGCGACCCGTGGAGTTCCTGGATCTTTCATACGGGGACGAGGCGGGTCTTCGCAGCGGGACTCTTGAGGTTGGCGGTACCCACGCCTTTGGCTATCTGAGCACAGAACAGGGAGTGCATCGCCTCGTGCGTCTTTCCCCCTTTGATCCCAACAACCTGCGCCACACCTCCTTCGCCAACGTGGAGATAATACCTGCGGTCGAGAGCGAGGCCGACATCGACATCCGGGCCGAGGACGTGAAGATGGACACCTTTCGCTCCAGCGGACCCGGAGGCCAGAACGTGCAGAAGGTGGCATCCGCCGTGAGGCTAACCCACTTGCCCACTGGCCTGGTCGTGTCATGTCAGACCGAGCGCTCGCAGCACCAGAACCGTGAATACGCCATGCGGATTCTGCGGGCCCGCATCCTGAAGCGGCAAGACGACGAGCGAGCGGAAGAGCTGGCTCGCATCCGGGGAGAGCGTGTCAACCCGGAATGGGGTCACCAGATACGCAGCTATGTTCTGCATCCGTACAAGTCAGTGAAGGACCATCGCACGAACGTGCAGAGCGGTAATCCGGACGGGGTTCTCGAAGGGGAAATCGATCCCTTTATCGAGGCCTACCTGATGCATAAACTTGGCGAGGACAATTAGGGCCACTTCAGCTTCGGTTGAATGCTGATGCTTTAGCACCGGTGGCCTTCCGGTAGGTTGAAACAGAAAGGGAGCGGCAATTTCGCCGCTCCCTGGCATTTCCAAGATTGCGATTTATGTAGATAACGCTGGACGCAGATCAGGTTTGTAGCATTCAGCAGTTGCCTAGCAAATGTCCCATGCGGGTCTTCTTGGTTATCAGGTAGTTTCGGTTCTCGTCGTTGACCGATGCTTCGAGGGGAATGCGGTCCTGGATCTCCAGACCGAACCCCGACAACCCGACAACCTTGCCAGGGTTGTTGGTGAGCAGCCTGAGCTTCGAGATACCCAGATCCAGCAGGATCTGCGCCCCGGCCTCGTAATGCCGCATATCTGCGTCAAAGCCTAGGGTCTTATTCGCATCTATGGTATCGAGGCCGTCGTCCTGCAGGGAATAGGCTTTTATCTTGTTGTGCAGACCTATGCCCCGGCCTTCCTGACGCATATACAGGAGAACGCCAGCGCCCTCCTCAGAAAGAGTTTTCAGGGCAAGTTCGACCTGTTCTCCGCAGTCGCAACGCAAACTGCCAAACACGTCGCCCGTGAGACATTCGCTATGAATGCGCACCATCACCGGGTCGTCAGGCTTCCATTCTCCCTTGGTCAGGGCGATGTGCTCGCCCTGGTCGAAGTAACTGCGGTAACCGATGGCTTTGAATTCGCCGTAACGGGTGGGCAGTCGAGTCTCTGCCACCCGTTCAATGAGTCGTTCGCTGTGACGGCGGTGCGCGATAATCTGGGCAATGCTCAGAATCTTTAGGTCGTGAATCTCCGCGAATTCCTCCAGTTCCGGCAACCGAGACATGGAACCGTCTTCATTCATCATTTCGCAGACGATTCCGGCGGGGTACATTCCCGCGATATTGCAGAGATCGACTATGGCTTCGGTGTGACCGGGGCGCGCGAGCACTCCCCCGGGATGATAACGGAGCGGGAACAGGTGCCCCGGCCTCGTGAAATCGCCCGGCTGAGCGGCCGGGTCAATCATGGCCCTGACGGTCTCCGAGCGATCGAATGCGGATATTCCAGTAGTGGTGCCAACCTTGTAATCGATCGACACGGTGAAAGCAGTCTGGTCCTTCCTGCCAGCATTCTGGCTGATCATCAGGGGCATCTGGAGTTCGTCAAGACGCTCACCGATGACTGGCATGCAGAGAAGTCCCCGGGCATATTTGACGATGAAATTGATGGCCTCCGGGGTCACTGTCTCTGCAGGCATCACGAGGTCGCCCTCGTTCTCCCGGTTTTCGTCGTCTACTACAATAAGCAGTTTGCCCGCTTTCAGGTCGTCCAGCGCCTCTTCCAGACTACACAGGGGCATAATTCAGTCCTTTTCCCGTGCTGGCCACCTCCCGCGCACACAATCACCGCTTTAGCAGGTTTTCCACGTACTTCGCAAGTATGTCGGCCTCGAGATTAACCCGAGCGCCGACGGATAGTGTTTCAAGGTTAGTATTACGGAGAGTGTATGGTATCACAGCCAACGTGAACGAGGAAGTGCCTACTTTTACCACGGTCAAACTTATGCCGTCAACCGCAATAAATCCCTTTTCCACGATGTACGGCATCAGCCTCTTTGGGGCCCTGACTCGAATGACTATCGAGTCGCCGTCTTCCTTCGTGGATGTGATCCTGCCTGTACCATCCACGTGGCCCTGAACGATATGGCCCCCCATTCGGTCGCTGGCCGAAAGAGCTCGCTCCAGGTTCACCACTCCGCCCGAAGACAGGTCGCCCAGAGAGGTGCGGCGCATGGTTTCGGGTGAAAGGTCGACAGTAAACTCCGTATTTGATAGCGACACAGCAGTGAGGCATGCGCCGTTGACCGAGATGCTGTCACCCTGCTTGAGGTCCGACATCACCTTCTCGGCTTGTACGGTCATTCCGTTGCTGCTGATGCTTGTCACGGAGCCGACTTCTTCGACTATTCCGGTAAACATGGGTCGCTCCTTCAACTGGATGATGGACTTCCTGGATGATGGGCCTCCATCTGCCTCGGTCCCATCGCTCCTGGATGTTATTCAGTCTGCGCGGCAGCCTAATTCAGTCGCCGGCGCCGGGATATCCTGTTATCAACCAGTCGGACCCTATTCGCTGGATGACGCTTCTCTCGAGTCGAACGGCTTGAGCCATAATCTCGGCCCCGGTCCCTTCCACCGGGGATGCAGCGTCCATTCCCCCGATTATGACTGGGGCGACGAAGGCATGCACTTTATCGACCAGTCCTTCGTCAAACAGAGATCCCAGGATCTTGCCTCCGCCTTCGACCATCAGGTTTACGACTCCCCGTTTCCCGAGGTCCTCCAGCACTCCGAGAGGGCATACAAGGCCGGCTCCGGTGGCGTTCACCGGCACCACTTCCGCTCCGGCCTGCTCCAGTGCACGCACGTTCGCAGCGGGAGCGCTCGGCGTGGTGTACACCAGGGTGAGGCCCGGCTGACGCAGTAGTTGCGACTGCAGCGGCATGCGGCATTGGCTGTCCAGGGTCACTCGCAGTGGCTGGCGTGGCAAGGGAAGATTATCGTCGCCCCGGGCGGTGAGTTGAGGATCGTCTGCCACGATGGTGTTGGCCCCCACCATGATGGCGTCGGATTCCCGGCGCATAAGCTGCACCAGGGCCCGCGCCTCGGTGCCGGTAACCCACTTGGAGTCTCCCGTGCGGGTGGCAATCTTGCCATCGAGGCTCATGGCAAACTTCGCCGTCGCGAAGGGTAGTCCGGTGCTGATGTGCTTTGCAAACCCTTCGTACAGCCGGAGTGCAGCCTGGCATTCGTCCGAGTCAACTGGCAGGGAAGTTACGTTGATCCCCGCTCGCTGCAATTCCTGTATGCCCTTGCCTGAAACCACGGGGTTGGGATCGGTGGTGGCTACCACCACTTCGGCGACCCCCGCAGAAATGATTGCCTCCGTGCACGGCGGAGTACGACCCCAGTGGCAACAGGGCTCCAGAGTCACGTACAGGGTGGAGCCTCTCGCGTTGGCATTGGCCTCGGCAAGGGCCACAACCTCGGCGTGTGCTTTCCCCGGCGGCTGGGTTGCTCCCAGTCCAACCGTTTCTCCGTCTCTGACCACCACCGCACCAACCGCGGGATTGGGGCTTGTGGTGCCCAGCGCCCGTTGAGCCAGGTCGATGGCCTGGCGCATGAAGGTCATCCGACGCTCCGGCCATCTGAGGGGAACTCTTGGGCGAAGCGGCTTGCCGTTGGTTCAACCTGGCCTTGATATTTGCTGCCCAGGCCTTCGGAGCCGTAGAGCCGTTCGGCAGGAGTGGTGAGCCTGAGGTAGGAAATCTGCCCGATTTTCATGCCGTAATAGAGTGTGATGGGGAGCCGGGCCAGGTTGCTCAATTCCAGTGTCAGATGACCCTTCCATCCGGGGTCGACGAAACCGGCCGTTGAGTGAATCACCAGTCCAATCCGTCCCAGGCTGCTCTTGCCCTCTAATCTCGCGACCAGATCATCGGGCAGCTCGATATTTTCCAGGGTGCTTCCAAGCACAAATTCCCCGGGGTGAAGTATGAAGGGAGCATCGTCGTCAATTTCAACGACTTCCGTCAGGTCTTCCAGCCCCACCTTCACGTCAATGTGGGGCCTGCGGGAGTTGGTGAAGACCAGTAGCTTGCGGTCCAGGCGAAGGTCGACGCTGGCGGGCTGAATGTCATCGGGATCAAGGGGATCGATTACGATACGCCCCTTTTTCAATTCCTCCTTGATCGTCCTGTCACTAAGTACCATACGGCCTTTCTGACCATCTCCCGAGGCTGAGAGTTGCGCGAATTCTAGCAACGGCTTCGGGTAGCCGCAACTTGGGAGTGCGGTTACTGGCTGTTGCTTTGTTGGTCCTCATCGTCTTCAGTTTCCTCAGCATCCACCTCACCGGCGATCAGGTAAACGCCTTGAACCGAAATCCTGAATTCCAGTTCCCCGCCGGAGATGCTCGTGGCAACGTCGGAAGCAGCAAAGGCAGCGGCCTCACCACGTGCCAAGTAGGGTTGCGGAGGTGCGAACGCTCCGCTTTCGCTGATATAGACGAGTCTGCCCAATTCCACGCCGGATAGCTCAGCAAGCATTTCAGCCTTGCGCTTCATATCAGCCACGGCGTTGGTCCTTGCCTCATCATGCAACGGTTGCGGGTCGTCGATGCTGAAGCTGATGCCATTGATTCGGACCAGGTCCCCGGCTGCTTCTGCAGTCTTGTCTATTATCGATCCCACATTGTCGAGAGACCGGATTTTCACGGACGCCTGGTTGGAAACGGAGTAACCGATCAACTTGCTTTCCCAGACGGTGTAGCACGTTCGGTCCTTGGCTATCTCCGTGATTCCTCCTTCGTCTTCTTCCTCGTCGCAGCGTTCCACTTCCACGCCCTGGTAGCGAGGGCTGATGTTGAAGTGCCTGGTCTGTATGTCGGCTGAATCGACGCCGGTATCCTCGAGGACTTCCAGAACCCTCTGCATTGCTACTGCTGCCGCAGACCTGGCTTCGGCGGCGGTGTCCTCGGTCGATTCCACTCCCAGGGACAACACGGCGATGTCGGGGGCGCCGCTGGCAAGGCCACTGCCGTTTACCGATGTGCCGGACGGCCCCTCGTATGGAACATCAGAATCGCCCCTCAGGTATGGGAAGCCGCTGGTTAGTCCCACGGACTTAACTGCGTCTTCATCGTTGCCCGGTCCGCCCTGCGCGCCGGCAGCAGCGGCGCAGCCAGTGACCAGCAGCGCGGCAATCGCAACGATTGCGAGAAGCAGATAGCTTGGATAGCGCCTTTTCAGCAGGTTCATCGTTGCCTCTTCATATATTGTCATGGGCGAGCACCAGTTAGCCCTGGAAATTCACCCGTCCGTCCAGGAGGGCCCGTGCCATTACGAACTTGTGAATCTCGGAGGTCCCTCCACCAATGCGCGCATGACGGAGCAGATGGTACCAGTGGGCAATGGGCAGGTCGAGGGTCTCGCCGGTGCCCCCAAATACCTGCATTATCTTGTCAATGCTGCGCCAGCCCCATTCGCCGGCGCAGTACTTGATCATGGAAGCCTCGACGCGCACGTCGTCGCCAGCGTCAGCACGGGCGGCGGCCTCCCGAGTGGCAGCCCTGAGGGCCATGATGTCAATGTATACGTCAGTGAGCATCCACTGGATGGCCTGGCGGTCTGCGATGGGCCTGCCGTAAGTCACCCTCTGCTTTGCCCACTCAATGGCCATTTCCAGGGCACGACTCAGGATGCCCAATGCCATGGAACCGCGAAGCAGGCGGTCGTGATGGACCAGCCACTTCTGTCCCAGCGTGAAGCCACGGCCAACCTCTCCCAGCACTTTGGTCTGCGGGACCCGCACGTTGTCGAGGTGTACCGTATGCTGCTGGTTCTTGGATGGATTTATCCAGATGCGTATGGGTTCGAAGGACAACCCGGGGCTGGGATTGTCCACGATGAACATGGTAATGCCGCCGCGCTGGCGCTTCTCAGGATCGGTGACCGCCTGCACCAGAATGTAGTCGGCGCTGGCTGCCCCGGATATGAACGTCTTGGTGCCGTTCAGCACCCAGTCGTCTCCATCCAGCTCGGCCCGCGTCTGCATCATCCCACCGGGGTCGGAGCCGGCTTCGGGCTCGGTCTGACCGAAGGCATAGTGCAGCTCACCACGGACGGAGGGAATGAGATATTCCTGCTCCTGTTCCGGAGTGCTGTTGCCGATCATCATCATGGGCACCGGCGACGTGGGAAGCTGGACTATGCTCTTGTGCACTTCCTCATCCAGGACCACGTGTCCTAGGGCTCCCATACCTCCGCCTCCGTACTCTTCAGGCACGAAGGAGGTGTAGATGCCAGTGTCCTTGGAAATCTGATTCAGGCGGGCCCATTTCTCCTGGGACAGGGTCCCGAGGATGCCCTGAAGAGCTTCGGCTATTCCGCGTGGGGCGCCGTCGTCCACTCCTTCAACTGTGGGGTTTGCCAGGTACTCGGCTTCCAGAGGATAGCATTCGTCCCTGACTATCTGGCGTATGGTGAGCTTGAGGGCTTCCAGTTCCGGTGGCAGTCCGGGTTCACCATCAATCATCGCTTTATCTCCTGAGGCAAACGCAGGCCCGTTGGTGTTTCAGATTCGGCGTTGCAAAAGGCGCGGGCAGACCCGCGCCTTTTGTCGCAATGGGTATCATTTAGGTATGGTTAAAGGTATCAATGAAATGGGCAAACGAATTTGAAAGCGGAGACCGCAGTATTGTCATCGCTCGACTGCGACTGCCCGCTTCCGATCGCGCCCGATGCAGCCGTCGCATCCCGCGCGTCTCCCAGTGCGGAAAATCCAACGGCAAAGACCGACACCGTCAACAACACAATGACGAAAACGGCAGCTAATCTGGCCTTTGCCGGATTGGCAGGAGACATTGCCATTCACCGTTCAGAGAATTGCCCCAATTCTATACCGGGCCGCGATTCATTGCCACCTTGCAAAAGCCCAGAATACCGGCCCGAAGATAACGCCGGGGAGCTAGTCCCAAGGCCTCATCGTGCTAGAATATCCGGCAGCAGAATCGCAGGCGAATCAAACAAATGCAGTTCAGAAATCTGCCCAGCGTAGACAGGGTGCTATCCGTGCCGGCAGTGGCGGCGGCTGTTGAGTCGTTCGGCCGCGAGTGGGTTGTGGAGTTGACCCGGGAGGCGCTGGAGGACGCACGTCAGCGAATCCGGCAGGGCGGCGGTGCCGACAGTGCGGAGGACATCGCAGGACTGGTCTGCCTTCGTGTCGACAGAGCGGGCCAGGCCGAGCCCAGGCGAGTCATCAACGCAACGGGTGTCGTCATACACACCAACCTCGGCCGCGCTCCTCTGAGTCGCGCCGCGATGAATGCAGCCGAGGAGGCAGCGGCCGGGTACTCGAATCTGGAGTTCGATCTCGATTCGGGCCGCCGAGGTTCCCGCCAGTCTCGCCTCGAGTCGCTGCTGCGCCAACTGACAGGCGCTGAGGCAGCCCTGGCTGTCAACAACAATGCGTCTGCAATCCTGCTGGGCCTGCTGGCCCTGGCCTCAGGTCGGGAGGTGATAGTCTCCCGTGCCGAGGCTGTGGAGATCGGCGGCGGATTCAGGGTCCCCGACGTACTGCGGCAGAGCGGCGCTACACTCGTGGACGTGGGGACAACCAATCGAACATATCTGCGGGATTACGAGGACGCGACCAACTCCAACACGGCTGCTTATCTGAAAGTCCACGCGAGCAACTTCCGCGTCGAAGGCTTTACGGCCGAGGTCCAGTCGCGGGATCTGGCCGAGTTGGGCGACCGCCTCGGCGTCCCCGTGCTGCATGATGTCGGCAGCGGCAGCCTGTTGCCCACCGAGGCGTATGGCATGGCGCATGAGCCCATGCCGCAGGAGAGCGTTCGGGCCGGCATGGGGCTGGTGTTCTTCTCGGGCGACAAGCTGCTGGGAGGGCCCCAGGCGGGGATAGTGGTCGGTCGCAGGGAACTGGTTAGCCGACTCGCCAGGCATCCTCTGGCCCGGGCCGTGCGCATCGACAAGCTGAGCTTGGCCAGCCTCAACGCGACACTGGTCCACTATCTGCGCGGGGAGGCAGAAAGGGAAGTGCCGGTCTGGCGGATGATCTCGGCCACGCCCGATTCGCTCAGGGAGCGAGCGTGCGGATGGCAGGCGCAGCTGCGGGATGGTTTCAGCGTGGTGGAAACGCGCTCGGCCATCGGCGGAGGCAGCCTGCCCGGCGAGACCCTGCCGACCTGGGCGCTGGCCCTTGATGCTACCGCCACTCCGGGCGGCGCCGACGGCATCTTGCGAAGACTCCGTGAGGGGCGCCCGCCGGTGGTAGCCAGGGTCGAGGATGAGCACGTCCTGTTCGATCCGCGAACGGTAGCCCCGGATGAAGATGTGGAACTGCTGCAGGCGCTGCAGGCGCTTGATGGGTGAGTCACTGTTGGAATTAGCACGAGGGTGCTGGAGCTAGGCAAAGAATGACCGATTTTCTGCTGGTTCATGGACCAGGCCAGGGTTCGTGGGTCTGGGGCAAGGTATGGGGACGTATGACTGCCCCTGTGGAGCATCCGCCGACTCTGCACAAGAAGAGGCGCGCCGACCGGGTGCACCCCATAGACCTGCCCGGGCACGGCCCCGATGTGGCTGGTGATACTGCAGCCGTGCGACTTGAGGAATGCGTCGCGGTTATCGCCCGTGCCATCGAAGAGGAACAGCTTCGAGATGTGGTCCTGGTGGGGCACGGCATCTCCTGTGGCATCGTGCTGGAAGCCGCAGGACAGCTTGCGACGCCGCCGAAGCGAGTGGCGCTGGTCGGAGCGGCCGTGCCGGATGGAAGCAGGCCGCTGATCAGCGGGTGCGCCAGCGGAGTGCGCTCAGGTTACAGGATGTTTTCGATGCTCAGCGCCCTGGCCCGCAAGGAATTTCGCATTCCACGGCCAGCAATTCAAAAGTACCTCTGCAACACGATGGACGCGATGGAAATCGTGCAGATACTGGGGTTTTTCGGGCCCCTGCCTACGAGGGTCCTTGGATCGCGACTATCAGCCGAAGCTGCCGAACCGCCCTCGCCGGTGAGCAGTATTGTCCTGACGGAGGACAAGCTGGTATCACCGGAAGCGCAGCGAAGGACGGCCGAACGATTCAACAGCGAGGAAACGCTGGAGATTGAAGCGTGCCACATGGCGTTGTGGCAGAAACCGGAAGCTGTGGCCGAAGCCCTGTTGAGGTACGCCTAGTAACTCTCTCGGGATGTCTGCCAGGCCTCTATCGGGATGTCTGCCAGGGGTGACAGGAAAGGGCCGGAAAGCTTCCAGCCCTTTTTATCTCTGGGGACCCTGGAACCTGAGTTGCGTTCTACCAGCCCGGGCGCCGATTGCCGCAGCCGTCGCAAAACACGTCGCGCATTGGGCCGTTCTCGTAGCCGCACTTGTCGCAGGTCCAGACCGTTACCATCATCGAAATCTGCATAAAAATCACCTCGGCGATTCTTGTTTATTTCCTTTCCGCGGGTTCGATGAGGCCCGCGTAGTTGGATCCTAGTGGTGATGACCGTGGTGGTCGTGTTCTTCCTCTTCTTCCTGGGTAATCAGCGAGTAGGTGGTCAGGATCATGCCGGCCACGCTGGAGGCGTTCTCCAGGGCTGACCGCGAGACCTTGGTTGGATCGATGATGCCGCGGGCTACCAGGTCGCCGTATTCGCCGCGGGCGGCGTCGAAGCCGAAGTTGCGCTCGCTGCTGCGGATCACTTCGTCCACCACGACGGCGGGCTCGGCCCCGGAGTTGCGGGCGATGATTCGCACCGGCTCCTGCAGCGCCCCTCGCAGGATGGAACGGCCAACTTCTTCGTCGCCGTTCAGCCGGACGCCGTCGAGGACGTGCAGGGCGCGAAGGTAGGCGACGCCGCCGCCGGGCACGATGCCCTCTTCGACCGCTGCGCGGGTGGCCGACAGAGCGTCTTCCACGCGGGCCTTGCGGTTCTTCAACTCGGGCTCCGTGGGAGCTCCGACCTTGACAACGGCCACGCCGCCGGACAGTTTCGCCAACCGTTCCTGCAGCTTCTCCTTGTCGTACTCGGAAGTGGTTTCCTCGATCAGGACGCGGATCTGCTCGGTGCGACCCTTGATCATGTTCGCTTCGCCCGCGCCGCCCACGATGGTGGTGCGGTCCTTGGTGGTCTCAATCCGGCGGGCCTGGCCGAGATCGGCAACGGTGGCCTGGTCCAGTCGCCGGCCGCGCTCTTCGGAAACCACCTCTGCGCCGGTCAGGATGGCAATGTCTTCCAGCATGGCCTTGCGGCGGTCACCGAATCCCGGGGCCTTGACCGCCAGGCAGTTAATCGTGCCGCGAAGCTTGTTTACCACGAGAACCGCCAGGGCCTCGCTTTCAACGTCCTCTGCGATGATCACCAGGTTGCGGGTGACCTGAAGGGCGTTTTCCAGGACGGGCACTAATTCGGCAGCCGATGAGATTTTCTTGTCGGTGACCAGGATGTGCGGATTCTCGATGATCGATTCCATCCGGTCCGGGTTGGTGACAAAGTAGGGGCTGATGTAGCCGCGGTCGAAGTTCATGCCCTCGACATACTCGGTCTCCGACTCGATTCCCTTGCCTTCCTCAATGGTGACCACTCCTTCAGCGCCAACCTGGTCGAGAACGTCAGCCAGCATGTCGCCGATTTCGGCGTCGTTGGCGGAGATGGTGGCTACCTGGGCCATCTGATCGCGGCCCTGCACGACGGTCGAGATTCCGGCCAGTTCTTTGACCAGAGCCTGCACGCACTTGTCCAGCCCGCGCTTGATGGCCATCGGGTCCGCGCCGGCCGCCACGTTCTTCATGCCCTCGCGAACAATGTTGTGCGCCAGCACGGTTGCGGTGGTGGTGCCATCGCCGGCGACATCGTTGGTCTTGCTGGCGGCTTCCTTGATGAGCTGGGCGCCCATGTTCTGGAAGGATTCGGGCAGCTCAACTTCCTTGGCAATGGTCACGCCGTCGTTGGTGATGACGGGGGCGCCCCATTTCTTTTCGAGGGCGACGTTTCGCCCCTTGGGCCCCAAGGTACGGCCTACGGCGTTGGAAACCATTGAGATGCCTTCCAACAGGGCCTTCTGGGCAGCCTGATCACTGATGATGCTCTTGGCTGGCATTCCTCTTCTATCCTCCTTGCATTTGAGACGGACGCATTTCTGCTTTTCAAGTATCTTTTCAAATAATAAGAATAAGACTGCCCCAGCCGCCGGTCAAGATTGTATGGGTAAGAGACCAGGTCCTGCGCATTTGGGATCCTGAGCCTCCCTCATTCCTGATCTTCACAAGAGCGGTGGGCTACAAAAAGTTCATGTGCCATTTCCTCTCATATTCTGCCGGTCCAGATTGCCTGCCGGGTTGCGGCGAACGGAGGCGGAGTGTTGGCAAGGCTTTAAGAGATAATGTTAGGGATGCGCTGCCCGACCTGGCAATGGCGGAATGTCACCAGGTTATCCGGATGCGAATTCTTGGGCAGGCACCCATTTATTGGCAAAGCTCATTGAAAATATCGGAACATATTGCCATTACATAATATGGCCTATTGTGATGCACAATATTGTGATTGTTTTCACACCCTTGACAGACATAACTGTTATTGGTATAAGTAATACATAGAGTTTGATGCTCAGTTAGAAATTTCCGGCGGGACCAAAAACTCTGCGCCGGAAGATAACATCAGTGGAGGTGGCAGATATGTCCACGAAAGCGAAGATCGGAATGGTTTTGGGTGCGGCGGCCCTGGCCGCAGCTGCTTACGGAGGCTACCGGTACTGGAAGTCCCGGAAGCGGGCCAGGTAGGGTGAAGGCGATGAGGGCGCGGCCCGCTTCCTCCGGGAAGTAAGGCAGGCCGGGAACGTGGGGGAACAAACCCCGTTCCAGCGTGCCGGAAAGGCCGCAGACCCGTCATCGTTGGGAAGAGCGCTCTCTACGGAGGGCGCTCTTCCTTTTGCCGCACGAACGGCGTCTGGTCGAAAAGGCGGCCTGCAGGGGTCCTTGTTATGGGCAGCGATTCTCGTTATGGGGCGAATTTGCCGACAGCATGGGCGCCAATGTCCACGGCGGGCCCAGGGTGGACTCGATGCCGTGCTAGGCGTGCTAGGATTGAGCCATGTCCGCCCGACACACATTCTCCGCCGACCTGCACATTCATTCCCGGTACGCTTATGCGTGCAGCAAGAATCTGACCCTGGAAAATCTCGCTTCCACGGCTAAAACCAAGGGGATTGATCTCCTCGCCACCGGGGATTTCACCCATCCTGCATGGTTCCGAGAATTGCAGGACGGGCTCACCGAGGCGGATGAAGGGACATTCGAATATTCCGGTGTGCGGTTCGTCCTGGGAACGGAGGTAAGCTGCGTTTACCGGCAGGGCGGCAGGTCAAGACGGCTTCACCTTCTCCTCTACATGTCCTCCTTTGAGGCAGTGGGCCGGTTCAGCCATGAGTTGGCGCAGCGTGGCGCTAAGCTGGAGGGAGACGGCCGCCCCACCGTGGGCCTGTCGGCTCAGGACCTGCTGGAACTGGCGCTGGACGTTGATTCAATGGCAGTGGTGGCGCCGGCGCACATCTGGACGCCCTGGTACGGCATGCTGGGCTCTGTGTCAGGATTCGACAGCCTGGAAGAGTGCTTTGGACCAATGGCGCCCTTGGTTCACGCAGTGGAAACCGGGCTTTCCAGTGATCCCGCGATGAACTGGGGTGTTCCGGGAATTCGTGACCGTACCATCGTGTCTTTTTCCGACGCCCACTCGTTGCCCAATCTCGGGAGGGAGCTTACGGTCTTCGAGGGCAAGCCCACGTATCGGAACTTCAGGAAGGCAATTGAAGAAAACGACGTCTCCCACACGGTCGAGTTCTTTCCGGAAGAGGGCAAATATCACTTCAACGGCCACCGCAACTGTGGGGTGAGGCAGTCGCCGGCAGAAACAGAGGCGCAGCAGGATTCTCGTTGTCCTGCCTGTGGTCGACCCATGACCCTTGGTGTGCTTCACAGAGTGCGCTCGCTGTCTCCGCCCGCGGACTACGAAGAAGGCTCGGCATCGCAGCAGTCTGGCGTTGAAGCATCCGTCTCTACGGGACACAAGAGAGCTCCTTACCTTCGACTCGTGCCGCTGGAAGAACTGCTGGCCGAAAGCTTGCAGGTCGGTCGGCGCAGTAAGAAAGTACAGACGGTCTACACTCAGCTTTGCGAGGAACTGGGAAGCGAGATCGAGGTGCTGGCGAGGTCCGACGCTGATGATATTCGGGCCCTGGCCGGGGAAAGAGTGGCTCAGGTTATCCTGAAGGCCCGCGCTGGGGAGGTGACGGTAGAACCGGGGTTCGACGGGCAATACGGTACGGTCAAGGTCTGGAATACATAGCTCGATCAAACTGACCGGAATCTTTGGAGGAAGGGTCCCTTAACCGGAGAGTGGGGCCGCCTGGATAATCTACCTCTGCGGGGAATTACAGGCTGGCGATGCGCCCCCTTCGCCTTTCAAAAGCAATGAAGAAGCCCCACTGGCCTGTGCTACAATTCACAAAATCCGAGCCCTGCTGATTTCAGGGCCGACTCACTCGTCCGGGACTGTTCGCTTTGTCGCAGCAAACCAGGGTATATCTGCGCCGTTTACAAAAGGAAGATATAGAAGAGGTCCTGGAGATCGAAAGGGAAGCCTTCTCGCCGGTATGGGCGAGTACTCCCTTCCGGCGGGACATCAACAACAAACGGGCGTGTTACCTGGTGGCCTGCATCGATGAAGACGAATCGCCGCCGCCGCCCGTTGAGGATCCCGCTGGAGAGCCGCGCCCCCTGTTTTCCAGGGTGGCCGGGTGGTTTGGTCTGAAGAGCGAACCCCAGCCGGATGCCCAGGATGACAGCGCCATCGCAGGCTATGTCAGCGTCTGGTACCAGGGAGACGAGGCTCACATCGTGGAAATAGCCGTGCGTGAATCGCGGCGCGGCAACGGCATTGGGGAACTGCTGTTGATAGGCTCCCTGCGCGCTGCGGTCGAATACGGGTCGCACGTGATGACGCTGGAAGCCCGGGTATCCAACTTCATTGCCCACAGGCTCTATGAAAAATACAGTTTCAAGTCTGTGGGGATTCGAAAGGGGTACTACTCGGACAACCGTGAGGACGCGGTTATCATGACCACCACTCCCATCGACTCTGCAGAATATGGGAGGATGTTTTCGGAACTGCAGGATACGTGGGCGAGCCGCCGGGGTCCGATTGAAATCAGGGAATGACAACCAGGGCGGCAACATCCTCACGAGGTCCTGCAGCACGAGGTCCTGCAGCGCTATTCAAGTTGACCATATTATGGGCGATTGTTAGAATGACGCTCATTGCGCCCTGTAGCAGCGGGGGCGGGTGTTTTCGCGTGAACGGGGAAGCGAGAACCGGGGTTATATGCTGGTAATCGGCCTCACTGGCGGCATCGGTACCGGGAAAAGCGAAGCCGCTCGCCACATGGTCTCACTGGGGGCAGCCCAGATTGACGCAGACCTCGTGGGGCACGAAGCATACCAGCCTCACGCGGAAGCGTGGCGGTTGGTGGTTGAGGCGTTCGGCGACGGCATTCTCCAGGCCAATGGAGAGATAGACCGGCGCAGCCTTGGCGCCATCGTATTTTCCGACCCGGAACAGCTGGCCCGACTGAACGGGATCATGCACCCCCTGATGGCGAGGATGGTGCAGGAAAAGATAGACGCTCTGCAAAGCGAGGGCGCCGGAGTGGTAGTGGTGGAGGCCGCACTCCTGTTCGAAGCCGGATGGGATTCCCTGGTACAGGAGGTGTGGGTTACCGACGCTTCAGAAGAAGCGGTAATCCATCGGCTGGCCCAGCGAAACGGGATGAGCGAAGAAGAGGCGCGTAAACGCCTGGCCTCCCAGATGAGCCGCTCGGAGCGGCTGGAGCGGGCCGATTTGGTGATTGACAACTCGGGGGTCGTCTCCGAAATGCATTTGGCGATTGACGAGTTGTGGGCAACCAGAGTCAAAGAGAGGATTGAGCAGACATAATGGTAGAAGCCGTAGAGCAGGAAGTACAACACTATAGCGAGTATGCGATCGAGGAGTTTCTGGTCCGGGCCGAACCGTACTATCGCGCAGTGGGCGACGAGATGGAGCTGTTCGCTGCGGCTTACCAACAGCACATTCCGGTGCTGCTCAAGGGCCCGACCGGATGTGGAAAGACCCGGTTCGTGGAATACATGGCGTGGAAGCTGGGCCGCCCTCTCACCGTGATTAAAGAAGAAGGCAAGGTTTCGGGCGGAGCAGAACCGCAGGACGTGCAGGAGGTCCGTGAGGGCGAGGTGCGGGTGCCGCTGGTCACCATCGCCTGCCACGAAGACCTGACCGCCAGTGACCTGGTGGGTCGCTACCTGCTGGACGCAGAGGGCACACGCTGGATCGACGGGCCCATGACCCGCGCAGTGAAGGCCGGAGCGATCCTCTACCTGGACGAGGTCGTCGAGGCCCGAAAGGACACCACGGTGCTGATACACCCCCTGACCGACCACCGCCGCATCCTTCCGGTGGAGAAGACCGGCTCCATCATCGAGGCCGACGACCGGTTCCTGCTCTGCATCTCCTACAACCCCGGATACCAGAGCGCGCTGAAGGACCTGAAGCACAGCACCAGGCAGCGGTTCATCTCCATTGAGTTCTACTACCCGCCGCGGGAAATCGAGCGGGAAATCATTCAGCAGGAGAGCGGCTGCACGGAAGAACAGGCCGACTCACTGGCAAAGCTGGGCGAAAAGATCCGCAACCTGGAAGACCATGGCCTGCAGGAAGGCGCAAGCACCCGGCTGCTCATCTATGCCGGCCGCCTGATATCCGAAGGCATTCCTGCCCGGCGGGCCTGCCAGGTCGCCATCGTCTGGACGCTGACCGACGATCCTGAACTGCAACGCAGTCTCGAGGAAGTGGCTTCCTCCATCTTCGAGTAGTCGATTGACAGGGTCGCACGTCGAAGCGAGTGTCTCATAATGAAGCGGGAGCGTAGGCCGTCCTGACGCCACCGGAACAGATAAAGCGGGCGCTGGTGAACCGGTCCACCGGAAGGGTGGCCGGAGATGACCTGACGCCCGCAGCCGTTATGGTGCTGCTGTACCCCAAGGACGGAGAGTACTGCGTTCTGCTGAACAAGCGTTCCCAGGAAGTTGAACACCATAAGGGGGAGATCTCCTTCCCCGGAGGGGCAACCGACCCGGAAGACCGCAATCCCCTGGATACCGCCCTTCGGGAAACCGAAGAGGAAATGGGAATACGACGGGATGACATTACAGTTCTGGGAGAGCTCGATGAGGTGGCGACCCGCTCTCAATTCCGGGTGCGGGTGTTCGCCGGGACCATTGGCCA
Source organism: Dehalococcoidia bacterium (assembly GCA_963667325.2). Lineage (GTDB taxonomy): Bacteria > Chloroflexota > Dehalococcoidia > Lucifugimonadales > UBA3495 > VXOI01. The sequence goes on from CAXXKY010000003.1 coordinate 213,745, forward strand.
CCCGTACGATTTCCGTCCCAGCGCCGACGAAATCGCGGAGATCGTCGAGTTCCCAGTTTCCGCTCTTCAGGACTCCGCCAGCGTAAGAGTGGAAACCCACTGGCAGGAGGGGGCTCCCTCCACCGTCCTCTCTTACGCGCATGACAAACACCTGGTATTTGGCGCAACCGCGAGAATCCTCCAGCAATTCCTGCAGCTCCTGGAGGATGGGCTGGAAAGCGAGGGTCAGAATTGACGAGTAGCGCTCCGACACCCGAAATAGAACAGGAATTGGGCAAACTCCCCCCTGCCGTACTGGAAGCTTACCAGGAAGCCGTTAAGCCGGTGAGCGATGCGTTCGGGCCCGACGAAGTCGGGCTCTGGGCCAAGGAGGGTGTCTCCATTGGCACCCAGACCATTCGCTCATGGGAAGCGGCAATAGAGTACTACAAGGTCAGCCCGCATGTTTGCCGGTTCCTTTCCTTCCCGTCCTTCATGCAGTGGGCCCGCTGTGGCACCTATCTGGCCCAGGATTCCCCCACGCTGGCGGTTTCCTTCTTCAAGTCCAGCGTGGCCATCGTGCCAAACCTGCGCCCGCAGTACATTCCCCGCTGGGCGGGCCTGGGCCGCAGCCTGTACAAGGGAACCTGGAAGTCTAGCACCCTCGCGGCGAAGTTCTTCGAGGTCTCGCCGGAGCTGGTGCGCAGCCTCCCCTTCTGGGATGTGGAAGTTTTCGCGTCCCTGATCGAAGCCCTCTCGTACAAGTCTTTCGACGTCGCCAGCGAATGCCTGACATTGGGAAAGGACGTCCTGCCCGGTATGGGTCGGGAACGGGAACCGTTCCTGGCGATGACCCGTGCCCTCATCGACTCCAGCTGGCGGGAAGTCAAGACCTGCCTGGAACTCGTGCCCCGCGCCCTGCAGCACGTGGACGAGGCTCAGACCGGGCGTTTCCTGAAGCTGGGTGAGCGCCTGGCCAAAGTGGGCCTGCGCGACACGTCCCGATTCCTGGCCGATGGCACCCAGGCGCTGGGCAGAGTCCCGCAGGGCAACCAGGGCTACATCCTGGACCTCTGCGACCAGCTCGTAGCTGTCACCCCTGAGGCCGTGCCGCCGTTCCTGCGCAGCCTGGATGGCGTGCTCACGCGCATCACGGTGAGCCAGCTCGACACCTGGTACCAGCATGGTTTGAAACTGCTGCAGGAGAACCCGGAGAGCGGCATCGCCTTTTTCAAGATAGAGTCCAACACCTCGGAGCAGATGCTGGAAACCCTTTCTTCCAGTCTTGAGCTCGACCGGGTCAAGGGCATCCTGCGGCTGTACTGTCGCGCGCTGTCGGGCGCCGGCATCGAGATCATGAACACCCACGAATTGGTGCGACGAAACATCGGGTGGGTGGACGAAGACACGGCCTCCACCGACGGCTCGAAGGTGTTCCTGCCCCCGGTGGTGGACCACTACTCCAACAAGCAGGACAATTTCTCCTGGTTCAAGGTTGTCTCCACTCACCAGGTCAGCCACCTGGAATTCGGCAGCTTCGAATTCCTGTTCGACAAGCCTGCCACCCAGTTTGACGACCGGCGGCATGTCCTGGAGGACGAGATCAACGCAAAGCGCGCCGAAGAACAGGCCGCGCGCCAGGCGATGATCGAGATGGCCAGGGAAATGGCAGGTGGCGAAGCCGAGGTCGAGGTCTCCTTCGTCGAGATGAGGCCTGATGGCTCGTCTTCGGCAGTGCCGGAAGGCATGGCGCCCGAAAGCCCCGGATCTATGAGGTCATACACGGACATCGGCCGCTTCCTCGCTCTGTTTGAAAACGGCAAGCTGGCTTTCGATCTGTTCACGGTGCTGGAGGACTGCCGCCTGGACTACCGCATCAAGGTGGAGTACCCCGGCATCAGCCGGGCTTCCTCCCGTGTCCAGACGGAAACCCTTGAGCGACGCCCGGAGATCCAGGAAATGCCCCTTCAGCAGGCCATGGTGGAGCTGCTGATTCACATGAGCCTCGAGCAGTTCACCGATCTGCCAGTGCCCGAGGAATACGAAGAGGTCGCAGTGATGCTGTCCCGCGTCCTGCACCAGCTCCGCACCGCCGAGGCCAACGTGGAGGACACTGCCGAGGCTACTCTGCGGGCCTACGAAATCATCTCCCGCCTGCCCAATCAGCAGGAAGACGAAGAACAGTGGGACGAACAGGACCTCGAGGAGCCTGGGGACTTCAACGAGGAAGAATACCAGGACCTCGTTGACCGGCTGCAGGCCGATATGGACCAGCGGGCGGAAAGCCAGGAAGGCGACGAGTCGTACGAGTCGCCCGAACCGGTGGACTACCGCGGCGACTTCAAGCCGGAAATGGTGCAGTTGCTCACCCGCCTGCAGGCGGACAGCAGCGACCAGGAAGGCGAAGCCCAACCCATGACCCAGGAGATGCTGGAGCAACTCCTGCAGGACAGCGATGAGCTGGAGCTGGACGCGGAGCAGGGCGACATCACCGACGCCATGACCACCTTCGCCCAGAACATCATGAAGGAGGCAGGCGCTCCGCCGCCCAACTCCCAGCCGGGACAGGGCTACGGACCGCTGCTGAACGACGACGAGCAGGGCGGGGAGCTGGAGGCCCGAGAACCCCAGACGTTCCTGTACGACGAGTGGGACTTCCGCGCCAACGATTACAAGCCACGCTGGTGCATCGTCAAGGAAAAGACCGTCGAAGAGGGCGACATAAACTTCTACCAGGATTCCCTGAAGAACTATGCGTCACTCTCGGCCCACATCCGGCGTCAGTTCGAGCTCATCATGCCGGAGAGCATGCGCAAGACCTACCGCCTGATCGACGGCGAAGATCTGGACCTCAACGCGACGCTCGAGGCCTGGGTTGACCTGAAGATGAACATCCCTCCGGATGACAAGATTTACTGGCACCGCAACCGGAACCGCCGCGACGTGGCCGTGGTGTTCCTGCTCGACATGAGCGCGTCCACTGCCGAGGCCATCGACGAGGGACGCCAGACGGTGGACGACCGCGACGCGCCGGACGATCCGGTGGAGTACATGGTCTGGCTCCGGCGCCGCCGCGAGGGTCTGGTGCGCCGCAACTACAAGCGCATTATCGACCTGGAGAAGGAGAGCACCGCGCTGCTGGTGCAGGCCCTTGAGAACATCGGCGACACCTACGGCATCTACGGCTTCTCCGGCTACGGCCGCGAGAACGTCGAGTTCTACGTGATCAAAGACATCCAGGAAAACTTCGGCGACAAGGTCAAGCGGCGCATCGACAAGATCACGCCGCTGCACGCCACCCGCATGGGCGCGGCGATCCGCCACGCCATCACCAAGCTGGAGAACCAGGACGCGCACACCAAGATCATGTTCCTGGTCAGCGACGGTCGGCCCCAGGACCGGGGCTACAGCCGCGAGGGCGTGGAAAAGGAATACGCAGTCCACGACACCCACATGGCGCTGGTGGAGGCTCGTCAGAAGAACATCACGCCGTTCTGCCTGACGGTGGACAAGGCGGGACACGACTACCTGAAGAGCATGTGCGGCGACATGGGCTACGAGGTTCTGGGCGACATCTGGGCCCTGCCCGAGCGCCTGCCCATGCTGTACCGGGAGCTGACAGCCCGGCGGTTCGCCAAGCGATAGCCCGGGAACACAACGGAAGGCAAACGAAGGGCCCGCTCCGAGGATTCGGGGCGGGCTATTTTCATTGATATATGAAACAGCCATGTTCGGGGTGATAAAGTGCACGCAAATGTAGCTGGTTTCGGGGAGAGGTTGCCATTTCGAGGGCTGTGTCAACGCAGGTAATGGCAATTGCGGTGGCGTTCTGTTTGCTGGTGCTCGCTCTGATGACCGCATGCGGCCAGGGACAGGATGCTCAGGGAACGGCCTCCGATTCCTCGGCAGACACTGTCCGGGGCGCAGAATTGTTCAGCGCCAACTGCTCCGTTTGTCATGGTACCAGTGGGGAGGGACAGCCCGGCTGGAACATCCGCAATCCCGACGGTTCCCTCCCCGCGCCACCTCTCAACGGCGACGGCCACACCTGGCATCACGGAGATGGCACGCTTTACAGAATCGTGAGTATGGGCGGAGCCATTTACGAATCACCCGACCTGCCCAACTACAAGAGCGGCATGCCGGCCTTTGGCGAGAAGCTGCGCCACGAGGAGATAGTCGCCGTCATCAACTACCTCAAGACCTTGTGGGGAGACAAGAGGGCTATAGGACTGGACCTGCCCATCAGGGAATCACAGACCATCGTGAGCGAGACCGATCCATTCCCCTGAATGTGAGAACAGGCAGTAGTTATTTGCTCACCCGGCTCGACCGCATCTAAGTGCCCGCGAGACTTGGCGGCCACCCTTTGATCCACCTCCGTCCTCGACAAGCCCCAATCCCGATCCCTGGGATGAAAGCGCGGCTCAGCCACAGGTATCCGCCCGCGGTTTCCGGTCATCTGTTGCCCGCGCACCAGCGGGCCTAGTCGGCTAGTTCCTCGTCTGTCGGCAGTCTCAGGTGTTCCTGCTCCGCTCGTCTTGCCTGCGCGATGCGGTGCTCCAGCGCCCTCCGGTTCATTCCCATGGGTCCGGGCTGTTGCTTTACTCCAATGTCAGAGGCATCCGTCCCGTCTGTGTCCGTGCTCGTTATGCTTCCGGAGACAGGTCTAGCCTGGTTCTTCCGTATCCACCCGTGCTGTCTTTCCTCCCGGTAGGCCTCAAGGGCTTGTCGAATGTGCCATCTCGCGATGAGCAAGGCGATGGTGGCGCAGATGACCGCCGCCATCAGTTGTGCTGACGGCCACGCCGGGTCCCGGTAGGCCCACGTGGCATACGACATTGCCGTAGCGGCCAGCATCGCCACAGCCCCGGCTATCGTTCCGTACCAGAATCTGGCCGGCAGAGGCTTCGCGTTTATGCGGGATGAAAAAATGTTAATCAGTCCAAATGCGACCGCGATGGCCGTTATGAGACCGATCGATGCGCCTCCAGGCTCCGGGACGGTCGCTGCTTTGTTCATGACCATTGAGGACAGCCACGCCGTGATGCCGGTTACTGGAACGACTACTAGGACAACCAGGGCCACGTTGTCTGCATTCATCGGGCGCGGTAGTCGTGAGGCCGCAATGGCGGCGGCGAGGGCGGCGGCAGTCAACGCTATGGAAGCAGCCCACACCGACGGCTCTTCCAGGAAGGCCTTGGCCTTGACCATCGGTGACAGATCGACCGGCTGGTATTCCCCCACTGTGGCCTGCCACGAACTGCCGTCCGGCGCAATGGCCACCGTCCCAGTTAGCCCCATCGCGGCGACCACGGTTCCCGTACGGGCATCGAGCGCAACCCCCAATGGCTGGGTGGTCACCGCTCTCTCCGTGTATCGTTCCTTCGCGAGAGCGGCGGTCTCCTTCGTCAGTACCACTTGCGCGCTGGCAGTGTTCCGGTGGGCGGCCGAGTAGACGACCGTCTCCCGGTCCGGCTCCACCTTGACGATGTCGTGGTCCTCAATTTTGTACCAGGGCGAAAGGGAGCTATCGGTCTCCTGCGGTCCAAAAATGTCCTTGCAGTCGATGCCCCGCACCCCAAAATAGGTTCTCTTCCACGACCTGCCCGCATCACGGCTGCTGTACGGGATGTACCCACAGTCGCCGTTTGACTGCATAAAGGCGGTCCGCGCCGTGAGACCGGTATCAGACTGCTCCACTGAGGTGACGCCCATGTGGGTCTCAGTCAGGCAGGGCCCTGGACTGGCAATCAGGCTGATCATCAGAAACGCGAATGCTGCTGCCGTAATGTAGCGGGGTGCCCGTTTCCGCTTGATCCCTGTCATCCACCCTTCCTATACCCCATCCACAGGTTGGTGCGCACCGTAGGCGTCGGCCGCTTACGCCCCCGGCTTCACGCTCTCCAAGTGGCGGGGGTTTTCGATCAATATGCGGTCGATGACATCGTTCACGCCGTGGCTCGCAGGCGGTGTAGCGGGCCTGGCCACTCCAAAAATGAGCCGGTCTTCAGTCACCAGTTGGTGTCCTTGCATTGCCGTGGCGACGATAAGGCGGTCAGCAGGGTCGGCGTGAAAACTGGTGAATGTATTGGCCTTGCTACCGATTGCGCCGTCTACGGGAATTTCAATCAAGCCGCCATTAAGAAGACTTGCTCGCCAGTCCTCAATATCCCGTAGCAAAGAAAGTCTGCCCTTGTCGTGCAGCATGGCGACTTCCCAAAAGGTGATTGCCGATACTGCCACGTTTCCCGGGGCCACTCGGTTTCGATTATTTGGTGTGTCTGGCTGCCCAGCCTGGCAGTATCGAATAGAAGGTAGATCAGGACGTGGGTGTCCAGCAGTATCACGGGTTGAGAGTCCGGTCAGGATTGACCTCGGCTTCCCACTCGACGTCCAGCGGCTCGATGATGTCGCCGTGTATCTGGATGATGTCCCGGTCCCGACCGAACGGGGCATGCGGCATCTCCCGGTAGGGTATGAGGCGGGAGACGGGGCGGCCGTTCTTGGTAATGACCAACTCCGTGTCGGTCTCGTCTATCTCGTCCATGAGTCTGAGGCACTTGGCCTTGAACTCTGTTGCTGTGATGGTGCGTACGTGCGCTGCCTTCTGCATGAGGCCTCCTGGGTATCCATAGTATCAGGGGGCTAATCCCCCGGCTTCACGCTCTCGAAGTGGCGGCGGGGATTCTCGATCATCATACGGTCGACGGTTTCCTGCTGCACTCCCATCTCCATTAGCTGAGGGATGAACTTGCGGCTGAGCCACAGGAAGCCGTCGGGGTTCTGATCGCGGGTCGGGAAGCCTGAGGTGCCGATGCGGGACAGGACCACGTTCCAGTCGTGGGAAAGCATCATATTCTCCTCGATGCCCTCGTCCAGCAGTTTCTTCAGGTACTCTGCCCGCTCCTCCCATGGCGGCAGGTGTGGTCGTCCGAAGGCGTTGTTGATGTCCCAGCCGAGCCAGACGCCCAGGCGCGCCAGCTCGCGGTGGTAGTCGGGGTCGAGGGTCTGGTTGATGTGCCCGACGTAAATGTTCTGCGGCTCGACCCCCTCCTCGGTCAGGATCTGCACCTGCCGCTCGCCGATGCGGGACATCGGCGGAGTGTGCGTCGTGATGGGGATGCCCGTCCGCAAATGCGTGCGGGCCGAGGCGCGCAGCATCAGTTCCTCGTGCTCGGTGATGGGGTCGCTGGTGGCCACCTTGATGATGCCCGCCTTGATATCCGTCCCGTCTATGCCCTCCTCTACCTCCCGTACCCACAGGTCGGCGATGAAGTCCTTGTCGCGCCACCAGAAGCTGCGGGGGATGTCCAGCCAGCAACCGGTGCAGCAGACGAAGTTCATGCCAGTTGCCTCGGACACTTCCCTCATCAGCACAACGTCGCGGCCCAGGTCCATCGGGGACACCTCGACGACCGTATCGACCCCGCCCGCTTTGGCCGCGGAGAAGTCCTCGACGGCCATGTCGTAGGACCGGTCCCGCAGTTCCAGTTCCCCGTAGCTGATGCGGATGCCTGCGGAGGAGTCGATAAGGTGCTCATGGGGCAGGGTGAAGCCCATCTCGGAAGAATCTATGGTGCCAAGCACGGTGTTCACGGTCGCCATATCAAACCTCCAGCCATCGCCGGGTGGTGTGGTTGCGGTCAAGTTGGCGCCGATTATACTGGCAACGTAGGTCCGTCCGATAGCCGGAGGGTCAGCCCGGAGGAACAGGAGGAAGCGTAATGGCATTGCACTTTACAGAGCAGGAGCTGAAGTCCCGCCGGGACCGTGTGGTCGCGGAGCTGCAGGAAAGAGGGCTTGCAGCGCTGCTGATTTTCCGTCAGGAAAGCATGTACTACCTCACGGGGTACGACACCACCGGCTATTCCCAGTTCCAGTGCCTCTACCTCGGCGCTGACGGACAACTGGTGCTGCTCACTCGCTCGGCCGACCTGCGGCAGGCGCGGCTGACCTCGGTGGTGGAGGACATCCGCATCTGGCTGGACAGGGCCGGGGCAAACCCCGGCGAGGACCTTTGGTCCATCCTTGAGGAGCAGGGCTGTCGTGGACAGAAAGTGGGCGTTGAGCTGGAGGCGTGGTGCCTGACGGGCCGGCGGTGGGAGTACGTACGGGGCGCGTTGGAAGGCAAGTGCCATTGGGAGGACCAGTCGGACCTGGTCAGCCGCCTTCGCCTGGTCAAGAGTGACGCCGAGATCGCGTACGTGCGGCGAGCTGGAGAGCTGGCCGACGAGGCGTGGCTGGCGGCGCAGCGTACGGCAACGGCGGGTACGCCGGAGCAGGACGTGCTGGCTGCAATGAACTCGGCGGTGTTCCGGGGCGGCGGCGACTACACTGCGACCAGGTTCATCATCGGCTCGGACGAGAACGCGCTGATGGTGCGCAACTTCACCGGCTATCGCACCCTCGACGAAAACGACCAGTTGCAACTGGAGTTCGGCGGGGCCTATCGCCACTACCATTCCTGCCTCATGCGCACCATCCTGACCGGAGAGCCGGACCCTCGCCACGTGGCCATGCATGCAGCTTGCGCCGACGCCCTGCAGGCGTGCAAGGATGCCTGCAGACCCGGGGCGACCTTCGGCGACATCTTTCAGGCCCACGCCGATTCCTTCGACCGGGCCGGGTTCGGCGACCACAAGCTCAACGCCTGTGGCTACAGCCTGGGCGCGCTCTATCCGCCCACGTGGATGGACTGGCCCATGATCTTTCGCGACAACCCTGTCGTCCTGCAACCGAACATGGTCATCTTCATGCACATGATCCTGCTGGACTGGGACAACAAGCTGGCGATGTCAGTGGGTGACACGGTACTGACCACGACCGAAGGCTGCGAGACGCTGACCAGGCTGGGCCAGGGCCTCGTGGTGAACTGAGGTTGCGGAGTGTCAGTGGGCTCGCCGCACCGCGACGTCAGGATCTAGGGAGCGTAGGCTATGATGAGCACCTGCACTCGAACTTCGTCTGCCAGGTAGACCACCGAACGGGCAGTGGGCTTCGGCAGACCGAGCTGGTCCCAGGTGAACGTCGTTCTGCCCAGCACGTTTATCACCGCGCCGTCGTGGCGCGCCTCAACATCGAAGGTCAGGGGAGCGACTGTTTCCCCGATCTGAAGAGAACCTTCCAGGGTCCCGGAAGTTTCTTCACCATCAAGGAAGCTCTGGGGCAAGTCGGGCAGGTTTTCCACGGTCACCGTGGCAGTTGGAGTGTTCGGGAACATTCGCGACTGGATGTAGCGGTCTCGGAAATCCTGGTCGCTAGTCAGAGAATGCAGGTCCAGGGTGATCTCCGAAGGACTACCGTCGAGATTGGCGAATCCACTCAGCCCGGTGCTTGAGATCACTGCATCAAATCGAACGGGAGACCTCCCCAGTTCCTCCTCCACTGTGAAGGTAATCTGGGAACCTTCCCCAACCGTAAACGAGCCAGGCCCGGCAACAACCCCTGATGGCTCTGGCGTAGCCGTGGGTTTAGGCTCCGGTGTAGCCGTCGGGACAGGCGGAGCCTCGGTGGCAGTGGGGGCCGCCGCCTCGGTCGGAGTTCCGGTGGTGGGGGTTGCTTGTGGCGCCGTAGTAGCGGCCGGCGGCGCGGTGGGCTCAGCGGTTGCGGCACGGACCACAGTGGTCGCCTCGACAGTAGGCGCCTGGGTTGCGGCAGGTGCGGAGGTAGGATCCGCCCCTTCTCCTCCGCAGGCCATCCCGGCAAATACGAGGACAAGCACCGAGACGAAAACGTAACTCAGTCTCTTCAAACTAAGAATCCTCTGAACAAGGGGGCTTTGGTCTGGGTTGTGTTTGATGGAGTTGCATAACGGAGTGGGGACTGCGGTCTGGTGCTTGCCAGCCGGCGCTCGGCCCCTTGGGTTTCCTCCCCGACTGTGCTGCTTGAGGCTTGACGGGCCTCGAGACCGGCGTTGTCCCGCAGCAATTGCGCACTACGCCGCCAGTTGGCCCTCCGCCGTCAGCAGATTGCCCAGCCCGAACAACAAGGCCAGCCGCTCCATGTTCTTCGCCAGTCCCCGGTAGCGAACCTTGCCGTAACCGAACAACCCCTTCAGCCTCAGGAAAGGATGCTCCACCCTGGCCCTCACCGACGCTTTCGCCCTCTCCTGCAGTGCCTCCTCGCTCCCAGGCTCCAGCCTCCGCCGACTCCCCGGACGCATCGCCACCCGCCATTCCACCGCCAGACCCAGGTTCTCCTTCCGCTTGTCGACTCCCTGATACCCGGCGTCGCCCCACACCACCCTCTCGCCCCCGTGCAGCAGTTTGCGCGTCTGCGTAACATCGTGAGCGTTGGCCGCCGTGGCCGTCATGCTGTGGACTATGCCCGTACCTGAGTCCACCCCAATATGCGCCTTCATCCCGAAATGCCACTGGTTCCCCTTCTTGGTCTGATGCATCTCCGGGTCCCGCTCCCCAGTCCGGTTCTTGGTGGAGGACGGCGCCTCTATGATGGTCGCGTCGACGATGGTCCCCTCCCTGAGCCTCAGTCCCTGGGACTCCAGGTGGGCGTTTATCTCCGCCAAGAGACCCTGCCCCAGTTGGTGCCTCTCCAGGAGATGACGGAAATTCAGGATGGTGGTCTCGTCGGGCAGGGGACCCGAGAGCTTCAACCCTGTGAAGTGCCGCACCGGGTCCGACTCGTAGAGCAAGTCCTCCATGCCCGGGTCGCTGAGATTGTAGAAGAGTTGGACGCAGTGGACTCTCAGCATGACGGACAGCGGATAGGGCTGTCTCCCCCTTCCGGCCTTGGGGTAGAAGGGGAGGATGCGCTCCTCCAGCAACTGCCAGGGAATCAGGGCGTCCATTCGCTCCAGGAACAGCTCCCGGCGGGTCTTGCGCTTTTTGCCCTGGTATTCCAGGTCAGCAAAGGTCGGCTGGTCCATATGCCTTCACTCCCTCAACAAACACCGGCTGGTTCTACATAACTATCCCACATCTCGCCCGACTTGCTCAGAGGATTCCTAATTCTACTCTCCGGCCTCGACCAGCTTTCGCAGCTCGATCAGGGCCTGGTTGCTGATGCGCCGTTTAATGGTGATGCGGCGCGGCGGGACGCGAACTTCCAACTCCTTGATTACCTGGGGCCCGGCGTGGCTGGCACGGGCGATAGCCAAGTAGCAGAGTCCCATCGGGCGGCCGTCCAGCTCTCCGGGCCCGGGGGCGCCGGTCACGCCGATGCCGTAGTCTGCGCCCATCTGCACCAGGGCAGCGGATGCCATGGCGTTTGCCGCCTCCTGGCTGACCGACCCGTGATTGTCCAGCAGCACCGGTGGGACGCCAGAGGAGGCCAGCGACTCGGTCCCGAAGGCCACAATGCCTCCCCGGAAGTGGCGCTGGGCGTCGTTGGCTTCCGTTATCGCGTTGGTCAGGAATCCGCCGGTGCAGTATTCCATTACCGCCAGTGTCTTGTTCCGCGACTGTAGGACTAGGGCCACGGACTGTTCCGGGGTCTCGTCATCGTAGCCCCACACATACTCTCCGAGACGGTCGTGCACGGCCTGCTCCACCGGTTCAATCATCAGGCGCGCCGTTGCCTCGTCGGGAGCCCGGGCTATGACCCGTAGGTGAATGCCATCGGCCTTGGAGTAGATTCCGAGGTAGGGGTTTTCCTGGCCGAAGTACTCCGACATGATCTCGTCGACCGCTGCCTCGCCAAGTCCCATGGTCTTGACGTTGCGGGTGATGGTGACCTCTTCGGTCACCAACTCGCGAAGACGCGGCTCAACGCGGTCCCGAAAGATTGCCTGCATTTCCACCGGCGGGCCAGGCATTATGATGATGGTCTTGCCGTCTTTCTCAGCCCACCATCCGGGGGCGGTGCCGTTCCTGTTGGGTATGAACTCCGCCGATGGAATCAGCCACGCCTGCTTGATGTTGTGGGAGGGCATGTCCTGGCCGCGATTGCGGAAGTACTCGCGCAGCTCGTCAACCATGTATTCCTGCACTGCAGGAGTCTCGCCGAAGGCCGCGGCGACGGCTTCCCGGGTCAGGTCGTCCTGAGTTGGTCCGAGACCGCCGGTGGTGAAAATGATGTCGGATCGTTCCAGTCCCTTTTGGAAGGCATCAGTGAGTTGCACGAGATCATCGCCCACTAATGTTACCCATTGGAGAGTGATACCCAATGGCGGGAGACGGGTTGCGATCCAGCTGGCATTGGTGTCGTTGAGTTCGCCCATCAGCAACTCGGTGCCAATGCCCATGATCTCGGCTTTCATATCCGCTCCCTGCCTGTGGCGATTCTTGGTGAACGTCTGCGGCGAAAACCGGAAGGACGCACGTCAGTGCGCCCCGAGTAGGCTCGATAGCGCAAACTCAGTTCTGCTGTTCGCTCTCTTCGGGTGGCTCCCATCCGGGGAGTGTAGGCGGGTCCGAGGCCAGTTGCTCAATTCCTTCCAGCCTGGACTTATCTATGGTGTACAGTTTGACGTCGTTGGTGTTCGTGCTCCGGGCGTAGTAGCTATTGCTGCCTGGCGGTCCCTCGGCAAGTTGGATTTCGACCGTTGCCTGTCCCCGGCGAGCTATCACAACCCGGACCGCCGGTTCCAGCAGGCCGTACATTTCCAGCTCTTCCTCGTCCCGATCGGCGACGTCGGCGTCTATGATCTCGTCGATTCGCGGCGCCGCAAGGGTCGTGAGCCAGTCGGCCCATTCCTCCGTTACCGGAGGGGCGGTCAAGGGATCAATGGGAGGCGGTCCCTCGCCAACACGCCATTGGTTTCCATCCTGGAAGTAGATCGAGGAGTGATCACCGGCATTGACTTCGACCAAGGTGATGAATTCCAGCTCCAAATCGAACATTCTGCCGTAGGGTGGCTCAGTCGCCAGGCGGTTCACGACTTCTGCCCAGACGGAGGGAACAGTGTAAAGGGCATTGTCGCCGACAAGACGTGCGTACTGGTTCTCCCCGTCTGGGGTCGGTATGCCCATATGAAACTCGAAGGTGTTACCGGCCCAGTCGGACACCTTCACAATGCTTTCGGGCGGGTCCAGGCCGTAGGATGCGGGGTTGTCGATGGTCCTCTTTAAACCTCGGTTTACGCGGGGACCGCTGAGCAAAAGGGGTATGCCACCCCACCGCTGGTGGAATACTGGATAATCCGGGTCCCCCAGGATTCTCCACTGGTAGCTGCTGGAATCTCGAGCAAATGCGACAGTGGATCCTTCGTGAGAGACTTCCACGTTGGTCAGAGTGTCTTCGTCTATGTGGTAGAGCCATGGCTCGTCTTGCCGTTCCTCTTCCCTCGATACGAGGTCGGTGAACTCAATGACGGCCCATGCTCCCCCAGCCAGGGCCACCACAACAACCATCAGTATGGTAAGCCTGATGTTCATATGTCAGTCGGCGCCGAATATCGCCAGGCGCTTCATTTCTGTGTAGGAAATGTCGTTCCCGGCCTTGCTCTGCGGCCTGCGCCTGTCTACCTCCGGATCCACCAGACCAGTCCGGCGGCCAGCGCCATCAGGCCAGGCAGGAACAGCCATGATGAGAAGCGAACGAAATCGTACTCGTTTCGGTCAAGATTGAACTCGCGGAAGGCGAAGGCCTTGGGCCGAATGGATACGAGGGAGTAGTCTCCCAGCAAGAAATTGGTCGAGTTTACAAACATATCCAGCCCGCTGCCCCGTCCTATGTTGCTGTTGGCGACGAAGTCGGCGTCGCCAAAGGCGAGGATCAGCGATATGTCGGTATCCGCTGGCCCTTCCTCCGGCAACGGCATGCCAACCTTGGCTGCGGAGCGCATGAGCATGGCGGGAATAAAGGGCCCCGGCGGATCGCTCTCGTCTCCTTCGGTGATGGGATCGTTGCGGTCCGGATCGCCGATGAGGTAGCTGTTGGAGGACGTTACTGCCAGGGCCAATGGCAACCTCGCGCCATCGGCGATGGGCAGTGGGCTGACGGCGGCCGCGTCGGGCATGAACACGCTCTGCAGCTCCTGGCCCTCCGGCGCTATGATTTCGAAGGCGGCCTGGAAGGCATTGTTGATCGCCGCATCGTTGTTTCCCAACACCAGCAGGTTGAAGTTGAGAATGTTGTTGAAATCCATGTTCAGCGCCAGTGTCTGGGGTAGTCCTGGCACCGAAGAATCGATATCCCGAATGTACCCCGGCGCAACGATAATTCCCCATTGCACAAGGAATTCGATCCAGCTTACTGGTGTGTCTGGCTCGGCCAGGAATATCATGCTGCCGTTTTCCCGACGCCTCTCGCCGTCCGGGTATCGGCCCAGCAGGTACAGGTCCAGCGCCAGGGCGTGGGCCTCGGGAAGGTCCGAAGTCGGACTGGCAACCACGACCAGCGCGGCGTCATCCGGGACCTCCACCTCTTCGGCGGTCCGTCGCCATACGAGTCCGCGGGCCTGGTAATTTTCCTGCTCCAGGGTCTGTGCCAGAAGGGCGTATCCGTCCCCGCCGCCGCCGTCTATGTTTCGCTCTCCGTGACCGCCCAGGAAGTAAATGGTCTTCTGTTCCTGCCCGGTTGCCACGTAGAGGCTGGTGACTAGGTCCTGTTCCAGTTGATCAAAGGTTACGTCGGTCGGCTGTAGTGCGTCGAATTCGCCGTTGGCAAGGTTTTCGATCACGACGGTCTCGCCGACAAAGTCCGTGGGCCTTGCGCCGAAGTATGCTGCGACGACTCCCGGTTCGAGGTCAGGGTCCACCACCCGGTAGGTGAACTTCCCCGAGCGCGCTTCAAACTCATCTAGAGTATCAACCACACGGTTGCGGCGGGCAGCCACCTGGGCGTCCTGCGTATCCTCCAAGGCCTTGTAGAACGCCGTGGCCCGTATGTCATCCTGGAGGCCGTCCAGAAGCTCCCTTGTACGCTCGGACAGGCTGAATTGGTTCGTGGCAGTTACATCCAGCCGTTGCTTGTTTTCAAAGGAAATCACGTTCAGGACGATGACAATGCCGATGAACGCGCCCAGGAGAATCAGCGTGTTGATGCCGTATCGTCCGGTGCGGCTCAGGAAGGCCGCCAGCACGTTGCTGATGAAAACCACGCCGACGATAGCGATGAGCGAGCCACCGATGACGATGTCGATGTACCCGTAGAGCCTCATCGAGCTAACGAAGGCCACGATGACGATGCCAGTGACCAACCCTATGATGCCGGCAACCAGGAGAGGGGCGCCCAACATGCCGACAACGTCCACAGCGGGATCGAGTAGGCTGATCAGCGTACGGGAGCCCTGCTGCTCCTGTTCTTCTCCCGAGTCGTCGGGCTCCGAGAGGGGTTCCTCTGTCTCTGTCGTGTCAGGTTGAGGTTGCTGTCCTTCTGCCGGACGTCTGCGACGACGGCGACGCCAGTCCCGCGGCTCTTGGTCCTGCTGTTGGGAGCTCATGCTATCGCCACCGCCGGGATTCCAGCGCTCGCACCGACAGGAAGAGGAAGGACCCAATAACGCTCAGGTAATACACGACGTGCTTCGTGTCTATCACGCCCCGGTCGAAGTCGTCGAAGTGCGTCTTCATCCCGATCTCGCCGATGATTTCTCCGGGGACGCCGCCGACCGCGCCGAAGGCCAGGTCCGCGAAGAAGAGAGCCAGCAGGATCCCCATGGCGACAACGGCCGCAACGATCTGATTGCTGGTCAGCGTGGAGGCCATGATTCCCACGGCAAGGGCAGCGGCGCCGTAGAGTATCAGACCCAGGTATCCGGCATAGATGGGCCCGGGATCAGGGCTGGCGTACACAAATAGCAGGATCACATAAAAGCCGGACATCGCTACCAGCGCCAGGAAGAAAACCAGGCTCGCGATGTACTTCCCCATGATTATTTCCCAGTCCCGGATGGGAGAGGTGAGGAGAAGCTCGATGGTGCCCAGCTTGGATTCTTCGGCAATCAGGCGCATGGTCAACGCCGGGGCCAACAGGATGAAAATTACCACGGCGCCCTGGAAGAACGGGCTCAGCGTGGCTTCGGGGAATGGGTCGCCCAGGTCACGGGAAAAAAAGAACCCGGCTAGGGCCAGGAATATCAGGCCTACGATGTATGCGGTGGGGCTGAGGAAAAAAATCTGGATTTCCTTCCAGGCCACTGCCCGGACTGTTCGCATGGTTACAGGTCCTCTCGTGTGGTCAGCCGGAGGAAGATTTCCTCGAGGCTCATTCCCATCAGCTGCATTCCGCGAAGGCTCCACCCGTTGCTGACAACCGCACGCGAGATGTCGTCCCTTAGGTCCCTGCCCGGTCGGGCCTGGATGATGTACGTGTGGCGACCCTGCATGTTGCGGTGGCTGACGCTCATGACGCCGTCCACCTTCTCCAGTGCAGGAATCACCTCAGCCGACGGACCGCCGATTTCAACTTCGAGACGCTCGACGCCCTGCAGGCCCTCAGCCAGGTTCTGTGGTGTGTCTTCGGCCACAATCCGACCTTCGTGGATGATGAGAACTCGCTCGCAGATCATGCTGACTTCCGGGAGAATGTGGCTGCTCAGTACCACGGTCTGGGCCCGGCCCAGTTCCTGGATCAGGTTCCGGGTCTCCACCACCTGGATGGGGTCGATGCCAATGGTCGGCTCGTCCAGCACTAGCACATCCGGTTCGTGGATGATGGCCTGGGCGATCCCCACGCGTTGGCGAAATCCCTTGGAAAGCTTGCCGATCTGGGTCTTTCGATAGTCGCCCAGGCGGCACACGTCGATGACCTCATCCAGCCTGCTTCGGATTTTTCGGGCCGGCATCCCGCGGAGTGTGCCCATGTATTTCAGGTAATTGGTCACAGTCATATCGGTGTAGAGGGGCACCGTCTCAGGCAGATAACCCACCCGACGCCGCACCTCCAGTGACTTCTCCACCACGTCGAAGCCGTCGAGGGTAACCGATCCCCGGGAGGGCGGCAGGAATCCCGTCAGGATCCGCATGGTTGTGGTCTTGCCGGCTCCGTTGGGTCCCAGGAACCCCAGGACCTCCCCTTTCCGTACGTTGAAGTTCACATCCTGGATCGCGGGGTACGGTCCGTAGTAGTGAGTAACTTCGCTGGCCTGTATCATTGCAGATTGCATGTTCAAATCCGATAGTCGTCTGACCGTAATCGGCGGCGGCTACATCCTTCCGTGACGCTGCCCGCCGCAATGGCGACGAAAAGGCGGGGCAGTCAATTGTACTCGAACGCGACAAATGATATTGTATACAACTGATTTTGCCAACTATTACGAATTGCGCCTGTCTTCTGATAGACCGTGCCCGGAGGTGAGATGCACCTGGTAATTGACGGATTCGGCGGAAATACCAGCAAGATGTGGGACGAAGAACTGGTCCGTCAATTCTTGACTGATTACCCGGATGCCCTCGAAATGACCCGGATCACCGAGCCCCGCGTCCTGGTATACGACGCGCCCAAGCCGGAGGATTCAGGAGTGTCCGGTTTCGTAATCATCGCGGAAAGCCACATCAGCATCCACACCTTCCCCCGCAAGAACTACGTCAATATTGACATATTCTCCTGTCGGGCTTTCGACCACGACCGCGCCCTCGAAGATGCCAAAAAGCTGTTTGACCTCGAAAACGCCCAGACATGGCTGCTAAATCGGGGCCTGGAATGGCTGGACGAAGGCCAGGGAATGGCCGAATCCCAGGCGCAACGGGCCGCCATCGTCGCAGGCAGGCCCGAGCCGAGCCGTGGCTGAAACCGGCCCTGAGATCCCCTGGGTTTATCCCGGTTTCCTTGCTCTGACCCCGGAGCAGTCCGCCCTCGAAACGGCCCGCGTTGTCCTGATCCCCGTCCCCTACGACAGCACCACCTCCTATCGCACCGGCGCCCGCGACGGCCCGGCTGCGATGCTTGCTGCCTCTGGCCAGATGGAGGACTACGATCCGGAACTCGACCTCGATCTGGCTCAGATAGGCATTCACACGACGCCCGCGCTGGACCCGCACATGGGCGGTCCCGATCTGATGGCCCTGCGAGTGAGGGAGGCGGTCTCTTCGTACATATCCCCGGGGCGCAGTGTCGGGGTGCTGGGAGGGGAGCATTCCCTGACTGCGGGCAGCGTGCAGGCCCATCTCGATTCCTATCCTTCCCTCAGCGTACTCTACCTAGACGCCCACGCGGACATGAGGGACGAATACCAGGGCACGCAGTGGGGACATGCCTCCGGCGCAAGGCGAGTGTTCGACAGGTGCCCGGTCGCGCTGGCCGGGGTGCGCAGCCTCTCCCTGGATGAGCGGGATTTCATTCGGGACAATGGCGTACCGGTCTGGCAATGTCCCTCTGACGGAGGCCCGCTTGCCGCTGACGAGATTCTGGACGCCCTTGGAGAAGAGGTCTATGTCAGCGTCGACCTCGACGTATTCGACCCGTCGGTGATGGCCGCGGTTGGCACTCCTGAACCCGGCGGGCTGACCTGGAGGCAGGTGACGGCCCTGCTGAGACGGGTTGGGGAGTCGCGGCGGATTGTGGGATTCGACGTCTGCGAACTGTCGCCGGGAGAGGGACCGGTCGCCTGCTCCTACACCGCCGCTCGCCTGGTGGCGAAGCTGTCCGCTTACTCAACGCTCTGCTAATTCACCCGCCCGTTTGATATCCTAGTTGTATAACTAATCTGCGAAGCGGCTGGGCGTTGAAGTATGGGCAAGTCCCTGCAACTGGGCCGAATCTTCGGAATACCCATCGAGATCAACATCACGTGGGTCATCATCTTCCTTCTGCTGACCTTTCTGCTGGTCACTCGCTTCGACTCCTCCTCTCTGCGCTGGTCGACAGGACTACAGTGGACGGTCGCGATAATCTCCGTTTTGCTGTTCTTTCTGTCCGTTCTCGCCCACGAACTGTCGCACAGCCTGGTCGCGCTCAGTCGCGGAATCAAGGTGAACAGCATCACTCTGTTCCTGTTCGGCGGAGTTTCCTTTTTGGCCCGCGAGCCTGAACGACCTTCTGAGGAATTTCTGATTTCCGTTGTGGGGCCGATGACCAGCATAGCGCTGGCGGTGGTGTTCGGCGGAATTTTGCTGGGACTGGACTCAGGGAACTGGCCATGGTCGGCAAGAATTGATTCCCCGGTGGAAATGGTCGCCCTGCTGCTGGCCTGGTGGAATTTCGTCGTCGGCATTTTCAACATGCTGCCCGGATTTCCTCTCGACGGGGGCCGGGTATTGCGCGCCGTGGTGTGGGCCGGATCCGGGAGTCACCTGCGCGCGACCCAGGTCGCAGCTCGCTGCGGACAGGGCGTTGCGCTCCTGATGATTGGCGGCGGGGCCGCGTATGCTTTCACCGGCGAATGGCTCGATGGCATCTGGGCAATGATTATCGGGGTCTTTCTGTTTATGGTGGCCACCCGCAGCTACCCGGGGCGTGAGTAGGACATCCGCCTTCGCCCCTGTCATCCCGAGCACCTCCTGTCATCCTGAGCACCACCTGTCATCCCGAGCTTGTCGAAGGGCGCCCGTTCAAGCCTCACATATTTCGATAGCACCACCATGGATGCCCTGAGTTGAACCCTGCAATCGTCCCGTCGACCCTACCGAAGCTGTCGCAAAGTCGTATCGCTCTTGACTTTGTTTCAAACAGTATTCACAGGAACAAAGGATGCGCAGCACTGGACCCCCATCAGAGAAATCCCAAAATCAAACAAATCACAGTTCAGACAACGTCCCCGCACCGCCTCACTTTTCATTAGCTGTACCTAAGTCGTATAGTTTTTGACTCTGTCTCAAACAGGAATCACAGGATCAAAGGACGCGCAGTACCGGAACCCCATCAGAGAAATCCCAAAATCAAACAAATCACAGTTCAGACAACGTCCCCATTCCCTGACGCCCTGCCCCTTGCCACCGCCCATGACGCCTCCCTAGCATGGTTCTATGGAGTCCCGGACAATCCTCGCGCCTAGCCTGCCACGTGAACCCTCGCCCGGCGGCACCATACTCCCCTGGCGCCAGTGTCATGAGCACCGACCCAGGCCTCCAGGACAGCACAAAACTACCGGAAACTACCGCCTTTTACCCGAATATCAAAAAATTCTAGCCCAGGAGCTTGCAACATGAACTTCTCCACCCTCCGCCGCCAGGTCGACGCCCTCATGCTCAAATACGCTACCAAAGTCCAGATCTACCGCCTCCGTCCCCACGCCCTAGAACTCTGCGACGAGATGACCGAGGCCGTTTCCGGACCCATTACCACTCCGCCCAAGTCCGTCCCCAAGTCCGTCATAACATGGGCCTTTGACTTCTTCCGGCGTTTGCGGGAACACCGCTTCCGGCTATGGAACTTCACGCCCCTCGCCGACTACCTAGATGAATGCCTCCAACGGCGCGTGCTGCCCCAGGTCAACGACGTCCTGCGCAGCATCCTGCCGAAGGCCGCCGCAAAAGGCCTGATCCCCCGGTACATAGGGGAACCAGTCCCCTTCCCTGAAAGGCCTCTCGCCAGCGAAGCCTGACCCGCCGCAATTCATCCCAAATGCCACTCTTCCTTTACCAGGAAGAGTGCATAGTTGGCGCGGCAGCCTGTTAAGGTGAGCGACGTGTGGCCTCCTGTCATTCCGAGCAAAGTCGCACTTCCTGGACGCGGTCGTGTCAAAGAATCTCCATCCCTGGGGCGGGACCCCCGCCCTACCTTCTCGCGGAGTGATCGAGAGCAATTCAAAGACCACGAATGGATGATCAGCATTGGGAACCCTCGAAGATTCCCTATGTTAGAATAGGGATCAATTCTCAGGCAGGCAGAATTTCAGCGGAAGACAGATGGCGCAGCAACGGAATCCCGGCATCGTCTACATGGACCACGCGGGTACAACTCCCTTGGCGCCCGAGGTGCTCAGGGCGATGACCCCGTACTTCACCGAGCTATTCGGCAACCCGTCCAGCATTCACACCGTGGGACAGGAAGCCCGGTATGCCCTGGATGAGGCCCGCGAACGCGTGGCCGGCGTGCTGAACTGCCGCCCTCGCGAGGTTGTCTTCACCGGCGGAGGCACAGAATCCGACAATGCCGCCATCGTCGGAGTCGCGACTGCTCTTCAGGAGACTGGCAACCACATCATCACCACGAGTGTCGAGCATCACGCAGTCCTACACACCTGTCAACACCTTGAATCCCAGGGTTACGAGGCAACGTACCTGCCCGTGGATTCCGAGGGCATCGTGCAGCCGGATGCCGTATATCGCGCGATAACGGACCGTACGACCCTGGTGTCGGTGATGTACGCCAACAACGAGATCGGGGCCGTAAATCCGATCCCCGAGATCTCGCAGGCTGTCAAACAGCGGGCCGCTGAGCTTTCACGCACCATCGTGTTCCATACCGATGCCGTGCAGGCCGCCGGCTACCTCGACCTGGATGTGAGAAAGCTGGGTGTTGATCTGCTGAGCCTTTCGGGACACAAGTTCCACGGCCCCAAGGGCACTGGCGTTCTCTTCCTTCGGCGAGGGACAGCCTTTCTTCCGTTCATTCTTGGCGGAGGTCAGGAAAGAGAGCGGCGGTCCGGCACCGAGAACATTCCCGGCATCGTGGGCCTTTCCGTCGCGTTGGAATACGCCAACTCGAAACGGGAAGAAAACAGCCGCCATTGCGCTGCCCTGCGGGACCGCCTGGTGGAACAGGTGCTCGAGCGGGTCCCCGGAAGCAAGCTGAATGGGCACCCCACGCAGAGATTGCCGAATAACGCCAACTTTTCCTTCGCTGGCATCGAGGGCGAGCCAATCCTGCTGGGACTGGACATGGCGGGGATTGCCGCCTCAAGCGGCAGTGCATGCAGTTCCGGTTCCCTGGAACCCTCTCACGTGCTCTTGGCATTGGGACAATCCGCCGAGGTAGCCAGAGGCAGTCTGCGCCTGACTCTCGGCAGGAACAATACTGACGAACAAGTGGACTACCTGTTGGAAGTTCTTCCCGACCTGGTTCAACGGTTGCGGAACCTTCCCAGCCTCACCACAGCCCAGCCTTGATTCTCGCATACCGGAAAAAATGTGCCGTGTGGACCGCTGGGTCCGGGCGGACCAACGGCATTGACAGCCCGATTGCCTCTGGCGTGCGGGTCAAATTCCTTTTTTCGCGATTCCGACCTTCCACCTTCAACCCTCCTGCTTTCACAGATGGTCCGGCCGAAAGTGTCGAAGCATCTCCCATGGGGCATTTTGGGCCTGGTGGGTTGGCGGGAAGGTGACATAATGCTGCACAAAGGACCGGAAACAGCACAATCCCCGTTTTGGGCATCTCCGGGAAGAGACCGCCCTCGGTTTCGTGGGAAAGCAACCGCCGGCATATTGTTCTCCGTTCTGCTGGCGGGGATTGTGATGCTGGCGGCCGCGGCGTGTTCTTCGGATTCCTCCACGTTCGGACAGTATTTCCAGGGAAGGACCCTGCACGTGAGCGTGGTCAGCCTCGAACGTGCCTCTGAACTTCGCTATTCGACCATCGATCCCAACGAGGTGATACGGCGCTGGAGCCTCCTGCCATCGCAGCCGGGGAATGAGCTCGTGATGCTCAATGTCAAGGTGGAGAATCACACCGCCGTGAGCGCGTTCATCAACGTTGACCGCTCCGCCGCAGAATTGCGCGATTTCACCAACGCCACTTACCTTCCGATTCCGATTTCAGAGACGGTGTGGCAGGACTTTCGCGGCGAAAGCGAGGCGTTGGTCAGGATGGACCTGGGCCAGTGCTTCGACGGGGCCAGGGCCCTCATCGACCCGGGCACTACCGTCCGGTGGCAGAGCGAGGCCGACACCCCACAGTATGTGGCCTTCGACGATACCGGGATTGCCGTCGGTCCGGGAGGGCGAGCGGACCTCGCCCCAGGCGAAACCGCATCCAGCACCTTTTCACAGCCGGGAACATTCTCTTATGACTGTGGGACGGAGGAGGGATCCCCATGGCCTGCGGAAGTCCAGGTATTTGACGGGGAGGAACGCCGTGATGCCGTCGAGAAGACGGTTGTGTTCCTTCACGGTTCGTTTGAGTTGAAGCAGGGTCACGGCCTGGACGGATTTCTGGTTTTTGAAGCTCCGGTAGATACAGAATTTCGAGACCTCCGCTGGCGCACCGGAGATTCCATCACCATTCGCTTCTAAGAAATGAAAGCACTAGCGTTGATATTAACGATGTTAGTCATATTGGTATCTGTTGCTTGTTCACAGCAGGAGATAGAGGATAGAGACGCCACAGTAGAGGCAAGGGTCGAGGAAGAACTGCTTGAGGTAACAGTATTTGTACAAGTTGCTATGACGCTTGCCGCGCCAACCTTAATACCTACACTCGTACCAAGTCCGTCGCCGGAACTTTCGGGATTCGGCCAGTATTTTCAGGGAAGGACCCTGCACGTGAGCGTGGTCAGCCTCGAACGTGCCTCTGAACTTCGCTATTCGACCAGCGATCCCAACGAGGTGATACGGCGCTGGAGCCTTCTGCCAACGCAGCCGGGGCATGAGCTCGTGATGCTCAATGTCAAGGTGGAGAATCACACCGCCGTGAGCGCGTTCATCAACGTTGACCGCTCCGCCGCAGAATTGCGCGATTTCACCAACGCCACTTACCTTCCGATTCCGATTTCAGAGACGGTGTGGCAGGACTTTCGCGGCGAAAGCGAGGCGTTGGTCAGGATGGACCTGGGCCAGTGCTTCGACGGGGCCAGGGCCCTCATCGACCCGGGCACTACCGTCCGGTGGCAGAGCGAGGCCGACACCCCACAGTATGTGGCCTTCGACGATACCGGGATTGCCGTCGGTCCGGGAGGGCGAGCGGACCTCGCCCCAGGCGAAACCGCATCCAGCACCTTTTCACAGCCGGGAACATTCTCTTATGACTGTGGGACGGAAGAGGGATCCCCATGGCCTGCGGAAGTCCAGGTATCTGACGGGCAGGAAAGCAGTAATGTCGTCGAGAAAACGGTTGTGTTCCTTCACGGTTCGTTTGAGTTGAAGCAGGGTCACGGCCTGGACGGATTTCTGGTTTTTGAAGCTCCGGTAGATACAGAATTTCGAGACCTCCGCTGGCGCACCGGAGATTCCATCACCATTCGCTTCTAGGGCGCTCTCGCCCATACCCTGAGCTGTTCGCCAACCTGACCCTGCATCAAGGCGGTTCTCATTGGTTCAGCGACTGGCCGAGCTCGTGGTATTCGGAGGGGAGAGGCGAAGTGGCGGTGGAGAACCTCCGAAGATCTGGCGGCGCCTGTTCCACGTTTTCGCCGGCTCCACAATCCCGGTAGCCGGAATCTTTTCGCCGGAAACAGGCTTCCTCATCGTTCTGTCCATTCTTGCCGCAGGCGCACTGGCTCTTGACCTGGGCCGGTTCCGGATTGGTCTCGTGAACCGCCTGTACTTGCGCTGCATGGCGCCGCTGCTGAAGAGCGACGAGGCTTCGCACATTACCGGCGCAACGTACATGCTGATAGCCGGCGCGATTGTATTCTGGCTCTTCGGCAAGGAAGTGGGCGTGCCTGTGATGCTCTTCCTGTCTCTGGGCGATCCCGTGGCGGCAATAGTGGGCCAGAGGATGCCGGGCCCCCGAGTGCTGGGAAAGTCGCCGGGTGGCACAGCCGCCTTCGCAGCAGTTTCGGCCGCTGTCGCCGCAATCCTGGTGGCAACGGGGTCAGTCGAAAATCACTGGGCGCTATGGCCCGCCGCAGGGATTGCTGCGCTGGTGGAGCTGGCAGGGATCCCTCCCGATGACAACCTCGCCATACCACTGATTGCCGGTACCGCAATGTGGGCCATGGGCGGCTAGGCAGGCCTGCTAATTGTAGTCAACCCGTTTGCCCTGAACTTGCCGAAGGGTCGTCCGTTCGTGGTTCGACAAGCTCACCATGAACGGACTTGACGCTTAGACTGCGAAAACCAACAGTCCTTGGGCGGCTGGAAGGGGCTGCAATTGGCGGGCGGAAGCCGGGGCTCCCCTTGGCTGCCGGGCCGGGGACGTCTGGCGCCTGCCCTAGTGAAGGGCGCCGTCGAATCGGAGAGTCTTCGCGCGGTCTCTCTGGAATCGCAGGTACGCCGAGCGGGACA
The DNA here is from genome assembly GCA_963667325.2 of Dehalococcoidia bacterium. Taxonomy (GTDB): domain Bacteria; phylum Chloroflexota; class Dehalococcoidia; order Lucifugimonadales; family UBA3495; genus VXOI01. Next base: position 238,674 of record CAXXKY010000003.1, read on the forward strand.
TTGCAGCCTTGTGCGATGACTTTACTTCTTTCGCCTGCTTGCCCCCGTCCACCAGGAGATCCACAACAGCCATGGCCATGATCTTGGCTGGATTGATGACGGCAGTTTCGTAGTCCGTAACCATATAGCTCTTGCTGTGTCCCGGACCGGTCGCTCCGCCTGTGTACGGGTGGATCGCGGGAATCAGGTGCGAAAGGTCTCCCATGTCCGTGGAACCGCCACGGTTTCGAGCGGCCGGCATGACCATGGTTGCCTTTTCGCCCACAATCTCCGTGGCGTTGGCGCGAAAGATGTCCTGGAGGAGAGCGTCGTTGCGCATTGGCAAATAGCCGGGAATGGTGGTGATTTCCACCTGGGCACCGACAGCGAGGGCGCCTGATTTGAAACAGCGATCAACTACATCCGAGTTCTTGACCACCACCTGTGGAGTGGATGAACGAACCCGCCACTCCAGCTTGACTTCCGCCGGGACGGCGTTGACCGCCTCGCCTCCCTTTGTGATGATCCCGTGGATGCGTACAGTATCTTCTGCCCGATGTGTTTCACGGTTGGAGTTGATCGCCTGTAGGGCGAAGGAAGCGGCGTTGAGGGCATTGATTCCCAAGTGAGGTGAAGACCCCGCGTGGGCGCCTCTGCCGATAAAGCGGACATACTTGACCACGTGTCCATTGCTCGTGCCGCCGATGGCAAACTTGCGCTCCCCCATGTCGCTGGCGGTGTGGCACATCATGGCGATGTCCACGTCATCGAACTGCCCCAGGCGGATCAGCTCCTGCTTTCCGCCCAGAAATTCAAGCTTCTTTTCCGACCGCAACTCTAGGCGCTGTTCAACTTCGATGAACTCCTCTGCCGGTACGGCAAAGGGAATTATCTCGCCGTTCAGCCGTTCCAGGACCTCGGGCGTCAGTAGACCCATGGTCGCCCCCAGCATCATGCCAATCTGGCAGTGGTGCCCGCAGGCGTGAGCAGCTCCGGTTTCGGGATCGGCGTGTGGATGCTCGGTCACCACGAGGGAGTCCAGTTCCCCAATCAGAGCGATGCGGGGGCCCGAGCCAGCGCCGCCAGAGATGCGCCCCTTCAGCCCCGTAAGGGCGATGCCGCTCTCGTGAGGGATCTGTAGTTCGCTGAACTTCTGGCCCACCAGGCTAGCAGTCCGGTGTTCACGAAACCCCGCCTCAGGGTGGGAAAGGACCTGCTGCGCAACGCCTATAATTTCCTTCTTGCGCTTCTCGATGGTCTCGCAGGCTAGCTTCTTGAGCTCTTGAACAGTCAACATAAGCAATTAAGCGCCCTTGAAGGTTTCTTCCTTCGCCATGCCGCGCATGAATTTCAGGTATTCGGCACGAGTCATCTCCGGACGGTGGTTGGAGACGATGTTTCCGCCAACCGCCGCTCCATCGGCCAGAAGGTCAATTGCCGTGTTGGCGAGGGCCTTGGCAGCGGTTATGACGGCGAGAGAATAGTCCTGGATCACGTAGTCAGCACCGTGGCCAACCCCGGTTGCCCCGCCAACATACGGGTGGATGGCCGGCATCAGGTGGCTGACGTCTCCCATGTCGGTGGACCCTCCGCGACTCCCAACGTAGCCGACGTTTTCTTCACCGACAAGGTCTACCGAATTGGCCCTGAAGACGTCGTTCATTGTGCTGTTCTGCTGTAGTGGCAGGTAGCCGGGGATTGTCTGAATGATCACCTCGCCTCCCACTGCCATTGCTCCAGCCTTCAACGCGCGGTCGACCTTGGCGTTGGCGTCCACAATCGCGTCCAGCGTACGCCCCCGGACGAAGGTTTCCATACGTACGTCGGCAGGCACGGCGCTCACGGCCTCACCACCCTTGGTGATGATGGGGTGGACCCTGATGCTGTCCTCGTCCCGGAAGGTCTCCCGGTTGTAGTGGATGGCGCTCAAGGCCAGGGACGCGGCGTTGAGGGCGTTGATGCCCAGATGTGGAGCCCCACCGGCGTGAGCCCCTTTGCCGATGAACTGAATTTTCTTCGCCAGGGTACCGTTGTTGATGTTGCTGATGCAGAGCTGCCTCTCCTGCGGGTTTGCAGTGGTGTGGCACATCATCGCGAGGTTGATGTCGTCAAACTCGCCCAGCCGTATCAACTCCGGCTTTCCTCCCAGGAATTCCAGCTTGCCATCTCGGCGCAGAGAGTCCCTGTATTCGATCTCGATATATTCCTCAGCCGGAACAGCCATGAATGCCAGTCGTCCGCTCAGAGATTCCAGCACGTCCGGCTGCTGCAGGGCCATGGCTGCACCCAGGATCATGCCCATCTGGCAATGGTGTCCGCAGGCGTGAGCCGCCCCTGTTTCGCTGTTGGCGTGCGGGTGCTCGTTGACGATAAGGGAGTCCAGTTCGCCGATGATTGCCAATGCTGGGCCTGGGCTGCCTCCGATGAGGTCGGCCCGTATGCCTGTCAATGCGAGTCCGACGCGGGATGGCATACCCATCTCTGCGAATTTTCCTGCCACAAGCCGTGCCGTCTTGGTCTCGCGGAAACCGGGCTCGGGGTTCTCCAGGATGGTCTTGGACAAAGAGACAAGTTCATCTGCCCTGGAGTCAATTGTCTCCATGGCCCTTCGTTTGAGTTCTTCCTTGCTTGGCCGAGTGGCGCCGGGTGAAGACATTGAAGTTTCCCCTGGAACTGATGATGGCGGTTGCAGGTCGTGTAATGGCCGGGCCTGCAGGATTTCACAGTCGAAAATCCCTCGCGATTGTAGCACGTGTGCTCGCCTGCCGTACGACCCCGTCGGCGATGATGAGCAATAAGCAGCCCGGCTCGCGGTGTATAATCGGGATCATGAAGATAGTCATAGCTCCGCAGGGTTTCAAGGCAGGGATTTCTGGCCTGGAGGCCGCGCAGGCCATTGCGAAGGGTGTGGCTGCGGTCGACCCCGAGGCCGAGACCGTTCTGATGCCCGTGGCTGACGGGGGCGACGGGACTCTCCACGCCCTGGTTGATGCCACCGGAGGGCAGGTCTTTACCAGCAGGGTCACCGGTCCGCTGGGGCAGCCCATCGACGCCATGTGGGGGGTGATGGGCGATGGTCGGACCGCAGTGATCGAGATGGCCCTGGCTTCCGGATTGGCCCTCGTGCCGCAAAGGAGGCGCAACCCGAGAATTACCACTACGGCCGGCACCGGCGAAATCACGCGCGAAGCCCTCGAAAAGGGCTACACCCGAATTATTGTGGGCCTCGGCGGCAGCGCGACAAACGATGGTGGCGCGGGCTTCGCCGCCGCCCTCGGCGCCAGGTTCCTGGACGGCGACGACCGCCCAATATCGCCCGGCGGCAGCGCGCTGGCGAGGCTTCAGCGTATAGACGCTTCAGGTCTGCATTCGAAACTGTCGGACGCAACCATCATCGCTGCCACTGACGTAACCAATCCGTTGTGCGGTCCGGATGGAGCGTCGGCTGTGTTCGGCCCTCAGAAGGGCGCCAATCAGGACATGGTGAGGGAGCTCGACGAAGCCCTGGCCAACTACGCCGCCGTCGTCTCTCGCGACTTGGGCAGGGATGTTGCCGAAGAACCGGGAGCCGGTGCAGCGGGTGGACTTGGAGCAGGACTGATGGCATTCGCCGGGGCGACGCTGCAGTCCGGTATCGACATGGTGTGCGAAGTTCTCAACTTCGATGCGATCCTCGAGGACGCTGACCTTGTTATCACCGGAGAAGGACGCGCCGACCGGTCAACCATTTTCAACAAGGCGCCGGCGGGAGTGGCCCGGCTGGCACGGCGGCGTGGCGTCCCGACCGTGTTGCTGGCAGGCAGCCTGGGTCAGGGGTATGAGGATCTCTATGATCACGATCTCGCAGCTGTATTGGGAATCGCCGACCGGCCCATGAACTTCGACCAATCCCTGTCGAGAAGTGCCGAACTGTTGCAGAGCGCGGCGGAATGCACCATGAGGCTTATACTTACGGGAAAGAAGATGGCGGGGTGAAGCTGAGAGCGGCCACCTGATCGTTACTCGTCAGGCCATCCTCTCCCTGACGAACTCGACGACCAGGTCCGACAGGAATATGGAGCGGTCGGCGTCCACGTCGTCGAATGCTTCGAAGGAAGCGCCGCTGGGCAGGAATTCCGGGTACCGTGTGATGTAGTGGTACTTGTCCAACTGGCGGGCTTCGCTCTTCACCGTATCGAACATCATGTCGAAAAGCTTGGCGTCCTCGCAGAGGTCGAGCAGAGAATGCCCCCAGACATCTTCAACGCGCTTGTGGTAAAGGTAGGCCTTGATCGCCTTCTCGGCAGCCTGCTGGCCCTGGAAACAGGCAAGGTTGTGCCGCCCGTGGTCTTTGAGAAAACGGGCGTCTTCCAGGTCCCTCTCGGCCTGGCGTAGCCAGCGAGCGCCTTCGGACAGATAATCAGGCATTGAAGATCTCCCTTCCTTCGGCGCAGGCTCTATGTAACGCCGGCAGTGTGTCCTTGAGGGTCTCGAATTCTTCGGGGGTATACACCTGGGTGTCTATCTCGATAGAGCTTCCCAGGTGATAAGAGAAGAAATCCGAGCGCCTGCCGAAGGGGCGGTCGGTGTCGTGAACTACGATCAGCTCAATCCGGCTTTCCGGGGTGTATTCACCGGAGGCCACTTCCCCGGTGAGGATCACCTTCTCCACTCCCAAATTGGGCAGGACTTCCTGGATGCTCTCCAGTTCTCGTTCCACCATCTGCTTCCGAAACTGTGCGAATCCGACTCGCATGGGCATAGTGAGACCTCAGCGCCTGGGGATCAGTGTCCGTCGATTTAATCCTGGGAGTCCGGGAAAACTCATTCTATGAGTACCAGGTGGACGGTCCTGGGCCCATGAACACCCTGTACTATCGTCATTTCAATGTCTGCGGTTCGGCTCGGCCCTGTAATGAAGTTCAGGTAGCTTCCCATTTCGCCACCGCTGCGGTAATACTCGAGGCGTCGAAGCAGGAAGAGGTCGTGCAGGCTTTCCAGGACTTCCTCCGGCCTCACCAGGGCGATGTGGATGGGAGGCACCAACGACACCAGGCGCGACAGACCCCTGCGGGGCAGGATGACCAGCGAACCGGTCTCTGCCAGCGCATAGTCGGTCCCCGTGAGCCCCACATCGGCGCCTCGGACCATCTCTCGTAGCTCTTCGCGGGTCGCGCCTTCCCCGTGTACCATCGGGGTGATTTCTACTCCGCGCCACTGGAGAGCTGTGTCTATGGGGACATCATCGAAGACGGACTGTCCCGACCTGGCAATTGAGGTTGCATTAGCGTTGGCGATCAGTTCGTCAACCCGGCCAATGGCGGCTTCAACGCCCGTTACCCGATGTACGTTCCAGCCGCCCTTCGCAGCCATTTCAGTGAAACGATCCAGCAGCAGGGGCCGATTGTCCTGCAGGCGGCTCTCCATTTCCAGCGCCTGGGACTCGAGATTGTCGAGGTCTTCCTGCAGGCGGTGGTAGGGTGTGGCTGGAGGGGCAGTCTTTCCTGAGGGCCCCAGATTGCGTCCGAGGGATTCCCGGACAGAACGTAGAAACTCGTCCTTGGATGTGCCCGGAATGCCGCGATCGTCAGTGGCTGCCATTCCCGTCCTCTCCCTCTACTTCGGAGGAGAGCCCGTCCTTCCAGATCTCCCGGAAAGACTTGTCGGGCAATTGAGGCAGGTCCCTGGCCTGGGTCCACTTGGAAAGCAGGGGCAGGGGAGCGCTCCTGATCCATCCCTGGCGCTTTGGCAACACCGGAAGTACCTTCTGCGCCAGCCGACCCGCCTTCGCAGCGAAATTCATCTGGTCGGGGCTTCCCATCAGCCAGGAATATGCCCCAGCCATTAGGCGCTCCGTTCGCGTGGAGGCCCTTTCCTCAGGGTCTTCACTCTCGGCGGTCCGGTGGCGAAGTTCCAGCAACATTCGCGGTATGTTTATTTTGACCGGGCAGGCTTCCCGGCAGGCCCCGCAAAGGCTGGAGGCCTCCGGCAGGGATTTCGATTCCTTCAGCCCGGTAAGCATCGGAGACACCACCGCCCCAATCGGGCCGGGGTAGACCCATCCGTAAGCATGCCCGCCCACCCGCTGGTACACCGGACAGATATTCAGGCAGGCCCCGCACCGGATGCAGTACAGCGCTTCCCGCAGCTTGGGGTCCCGCAGCATCCGGGAGCGCCCGTTGTCCACCAGTATCAGGTGAAATTCCTCTGGGCCGTCCTCATCATCGGCACGACGAGGCCCCGTCACCATGCTGACATAACTCGATATGCGCTGTCCCGTTGCGGACCGGGGCAGCAGTCGCAGGAAGAAAGCGAGGTCCTGCATCGAGGGGATCACCTTCTCCATGCCGGTGATACCGATGTGCATTCGGGGCGCAGAAGTGCAGAGCCGCCCGTTCCCTTCGTTGGTGACTATGACCAGGGTCCCTGTCTCTGCTACAACGAAATTGGCCCCGCTGATCCCCAGATCGGCCTCCATGAATTTGTCCCGGAGTGCAACGCGGGCCGCCGCCGCCATCACTTCGATGTCTTCGTCGTATGGAATGCCGAGTTTGTCGGTGAACAATTCGGCAACGTCTTCCTTCGACTTGTGCAGTGCTGGCGCAACAAGGTGGGAAGGGGTCTCGCCTGCCAGCTGAATGATGTATTCTCCGAGGTCGGTCTCGTAGACGTCGACACCGATGGATTCCAGAACCGGATTAAGCTCCAGTTCTTCTGACACCATGCTCTTGCTCTTGGTGGCCACCTTGACGCCTCGGCTTTGGGCGAGGTGGCTGACTATGGCGTTGGCCTCGGCAGCATCAACGGCGAAGTGCACCTGCCCGCCGGCAGCGGTAACATTGTCGTGAAGCAGCTCGAGATAGTAGTCGAGGTGGTCCAGGGTATGTATCTTGATCTGGCGAGCTTCCTCTCGCCATTCGTCCCACGCCCCTTCGCCGTGTAAATCCTCCACCTCTTCGATGGCGTTGCGGCGTGCCACGTCAAACCCGACACCGACCCTGTCCAGCGCCCGGCGGAGCTGCGGGTTCTGCATCGCGGCCTCGGACGCGGATGTGAACTGGCTGGTCTTTACTTCCGGCATATCAAGCTACAGCGATGCATCGATCCGCTGGCGCCCCCTTTTATTCCACATCCAGCATCTGGGCCAGGTGGCGGATCTGGATGTCAGGATCCTGCCGACGCAGGGCTCCGCCAATGTGCATGAGGCAGCTCATGTCACAGGACACGAGCGTATCGGCTCCCGACTCTCGCACGGCGGCTATCTTGTCGTTCAGCATCCCTTCGGATATGTGGGGCATCTTGACCGAGAAGCTGCCGCCGAAGCCGCAACACGTCTCCGAGTTCTTGAGATCCTTGACATCGAGGCCGGGTATCGCTTTCAGTAATGATTGCGGCGCATGCCTGACTTCCATTTCTCGCAGAAGATGGCACCCGGGATGGAAAGTAGCAGTGCCCTGCCTATCAACTCCCGGGTCTTCGATGCCCAGCACATCTACCAGAAACTCGGAAAATTCGTAAACGCGAGAGGACAGGGACTCGGCCTTGGCCAGCATTTCCGGGTCGTCTTCGAAGAGGTCCAGGTAGAAGACCCGCATCATCGCAGAGCACGATCCCGAGGGCGCCACGACATATTCGCTGTCTTGGAATTCCCGCAGCGTTCGCTCTGCCATCCCGCGGGCTTCGCGCGTGAAGCCGGAGTTGTATACCGCCTGCCCGCAGCAGGTCTGCCCTTCCGGGAATCCCACCGAGACCCCCAAACGACGCAAGACCCGCACCACGCTGACGCCAACTTCGGGAAAAAGCTGGTCGATGATGCAGGTTACGAAGAGGTCAGCCTTTATTGATCCTGGACTTGCCAATACCCAACCGCCTGTATTTGAAGCCTAACAGACAGCAACGACGCTGGCAATGACCGCTGACTCTATCTCAGTGGCTTTTGATTGTAGCCAACACGTTGGCCCTGAGCTTGCCGAAGGGTCGTCCGTTTGTGGTTCGACAAGCTCACCATGGACGGACTTGACGACTTGGCGGCGAAAACTGAGAAGCGCTGACGCAATTCGCTGTCGTTGACACTCGCGGACCGCCGTCAATACACTCTCCCATGACTGACCGGGAGGCCCATGATTGACCGGGGGCCCATGTTTAGCCGGGGGACCCATGATCGACCGGGAGGGAGAGAGATGCCTGAAGCGGTGGACGTTGCAATCATCGGCGGCGGAGTGATGGGCTGCGCCATCGCCTGGCATCTGGCAAAGAGCAGTGTTTCCTGTGCACTGGTGGAGCGCGGGTCCTTTGGAGGCGGTGCTTCGGGAGCGACCGCCGGTGTGGTGGGGCCCCTGTGGCACCTGGACCCTGAAGACCCCGACGTGTTTCAGCTGGGAATGCGAAGCCTTGAACTGTTCCCTCAATGGGCGGCGGAACTGGCCGAGGCAGGAGTCAATCCTGAATTTCAGCAGACGGGCGTCCTGCGCCTGGCCTTCAGCGAACAGGAGATCGAGGAACTCGCCGGCTTCCACCGATGGCAATCGCAGCTGGAAATGGGAGTCCAATGGCTCGGAAGGGACGATGTTCTGCAGCAGGAACCCAATGCCAGCCCCGAGATTCTGGCTGCTCTATTCTCCCCCAGCGAAGGTTGCGTGAGGGGCCAGCGCTTTTGCGATGCGCTCGCTCACGCCGCTGGAAGGTTGGGAGCCAGACTGTACGAAGGTGCTGAGGTTACCGGGCTGATCTACGAAGGGGACAGAGTCGCGGGCATAGAGACTACTGCCGGCAACATCCCTTCAGGCCGAGTTGTGCTGGCCGCCGGACCGTGGAGCGGCATAGCCGGCCGGTGGACTGCCCCGGGAGGATCGCTGGACCTTCCCGTGCGTGGCGTTAAGGGACAGCGAATCTTGCTGCGATTGCCGGGTTTCATGCCCCGTTCCCCGGTGCGTAACTCCGACGTCTACGTGGTGCCGCGCCTGGGAGGAAACATCCTGGTGGCATCGACTAGAGAAGAAGGTCGTTCGGACGAGACGGTGACTGCTGAAGGCATTGCCACACTGGTGTCGGGCGCTGTGCGTTCATTTCCTCTGTTGGCCGATGCTGCCTTCGTTTCGGGGCGGGCCGGTGTTCGTCCCGCCACTCCGGACGGGCGACCCATCATTGGCCCCATTCCCGGCGTTGAGGGCCTGACGATAGCCACTGGCCACGACGCCGTTGGCATGATGCTCAGTCCCGGGACCGCGGAACTCGTGGTACAGTACCTGACCGACGGGAACGACGCCCCGCTACAGCCCTTCAGCGCCAGCCGTTTCAGGTAGCTTCGTTTGCAGGCCAGTCTGCGCGGTCATGGTGCGGACAGCCGCTTCTCCATTGTCCGCACGTCCGTAGCCTTGACCGCGAGCCGTACCAGCAAGCCGCCCTGTGTTCGCGCAGTGCGAAAACCCAGCCGTTCGTACAGCCGGATGACTCTGGCGTTCTCTCCAATGACCTGCGGCGTCATCTTTCGCTTCCCCATCTCCCTCGCCAGGTCGTCTGCCCTTTTCATCAATGCCGTGCCCAAGCCAAGAACCCGCGATGCTTCGGAGATGGCCACGACATCCACTACGAATTCGTCGGATTTCGCGCCGCGTCCGGCGAGCAGGAGGAGATTGAACAATATGCGGATGGCCTGCCATGGCCCAAACCTGGTGAAGATCGCCAAGAAGCTGAGGACGAAGGACTCCCGGCTGTCAGTCTTGAAGGCCTGGAAACCCAGTAGCTGACCCTCGGCTTCCGCCGAATAGCAACGCGTCGGATCCAGCGAATCGTGAAAGAGCCTGATCAGGTCGTCGGCGTTTCTGAAGCCAATCCGGAACTTCTTGGCAAAGGCCTCATTAGCCACACGGAGGGCGTTTTGTATGTGCTCTCTGGCGATGCCGTCCACGATTCGGACCTCGCGCTCCGGCATTGCCCACCCCGATGCTCTAGGCAGACAACGCAACGTCGACGATTGCCACCTGACCGGCATCTACGGCGGCCTGCGCTTCCTCTAGCGCCCCCCGGAGCCGTCCTGGGTCTTCCACCCGCTCCCCGTAGCCGCCGAAGGGTTTGGCCAGCTCGGAGTAGTCCGGCCCGGGAATGTCGACGCCGTGGAAAACTCCCGTCTGCGCTGCCGTTCCTTCCGGATAAAAAGAGAGATGGAGGCTCTTCATCGCGGCGTAGCTGGCGTTGTTGAACACCACGATAAGGATGGGCAGGTCGCTTTCGCGCGACACTCCCAGGCTCTGGGTGATGGGGTTGTACAGGAACGAGCCATCGCCTATCAGCGCCGTCACTGGGCGTTCCGGTGCTGCCAGTTTCGCTCCCAGCGCGATCCCAAGTCCCTGCCCCAATCCGCCGGCGGGCCGCATGTATGACATCGGGTGGTCCCAGCCAATGCGCCGCAGGATCTGGGCGCGGTGCAGGATGGTCTCGTCCACGAACACGGTGTTGGACGGCAGGGTCTCGCTGATGGTGTTGCACAAGAACCCTGGATCGATCGGCGACCCGCTGTGCGCTGATGCATCGAGGGAACTGTAGCGCTCCCAGACCGGGTTCGGTCCACTCCCCACAGCAGGCGCTTCGCCGTTCGACTTCTCACGGACTGCTGCGTCAAGGGCCGCCAGGGTGACAGGCAGCGCGCCCTCCAGGTACAAGTCTGCCTGTAGGTCCTGGTGTACCATGTATTCCTTGACCGGATACTCATCGATGACGACGACAGTCGCGGCCGGCCCGGCGCTGGGGGGATACCACGGGGCGCGATTGCCAACCACCAGGAACAGGTCGAACCGGTCCATTTCCCTTTTCAGGTCATAACCGTGGTGCAGCGGGTGGCTCTTGGGGAAGTTGTTGTAGGCCGGGCCCTCGCCCTCGAATACCGGAATGCCTCGCGACTCCGCCAGCGACACCAGGGCGTTGAACCCCGCCACCGTCCTGCCAGCGGAATCCGCCACGATTACGGGGTTCTCCGCCTGGCATACCATCTCCGCCACATGGTCAACGGCTATGGGGTCCGGATGGCTGACGGGCGCCGACGGCCGGTGCTTCAGACGGGCTGACGGCTTCCATTCCTGCAGCATAGTCTCCATGGGGACGTTCAGAAAGGACGGTCCCTTCGGAGTGCGTTGCGCCAGTTCTCCCGCCCGTGCCACCGTCTCGTACAGTGTCTCGGCGCTGGTGACCCGGCTGCTCCACTTGGTGAAGGGTTCGACCAGCCGGTTGGGGCCACCCACGATGCTAAGGTTGCGAAGCCACTGCGGGCCTGGGTCGAATTCCGGCGCTTCTCCGTAGGTGGTGGACTCTCCGGAGCAGATCAGCATCGGCACTTCGCTCTGGTACGCTCCGTGGATGCCCATGGAGCCCTGCAGCACCCCCACGCCAGCGTGCAGCAGCACAGCCTGCATTCGCCCTGTCATGCGGGTGTAACCGGATGCCATGGCCACCGCCAGCGTCTCATGCCAGCAGTTTATATATGTCGGCCCAGGCTCCTCGTTCACTTTTTGCCGCGCCAGGGCCTCCCACACCGAGGGCCACTCGGAGCCGGGCGACGAGATGATGTAGTCAACGTCCAGGTTCCTCAGGGCCTGCAGGATGGCGTCTCCGCCGTCCAGCCTTTCCTGTGCCTCGCGTTCAATCATGGCTTCGCTCCTGGCGCCTCACCCAGCGGCACTCTGGCTGGTGTCCGTGGGCGCCGCGGTCTATGCAGGTGCAGGGGATGTCTTCCCTCAATTGGTACCCGTTGTATTGCAGGTAGGCGTGAAACCCGGGATAGAATCCCTCGCCCTCCTCGATAGAGTCGAATCCCGCCTGAAAGGCTTCGCGCAGTTCTTCGTTTGTGGGCAGGTTCATGACGCCTGTCACTCTGCGCCCAGCACTTCGGCGATGTCCTGCGCGAATATCATGTCCTCGGTTCCAACCAGATCGGGGTCGTCGGGCGACGTGAGATATCTTGCGAACACCCAGACGCCGTCTTTCGGGTTGTTCACAACCTCCGCCGTCGCCCCGGTCAGAGTTGAAATGGTCGCCCCTTCCTCGATGGTAATCAGGTTTATAACATCCGCCATCTGCCGCTCTCCATGTTCTCTCTCGCCGTCATTCCCGCGCAGGCGGGAACCCAAACATCTGCGTTTAACCCGTTCCCTTAGAAAAAGAACGTCAGGTTCTTGGCCAGCAGCACGTTCTGGTCCAGGATCACCTTCCGCTGGGCAATTTTCCAGCCGCCATCCTCCCGCCGCAGCACGTCCTCCCGCTTCCCGATGAGGAAGTCCGTTTCCGTCTCCACCCGGTTGCGGTAGATGAGAAACCGGCACTTCAGCGACACTTCCGTGGCCTCCTCCGCCGACGGTGACGCCTCCAGCAACTGCACGTTAGACACCATGTGGCAGATGCGCGACAGCGGTTCCTCCGCCCAGTGGACGCCCGTCATGATCTGGTTCACCCGGCGTTCCAGCGTCTCCTTCCCCTCGTCGAACCAGTTGATGTCTTGTCCCTCGCGGGTGAACTCCCGGTCCAGCTCCCCGAACTTCACGTTCCGGCGCATCGGCATCCAGTAGCGGATGTCTTCGGAAAGCAGTTCCACCCACTCGGCGAACCGCCGCTCGTCCAGCAGTTCGGCCTCGTGGTACAGGAACTCCTCCATCTCGTTCTTCAGCAGCAGATGGGCGACACTCGCCCCAACCGTGGTCATATTAGTCTCCCGCCGCGACAGCCGCGCCGTCCCCGGTCATCCTGAGCTTGTCGAAGGATGCACCGTTGGCGTGGCCATTCCCGCGCCACGAGGCTAGCTCGTCCCAGCTCGACGCCGTCAGGAAGTCAGCCCACCGGGAGTAGAAACCCCGCTGATTCTGCTCGGCGGCCTTGGCCAGGGTCACGTTGCGAATCTGCCCAGGCATTTCCAGCCCGTCGGTATCGTAGGGCGGTGCATCATGCCCCATACCCATCTGGTAGTTGTACGGGTACCGCCGCGCGATGGAACCCCGGCTTGCGTTGTGCGCGTAGTTCCAGTTCTCCATGTCATCCTGCTCGGTGAGGCCGGCAGGGCCGGAGTAGCTGATGTAGTACTTCCGCAGGAACTCCTTGACCTCCGCCGGTGCGTTCTTGTCCACCAGGAACCACCGCCACGCCTCGTGGCTCTCCGGCGTGCGCGGGTGCCACACGGCGATGGTGCGCGGCTGGCGCGGCAGGAAGGAGAAGTTGGGAAACAGCGTACCGGGTCCTGGTATGAACCGCGACCACTTGCCGTAGTTCTTGCGCCGTTCGCTCTCGCAGTGAGCGAAATAGTCCGAGACTATCTTCGAGTGCTGGTAGGCCGCGATGGGCGCGTCGTTGGGGCGCAGGAAGCTAATGGTGCCGTGCCCGCGCTCCGGAAACGAGACGTCCAGCGCTGTGGCGCCCACGCGTTCCTGGGTGTCCCGACGCCCGCTGCCGCTGGGGCCAACGCCTACCAGGTCGACGGAGCGGTGGCTGATGTTGTGATACCGGTCGCCGACGAAGTTCTCCGAAGGGAACTTCCAGTTGCAGGGAATCACCCACTTTTCGATGCCGCCGAAGACCTCCGTTTCGCCGCCGGCGCCGTCCCAGGTGTCCAGCAGGAAGTCGAGGTATGTGCGGTACCCGCCCAGATATTCCTCGAAGGACGGGGCGTCCTTGTCCCAGTTAGCCCATACGGTACCCTTGTAGATGCAGAGCCGCGGCACCTCGATGAGGCCCCACTGCGACTTGTCCAACTCGCCCTTGTAGGCATCCTTGAAGTAGGGCACACCCACCAGCTTGCCGTCCGTGGCGAAGCTCCAACCGTGGTAGGGGCAGCTGAACACCGGCGTGTTGCCCTCGTCGTAACGGCAGACCTTCATCCCCCGGTGCGTGCAGGAGTTCAGGAAGACGTGGACCTCGCCCTCGCGGTCCCGGCACAGGATCACTGACTCCTCGCCCATGCACGAGACGAAGTAGTCGCCAGGCTTCGGTATCTGCGAGACATGCCCCACGAAGAGCCACGCCCGAGAGAAGAGCAACTCCTGTTCCTGCGCGTAGATATCTTCGCTGACGAATATCTCGCGGCTGACCGTCCCGGCGTCCAGGTCCACCAGTCCGGCCAACGAGTGCTTGTCGTTACTGTGCCCGTTCTGCATTTCGCATCCCCCTTGGCTGAGAGCCAGCCTTGGCTCTGAATTTACTCAATTCCCGTGCGTCCCGCCCGATGTCCCCTGCGTTTAATCCGTCCCCCGCAACTCAGCCCCAGCAAGCTGCTCCAGTATTCGGGCAACGGAAGGAAATCCGTCCTGGCCCATGCCCTGCACCTGCGCCCGCTGAAACATATCGTCGGCGATTGCGCCAATTGACGCGGGCGCCTGGGACTCGCGGGCAAGCTCGCAGGCCAGATGTATGTCCTTCGCCACGATATCCAGAGTGCCGTTCGATGCGAAGCTCCGGTCCAGTATCGCCTCGGTCGCCCGGTTCAGCACGCTGCTTGATCCGGCGCTCACTGGCACAATCTTCGCCAGAATCTCCAGGTCGATTCCTGCCTTGGCTCCGATGAGCATTCCCTCCAGGCCGGCGATGAAGGCGCAGTACCCCAGATACTGCGTCACCAGCTTGGCGATGCACCCCGAGGCCGTATCCCCGACGTAGAAGACGTCCCTGCCCATGCATTCCAGCATCGGCCTGTGCTTTTCGAACACAGCCGGGTCGCCGCCGACCATCATGGTCATCGCCGGCGGGCGACCGCTGACAGGCGAGTCCAGCATCTCAACGCCGTGCTGTTTGCACACCTCTGCAAGGCGTCGAATGAGCGAAGGCGAGTTGGTGGTGGTGTCGATCCAGGCTCCGCCCGCCGGCAGCGCGGCCAGGATACCGGACTCCGGGTCGGTCACCACCCGCTCCGCCTCAACCGGGCCAGGGAGCGAGGTAAAGACGACGGGCGCAGCCTCGGCCACTGCCCGCGGGCTGTCGGCCCAGTGCGCCCCCAGCTCGCACAGGTTGGTGGTGGCCTCCCGGCGCACGTCGAACACCGTCACGTTGTGCCCCGCGTCCAGCAGACACCGCGCCATCGGGTTCCCCATCGTCCCCGTGCCGATGTATCCAACGTCCATCTATCGCTCCACTAGCCTCTTGTCGGGAATATCGGCTGCACTCATCATAGTGATATCCGAGGAGGGGCCGGCCCGAAGGATAATTATGTGATAAGTAAGGATAATAATGTGCTAAGAATGAGTTTCGTCGATTCGTACAATTTCCGCCTGCATTACAGCCACCGACTGCAGAATCTGTTGCATTAAATCATCCCTGCGTCTCTGGTCATCCTCCATGCGGCGATTGTCCTCTTCCATACGACGTTGCCGCTCTTCCATTCTCCTCTGGCTCGATTCAATTAACTCCGTCATTCTCGCGGAGAGTTGGGCGAAATTTTCCAGGTTTCTGATTCGTTCTTCCATATGGAACTCTCTGTACTATGGCCCGCGCTACTGCGTGGTTGAATCCGAACGTACATAAATCTACGCCCGGAACTTGGTCCGGGCGTAGACAATGCTTCTCCCGAATGCCCCCTAGCTGGTGGCGGCAGGCTGCGGGACGGGCCGGTGGCCCCAGATGCTGCCCTTCTCGTGCCGCACCACCTGCCACGTCGCGTCGTCCACCGTCCGCGCGCCCCAGCCGTACTCCACGTCGAAGCCCGATGGCGTCTTCATGTAGAACGATGTCATGTGGTCGTTGGTGTGGCGGCCCAGCCCTCGGGTCACGTTGATCTCCGAGTCCAACACCAGGTCATAGGTGGACCCAACATCGTTCATGCCCTGCGTCTGCACCATGAAGTGGTTGAGCTTCTTGGTGTTGCGCCCCTTGGCCTCGATGATCGCCAGCGTGTGATGGCGCGGGTTGCAATGGAAGAAGACCAGGTTGCGGATGTAGTCGCTGATCTTCATCCCCAGCACGTCCCGGTAGAAGCCTACCGCCCGGTCCAGGTCGTTGACGTGGTACACCACGTGCCCCAGCCCCTGTTCGCCGGTGACGAAACCGGTGATCGGCCGCGGCGAATTGAAGGGATTGTCGAAGCTGACCGGAGGGCCGTAGTAAATCTCCGTGGGAGTCCCGTCCGGGTCGTCGAACTTGATCAGACCCTCCACCTTGCGCTCCTTCGCCTCTTCCGGAGTGCCGATGGAGACCTCGAAGCCCGCCTGCCGCAGCTGCTCCTCCATCTCGGCCAGCGCCGCCTGGTCGGTCACCTGGAATCCCACGAAGTCCACATCGTCCTTGCCTGTGGGGCTGACAATGAAGCGATGAGAATACTCGTCCATCCGCATGGTCAGCACGCCGTCCGCGCCCACGCCGTTCGACTGCAGGCCAAGCACCTCGGTCCCGAAGTGCTCCCACTCCTCGAGATTGCTCGCGCTGATACCGATATAGCCCAATTGGGTAACACTGGCCATGGTTGCCTTCTCCTGCAATTAGTCTCTGGTTTCCGTCGGCGCTTTCGCCTCGCCAAGTTATATGTATGGAGCGAAGCCAATTTCGCGTCCATCACAAAAACCCTGTCTCCGGGCCCTATTTCCCATCCATCATCTTCAGCCACCCCGAGTAGAAGCCGCGGGCGTTCTCCTCGCAGATCCCCTCGGTGAGCACCCCGGGCAGGTCCCCGGTGTCCTTCGCAAAGTGCCCGATGCCCATCTGGTAGTTGTATGACTTCCGCCGCGCGATGGCTCCCCGGCTCGCCTTGTGCGCGTAGTTCCAGTTCTCCATGTCGTCCTGTTCGGTCATACCGCCAGGCCCGGAGTAGCGGATGTAGTAGTGCCGCAGCACGTCCTTCACCTCTTCCGGCATGTCCTTGTCCACCAGGAACCAGCGCCAGGCCTCGGTCAGGTTCGGGCCTCGCGGGTGCCACACGGCGATGGAGCGCGGCTGTCGCGCCAGGTACGACATGTTCGGGAACAGCGTGCCAACCACTCCCAGCATGTTGGTCTTGCCGTCGAGACTTCGGCGACGCTCCGATTCCATGTAGCGGAAGTATTCGCCCACGTCCGCCGTTTTCTGATACGTCGAGACCTGCGGCGTGTCCGGCGGGAACAGTTCCACCACCGCCGCATGCCCGCGCTGAGGGAACGACACGTTGATGCGCCGTCCTGCCTTGTACTCGGCGTCGTCGCGGCGGCCCAGTCCGCTGGGACCGATGCCCACCATATCCACCGACCGGTGGCTGATGTTGTGGTATCCGTCCCCGGCAAAATTCTCCGCAGCGAACTTCCAGTTGTTGGGCATCGTCCACTTCTGTACGCCGCCCAGTATTTCCGACCCGCCCTCCGTGCCGTCCCTGCCGTCCATCAGCAGGTCGAGGTACGTCGTGAAGTCGCCCGTGTACTCCTGGAACGACGGCCCGTTCTTGTCCCACGACGCCCAGATGCCGCCCTTGTAGTTGTGCATCTGCGGCACTTCGATCAGGCCCCACTGCGACTTGTCCAGCGCGCCCTCGTAGGCATCCTTGAAGTACGGGACGCCCACCAGCTTGCCGTCGGTGGCGAAGCTCCAACCGTGGTAGGGGCAGCTGAACACCGGCGTGTTGCCCTCGTCGTAGCGGCAGACCTTCATCCCCCGGTGGGTGCAGGAGTTCAGGAAGACGTGAATTCCGCCTTCGCGGTCGCGGCACAGGATCACCGACTCCTCGCCCATGCTGGAAACGAAATAGTCGCCCGGCTTCGGGATCTGCGTCTCGTGTCCCACGAACAGCCAGGCCTTCGAAAACACCTGCTCCTGTTCCTGGGCGTAGATGTCCTCGTTGACGAAGATTTCGCGGCTGATCTGCCCCTCGTCCAGGTTGACGATGTCGCCCATTGATCGGCCTGTCGTAGTCGCCATGAGGACCGCTCCCTTCAGAAAAGCCAGCGCAAAAACGCCAGGTTCTATTGCGCCTCAGTATACACGACGCCGCAGCGAATTTTCACCGCGCCGTTCCTGTCCGCGACGTCGCCGTCTTACTTGCGCCCAGCACTAATTGCCTTGATGGCGGCGATCAACCCACAACCCGGGCAATCTTTTCTTGATGGCCCCAGACCATATTGATGACAGTTGTTCCTTGCCAGGCCCTGTGACCCTTCTCTAGCATGGAATCCATGTCTGTTACTGAAAGCAATCTGAACAGGGCTGCTGCGCTGGTGGCTCTTTCTTCGACACAACGCAGGCCCTCCCGGTTCACGCCAATGACCGGAAATGATCGGAAATGACCGGAAAATAAAAAAACAGCCCTTCCAACCGGCAGTGTCGACCATAGTTCCAGCCCGCCCAGCCCGGAAATTACCGGAAATTACCGGAAAAAACGAAAAAATCATCCCTTCCAACCGGCAGCGTCGACCCATAGTTCCAGCCCGCCAAACTGTGAATTCAGGACCCGTTTGCCCTGCCCGCAAGACGTCTATTCCGGCGAAATCGCAACCGCTTGCTATAATCCAACAAGCTCAAATCCTGGAAAGGAAAGCGCTTTGCCCCACCAGACCGAACCCAGCGCCAACACCACCCTCGGCAACATCCTTCAGGGAATGCTGGGAAAGGCCGTGGTGCGCTCCGAAAACACCCAGGTAATCGAGGGCCACGCCGGATACCACCCTGACATCCTTGTAACCGCCACCGGACGGTCCCCTGTCGTCATCGAGGCCGAGTACGACCCCGCCCAGAACGTCGAGCCCGAGGCCAGGGACCGCCTGAACCTGCACGTCGTCGGCCAGCCCCGCCCCATCGAGGCCGCCATCGCCCTCCGCTACCCGTCGGCCGTCGGCGATGCCCACGACCTTTCCGCTGCCATCGCCGGCGCCACCCTCCGTTACTGCGTCTTCACCGCCGAGGGATCCGATACCGTCCGCTTCCCCCAGTCCGGGTGGCTCGATGGCGCCGTTACCGACCTTGCCGACCTCGTACGCCTCGTATCCGTGCCCCAGAACGCCGTAGACCAGGCCGCCACGTTTCTCCAACAGGGCATTGACGATGCTGCCAATATCCTCGGGGAGATTCACGATACCAGCCCCGGCATCACGGCATCCGTAGCCGGACTGTTGGGAATGGACGACGTCCCGCAGACCCGCCGTATGGCTTGCGCCATCATTGCCAACGCCATGATCTTCCATGACCGCATCGCCGGAATGCACGAAAATATCGATGCGCTCAATATGGTTTGCGGAGACAGTGTTCCTGACCCCCAGGGCATAACCTTGTCTGCGTGGACTGCCATCCTGAACATCAACTACTGGCCCATCTTTGCCATCGGTCGCGATATCCTGTCCCAACTGCCCTCGCAGACTGCCTCGGCTGTCCTGCGACGGCTGCGACGCACCGCCGCCAGCGTCAACGGCACCGGCGTAAACAACGCCCACGACCTCACCGGCCGAGTTTTCCAGCGTCTCATCTCCGACCGCAAGTATCTCGCCACCTTCTACACCCTGCCCGCCTCCGCCGCCCTTCTCGCCCGCTTGGCCGTCGCAAAGATGGAAGGCGTGGACTGGTCCGACCCCGAGGCCATCGGCAAGCTGAAGGTTGGCGACTTCGCCTGCGGCACTGGCGCCCTGCTGTCCGCCGTCTACGAGCAGATCGCCGCCCGCCACGAGAGCGCCGGGGGCGACGCCGCGGCTATCCATCCCGTGATGATGGAAGAAGTCCTCTACGGCTGCGACGTGATGCCCTCCGCCATCCACATCACCGGCTCCACCCTCGCTGGCATCCAGCCCGACGTCATGTACGGCCGCTCCCGCCTCTACACCATGCCCTACGGACGCCAGGAAGACGGGACGGTGAAGATAGGCTCCCTCGAACTGCTCCAATCATCCAACGTGATGACGCTGTTCAACACCAGTGATCCAGCCCTCCAGACCGGCAGTGTTGGCGAGGAAACCGCAGCCCAGATCAACGTCGAAATCGCGGACGGCACCTTCGACCTTGTCATCATGAACCCGCCGTTTACTCGTGCAGGGTCGGACTGGGAAGGAGCATCCCGAACTGAGGACTACGTAAAGCAATTTCGAGGGTTGGCTACTACGCTAAATACTCAGAAGGATATGTCCAAGCGATTGGGCACCTTTGCCAAGGGCACCTGCTATCACGGTTATGCCGGGATTGCTTCGGCTTTTGTTGCCTTGGCTGATAGGAAACTAAAACCCGGCGGCGTAGTTGCCCTAGTACTTCCGATGTCTGTTGCGGCTGGTTTCTCGTGGCAGGGCTTCAGGCAACTGCTGACCGAGAATTATCACGCAGTAGAAGTCTTGACCATTGCCAGCAAATCTGGTCACGATGACGACATGTCTTTTTCCTCGGATACGGGGATGGGGGAATGCTTAGTAATTGGAATTAAGGGTTCCAGGAAAGCATCACCTTCAACCCAGCCTAATTTCCACTTTGCTTCTCTTCGCCGCCGACCACCGGGTTTCGCGGCAGCCAGCGCCGTCGCTAATGAACTTCTAAACGCTCATGAATTGCGAAATATTGTAGATGGACCATATGGCGGCACGAATATTTTAGTGGGTGACCACGTATCGGGAGCAATGCTGACGGCCGCACCAACTGACTCCAGCGAAACATGGGGATGCGTTCGCCTCAAGGACTATTCCATAGCCCAAACAGCCTATGCGCTTGGTAAATCTCGGCTGTGGTTACCTGCGCGACCTTCTTCAGACACACTTTCTACGGTGCCTTTGGAGGAGCTTGGGAAACGAGGTTGGCATGACATCAACATAACAGGACCAAAAGCACCTTTCACAAAGGCGTCTCCCTCGGATACTGCCACATATCCTTCATTGTGGAACCATGACGCAAAGGCTGAAACGCGCCTCGTACTTGCGCCGGACTCTGAGCTGCTTGTAAGACAAGGAATGGAGAACAAAGCGGCAGAAGTTTGGTCAACAGCTAGCCATGCCCATGCTAGCCGGGGATTTAGATTCAACTCACAGCCCCTAAGCGTTGCATTTACTGACCGACGAACTGTTGGTGGTCGGGCGTGGCCAAATGTAAGTTTCGGTGATAAACGATTCGAATACACTTTTGCGGTATGGGGAAACTGTACACTTGGATTGTTGGCATACTGGTGGCATTCGAGTCGCCAGCAAGGTGGTCGCGGAGAAATGTCTATTAGCTCCATGGACACTCTCCCCGTCCTCGACTTCCGCACTCTCAGCGACGAGCAGCTTGCCACCGCCGAACGCATCTTCGACGAGTTCCGCGAGCTGGACCTGATGCCCGCCTACCTGGCCGACGCCGACCCCAATCGCGCCCTGCTCGACCGCCGCGTCATCTGCGACCTGCTCGGCTTCGACGAGGAAGTGTACAAGGGCGTCCGCCGCCTGGCACAGAAATGGTGTGCCGAGCCCTCCGTCCACGGCGGCAAGGCTCGCCCCAAGTCCGCCAAGTACGTGGAGTGAGCACCTGTCTCGGCCAACAGCTCAAGCCGTCCCGGAGCCTGTCGCTGATCGCGTGACACAAAACCGCCCGTCCGGAAGCGAACGGGCGGCGTATCCAGGTCAGGGACGGTGCGGTCTGCCCCCTACGGCTTCGCCACCGCTAGGCATTTGCTGGAGTTGTGCACGTACGTCTGCTGGAACTCCACGATCTCCGGCTTCCGGCCCAGCTCCGATAGCGCCCCGGCCAGGCACATCCAGTTCAGCATCTCCTGCTGACCCGCATCCTCCACCTGAGCGGTGGTAACCCCCCGCCACGCATCGAAGTTACCGGCCTCAAACTCCTCGAACCTGGCCCTGTCCGACTCCACATCGCAGTACATCCACCAGTTCTTCTCGGTCAGAAAGGCGTGGGACCAGCTGCTCGACGCGATCAGCGCCACCCGCCAGGGGCTCTCCTGCATAGCCCGGGCGGCGGCGGCCCCCAGCTCCATGCAGCGCTTCGGCGACGGGCCGGGCGGGTCGGCAGGCGCCTCCACCCCGTTGACCGTCTGCGTGGTCGCTCCGCCCCGGTTGCGGATCACCCGGCTGCCGTAGCAGTTGATTGCGAAGGGAATCACCGGGTAGTCGAAGCCGATGCGTTCATAGTCCAGGTACAGCAGCGTGTTCAGGAAGGCGTGCCCCAGGCCGGGCTCGTGCAGCGGCTTGTAGGCGTACGCGACATCGAACCCGTCATCGATCAGCGCCCCGGCCAGGTACCGGGCCGACGGATGCCCCCTGTACCGGAAGGTCTTGTCGGCCGGTTCGCCCCAGACATTGGGCCGGGCGCCACCATCCTTCGTGGTGAAGGGCCGGCACTCGTACTCGTCATGCGCCATCACGCAGAAGGCCGGGATGATGTCCTCCCTGAAGTTCTCGTATTGGTCGTCGCCCCACACCAGCACGACGTCGGGCTTGAAGGCGTCCAGCTCAGTGCGCACCCTGCGGAACCCGGCCACCAGCTTCTCCCGCTGGTACAGCGCCGAGGTGTAGCCCTCGTCGTCGCCCCACTCCTTGCGCATGGCCTCGGGCCAGTTCTCTGGATTCTTCTGCTCGCTAGGTATGCGCTCGTTCCTGAGAGCGCGGGTCAGCGAGTAGTTCTTCAGCTCGTCCGGCGCAATCAGCGAAGGCGAATGCGTCACCCCAATGCCGAGAATCTCTGCCATGATGCCGCTCCTTTTAGAGGGTTATCCCATGTAGACAATCGCAGGTTGGATTAAGCGGATTTTGATGCTTCGCTCTTCAAATCGCAAGTAGCGCAAAGGCGAGGGTGATTCACATGAAGCGAGGGTCTGAAGCACTCTAACAGAATTGTCTGAAACCTCTTTACCGAACATAATGCGCGTGGACTCCGATCGAGGATGAGGAAATGGCAAAGGTGGGTTCTAGAGGAAGTTGCCTCCTCTGTGGCAATTCTTTCAGCAAGTCTGGAATGACGCGACACTTGAGGTCCTGCCGGTAGAACAATTGAGGGAACGAATGTGGCTCAAACCGCCGCTCGGGGCGAAGGAAGCAGGGTTTTCACCTGGCCGTAGAAGGTCTGGACCGTCCGCAATATTGGATGCACCTGGAAATAGCAGGCAATGCGGGTGGTCTCGCAGAGTGACATATCGCCGGACCATAACAGCATCCGCTTGCTGGCCCGAAATGACCCGCCGGAGATTCCTTGCGCGGAGTGCGATTCACTGGCCGCTGAGCTTTATACAGAGTGTTATTGGAGCGACCGCAAGTTCTCTTACTGCGACTCATGCGTTGAGAGTCATAAGGCTCAGGTTCCTTCCCATGAGGAGATGTATCTGCCCGTGGTGAACTCGCCCCGGATTGGACAGTGCGCGTATACCGGCCCTGATGGTGGTAAGTGGGCCAGTAGCAGCTCTGATCGTTAGCCTTGTCCGCATTTCTCTTACCGGCGATAATGGTCTATAACAATCTTGAGCCCGAATCTCGCTCTCGCGGCATAGGAGGATTCACATGGACTGGGGAATGGCCAACCGCATGGCTCAGCTGATTCAATCCGACGGGAAGTGCATGTTCCTTCCCATCGACCACGGGTACTTCCAGGGCCCAACGCGCAGCCTCGAGCGCCCCGGCGACACCATCGCGCCCCTGCTGCCCTACTCCGACGCCCTCTTCGCCACTCGCGGCGTGGTTCGCGCCGTGGTTGACCCTGCCGCCACCAAGCCGCTCATTCTGCGCGTCTCCGGCGGTACGAGCATGGCAACCGGCGACCTTGCCGACGAGGACGTCACCACCTCGATGGAAGACGCCATTCGGATGAACGTCTCCGCCGTCGGTATCTCCGTGTTCATCGGCTCCGAGTACCAGAAGCAGTCCATCATCAACCTCGGCCGGCTGGTCGACGAAGGCGAGCGCTACGGCATACCGGTGATGGCTGTCACCGCAGTGGGCCGCGAACTGGACCAGCGCGATTCCCGCTACCTGGCCATGGCCTGCCGGATCTGCGCCGAGATGGGCGCAAAGGTCGTTAAGACTTATTGGTGCGACGACGGCTTCGACCGCGTCGTAGACGGCTGTCCTGTGCCCGTGGTGATGGCTGGCGGTCCAAGGGCCGAAACCGAACTCGAGGTCCTCGAGTTTGTCCACGACGGCATGCAGAACGGCGCCATCGGCATCAACCTCGGGCGCAACATTTGGCAGAGCCCGCAACCCGTCCCCATGATCCGCGCCCTCCGCCACATCGTCCACGGCAACGGCGCCGTCGCGGAGGCCCAGGAAATCTACGAATCCGCCCGCGCCGAGGCCGGAGAGCTTGTGGGCGTCTCCGACTAGCTCGCACGTACCTCTCTGACACACCCGCCCTCCCCCACGGGGAGGGTGTGGGCGGGGTTGAATTCCTCCAACCGCACGACCTATGCCAGACACAGAACGAGGGCTTTCCACCATGCGCGTAGCCATGTACTACAACAACAACGACGTTCGCATCGAGGAGATGCCTGTGCCGGAAATCGGCCCGGGTGAGTTGCTGCTCAGAATAGAGGCCAGCAGCATATGCGGCAGCGACGTCATGGAGTGGTATCGCATCCAGCGTGCCCCGGTGGTGCTGGGACACGAGGTTGCTGGCACCGTTGCCGAGGTGGGTCCCGGAGTCGAGCAGTTCCGCGAGGGCGACCGACTCGTTGTCACGCACCACGTGCCCTGCAATGCCTGCCGCTACTGCCTCAACGGCAGCCACACCGTCTGCGACACCTTGCGATCGACCAACTACGACCCCGGCGGCTTCTGCGAGTACGTACGCCTCCCCGCGATCAACGTAGACCGTGGGGCCATTACTATCCCCGACGGAGTGCCCTTCGATGAAGCATCTGTGGCAGAGCCGCTTGCCTGTGTCTATCGCGGCCAGCGTCGCGCCAATATCCAGCCGGGCCAGTCGGTGCTGGTCCTCGGCAGCGGCCTCGCCGGACAGCTTCATATCAACCTTGCCCGCGCCCTGGGTGCCGGACGCATAGTCTCCACTGACCTGTCCGATTTCCGCCTGGATGCCGCCCGGCGCCTGGGTGCCGACGTCACGCTCCGTGCCGACGAGTTCACGCCTCAGGCCCTCTGCGACGCCAACGACGGACGCCTTGCCGACCTCGTCATCGTCGCCACTGGAGCGCGGCCCGCGCTGCACCAGGCCCTGGAGTCGGTCGACCGCGACGGTACCGTGCTGTTCTATGCCCCCACCGAGCCGGGCGTCGAAATCCCCGTCAACGTTAACGATGTCTTCTTCAGAAACGGGGCGACCCTCACCACCACCTACGCCGCCGCTCCGGGCGACCTGACCATCGCCCTCGATCTCATCGCGTCGGGACGAGTGCAGATTGGCGATATGATCTCGCACCGCCTGCCCCTCGAAGAGACGGCCCTCGGCTTCAAGCTCACCGCCGGCGCAACTGATTCCCTCAAGGTAGTGATAGAACCGCAAAGGTAGGTGCGCCGGAGAAGACTGGCTTCCTTCGCAGCCGAACAGGGACTCGCAGAGGATTCGACCAAGGAGGTCTACCGATGAAGTTCGGACTGTTCCACGAATTCCCCTGCCACGGAACGTTGAGCCAGAGGGAGGTGTTCTGCGAGTCCTTTGAACTCGTTGATGAGGCGGAACGCCTCGGCAGCGACAGCGTCTGGCTGGCCGAGTACCACTTCCTGCCCCAGCGCTCCGTTCTGTCGTCGCCGGTAACCGTCGCCACTGCAATTGCTGCACGGACCACCCGCATGCGCATTGGTCTCGCCGTACAGGTCCTCCCCCTTGGCAACCCGGTTCGCATGGCCGAGGAGATCGCGACTCTCGACCACATCAGCCAGGGACGTCTCGACTTCGGAATCGGCCGGTCCACCTTCGCTTTCATCTACGAGGGCTTCGGGATGGACTTCAGCGAGAGTCGGGGCCGCTTCGATGAGTGTCTCGAAATCATCCTCAAGGGCTGGACCGAGGAACAGTTTTCTTACGAGGGCGACTTCTACAAGTTCGAGAATTCCAGTGTAGTCCCCAAGCCCTATCAGCAGCCGCACCCGCCCATCAGCGTGGGCGTTACTTCCGCGGAGACATTTCCCATGGTCGGCAGGATGGGATATCCCATCCTGATCAACCCTTCCAGGGTCTTTTCCCTGGCGGAGCTCAGGGAATCCATCGGAGACTATCAGAAGACCCGCAAAGAAGCGGGCCACCAGGGCAAGGGTGGCGTCGGACTGCGCGTCCCAATCTACCTGGCCGAGACTGCCGAGGCTGCATACGAGGAGCCGCGTCAGAGCACCGAAGAAGCCATGGGAAGGTTGGGGGAAATCATAGCCACCACAGCCCACGGTATTGGTGTCACCGACGATCGGATCGCTCAGTCAGAACGAATTCGCGCCATGAATTACGACGACTGGCTGCGCGACAAGGTGGTGTACGGAACTCCCGAGGCAGCAGTCGACCGTTTCAGGGAGCTGGAGGAGGACCTGGGCTTGACCGAGATCATCTACGAGGTGAATTTCGGCTGCCAGATTCCCCACGACCGGCAGGTCAACACCATCCGCCTGTTGACCGAGCGAGTCATGCCGCACCTGAACTAACGGTCTGCGGGTTCTTCCAAATCAAGCCCGCTCCCTCCGGTAGCGCTTCAGGTCCCAGATCAACGACTCATTCGGGATCGCAGAATCCCAACCTGCCGCACGCCAGGATCTCCGCCAAAGCAACTTTCATTCTGATCGCAGCCCAAGGTAATCGCGTCCTGATTTCACAGTTGGGCAGGCTGGTTATATGGATCGACGTTGCCGGCTGGAGGGGCTGATTTTTTGTTTATTCCAGTAGTTTCAGGTAATTTCCGGTAATTGGCGTGAATAGAGAAGGCCTCCGTTGGATTGAAGAGGAAGCCACCTGCTCGTCAGGCTCGTTGAAGTTGCTTTCAGTAGTAGACATGGATTTCATGCTAGGAATCCTCTGAACAAGGCGATTTTGGTTCGGGTTGTGTTTGACGGAGCTGCGTAATGGAGTGGGATCTGCGGTCTGTTGCTTACCAGTCGGCGCTCGGCCCCTTGGGTTTCCTCCCCGACTGTGCTGCTTGAGGCTTGACGGGCCTCGAGACCGGCGTTGTCCCGCAGCAATTGCGCACTACGCCGCCAGTTGGCCCTCCGCCGTCAGCAGATTGCCCAGCCCGAACAACAAGGCCAGCCGCTCCATGTTCTTCGCCAGTCCCCGGTAGCGAACCTTGCCGTAACCGAACAACCCCTTCAGCCTCAGGAAAGGATGCTCCACCCTGGCCCTCACCGACGCTTTCGCCCTCTCCTGCAGTGCCTCCTCGCTCCCAGGCTCCAGCCTCCGCCGACTCCCCGGACGCATCGCCACCCGCCATTCCACCGCCAGACCCAGGTTCTCCTTCCGCTTGTCGACTCCCTGATACCCGGCGTCGCCCCACACCACCCTCTCGCCCCCGTGCAGCAGTTTGCGCGTCTGCGTAACATCGTGAGCGTTGGCCGCCGTGGCCGTCATGCTGTGGACTATGCCCGTACCGGCGTCCACCCCAATATGCGCCTTCATCCCGAAATGCCACTGGTTCCCCTTCTTGGTCTGATGCATCTCCGGGTCCCGCTCCCCGGTACTGTTCTTGGTGGAGGACGGCGCCTCTATGATGGTCGCGTCCACGATGGTCCCCTCCCTGAGCCTCAGTCCCTGGGACTCCAGGTGGGCGTTTATCTCCGCCAAGAGACCCTGCCCCAGTTGGTGCCTCTCCAGGAGATGACGGAAATTCAGGATGGTGGTCTCGTCGGGCAGGGGACCCGAGAGCTTCAGCCCTGTGAAGCGCCGCACCGGGTCCGACTCGTAGAGCAAATCCTCCATGCCCGGGTCGCTGAGATTGTAGAAGAGTTGGACGCAGTGGACCCTCAGCATGACGGACAGCGGATAGGGCTGTCTTCCCCTTCCGGCCTTGGGGTAGAAGGGGAGGATGCGGTCCTGCAGCAACTGCCAGGGAATCAGGGCGTCCATTCGCTCCAGGAACAGCTCCCGGCGGGTCTTGCGCTTCTTGCCCTGATATTCCAGGTCAGCAAAGGTGGGCTGGTCCATCAATCTCTCCCCCGATCAGGGTCAGGCTCTTCAGCCCGACTATGCCACATCCCAGCCGACTTGTTCAGACGATTCCTAGTATTACAACGACAGTTCAAGGTGGGATGCCCTGGGATGCACGCAAAGCGGCTCGGCGTTTGGCGTGCGAGCGACTGGCCCGCTCATTACTATCCTGCGTCTCCTCGAGCCACCGCAGCAACTCAGTTGGCCCGAACCGTTCCCGGGGCAGCATCTCCCGTACCACTCGGTACACTTGGGGTCTGGTGATCCGGGGCATCTTTTCCCCCCCAAGCCTGTTGCAGGCTCAGCAGGAAGGCCCCTGCCAGCAGGCACAGGACCACGTGGTGATGCCAGCCAGCCCAGGTGCGGGTCTCGTATTCATCCAGTCCCACGTCGCTCTTTTCGGTCTCGAATTCGGTTTCTATTCGCCAACGGGAGCCTCCCACGTATGCCAGGGTCTCCAACGGGATATCCTCTGGGGCGTTGGACAGGTAGTAGCGGGGCTCGCTGCCGTCCAGGTTCCGGCGGTAGACTGCCCAGTGGGCATCACCCGGTTTTCGCCTGCTGGTGGGCCGCACCCTCTGGGCGCTGAACATATAGGTCCTTGGCCCCTGTGTTCCCTCCGCCACCGTCACCTCCTGCCAAGCTTCCTCCGGCAGCGCCAGGCAGCGCCCCTCGACGGTCTGCCGCTCCCCGCTCCGCAATTTGGGCTTGCGGGGACGGCCAAATCCTTGATAGGGTGAATTGTCCCAGGCTGGCTCCAGCGGCCAGACCGTCATGTCCGGTCTGACGTCCAGCACGTACCACGCCCCCGTTGCCGCCAGACCCTCCCGGAAAGATGGAGACATCCCGAAGGCGGAATCTCCGGCGACCCACTGAGCGCTCATGTGGCCGCGCTCCCGTGCCCGTTCCAGCATCTCCAAGGCCAGCTCTGTCTTTGACCGGTATTGCCGGCGATCCTCCGGCACTCCAGCCGACGCGCAGCGCCCAGCGTCCGAAGTCCACTCCTCGGGTAGATACAGGCGCTTGTCCACCAAAGCCCTCCCGCGTGGTCCCACGTGAGCCAGAAACACCCCAGCCTGACAGTTGGCGATCTTCCCCAAGGCCCCACAGTATTGCCGGGCCACACCCACCGATTTCACCCCCTGCTTGGGAAAGTCGCTGCCGTCGAACACCCACACCGCCTGCGGGTGCTCCAGCCGGGAACCCAAATACTCCTGCAGCCGCCCAATGATCGCGTCCTCGTCCCAGCGGGCCTCGGTGAGAAAGCGCTGCAGGGCCCGGGCCGAAGCCGGAACCGTCTCGGAGAGATTCTCGGCGTTGCGCCGTTCCTGAGACTGTACCAGCAGAGCCTGGAGATAATGCCGGCTGTGTTCCCGCCACTGCTTGCGTCCGAAGGCCGGGGCAAAGAAACCATGGAACTCAAGAAAGCACTCGTGAACCCGCTCAAAGTCCGTCAAATCCATCACTCCCACTCCCCATCACAAAGCCCTGTTACCTCAAAATGTACCTCAGTATATAACCCGTCGTTGTAATACTAGAGAAGGGTCACAAGGCCTGGCAAGGGACAACTGTCATCAAAATGGAGTACGGCCGTTAGGACTCGATTGCCCCGGAGTACAGCCCTGCCATCCTGAGTACAGCCAAGAATCTCGTCCCTCAGCACTATTCCCCGCAATACTCTGGCAGGCGCACTAAAGTGGCAGAAAATGGCCGGATTTGCCTGGCAAAGTCTCTCTCCCTAAGCCAACTCGCAACTGAGGAATCCACCATTGCCCCTGCCTCACCTCGCAAGGCGCGTCCGTGCTCGGGCACGCAGGCTGGCTTCCTAGCTCGCCTTAGTCCGCATGCACCAATGGGCGTACGATCTCCGCGACGGCTGGGAGGTTGCCCTGGCAACCGATTGCCCGACGCCAGAAACTGATCACTTCATACGGCGGGTAGCCCACGCCAGGATAACGAGCGATACCTTCACCCACCTGAAGCACTTCCCGGACATGCGCCGCGGGGAGAAGCGACTCGCCGAAGACAGAGAGGTTGTGCGTAGCGTACTGTACTGTGCTGGTCTGTACCTCCAGACTCATCTCCCTGCACCGCAAGCGCCTCGACCTCGGCGTCGGCCGCCGCTGACCATGGCCTCCCTTTTGAGAGTGCATTACAAATGTCTTTTCCATCATGGAACAGAGAACTGACATGGAACAGAAAAAGGAATGAACTTGAAGCGGTTGTATCGGTTGTGGGTCATGCTTGACGCCAGTAGCCTACCCTGTACAATCAACCGCACTTACCCGGCGCTAAGGCGGAGGTGGCTATGGAACTCGGACTGTTCCTGGAATTCCCGGTGCGTGAAGGCTCCAATGAAAATGAAGCCTTCAAGGAATCTTTGGCCCTAGTGGACCAGGCCGAGGATCTGGGCGTTCCGTCAGTGTGGATGGCCGAGTACCACTTCAATCCGGGACGAGTACTGGCCAGTCCCGTCACCATACTGAGCGCAATAGCTGGACGGACCCAGCACATAAGACTGGGTACTGCCGTTCTGTTGCTTCCGCTGGCCAACCCCGTCCGCGTTGCCGAGGAAATCGCGACCCTTGACCAGATTAGCGACGGGCGCGTGGAGTTCGGGATTGGTCGGGGAACTTTCCCCAATGTCCATGAGGGGTTCGGGGTCCCCTTCGCCGAGAGCCGCGGCCGCTTCGAGGAATGCATCGAGATTATTCTGAAATCCTGGACCACCGATGCATTTTCCTTCGAAGGCGAGCACTTCAACATCCCCGAAATTTCTGTGAACCCCAAGCCCTTCCAGGCGCCGCACCCGCCCATCCGTGTGGGTGTCACCTCCGCAGAGAGTTTCCCCATCCTCGGGCGGATGGGCTACGACATCCTGATCAACCCGTCCCGCGTTTTCACACTGGCAGAACTGAAGCCTTCCATTGACGAATATCGCAAAGCCTGGCGGGACGCCGGACACGAGGGAGAGGGCAAGGTGGGCCTCCGTATACCCATATACCTGTCCCAAGACGCCCAGAAGGCCCATGATGAACCAATGGAGAGTGCTATGTTCTCCATTGGCCGCCTCTCCGACCGTGTGGGCAGCTACGCCGGGCACGCCGGTACGCTGGGTGACTGGGCCGCCCAGGCAGAGCGCGTGCGCAACATGACCTACGACGAC
Source organism: Dehalococcoidia bacterium (assembly GCA_963667325.2). Lineage (GTDB taxonomy): Bacteria > Chloroflexota > Dehalococcoidia > Lucifugimonadales > UBA3495 > VXOI01. The sequence goes on from CAXXKY010000003.1 coordinate 269,737, forward strand.
TGGCTGCGGGACAAGGTGGCCTACGGCACCCCCGAGGTGGTCACCGAAAAGCTGAACTCTATCGGTGAAGAACTGGGCCTGGACCAGGTCATGTTTGAAATTAACTTCGGTAACCTGGTCCCCTTGGAGAACCAGTCCAACAGTCTGCGTCTGATGATGGAAGAGGTGGCCCCTAATATTGCCTGATGATCCGGACGCTCCAGGCGTGGTCGGTAGCACCGGCGGACACAACGCGCAAAGACAATGGACCTCTCTTGCCAGAGAGGGCATCAGGGGGAGGGCAAAATGAGTTGCGAAGCTTTTGAAGCAGGGACCAAGGTCGAGGCTCTGGCCGAAATTTCAGTGCGGGTGAACATGGGGGCCCCCGTGGAGGGTGCCGGCCACATGATCCAGGTTGGCGACATCGGCGAGATCACCACCGTTCGCCGCACCGGCGCCGGGCTGCACTGGCTGGTCATCAGGTGGCAGCGTCTCGGCCGCACCTTCAACCTCAACCCCGACCAGTTCAATCTGGTCAAAATCGCAGAGTAGGACCGGTCGTTACCAGCGCATCCCTGGTTCCCGCTCCTGCAGCACCTCGCCGAACAGCGTCAGCACCTGGTCGATGTGCAAAACGACAATGGCCGCACCCTTCATCTCGGGGTCGTTGATCAGCCCTGACTCCGCCAGGCGATTGGTCATATCCTCGTACACATCGCCTTCCCGCTCCACGGTGGCAGTGCAGCGGAATTTCCAGCCGGAATCCACCGAGGCGTTGCGGAACAGCACGATCACCTTTGAGTTTTCCTCTATGTGCTCCAGAGGGTCCCGCCTGGTGCGGTCCCGGTAGACAAAAGTTGAACTGTCCATGCACAGCACCGTGCCGATGTACCCGGCATTGGGCGTGCCATCTTCTGACGCAGTGGCAACGATGCAAGGGAAGCCGTCGTCCCGTGCGCGGTTGATCAGCGTTGTCATCTCTTCCGTTAGCTGTATCACCTGGCTCTCCTATGCCCCTGCCGCCTGCTCAGCCGGTCGACGCAGGGCAACTCCCGTCTCTGAAGCGTCTATGGTCCGCGTGTCCAACCGCAGCCCGAAGCCGTCGGCCAGCCTGGTCAGGTAGTTGAAGATGCCAACGATGTGCCCCACCTCCAGCAGCGCCACGTCGTCGAACCCAAGGTCCCGCAACGGCTGCCAGTCTGCCTCCACCATCCGCGTTGGGGTTTCGCTCAGCTTCTCGGCCACCGTGCAGAGCGCCCTCTGGCGCGGCGTGAGTGTGGGCAGTTCGCGCCATCGCCGGTGCGTCACTGCTTCAACAATGGCCGGATCTCCGTCTTCCGTACGCAGAAACTCTGCGTGAGAGACCGTTCAATACCTGCAGTCCTGGGCTGCGGCCGCCACCGCTGCCACCATTTCCCGCTCCTGGCGGTCCAGCTCCCCAGGGCCAAACATTACCTGTCGGTACAGGGCCCCGAAAAGAGGCCCTATCTCCTTGTGCTTCGCCTGGAGCCTTCCCATAGCGGGTAGATAACCGAAATCGTAGTTCCCAGCTCGTGCCCCGGGCGGGAGGCTGGCTCGGTGATCCTCTTCGGTGGGAATGGACACCCATGCTTCCCTGGCGCTTTCCTCAGCGGACATCCTTGCCCCTCCTGCGTTGCTGCCGTTATTCTAATCCAATGAGACGGATACTGGTTACCGGTGCTGCTGGTCAGCTCGGCTCCGAACTGATACCTGCCCTTCGTGAGCGCTACGGCAACGATAGCGTCATTGCCGCGTGGCATCGCTCGCCGCTGACCGAGGAGGTGGCGGACAGCGGCCCTTCAGCCCAGCTTGACGTCGTCGAACAGGAACCCATTGAACGGGCTATTCGCGACCACGGAGTTGACTCCTTATATCATCTTGGATCGCTGCTCTCCGTCGCTGCTGAAGCCAATCGCCCTCTTGCCCACCGGGTTAACATAATCGGCCTCCTGAACGTCCTGGAAGCAGCCTGCGATACGGGACTCGAGCGTGTCGTCGTCCCCAGTTCCATCGCCGCTTTCGGCGTGGATACTCCCCACGACAACACGCCCAACGAAACTCTGCAGCGACCCACCTCGCTGTATGGCATCTCCAAGGTGTTCGGAGAACTGATGGGCAACTACTTCTTCGAGCGCGTGGGACTGGATGTGCGGGGTATTCGGCTACCCGGCGTGATCAGCTGGAAGGTCGAGCCGGGCGGGGGCACCACCGACTACGCCGTGGATGCCTTCTACGGCGCGATTCGCGAAGGCCGCTACACCTGCTACCTGCGCCCCGGCACATATCTGCCGATGATGTACGTGCCCGACGCCATCAAGGCCCTCATCGAGGTGGCCGAAGCGGACGTGTCCGGCCTCAAGCACCACGCAGACTACAACGTCAACTCGATGAGCTTTGAGCCGGAGGAACTGGCCGCAGCGATCCGCAGGCGTGTGCCGGACTTCTCCATCGACTACGAAGTCGACCCTTTACGCCAATACATCGCCGACTCATGGCCCAACTCTCTGGACGACACGGTCGCCCGGCAGGAATGGGGCTGGCGACCGGACTACGGGCTGGAGGCCATGGTCGACGACATGTTCGAGAACTTGTCCCGGAAACTGCTGGGCTGACTCCAGGCCACCATCGTATCAAGCTCGCGATTGTCTGGGCTAGGCGTACGGGAGCGTCCAGGACTCCGAGAAGGCCAACGCACTAGTGCTGTGCACCCTGGCATCCCGCTGCCGTGGCCAGGGGCGGCCCGAAGCCTGCTGGCCGTTTCGGGTGATCCTTGCTCCGTTGGCTGGAATCAATACTGTGGAGACACCGTGAGGCCGTTCCGGGTTGCCGCCGGGGAAGCTGTGGCTCATGAACGGCTCGCCCAAGTCATACCAGGTCAGGGCGATGTCCTCGTCATGAGCGCTGGCCCATTCTGTCCAAAAGGAGCGCAGGTCTCCTGAGCTGTGGAAACTCGCCTCGGTAGCGGGTATAGTCTGGTCTCCGAAGGTCGGGTTGATCCGACCCTGGATCTCTCCCTGCAGCCAGCGGGTCATCTGTATGTTGTCGGTGTAGATGCGGGGCTGGTTGCCGGTGAGTTCGCTCTGAAGGAACAGAACGTGTCCCGGGCCGCCTGGCGAGAACAGGATTCGCCAGAAGCTGGCGTCACTGGTCACTGGCCCGTCGTCGGTGTCGCTGAGACGGATGTACGGATTCTCGCCTGTGAGCAGTATTTGGTTCGGGTCAATGGGACTTGCAGTGGTCATTTTCTTGTCTCCTCCTGGTTTTGGGATCAAGCAATTTCTACTTGATCGGTAGGATTGGAAATTGGCGTCGCTACTGCGCGGTCAATCCTCCGTCAATGACCAACTCGCTTCCTGTCATAAACGAGGCCTCGTCCGACGCGAGAAACATCACTCCATAGGAGATGTCTTCGGGCTGGCCAATGCGTCCCATGGGGTGTCGCGCCGCGCTCTCCTCGCGCCCGGACTCGGTGTCCAGCATGATGGGCAGGGTCATCGGCGACTCGATCACGCCGGGATGTACCGAGTTGCAGCGGATGCCCTCGGGGGCGTACTGGATGGCTGTGGACTTGGTCAGCAGCCTGACTGCGCCTTTGCTGGCGGTGTAGGCGGAAGTACGCCCGCCCACGAGGCCAGCTATGGAAGAAATGTTCACGATGGACCCGCCGCCAGCCTCGCGCATCGCGGGAATGGCGGCCTTGGTGCCAAGGAAGACGCCCTTGGCGTTGATGTCCATCACCAGGTCCCACTCTTCAGCGCTCGTGTTCTCGACATTGTTGATGCGCGCTATGCCAGCGTTGTTCACCAGGATGTCTAGCTTGCCGAAGCGCCCCACGGCGGTGGACACTGCCTGTTCCCATGAAGCTTCGTCGGTCACATCAAGGCGCACGAACACGCATTCACCGCCGCTCTCGTTGATGGCGGCTTCGGTCTGGCGACCTTCCTCTTCCAGAACGTCGCCAATTACCACCTTCGCTCCTTCCCGCGCAAACATGCGCGCCTCCGTGGCTCCCATTCCTCTTGCGCCTCCGCTGATCAGGGCAACCTTTCCTTCCAGTCGCATGGCATTCACTCCCGTCGCACTGGTACGCGGTCAGATTTGCGGGCATTGTAATGCTTTTGCGCCGCATCGTCCGCTCTGAATTCTCGCGTAATCGGGTCGTAGCTGCAAAATTTCAGGCGATAACAGCGCCGCAGGTCAGCGGTTTCGGCTACAATTCCGCAATAAGTTGCGCAGCAGGAGGGATGCCATGACCACCACAGGAAGCCGATGGCGGCTGAAGGGCGAATACTTCGAAAGCTGCAACTGCGAAGTCCTCTGCCCCTGCATCGTGCGGGGAACCACCATTGATCCCACCGAAGGGCACTGCGACGTGGCCCTCGCCTTTCACATAGCGGAGGGCGATCTCGATGGCGTATCCCTTGCAGGCCTGAACTTCATCGCCTGCAACTACACCCCTGGCCCCATGGCCGCGGGCGGCTGGACCTCAGCGTTCTATGTTGACGAACGCGCCAATGCAGACCAGCGAGTCGCGATGGAACGGATCCTCTCGGGCGAGATGGGTGGACCCGCCGAACGATGGCAGGCGATGACAGTCGACTTCAAGGGGATTCATTACGTCGCCATAGACTTCCAGGTGGAAGGCAAGGTCCATTCCGTAAGCGTGCCCGGGGTCATGGATTTCAGCGTCGAGCCGATCCAGATACCCGGCCGGGACGACGCCATGCTCCTCTCAAATACGGGCCACGGTGTCAATCGCGACCTTTACCTGGCAAGAGGCGTGCGCGCCGAATACCATGATCACGGCATGACCTGGGACAATACGGGCAGAAACGGTCACTACGCCGCTTTCGAATGGAATTGGCCGTAACCTGGTGAAATACTCGAAAATTGGCCAGTGCCGCCATTTCACGTTCGATAAAGGAAGCGGGGCGTTCCAACTTGGATGCACTGGTGACACTTCCTCATTGCCAGGCCCGACGGCACATGTCTAACATGGTTCCTGAAGGCCTTGTCAGTATTCACACGACGCACTCCTATGTACGCCTGAACCAGGCAGGCTGAGATGGCAGAAAATGAGAGGAAATGGCATAAGATTAGTCAGTTTGCCGCTTTAGTGAAAGCGCGAATGATCGTGGCCAGGAATTACAACGCGATTGCCCTGTAGATGAAGGCCCGCCCCGTTGACGATGAGGCGGGCCGTCCATATAATCCCGCCCTATGTGAAGGAACGCCATTCTAATCTGCGTTTTGATCACAGGGTGAAACGGTATCTGAATACAGGAGCGTCGAAATGCGAAAATACCTTGTCATAGCACTACTTGGAATCGTAGGACTGCTGGTCTTGGCATGTGGAGAGGCGGCCACACCCGTGCCGCCGACGGCAACGACGGCCCCGACCGCGGTGCCTCCGACCGCCGCTCCCACCCAGGCGCCTGCGACCGAAGCACCGGCCCCTTCACAGGCAAAGGTTGACTACAGCGCGGAATTGCTGGCCATCCAGGCGGAGCGGGCCAACGGGCCCGGTGCGTTCTATGTCGGCGACCTCAACGACCTGGTCGGCCCCGCCCCCACTCCCGAAGAGGGCGACGCGGATGGCATTGTCCCCCTTGATGCCCTCGAAAAGCACCTCTTCGTTTACGAGTCGGACTACTATCGCAGCGTCATCGAAAGGGCGAGGTTCACAGACCCCACTCCGATGTCCTATGACGGAGACCCCATCGTCATTCAGAATGCCTGCGTTAACCGTGCCCTGGTGTTCTGCAAGATCATGGAGACCTTCTGGGGACCGAATCTGGAGGAACGAACCAACGGCAAGCTGATCCTCGAGGCCACTTCTTTCCCTGAACTGGGCATCGCCGGGCCCGACTCCCTGGGCCTCGTTGGCGACGGCACCCTCGACATGGTCAACATCATAGGCCCGTACGTGGCAGGCGAGCTACCAGAGCTGGAAATCCAGTACCTATTCGGCCTCTACACCCAGCGGTCCCAGCAATACGAGGCCACCGTGCAAATGCTGGAGGACATTGAGCAGCTGCTGATTGATGAGACCGGTGGCTTTCCCATCAACGTGAACTGGCACAACGGCGACGACATTTTCCTGTTCACCAAGAAGCCCCTGAACGTGCCGGCCGACGTCGCGGAACTGAAGACCCGGGCCTTCGGCACCTCCATCTCCGACTGGATCAACGGCATGGGCGGCGCAGCCCAGTTCCTGGCCTTCACCGAGGTCTACACCGCCCTGGAGCGCGGCATCCTGGAGGCCGGCGTCACTGGCGGCGACGCGGGGTACGGCCAGCGCTGGTACGAGGTGACCGGATACATCAACGGCCCGCTGACCTCGTGGCCTTCCAGCCATAACGTCATTAACGGCGATGTTTGGGCCACCATCCCCGAAGACCTCAGGCAGATAATGCGGGAAGAGGCCGCGAAGCTGGAACTCGAAGCACTGCGCATTGGGTCTATCCAGAACGAGTTGGGCCTGCAGAAGAATATCGACGCCGGTATGACTTACGTCGAGTTCGGCCCCGAGATGCGGGCTCACAGCGACAGCGCGGTTTCCAACTCCGTCATCCCCAACTGGGTCGACCGGGTGGGGCTCGATTCACCGTTCGTAGACGTGTTCAACAGTGCTATCGGCCCGGTGGTCGGCATCGCCATTGAAGACGACGGCACCATTACTCGATCCCAGTAACACTCTTAGTCGATTCTCTGTAATCCGAGCGCGGCCCCTTCGACACTGAGTGAAGGGGCCGTTCCTCTTACTGGGCGGTTCTGCCGCCGTCGATGACCAGTTCCGAACCAGTGACGAACGAGGACTCGTCGGAGGCCAGGTACAGGACGCCGTATGCGATCTCCTCGGGCCTGCCTATGCGTCCAAGTGGCACTCGATCGACAGTCTCGTTGAGCTCCGCACCGGAACCACGGGCGGAGAGCAGCATCGGCGTCTCGATCGGGCCGGGGTGTACGGAGTTGCACCGAATGTTCTCCCGGGCATACTGGACTGCCGTGGACTTGCTGAGAATCCTGACTGCTCCCTTGCTGGCGGCGTAGGCCCCGGAGGTGCCCGGCGCCGGAGCAATGCCAGCTCCAGAGGAGATGTTTACAATGCTGCCTCTGCCGGCCTTTCTCATCTCCGGAATGGCAGCCTTAGTTCCGAGGAACACACCCTTGGTGTTAATGTCCAGGGTACGCTCCCACTCCTCCACCGTGAGGTCTTCGATCCCGCCGGTACTGGAAATGCCAGCGTTGTTAACCAGGATATCCAGTTTGCCGAAGCGAGATACGGCCGTAGCCACCGCGGCGTTCCAGTCCGATTCGCTGGTCACGTCCAGGCGAACGAATACACACTCTCCTCCGGCCTCATTGACGGATGCCTCGGTTTGTCGGCCCTCGTCTTCCAGCACGTCGCCGATGACTACCCTGGCGCCTTCAGTGGCGAACATATGGGCCTCTACCGCCCCCATTCCCCTTGCACCACCGCTGATGAGGGCCACCTTGTTTTCCAGACGCATCGCATGCCTCCTTGTCAGGTTTCTGCTATTCTAAGGTCTATTAGACTAAAAGATGTCGTGTTAGCCAGGCCACGTGAATGAGGCCCAATCCGGTTCCCGACCTCGAAAGTCTCTCGATTGAGCATTTGTCGATTTGCAGTTTCAGGCGAGCCCGCATCCTGCTTACCGGACCAATGCTGATTGCCCTCTTGTTTCTCATGAGCGCCTGCGCCGCTGCTGATCCCCAAGTTGAATCGACTTTGCCTTCCGAACTCGCGAGTTCTCCAACCCCCAATGCTGAGGCCCCCGAGCGTCCCGCTGCAACTCCTGTCCCTTCGCCCACCATGGAGGGGCCCGGCAGCGAGGCTTTCGACTTTCGGTTCACCTTGTTCCAGGGGGCAGAGGTCCTTGGAGCCTCCGAGATGGCGTTATCGGAACTGGAAGGCAGGCCAGTGGTTCTGAACTTCTGGGCACGGTTCTGCACCCCTTGCTGGTCAGAAATGCCAGAGCTCCAGGATTTCTACGAGGAATACGGCGGCGAGTTACATCTTCTCGGCATAGATGTGGGGCAGTTCACCGGGCTGGGTTCTCCCAAGGATGCCGGTAAGCTCCTGGACGCCATTGGGATCACTTATCCCGCCGGATTCACGGACGATGAAGGCGTAGTTCCCCACTACCAGATCCGGGCCATGCCAACCACTGCATTTATCACCGCCGAAGGTAAAGTGTTTCGCACGTGGACGGGCTCCATCAACCGCGAGCAAGTGACGGCGATAGTGCGGGAAATGCTGGAAGAGCAATAGCAATAGGAGCATCGCCGCACTAGCTCCACAGGTTGGGGAGCGACAGGTGAACAAGGCATGGTTTTTTGCTGTCCTTTCTCTCGCTGTCTTTTCCACGCAAAACGCGGTTTATATTGTGCCACCGCTCCTGGTGGAGATTTCATCGGGCCTGGAAGTTTCCGTCGAGGTTGCCGGCCAATTGGCCACAGCCACGTTTGCCGCCTGGGGCCTCTCAGTGGTGTCAGTGGGCCCATTGTCAGATTCTTTTGGGCGCCGTCCTGTTGCCCTCGCCGGACTGGTGGTGCTTTTCGCGTCTGTTACTGCATCGGCTTTTGCGCCCAACATCGAAGTGTTCCTGGCATTGAGAATCCTCACCGGCCTGGGATGAGGAACTCTTCCACCCAACGCGATTGGTGCCATTTCCGACGTCATCTCACCTGAGAAGCGCGCCCAGGCAGTTGGAGCACTGCTGGCCATCAGTCTCCTCACTACCGCGATCAGTGTCCCGATGGTGGCCCTGCTTGCAGAGTGGACAAGCTGGCGCTTTACGTTCGTTATTTTCGGCGGGCTTTTGGGCGCGGGACTTGTAACCAACTGGCTCTGGTTCCCGAAGGACAAGGGGGAGCGGGTCCGGGACCTTGTGATCTTCTCCAGGTATTGGTCGCTGCTCTCCATGCAGTTTTTCCGTGTGGCCCTGACGGTGAACCTGTCTCACCGGATTGCCTACTGGGCCATCGTCATTTTCTTTGCAGCATTCCTGATTGAGACCTACGACGTAAGCGTAGGGTTCGTTGCCATGCCGCTGGCGATCGCAGCGATGGGACAGGTGGCCGGCAGCTACGGTGGCGGGTTCGTGGCGAATCGGAGGCATCGGGCCGCGATCATCGCCGCCGTCACCGCCGCAGGCGGCGTCTGCGGGGTTCTGTTTTTCGCCGCACCACTGAACCTTTGGGTGGCAGTTTTCGTGGCAACGGTGGGGACGGGCCTGCTCAGCATACCTTTCCCCACGCTGGTGGCAGCCAGTACCGAATATTCTGGAGACTCCAAGGCCACTGGGGTCGGTATGATGGGGCTCAGTTACCAGTCAGTGGGAATGCTGGGAGGCGCCATTGCGGGAGCACTGCTCGCCAACGTGGGCTATGAAGCGGTGGGCTACATGTGCCTCGGGGCATCTGTAGCAAGCGCAGCGACTGCGTTCCTATGCGGCAGGCCAATTGCGCCGCGATGGTGGCTGAAGGATGTGGCGGGAGTGCGAGGGAGTCGAACCCACCTACCCCGCTTCTAACGAGGCATAACGGTTTTGAAGACCGCAAGGGCCACCGGGCCCCATCCACTCCCCAGATACGACTGGCGATTTTACATGCCCTGAACTGAATTTGCCATTCTTTTCAGGGCAATCGCGTCTTAATGGCAGCAGTCCGTTTTGATAACAGTTGTCCCTTGCCAGGCCTTGTCACCCCTAGCTAGCATGAATTCCATGTCTACTACTTTCATCAGTCCAGGCCAAGTTCATGTTTCTCATTCCGAGAACAGCCTGCTCCACTGACTCGATCCGGTGGGGGCTGGCGCCAGGGGCTTCTCAAGGCCGGGCTCAAACGGTTCGAGGCACTTGCCGCTAGCCAGCAGGGTTAGCTTCAAACCATTCGGCGACTTCGGATCCCGTGGCTGCCCAAACCCCCTGCCGACGCATCATGTGACCGAGGGATCGGTCCAAGTAGCGGATGCGGAAGGGTTGGCCGATTAACCATGGGTGGAGGTTGAAGGCCATGAGGAGGCCGGATTCTCTGGAGTCCTCATACAGGCCGTCGAAGCTCTCTTCCAGTAAACGTCCGTAGCGGTCCACGGGAACCTTGCGGTCCCACAGCGCGTTGATGTCATCCAGTTCCCACATCAGAGGCAGAGAACACAGGTCTCCTTTCGGTGTGGATATGCGGTATGGCTGTTCATCGTTGACCCAGTCGCACACATAGCTGATTCCCGAGGCGGCCAATATGCCCGGAGTGCGCTCTGATTCCCCGTGTTCGGGTCCCAGCCATCCCTTTGGCGCTTCGCCGGTGGCCCGACGAAGAGAATCGATGCTGGTTTGCACATACTCTTCTTCATCTTCTTCCGTCATGCGACCAGTGATCATTTGGCTGACTGACATTCCATGGCCGATGATCTCTGCGCCTCGCTGCCGGCAATGGGACACGAGGTATGGGTTGGCCTCCGCTGTCGTCACGTCCATGGCAACGGTTGGCCGGATGCCGTGTTTCTCCAGAACGTCCAGCACGCGGAAGATGCCAACACGGTGTCCGTATTCCCGGTGCGACACCCGGGCATAGTCAGGGAAGGGACGGTCCCCCAACCCACCGGCCAGTGTCGCGGTGAAACTTCCTGGTGGAGCTTCCCACTCCATCTTTTCCAGGGTCACCACCACGCATAACGCAATGCGTGCCCCATGGGGCCAGCGGAGCACGCTCCGCCTGTTGATCGGCGACCATTCGTAGTGTTCGTGGTCCATTCCGGGGCGGCGTTCGGCCGGCATACAGTCCCCCTCTACTTTTCTGGTGCCTTGAACTATTACCTGCTCCGCATCTCCATACCTCAAGAAAGAAGAGGAGTTGCGGCAGGACCCCTACTGGGAGCGGTACTGGGCCGCATGAGCAACCACGTCGTCGTAGTGGTTGGCGATGTAGTGCTCGGCGATCTCGTCGGCAGTTGTCTGCCAGACTCCGTCGTGGGACATGATGTATTTCAGAATTTCGTCCAGGTATTTAACACGGTGGGGCTGCCCGATCAGGTATGGATGCAGGGCAATGCACATAACGCGGCCACTCTCTGCCCCCTCGGCGTAAAGCTGGTCGAACTGGGCCTTGCAAATGGTCGCGAAATACTCACCTTCGAAGTTGCTTCGGAACACCGGAACATCGTTCAGCTCTATGCTGTAGGGCACCGATACCAGTTTTCCGGACTTTACCCGGATGGGCACTGGCTGGTCGTCGTGGACCCAGTCTGTGTGATAGATGAGTCCGGCCTCTGCCATCAGGTCAGGAGTGCGGTCGGTGCCGGAAACGGCTGGGCCCAGCATACCCTTCAGCGGCTTGCCCGTATGACGACGCAGCGTCTCTATGTTATCTCTGTAAAACTCCCGCTCCTCATCCTCTGAGAGAGTGTTCAGGTATCGGGTGTTGTAGATGCCGTGGCTCATGAAGTCGTAGTTCCGTTCGATCATCGCTTCGGCGATTTCGGGGTAGTGCTCCAGGACCGCCAAGTTCAGCGACACACAGCATTGGATGCCGTGCTTGTCCAGGACATCGGTCATGCGCCAGAATCCGACGCGATTCCCGTAGTCTCGATAGGAATATTGCTGCACATCGGGAATAGGGACCCGCGGCCATGGCGTCCGAACGCCGTCGAAGTCCGGCATGTACTCATAGTGCTCTATGTTGGGGGCAATCCACAGTGCCACACGGGCCCCGTTGGGCCACTTGATGGCGGGACGCTCAATGATTGGGCTGTAGTCGACTCTTGATGGAGCTTCTGCCACGTTCATGACCTCTACTCTATGGGTTCCAGTCATTGGCCATTCTAACCCCGAACCGGAAACATTTACACATGGATGAGAACCCGGCGGCAGGGGACAAGTCAGCCCGGATGCTGTGGGGATATGCAGGATGGGACATTTCGAGGAGCATTGAAGCGGCATTCAGCAGAGCGTGTCCCAGCTAGACCTCTGCTTCTTTTGGTGATTCCAAGTAACTCTGAGCGAAGCCTTGTCAGTTTAGGAGCTGGTGGGGCGACGTCGTTACTGGGGAACCGGTGGTTCATACTTCGAAGCAGGCCACGAAGTGATTAGGCACCTTCTCCTCGGTAGGCGGATGAGGAAGATCGCGGCAGTTGCTGGTGGCCATGGGACACCGTTCATAGAACCGGCATCTCTCTGGTGGATCGACAGATTGAGTGAGTTCTCCCAGGATATCGGGCGCCCGGCGGGCGGCGGTGGCGCCGAGGACCGGCACGGCTGACAGGAGGGCCTTGGTATAGGGATGAAGAGGGTTGCACAGAAGTTCCTCCGTTTCAGCCACTTCGACGATTTTCCCCAGGTACATGACGGCAATTCGGTCGCACATGTACCTCGCCACGGCGAGGTCGTGAGTGACGTAGAGGTAAGAGATCCCGAGGTCTCGGGCCAGCTCCTGCATCAGCAGCATAATGCCCGTTCTGCTGGATACGTCCAGCATGGAGGTTGGTTCGTCCGCGACGACAAAATCGGGACGGATGACGAGCGCGCGGGCTATGGCCACCCTTTGCCGCTGTCCACCTGAGAGTTCATGGGGGTGGCGAAACATGAAAAAGCTGGCCGGTGCAAGCCCGACCAGCTCCAGGATTTCGCTGACGCGGTCCACACGGTCCATCAGATTTCCGATCTTCTGGACCGACAGAGGCTCCGAAACGATATCGTAGATCGTGCGCCTGGGGTTCATCGATTCATAGGGGTCCTGGAAGATCATTTGGACATGGCGGCGAAACTCTCGCATCTCTTTGCCGCCGATCTGGGAGACCTCGACTGGCATCACACTTCGTTCGTCGGTATCATTGTCTGGGAAATAGAATTGGATTGTTCCCTCGTCCGACGCGTAGAGCTTCAGCAGCAGTTTCCCTAGCGTCGTCTTCCCGCAACCCGATTCCCCGACTACGCCTACGCTCTCTCCCCGCTCAAGCTGGAGAGAAACACCGTCCACAGCATGTATGAAACTGGTGGGCTTGCGAAACAGGTTCTTGGAAATGGGGAACTTCTTTTTCAGCCCGGATACGTCAATCAGCAGGTTAGACACGGTCTTGGCCTCTCGTGTTTGCCTTTGATGATCTGCTGGCGAAACCAATGCCTTAACCACCCACTGTCGCTGTGGCTTCTGTGGGGTGCCAGCAGGCGGCCCAGTGGCTGCCCAGACTACTTCGTGGCGGGGTTTCCGACTTGCACACATCAGTTGCCGCGGGGCATCTGGGGTGGAATGGGCATCCGGCCGGTGGGTTGACGAGGTTTGGCGGTTCTCCGGACAGCGTATGCAGGGGACGTTTGTCTCCCGAGACGCTTGGAAATGACGACATTAACGCCGATGTGTACGGGTGAAGAGGGGTACTAAGCACCTCCGAAGTTGCGCCTGACTCAACGATCCTCCCGGCATACATAACGGCTACAAGATCGGTCACCTCGGACACCACGGCGATGTCGTGACTTATATAGATAACAGCCATGTCGCGTTCAATCTGGATGTCCTTGAGTTCCCTGAGAATCCTGTCTTGAACGATGACATCAAGGGCGGTCGTCGGCTCGTCGGCGATTATCACGTCAGGGTCACAGGACAAGGCCATGGCTATAACGGCGCGCTGCCTCATACCCCCGCTGAACTCGTGGGGGTAACGGCTCATCATTCGCGGGTCCAGGCCCATCTTGCGAAACAGATCAGCCACCCGGTCCGAAGCAATGGAGGCGTCTGTCTCCAGTCCGTGAGCCTCTATCGCCTCCAAAATCTGCTGACCAACCCTGTAGACCGGGTCCAGGACATTCATCGCTGCCTGGAAGACCATTGCGATCCGCCGCCAGCGGTAATGACGTAACTCATCCTCAGAGAGCGCCAGAAGGTCCTGGCCGTCCAGCATGATCTGTCCGCTGGTTACGCGAGCGTTGTCAGGAAGCAATCGCATCATGCAATTGGCGACAGAGGACTTGCCGCACCCTGATTCCCCCACCAGGCCGAGAGACTGTCCTCGTCCCAATTCCAGGCTCAATTGCTGTACGGCTTTTACTTCTCCCTGCCGTATCTGGTAGGAAAGGGACACGTCGTCAACTTTAAGCACCGGAACAGTCGTCATCGCTTTTTCTCTTTGGCCTGGCTCCGTTCAGTCGTTGCGTCGCCGCAGCCTGGGGTTCACCACCTCGTCCAACGCCCTGCCAGCGAGATAGAAGGCGCTGCAAAGCAAGGTGATGGACGCTCCGGCAGGGACTATGAGCCACCAGTACCTCGTACCTCCCAGCAGGTAGCCACGGTGTTGGCGGTGTGAATCATGATTCCCCAGCTCATCCTGAGGTCCAGCAGACCAAGGAAGGACAGCACCGCCTCGGCAAAGATGGCGCTGGTCACGGTGAACATCATGTATAGCAGGGACAGCGGGAGCAAGTGAGGGACTATATGCACAAAAATGATGTGGAAGTGACCGCCCCCTGCAACTCTGGCAGCTTCAATGAACGGCTTCACTCGGATGCTGAGGGCTTGCGACTTAAGTATGATTGCGGTCCCACCGAATCCCCCCAGCACTCCAATAACCAGGGCTAAGTAAAAGAGGTTAAGGTGGAACAGGGCACTCAATACGATCAACAGAGAGATGGCGGGTAACGCAATGGTCAAGTCCGCCAGCCTCATGAAGAAGGCATCGACAATTCCACCAAAGTATGCGGCCATTGCGGCAACGAATGTGGCTATCCCCACGGTGACCAAGGCCGCTGTAATGCCGAGCACGAATTCTGAACGTGTGCTGTAGAGGAGTTGACTCAGAACGTCCCTGCCGAGAGGGTCGGTGCCGAGTAGATGCTTCCAGCTGGGAGGGGCCGGTTGTTCAACCTGGTCAAAGGCGTATCCCGTTACCGGATCATAGGTGGCCTGATCCCAGACCGTGGCCATCAATATGGGATGCGAAACTGCCATCAGCGAGAAGATTATGATGGTAACCATGGAAAGCACACCCAGTCTGCTTTCCATAAATATTCCCCATCCGCTGCGAAACGCCCTGCCCAGCAGGCGCAGCCGGGCCAGCACAAACCGGAGCCTGGTGCGTCCAGCCTCTACGGGCGGCAGGCCCGAATCGGTAGTATTTGGAGCAGTTTCCGAAGTGCTCATTGGTAACGAATCCTGGGGTCCAGAAACACATACAGCACGTCAACAATCAGATGGGCCAGTAGGGAAAGGCTGCCGATGAACAGCATTGATCCCATTACAAGCGGCAGATCTTCGGTCTGCACCGCAGAGAGAAGCGTGAGTCCTGTCCCCGGCCACGAGAACACGCCTTCAATTATCACGCTGCCGTCTATCGCGAATATAAGGCTGTATACCAGGCTGGTCACGACAGGCAGCAAGGCGTTCCGCGCCGCGTGATGGTCCCGTACTTGCTTTTCTGGCAGACCCTTAGCGCGCGCTGCCATGACGTAGTCTTCGCGGATCGTCTCAAGCATGCTGTTCCGGGTCAGAAGCATAGTGCCAGCAAAGGAAATCAGCGTGAGGGTCGCTACCGGCAATACCATGTGCTTCAGGATATCCAGGGCCAGCCCGCCCAATCCCGAAAAAGTCCAGACGATCAGGGCAATTACAACTCCAAACAGGATCATGACGGGAGCCGTCGTGAAGGGGAGCCTGCGCCCGAAATATTTGAGTAGCAACATCACGACCAGGGCAAAGGCAGAAAGGGCGGCCGCAGTAAGCAGCATGTTGCCAAACACATAATTGGCGCTGACATCGGAGCCTCGCCAGACAAGAGGATCCAGAAATTTGCCTACTGGGAACAGGCCCAGCTTGAAAGCGAAGACCCATATCATCATCAGGGCGAAGGCAGGGGTGAAGGCCGTAAAAAGAGTGGTGCCGGAAATGGTGGCGGCATATTCAAACCATCCGCCCCGGCGCCACGCGATGGCTTTGCCCAAAAAGAAACCGATATAAAATGAAGCCGCAGTGGCTGTGAGAAACAGTACTAGTGTTCTGGGTATTCGTTCCGCCAGGACATCCAGGACAGGGCGGGGGAAATGCCCGAAAGAGACGCTGAAGTTGCCAGTGAAAGTGTTTTCGAGGTGTATCAAATACTGTTGCCAGAGCGGCTTGTCTAGGCCGAAAGATGCCCTGATCTGTTCTTTGACCTCGGCTGGCAGGTCCGGATTAAGCGTGTAAAAAGAGGCGTAATCGCCAGGTTGAGCTTCTACGAGAAAAAAGGTCAGCGTGATAATGAGGAATAGAGTCAATCCCATCTGCCCGACACGCCGCACAAGGTAACCTGTCATCAGGGAAGACTCTCCGCATCGGTTCTTTTGCTAACGGTTTCCATGTCCCCGAAGCGAGTCGGGGACGGGAGGCACGGCCCTGAGGCTATTTGAACGTTACCAGGCTTGGCATTCCGGAGGCGCTCTGAATGCCTCCCCAAGTTTCTGTGTATGGAAACTCGATCCGCTCGCTTCGGTAAGTCTCCACGATAGGTGTATCGAACAGCGCGACGTACGGCAAGTCTTCCGCGATGAAGGCCTGCATCTCAAACACCTGCTGACGGGCCGTCTCAAGGTCGGTCTCAGACAGCAGTTCGTCTGCCAGGCGATCAAATTCCGGATTGCTGTAACCGCCGGGATTGTGACCTTCCAACTGCGAATTACGGCTATGGAAGAAGTTTTCCAGGTAGTCAGGGAAAGCACTCAGACCCCAACCGAGTATCCACATGTCGAAGTCCTGCTGGTCAAAAACCTTCTCGACAATTACGTTGAAACCGGTCAAGTTGGCCTTCAGGGGTATGCCTATCTCGTTCAGCCATCTCTCAATCCAGATGGCAAAGGTCGACCGAAGGGGGTCGTAGCCAGCGCTGGGTGCAAGAACTTCCATGTCAGGCACCAGCTGTCCGTCGGGCATTCTCAACCCTTCTCCGTTCTGCTCAACAAACGCCCCGTCTTCGCTGACGCGAGGTTCGGTATCCCAAGTGAAACCTGCGCTCTTCAGCAATTCCACCGCGCTAGCGATTCTTTCCGCCCTTGTCAGGTCCTTCCCAATCAGGGGAACATCCGGGTTGTACCAGGCTTCGTTACCCTCCGGGACCATGGTGTATATCGGAATGGCCACGCCCTGCAGCACGGTTTCCACCATGAATTCCTTGTCGATTAGCGTAGCCACAGCCTGTCTGAATTCCTTGACGTCCATTGGTGCTTTTCGGAAGTTGAACCCCAGATACCGGACGCCATCCGACGAATTCTCGACGGTCGTCAGGGCCGGTTCACTCCGCAACTGTTCCTGGAGTCCTGTGGAAAGACCAAGGGGGTTTAGCATGAAGTCGATGTCGCCCTTTTTGAGGGCGAGGACCGCGGCGTCCTGGCTGCCATATATCGAGTAGATTGTACTTTCGGCGAAAGGACCTTCCGTGTATTCGAGTGTCGTCTCTCCCGCCGTTTCCCCGAAGGCGGTGAAGTCATAGGCTCCGGACTTGGAAGAGGAGTAGGCGCCGTTTGCAAATAGGGCCACTTCCGAACTTGCGAAGAAGTAATCAGAATTGACCGTCTTTTCAGCAAACGCGCCCCGCTCCCACTGCTCGAATAGGAACCCTCCTGCGCTGGGTTCGTTCTCCGGAACGTGGGCATACAGAGCCTTCTGCTGTTCAATAACGTCCCCGGCAGTTTTGGCTTCAGCTACTACCGGTTCCCAGTAGTTCTTTGAGAAGACGGGCATAAACGCCAGGCCGAATTGCCATCGGGCAAGCCCGGGCTTTTTCTTGAAGTAAATTTTGAGATCGTATGGGCCGTCCGATACGGCGCGTTCGAAGAATTCAGGATCCACTATTGCCGGCCAACTTCCAGTGAGCTTGAGGTCGATTGCTGTATGAGCAGTGAAAACGAAATCCTCAGCCGTAACCGGGGCGCCATCGCTCCATGTGGGTCCTTCCTTCAGTTTCACCTCGGTTGTCCAGAGGGTCTGGCCCTCGACTACTTCTTCTGCAAGTGGAGATGGGAAATCGGCTGCCAGCGATGGGACCCAGTCATATCTTTGAGCGGAATAGCCATACAGCGCCGGTTTGTCACCGGACAGTACATAACCATTCCAGACTGTCCCATCGGGCCCGATATAGGCCCAGTAGTTGGTGGTAGTCATGTCTTCGGCGATGCCCACCCGGTAGACCCTTGCTTCGTCGCCTGCTTCCGGCGTAGATTTGATTTCCGCTGTTGTCGCTTTTGCTTCAGGTGTTGGAGTGGGTCCGGGTACGGGGGTTACCACCACTTCCTTTATCACTTCACGAGTACAGGCCGACAGAGCCAGGAGGATTAGCAGTAGACTGCCGACCAGAAGCCATATTGCGTGACGCATAGTTAATTCCAATCAATTGCAAACATATCGATTCCAAATTATCAGGAAAAATTCGCACAAACAACATTCCGTCACGGCTTGCTCACCCATTTTGTTGTCGGCTTGATCAATCACGACTGGATTCGAACGGGCAATCGAAGGTTGATCAATTGACACGGCAATCGTATTTGAAATCCCAATCCTCGATCATCCCTGCTTTCACAAGAGTGTCGGCCCGGAAAATTCTTGCTGTCATTCTGGCTTGCCTTAAGGGTTTCGGCGGACAGCTGAGGGCGTTGAGTCGGTTCTGACAGGGCATTCAAACACGATGTTAGGAATGCGCTGCGGGGCCTGGCAAGAAGGAAATGTCACCAATCAATCCATATGCGACTGCCCTTGGTCTCCTTACAACCCATGGTGGAACGAAAAGGTCCGGACCTGCTAGGAAAACTATGCAAAAGAGACCGGATCCTTTGATATGCTCCGCTTCGATAATTGCGCTTCGATGGGCAGGCCGATTTGGTCAGACATCTGGCAGGATATGGATATGATTAGAAGAATGTTCCTCGTCGCTACCTTAAACCCCAGTGTATTCGAAGAAGTTGAACACGACCGCAGCGCGACCCTTCAGGCCATGGCGGTGGTGATTCTCGTTGCCATCGCTGGTGGTGTTGGAGGAATGCTGTCAGGCGAGGTGGACCTTCTCAGAGGCCTGGTGTTTGGGGTCGTGCGCGGTGTTGTGTCCTGGGCGGTCTGGGCCGGTGCAGCACTGCTGGTAGGTACCACCCTCCTTAAGACTCCGAATACCAGTGCCGACTGGGGAGAAGTTGCCAGGGGAACAGGATTTTCCCAGACGCCCGGGCTGCTGAATATCCTGGTTTTCATCCCCGTCATTGGACAGGTGATTCTGGTCCTAACTTTCTTCTGGCAATTGGCCGCCATGCTCATGGCTATCAGGGAAAGCCTGGACTACGACTCTCTGTGGCGAGCCTTTTTTGTGGTGGTCATCGCGTTGATTCCGGTCTTGATCATCAATGCCGTTATCTTCTGGTTGCTGAACATTTAGGTTGAGGTGTTGCTGCTGATCGGGCGTTTCTACGTCTCCGACATAAGGATTGGTAATCTTCGCCCGAATCAAGAAAATCTCGATTCAGAGATACTCTCGATTCGGTGATACTAAGAATGTGCCCAAGTCCCGCGGATCTTTCGGTGCGATGACTCCTTTGCTGACAAGGGGGCCAGGGACCATGCAATGGTTCCGTCATCCCTCAGGGCGATCGCATTCGGCTGCGATGGTGACATTTCCTTGTTGCGAGACCCGACGGCGCATCCTTAACATAGTTACTGAAGGCCCTGTCAGATTCCCTTCGACGCATTCCGCTGTTCGAACGGAACCCGGCAGACTGGAATGGCAGAAAATGAGAGATAATGAGATGTAATTGCGAATAATTCTTTTGGTCCGCCACTTTTGTGAATTCGCGAGTGAACGTGGCTATGGATTGCAAATTCGGTTGACCTCTGTCATGGCCATGGGCGCGTTGACACTCAAATTGCCCTGAGATAGCATTGCCGCATTCCGCATCAGGAGTTGGTAAGTGCCCGGAATTGCGGCTTTTGGGGCTTATGTGCCACGTTTTCGCTTGGGAGCAGACACCGATGGGTGGGACTCTAGGAATGAGCGGTCTGTGGCCAATTTCGACGAAGACAGCGTAAGCATGGCGGTCGCGGCCGGGCTCGACTGTCTCGCGGGAAAGGATCGTCAGGAAATAGATGGCCTTTTCTTTGCCACCACAACACCTCCCTATGCGGAGAAGGGTTGCGCTTCCATAATTGCGACTGCCCTGGATTTGCGACGTGACATCTTCACCGCAGATATAACTGACGTGCTCAGGGCGGGTACTACTGCCCTCAAGCAGGCAATGGACTCCGTGTCTGCAGGCTCTGCCAAGCAGGTGCTTGTGATAGCGAGCGACAGCCGACAAGGTGCTCCAAAGGGTGATGCAGAAAGAAACTCAGGTGATGGCGCTGCCGCTTTCATAGTTTCCTCAGAGGGAGTAATCGCCGAATTTGAGGGCTCCTACAGCATCTCGGAAAATATGATGGATGTCTGGCGCAGCGCTGGAGATCAGTTCATTCGTGCCTGGGAAGACCGGTTTGCCATCGAAGAGGGGCTGGAGCGCATCCTGGGAGACGCTATAGCCGGATTCATGGAGCGCCAGGGAATCTCGGCGAAGGACGTAGGAAAGGTTGCGCTGTATGCTCCGGACGGACGCCGCCACGCACAGCTCGCCAGGCAAATGGGTTTCTCTCCGGAACAGATGCAGGACGGACTATTCGGAAAACTTGGCAACACCGGAGCTGCCTACGTACCCATGCTGTTGGCCTCCGTGCTAGAAGATGCCACGCCGGGGCAACTCATCGTAGCCGCCTCCTATGGAGATGGCAGCGACGTACTGGGATTTCGTGCTACCGGGTTGGCTGGTGGCGGAACACCCGGCCTTGGCGTGAGCGGTTATCTGGATGCAGGCAGTCAGGTAGACAGCTACGAAACCTACGCCCGTTGGCGGGACGTCTGGGTTACTGATGCCGCCTCACGCCGTCCGCAGGCACCGTCTCCGTCAGTTTCGGCACTGTGGCGTGAGGGCGATCGAAATGTCCGCTTCTACGGCGCTACGTGCAATAGCTGCGGTTTCGTTCAGTACCCCCCGCAAAGAGTATGCGTGAAGTGCCAGACCAGGGATGACGCAACTCCAGTGCGACTGAGTGATAAGCCTGGCAAGGTGTTCACCTATTCCATGGATTATCTTGCCGGAACCACCGACACACCACTGGTGATCGCGGTGGTGGACTTCGACGGGGGAGGACGCGCCCTCTGCATGGTGACCGACCGGGAGATCGGCGAGATTGAGGTTGGAATGCCAGTTGAAATGAGCTTCCGAAAACTCAGGGTAGTGAACGGAATTCACAACTACTACTGGAAGGCCGTTCCACAACGTGTTTCTGACAACTGACGTATCCAAAGTGAAATGGAGCTAACCATAACAAGGCAGGGGAAGTTATGAGCGGGATAAGGGATCGAGTAGCGATAATCGGCATGGGCTGTACCAAGTTTGGCGAACGCTGGGATGCCAGTTCTGCGGATCTCATGGTGGAGGCGGCCTATGAGGCATACGAGGATGCCGGACTGGAGGGCAAGGACATCCAGGCAGCTTGGCTGGGCACCGTTTCGTCATTCCGGACAGGTCAGCCCCTGGCCGACGCGTTGAAGCTGGACTACATCCCCATCACCAGGGTAGAGAACGCGTGCGCGACGGCAACCGATGCCTTCCGCAACGCTTGCTACGCCGTGGCGGCAGGCGTGTACGACATTGTGCTCGCAATGGGCGTTGAAAAGTTGAAGGATTCCGGTTTCTCTGGTCTGGCGGTCCCCGAGGCCCCTGGTTCCGATGTAAACCCTCCGGTGCCACCGCCCTCGCAGTTTGCGCTAGCGGCCACAAGGTACTTTCACGAGTACGGTATCCCGTTCGAAGAAGGCAAGCAGACGCTGGCGCAGATTGCTTCGAAGAATCACCACAACGGCACCATGAGTCCAAAGGCTCATTTCCAGCGGGAGGTCAGCGCCGAACAGGTGGCCAATGCGCCCATGGTGGCCTGGCCCCTGGGACTGTTTGATTGCTGTGGTGTCAGCGATGGTGCTGCTGCTGCCATTATCACTACTCCGGAAATAGCGAAGACTTTCCGCGACGACTACATCTTGGTCAAGGGTTTGGGTCTTTCGGTAGGCGCCTTTGGCATATTGCGCGACGACTGGGACTTTACCCACTTCCCCGAGACGGTACGGGCCAGCCAGGCTGCCTACCAGGAAGCTGGGATCAACGATCCCCGCCGGGAAATTGACCTGGCCATGGTGCATGACTGCTTTACCATTACCGAATTGATCATTTATGAGGACCTTGGCTTCAGTCCACGCGGGAGGGCCAGTTCCGACGTAGAGGCCGGGACATTTACTCTGGAAGGTGAGTTGCCGGTAAACACGGACGGTGGGCTCAAGTGCTTCGGCCATCCCATCGGAGCCAGCGGAATCAGAATGATTTACGAGGTCTACAAGCAACTGCAAGGAAAGGCGGGAGACAGGCAGCTTCAGAAGGCAGACATGGGCCTGACCCACAACCTGGGAGGACGTCCAGGATCATTCACCTGCTCAGTGGCCCTCTTCGGTACCCGGGACTAGGCTGAATACAGACTTCGGCTGAAGCGGAATTATCTTGGGCTGCCGCGCTCCAATCGGGGCGCGGCATTCCTTTTTGGGAGCAGTTATTTCACATAATATAAAAAAATTCCCAAAATTGGTCTGAGAATTGATTGTTAGTTGAGTGGCGAGCCTGATATAAGCAAGGTGACATAATCCTTGATGGGGTGAGTAGTGGCCGTTTCCGATACACCGGCCGCCACAGTCGGCCAGAACAGCAGCCAGCGCACTTTAAAGCAACGGGCGGTGAACATCACCGGCAGAGGCGCTGATGTCGCTTTCGTGATTGACGAAAATGCGCCCATTGAGGTGGTCGCCCGGGACCTTGGCGTCCAGCTTTCCGGCAGAGGAGCTCTGTTTTCTGAGGGAGGCGTCAGCGTAAATACTGGGGGCAGAATCTTCAGTTCCTGGGAAAAGGCCGCTATCAGGCGGATATTTGAAGATAATTCAGGCCTCAGGGTTTCCCGCTTCATTTCCTCTGCCGGAGAGGACATGACGGAATTGGACGCTGTCGAAAGAGGTCCACGAATCAGGAACCCATTCCGATCCAGGGCCGTCCAGACACCTGCCCCTGCGGGCTCAGCCAAATACAGACCTCCTGATCTCGGAAAAAGCAGCCAGCGCCACCGCAATCACGCCATGGTGGTGACCTCCACGTTCCGGTCGGGGGAAACGCTGCGGCATTACGGAGATGTTGTGGTGCTCGGAGATGTAAATCCTGGCTCCGAGATCATGGCTGATGGAGACATTGTGGTTATGGGTGCGCTGAAGGGAGTCGTTCACGCCGGTGCGACCGGAGACAACCGGGCAGCAATTATCGCGCTGGAAATGTCGGCTCCACGCCTCCGCATAGGGGACTGCGAAGCAGTGTTGGGGAGCGCTCAGAAGCCTCCGGGCAGAAGAGACCGCCCCCATGAGGCCAAGCCTGGACAGCCTCTTATCGCCTACACTCGCCGAGGAGGAGTGCTTGTGTCGCCGTTCACCGGCCGTTTTGCCAGATACACGAAAGGGGTACCTTATGACGGGTAAAACAATAGTCGTTACTTCGGGCAAGGGCGGCGTTGGCAAGACTACTGCTACCGCCAACCTTGGCGCAGCTTTGGCCATGCGCGGGCATCGTGTAGTGGTCATAGATACTGATATTGGCCTACGAAACCTTGACGTAATCATGGGGCTTGAGAATCGCATCGTTTATGACCTGGTAAACGTCATTGAAGGCAAATGCAGGGTGCGACAGGCCATGATCAAGGATAAACAGGGCCTGGAGCTCTATTTGATCCCTGCGGCGCAGACTCGGGACAAGGACAGTATTGAACCGTCCCAGGTAAAGGAATTATGCGCCCAACTGGAGCAGGAGTACGATTACATACTCATTGATTGTCCCGCGGGGATCGAGCAGGGTTTCAGGAACGCTACGGCAGCAGCCCAGGAAGCTATCGTCGTGACGACCCCGGAAGTCGCCGCCATTAGAGACGCTGACAGAGTCATTGGTCTCCTGGAAGCTTCCGGGTTGCACCGCCCGCGTCTTATCATCAACCGCATTTCCGCCGATATGGTAAGACGGGGCGAGATGATGAGCCAGGAAGACGTGGAGCAACTGTTGGCCATCGAGCTCCTGGGACTGGTACCTGTGGATGAGCGCACCGTTTCTGCCGCGAACCGGGGCATCCCGGTGGTCCATGACTCAAAGTCGGCAGCCGGGACTGCCTTCATACACATAGCGGCAAGGATTGACGGCGAAGAGATGCCGGTTAACGAAATCATGCCTCGTTCCGGAATGTTCAACAAACTGCGGGACATGGTGGGCATAAAAGGGAGGGCTTACTCCCATGCGTGAACTGTTGCAGTGGTTACTGGGACTAGCATACAAGGACAGACAATCTTCCAGCGAAATTGCCAAGCAGCGGGTGAGGTTGGTCCTTATTCAGGACCGGGTTGAACTTGCCCCCGACGTGATGCAGCAAATGAAAGAGGAGATTCTTGAAGTTGTTTCTCGCTACATGGTTGTGGAGGATGACTTCATTGAGTTCGAAGTTCGTCGACTCGAGGAATTGATAATGCTGGTGTCCAATATTGAGATCAAGGACGTCAGCACCTTGACGGCTGCTCCGGCGCGATAGAATTGGCAGGCGGCCGGGCTTGGGGGGGCGCTGAGGCGTCATCGTCGGGCGGCCCTTGAAAGGGCCGCCTTTTTCTTTCGCTTCGATGGCAGGAACATCTCATGCTCAGCGAAGTTGAATCTCGCTTTCTTGGCGGTCGCCCATTTGCGGTCCGAATAACTCCTCTCTGCTATGGCAAGCAGTCTATTGCCCGTCTACCCGCCCTTAGCCCGGGATCGGGTGTACTTCTGGGTAGGGAACTGGATAATCCAAATGCCCGTCCCGGACACTTGGTAATCTCATCCTATGAAATGAAGCGTTTGAATGGGTAAGAATGACCTTTGGATGAGCATTACCAGATACGCCAAGGGCCTGTCCCGTGGTTAAAGTCTGCCTAAAGCCGCAATGATATCCTCGGTGTCTCAATTGCGAGTCCCCAGATGGCAATCTATAATCTGGCATCCGAAGCAGACTCTTCAGGAGGCCCGAAATGGCCGGAAACAAGCTGAATGTCGGTAATGTCGAGATTACTTCCCTCTCCGACGGGCTGTTGGAGTTCGACCTATGCAATTTCTTCCCTGCAATTCCCAGTGAGGACTGGCACGGGCACGAAAGCCACCTGACCGCTGACGGAGGCGTACGATTCAACCTGGCGTGCTTTGTCATCAGGTCTGAGGGCAAGACCATTGCCGTGGATACCGGTCTCGGTCCCAAGCCGACTCCCGAGACGCCGTGGGGTGAGTTGCTGAACGATTTCGCAGCCCATGGAATGAAGCCGGAAGACGTGGACATGGTGGTGATGACTCATGCCCACCGGGATCACATAGGCTGGAATGTCGTTTCGCGGGACGGCGACTACGTCGCTACCTTCCCGAACGCACGATACTACGTTAGCGCCAGGGATTGGGAGGCATGTCATGACCCCGCGCTAATAGAGGCTCGGTTCCCCAATGCTCCGGAGTGTGTATGGCCCCTCGAGGGCTTGGGCGTTCTTGAACTCATGGAGGGCGAACATTCGCTGACCAGCGAGCTGACCATGATTCCTACTCCTGGACATACTCCCGGACACATGAGCATCATGATTTCTTCGCAAGGGGAGCAGGGGCTGGTCCTTGGAGACGTTCTGCACAACACTGTACAGATTGAAAACACGGACTGGGTGTCCCGTGCTGATATCGACCCAGACCAGACGCGCATAACCCGACGCGAGATGATGAATCGACTGGAGCAGGAAGGGATTTCCGTAGCCGCGGTCCACCTTGCTGCCCCTGGCTTTGGTCGTATCGTCCGCTCGGAGGGCCGTAGGTATTGGCAGGCCATCTAGCCAGTTCGAGGGACGGCCGTATCCAGCCGAAACAGCGGGAGTTGATCAATCATGGCCAAGAACGGATTCAAGATAATCGACGCTGAGCTGCACGTGATGGAGCCCGTTGACCTCTGGGAGAAGTATATTGATCCCGAGTTCAAGGACAGGGCTCCAAGGCGACTCAACGAACGCCGATGGGACATTCGCACCGTCGTTGAAGGCGATGTGATGGCCAGCATGACCGATTACAACTGGCCGGCACGCAGCAACGAGGAAGAGGACACCCTGGCGGAGCGATACGCCGAGGAAATCGCCGCGAACTTCGATCCTGCGTCGCAAATCCGGGCGATGGACAGGGAAGGTCTGGACCTGGCGGTGCTGTATCCCACGTCGGGAATGTTCATTACAGCCCGCAACGGGATGGACCCTCGTTTCACCGAGGCCGCCTGCCGAGCCTACAACAACTGGCTCTACGACTACATCCAGGAAGGCGGTCCCACCCGTATGTTTGGCGCAGCAGCGCTCTCGCCCCACGACGTCGAAACGGCAATCATTGAAGCCCGGCGATGTGTCAAGGAGCTGGGTTTCAAGGCCGTTTTCCTGCGCCCCAATATGTACAACAACCGGTCGTGGCACGATCCGCACTATGACCCCCTGTGGGCCGAGGTGCAGGACCTGGACGTTCCGGTTGGATTCCACGAGACCACTGGCTCCAGGATGCCGGCGGCAGGGGCAGACCGGTTCCCAGACGATCTCGGCATCGCTCACATAGCCACTCATTCCGTGGAGCAGATGATGTGCAGCATGGACATCATCATGGGAGGAGTGATGGAGCGTTTCCCCAGGTTGCAGTTCGCTTTCCTTGAGGGTCAGTGCGGATGGCTGCCCTTCTGGCTGGGCCGAATGGACGAACACTATGAGTGGCGACATCCCTACGGGGAAATGCAGCACCTTAAAATGCTGCCCTCGGAATACTTCAATCGCCAGGGTTACGCCGCAGTTGAATGCGAGGAAGTATTCGTGTCCCACGTGGTGGAAGCAGCCGGCGATGAAAGGCTGCTGACGACCAGCGACTACCCCCACGGTGATGCGAAATACCCGCACACCATCGACACGTTCCTGCAGCTGCCGTTGTCCGATGAAAGCAAGCGGCGCATCCTGTGGGACAACCCAGCTCGTCTCTACAAATTGTAGCCCAAAAGCTGAACACTATACCCAGGGAAGGCCGGGGCCGTGATTCCCCGGCCTTCTCAATTCATTCAGGTGTTTGGATGCGACGGAGCGAAATCAGATGCGTATCGGTTTTATAGGAACAGGGAATATAGGGACTCCCATGGCCGCAAGCCTGATCAATGCCGGTCATGAACTGGTTGTGCATGACATACATCGCGACAAGACGCAGCCACTGATTGACCGTGGAGCTCTATGGGCCGCCTCTCCAGCGGAAGTGGCAACTCAATGCGACGTAATATGCACCTGCCTTCCCGGACCGGCGGAGATGGAGCCGGTTTGCCTGGGGTCGAACGGCATCCTGTCAGGGGCAAGGCCAGGTTCTGTCTACATTGACCATACTACCAACTCTCCCCTGTTGGCCCGCAGGGTGTACGACCTCTTCGCGGAAAAGGGCATCGCGATGCTAGACGCTCCCGTAAGCGGCGGCGTCGAAGGAGCGAGAGTGCGGGACCTGCTGGTCATGGTAGGGGGCGATGATCAGATCTTCCAGCAGAACCTCCCTGTTCTGGAAGCAATCGGAGAACGGGTGATGCACACTGGCGGCATCGGCTCCGGCTGCGTCTGCAAGATCATGCACAATACCGCGGTCTTCTGCGCCGACCTTGCCATGACCGAGTGCTGGACCCTTGCGATCAAGTCAGGCGTTCCCGCGGAGACGATCGTGGACGTATTCCGTAATGGCGCCATTGGACGGATGAGCAATCTGTGGGGAAGGTTGCCCGATACCTTCTTCCAGGGCGATTTCGAGGCCCGCTTCGCCCTGAAAACCGCAGACAAGGACCTGCGTCTGGGCAAAGAATTGGCCGAAGCTTACGAAGTCTCAATGCCCCTGGCGGAGATTTGCCGCGACCTCTATGCCGAGGCCATGACACGCGGCTGGGAAGAGAACGACAGCTCGATTGTGCTGACCCTGCAGGAAGAAAAGGCCGGAGTGCAGGTGCGCCTGAAAGACAGCGGAACCTAACGCAATTCCGCCACCGCTTCCACCTCGACAAGAAAGTCGGGATCTGCGAGGCCCGCGACCACTACCGTGGTGCTGGTGGGGCGCCCCTCGTCCGGAAGTAATGTCATCCGTACCTCGCGGATCTTGCCCAGGTTCTCTGAGCCGACGACGTACGTTGTTGTCTTGACGATGTCCTGGAGGGTGCCGCCTGCGGCCGTTACCGCGATTTCCAGATTCGCCCAAACTTGCCGGATCTGTGCCGCAGCATCGCCAACGTGAACTGCTCCCCCATCGAGCCCTCTCGGGACCTGGCCGGAGATGTATACGGTGTTGCCTACCTTGACCACGTGGTTATACAGGTTGGCCGGTGGCGATGCCAGCTCGGGAGGGTTAAGAAATTCGCGTTCCATGTCGGTTCTCCTTAATGTTGCTTCTGAGTTCGGCTATTCTTGACTGTCTGCGCTATGATAGCAACCGTCCTGGGAATTTGGGCGACCGCTGATAACCCAGCACTTGGGGGATAGTATGCAAGCCATAGTTGGCGGCACACTGATAGATGGCTCTGGAAATGAACCCGTCGCGGACTCGATCGTGCTTGTGGGAGACGACGGGCGCATAAGTTCGGCTGGACCGAGAGCCTCCGTGGCAGTTCCGGATAATGCCAGCCAGGTTGACGCGGCGGGCATGACTGTCATGCCTGGGCTCATAGACTGCCATGACCACCTGGCATCATTTACCTACGACCTGCTGAGCCGCTGGGGAATGACCGAACCGCGCAGCACCCGGACGATGCGCATTGCCCGCGTAATCGAAGACACTCTCCAGTCCGGCTACACCACCATCAGGGACTGCGGCTGGCTCGATGCCGGGTTCAAGGCGGCAGTGAACGAGGGGTTGATCACAGGGCCACGTTTGCTGGTGGCTGCAGGGCCCCTGGGGCCGACGCACAGCGTGCAGGACCGGCCGACGTTCTCAGGGCACCGGCGTTATGAGATGCCGGACCCCAACATTCCATACGGGGTTGCGGATGGAGCGGACGAGATTCGCGCCGTGGTGCGGGAGAACGCCCGGGTAGGGGCGGACCTGATCAAGGTGTTCCAGACCGGATTCGGGCGAGCCACACACCTGGGGACCGATGCATGCTACGAGTTGGAGGAACTGAAGGCACTGGTGCACGAGTCCCACGAGCAGGGTCGCCTCGTCGCTTGCCACGCCGTCGGGGGGCCGGGCCTGCGAACGGCGGTCGAGGCCGGGGTCGACTCTATCGAGCACGGCTGTTACCTCGATCTTGACCACGACCTTCTGCGAATGATGGCTGACAAGGACATGACCCTTGTGCCGACTCTGACCGTGTTTGCCCATCACTCTGCTGAAGGGAATCCCGTCGCCCAGGTCGAGGCTCGAGAGTTCCGGGAGCATCACATAGAGACAGTGCAACAGGCCATGCGGCTCGGAGTGCGTGTGGTGGCAGGCACTGATGCCGGCGGCTGGTTCCACGGCAACAACTCGGTGGAACTGGACATGCTGGTGGACGCAGGTATGACGCCAATGGAAGCGATCGTTGCAGGAACGGGAGAGGCTGCCGCCTGTTGCGGGATAGACGGAGAGGTCGGAACGTTGGAAGCGGGGAAACTGGCTGACATCATTGTGGTGGACGGCAACCCCCTTCAGGACATAACCATCTTGCAGGAGAGAGAGCGCGTTCGCCTGGTGATGAAGGGAGGACAGGTATTCAGGGACCTGACGGGCCAGTAGAGCTCAGCAGCCACTGGGGTCGGAGCAGTTAAGCGGCGGATTCGCCTTCCCATCGGAAACGGCTGTACAAGCCGTGCTTTCCTTCCTCTTCCCAGGAGATTGCTTCGTCCTTGATGCTCTGGTTTGAACGGGCAAGGGTATGGACGTTGCCGTGGATTACGTTTCGCAGGTTGGTGATGGTTGCCAGCCCTTCACGGTTGGCGCCGCGGATGGCCTGTACTTCAAGCAGGACACGATCGGAAGCCTTCAGTGTTCGTGATGTCGCGTCTATGGTGATTTCCAGCGGGACTTTTCTGACTTCGGCTAACTCGCCGTCTTTATAGAACTGGCCGAGGATTTCCCATGGGCCGCCCGCATCGCCGCTGAAAATTCCCCTCAGCGCCTCGTGCTGTTGGTCGCTGGCAGAGTCATCGATGTACAGCACAGAAGTCCAGTTGCCGTCAGCCATCGTGGGCCCCGGAGAGTGGACAAAGATCACTGCGCCCAGTCCTGCCAGGTCGGTGTCGCCGAAAGTCCCACTCTCGAAAGCAACGCCCCATATTGCGTCGCAGAAACCGTTTGACGGCGGCTGGCGAAAAGTAATGTGGCAGGGGCACAGCAGGTAGCAGTTGCACCCCTCAAACAGTTCGCCCTCGACCCACCATGAACGCGTCACTATTTCCGTCCTCATCTCTTGGTTTGGGATTGTCGCCAATTGCAACACCCCGTTCTTCTACTGCGGACAATAGGCAGGGGCGCACGGTTGTGCGCCCCTGGTCGGGTCCTTTGATACAGCTGGCTGTCTAGAACATTGTGCTGTCGGTGATTGCCTCGCCGCTTACGATGGTCTTCAGCCTGTTGCGGAAGTCGAACAACTTCTGGTCGTCCTCAGGGGAGGTGGGCTGGCCTCGACGGGTTTCGAGATAATCAATCAAGTCGTCGAGAGCGGCGTTTTCGCGGGTGCCACTGGGGATCTTGAAGAACTCGGCGTTGAATGTGGGCAGCTCGCCCGGGCCGAAGTAACCAGTAGTGTAGCGGCCCGTGTTTTCGGGGTGGAGAGTGTAGCCCTCGAGGTCGTGAGTGCCCTTGCCCAGCACCTGACCTGTCTGGGCGTAATACTCCATGACGTTCTTTGCGCCGTACTTGTTGATGGGACAGACCTTCATACAGATGGCGCAACCCTCGTAGCGGGACATCACGGGGCGGCAGCGCTTGTAGATGAGCTTGTTCTTTTCGACACCGCGCCACCAGATCTTTTCGCGCATCAGTGCGCGGCCGGGACAGCGGTTGACACACACCTGGCAGACCTGGCAGAAGGCGTGGAAGCCGTAGTCCACGGGTTCGTCGTAGGTTACAGGCGCATCGGTGGTGATGATCTGCAACCGGCAGCGAGCGCCCGCATGGGGAGTCAGCAGCTGCCCGTTGGCACCCAACTGTCCCAAGCCGGCGGCCACGAACATTGGAATGGTGGCGGCGCTGTGGTTGCTCGGGCCGTGCACCTGCGCGCCGTAGCCAAGCGAACGGATGTAGTCCACCATTTCAAGGCCCATGGGGGCCTGAATCTCGTAGGTGCCGAAGTGACCGTGCTCAGCGGCCATGCTGGGAGCAGACTGGGTCTCTTCAAAGTCCTGTTCCAGGGCCAGACAGATGGCGTTACCGAACTTTACGTGGTCCTTGCGGTCCTGATAGATGTAGCGGGGGTCGTGGGCGGTGAATCCCACTTCCAAGTAACCCATCTCCCGGGCCTTGGTGCGGATCAGGTCGGAGACGTCCTCACCGGTGGGAGTGCCCGTGGGAGGCAGTTCACCGGAGCGATTCATCAGGGGATAGAATTGCTCCATCACGGCCTGGTGCTCGTGGTGGTATTGCTGCATCTCCTCGGTACCCACCGTGGGCGCCCACTCTGTGTCGGCGGCGTGTTCAACCTGCTGGCGCTGGAGTGGATACTCCCGAGAGTAAAAGTCCACGTCCTTTTTGTTCATGGGGATGCCGGGTACAGTTTCCAGCTCTTCAGGAACGGGAATCTCCACTGGATCGTCGCCGTGTCGTCGACCTGGGCGCACTACGACGTGACCGATCTTCAGCATAGTGAAACTCCTCCTCTCACCAAGGGGCAGATTACGGGGATTTTGAATGATTGACCGATTGTTGTCAATTTACTGAGCTACGCGTCAAGGAGGATTGCAAAGTCGCCATCCTGCATGACCAGCGGGAGGTCCGTCGGCAGGAATTACGCTGTCTCGACTTTCGCTGTGCCAAGATGGTGTGAGGCATATCCATTTCGCGCCCGAATTCCGGATTGTAGCGCCACATCTATCATCATCGGTAAACCTGAGAACGCCCTAATCCTTCGACTTCGCGGGGGAAAGCTCTAACTCTCTCCCGGAGGGAGAGGAGGATAGGCACACACTGTCTAAGATTTCGCCCCCACCCCTTGGGCAGGCTCAGGACAGGCCCCTTCGGCAGGCTCTCGACAGGCTCAACCCTCTCTCTCAAGGGGGAGGAAGTATTGGTGTTGTTTTCCGGCGGCGGGTCAGGCTTCGCTGGCGAGAGGCCTTTCAGGAAAGGGGACTGGCTCCCCAATGTACCGGGGGATGAGGCCTTTTGCGGCGGCCTTCGGCAGGATGCTGCGCAGTACGTCGTTGACCTGGGGCAGCACGCGCCGTTGGAGGCATGTATCGAGGTAGTCGGCGAGGGGCGTGAAGTTCCATAGCCGGAAGCGGTGTTCCCGCAAACGCCGGAAGAAGTCGAAGGCCCATGCCCTGACGGACTTGGGGACAGACTTGGGCGGCGTGGTAATGGGTCCGGAAACGGCCTCGGTCATCTCGTCGCAGAGTTTGAGGGCGTGGGGACGGAGGCGGTAGATCTGGACTTTGGTAGCGTATTTGAGCATGAGGGCGTCGACCTGACGGCGAAGGGTGGAGAAGTTCATGTTGCAGGCTCCTTGGGCTAGAATTTTTTGATATTCGGGTAAAAGGCGGTAGTTTCCGGTAGTTTTGCTGAGATGGTGGCCTCGGCCGGTGCTCGTGACGGCGAAGGCAGGAGAAAGTACTTTTGCGGACTCCTGGTCTGGAATTTTTTGATATTCGGGTAAAAGCCGGCAGTTTCCGGTATTTTTGCTGACCTGGGGCCTGGGCCGGCGCTCCTGACGACAGCGTTGGAGGGTCATGCAGCCCCTGGGTATTAGTTCTCTTGGGCGGTGGCCCTAGGCCTTTTAGTCGTATTCGATCCGTCGGGCCTGAGCCGGTCGAAGAGTCGCCCGTTCGTGGTTCGACGGGCTTACCATGAAGGGGCTCACCGAGAGCGGACTTGACGACTCTACTGCGAAAACCGATAGACCCTGGACCGGGAGCCTGGGAGGATTGTCCGGACCCCATAGAACAATGCTAGAGAGGCGTCACGGGGGGTGGCAAGGAGCAGGTGTCAGGGAATGTGGAGTGTGACTATTAAAACGCGATTGCCCCGGCGGAACCTGCCGCGGTTTGCCCCCGTCCTGATCGTAAATTAAGATATAGGATCAGATGACAGAGAATCGAAAGGAACTGAAGCGGCAGGAGTAGGAGAGTATGCCGAACGATGTTCCGACAGGCGATGAGCGACTGGATTTCACCGCTGCGTTCGAGGTGATGAGCCCAGCGCACCGCGACGCCGTGGTGGCTCGTGCGTTGGTGTCACGCAGTGAAGCGTCGCCGGAGGCGGGCAGCGCTTTCAATTCCGCCATCCAGAAGAACCGGATCAGGGTCACGGGCTACCGGGATTCCCTCAGGGCGCCGCATACTCTCTTACGAGAACCTGTCTCCCTGGCGGTAAGCGTCTCCAATGAGCTGGCAGGGGCGGTGTTGAAGGTCTGGGCCGAATCAGAAGTTGAACTAAGAGCCAAGTCCGTCAAATACCTGTCGAGTGTGGGAATACCAAGCCGGTCTTCCGAGTTTTCTTTTATCCGCTTCCAAGAGATTTGGCCCCTCGACGACCTGCATTCGCACCGGGATAAGTTCGTCAAGCTGTATTCCGATGGGACACTTGACCAGGATGACGCGGCCCTAATGCTTTGTCTGGTGGCGGGAAGAGCGCCTGCGGTTGCAGAAAATGAAGAGAGCGAAGACACGTCTGGAACGGTTTCCGAGTTCCTAAGCCAGGTTACAAATTATCTTCAAGCCCTGCCTCCAGCTGCACCGGAGTGGCAAGCCACAATACCTGGTTTCATTTCGTCTCTTTCGAACCTGGTTGCCTCCAAGGCTCTGGAACTGAAATGGGTTGACGATTTCGAGGCGATTCTCCGCGAGGTCGGAGAGGAATTTGGCGAGTTGCTGGCCTTTTTCGAGCAGGATACCCATACCTGGACTGCATCAAGGGTATCAAGAACGGCAGATTCCGCAGCGGCGTTGGCGACTGCGCAAGAATTGAAGGCCCTGCTTGCGCAGTATTTGCCACTGCACGAAAGGGCTGCGAGCTTCAGCGAAGAGAGAGACAGAGCGAAGAAAAGGGAGGAACTGCAGACTGGCATCCTGGATTGCGTTCGCCTGATAGACGGCCTGATGACCGGCAATTCCGGCGAATTGCAGACGGCTTCATCAGATGCTCCGTTGCCGGACAACAAATGGAAGGTTGAGCAACAGTTGGGAAGTGGGGCTGTCGGGGCACAGGAACCTCCGCCGGCCAACTCACTGCAGGAGGCTCTCACCGCAGCGGAACCCGCTTCGGATGAGCATGTGGTTGAGGAAAGGTCTCCAAGTTCATCCACTTTTCAGCTTGTAGCCCTTCAATCGGAGAATGTTGGACTGCGAGACAGCACCCGTTCTCTGAGCGTGGAAAACCAGGACCTGCGCGACGAAGTGGAGGCCTTGAAGACGGAGCTCTACAGCAGCCAGGAGAGAGAGGATTCGTGGAGGCTGGCTTACCGTTCGGCTGTGGGTGGCACGTCCGAAGTTCTCGAAGAACCCGCCCCGGAGGTGGATACGGTCAACGACGCCGTCGAACTGGCCAAGAGCCGTTTCCGGCAGGAGTTGGTGTTCGCTCCCAATTCTGATTCGACCATCGAAGAGAATCCTTTCACCGATCCAATGAGGGTCTGGGAAGCGCTTCAGTGGCTGGGGACCACATATTACGCCTCCAAGATGGGCCGGCTGAGAATCACAGATTTTGACCAGTCGATCAAGGAAGCGTGTGGATGGTGGTACAAGGGAGATCAGGGGGAGACGACCCTATCCCGCTATGAAAAATCCTATACCACTCGAGTGGACGGCAAGCGACACTGGCTTGCTGAGCACATCGGCAAAGGTACCAGCTTCGACGCCCGGTATACGATCCGCATCGCGTTTGTCTGGGACAGGGACCGGCGCCAGGTCATTGTGGGCTACGTTGGCAGGCACCAGCAGACGGACGCCAGCTGACACCGATTCCGGCCAGTGAGCATCAGCGGGCACCTTCCACGTTCACTGTAATCACGTCGACGTCGTGGTACTTCTGATGTTGCACCGACGAGGCATAGTAGAGCAGTAACCTGAATGACAGTTCCCGCTCGTTGGGGGCCGGAGGCAGGCTGCTCAGATGAGCGAGGTAGTCCTCCACGTTTTCCCCTTCCAGGGAGGTAACGAACTCCATCTCCACCGTGTTGTTGTGGGTGCTTGCCGTAACCGTGAGGGAGAGACGTTCGGCGCCTTCGTGATATTGCATGAGAACTGCCAGGGCTTCCTCACCCGCAGATGCGAGCCGGTCCTGCGAAGCGGTATTCCAGCCCGTCCTCTTTGCATAGTCTCTCAGGAACTTCTCGACCTTTGGGAGAGCCTCGCTGTCCAGAGCGGTCTGCAGGCGACCTCGCCGCGGCCGGGTGAGTTCCAGGAATGCCATCATCAACACAGCAACGAGGGCGCCGGATGTCATTCCGTTTCCAAGAAGGATGGCGACAAAGCCGTCACCGAGCAATTCAGGCAGAATCCAGCCGTTCTGAAAGCCTGTGCCGATCCAGAATGCCAAACCGGCCACCGCCGCCTTCCGGTGGTCCAGACCGTCGTCGATGATGATCTTCATTCCCTGAACAAAAAGCAGGCCAATGAGGATCGTTACATATGCTGCGGCCACCGGACCGGGGATGGCAATGACCAAGGCCGTCAGCTTCGGGAAGAATGCAACGACAATGAAAATAATTCCGATGGCGATGCCGACCCTGCGAGCCGCTATTCCTGTTACTTCAGCCAGGGAAATGCTGGAAGAGTAGGTAGTGTTGGGCAGGGTCCCGGCCAATCCTGACAAGAAGTTTCCCACGCCGTCGGCGTTGAGCGCTCCCTGGACAACCCTGAAATCCGTGGCTCGGGGCTCGCGTCGGGACACTCGCTGAATCGCCACTCCGTCCCCGATTGTCTCCACAGCGCCCACAATTGTGACAACGATGAACGCGGGCAGAAGAGCCCAGAACTGGTGCCCGGGGGTCAGGTCGAAGCCCGGCCAGGAACCGAAGGGCACTCCAACCCAAGGCGCATCCAGAATAATCTGAGCGTCATAAAGTCCGAATGGAGCCGCTACGGCGCATCCGATAATGACGCCGATAATTGGCGACCACAATCGCAAGGCAGGCGGGGCCCGCAATATCAGGGCCGCAACGATGGCCAGGGTTACCCCGGCAGCAATTGGGGCTGCAGACGATGATGTTCCTTCGGGGACGTTGTTGAGTTCATCCAGCACAAAAGGCATCACTGTGGCCGCAATCAGCATGATGACGGTCCCAGTTACGACCGGAGTGAATATACGACGCAGTAAGGAAAGCCTGGCGGCTAGCAGGAACTGAAAAAGAGAGGCCACCACGATCAGGCTTGCCATCGTGGAGGGGCCTCCCTGCTTCAGGGCCGCTATACAGACTGCGATGAACGCTCCGGAAGTGCCCATCATCAGCACGTGCCCGGCTCCGATTCTCCAGAGGCGGGCTGACTGAAGTATGGTGGTGATGCCGCTGATTACGAGCGCGGCAAGGACCCCCCAAGCGATGTATGCGTCGGACTGGTCGGCGATTCGTGCGACTATGACGACCGTGAGAGCCACGCCTGGAAGAATGATCGCGGCCGCCTGTATTCCTACGCCGATGGTTACTGGGAGCGGAGGGCGATCATCCGGTTCATAGCGGATATTTTCATTCACTTGCGGTGAGCTCAAAGCACTTACCAATCAAAACACTTACCACTAAGGTTTTTATTGGGATTTCAACCACGAATGTTTCTAAATTAAATGGGGATGCCGGCCTGTTCCTTTTCGGCTTTTCGCCGGTCACGGAAATCGAGCTCCGATATGGTACCCAATTCAAAGGCAATAGGATATCAGGAATTTGGGAAGGTTATTGAAGGGAAGAGGGTCATCCAGGGACGGCGGTCAATGGGAGAGCTATTCATTTGCAATCGAATAGAAGCAAGTAGCCCACTTGATATCTGCAACTCGAGGGGGACTGGTAGTGGTGGGCGGTGCAGGACTCGAACCTGCGACCCCCTGCGTGTAAAGCAGGTGCTCTAACCATCTGAGCTAACCACCCATGCAGCATCTATCATAGTGTCGCCATCGATTATCGTAAAGGCTGTTGGCTGCGGCAGTTTTTTCGCCGGGTGACATATAATTGCCACAGTAAAGAGGATATTCAGCCCAAAGAGGAGGCGGGATATGTCGCAAGATCGATGCATCATCTATGTCGGAATGCATGACGGGGTCTGCTCGGTGAGCAGCGATGATGGTGGAAAGACATGGAAGCAGGGCGCGGTAACAAGCCTGCCCCACGCGGCAGCCAGAGTAGCGGCTAGTCCGGTGGATCCCGAGAGGGCATGGCTGGCGGCGTATGAGGCGGGGGTGTATCGCACAAACGACGCGGGGAACAGTTGGGAGCGTGTCGAGTCGTATCCTTCCGACTACGCGCACAGCGTGCTGGCCCACCCGAAAGAGGCGGGGACTGTTTTTGCCGGGAGCGAGCCCGCCGCGCTGTTCCGGTCGATGGACGAGGGAGGTAGTTGGACTGAATGCGCCGGGTTCCGGGCTGTTCCCGAGTCGAGCGGGTGGGGATTCCACGCGCCAACCCGTGACTCGCACGTGCGGGACCTTCGCGTGTCACCCGCCGATGCCGGTGTGCTGTACGGGGGCATCGAGGTTGGAGGCGTGGTGCGCTCGCGGGACGGAGGAGGTTCGTGGCAGCAATTGCCCGGGCTGGATGACGATATCCATTGCCTCAGCCTGGGGGCAGACCGCCCTGAACGGGTCTATGCGGCCACGGCCAGCGCTCCCTTCCGAAGTGACAACGGCGGGGAGCATTGGGAGCAGATCAACGACGGGTTGGAGCGGCGATACACCCTGCACATTGCGGCGGCTCCAGACGATGCTGACCTGGTGCTGGTCACGGTGTCGGAGAATGCGCGACGCAAGGCACCGCAGTTCTACCGTTCCACGGACGGCGGCCGAAGCTGGAAGTTGGTCGAGGGCCTCGGCGAGGGAGAGGAGCCGGAGGACATGGTCGTGGCTTTCGAGTGGGACGCGAAGGCCCCTTCCCGTGTTTACGCGGGCACCGACGGAGGGAAGCTGTTCGCCAGCAACGACCGCGGCGAGACGTGGCGGCAGTTGCCGGTCGAGCTAGCCTCGGTGGCGGTGGGGGCCATCGCCGTCGCCGGGTAGGGACGAGAAAACGGTTGGCTAGCGTCCCTTGAAGGAGGGGGCCCGCTTTTCCAGGAAGGCGCGGCGGGCCTCTTCAGCGTCGTCTGATCCGTTGAGGATGCCACCTGCGTTCGAGGTCAGCACCATCGTGTTTTCGAGGCTGGTGTCCATGGCGGTCCGCATGATGCGCTTGCTGATCCACTGAACCATGGGCGGCGTCCGCATTATGCGATCGCAAAGGTCGCGGGTGGTCTGTTCGAGCTCTTCGCTTGAAACCAGGTAATTCAGGAGACCCCAGTCGTACGCTCGTTGCGCGTCCAGGTGCCCGGTGTAGGCAAACTCCAGGGCTCGTCCCAGTCCGGCCAACTTGGGCAGATAGTAGCTGCCGCCGTTCTCGATTATCTGGCCAAGCTGCTGGTAGCCGATGAAGCGGGTGTTTTCGCAGCCCACGCGGATATCGCAGTGGAGCGCCATGTCCATGCCGGAGCCCACGGCGGGCCCGTTTATCATCGCGATAGTGGGCTTGCGAATCAGGGAAATGTCGCGGTGGAGGTGGGTGAAGCCGTGGAAGAAGTGCTGCCTGGCGGCATCCGGCCCGTCTTCTGTTCCGCGGTTGCCGACAAAGTTGTCGCCAGTCAATGATGGGTCATTGTCGCGACGCATGTCGGCCCCGGAGCAGAACCCACGACCGACTCCGGTCAACACAATGACGCGGATGTTGGGGTCGTCGTCCCCGGCGCGCATGTATTCGCCCACCTTGGCGACTGTGCCATTCTCCTGGGAGTTGCCGATCAGGGCGTTCATTCGCTCGGGCCGGTTAAACTTGATCCAGAGGATGCCGGAATCATCCGGTTCGTAAAGCAGATAATCTACCAGTCGTGGACCATTCCCCGAACCGCCCATCTCCAAAGGACTTTCGTTTGCCACAGTTACCCTACTCCTGAAGGATCGATTCCGGCTAAGGCTTGAATCCGATCAAATGCATGCCCGAGTCGATCATTATCGTTTCTCCAGTGACATGTCCTGCGGATTCCAGCATCCAGACCACGGTTTCCGCCACGCTGTCGGCCGATGGAGCTTCCTGCAATGGGACCTGCGCCTCGAAGCTGCGGAAGAGTCGCTCAGCACCTTCTTCCCCCAGGCCGTCGCCCCACCAGCGTGTTGGAATGGGACCCGGACAAACGGCGTTGACCCTGATCTCGGGGGCGAGGGAGCGTGCGAGGGAGATGGTCATCGTGTTGAGCGCAGCCTTGGAGGCTGCGTATGCTACGGAGCTGCCTCCACCGGTGATGGCGGAAATTGAGGACACGTTTACGATGGACCCCTTCCCCTGCGCTTTCAGGTGGGGCACGACGGCTCGAATCATCTGGTAGGCACCCACCACGTTCACCTTGTAAATGTTCAGAAAGTCTTCGCCTGACAGAGATTCCAAGTCGGTGGCACTGGCGAAGACCGAGGAACCGGCATTATTTACCAGTCCGTCAATCCGGCCCCACTGTTCCATGGCCGTCGCTGCCATACGACGGCAGTCGGCATCCTCCGCCACGTTGCCCTGGCACAACACTGCGTCGCCTCCGAGCTTGCGGCAGGCCTGGGCTGTTTCCTCTGCTTCCTTCTCGCTTCTTGTATAGTTGATCAACACACGGGCGCCCCTGGACGCGGCGACTCGAGCGGTGGCGGCACCCAGGCCTACTGACGAGCCGGTGACGATAATGACTGCGCCTTCCAATGCCACAGGAACCTCCCGTATGAAGTAATATTCGTACTGTGATGAGATTAGCGCAGGAAGTATAGCAAACTTCCCATAGCCATTCGGAGGACACGAATTCGGATGGATCGAAAGGAGGGGTGAACATTGGCTATCAGCATTGGGGCCGGTGAATATCGATATGAATACTGGGCCGGGTGGGCTCGGGTACCAGCAGGAACGGAGATTCATGCTCCCAGTGGTATCGCCACTGATTCCCGGGACAGGGTATATGTCTTTCAGCGCCAGGGCCCACCGGTTCTTGTATTTGAGAGCGACGGCCACTTCCTCGATTCATGGACCCGGCGCAACGGCCTGCCGGCAGATGCGCATCACATCCACATCGGCCCGGACGACACGGTGTATTTGACCGATCGCGATTCTCACATGGTGCTGGCGTATGCGACGGAGGGTGAGCTGCTGTGGTCAATGGGAACGCGGGACGAAGCTGCGATGCAGGCCCCCTTCAACCATCCGGCAGACGCTTGTGTGGCGCCTTCGGGGGAAATTTATGTTGCAGATGGATATGGAAATTCCAGCGTCCACCGGTTCACTGCCGACGGCGAACACATAAGCAGCTTCGGCAGCCCAGGGTCTGGACCGGGGCAGTTCAAGGTTCCCCACAGCATCCGGGTCTCGGCTGACGGCCGCGTATACGTTGCTGACAGGGAGAATCACAGGGTGCAGGTCTTCACGGCCGATGGAGAGTTTCTGATGGAATGGACGGATTTCAAATGCCCCATGGGGGTTCACATAGACAGCAACCAGGTGGTTTACGTAACTGACCAGATTCCGAGAATCAGTCTTTACACCCTGGATGGGGAGCTATTGGCCCGGGGAAGAACATTTGAGGGGATGCACCAGGTCTATACGGACACGCAGGGGAGCATCTACGGAATAGACACCGCCAACCAAAGGGTGCAGAAGTTCATCAAGGCCTAGGAACCTGCAAGAGGAGAGCGACAGAATTTGCGGTCACTCATTGGATGGCCAGGGGAGGTGGCCAGCGGGGATGGCGAGGAGGGCTCTCTGTGGCCGATAAGGCATTTTGTTATGGTGCGCTTGGCGTAGTCCATTTTAGCGTTACAAGCTGTTTCAGTGAGACTCACATAGTAGCAATATCGGACTTATCCGTAGCTAAATACTGCCAATTAGGGTAACTTGACGTATCACACAGTATCACATATTATCTCTCTAAAAGTGATAACCAAGGTGATACGCTATGAAACGACCGGCCCAGCTATCAGCGGCATTTGTAAAGACGGTCAAGGAACCTGGACGCTATGGAGACGGGCGCGGGGGCCATGGCCTGTCCCTTCTGGTAAAGGAATCGACCACGGGCAGATTTTCGAAGTCTTGGGCGCAACGCCTCCGAATCAACGGAGAACCGTTCAACGTCGGCATAGGATCATATCCCGTGGTAACGCTGGCAAGGGCAAGGGAGCTGGCGTTAGAGAACCGGCGCCGTGTCGAGGATGGGATTGATCCTCGAACGCCGGTCAAGACCATCCCCACCTTCGCCGACGC
The DNA here is from genome assembly GCA_963667325.2 of Dehalococcoidia bacterium. Classification (GTDB taxonomy): domain Bacteria; phylum Chloroflexota; class Dehalococcoidia; order Lucifugimonadales; family UBA3495; genus VXOI01. Next base: position 311,521 of record CAXXKY010000003.1, read on the forward strand.
TATCGACTCGGCAATCGCTGTACGGTCAACGGCGTGGAAAAATGCCAAGACTGAAAAAATCTTTCGGGCCGTCCTGGACCGCTACGCCCTCCCCACCATCGGCAAGAAACTGATATCGGATGTTACCAGCGCGGATGTATTGGCGATTCTCTCACCCATTTGGGTTGATGTTCCTGAACAGGCCAAGCGAACCAAGGAATCAATCAGCACGGTCATGGAGTGGGCACGGGTAGAGGGATACCGAGCGGACAACCCTGCCGACAAGTCCATACTCAAAGCACTACCAAAGCGCGGGCTGAAGAAGCATTTCAAGGCTCTGCCATTCGCAGACGTTGGAGCCGCCATTGAGCGTGTGAAGGCTACCGATGCTTACTGGTCCACAAAGTCGGCATTCGAGTTTATCGCCCTTACCGCCTGCCGTTCGGGTGAAGTGCGGCAAGCCCACTGGAATGAGATTGACCTTGACGCCGCCCTATGGACGATTCCAGACGGCAAGATGAAGAATGGCAGGGAGCATCGGGTACCACTGTCTAGGAAGGCTCTTGACCTTCTCAATGGGGCAAGGGAGCTGACAGAGGGCGAGGGTCTGGTGTTCCCGAGTCTCAGGGGCAAGCCTATGACTGACAACACCATTTCCAAGCTGCTACGGGATAACCAGATCGAAACCACGCCTCACGGCTTGCGTTCGGCATTCAGAGATTGGGCCGCTGAATGTTCAGACGTTCCGCGCGAGATCGCCGAACACGCCTTAGCCCACGTTGAAGGTTCCGCCTCGGAGCTGGCCTATAGGCGAACCGACTACCTGGAACGGCGACGGGCATTGATGCAGGATTGGGCGGATTACATAACAATCAACTAGGTCTATCTGGATTCCAGTCTCAAGCCCCGGAGCAGTCCGGGGCTTTCTATTTGGATTTGACATAGGCACAATTGTGCCGGTACAATTGTGCCTAGTACGACATAGGGGTTAGCAAATGAATGACCACGTTCCCTACATATTGCTCGACGAAAGGGCGCGGCAACCGCATTACCACGTATGGACCTTGTACCAGCTCGTGGTCCCCTGGCCGGGCTTTTCCGGGGGTTGGGTGGACACACATCAGATGGCCTATATCCCTGAGCGGACACCCTACGCTTCTCGTTCCACCGCCAACAATCATATTCCGCGATTCGACGCCAACCCGGAATACGGCAGGAAGGGGGGTATGGTGTTGGCCTGCGATGGTTGCGCGGGTTGCCCGTTCTACATCGATCCTGACACCGGAATAGATATGAGGACGCAGGGGGAAGGGATTGGAAACTAACGACCGCATGTTGAAGATCGGGGAAGTCCTGGAACTCGCCGGGCTATCCAAGCCCTCGGTATACAGACGGATGAAAGACAGCAACTTTCCGCAGCCGAAAGCCATGGGGCCCAGGGCTGCGAGATGGAGTGAAACCGAGGTGAGGCAGTGGCTTTCGGAGCGACCGACGCGAGAGGGCAGTTAGGCAAAAGAAACGGGCGGGCCACCACAACCCGCCCGATTCCATTCCTGAGGAAACTGACATATGAATTCTAGCACAGCCTATTGGTATCGTCTCTGGAAGATCGAATCGGGGTATCACCCGAACTACCGGGGGCTCATCATCCCTCGCCCATGGTGGCCGGTTAGGGTGGTGTCGAGATGATCGACCGCCCGTCAGTCAAGATAGCCGACGGTATCTATCAGGTTACTTTCCCGTCCCTGGAAGTAGCCATGACGGCCGAACGGTTTGAAGAGCACTCTCAAGGCATAACAGCAGAAATCACCGTTTACGGGAAACGTCCGCCTTTGGTGGGCGACCTCTTGAAGACACGCCTCAACCTGCTATCCGGTCCTACAAAGAGGCGGACGGCGAAAGACCTGTATGACACTCACGGCTCCCTTGATGCGAAGGATTGGGATGCCTTTATCGAAATGGGCAGCAATGCCCTGGTGGATAAATTCCGTTCCTTCGATGGCATGGTGGCATCCGCTGACAAACACCGTCTTGACTTCATTGAGAGCTTGTCCATGATGACCGACTTCGCAGACTGGAAGAATGATCTCCCATGCGTTGAATGGCTTGTCCCTGGCTTGATTCCAGCACGGGCGATGGTTCAAATCAGTGGGGCGCCGAAGGCTGGCAAGTCCTGGTTGATGTTGGCGATGGTCAAGGCATTTGCCGAAGGCGGATTCTTCCTTTCCTACCGTCTGCCGAAGATCGCTCCTCTTTGGTACTTTTCCGAAACCGACCCCTACACCGCGAAAGCTCAAATGGACGAAATGGGATTCGACCCCGATCCCAAGAAGGTAATGGGCAAGTCCATAACCGACCTTCCGTCATTTGGGCCGGACTTGTTCTGTGAAGGGCTGACAGCAGCGTTTCAAGAGGCACTGAGGGCAGAACAGCCGCCCAAGGTGATATTCATAGACACCCTTGGCAGATGGTTGAGGAACGCAAGGGAAAGCGGATGGAATGGCTATGGCAGCAGCATTGACGTAATGGAGCCGTTGGCGCAAGCCGCCGGGTACTTCAAAGAGAACGATTGCACACTGGTTGTGGTCCACCATTCCCGAAAGGGAGCGGGGGCAAGTGCCAGTGAATCCAGTCTTGGCAGTCAAGGCATTGCCGGCACATTCGACTCCACCATCCTCTTGCAAAAGACGGAATCGGAACGAAGGAAACTCTTTGTCGAAAGCCGCTTTGGAATTGGCGACCTGGGAGACCAGATCAATTTCGAGTGGAATGGAAGCCAAATGGTGGTCACCAACTTGGCAGCGGACATGGAAGCCGACATACGGGCAGCCTTAGAGAACGGGGCTGACAGCACAAGTGCGATTCGCGACACACTGGAAGATGAGCCAACCATTCGGACAGTTCAGCGGCGACTTGTCGCGATGGTCAAGAATGGAGACGTTTTAGCTACGGGAAAGGGCAAAAACACCCGCTACACCCTAGCTCAAAAGTGATTCGCGACATCGTGACTGTCCATATAGAAGATGTCACGATGTCGCGAATGGCCTGGACAGCGCTAAGGACGCCGCGACGGTCCACAATGCGCGGGTGATTGTTCGCCCGAAAGGAAAGCGGAAAACCTGATGATCCGAGAATCGAAAGTAACCTGCACGAGCTGCTTACGGACCTTCACCCAAAGGCATCCGAACGCCGGGCGGTATCTTTGCAAGTCCTGCCAACGCAAGCGATATAATGGCCGGGGCAAGAATCCGGGGCAGATAAGCTCACGCAACATCAAAATGAACTGATTTGAGATCACCACGGCCGATGAACCAAGAAAGGAATAGGGGCTGAAAAATGACCATCGGAATACCCCGCTGTGTTATGTGCAAGGAGGCACCCGGAGAAGAGGAAACCCCAGAAGGGGCGCCAATTTGCCCGATCTGTCTGGCTAGCCTTATGGCTGTCAGGGTAGCGCGCAAGGAAGGTATGACAGACGAAGTCATCATTGACACCATTCACCTTGCCTTGGATCATCCCGAGGGCGAGCCCTAACCCTGCCATACGGACTAACAGAAGCCAAATACAGGCATCGTAGACACCCGCCCCACCATCCGGCGGGTGTTTCCTTTTGTGGCCTGAATGGGAGATTGTGAAAAAGTTGTACAATATAACAAACATTATTCCAAACAATCGGAGGAACAATGACACCCGTCAAAAGATTGTCCCTAGAACTGAACGACCTGAAGCACCAACTTGCCGATGCCCTGGAAGTTGAGGAGCGCGATACTGACCTGATCCAAAGGCTCACCCGTGAAGTGCGCTCCACCGATGACGCACTGACAGCCGCGAAACTTCTCGAACCTGAACAGCCCGATCCCGTGATAACCGAGACTCGTCAATTCGATTCCAAGCTCGCCGAACTCCGGGCATCCGTCGACCTCACAAAGCACGTCAAGGCGGCACTCGCCGGTACCATCGTTCAGGGTGGACCTGAAGCCGAATACAACGCCGAACTGAAGATAGACGCAGGATGGTTCCCGCTTGACCTGCTCACCCGCCAGCTCGAGGAGCGGGCCGCAAGGGACGGCGACGCCGCATCCTCACAGGCCACTTGGATTGACTACCTTTTCGCCAACACCGCCGCCGAGCGCGTGGGTGTGAGCTTTCGCCCCGTCGCCCCTGGCCTGCACTCCATACCGACGTTCACCGCTGCACCGTCTGGTTTACAGCGCGGCCGGGGTGAGGCAGTTGCCGAAGGGACCTTTACCCTGGCTGTCTCGGAAATGACGCCAACCCGCAATGCCGTCTATGGCATCTATTCCGTTGAGGATGAATCCCGATTGTCCGGGATGTCGGACGCGATGGTTAGGGCAATGTCGGGTGGCATTGCCGAAGCCGTTGACCTGGCCATCTTCAAAGGCGACGCCGGGGCGAGTGAGGCGAGCGCCGACATAACGGGCTTTCAGACGGGGCTTGCTGCAGCTCAGGAAGTGACCATTACGCAGGCTAACAAATTACTCGCCGCTGGCACACTCGCCGCATTCGCTGGGATGGTTGACGGAAGATACGCAACGTCAATGGCGGACCTGCGGGCCGTGCTGAGTGTTGGAGCAAACACCCTTTGGGCCTCAACCGTTCCCAATGCCGCCAACGGCAATCAGCGGACCATCGCCGCGATCCTGCGGGAAAACGGTTTGTCCTGGACCACCCGCGACGGGATAGAAGCCAACACCGCAAATGACGACTTCGGCGGATATATCGGACTCGCCCAGGGACTAGAAGGCGCGGCCGTCGCCGCCGTCTGGAATCAAGGCAGGCTCGTCCGCGACGAATACACCGGCAAGACGAAAGGCGAAATCGAGTTGACCCTTGACTACCAATGGGATTTTGCCATCGTCCGCAACGCCAACTTCCGCCGCCTGAAGTTTGTAACCTAGAATGCCCGGGTTACTGCTATCAGGGCCTGCAGGGGGTGGAAAGTCCGCACGGGCTAGGCGGGTGCTGTCTTCACTCACCCGCCCCGCCGTCATCGTCGACTTTCAAGCCATACTCGCCGCGCTCCTTCTCCTGGAGCGCGACACGAACACCGGCCGCTATCCCGAACGGACACCGGAAGTTAATCGCCTCTTGCCTTTGGTGGAATTTACCCGCAGGAACGTCATACGGCGAGCGCAAGAGGCCGAACTGTATACCGTCGTCACCAATTCGGACGGCTCGCCCCAACGTCGCCGCGAACTGATTGGCCTGCTAGGGACTGGTGGTGCTGAGGAAGTGATTGACCCGGGCCTGGAAGTGGTTACTCGCCGCCTCAGTGTTGACGGGCGACTGTCGCCACAGTGCGAGCAGGCAGTTAACCGATGGTACGGGAGATTGAATCGTGAATGATTCCCTACTGCTTGAAATTCGAGCAGCCGAAGACGTAACAAGGCAATCACCGGGGCGCATCGTGGGAACGATTCTGAACTACAACGAACGGGCTAGGGACCGCAATGAGATGTTCCTTGACGGCGCTCTACGCTGGCCTGAAAGCGGACTCGTCATCAATGAGCAGCACAACCGGCAAGCGCCCGTGGTGCGAGCTGTCCCTTTCCTGGACGGCAAGGCCATCAAGATTGATGCAAAGGTTCCCGACACACAACGCGGACGGGATGCCCTAACGAACATCCGAGAGGGTGTCTATACAGGGCTTTCAATGGAATTTGGAGCGGAGCAGGAAGAATACCGCGGCTCACTCAGAATCATCCGAAAAGGGTTTCTGGGAGCAGCCGCTTTGGTGGATGTTGCCAGCTATGGCGGCTCAGTGGTGGAAGTCCGCGAACGCATAGAAGTCCCTGATTACCTCAGTGCCTATCTGTGGCTTTAGTTTCCTGATTGGAGCGAAACATCAATGCGTAATCCCTTCAAACGTCGACGACCGGAACACAGGGCGAGCTATGCCAATGCCTATCTCACCGCCGCCCTGGACGCCTCCACCGGCGATTCTGGCACAACCGCCGATGCTGTTGCCGTGGTGGAATCCTGCGCGAGCCTGATTGGTGATCCGTTCCTTGTCGCCGCCGTCGACGGGCGCCCCATAGCGTCAACAGACCTGCATCAAATGGCTAGGGACCTGCTGAGGCGCGGCAATTCGGTTTATGCCCTTGACGTGGTTGACGGCGAGCTGGAACTGCAAAGGGCCTGCTCTTGGGCCGTGGAAAGCCAATCACCGAATCCGCGACGATGGCTCTACAAAGTCGACATTGCGACGCCATCCGCGATGATCTCCAAAGTCCTGCCGGCCGATGACGTGATTCATTTGCGTATGGACTCGCAACCCGATGCCCCGTGGCAAGGGCGAGCGCCCTGGCAGTCTGCCCCACTTACCGGGCGAGCCATCGCTGAATTGGAACGCTCCATTGGCGACGAAAGCCGCATCTACGCGGGGCGAGTGTGGATTGCACCGGACGGTGCTTCTCAGGAGCAAGTCAATGCGATGGGCAGAACTATCGAAGCTCTTAAGGGTGGTAGCCAAGTTGTCAGCGAAACGACAAGTCAAGGGTTTGGGCAGTCTGCCCTAGCGGGCGTGCCAGCATCAAAAGACTGGAAGCCTGAACACACCGGGCCCAGCCACCCGCAGGCCAACGTGCTTATGCGGGATAGCCTGGAGAACGCGATAGCAGGGGCATACGGGATAGCGCCGGCATACTTGAACAGACAGGCCACCGCCCCGGCCCTGGCAGCAGTCAAGCGATTAGCTTTCTTGGATCGCACAATTCCATTGGCTTCTCTCATAGCACAGGAACTAGCTATCAAGCTGGACTCGCCTGGATACCGCATCCACTGGCCCAATCTGGCAGATCAATCCGTGGATGTTCAGTTGCGAGCGCAGGCTTTGGTTAGATTGGCTGAGGCAGCACAAGGCGCAACACCGGAAATGTTGGAGCTTGTCGGTTTGCCGATCTCACCGACAGCAGCAACGTCAACGCCAACCGATGTGGCGCGGGTTCCCATCTAACGATTTTGAGGACCGGCGAAAGTCGCCTTGTTCCTCAGCCGTGTAAGTGATGACGATAGAGCTACAGCCGTTCCAAAAGCGATTCATCCGGGCAACTGGCAAACGTGGGAATCATACGTTGGCTCTCACCATGCCCAGGGGCAACGGTAAGAGCTGGCTCGCCGCCCATATCGCTGCTGAGGAACTGAAGCGCATCCACCACACAGAAGAAATAGCACTTGCCGCCGCATCTATTGAGCAGGGGAGAATAGTCTTCAGGTTTATCAGGGAGATATTGGGTGAAGATGGTTGGCGCTACCTGGATTCCGCCACCCGTTGCGGAATCACTCGGGAAGACGGCGCTCGCCTGCGGGTGGTTGGCTCGAACGGGAAGACGGCAATGGGATTGGTGAACACACCGCTAGTCGTGGCGGATGAGCCTGGAGCGTGGGAAGTGAATAAAGGGCAGTTGATGGCGGACGCCATTATGACCGCCCAGGGCAAGCCTAACAGCAGTCTTAGGCTCATCATCATTGGCACTCTCGCACCGGCTGAGGGTGGATGGTGGCCTGACTTGATTGATGGTGGAACGCAAGGTTCTACCTACGTTCAGGCTTTGCGCGGCAATCCCGAGAAGTGGGACTCGTGGAAAGAGATAATGCGAGTTAATCCGCTCGCCAAAGTCTCACCGGAATTTAAAGCAAAGCTGAGAGAGGAATTGGAGCAGGCCAAAAAGGACACTCGCCTAAAGGCTCGATTCCTCAGCTACCGCCTCAACTGCCCAACCCAAGACGAAAACCGGATGTTACTGGACACTGACGACTATCAGCTGATGCAATCTCGCCCCACGCCTGAACGGGTGGGCGCTCCAATCGTGGGGCTGGACTTGGGCGGGGGTAGGGCCTGGAGCGGGGCTGTTGCGATCTGGCAGACCGGACGCATCGAGGCGTTGGCTCTTGCCCCTGGAATCCCGGACATAGCCACCCAGGAAAAGCGGGACCGGATACCGAAGGGTGTCTATCAAAAGCTGTATGACCGTGGCCTCCTCCATATCGACGAAGGCCGTCGTGTTCAGTCTGTCGAATTGCTTTGGCGATTGGTGGTGGCTCAGTGGGGCGAGCCTGCTTTGACGATCTGCGACAGATTCCGTCTCAATGAGCTGGTGGACGCACTGGGGCCGTACGTTCCGATTGAGCCTAGAGTAACCCGTTGGAGTGAAGCTAGTTACGACATTCGGGCGACTCGAAAGCACGTCAAGGATGGACCTTTCGGCATCGTTCCCGAGTGTGAAAGCCTGCTGGTGGCGAGCCTAGCCCGAACGCGGGTGGAATCAGACTCATCCGGCAATCAGCGGCTGATAAAGCACGATAGAGGCTCGAACGTCTCACGCGATGACGTAAGCGCCGCTTTGGTGCTGGCAGCAGGGGCATTTGAACGGTATCCCGCCGCTCCTACTGACACTGAGGAACGCCGCCCCGTGGTCGTGGGGTGAACCGCCTCATTCAATTGTGATACTTAAAGTGATAACCGCCGTCTCTCAACGGCGGTTTCGTAGCTAAATTGGCTATGTAGTGGTGCGCTTGGCGAGATTCGAACTCACGACCTCTGCCTCCGCAGGGCAGCGCTCTATCCACTGAGCTACAAGCGCGAAAGAACTGATTGGTGCCGAGGGAGGGATTTGAACCCACACATCCGTAAGGACACTGCGCCCTGAACGCAGCGCGTCTGCCGTTCCGCCACCTCGGCTAACCGGAGTCCGGGCCGAGGCCCAAGGCTCCCACATCCCTGAATCTGGTGGGCGATGGAGGACTTGAACCTCCGACCTCCTCGGTGTGAACGAGGCGCTCTGACCAACTGAGCTAACCGCCCGCATAAAAACGGGAACATTCCAATTATACGGAGGGGGTAGGACTGGCGCAAGCCTTTACATCGCTGGAGACGTTTGCTATATTCGTGACGTCGGGCCTTTATGGGCCAGGGTCCGGCATCGCAAGGTGGGGCGTTCGTCTAGCGGCCCAGGACACCGCCCTCTCAAGGCGGAGATCAGGGGTTCAAATCCCCTACGCCCTACCAACTCCCCCCTTCAATTCCTCTTCGCTCAAATCCCTTGCCACGATCAGCGTCTCCACAAGCTGCTCCATCGTTAGTCGTCCCGTATTGGTGTTGCGAGGACTTGGATGGTAGCAGGCAGCGATCAACGGCAAGTCGTTCCCCAACCGGTAGACCCCTCCGTGGCTGAACTTTTCCCTCGGACGACGTTCGTTCTGCGATGACGAAGGCAATTCTCTGAATGCTCTGAGTGTGGCCTGAAAGGCGATTTGGCCCAACGCCAACACCACTGTGAGGTTGGGTAGTAGCTGCATCTCACGAACGAGATAGGGAAGGCAAGTTCGCTGCTCTTCGGGTGTGGGACGGTCTCCAGGAGGAACGCAGCGTACAGCGGCGCATACGTATGCACCCGTATATTCCAGGCCGTCGTCGCGGTGATCCGATACGGGTTGATTCGCCAGTCCGGCTGCATGCATTGCCTTGATCAGAAAGGTCGCCGAGGCGTCACCCGTGAACACCCTGCCGGTCCGGTTGCCTCCGTGGGCAGCCGGAGCCAGACCGAGAACCATGAGCGGGGCTGTTGGGTCACCGAAGCTGGGAACGGGCTTCGCCCAGTAGTCCCAATCCATATACGAGGCTCGCTTGGTTTCGCCTATTCGCTCGCGGTGTTCCACCAGCCTGGCGCACAGGCGACAAGAGACGATCTCGTCAGTGAGTTCCTGCAGGGAATTTCCAGAGTTCAGAAGCGAGTTGACTGGTCTGTCGTTTATTGGAAGTGCTGTCATGTTGGTATTCCGACGCTTGGCCTTCAAATAGGAGGGTTCCTGGAATTAAGGGGCCCGGACGATGGTAATGTATAATACCCGCCAATTGGAATCGGGTATGAAGTCACTGTTCAACAGTGATGCTTACCGGAGGTTGGAAAATGATTGATCAGGAACGGCTGGTCAACTCCTTCTGCGAGTTGGTCAAGATTGACAGCCCGTCGGACGAGGAAGAGGAAGTAGCCCGGTATCTCACCGGAAGGCTGGAGACGCTTGGGTTCACCGTAGAGCGCGACGCCCACGGAAACCTAATCGCTTCCGAAGAAGGAGCTGACCCGCTGATGCTGTCGGCCCACATGGACACTGTGGAACCCGGCAGAGGGATCAAGCCTGAGGTCCGAGGCGATTGCGTCGTATCGGACGGGACAACTATCCTGGGCGGCGACTGCAAAGCGGGAGTTGCATCTATTCTCGAAGGGCTGGAAAGCGTGGCCCAAGACGGGAGCCTGCGGCGTCCCGTCCAGGTTGTGCTTACCCGAGGAGAAGAGATCGGACTGGTGGGCGCCGCCAATCTGGACTACTCCATGATTCGCTGCCGGGACGCCGTAGTGTTCGATGGGAACGGGCCGGTGAACACCATCACTGGGGCCAGTCCTACATACATGAGGTTTGACGTCAACATCACAGGACGGGGAGCTCATGCTGGCGTCGAGCCGGAGAAGGGCCTTTCGGCCATCCGCATCGCGACCGATATCATCAACGAATTGCCTCAAGGCAGGCTCGACGAAGAGACCACCTTCAACGTGGGGTTGATCACCGGTGGCACGGTACGCAATGCCGTACCGGTGGAAGCGAGCTTCGGCGGCGAGTTTCGCAGCCACAACACGGAGACCATTGACCTGCTGAGGATGCAGGTCGCCGATACGATGCGAAAGGCGAGAGAGAAGTACCGGGACGCCACGATCCAGGAAGAGCTGGAGATGATGTTCCAGATGTACCTCCTCGACCCCAACGAGGCCATAGTGCAGTTGGTCACCAACCAGTTGCGCAATATGTCGCTCCCGCCTAACATTCACCCCTCTGGCGGCGGGACAGACGCCAATGCCATGCGGCTGAATGGGGTTGAGTGCGTGGTGGTAGGTATGGCCACCAACGAGATGCACACCGTGAATGAGTACGTGGTCATTCCGGACATAATGGCCACGGCCCAGTTCTGCCACAACATCCTGACCATTAACCAGCGGGTGCGGGCATAGCTGCATGGACTACCCTGACTTTCTACCTTCCAGTGATGAAACCAAGTGAGGTTCATATGAACGGCGCAGAACTCAAGCAGACACTCAGGGAAGGCGGCCGGGTATTTGGCACCATGATCACCCACGGCCACAGCCCGCGATGGATACCGGTGCTGTCGGGCGTCGGCATCGACTACGCGGTGATCGACACGGAGCACAATCCCCGTGGCCGGGCGGAATTGGGTGACTACCTGACGATGTTCAACACCAGCGGCGTGGTGCCCATAGTCCGCATTCCAATACCTGACTCCCACTACGTCACCATGGCGATGGACGCCGGAGCGCAGGGTGTGCTGGCGCCCTACTGTGAGACTGTGGAGCAGGTGCGGGAGGTGGTGGCGGCAGCAAAGTGGCGCCCGCTCAAGGGTGAGGCTGTCGACAGGGTGGTCGAAACCGGAGAGCACATCAGTGATGCGACCCGGGCGTACCTGGAACAGCGGAACCAGAACAGCATTGCCATTATCGGAATAGAGAGCGTCGTCGCGGTAAACAACCTGGAGGCCATCCTGGACGTTCCGGGGATTGACGGCATCTTTGTCGGGCCCAATGACATGAGCATATCGCTGGGTATCCCCGACGACTACGATCGACCCGAATACAAGGAGACTGTGAAACGAGTCATTGACTTGTCTGAGGCCAAGGGGATTGCCACCCTGGTGCATCACCAGACGCCCGAGTTGTCGACGTACTGGATCGAGCAGGGCGCCAGGTTCGTGTTGCATGGCACGGACCGGCGCGCGCTGACCGAGGGGTTCAGGGCGGACTTTGGGAAGCTGCGGGCGTCGGCAGGCTAGATTCCGTAAACGAAATCTGACGGGGGCTCACTTTCACTGGACCAGGACAGGCGCTATCTGGTCAATGTGAGGGAACTGGTTTCTGGGAAAGCTGGGGCGGGTCGAGTGCCCGCCCTTTTTCGTTGCTTCGTGCCTTCAGCGATTCATGACGGTGGCGAGCCGCGCTCCCAGCGTTCCCTGAGAGACTCGACATAGACGCGGTCATAGTCGCCGTAATGGGCGTTGTCCGGGATTTCCCCCAGTTGCTCGGCCCAGAGGTACTCAACGTCCTGCCATTGTATTGGGTAGGGAGGCTGGTCGAAGAAGGCGGCGACGGCGTCGAAGGGGGTGTCAGTCGGTGGACGAGTGACATAACCCATCATCTGGAAGTTGTCGTAGGTGTTGCCGAAGTCGGACACGAACCTGCCCTTCATCGCTGCCAATATTACGTAGGTCGGCATAGATCGTCGACTTCCCGGCAGACCGGAGGGGATTCGAGACGCACCCTTATACTTTCAGAATGTGGACAGTGGTGACGTCGCCGGCTCCTGAGCACTGGGCCACACCGACGCGGGGGCGGTTCACCTGGCGAGGGCCGGCTTCCTGGCGCAACTGGGTGACTGTCTCGTGGATCATGCGGATGCCGGAGGCGCCGAATGGATGCCCCATGGCGAGGAGGCCGCCATCGGTGTTCACTGGAATGTCACCGGTGAGGGCGGTGCGTCCCTCTGCGGTGGCCTGCCAGGCCTCACCAAAGGGTACGAGGTGGAGAGATTCCACCTGCTGCAGTTCGCCGATGGATGCTGCGTCGTGGACCTGGCACAGGTCGACGTCCTCGGGCCCGAGGCCGCTCATTTCGTAAGCCTGCAGGGCGGCAGGCTCGGTGCGATAGGGGCTGAAGGCGGAGTGGTCGGCACCGCGGCCGTTGTATTCGCCGGAAGTAAGGACAGCGGCGGCGATGGATACGGCTCGGCTCTCGTCGATGCCATACTGGGCCAAAGACTCTCGGGCGCACAGGACAGCGGCTGCCGCTCCCTCGCTGGTGGGACAGCATTGGTAAAGGGTGAGAGGGTCGGCGACCATCCGGGACTGGAGCACCTCTTCCAGCGAGAAAATGTCCTTGCGGTGGGCGAAGGGATTCAGCGACGCGTTCTGACGCGCCTTCACGGAGACCTGAGCCAAGGCAGTGGCAGGAGCGCCAGTCTCCTCCATGTACCGGCGGGCACGGAGGGCGTAGCCGGCCATCATGTGGTCGCCGCCGATGTAGCGCTCCGGAGCGTCCTCTGCGGTGACGGTGACCGGGCCGCGGGGGACCTTCTCGGCGCCAAAGGCAAGGGCCATGTCGTAGATGCCGGTAGTGATGCCCCAATAGGCCTGCCAGAAGGCGGTCGAGCCGCTGGAGCAGGCGTTTTCGACGTTTACGATGGGCACGCCAGTGAGGCCCAACTTGGACAATGTGGTCTCGCCGATGGACATTCCGTGATAGTAAACGTGGCCGAAATAGGCGACTGGTATATCCCGCCAACGCACGTCGGCGTCCTTCAGGGCTTCTACCACGGCCTCAAGGGCCAAGTCGTTCATGTCCTTGTCGGGGAAGCGTCCGAAGGGGTGAAGGCCTACTCCGGCGACCACCACCTCGCGTCCTGGTCGTAGCTGTGCCACTTGATGTCCTCCGGCGGTAAGGGTCCGTCACGATGGGTGGTCACAACTCGCGCAGACTAGTCCGCAGCGAGACGCCACTTGTAAACCAGTTTGTCCTGGCCGCCCTCCTGGGCGGGCACGGCCTGAATGGCCAGCTCAACCGGCATTCCAATGGCCAGGTCGTCAGCTTCGCAGTCTATTATCTCGGCCAGGACCTGTGGGCCAGCCGGGAGCTCGACCTGTCCCAGAATGTAGGGGACGGGACCCGGCCAACCGGCTGGGGGAATTCGTACGATGGTGTAGCTGTAGAGAATTCCCTTTTGCCCAAGGTCAATCTGATCGACGTCAAAGGAGGTGCAGGCCTGGCAGAAGGTTGCCGGGCCGAATACCGTCACACCACACTCCCGGCATTTGAAGCCCACCAGAGTGCCTTCGGTTCCGCTCTCGTCGGTGATTCTAAGGCGTCTAGGATCAACTGTTTCAGGCATGATGATTCAGGTTAATGTTGTGCCAATAGCGTGTCAACCGGGTTGATGGGCTGCTAGCGAGATGATTCCAATCCTGTTGAGATTCTTCGCTTCAGGGTCGCCATGCCCAAAGACAGGGCTGAGGATTCCAGCTGACTGTGTGCCCAGGAGTGCCCATTTGTGTACCAAGGGCAAAGGACCGCTCCCGAGAGGGTTGCCTGTGCGGTGGGTTCAGAGTCTTCAGTAAATTGAAAGGGGCTGACTCTTCCGTCCGCCGTGGAGTTGTCGAAAGGCAGTCCGTAAATTGAAAGGGGCTGACTCTTCCGTCCGCCGTGGAGTTGTCGAAAGGCAATCCATAATTTGAAAGGGGCTGACTCTTGCGTCTGCCGTGGAGTTGTCGAAGGGCGGTCCGTTCGTGGTTCAACAAGCTCTCCATGAACGGAATTGAGGTGGCATTAGCGAAAATCGAATGACTCATGTCAGCAAGGGGTAGTGCAGGAGGTTGGAATCCTGGTTCTGATATACTGCCTCGGACGACAAGGCATTATATTTCAGAGAAACAAGCTTCGTTGAGACCCAAGTGACCGCCTCAGGAACCGGGAACTCCCATCGCATTCAGGAGCAAGAGCTCCAACTCGCTGTCCGCTTGCTAAAGGACGGCGGGGTTGCCGCCATTTCTACAGACACTCTCTATGGGTTGGCGGCGGACGCGTTCAATGCCGGAGCCATCGAGCGGGTCTTTGCCATAAAGGAACGACCGGACGGGCTGGCTCTCCCTGTACTACTGTCTGGCCTGCAACAACTGGAGATGGTAGCAGGGCAAGTGCCGGGAGAGGCTGCGGTGCTGGCCCAAGCGTATTGGCCGGGCCCGTTAACCCTGATAGTCGGGAGGGATGCCGCACTACCACCGAGGCTGACGGCTGGACAGGACACGGTGGCAGTGAGGGTACCAGCACATCCCGTTCCGCGCGAGATTGCAGGCCGGCTGGGGAGGCCGATCACTGGAACCAGCGCTAATATCAGTGGAGCGTCAGACCCGCAGAATCTGGACGAGCTTCGCGCTCAAGTCGGCGGCAGAGTCGATTGCGTGGTCAGCAGCGGTCCTGTCCCGGCGGGCACGGCGTCAACGATTGTTGACCTGACGGGAAGCGACCCCAAACTGATCAGGGAGGGAGCAATTCCTTTCTCGGAGATTGCGGCCCTTTTGAACACACATTAAATTATGGTGGCGATGATTTCCCGATACAACGAATACCAGCAGGGTGTTGAGGAGGAGCTGCGCGCCATTTTCGATGGTCGCGACGGATTCCTGTACAACCTTCTACGCTACCATCTGGGCTGGGTGGACCAGCAGGGAAGGCCACAAGAGGGATCAACAGCCCTGCACCTGCAGGGGGCGGTATCGCTGGCGTGCTGCGAAGCCCTGGGCTCCGACTTTCGGCTGGCCCTGCCGGCGGCCGCGGGAGTGGAGTTGGTGCATCACTTCACGCGGGTCCATGGAGAAGTCCAGGCGGGACGCGCCGAGGAGCTGGACCGCCCCAGCATCTGGTGGGTGTGGGGTCCGGCGCAGGCAATAAACGCGGGCGATGGGCTGCACGCTCTGGGACGCACGGCCATGATGCGCATGGCCCAGCGTGGGGCAGGCGCCAAGAGCGTGCTGAGGGCGGTGCGCTCTCTTGATACGGCTTGCCTCCGTCTCTGCGAGGGTCAATTCATGGACCTGGAGTTCCAGGACCAGATGATGGTGACCAAGTCCGCATACATGGAAATGGTCAATCGCAAGACGGGCGCCCTGACCGGTTGCGCTGCCGAGTCTGGCGCATTGGCCGCCGGCGGGACCGACGCAGAATGCGAAGCGCTGCAGATCCTTGGTGTCAATCTGGGTGCGGCCTGGCAGATATCTCGGGACATTGGCGAACTTTGGGGTGAGAGGGGTGACGGGGTAACGGCCAGCAATATCATCAGCAAGAAAAAGAGCCTTCCTCTGATACATGCGCTGGAAAACGGAAGTATTGCCGCCCGCCGGGAGTTGGGCGGCATTTACATGAAGCGGGTGCTGGAGACGGAAGACGCTAATCGGTTGGTAGCTATTCTGGAGGAATCGGATTCGCGTTCCGTAGCGGAAAGCACGGCGCGCCAGCTCGTTGAGGAGGGCCTGATCGCGGCTTCCGGCAGTGGTGTGCCGCCAGCAGGGATGGGGCTGCTGAATGAGTTAGGCGAATGGGCCCTGTCGGGAAACTGACGACACGGAGGCACAGGTGGCAAAGCGCAGTCTGTCGCAGATTGACATAAGCGGTAGTCGAGTTCTGGTCAGGGTGGACTTCAACGTACCCATCGAGCAGGGAATTGAGGCCATCGCGGGTTATGACCAGCGATTACGAGCCACACTGCCCACCATCAGGCATCTCATCGACCAGGGCTGCCGTACGATACTGTGCTCGCACCTGGGACGTCCGAGAGGCAAGGTGGACGATTCGCTGAGGCTGGCGCCCATCGGGGACCGCCTGGCTTACTTGCTGGACCACCCTGTCAAGAGCCTGCCGGAGATTACCGGACCGGAGGTTGAGGCTGCGGTTGCCGGAATGTCGGCTGGTGACGTGGTGCTGCTCGAGAACCTGCGGTTCGATGCTGGAGAAGAGGCCAACGATCCCGACTTTGCGAAGTCGCTGTCGGTTCTGGCCGATCATTTCGTGATGGATGCATTCGCCGTGGCGCACCGGGCGCACGCATCAACGGTGGGAATCACCGAGTACCTGCCATCGGTTATGGGATTCCTGGTGGAGAAGGAAGTCATCTCGATGGGCCGGGCGCTGGAATCGCCAGAAAAGCCGCTGGCGGCACTGATGGGCGGCGCGAAGGTGAGTGACAAGATACTCCTGCTGGAGAACATCCTGGACAAGCTGGACCACCTGTTCATAGGCGGCGGGATGTGCGTGACGTTCCTGAAGGCGCAGGGTCTCGGCGTCGGAGCGTCCCAGGTGGAGGAAGACAGGCTGGAGTTCGCGCGGGAGATGCTGGATGCAGCAGAGAAGAGGGGCATCGAGGTGCATTTGCCGGGCGAGGTGGTGGTGGCGAGCGAGTTCGCCCCGGACCCTGGGGAGGTGACGGTGACATCCACCGGAGGCGTTCCCGAGGGCGGCATCATCATGGACATTGCGCCTTCGGCGGCCAGCCTGTTCGCGACGGCGCTGCAGGAGTGCCGGACGGTGATCTGGAACGGCCCCATGGGCGTTTTCGAAATGCCCAGATTCAGCGAGGGCACCCGGGTGGTGGCTCAGGCCATCGCTGACTCGCCCGACGTCACCAGCGTCGTGGGCGGCGGGTCGACGGCTGAGACAGTTGAGGCGCTGGGCCTAATGGACAACATGACCCACGTGTCGACCGGCGGGGGCGCGTCGTTGGAATTTCTCGGCGGTATTGAGTTGCCTGGCATTGCGGCCCTTCCGGACGCAGACTAGGTGGCTCGGCGAGGCGGACTTGAATTCGGGAACGGATTTCACCCTCACTCCTCCGGCAGGCTTGGGACAGGCCAGGCCCTTTCCCCGATAGAAAGAGGGGACTGACCGGAAGGGAGAGGGGCGTCGGACTTAGGAGTTAGCATGATTGACATAGAGGAACTGCGCGATTGCTACATCAACACATCTTCCAAGATGGTGTTGCTGGTGGTGGACGGCCTGGGTGGCCTGGCCCACCCTGACACGGGGCTGTCAGAGCTGGAGACAGCTCACATTCCGAACCTGGACGCCCTGGCCCAGGTCAGCGCGTGCGGGCTGACCACGCCGGTGTTGCCGGGTGTTGCGCCGGGCAGCGGTCCGGGGCACCTGGCGCTGTTTGGCTACGATCCCCTGAAGCACATGATCGGACGGGGCGCGCTGGAGGCGCTGGGCATTGACGTCGAGCTGCAGCCCGGCGACGTGGCGGCGCGAGGGAACTTCTGCACGGTGGACGGCGACGGTCTGCTGGTGGACCGGCGGGCCGGACGCATTCCGACGGAGTTGAGTGCACCGATCTGCGAGCGGCTGGACCGCATCGAGCTCGAGGGCGTGCAGGTCGACATCTTCCCGGTGCAAGACTACCGGTTCGTGTTGAGGCTGCGAGGTGAGGGCCTATCAGAAGCGGTAACGGAAACTGACCCGCAGCGCGAGGGAGTGCCCGCGTTGCCGGTGCGAGCGCTCAACGACGGCGGACGGCGGACTGCAGACCTGGTCAACGAGTTCGTCGCGAAGGCGTCGCAGCTGATGTCGGAGGAAGACCGCGCCAACATGCTGCTGCTGCGTGGGTTCGCGCAGATGCCGAGCCTGCCTCCCATGGGGGAGGTCTACCGTATGAACCCGGCGGCGATTGCGGCCTACCCGATGTACCGGGGCCTCGCCACGGTGGCTGGAATGAAAGTGATCCCGACGGGGCGGCACTTCTCGGACGAAGTCGAGACGATGCGGGAGAACTATGACGCCCACGACTTCTTCTTCATCCACTACAAGCCGGCGGACGCGGCGGGCGAAGACGGTAACTTCGACGCAAAGGTGCAGTGCCTGGAGGAGCTGGACCCGCTGATTCCGGCGATCCGGGAGCTGGAGCCGGACGTGTTCATGGTTGCGGGCGACCACGCCACGCCGGCCATCACCGCCGGGCACAGCTGGCATCCGGTGCCGTTCATGCTGCACTCCAAGCTGACGCGGGGCGAGGGTATACCCACCTTCGACGAGCGGGCCTGCAGGCAGGGTTCGATCGGAAGCATTCCCGCGACTAACGTGATGCTGCTGGGGATGTCGCACGCAGGAAAGATGGCAAAATACGGCCCGTAGACAGAGCGGGGAATGCCCCGCAGGCCATAAACTGAACAGTCAGCCCAACCGTGCATCCTCAAAGAGTTCCAGGACAGACGGTTGGGCTTCTGATACTAAACATATTCTGCACGCAGAGGTATAGATATGCCGCGCTCCATCGTTGCTGGAAACTGGAAGATGAATACGACACCGCAGTCTGCGGCAGACCTTGCGGCAGGTGTTGCCGCCGGAGCAGACAGCGTGGGCAATGTGGAGCTGATCGTCTGTCCTCCCTTCGTGTCGCTGTCGGCAGTAAGTAAGGCAGTGGCGGGAAGTGGGGTGCAAGTCGGGGCGCAGAACATGCACCAAGAGGGATCGGGGGCCTTCACCGGAGAGGTTTCGGCGGAGATGCTGACTGGCCTGTGCCAGTACGTGATCCTCGGACACTCAGAGAGACGCCAGTTGTTCGGGGAGATCGACGAGACGGTGAACCTGAAGGTCAGGGCGGCACTACTGTCCGGTCTCAGGCCTATCCTGTGCGTGGGAGAGACTCTGGAACAGCGGGAATCCGGAGACGCCGCGGATGTGGTGGAAGGGCAGGTGCTGGCCGGGCTGGCGGACGTACCTGACATAACGGATGTGGTGGTGGCCTACGAGCCAGTCTGGGCGATCGGCACGGGACGGGCGGCCACGCCGGAGATCGCCCAGGAGATAATGGGCGGAGCGATTCTGGACGCGCTGCGGGACCTGTTCGGGGACGCTGCTGAGGAGGTGCCGCTGTTGTATGGGGGCAGCGTGAACGCGGCGAATGCGGGGGAGTTCGCGGGCCAGGGCAGCATACACGGCGGACTGGTTGGCGGGGCGAGTTTGCAGGCCGGGCAGTTCCTGGAGGTGGCGAAGGCGGTGGCTGCGGCACGGGGATAGTACAATATGCTTGAGAGGGAGCGGGTGGCCGCCGTTTTTGCCGACGCCTGGTCGCTTTATGATGACGCTATTGAAATTTTGGAATTGGGCAAGCGTCGTATCGCAGCGGAAGTGGCCTGGGGTGCCACGAAACGGGCTACAGATGCGCTGATTCTGGCCCGCACGGGGCGGGAGCCTACGGGGACAGGGCAGACGACTCGTGGAATTGCCGTTCTTGACCGAACGGACCCAAGTATGGCCCCGCTGGCACGCCTTTACAACAAACGGATAGTGGTATTGCATGGCCGGTGCTTTTATTCGGGAAACTGTGGAGAGGCAGGGGACCTTATCGGGGAAACAGTGAGCTACATTCGTACAGCCGAGGAACTGGCAAGGGCGGGAGACGAATGCTGAAGACCGAAAGAGTGACCACTCTATTAGAGGAAGCTCGCGCCAAGAGTGTGGAATCGCTTGAACGTCTGGCGGATGCCGAAAAGAACTGGGACCGGCGGGAGTTGCTGAGGTCGGCGGAAAGGGCCTGGGACGCCGCGACACAAGCCACCAATGCCGTGATTCTCTCTCACAGTGGATCAGAACCGAAAGACAAGGGCGAGAATGATACCTTTGGCATGCTTTCGCGGCTGTCCAGCGAATTGTCGGGTCTGAAACCGATTTTGGACCAATATACTGACTTTTCGGTGTACCTATACGGAGTTACGATTTCCAACGCAAGCCTTGACCCTCTGGAATTCACCATTGAGGACATTCGGAAGACGGCGGAGTATATAAGGGAGTGCGAGCGGATGGCGGGAGTTGCTGACGACGGTGGCTAACGCGCTGTATTACGGGGACAACCTGGCGGTGCTGCGGGAGCACGTGGGGGACGAGTCGGTGGACCTCGTGTA
The DNA here is from genome assembly GCA_963667325.2 of Dehalococcoidia bacterium. Classification (GTDB taxonomy): domain Bacteria; phylum Chloroflexota; class Dehalococcoidia; order Lucifugimonadales; family UBA3495; genus VXOI01. Next base: position 332,018 of record CAXXKY010000003.1, read on the forward strand.
CCTGGACCCGCCTTTCAACTCGAACGCGTCGTACAACGTGCTTTTCCGGGAGAAGACGGGGGAGGAGTCGCCGGCGCAGATAAGGGCGTTCACGGACACGTGGGAGTGGACGCAGGAAACGGAGTTTACGTTCGAGCAGGACATCATCGGGAACCCGTCGGTTCCGTCGGCGGTGAAGGATATGGTGACGGCGTTCCGGCAGTTCATCGGTCGGAACGCGATGATGGCGTACCTGGTGATGATGGCGCCGCGGCTGGTGGAACTGCGACGGGTGCTGAAGCCAACGGGCAGCATCTACCTGCACTGCGATCCCACGGCGAGCCACTACCTGAAGCTGCTGATGGATGCGGTGTTTGGAGCCCGGAACTTTAGAAATGAGGTAGTGTGGCCCAGGACAAACGCCCATCACGATGCCAAGAGATATGGACGCATTCACGATGTTCTTTTGTACTATGCAAAGTCATCTAGAACGACGTGGAATTCAGTCTACACTGAATATACTGACGATCAGATAGAAGCCCATTATTCAAATGTTGAGGTAGACACTGGAAGACGTTTCAGACTGAGCGATTTGAGTGCTCAAAAGCCTGGTGGAGACGTTGAATATGAATGGAAGGGAGTTAGACCTCCGGCAGGCAGGTATTGGGCCTACTCAAGGTCAAATATGGAATCATTCGAAAAGGAAGGGAGGCTCTATTACACAAAGAATGGGCGTCCATTCTTGAAGAGATACCTGGACGAAATGCCCGGCAACCCTTTGCAGGACATTTGGGCTGACGTTCCTTTTATTCATGGTTCATCGGTCGAACTTCTCGGGTACAAAACGCAGAAGCCGGAGGCGTTGCTGGAACGGATCATTCGGGCTTCGTCGAACGAGGGGGACGTGGTGTTGGACCCCTTCTGCGGGTGCGGGACAGCGGTGGTGGCGGCGCACAAGCTGGGGCGTCAGTGGATGGGGATCGACATAACGCACCTGGCGGTGGCGCTGATGAAGAACCGGCTGAAGACAGCCTTCGAGCTGGAGGCAGGCCGGGACTACGAGGTCATCGGGGAGCCGCAGGACGAGGGGAGTGCGCGGGCGCTGTGGGAGCAGGACCCGTATCAGTTCCAGTTCTGGGCGGTGTCGTTGCTGGAGGCGCAACCGCAGTCGGAGCAACGCCGGGGCGCAGACCGGGGCGTGGACGGGATGCTGTACTTCATCGACGGTCCGCGCCGGTCGCCGCACAAGGTGGTGATACAGGTCAAGGGCGGACGTGTGTCGTCGCCGCAGGTGCGAGACCTGGTTGGCGTTGTGGAACGGGAGCAGGCGGCGATGGGGCTGTTTATATCGCTAGAGCCGCCGACGCGGGACATGAGGCAGGAAGCGGCGTCGGCAGGGTTTTTTCACTCGGACTTGTGGGCGCGGGAGTTTCCGAAGGTGCAGCTGCGGACGGTGGGGGAGATGCTGTCGGGGAACGGATTCGAGTTGCCGCCACGACCGGCGGACTACCAGCCGGCGCAGCGGGTGCGGCGTCCTCAGGGTCGGCAGGCGCGGCTGGGGGAGACGGCGTAGGGTAGGCGCGGCGGGACGGTTTGACCACAGAGGACACAGAGAGCGTAGGGGGCAAAGCGGCGAGAGGATATGCCGAGATTACCCAACGGTGCCTTATGAGGGGGATTTCACCCCCACTCCTTCGACAAGTTCAGGACAGGGCGACCCCTTCCACATCGAGTGGGAGGGTATTTTTGTTTCGGGTGCGATAGCCCGGTCTATGTCGCCGGGGCCTTTTCTAAGTCGTATCCCAATATTTCATGGTGAGCATGTCGAGCCACTGTCTGTATAAGTTGGCTTTCTTCGACAAGCCATGGACGATGGGAGACCAACACTTTCCGCAACTGTGCAAAAGGCCCTGTCTATTTCGTCAGTAGAAGCGACAATGTGCGTAGCCGTGATATAACATCGGCCGTATGAACGAAGGCGTGGCACTATTTGAGAGGGAGCCGCTGGTGTGCGTGGTGGGGCCGACGGCGGTGGGGAAGACGGCGCTGGCGGTGGAGCTGGGGCGGAAGTTCGATGGGGAAATCGTCAGCGCGGACAGCCGCCAGGTGTACCGGGGGATGAGCATCGGGACGGCCAAGCCGACGGAGTCGGAACGGGCGGCGGTCCCGCATCACTTGGTGGACATAATAGAGCCGACGGAGAGTTTCGGGCTGGGGCTGTTCCTGGAGTTTGCGACCGAGGCAGTGCGGGACATCCGCGGGCGCGGGCGGTTGCCAATCGTGTGCGGCGGAACGGGGCAGTACGTGTGGGCGCTGGCAGAGGGTCAGAGTCTGCACGCTGCGCCTCCCGATCCGGAGTTTCGGGCCACGATGGAGGCCGAGGCGGAACGGATAGGGGCCGAGGCGCTGCACCGTCGGCTGGCGTCGGTGGACCCGGCGAGGGCGGCGGCGCTGGACGCGCGGAATGTGCGGCGGGTGATACGGGCGCTGGAAATTCACCACGTCACGGGGCGGCTTCCTTCGGAGATGAAACCCATCTCGGGAGAAAACATCGAGACATTGGTGCTGGGTCTGACGATGGCGCGGGAGGAACTGTACCGGCGGATCGACGAACGGGTGGACCGGATGATGACGGAGGGGTTTCTGGCAGAGGTGGAAGAGCTGAAGGAGGCGGGTGTGCCGATGGGGACGGGCCCGCTGGACAGTCCGGGCTACCGTGAGTTGGGGCAGAACCTGGCGGGGGAACTGTCGCTGGAGGAGGCGGTGGAGCGGACCAAGACGCAGACGCACCGGCTGGCGCGGCGGCAGTATGCCTGGTTCAAGCAGACGGACCCTCGCATCAGGTGGCTTGACGCGGGTGAGTCGGGGTTGATGCAGGGGGCTGCGGAGGCGGTGGCGGCGTACCTGGCGGAGCGGCAGGAAGGACGGGATTAGGGACTGGATGTCCGGTCTTTGCTTATAGCGAGCGTCGTTCGGGCTGACGCGGCGGCAATATGCATGGTTCAAGCTGACGGACCGTCGCATCAGGTGGCTTGATGCGGGTGCCCCGGGGCTGACGCAGGGGCTATGGACGCGGTGACGGCATACCTGGCGGAGCGGCAGGAAGGACGGGATTGGTGACTGGATGTCTGGTCTTTGCTTATCGCGAGCGTCGCTTAGTCTGGCGAGATGGCAGTATCTGTGGTTCAAGCTGACGGACCGTCGCAACGGGTGGCTTGATGCGGGGGGCTGCGGAGGCGGTGACGGCGTACCTGGCGGAGCGGCAGGAAGGACGGGATTAGGGACTGGATGTCTGGTCTTTGCTTATAGCGAGCATCGTTCGGGCTGGCGCGGCGGCAGTATGCATGGTTCAATCTGACGGACCGTCGGGTCTATGGTCTATAGAGTTGCAGGGGGCGCCCTCACGTTAACCCTCTCTCAGAGAGAGTGGAAACGATTGGAGGAGCCGGTTGGGTTGCAGGGCCTTTCAATTGTTCAAAGTTCGGTTGGTCCCGAGCTCGTCGAAGGGCCGCCGGTTCGTGGTTCGACAAGCTCATCGTAAACGGCTTGGTCTTGGAACAACGACAGTTTTGTGGCGCTGTGGAGGTGGTGGCGTGGTATCTGAGCGATGGGGGCCCTGTGATAGAATAGGCGACAATCTGGTGGTGTCGCTGCCAGGGACGAAACTGGGATAGCACGAGGAATCCGGGAAATGCAATTCACGAAAATGGAAGGCGCGGGCAACGACTACGTTTACGTAGACGCGCGTTCCCAAGAGCGAGACTGGCCCGAGCTTTCCCGGCGGATGAGCGACCGTCACTTCGGAGTGGGGAGTGACGGCCTGATTCTCATCGCCGACTCTGACGTTGCCGACCTGAAAATGGTGATGTTCAATGCCGACGGCTCTCAGGGCGAGATGTGTGGGAACGGCATCCGGTGCTTTACCAAGTACGCCATTGAACGGGACATCGCCGTGCCCAATGCAGACGGGCTGACCGTTGAGACGCTTGCTGGGATCAGGACGGTGAAGCCCACTTACGACGGAGGGCGCATCACTGGCGCCCGGGTTGCGATGGGTGCGCCGATACTGGAACCGGCCGAGGTGCCGGTGACGCTGGAGAATGAACTACCGCCGCCGGTGCTGGAGTATCCGTTCGAGATGGACGGGCACGACCTGCCCCTCAGTTTCGTGTCGATGGGGAACCCGCACGCTGTGACGTTCATTGAGAAGCCAGTAGGAGATTTTCCACTCCTCACCGTTGGACCCAAGGTCGAGCATCACCCGATGTTTCCAAGGCGTGTGAACTTCGAAATCGTGAACATAGATGCGCCGGGGAAGCTGACGGCCCGGGTGTGGGAGCGGGGCAGTGGCGAGACTCTGGCCTGCGGTACGGGGGCGTGCGCCATCGCCGTTGCGGCGCGGCTGTCTGGGCACTGCGGGGACGAGGTAGACATAATGCTGCCTGGTGGGACGCTGCGAATACAGTGGGACGGGACTGGAGAGGTGATGATGGAGGGTCCGGCGACGGAGGTTTTCACGGGGGAGTGGTCCGTGTGATGACCACGGCAGAGACGAAACGGCTGACGTTCGAGGAATTGCAGGCGCTGCCGGAGACGAGGGCATGAAGCTGTACAAGCTGCCGATAGTTCTGTACGAGCCGTGCGAGGACACCAACGACATGTTCATGGCTGAAGCCCCCCTTTTACCAGGGTGCCGCGCATGGGGAGAAACGCCCTCGCAGGCGCTGGAATACATTCAAGGGGTCGCTGAGGCCTTTATAGAATCGTACATTGAGGACGAGCAGCCGATACCTCCCGAGCTGGAGGCCTTGCGAATTGAAGCGAAGGGCACAACAGTAAAGGCAGAGATAGTCATCGCTCCATGACATATCGGCAGCTGACCAGAAAGCTGAGAGCCCTAGGTTGCAGATTTGATAGACAAGCGAGAGGTTCACACGAAATCTGGCTAAATCCAGCAAATCGGTCCAAGGCTACAATCCCCTTCTGGGGAAGCGATGACCTCAAGCCAGGCGTCGTGTCCGCGATTCTCAGGGACCTAGGAATCTCTCGAAGGGAATTCGAACAGGCGTAAGAATCGGACATAGGTATAACACAAGGAGCAGAGGCCGCAGAGATGCAATTTTCTGAGCGACTGGGCAAGCTGGCGCCATATCCTTTCGTGGAGATTTCCCGCATCATTGCGGCCAAGCGGGCTGCCGGGGCGGATGTCGTGACGTTCGGCATTGGCGACCCGGACATTCCCACGCCGCAGCCGATCATCGACCGCCTTCTGACGGCGTCGCAGTATCCGCCGAACCACCGGTATCCGGAGACCGACGGACTGCCCGAGATGCGCCGCGCTATTGCCGAGTGGTACGACAACAGATTCGGCGTGAAGCTGGACCCGGACACCGAGGTGCTGCCGCTGATCGGGGCGAAGGAAGGGATCGGGCACGCGGCGTTCTGCTTCCTGGATCCCGGCGACATAGCGCTGGTGCCGGACCCGGCGTACCCGGTGTACGGCGTGGGCACCATGTTTGCGGGTGCCGAGAGCCACATAATGCCGCTGTATGAGCGCAACGGGTGGCTGCCGGAGCTGGACGCGATACCGGCCGATGTGGCGCGTGCGGCGAAGGTGATGTGGCTGAACTACCCTAACAACCCGACCAGCGCGGTGGCGACGGAGGAAGACCTCGCATCAGCGATGGCCTTCTGCCGCGAGAACGACATTGCGTTGCTCCACGACGCGGCGTACAGCGAGGTTGGATACGAGGGATACCGGCCGATCAGCTATATGCAGATGGACGGCGCGAAGGACATCGGGATCGAATTTCACTCGCTATCCAAGACGTATAACATGACTGGCTGGCGAATCGGGATGGCGGTAGGCAACGCCGACATGATCAAAGCGCTGTTCCAGATCAAGGCCAACCTGGATTCGGGCGTGCCCCAGGCAGTGCAGGAGATGGCGATGGAGGCCCTGACCGGGCCCCAGGACTGTGTGGACGACAACGTGGCCATCTACCAGTGGCGACGGGACCGAGTGGTACGGGCCTGCCGAAGCGCCGGGATGGAAGTGGACGTGCCGCGGGCGAGCCTCTACATCTGGGCCAAGGTGCCGCCTGGGTTCACTTCAGCCGAGTTTGCCCAGCGGTTGCTCGAGGACCTGGACGTGGTAGTCACTCCGGGATCCAGCTACGGGCGGTACGGCGAGGGCTACATCCGGCTATCGCTGACGACGCCTGACGAGCAGGTTGAGAAGGGATGCCAGCGCATCGAGGGGTGGTCGATTCCAGCACCGCAGGGAGGCTAGTTCCATCGCAAGGTCCAGAGGAAAAAAAGGCCCGGTTAACGGTCACAGGGAGGCGTTGAAGCCGTCGCGGCTGGTTGACGTAACGCCCGAACAGGAGCGCGCCATCCTGGTGGCCGTGGAGCTGAAGGGACGCGACCAGCTTTGGACGCTGGAAGACACGCTCGGGGAACTGCGGCACCTGACGGAATCGGCGGGCGCCGAGGTCGTCGGGATCCTGCATCAGCGTGCTGATCGGCTCACGCCGACTTACATAGGCAAGGGCAAACTGGACGAACTGCGAGACATGGTCGATGAAGTGTCGGCCAGCGTCGTTATTTTCGATGATGAGCTAACGCCGACGCAGCAGCGCAACCTGGAAGCGGCGATTGCGCCGAAAACATTCACGCGCAATGGCGAGCAAAGCGAAGTCAAGATCATCGACCGGACTGCCCTGATTTTGGACGTATTCGGGCGGCATGCTTCCACCTACGAAGGAAAGCTGCAAGTCGAACTAGCGCAGCACGAATACCTGTTGCCTCGGCTTGCCGGGCAGTGGTCCCACCTGGAACGGCTGGGTGGAGGGATCGGAACTCGAGGACCAGGCGAAACGCAGATCGAAACGGACCGCCGGCTGGTTCGGCGCCGTTTGCAGAAGATCAAGTCGGAACTGGACGGGGTGCGGCGGCGACGTACTCTACACATGGACCGGCGGAAGAAGTCGGCCATTCCCATGGCCACTCTTGTGGGGTATACCAACGCCGGCAAGAGCACCCTGTTCAATGCCCTGGTAAGATCCGGGTCTGCGGCTGACGAAACCGCCTCCCTGGCTGCCGATCAGCTCTTTTCGACACTGGACCCGGTGACTCGGCGGATTCGCCTTCCTTCCGGCGCCCCCCTTCTGCTAAGCGACACCGTGGGTTTCATTCAGAAGTTGTCCCCGAATGTGATCGCTGCCTTCCGGGCAACCCTCGACGAACTGGACCGGGCAGACGTTTTGCTCCAAGTGATCGACGTCTCTCACCCCAAAGCCCCGGAGCAGACCGAGGTGGTCGAGGAAACGCTGGAGGAGCTTGGTCTTGGAGACCGTCCACGCCTGCTTGTCATAAACAAGATGGACCTGTTGTCCGACGATGGCGCGCCACCCGAGGGAGCGGTAAACGCATTTTCCTCCGGAGCGAGTTGGGACAGGGAAGCGGGGACGGGGGTGCTGGTGTCGGCGGAGAAAGGCTGGAACCTTGATGACCTGCTGCGCGAGATTGAGAATCAACTCGTCAGCCTGGAAGGCCCTCTGCTGATGACCGAAGAGTACGCCAGCGGGTGGCGCTGAAGGTCTGTCTTACCTACCGTCGCGGAGGGCACGGCCTTGTCCGCTTCGGCGTCATGTTTTTCCGGCTCCCTTCCCCTCTCTTTGCAGCTGACTCCTGCACCTTCACCTGCAATTCTCCATCCCGCCCGGTATGATGTTCCCCGCAGAGTCACTGTCGCGCCCTCAACCGGGTGTTGCGACTCCGAAATGGGCACTTGGCTTTAATGCTTCGAGCGCGCCGGCTGCTGGTGACAACTTTCATTCTGTAATGGCCCAGGAGAGGGTTGAATCGCGGGGGGTGGTCTCCGGGTCGGCCGTGATCTTTTTCGGGGCTAATTTTCATAATCCTGAGGGAAAATTTTGGTGACACATTGGTTCGCACAAGATACGTTATGTAGCCCTGCCCCCAGAATTTCGGGCTGTTAACATAATGCTGGCCTTATTTTTACTACCCGCGGGTGGGGAGGGATCATGAACATCGGGAAGTTTCCGCCTGAGTTGCTGGAGCGTCTGCTGGAGTCAGCAGACCTCGACGACCCGCGAGTGGTGCTGGGCCCCCGAGTGGGTGAAGATGCGGCGGCGCTGGACTTCGGTGATCGGCTGCTGATCGCCAAGAGCGACCCGGTGACTTTCGCCACGGACCGCGCCGGGTGGTACGCGGTGCAGGTATGCGCCAATGATGTTGCCTGTACTGGAGCCGTTCCTCGCTGGTATTTGGCAACTCTGCTGGTGCCTGAATCCTTCGGAACCGACGATGCAGCTCGTCTCTTCGACGACGTTTTGGAAGCATGCAGGTCCCTGGGGGTGGCGCTGATAGGCGGCCACAGCGAGGTCACGTACGGTATAGAGAGGCCGATAGTGATGGGAACGATGCTGGGCGAGGTGGAGAAAGACCGGCTCATCACCACGCGAGGAGCCCAGGAAGGAGACAGTATCGTCGTTACCAAGGGCCTTGCAATTGAGGGTACCTCGCTACTTGCCAGGGACTTCCCTGGGGAGTTGAGGGCAGCAGGCCTAGAGGAAAGTGTAATAGGAAGCAGTGCGGCCTTGCTCGACACGCTAGGTATAAGTGTAATCAAGGATGCCCAAACGTGTACACAAACAGAAGTACATTCAATGCATGACATCACGGAAGGAGGTATTGTTACCGCCCTGCACGAGGTAGCTGCTGCATCAGGTCTGGGGGTGGCGGTAGAGGAGGATAGCGTACCCATCTTGCCGGAAACGGCAGAAGTGTGTACTGCTTTGGAGTTACACCCCATGGGCCTTTTGGCCTCTGGCGCAATGCTGGTAACACTACACCCGCAATATACACCAAGGCTGTTACACTCTTTGGAGCAGGCAGGTATCGATGCGTGGGAGATCGGACAGATGATACCAGCGGAAGAAGGGCGTGTACTTTTTGCACGTAACGGCGACGAAGTACCGCTCCCTGTCTTCGAGCGTGACGAGCTGGCAAGGTACTTGTCAAAAAAGTAGCGAGCGCCTTTGGTAAGGCGCTCGCAGAAAAGTGTACCATCTGTTGCAGCTAACAGCTACGTGTACTTGCGAATCACAAAATGTAACTGAAGAGTGCAAGTTGCATGCAATGTAACGAAAGTACTGTTACACTCCAGTTGTTTCCCCCAAGTACACCTGCACCGACTCGGCCAAGCGTTCCGCAGTGATGTTCGCTCCACTAATGGTAATGGAGACCTTCTTTCCGCGCAGTCTGTCGGTGTATTTTACGGCGCCGGCAACCGCAGTGGCTCCGGCAGGTTCAGCCAGGGTGTGGGCCTTCTCTACCAGAAGGCCTATCGCTCGACGAATGTCGTTGTCGCTAACTAGCAGAAAGTCGTCGAGCAGTTCCGACATTATGCGTTGCGGAAGCTCGTAACCGGATCGAGTGGCAACTCCTTCGGCGAAGGTGTTCGTCGGAGCCTCCACCAGGTCTCCTTGCTTCCAAGACAGGTAGGCCGCCGGGGCAGCGTCTGACTGGACGGCGATGACCTCGATGGATGGGTCGATGGCCTTGGCCACGATGCACGCCCCGGAAATGCCGGATCCGCCTCCCAGGGGCAACATCATTACGTCAACCTCAGGAAGGTCTTCGATAATCTCCAGCGCAGCTGTGCCAACCCCGGCGATCAGGAGGGGCTCGTTTACGGCGTGGACGAAGCGGTAGCCCTCCTCCAGGGCGAGACGCTCGCAGTATTCCCTGGCGTCATCAAAGGAATCCCCATGGAAAATGAGCTCGGCGCCGAGAGCTTCCATGGCGGCCACCTTTACAGGGTTGGCGTTTTTCGGCAGGCCGATCAGCACGCGGACCCCGAACTCCCGGCCCGCGCTGGCAATGGACTGCCCATGATTCCCGGTAGAAGAGGTTATCAGACCTCTGCGACGCTCATCTTCGCTCAGGTTAGACAAGAGATTGATTCCGCCTCGGGACTTGAATGCTCCCAGTGGAAGGTGTTCCTCGTGTTTGAGGTACACCTCGGCGTCCAATAGATCGCTTAGTCCGAGGGAGTAATGCAGCGGGGTACGCTGAAAATAGGGGGAAATTGTTTGGCGGGCGCGGTACACGTCGCGTATGGTTGGGGAATGCATCTAGTTCCTCATACTGTATTGGATTGTGTATCAGACTATGAAACAATCAAAGGGGTGTCAACTGAACAACTGGGTGTAGGACAAGTGAACGGACGGCCAAAGAGTGTCGGGAACACCGTCAAAAACGTCAGGATATGTCAAGTCGAGCTTTAATTGAAATGTTTCTTCAGGAAGAAGGGTCCTCCCTGAGGAGAATATGGGTGGCAAACTAAATGATTCTTAAACACATTTAGGAAATGGCTTAGCAATTGCTTGACACCCATATCTACCCGTGTTACCGTGTTGCTACTCAAAAGACAGGTTTCGGTTTGGGAGAGCCGACAGAGGAGAATGGGCTTTGGCGCGAAAGACGAAGCTAATGGTCAAGGTAGAAAAGGAACACGGAAGGGAGTTGGAAAGGTTGCTCCCCGAAAAGGTGAACGAACTCGGGTTGTCTGGTACCGCGGAACAGCTGGGAGTCAGCAAGGCGACTCTGGGTTACTGGCTACTCAAACTCGGAATTAATGTAAGGCGTGTGGCACTCTCTCCCGGTGAAGTCCTTGAAGTGAAGAGAATCAGCTAGACTCACCACCCCCGAAACCTGTCGGTAGATGGCAGAGCCGCCCACTTTGATGTGGGCGGCTCTCTTTTTGGCTTAACCGGGCTCTCGAAGTGAGTCTGGAAGACGAGAGCCTTTATTCCCGACGAGGTCCCGTCAACCCTGGAAGATATCCTCTGGGAGAAAGGCTGAGACGGTCACATTGGGCAGATCCACAGCATTACTTATTTTCAGGTCGACGGCCACGCTGCAAATCACATAGGCCTGTTCCCTAGTCCAACCCCGTTCCTGGAGGAGTTCGATCATGTTGATCAGTGCGTTGCGGGCAGCAAGGGTCAGGTCCTCTCCCTCTTGAGTCCCATCGTCTCGGATAGGCATTCCCATGGTGGCGATAAAGTTGCGAGGTGCGGCCCATTCCGGGGGCAGGAAGTAGCCGGGGTGAGTGTAGCGAGGCCAACGGATATTATGTCTGGCAGCCTCTCCCTTGTGGAGATGGAATTTGACGACGGCTGAGGCTCCCATCTCGATGGCGGTAATGCAACATTCCGAGTCTCCCTGGGCGAAATGCCCATCGCCGCAGGAATACAGGGCGCCGGGTACGTTGACGGGGATCAACAGGCGTGAGCCCTTGGTGAGCTGCTTGGCGTCAACGTTGCCGCAGTTCTCGCGGGGCGGCAGAGTCCGTAGCCCCTCTGCGGCGATGGACCCGCCGGCAGGAATGGCGTCAATCGGTTCGGGGAGAGCGGCTCTGCCGCCTCGGCGGACGAGGTCTGTCTCGCGCCGATTCCAGGCCTCCATCTGCTCGTGAGACGGGGCGATACCGGCGGTGCCCATGAAGGAGCCGTTGGGGATTCGGACACCGGGGAGCTGTTCGGAAGTGGCCCAGCCGTCGGCAATCTGCCAGTTGACGAAGTAGGGTTCCTGGAACAGGTCGCGGAGGAAGCCTGCGCCGGGGCGGTTTCGGGTCCAGCCGTAGGGCTGAGGTATGATGTCGACGTACTCGATTTCGAGCATGTCGCCGGGTTCCGCTCCGGAGACGTACACGGGCCCGGTGAGCGGGTGGGCGACGTTGGCGTCGAAGCGGTCGAATTCGTCCACGGTGACCGCGGGGTGCATCTGTCCGTCGGAGGCGTCGCGAGTCTCGAGCAGGACGTCTTCGCCGGGAGCCGCTTCGAGGATGGGCTGGATGTCGGGGTGCCAGCGGTTGTGTCCTTTGTCAGGCTCTTCCTTCAGGCGCTTGGTACGATCGATTTCGATGCTTTTCATTGGTGTAGCTCCTCCAGAACCCTAAGGAATTCCCGTATTGATGCTGCGCTGGCGTCCTGCATTGCATTGTCCAGGCGCCATGGCTCAGTTAGTCGGTCGGCGAAAATCCCCATCTGGTATTCGACAATCGTGGTAGTGCACCTGAAAGTACAGAATTCCCATTGGGAGTCCACAATCATTATCTCCCGCCATGCACCATCAGGGCCCTGGCCGTGGCAGATTACAAAGATCGGTTTCTCTCCCCAGTCAGGCTCTCCCGAATTGCAGATTATCGTATCCCGCGTGGTCGAGTAGTCTTTCGGACTGAGTGCCTTTGAGTAAACGGTAGTCGACCAGCAACTACCGTCCCTAAATCTTAGGTCGTCGAATCTGCGGTGAAGGAACCCTTTGTCATCGGCCTTCCGAAGCAGTTCCAGCGCGACGGAGACTGGTATGGTCCAGAATCCAGTCTTGCTGGAACTGTAGAATCGCCTGGACTTGACTGGGTCGGAAGCGTATCGGGTTCGCCAGCAAAGACAGTAGTAAGGTCTTGGCTCCTGGTCCTCCCGCTTCTGCAGCCTTAGCTCGACTGGAAGGCCCTCATGAACAACGGCTACGTTGCAAATCTTCTTATAATCAGCCAATTGAGGCCGCCCTAGAGTGTCCAGTCTTCGGGGGTTTCGGGGGTGGGCATGGGGCGGATGGTGACCTCGACGAGGGCTGCCTGACCGTTCTCGGTGGCGGCGATGGCGCGGCGGAAGGCGTCCTGGAGCTGGGAGGGGTCTTCGACTCGCTCGGAGTAGGCCCCAAGACCCTGGGCCACCAGGGAGAAGTTGCCTCCCAACTCGGCCATAGTTGGAGGCGCGGCGCTGTCGCGGGCCATGGCCATGAGTCCGCCGCCGGTGCCGCCGTTGTTGAGCACCACAGTCAACGTGGGAAGGCCCATGCGGACCGCGGTTTCGAGCTCCATGCCCACCATGCCGAAGGATGCGTCGCCAAGGACGTTGAAGACGAGGTGATCGGGTCGGCCCAGCTTCACGCCGATGGCAGCGGCCATGGACCAGCCCATCGCGGCCATGCCTCCCATGCCGATGTAGTTGCGGGGCCTAGTGGCGGGCCAGAAGGGTGAGACGTAGCCACGGCTGCCACCGGCGTCGTGCAGCGCGATGGTGCGATCGAGGTCGACCACTTTCAGGAGTTCCTGGACGACGCGATAGCCGTTGGTGGGAGCAGAGGGGTCGTTGAAGGTGGACTCCCACTCGCCAATCCACTTGGCTCGGGCCTCCTGGATTTCGGCTACGATCTCCTCACGGTTGGCCGCGGAGGGAGGGCCGCCAGGACCCATGCGGTCGCGCACGGCGTCGATGAGGCTGCGAAGGGCGAGCTTGGCGTCGGCGAGGATGGGAACGTCGGCCTGGTAAATCTTGTTGAGGTCGCCAGAGTCGGCGTTTATGTGAATCAGGCTGACACCCTCGGGTATGGGACGCCCGTCGGTGGCGTTGGGCAGGCGGAAGGAGTTGCCGACGGCGAGGACTGCATCAGCGCGGCGGTTGACGAGGTAGGACGCTCCCGAGGCGTATCGGCTCTTGGGGTAGACGCCGCCTCCCACGGACAGTGGGTGGTTCTCCGGGAATGCGCCCTTGCCAACGAGTGTACTGGCGACGGGCATGCCCATCAACTCGGCGAGCTCGAGGGCCTCGTCCCAGGCCTCGGCGGCGAGAACGCCACCGCCCACGTTCATTACAGGGTAACGAGCGTTGAGCAAGATGTCAGCGGCCCGCTCGATGTCGCTGGCGTCAGGGGCGGCGCGGCGTCCGGGACCGACGGGTTCGTAGTTCAGGACGTCGTCGGGGGCTTCCTGCATCAGCACGTCCTGAGGCATTTCGAGAACCACCGGACCGGGCGATCCGGAGCGGAGGTTTGTAAAGGCGCGGCGCATGATGGCCGGGATGTCCTCGACCCGAGACATGGTGCCCTTCCACTTGACGAAGCTGTCGAAGATGCTGGAAGGGACTTCCTGCTGGATCTCGCGGCCCATGCTGCCGAGTGGATGCTGTCCCATGAGCAGCAGCACGGGGATGTTGTCGGCATAGGCGCCGGCAATGCCGGTGAGCGTGTTTGTGGCGCCGGGTCCGGTGCCGGTCAGAGCCACGCCCACCTGTCCGGTGGCACGGGCGTAACCGTCGGCAATTTCCACACCCATGCGTTCGTGGCGCGCCGAGAACACGGTGATCTGCTGCGACGCCCTCAATGCAGGCCACAGTGGGGCTTCACCGCCGCCGGCGAACCCGGAGATATATCTGACTCCCTCTTTTTCCAGAGCGTGGACTACTGCGTCGCCGCCTCTCATGGCTGCTCTCCCGCCGTGTCGTTTATGTCAGGTCGAGCCTGTGGCCGGACTGTGCCTTAATGCAACGGGTCCGGGCCCGGATTGCGGGGATGATACGCTTGCCCTCATTGGCGGTCAAGGATGATGGAACGCCGGGGTCTGCAATGTTCCTTGACCGGTATATAGGGCGGCGGTATTATCCCAGCGCAGGCGTGGGGAACCCCGCGCCTTTCTTATAATGAACAGCATCAGATGTAAAGCGGTTCTTCAGGAGGCAGTATGCCGACAGCCAGCGAAATGATCGTCCAGACTTTGGAGGAAGCAGGGATTGAATATGTCTTTGGCATCCCCGGGGGTGGGACGGGTCAAATATTCCAACTGCTCTACGGACGAGAGGACCGCATCAAGACCATCCTCGTGAGACATGAGCAGGCTGCAGCAATCATGGCCGATGCCTATGGGCGGGCCACCGGCAAGCCGGCGGTTGTAATGGGGCAAGGGCTGTTCATCGGCTCCAACGCTTCGTTTGGAATCATGGAAGCCATGCTGAGCAGTTCACCAATGCTGGTTCTGACAGACACTTCGGATGGCGGGGCGGCCCAAAGGCCCGCCAACCAATCGGGCGCAGGTGAGTACGGAAGTATCGACCTTCCCAACATATTCAAATCAATGAGCAAGTACACGGCCCTGGCCGCCAGTCCGAAGGAAGCGGTTCTGGCGACCCAGATGGCAATCAAGCACGCCGTCAGCGGCCGGCCCGGCCCCTCATCGGTGGTGATGCGCTCGGCGGCCATTGGCGGAGAGGTGGACGTGGAATCTCCGCCATTCATTCACAACGCGGCTGGCTTCCTGAACACAGCAAAGCCGGAGAGCGCGCCGACGGATATTCAGCGGGTCATTGAGATATTGTCGGAATCCCGCCGTCCGGTGCTCGTCGCGGGCAACGGGGTGCACGTCGCCGGGGCACACCCACAGCTGCAGGAGCTTGCGGAGATTTGGGGCATGCCGGTGGCCACTTCATATAAAGGTAAGAGCGCCATTGCCGAAACACACCCATTGTCAGTCGGGATGGTTGGGACATACGGTCAGGCCGTTGCAAATCGAGTGGTCGGGGAAGCCGACACAGTCATAGTGGTGGGCGCGCTGCTACGCTCGCAGGAAACGGTGCGAGAACGCCCCGACATTTTCGACCCACGCCGACAGCGTGTCGTGCAGATCGACATCGACGAGCGAAATGCAGGGTGGACCTTCCCAGTGGAGATCGGGCTGGTGGGAGACGCAGGCAGCATTCTGAATCAGCTGGTTGCGGCGTCGAAGGAAGCTGCCGAAACCAGCGCGGCCCAGCGCAGCGAGTGGACGTCATCGATGGCGCCACGGAAGAACGCTATGGACTTCTACGACGACCCGGAGATGCACAAGGACAGCTCGCCGGTTACGCCGCAGCGTCTGGTCTCGATCCTGAACCAAGTTTCGGATCCGTCGACAGTTTATGCGCTGGATGCGGGAAACAACCGAACCTGGATGGCTCACCTTTACAGGGCACAGGAAGCGGCAACCTTCTACTGCCCCGGCGGCACGGCTGGGATGGGTTGGGCGCTACCGGCTGCTGTGGCCCTGAAGCTGGCCTTCCCGACAAGGCCCGTGACCGCAGTCACGGGGGACGGGGGGTACATGATGACGGTAAATGCCCTGTCGACGGCGATGCAGTACGACCTGCCCATCACCTGCGTGGTCTTCAACGATAACGCTTTGGGAATGGTGCTGGACCATCAGCCGCGGGGACAGGAAATCGCGTCGGAGTTTTACCCCACCGACAACGCTGCCATCGCTCGCGGTTTTGGGGCTTTTGGTGTGCACGTTGAGGACTCGCGAGACCTGCCGGACGCCCTGCGAGAGGCGCAGGCCTCAGGATTGCCGGCAGTGGTCGACGTCGCAATAGACCGGGAGCCGAGTCCCGACGACTGGAGGGCCGACGCAAGACGGTCGGGTGAAACGTAGGAAAGGATGATACAGCGATGACCACGCGGACCCGGTTGACTTACGAAGAATACCTGAAGGAGCCGTATACGATGTCGCGCTTCGATATTGTAGACGGTGAAGTGATAGTGTCCGCAGGGCCTACACGGCAACACCAGATTATATTGGGTAATCTTTATCGACCGGTGTATATGTTCACTAGTGAACAAGCCTTGGGAGAGGTATTGTTTGCGCCAGTTGACGTTGTGGTTCAAGAGGAGCCGTTAAGGGTCCGACAACCTGATTTGCTCTTCGTCAGCAATCAGAATTCGGGAATCCTGGGAGACCAGATAAACGGCGGTCCCGATTTTGCCGTCGAGATTCCGTCGCCCGGCAACAGCCGCCACGACATCGAGAGCAAGCTGTCCGACTACGCAAGTATCGGAGTTCGTGAGTGCTGGCTTGTTGCTCCTCAAGGGCGGACTGTAGAGGCGTTGCAACTGGAAGAGGGTGAATGGCACAGGGTTTTTCTCAGAGGAATTGGTGAACGTGTCGAGTCGATGGTAATTGACGGGCTGGTGTTGGAAGTTGATGACATTTTTCAGGGCGCCTAGGGAGCGGGCAGACTGCGGGGTTCACCAACGAGGAGGTTGAGGTAATGGCTGGATTGCTGGAAGGAAAGATCTCTCTGGTGACTGGGGCTGGGTCTGGGATCGGACGTGCAACGTCGCTGGTCATGGCGAGGGAAGGAGCGTCGGTAGTGGTGTCCGACATCAACGCCGATGGCGCGGAAGAAACGTTGAGCGCTATCAAGGAAGCGGGGGGCGACGGAATTTTCGTGCACGCGGATGTATCCCGTCCAGATGACGTCGCCGCGTTGATTGGCCAGGTGGTATCAGCTTACGGGCGGCTGGACTGTGCCTACAACAACGCCGGGGTAGAAGGCTTTATGGCAGGACGCCTTCACGAATACCCGGAGGACCAGTGGGACCGCCTAATGGATGTGAACCTGAAGGGCGTCTGGCTCTGCCTCAAGCACGAGATTCCTCAAATGATCGAACAGGGAGGCGGCGCCATAGTCAACACCGCCTCAGCTGCCGGGTTGGTGGGTTCGCGGCGTCTCTCCGCATACGTGGCCAGCAAACACGCCGTTGTCGGGTTGACCAAGGCAGCGGCCCTCGAATACGCCAGGGACGGCATCCGTGTAAACGCGGTCTGTCCAGGAATCATCGACACCCCCATGGTGGGACGCCTGATCGGTGGACGAGATGCAGATTACGAGGCCACAATTCCTGCCCGCCAGCCGATCGGACGACTTGGCACGCCGGAGGAAATCGCTGAGTCAGTTACCTGGTTGTGCTCTGGCGCAGCGTCGCTGGTGACCGGCCTGGCGATGGCGGTTGATGGAGGATTTACGGCACAATAGACTGCCTGTGGCCGCGCCCTGTTCGTTGGACTGGGTATGCGGGCGGTGATAGTATAGGGGCCGAACTGCCGGAGCAGATATCGGCCCTTGTCTTTTTGTATTTTGGGATCGATCGCTTCGACAACCTCATCGGTGCGTTCACGTCCCAAACTGCCCTGATTCCGGAGGGACCACTTGGTTGAAACGCTGGAAATCCTCGACCTGGTCGATAGCGAACAAATCCATCTGTCCTTCATATCCGAATTCGGCGAACGAGAAACCGCCCCACCAGTCAACTTTCCATACCCTCTCACCGACGCTGAATTTCAGGAAATGGCGTGGTTCTTTTCCGGATACGTACGCCGTCCCTTCGGAGATTCGCGACAACGGGCTGAAGCTGTGGAGACCGGGCTGCGTGACCTGGGGCGATTGATGATGGAAATCCTGTTTCGCTCCAGCACTGAGGCCTCCGGCATACTGGAGCGGCTGAGTTCCGGTGACCCTGGGTCGTATCAGTTGTCGGTGGTCTCTACCAGGCCGGAATTTCTCGCCCTTCCATGGGAACTGCTGAACAACCCTGACCTCGGATATTTGGTCTCAGGTCTTCGAGGAGTTACACGACACCGAGCCGCGTCGGGAAACCTCCCACAAGTTGGCGAGACCGGTCTTTCCGATTCCCAGTTCAACGTGATTATGTTAAGCCCACCGAGTGCGGAGGGAATCGCCACGGAAGCTCTGACGGCGATGGAAGCTCTGGATGCTGACGTGTCGCTACATTGCCTTCGTCCGCCAACTGTTGAAGCGTTGACGGAGCATTTGTCTGAACTAAGGGACCACTATCACCTCCTCCACCTCGACGGGGTAACCATCGGCGAAGAAAGCGAGACGCTGAACGATATCGGCCCATTGAGCGGTATTGCAGAGGCCATCGTCGCATCTCGCATTCCCGTGGTGCTGCTTACCTGTGCTGAGCAGGGTTCTTTAGACACGACAGTAACGACATTGTTGCAGGCAGGGGTTCCCGAAGTTGCAGTCTTGCCTTTGCCACTGGGAGGGTCCGGGAGAAGGCTGTTTGCCGATGCCTTTTACTCTGGTATAGCGAGCGGAGGTGGCGCCTCAGCGTCCGTAGCAGCAGCGCGGCGCGCCATGATGGAACATCCCCACCGCCCGTCGGCGGCCGGCCCCATCGTGGCCTGGGACTGGTTGACGCCAATGGTTTTCCAGGGTGCGGTACACACCCCAGTGGCGGTGAAGGCGCCTGAGGCGGAACCGCTTGTACCAGGAATGATTTCGGCCACACCCGAACCGCCGCCCCGGCAGCTGCCTCGTGGAGGACCCTACGGCCTTATTGGGAGGCGTCGGGAAATCCTGGAACTGGAACAAGCTCTTGAGGAAAACCCTGTTGTTGTTCTGAGTGGTTCAGTCGGGGTCGGCAAGTCCGAGTTGGCACTCGGTCTGGCGGCCTGGCTGGAAAAGAGCGGCAACCGTTCCCAGGGCGCCTTTTATACGAACTTCGATGTTGGCGCCGGCCTGGAGAAGGTGCTGCACGAAGTGGGTACGGCCCTCGCCGGGCTGGAGTTTGGGGATCTGTCTGCCAGCGCTCGAAAAAGCTGGCTGCTGGAATATCTGCGGGAGCATGAGACATTGCTCGTTTGGGACAGTTTTGAGAACCTATCCGGATTTCCGAATCCGGGGACCGGCCTGCTTGAAGAAGCTGAGCTGGAAGAACTGAATGATTTCATCAGGGAGCTTTCTGCTGAGGGGGGACAGACTCGAGTCCTTCTTGTGAGCCGAAGGGAAACAGAAGCCTGGCTGTCTATTCCCAGCGGCAGGTACACGATCGATGGCCTCACGGGACAGGATCGATTGGAGTTCGCCACCCGGCTCATCGAGGAAAGTGGCGTTGAAACCGATAGACTTGGTCCGGAGTTTTTGCAACTGCTGGACCTGCTGGAGGGTCATCCTCTGGCTATGGAAGTTTCGATTCCTTTGTTGAAGGAAGTTCCGGCGTCTGTGCTTTTGACGGAGTTGGACCGGGAAATCGAGAACCAGGAACCGGCTCCCGGCGGCGAGGGACGACCAGCCTACTTGACGGCGGTAATGGACCACGCTTTCGGAAGGATGCCGCGTCGCAACCGAACACATCTGCCATTCCTGTCTCTGTTCCGCAGCCGCGTAATGATGGACATTCTCACGCACATCACCCAGGAGAACGCATACAGGTCGGCGATGGGTGAGCAGCTCGGATGGGGCGCCTGCCGCACTCTTCTAAGGTCGGCCCGCACCGGTGGGTTCCTGGAACCGATCACTCCCAGCGTCTACCAGATTCATCCCGCCATGGGATGGTTTTATGGACGCGCTCTCTACCGTCAGGTTTCAGCAGGCCGTGTAGCGGAACTGGAGAACGAGTTCGTTCGCGTTTATGCTGACACGGCGGACTACTTTATGGAAACCCTGTACGAAAACCAGGAATCCGGTACAAATGCCATACTGGCTGAGGAAAGCAATCTGACCCAGGCACTGGCTCTCTCGCTGGAAACCAGGCAGTGGGACAACGCACAACTTCTGACACAGCCATTGGCCCAAGTGTACCGGATGCAGAAACGATATCCGGAATTGCGTCGCCTGAGGCGTCAGCTTTTGGACGTGATCGGGTCGGGTGCTGATGAAGCTGAGGCCAATGGGGCAGCCGAACTGTGGCTTTATTTGCTGGGAACCGAGGCATCCGAGTGCATCGAGACCAACGAGCTGGGCCGCGCCGACACCCTGAACCGGCAGCTGTTGGATTTCTTCGAGGCGCAGGAGGGTGCGGAGGAAGATCCTCGGACCGCCGCAGTCTACCATCAGATGGGGGAAGTGGCCCTGAAGAGATGGCAACTGGACCAGGCCGAGGGATGGTACACCAAGTCGCTGGTAATCATCGAGGATGGCGACGACCGGGCCTCCGTGGCCGACGACTACTACGGAATGGGACTGGTACGCCAGTACCAGCGCCTTTATACAGAAGCTCGCGACTGGTTCTCGAAGTCGCTGGATATTCACCAGCGACTGGAGGACGTCGAAGAGATGGTGAAGGATTACCGGTCGCTGGGCCTTTGCGCTCAGTTCCGATTCGAGTACCAGGAGGCAGAGAGCTGGTATCACCGGGCTCGGGAAATCCTGGAGGAAGCGCGGGACGAAGAGACTTCGGTGCTTATCTATCATGCCCTGGGCACCGTTGCCCATGCGCAATACCAGCTGGACGACGCGGAAAACTGGTACAAGCAAGCTCTGACCCTCAGCGACCGAATGGGAAACGAGGCCCAGATGGCGGTTGAGTTCCACTACCTTGGGCTTCTGGAACAAGGGCGCCAGATGTTTCCAGAAGATGCGGAACACTGGTACAAGCTGGCGCTGGAAAAATACGAGAAAGTGGGAGACTGGCGCGGCGCCGGCGATGAATGCCGCCAACTAGGGGTGCTGTTCCACGAACAGCAGAAGCTGGATGAAGCCGAGGGTTGGTATCACCGCGCCCGGGAAATATTTGAAGAAATCCAGGATTTTGGACGTACCGCGCGCACGTACGGACAGCTTGGGATGGCCGCCGAGGAAAAAGCCGATCTGGAGGGTGCCTTAAACTGGGCAGCGCGGACGTATCAGATCGCAGCGGAGCACAACCTTCCCGTAGTTGCGCAGGCCCGAGTGCACCTGGCGCGGCTTCGGGAGAAGCACGGAGCCGAGGCTTTTGCAGAATGGTGGCGAAACTACGCCGGGCAAGAACCTCCGCCGGATCTGGACGACGAGGAAGAGGTGATCCTGTAGTGCCCAACGGCCCCGCCCGGCTTCATATTGGAATCAAGACGATTAACTGAGGTGATCCGATGAGCGTTGGAGTTTCCACACCGTTGCCCGCCTACACCGTTGATCCGGCCCTTATGGCGAAGAAGGCTGAGGAACTGGGTTTCGAGTCCATTTGGTACGCAGAGCATCCCGCGGTTCCGGTGGAGAGCAACAGTCCATTCCCAGCCACAGGCGGCGAGATTCCCTGGACCTATTCTCATTTTACCGACCCATATATTGCCCTCGCCCGGGCGTCTGGAGCTACGAGCACCATCAAGCTGGGTACCGGAATCACCCTTGTGCCGGAGCGAAATCCCCTGCTGCTGGCCAAAGAAATCGCCAGCCTCGACCGGTTCAGTGGCGGACGATTCCTGTTTGGAATTGGAACAGGCTGGCTTCGTGAAGAAACAGAGATTTTTGGCGGAGACTTCGAGCATCGATGGACCCAGACCCGTGAGGCCCTCGAAGCGATGAAGGAATTGTGGACCAAGGACGAGGCGGAATATCATGGCAAGTACTTCAACTTTCCGCCCGTGAAGTCTTATCCAAAGCCTGCCCAGCAACCGCACCCTCCAATCATCATTGGCGGCATGGCGCGGAACGTGCTGCGTCGCGTGGTCTCCCATGCGGACGGATGGCTACCAAATCGGGTTACTCCGGCGGATGTGGAAGACAGTCGCCGACGTCTCGATGCCATGGCCGCCGAGGTGGGACGGGACCCGAAGTCAATCACGATCAGTGTCTACGGCCAGGCTCCGGACGGCGACCTGGTTCGCTCTTATTTGAACGCAGGCGCCGACCGGGTTGTGGTGCGCCCGGAACACGTCGCAAACGATTATGAGATGGGCAAACAGCTTGAGCGCATGGCAGAGGCCGTACTTCGCTAGGGCCGACGGCTGGCCGTTCGTTCGAAGCGAACCTGCCCATGTAGCACGGGCTAAGGGAGGGAAGTAAGTGGATCGTACGACCGAGATGCTGAGTTCATACGTTTGCGGCCTGTCCTATGACGAACTGAGCCCGGCTGTTGTCGAGCAAGTGAAGCGTACGCTGGTCGATACCATGGGCTGCGCCATCGGTGGATACGATTCAGAGCCTGCCGAGATAGCACGGCGCCTTACGGATGGGATCAGCGGCGGTATGCCATCACGCATCCTTGGCACTTCCCTCCATACCACACCGGACCTGGCTGCCTTTGCAAACGGCGTCGCGGTGCGCTACCTTGACTGCAATGATTCTTACTTCTCCCCCGGTGGCGGTCACCCCAGCGACATGATTTCCGCCGTACTTGCCGTGGCTGATCCCTTGAAGCGCGACGGACCAAAAGTCATCACCGCAATTGCTCTGGCATATGAGGTCTTCTGTCGGCTCTCTGACGAAGTAGTTGCCGGGGATCTTGGATGGGATCAGGGCATATTCAGCGTGGTAGGTGCAGTTTGCGGAGCCGCTCATTTGATGGGTCTGAACGAAGAGCAAACTGGGAATGCCATATCCCTGGCGGTGACACCGCACCTGCCCCTTGGCGTCACTCGCACCGGAGAGCTGTCGATGTGGAAGGGCTGCGCTGCGGCCAGCGCCTCCCGTTCAGCGGTGTTTGCAGCACAACTGGCGGCCAAGGGAATGAGTGGGCCCGGTGAACCCTTCGAGGGGCGAAGAGGTCTGTGGGAACAGGCGGTGGGCCGGAAAGTGCTGGTGCCGGATTTTCCGCTGGGGAATGCCCGCGAGGATGACGACACGTTCCGCATCATGCGCACCATCTTCAAGGCCTATCCCTCGCAAATTCACACGCAGGCTCCCATTGGCCTGGCGGTGGAATTACGTGACAGGACTGCCGTGGGAGAAATCCGGAGCATCCACATAGATACCTACAAGGTGGCCGCCAGTACTGCCTCCAGCGAACCCGAGAAATGGGACCCCAAGACTCGGGAGACCGCGGATCACAGCATTCCGTGGTTGGTTGCATCAGCGTTCCTGGACGGGCCGGTTACTCCGGCAAGCTTCGCAGAAGAACGCATTGCCAGTCCTGTTGTCAGGGACGTTATGTCTCGTATGACCCTTGCCGAGGAGCCTGAGTTTACTGATCGTTACCCCGGTGAATACAACTGTCGTATCACACTGACCGGATCCGACGGAACTAGGTATTCTGCCCACACAGCGTGGCCCCGAGGACACCGCAGCAACCCGATGACCGACGACGAGGTAGAAAGCAAGTTCCGCAACTTTGCCGGAACTGCGCTTACCTCGAGCCAGTGCGATGAAGCCCTGGAAACAATCTGGTCGTTGGATAGGTTGCAGAATCTGGAGCCTCTGCTGGACAGCCTTGTGATCAGGAGCTGACGCAGGCAGAATCCCATTTATTTATACGTCCTCAGCCACCTCGGCGAGCAGACAGATGAGCGATTCCCAAAACGGCAGTCCAGATTCCGACACATTCCGAGATGAGTTTGCCCTGCAGGTGTCGCGTCCCGAAGAGGACCTTGACCTGGGCTTGGCTGCTCTCCTCGTCGCAGGGGAAGAATATCCCCAACTAGACGTGGCAGAGCACCTGGCAAGATTGGATGGATTTGCCGAGGCAGTGCTCAGCCGGGCTGGTGGGGGAGTTCCGGCACCGGAGATGGCCCGCCTTGTGAGCAGTTATCTATTCGAGGATCAGGGATTTCAGGGAAATGCCAACGACTACTACAATCCCGACAACAGCTATTTCAATAGAGTATTGGATACCCATGCAGGGATACCTATTACGTTGTCCTTGTTGTTCCTTGAGGTGGCCCGGCGAGTGGGGCTGCGATGCAATGGCGTGGGAATGCCCGGGCACTTCCTCGTAGGGCTGGAAGGAGGAGAAGTCTTCCTGGACCCATTCCATGGTGGCGCGGTCCTGACCCCAGATGATTGTAGAAGCCTGGCCGAAGGAATGTTTGGTCCTCGTATGACCTGGAGGGACAGTTTTCTCGACCCTTGCACCAAGTATGAGTTCCTTTTCCGGCTGCTCAACAATCTCAAAGTGGTATACGAACACTCAGGCGCCCTGGAAAAGGGGGTCGGGATCACGCAGCGAATGCTGATGGTAAATCCTGAGGCCACGCCGTTGTATAAGGATATGGCCGAGATACAGTACCGCCTGCAGCAGTATCGGGCTGCCCTGAGGAGCCTGGAAACATATTTGACAAGAGCTGCCGATGCTCCCGACATTGGACAGGTCAGGGAGTGGGCAGATTCAATAAGAATGACGCTGAGCAGGCTAAACTGATGCGACGTATTCGAATCCGCTCGCAAAATTCAGGCGTATAAGTTAATGGAAGAAGAACTGGCGGCTCAGCAGCGTCAAATGGATCCAGCACTCGCGGCCCATGAACCGGACGACCTGCAGCTATTGGAACGCATAGCCGCCAAGGACAAGGACGCTCTCAACGCACTTTACGAACGATATATGACGCCGGTGTATTCATTGTCCTTGCATATGTTGAAGCAGCCCCCGCTTGCGGAGGAAGTAATGCAGGACGTGTTTCTGAACATCTGGCTTAAGGCGGACTCCTTCAACTCCAGCCGGGGCAACGCGCGCTCATGGATAATGAGCGTGACGCACCACAGGGTCATTGATGTAATTCGATCCCGGCGGCGGTCCGACAGCCATACGGACCCCGAGGGATACGATACCCTGGAGCGATTGCCATCCGCCGGACCGTCCGTTGAATTGCAGGTAACCCAGAGGTTGGAAAGAGAGCGAATTGACAGAGCCTTGGCTACGTTGCCCAGCAGCCAGCGGGAGGTGATTGAGCTAGCCTATTTTGAGGGTTATTCGCAATCAGAAATGGCGGAAATTCTTGACCAGCCGCTGGGGACAATAAAGACGAGGGTGCGGCTGGCAATGCAGAAGTTGAAAGCAGCGTTACAGGAAGATGACAGCGAGTAGAATAATACATCCGGAAGACCTCCTCGAAGCGTTCGCCCTGGACGCGCTGGAGCCCGAAGAAGAGCAGGATGTTCTTGATCATCTTGAGGAATGTCTGAACTGCTCCTCGCTTGTGTCCGGTTACCTGGCAACAACTGCGGCGCTGGTCAATGCTCTGCCTGAAGCGACTCCGCCGGAACATGTGCGAGCCAACCTGCTTGCAATCATTGATCCTCCCCCGCCCCCGCCACGGGAAGTAACGCGAACGCCGGTTCCAGCCCCGAGCAACTGGTCGAGGGTGTATACCGGACTAGGGCGCAGGTGGGGCAGGATGCTGATGCCTGCCACTGCCGTGGCGGCTGTCGCGGTAGCTGCCTTTCTCATCGCCGTCAACGTCCAGGTAACAGGAGACAGAGACGAGATGATGGCGATGAACACCGAGCTTCAGGAATCGCTGGAAGAGAGCAGGGCCACGGCGACGGCGCAGCTGGCCCTTGCGTCCAGCGCTATAGCCGAGATGCAAGGCGACCTGCAATTCCTTCAGAACACTCTTGCCCAACCCGGGAATCAGTCATTGATCATGAATCCTATGCAGGTCAATAGCCGGTCGCGCGGAGTTCTGGTTGTGTCCGGAGATATGTCTGTAGCGGTTGTTATGGCTTCTGGACTAGAGATTCCGGAGGATGACTCGGCATATCACGTCTGGCTAATGCAGAGAGGACAACGGACCTGGATCGGGAATATGGACGTGGATGAAGGAGGGTGGGGCACGATGGCCCTGAATATGGGCAATTCGATGTCCCAATTCGATGCCCTACAACTCAGCAGGGCTCCGCTCAGTCTTGCTTCGGTGGGAATTGTGGGCGACGTTATACTGGAAGTGGGGTTGCCCTAGATTCTGTATTCTAGTGCATTGTTGATTGCTGCAAACTCCGGGCATCCGCATCACGTCATTGCTATACTCCATTCAGGTTGGGAGATGATTACGATGAATCGAACTACAGCGTCCCATGACCTGACATGCGACCTCTGCGGGGCGGAAATGTTAGAGCAGAAGTGCAAGATCAGATGCCTGAACTGTGGTTACACCCGCGATTGCTCCGACCCCTAGCCTCTGCTGACGGTGGCTGACGTGCGTTCTTTGCCTACTGTCTTGGTCCTATATGACGCCAAGGGACGAAGCATAGAAAGCATGGCCCGGGCCGTGGCGCAGGGTGTGACGAATTCAGGAGAAGCGGAAGCAGCCCTCAAGGCAATTGACGAAGCCACTCGGGATGATCTTGAGGCCGCCGACGGTCTGATTCTCGGTTCTCCCAACTGGAGCGGCATCACCGGTACCTTGAAGCAGTGGCTGGACGATCAGGGCGATCTGTGGGAGGAACTGGTCCTGGCGGGGCGTCCCGGCGCTGCCTTCACCACAGGCACCGGACGCAACTCGGGCCTTGAATCCACCCTGAGGCAACTTATCCACTGGATGATGGCCGGGGGGATGGTGATCGTGGGTCTGCCCTGGTCGGAACGCATGCGAACGTCGGGGTCTTATTACGGAGCAACTGCCGCTGGAGCAGTTAGCGAAGATGACCTGGAGCAAGCTCGCGAACTGGGGGCCCGAGTGGCCAGGATTGCTGCCAGGCTGGTCCAATGCTAGGAGTTACTCCGCAGAACTTCAGCGGATACTCTTCAGTCGCGCAGTTTCAGGTATTCGAACAGGCGGGGGTGAACCTCGCTGGCCAGCCGCAGGGCCTCCTTCATCGGCTCCCGTATGGACTCGTGGGCCATCTGCGAAGTGCGCAGCTTGAACAGGTGGTAACACTCCCGCAGGTTCATCTTGGACAGTAGCCGCCGGTTGTGAGCGTGAGTGACGACGTATTGGGCTACGGTGGGTGAAACTTCGCCCGCAATATTTTGGAAAGTACGGGCGGCTGCGTCGGTGGCTTCGGAGAAGGACTCTTCCAGCCCGGCGTCGGTTATCAACGACGGGATGCGGATGCCGTGGGCCACTGTAAGCGGCTGAGGAAGATAGGTCTGCATCCGGTGACGGCGAAACTCGCGGTAGGCGCCGTAGTCCAGCAGGATTTCGAAGGTGTAGTCCACCGTCTCCAGTTCACGCGGGGGAGCGTCGTGGGGTCCCATTTCTGAGAGGAAGCTCTCGAGCAGCTGACCCCGTTCTTCAGGCCGCATCTCCTGTGCTCGATTCAAGGCAGCGGCGTAGTCCATGCCCGTAGCGCCGTAGATGAAAGCGGCCGCGACTTTTTCCTCGGCCTGCGGGTCCCAGTGGACCAAGCGGACCTCCGCCGGCGGTTGTGACGCTATTGAAGAGCCATCCAAGGAACCGGACAAGGCCTCGCGGGTCTTTGTCAGGCTTGCCAGGTATTCGACGTAGTCGGCGTATTTGATCAGGGTGGGCGTCACGGCGCGGCCCTGGTCGCGAATTGCCTCCCCCAGCTGGCGCTCTTCCTCCAACACCGATGACATCAGCTTGGATATGGCGTGCTCGAGGGTGCGGGCGTTGGCTGTGACACCGACGTTGGTCAGGGTAGAGGCTGGGAGCACGGAGCGGCAGGCGTCGGTGGCCATGCGGCGGATCCGCAGGCCATAGGCGGAGTCGCTTTCCCGTCCACGCTGGGGGTGGACGCTACGCAGGTGCTCGCTGCTCTTCGCGATGAGGTCCTGATACGCCGAGAAGAGGAACCGGCAAGTGGCGACGTATTCTTCTCGCAGGTCGGGAAGGTGGTCCAGTTCGGAGGGGACGTGGAAGCAGTCGGCGTCGATTACCTGGTAGCGAGACGACTTCTCGGTATAGGAGGCTAGCCGGTTGTCCTCGAGGCCGTCGCAGGCGATGCGGGAGATGTTCTCGGCGGCGAGGTGCACAACGGCGTGCTCGGCCACTGAGGCGTGGCCGTAGCCCAGCACCCAGCGCTCGTGGAAGTCGGCGGCCTTTTCCTCGCTGACCTGTCGGGCGATCTCGTCGAAGGGCTCGGGCCGGCGGGAGGTCATGGCGAAGGCGACGGCTATCTGCTCCTCGGACAGGAGACGTGCGTCGAGGGGGTAGACGCGACGGGGGTAAAGGGTTTCTTCGACCATATCGGCACCAGTGTCTTGGGAAACATTTGCCATGACTTTGTTACACCATTTTATTGAAAGCCCGACTCGATTGCAGGCAGGACGGTTAATTGAAGAAAAGGGGCGGGCCTGAAAGCCCGCCCCGGAAGAATACACGCTTCAAGTGTTGCTCTAGACCAGGGCGCCGAAGCCGTTGGGTATTGCGACCTCGACCAGGTGAGTCTTGTTGGACGAGATGGCGGCGTCGAGGGCCGGGCCGAGTTCGGCTACGGTGGAGACGCGGGTGGAGTCGAAGCCGTAGGACTCGAACAGCTTGCCAAAATCAGGGTTTACCAGGTCGGTGGCGAAGAGGCGGTCTCCGAAGCGGTCCTGCTGGTACTTCTTCAGGACGCCCCAGGCACTGTCGTTGAACATCAGGATGACAGGGTGGATGCCATACTGTGCGGCGGTGGCCAATTCCTGGAAGTTGTACTGGAATCCACCGTCGCCGGTGATGCAGACCACGGGGCTGTCAGGCTGGCCCACTTTTGCTCCGAGACCAGCCGGGAAGGCGAAGCCAAGGCCGGCCCAACCGTGGGGGTGCATATACTTGCGGGGGCCGTAGATGGGCAGGCAGCGTGCAGCGCGGCTGGCGGGAACCGTGGGATCGAGGGAAAACACGGTCTCGCGAGGCGCGACCTCGCGGATGGTCTCGAAGACGCGGAGCTCGTTGCCCCAGGTGTCCTGCAGCGTGCGGTGGATGTCCTTCTTCACCGAGGCGACCTCGTCGACGTAGGACTGGCCTTTGCCGATGTCGCCATCGCCGATGGCGTCCAGCCACTGCCGGACGACAGCCTGAGAGTTGGCGACTATGGGTACGGTGGCATCGTAGTTCTTTCCGATGCCGTCGCCGTCGAGCAGAACGTGGACGACGGTTTCCGGCAGCTTCAACTGGACTCCGGTAGTTGAACGATGAGGCATGATGGATCCCAGTATGACCACTGCATCGCAGGTGCCCAGCCAGTCCTGTACCGGATTCTCGCCCCAAATGCGCCGGCCCAGCAACTGACCGAGAGACAGAGGGTGGTCTTCGGGGAAGGCGCCCTTTGCGCCGTCGGAAGTTACCACTGGGGCTCCCAGGGCCTCGGCGAGCCGTACGATTTCCTCCGTGCCGCCCAGCATCTGTACTTCTTCGCCCACCACAATGGCGGGGCGCTTTGCCCCGAGGAGGATCTGCAGTGCCCGCTCGACCATGGCCGGGTCGCCCTGGGGTATCCCTGCATCGCGGGGGCCGATGACTTCTATATCAGCTCGGTTGCCCAATAAGTCAGTGGGAAGCTCGAGCTCGACGGGGCGGGGACGACGGTTTTGGAAGCGCTGAAAGGCCTCCATCAGATTGTCGGGGATGGACTCTATCTCGCCGATCATGGCGTTCCAATCCGTAACTGCTTCGAACATGCCCAACTGGTTCTTGGTCTCGTGGGTGGTGTTGCGGCCCTGACCGATGAAGTCGGACTCAACATTGGTGGTCACCTGAAGCAGCGGCGAGCCGGAGAAGTATGCCTCACCCATGGCGCCCACGGAATCGGCAGCGCCAGGGCCGGTGCTGGTGATTAGCACGCCCGGCTTGCCGGTGGCGCGAGCGTAGCCATCGGCCATGAAGCCGCAGCCCAGTTCAAGGCGGCCTCCTATGAAGCGGAGGCTGTCCTGCTGGTCAAAGAGGGCGTCGAAGAGGTCCAGGTTATGTATGCTGATAATGCCGAATACCGTATCAACTCCCTGGGCCTTCAGGGATTCGGTAACGGCCTGGCCGCCGGTCAGGTTGGGCACGGTTGGACTCCTTTGATGCTGTGTTACAGAACTGGAAACAAAATTCAGGTTAGAGAAGAAGGCTGACGGGCTTCTCCAGCAGGCGCTTGATTTCCATGAGGAACTGGGCGGCCTCGGCCCCGTCGGCGACACGGTGGTCGACGGAGAGGGTGGCCTTCATTATCTCGGCGATGGCGAGTTGGCCGTCGCGGGCCACGGGCTGCTCCTTCACGGCGCCCACAGCCAAGATTGCGGCGTGGGGCGGGAAGATGATTGCGGTGAAGCTGTCGACGTCAAACATCCCGAGGTTGCTCACGCTGTAGGTGGTGCCGGTGTATTCCTCTGCCTGCAGTCGTCCGTTGTTGGCGCGATCGATGAGGTCGCGGCTGGCGGCGGCAATCTGGGCCAGGGACTTGTTCTCGCACTCAGGAACGCCGGGAACTATCAGGCCCGACTCGAGGGCGATTGCAATGCCGACGTTGATGGAGCGGTTCATTTGCAGGTAGTCGCCGCGGAAGAAGGAGTTGAACTTGGGATGCTTGCCGATGGCCAACGCTGACGCCTTGACGATCAGGTCGTTAACGCTGACACGGCTGGATGAAGGTAGCTCGTCGTTTATGTCACGCCGGAGGGCCATTGCCGAAGTCATATCGATGTCTACAGCGACATAGAAGTGGGGAGCTTCGCGCTTGCTGCCGGAGGTGACACTGGCGATCGCCTGCCGCATTCGGGACAAGTCGGCGCGGTCTGCGCCCTCGGCGGGTGCAGGTGCGGGCGCCTCGGCGGCAGGGGTTGGCGCCGGAGTTGGTTCGGGGGCAGCAGGCGCAGGGGTTTGAGCTGCGGCGGCATTGATATCCGCCTCGACGATGCGTCCGCCGGGACCAGAGCCGGTTATGGTGGCAAGGTCTATGCCGCGCTCCCGGGCGAGGCGACGAGCCAAGGGTGACGCCATCACGCGCCCAGCTTCGGCAGAAGACCGGGCGGCGTCGGCAGCGGCAAGCACGTCCGCCTCCACGATACGGCCTCCGGGCCCGCTACCGGAGATTATGGCGAGGTCAACGCCACGTTCGCGAGCCAGGCGGCGGGCGATGGGCGAGGCTCGGACTTCTCCGGACGGGGCTGCGGCCGGCACAGGCACCGCCGCGGGGGCAGGAGCGGCTTCCGGTTCGGGGGCAGCGGCCCCGGCCCCAGCCGAAGGGCCGGCCAAGTCGTCGGGCAACGCTTCATCCGCGTCCCCGATAACCGCGATGAGTT
The DNA here is from genome assembly GCA_963667325.2 of Dehalococcoidia bacterium. GTDB lineage: Bacteria > Chloroflexota > Dehalococcoidia > Lucifugimonadales > UBA3495 > VXOI01. Next base: position 363,443 of record CAXXKY010000003.1, read on the forward strand.
GGCCGACGGGGACAGCTTCGCCCTCGCCTGCCACAATTCGGCGAAGGACGCCTCCAGTCGTAGGCTTGAACTCGACCACGGCCTTGTCGGTTTCGATCTCGGCTATTACTTCGTTGGCGACAACCTCGTCGCCCTCCTGCTTGACCCAGCGTACGACGGTGCCCTCACGCATGTCGTAGCCCAACTGCGGCATCACTATGGACGTGGCCAACGCTGCCTCCTGTCCTGTCCGTGCACCGGGATTTTGTATTCTGCGGGTTCGCGTAGATATTAAAGCACGGGACACTGATGGGCAACCGAGGAATGCTCTCCTCGGGACTCCCGCGCAGGGTCTTCACTATCAAGAATAAAGGAGCGCCAGCAGAGGACGCTCCTTTTCGCCATGTCTACGTCAGCCCTGGTTTACATCATGCGCTGGATGATGCGGTCGGCCTGCTCTTCGCTGAGACCGAGGGGACGGTGAGCCAGCGGGCCCTCCTTGGACAGCACGGGCTCGGCCTCGATGAGGGAGACGGACTCTTTCTGGAAGAAGAGGCCGGTGTAGATGGTATCGCCCCATAACAGGGCCTTTTCGCAGGCTGCCTTCCAGTCCGAAGGGTCGTGCTCCTCGTCCTCGAGCTTGACGATGCGGTCCTTGAAGAAGTCGTGGGTGTTGTCGCGGTTAAAGGTGACACAGGGGCTGAAGACGTCGATGAGAGCGAAGCCCTTGTGCTGGACGCCGGCCTTAATGAGTTCGGTGAGGTGGCGGACGTCGCCGCTGTAGCCGCGTGCCACGAAGGTAGCTCCGTTCATGATGGAGCTGGTGATGGGGTTGACCGGGGTTTCGACGCTGCCGAAGGGGGTGCTCTTGGTGCTCATGCCGTAGCTACTGGTGGGGGAGACCTGACCGGTGGTGAGGCCGTAAATCTGGTTGTTCATGACGATGTACGTCAGGTCGATGTTGCGGCGGGCCGAGTGGGCGAAGTGGTTGCCGCCGATGCCGTAGCCGTCGCCGTCGCCGCCGGTAACGAACACGGTGAGGTCGTGGTTGGCGAGTTTAGCGCCAGTGGCCACGGCGAGGGAACGACCGTGGAGCGTGTGCATCCCGTAGGAGTTGAAGTAGCCGGGCAGGTTGGATGAGCAACCGATGCCGCTGACGGTCAAAATCTCGTGGGGCTGGAGTCCCATCTCCGCGCAGGCACGCTGCAGGGAGTTCAGGACGCCGAAGTCGCCGCAACCGGGGCACCAGTCGGGGTTGACCTGGCCGCGGAAGTCCCTGGGGGTGAGCTGAATCTCGGTCCTGCCGTTGCCCACGCCTACAGTCGCCATTGCATCACCTCTATCGCCAAGACTTGCGGACTTCGCCGCTGGATTCTGGATGGCCGGTCGCCGAATCGCGACGCGGCCTAGACTACGATTTCCTGGTAAGGAACGGAGTGGGTTGCCTTCTCGGCCACCTGTTCCATCACGCCGTCGGCAATGTGATGGGGCATAAACGGTTCTCCGTCGTACTTGCGTATGTGGCCGTGGGCAGCGAAGCCGGTCTCACTGCGGAGGAACCGGGCGAACTGTCCCGAGTAGCTGTTTTCGACGATGATCACGCGCTTTGCGCTGGTGAGAATGTTGTTCACGTGATCGGCGTGGAAGGGGATGATCCACTTGATGGCGAGCTGGTTTACGGAAACTCCACGCTCGGCCAGCAACTCGATGGCTTCCTTGATGGTGCCGTGAGTGGATCCCCAGCCTATCAAGGTAACATCGGCGTCGGCAGGCCCTTCCAGTTCCGGCGGGGCGACCAGTGAATGGGCATTCTGCATTTTCCGGCCCCGCTTTTCGACCATCATGCGGCGCTTGTGGGGGTTGGTGAACTCGTCGCTGATGAGGGTGGAGTCTTCATCGTGTTCGTCCGTTGCGACGACGTGGACGTGTCCCTCGATGCCTGGGATGGCCCGCGGGGAAATCCCAGTCTCGGTATTGGCGTAGCGCTTGTAACCGTTGGGGGGAGAGTCGTCGGTAATGAGCTGGCCCCGGTCGATGGCGGGGTGCATGTCAATGGCGTCGGGGTCAACGCTGTACCGGCCCTCAGAAATCAGCAGATCCGAAATGACGATGCCCGGGCACTGGAGCTTGTCGGTGAGGTTGAAGAGTTCGGGCATGGTGTTGAAGGCGTCGAGGGCATTGCGCGGCGCGACGACGAGGCGCTCGTAGTCGCCCTGGCTTGCTCCCAGGATTTGCCACAGGTCACCCTGCTCGGTCTTGGTAGGGACGCCAGTGGAGGGGCCGGCACGCTGGACGTCGATGTACACGACGGGAATCTCCATCATGCTGGCTGCGCCGACGGCCTCTGTCATCAGCGCGAAGCCGCCGCCGGAGGTGGCGCACATGGAGCGGGCACCGGTATGGGCGGCGCCGATCACCATGTTGGACACGCCGATTTCGTCCTCAACCTGGCGTACCATGATGCCGAGGTTGCGGGCGTTGGAGGCCATCCAATGCAGTACACCGGAGGCAGGGCTCATGGGGTAAGCAGCGTAGAATTTGACACCGGCCGCCGCTCCGCCCATAGCGATTGCGTCGTTTCCTGACCATACTGCCAAAGGCTTTCCGCCCTGGGGCAGAGACTGGGCAAAGGGCTGGAAATTTGTCTGGGCGTATTCGAATCCGGCCCTTGCAACTTCCACGTTTTGATCCACAACCTGCTGACCCTGCCGGGCAAAGCGCAGTTCGAGGCTTTCCTGCAGGATCTGGAAGTCAAGACCCATGAGAGAGACTACTGATCCCATCATCACAGTGTTCTGGATCAAGCGGTTCCTGCTCTGGGTAAGATCACCAACTGGGATGGCGCAAAGATCGCCACCGCTGGATTCCCCGGGAGTGACGGAATCACTATTGAACAGCACTCGGCCGCCAAGCCCGATGTGTCTTTGGTGGCGGTCCATAGTGTCCTGGTTCAAGCACAGGAGGAGATCCAACTTGTCGCCATGGCTGAACATTTCCCGGTCGCTGATGCGCAGCGTCAGGAAAATGTGGCCGCCGCGGATGATGGACTGGTATGCGTTATAGGTGCTGAGGTGCAGCCCGCGCCGGACGATGATGCGGGCGAAAATGTCACCGGGAGTGGCGATACCCTGGCCTGCCTCGCCCCCGATGCCCATAGCGAAGTCATAATTGCCCAATGCCATCTAAACGCTCCTCCAATCCGTGCCCCACTGCACCTGCGCGGAGGCGGAACTCTCGGTTGTGTATGGTGCCGACCAAATTTGCCCCAGTATACCGCCGGTCATCTCCCGGGACAAACGTTTTACCGGATAACGGCAAAATACGTAACCCAATTTACGAAAAAGTTGATGGTACTTTCACTGATGCTTCCGGGTGTACGCCTCTACATGTGGACAGCGCGGCCCTGGGCCGACAGGGCGGCCTCTTTCAGCATTTCCGACAACGACGGGTGTGGATGAACAGTCCATCCCAGTTCGAGCGTGGTGCCCTCGAGCATGCGCGTCATGGAAAGCTCTCCCAGCAGCTCCGTTACTTCTGGACCGATCATGTGCCCGCCGAGTAACTCTCCGTACCGGGAATCCACCACCAGTTTAACCATTCCCTCGGTCTCGCCCATAGCCAGCGCCTTTCCGTTGGCCAAGGCGTTGAATACTCCAACGCTCACGTCGTAGCCCTGCTCGCGGGCCTGAGCCTCTGTCAGGCCGAAGCTGGCAATCTGAGGGTTACAGTAGGTGGTGCGCGGCATGTTCACGTAATCCATGGGTTGTGGGTCCATCCCCATGATGTGCTCTACCGCAGTAACGGCCTGGGCGGAAGCCACGTGGGCCAAGGGCATCTTGCCGGTGACGTCGCCGATGGCGTATACGCCGGGAACGTTGGTGGCCAAGAATTCATCTACGACGATGCCGGAGCGGTCGACGGCGATACCTGCGGCATCGAGGCCCAGTTCCTCGACGTTGGGCTGTACTCCGACAGCAACTAGGACCATGCCCACGTCGATGGTCTGGGTTGCGCCGTCCTTTTCGACGGATACCGTGACCCCGTCGGGGCGTGTCTGGACCCCGGAGACGCCAGCGCCGGTGAGTATGTTCATGCCCAGGTTCTTAAAGGAGCGCTCAAGCTGCGCGCTGATGTCCTCATCCTCATTGGGCACAAGGCGAGGCAACAATTCAACGATGGTGACTTCGACGCCGTACATGGCGTAGATGTAGGCGAACTCGACGCCGATTGCGCCTCCGCCGACAATCACCATGGATGAGGGAAGATCGGTAAGCACGATCGACTCTCGGCTCGAGATTATCTGGCTTCCATCTACAGGCAGCGTCGGAATGGCGCGAGGGCGTGACCCGGTGGCGATGATTATGTTTTTCGCTTCCACGACGTCACCCTGGGGAACGATTTCCACGCGGTTGGGGCCGACAAGACGCCCGGTGCCGCCGACGTGGTCAACGCCGTTCTTGCGCAGAAGGAATCGCACGCCGCGAGTATTGCGGTCCACGACTCGGCGGCTGCGGGCCATGGCCACTTCGTAGTCCGCATGGAAGCCGTCAAACTTGAGGCCAAATTCCTCAGAGCGGCGTACGTAAGACACAATCTCTGCGTTTTTCAGCAGCGCCTTGGTGGGAATGCATCCCCAATTCAGGCATGTACCACCCAGCGCTTCTTTCTCAATGATGGCAGCCTTCAATCCCAATTGTCCGGCTCTAATGGCCGCCACATACCCGCCGGGACCGGATCCAATAACAACCAGGTCGTAGCTAGATTCCATCCAACTCCTCGGAAGGCCCCACCGCTGTCCGGGGCCATTGTTGCCTCTTGGCTCAAGCGAGAATTATAGACGCGCCCCGTCAAACGATACAATACGAGCGACCGATAATGGAATGCGCATGAATGCCGTCATTGGTATCCGGGGTATCCGGCGACATTTGGGAAGGCATTTGAAATTTGAAAACTGCCCCCACTCACTTGTCGTGCGGTTATTCCCAGTTGCATTGCTGATAGTTCTTCTGGGAACGCTTTCAGCTTGCAGCGTATCTCGAACGCTGAATAGTGACCCTACACCAAACTCAACGGCCGGGACACCGTCCCTGGTCGCCACTACATCCGTGCCGACGGCGGCAACCCGTCAATGGGTTGGGGCCCCAAGTGAAGAGGAGCAACAGCCCACGCGAATCGCCTTCACTTTGCCCGCTACTAACGTGCCCACAACCACGGCCGACATTCCGTCTCCAACGCCCGTGCCTCCGCTGCAATCTCCGTTTCCCACGCCGCAACCGGATTCCACGAATTGGGTTTCCTCCAGGCTGGATTCCCTGGTCACACTCTATCGGCCTACTCCGAGGGGAGCAGCTCTACTAAGAAGTCTGGAACTTCGGCAGATGAAAGGAGAACCCGGGTATTTCGGCAGCTACGGTTTCGACGGGTGGGCGGGCATTGGTGAGGCAAAGCCAGTGCCTGCCATGCATGAACTGATGCACTCCTACTGGGGCGGGTTTCCGGTGATAGGTCGCCCCGAGCTCAGCTGGAGCAGGCAAGGGGGAGAGGAAGTTTCCAGCGCAATGGCCAGCTATCACAGGGACATTTTGTCCTTCATGGCGCAGCCACCCGACGATTACGAGGTCCTCCGGCAACGTTTCCGAAATCTTCCAGAGGTTTCAGGGCATAACACAGAGCCCTTGTTCCACAACCTGGAAGCGGACCTGCCTCACACCACTGGCGGGGACCTGGGACTGATTCCGCCCATATTGCGAAAATACTGGGGACATTTTCTTTCCGTAGGTCCGTTCTACACCTGGGAGCAGGCTATGGGATGGCTGCAGTCGCTCCAGCACGAACAACGCAGGACGGCCGGCAAATTCCTGGGCTTCGAGCATCTGGATCTCAGGCTTTATGCTGACTCACCGGAATTTACCCTGCCTACAGGTTTTCTTGAGGAGGCCAGCGAGGTAATTGAGACCGAGGAGCGTCAGAGGTTGACGGACCTGGCAGAACAGTTCGACCTGTTGTTGGGTGATGCGAAGCTGGAGGAGAATTTCCAGTTCTGGCGCGGATACCTCAGGGACAAAGCCGGTCTGCACCGGGAATATCCGGAGCACCTCCGATCGTTGAACACGGAAAGGGCGAACGAGATCTCGGACGCCCTAGAATTCCTGACTAATCTCGAAGGTGGGCCCGAGGAAAAGGCTCAAGATCTTCTCCGGCAATTGGCAGCACAGCCGTTCGTTGTGAACTTCCTGCCTGCGGTGGACAACAAGACTCTGGTTTTGCTCTTCGCTCAGCGCCCTGATCTGCCCAATGCTCCTACGCTGCAGGCCACGGCCAGCTTTGTGGACCGGCTGGATGGATTCGCCATTCTCGCCGAGAGGATATTGCAGGAAAGCAGGGTGTCGCCCTCCGGCGGGGCGGAGGCCCTCGTGTCGTTACTGGATGAAGTGGGCCCTGATCGGGAGCAGGACCTGAGGCTGTTCTTCGACCTGCTGCACGATGCAGGCCCCGCTGAGGCCCACCGACTGATGATTGCCGTTGATGGAGAAACGATTCGCAACCTGATGCCCCGAGTTCCTGTGAATTTGCGCACTCTGCTTCGTCCTGAGCGGCTGCTGGAGAAACTGCAGATTACCGCGGAGGCCACCGAACCGGAGCTGACTCAGGGCGTTATGTTGCTCATTGAAGAACCGTCCGGCAACTACCGGATCGACGAGCCTTACCTCGATTTGCTTTTTGAAATTCTGGCCACCAGGGCGAAGGAGTCGCCCAACGAGATCCTTCGAGTAGTTTCAAATGCTGCGGTTCCGCTGGATGACTGGATTCTGAATCAGCCTGAGGATGCCGCCGCCGCGTTGTCTACTGACCTCGCAGCGGCCGCGAACCTGATAGCGAGTAGCGACCCTGTTGTTTCACCGCCACCCCGAATCGTGTACCGCCTGATCGGCGCCGATCCTGCACTGGCCGCGCGGCTGGTTATGATGCTGGACGTCATGGGGCGAGGAGACCTGGTTGCTGAGTCGCTCGCATACTTCGCCTACGACAAGGAACGTAGCGAGAAGTATCCAGAACTTCCGATTTCCCTCGAAGCGAATGGAGAATTCCTCGGCGCTCTCGTTCAAATGAATGGGGAGGTATGGCTGGAATCGAGGATTACAGTTTCTGCCTCTCTGTACCAAAAACGGATCGATCGGGATGAGGTAGCGCCTGACTTTCTGGCGCAGTACCGAGAAACGCTGGAGGCATCGGTGAGCACCCTGGATCAACAAGATCGTGAAAGCCTTAGACGGGTCACTCGGAACGTCTTCGGCTAGACTCGATTGTTACATACTGTTGATTCTGGTAGTATGTAGCCAATAGGAAAGCTGGCTTAATGGGCCAGTGAAGGAATGGGAAATGCGACTCGGGCCGCTGGGCATTCCCGAAATCATAATAATCATCGCAATCTTGTTGCTCATCTTTGGCGCCCGCAGACTCCCGGAGATCGGTTCGTCCATGGGAAAGGGAATCCGAACTTTCAAGAGCGCCCTGATGGGAGAAGAAGACAAGAGCAGGCAGGATGAAGGCGCTACTGCCTCAAAGAGCAGCGACGAGCGAAGTCCCTACTAGGGCAATGGCAACAGGAAATAACAGTACACGGAACCGGCCACTGGCCGGTTTCTTTTTTGCATTTGAATTTCAAGCAGGCTACTGCTGAGCGATTGCTGTTTCTGCATTGCGGCGGCTTCGACCGGCCAGTTTGGCCAGCAGCACCCCGAACTCGTAAAGCACCAACAGGGGTCCCGCCACGAGCGCCTGGTTTACGGGGTCAAAGGTCGGGGTTATGATCGCACCTAGGACGAAGGCAATCACCACCCAGACCCTGCGGAATCGCGATAGCTGCCTCGCCGTTACGATACCCAGCTGGGCCAGCATGAACATTATCAGGGGGGTCTCGAAAGCCAAGCCCATCCAGAACAGCAGACGAACCATCAGGTTGACGAAGTTGCTGATGCGAATCAGGGGCTGGGCCACGTCGCTGAACCCCAACAGGAAGCGCAGAGCTGGAGGTATCAGCACGAAGTAGCAGAAGGCCACCCCGCAAGCGAAGGCAACGAGGGCCATGGGCAGGAAGAGGAACATATAGCGCCGTTCCCGGGAGGTGAGACCCGGAGCGACGAACATTATCACCTGGTACAGGATTATCGGAAGGGCAAGCACAAACCCGGCGACGAACGAGACCTTCACAGCGGTGGTGAGAAGCTCGGTGATCTCAATAAAGACCAGCTCGATGCCTTCGGTTCCCTTCAGGTCGTAGGCCGGTCTGGAAAGCAGTTCAATGATCTCTTCGTAGAAGGCAAATGATGCTGCGCTGCCCACGAGGATGGCGACGACGGCGATGATGACACGCCGTCGCAGCTCTCGAAGATGCTCGGTAAAGCTGAGCTCCCGAGCCATCAGGTCCTGTCGCTGCCTTCAGATCTCGTGGGTGTTGCGCCTTCGCCAGACTTCGGGCTACCGTCTGCGACGGGCTCATCGTCCGGTATTTCAGGGCGGGAAGGTACTCCCGGGGGTGGCTGCTGAGAATGGGTCCGCTGTTTCTCCTCGACCGTTATGGCGTCGGTTACTTCGCTGAAGGTACGTCGAAGATCGCCGAGGACCTTGCCGGTCCGTTTTGCCATATCGATGGAGCGGCCTGGCCCCAGAACCAGAAATGCCACAAGCAATATCACCACCAACTCCATGAAGCCCATGCCCATAACGTTCATGGCTAGGGCTCCCCTTCGCTGGAAGTGGGGCATCCTGGCCCGCAGGCGGCAACTTCCGGCAGTGTCCACCCTGGCGGGGCTGTCCAGCCCAAGTCCCCGAGCATCTGCAACACTCGGCAGGTGGGCAGGCCAACGATGTTGTGGTAACAGCCATCCCAGGACGATGCAGGGCAAAACTCGGTGTCCTGCACTGCGTAGGCCCCAGCCTTGTCGCGGGGAGTGCCGCTGGCGATGCTGGCCTCAATTTCCTCGTCGGTGAACTCGCGCAACGTGATTTCCGAGGTCATGCTGGCAGTGAGGGCCAATCCCGTGACTGCGTTGACCACGGTAAAGCCAGTGCAAACGTGGTGGGTGGTGCCGCGAAGGCGACGGAGCATTGCGCGGGCTTCGTCGTCATCCACTGGCTTTCCCAAGGATTCTCCCAATTGGACCACAGTGCTGTCGGCGCCGATGACGAATCCTTCGGACAGGGTGGAGGCCACTTTCAGAGCCTTGTCCCTGGAGAGGCGTTCAACCATTGTCTGAGGAGGTTCTTCGGGCAATGGATCTTCGGGCACGTCTGCGGGGATTATGTCAAATTCCAGGCCCATTTCCCGCATCAGTTCTCTGCGACGAGGCGAGGCGGAGGCGAGGACCACGCGGTTGCATGGGACATTTCCACGCCAGTGGAGTATCGCCACGCATTCGACATGATGCGTCTGGGGGAACATGTCTATCGGAGTTACCTTGTCGAGGACATATCCGCCCTGACACAGGATTTTGAGATCCCTGGCGAGTGTCTCCGGGTCGCAGGATACGTAAGCGACGCGAGGCGTTGCAATTTCCGTGAGCTTCTGCAGCGCCCGAGGCTGGCACCCTGAACGGGGTGGGTCCAGCACCACTGCGTCGGGACGCTGAGGCAGGTTCCCCAAGACATCCTCTGTTCGGCCAAGTACAAACTCGATCCCAGCATGGCCTGCGGCGTTTTCGCGGGCGTCGGCCACAGCCGCTGACGATTCCTCGACGGCGATGACCGTGCGCACCCAAGGGGCGAGGAGCACTGCGAAGGTGCCGACACCGGTGTAGGCATCGAGAAGCACATCTTCCGGCCCCAGAGCCAGCCCTTCCCGTACCACGACGGCGGCCTGGGCAGCCTGCTCCACGTTTACCTGGAAGAAAGAAGGAGATGAAACATAGAATTGGCTTCCATCTACTGATTCCGAATAGCGCTTCTGGCCGGTATCGACCGAGATGCCCGGATCGAAAAGCCTGGGCTGCACCAGATAGTCCGCAGGAATGTCGCCCTCGCTGCCGCCGGCGCGGATGGACAACTGCGTGGTCTCATGGCAATGGTCCTGCAGTTCGCCGAGTATGGCGTTGACACTGGGACGCATCAACATGCAATGGTCGATTCGGACGAATCGGCGCGTCTCACGATTGACGAATCCCAGGGAACCGCTGCGGCTGACGGTGAAACGGGCGTGATTGCGGTAACCATAGCGATTGGGCGATGGAAGAGTGTCGGATACGGGTGTGTCGCTCTTGTTCTCGAACAGGCCACCGACGCGCACAAGTGCGTCCGCCACCTTGTCCCGTTTGGCGGCGAGCTGGGTATCGTAGGCCACGTGCTGCCACTGGCAGCCGGTGCATTGGCCGAAATACTGGCATGGCGGAGAGACACGACTGGGGTCTGGTTCGCGGGCTTCAACCACTGTGGCAGAAGCGTATTTCCGGTGGACGCGTATCACCTCTGCTGTGACTCTTTCGCCCGGTATGCCGCCAAACACGAATATGGGGGTGCCATCGTGCCAAGCCAAGGCTTCGCCGAGTCGCCCCCAAGATTCCAAGGTCAAGTCCAAGAGGTCTCCGGGTCTTGGCTTTTCCAGCTGCTGCGGCGGTTTATCAATCGAATCCATATTCGGTAACAATATACAGTGAATGCCGGAGCGATTCCAACCTGACTTTCCGAGAGCAGGGACTCTTAATCTTATCTCCCATGGTGGAAGGGGTTGTGGGAGAAGGAATACTGGATGCCGGAGGCTGTGCAGACTGCCGAGGAACACGCTTTCCTCTGACTCTGTTTTGAGCGTGCGTTTGCGACTGAGTCGAGGGTCCGAGATTCTGACTGGGGCTCAGGTTGGGATTCTTCGCTTCGCTCAAAATGACGGGGCGGCGCGGGGGGTGTCTGAACTGCGATTCGACTGATTTAGGGATGGGCAGGATTCCGGGTTCAAAAGCGGAGGGTCCCGAGGGTTCGGGTTTGGACAAGCGGACGGGGGTTTGGACTTCTGCTCCCAGCCTGCTGGAGCACAGGTTGCGCTGGAATGAGGCATGCCATCGCGACTTGATTTCACAGTTGGGCAGGCGGCTCTATGGATCAACATTGCCGATTGGAGGAACTCATTTTTTTGTTTTTCCGGGTAGTTTCCGGTAATTTCCGGAAGGTGGCGTGAACCGGGAGGGCTGCGTTGGGTCGAATAGTGGGCCACCCGGGCAGCGGCCCCGATGAGGTTGCTTTCAGTAGTAGACATGGATTTCATGCTAGAGAAGTGCCACAAGGCTTGGCAAGGGACAAATGTCATCAAAATGAATTGCGGCTATTGAGACGTGTTTGCCTCAGCGGGTGACGGGGGTTTTCGGTTATACCGACAGCAGTAAACGAACGACACAGGAACGATTCCTCAATAGCTGTCCGCTCGTGAGCCGTCCGCTCGTGGTTCGAATTGCTCACCATGAACGGACTTGACGGGAACGGACTTGACGGCTTGACTGCGAAAACAAAAAGCAACTGTCTTTGAGGTCAAGGGCCCTGGCCGGTGACGGGGCGCGGTTGACCTGCCGCAGCACCGGATTTAAACTTGAAGTGATGTCTCTTCTTCAAGTGATGTCCCCAAAGGTTCGCTGCGCGCGAGTCCCGGTTGCCATCGGAACGCCGCGCTATATTACGGCAGCGGAATAAGTTCCGGAGGATGGTATGGCAGAACCCATTGAGGTGACCGAACAGAACTGGGAGTCCGAAGTCCTCAATTCCGACGTGCCTGTGCTGGTCGACTTCTGGGCGGAATGGTGTGGTCCCTGCAAGATGATTGCGCCGTCGGTTCACGACATGGCCGTGGAATACGATGGCAAGCTGACTGTGGGCAAGCTGGACGTGGACAACAGCCCCAGCGTCGCCATGCAGTACGGCGTTCGCAGTATTCCCGCTCTCATTTTCTTCAAGGGCGGACAGCCGGTCGACCAGATCGTCGGCGCGGTGCCCAAGGGCGCGCTCAAGAAGAAGATCGATTCGGTTCTGGGCAGCTAAACCCCAGGGTCGGCTAAGGCAACATCAAGCGCCCCTCCCGGTATACGGGAGGGGCGTTTCCTGATTCCGAAGGCCTGGAGTTGTCAGAGCACAGGAGAGTGCGCGATCAGCGCGAAGGCTCTTCGTCTTCATCTCCGCCGCCTGATTCTACATCCGCGGACACGGGCGCCGCGGGATCGTAATCCCCTTCGTTTGGCGGCGACGATTCAAAACCGTTCCACTCGCGGGCGAAGCATACGGCCATATCTTTGGCCATGGCTACCAACGGAGGTCCCAGAATGACTCCCCATAGGCCAAAGTAGTTGCTGGCGACCACGATAATCAGAATTATTGCGACCGGGTGCAGGTTGAGCGAATTTCCCTGAATGCGCGGCACAAGGAGGGTGTTCTCCAGCAATTGCACGCCCAGATACAGCGCGATAACCCAAGGCAGCTTGTCGGGCTCGGTGGCCAGGGTGACGAGGACTCCCACCGCGCCACCGATCCAGGGACCTATGACGGGAATCAGCTCGGTTACGCCGGCGACAATGCCCAGGACGAATGGGAAAGGCACGCCGAGCAACAGCAACCCGACTGTGACGACGGCACCGACGGTGACGCCGAGTATCAGCTGACCCCTGATGTATCCGCCCACGGTGCGGTCCACTATGCCGAGAACCCCTTCCAGATGAGGCTTCAGCGCTTTGGGAAGGGGTGCGAGAAGGGACCCCCTGATTTTTGAGGAGTCCTTCATCAGGTAGAAGACGAGCACCGGCGCGGTGGCAAGTCCCAAGATCAGGGAGAAGGAACTCGAGATCACCTGGAGGGTCTGGGACAGCACGTTCCACGCCGCTTCGCCGGCAATTCCCCCAGCGTCGGACAGCGTCTCTTCGATCTGGTCCCGAACGTTGAGGGGGATAAGTTCAGCATAGAGTTCCAGCCAGTCCTCGACAGTAGACCGTGCGGAATTGAAGAACCCCGGAAACTCTTCGGCAAATTTGGTGCTCTGCTCAATTGTGGGTGGCACCACGAGCGCAAGGAAACCGGCAACCAGTCCCAAAAGGGCCAGGAAGATCACGCCTATTGACAGACCCCTGCTCAGACCAGGGCGTCTGTTTCGCCACGGCATGCCCCTCTCGATGAGTCGCGCAACGGGCAGGAGTACATAGGCGATAACGAGGCTTATTCCCAGGGGCAGGAGCACAGTTCCCAGGAAGTAAATGACCAGAAGTACAGCAATGACAACCGCGGCGGCTGCCAGCAGCATCAAGCGACTTCGCTTTATGTCATTGTCAGTCAATTCTTGTCAGGACCTGAGGGCCGGATGTTAACGGAGGGCAGGTTCAGGAGACGAAATGCCTCCGGTTTGCCTGGTACGTTGGGGAATGGGCATCGAAACGAGAAAAGATCAGGGATTGTCATACATAGCGGGAAGCAGGACTGCAAGGACTGGGATCGAGCGTGAGAGCCAGGGCAGGGTGACCCTCGAGGAGAGAGAGTGCGCCAATTCCTGCGACGCCAGGATCGGACACCTGGCGGCAGGGCGTTCGCGGCGGCCAAAGTAACGCGGAACGGTTATGCGGCTCTATCAGAGCTCGAATTCCTTCACGTCATCCGGCACGATCAACTTCGCGCCCGTGAGCATCTGCACTTCCTCGGGAGTCCAACCGGGGGCGACCTCCTTTAGCAGCAGACCGTGGTCCGTGCGTTCGATGACAGCAAGGTCGGTAACGATGAGGTAGACGCAGCCTTGACCCGTGACCGGGAAGGTGCACTCTTCGACGATCTTGGGATTGTTGTCGCGGTCGGTGTGCTCCATGGCGACGATGACGCCGCTGGCGCCGGCAGCAAGATCCATTGCGCCGCCGACGTTGCCGACGCCGCGGTGGGGTAGCATCCAGTTGGCGAGGTCGCCTTTTGCGGAAACCTGATGCGAGCCGAGGACCGTGACGTCGACATGGCCGCCGCGAATCATGGCGAAGGCCTGTGCGGAGTCGAAGAAGGACATTCCCTGGACCGGGTCGAGGAACTGGCCGCCGGCGTTGATGAGGTCGATGTCTTCCCTGCCTTCCTCGGCGAGGGGTCCGCAGTTCAGGATGCCACTCTCGCTGTGGTAATAGACGGTGCGACCCTCGGGAAGGAAGCTGGATACAAGGGTTGGGATACCGATACCCAAATTGACATAGGCGCCGTCGGGCAGTTCCTTGGCGACTCGCATAGCGATGATTTCCCTTGGCAATCTTTCTTTGTCTGCCAGCGATTCCATATCAATTGCCATGTTGCGATCCTCACGACTCTACGGGGTTTCGAGGTAGGGAGAGAAGCCTTCGGGACGCCTGACGATGCGATCGACGTAAATGCCGGGGGTGACGATAGCGTCCGGCGCCAACTCGCCGGGCTCGACGATTTCGTCGACCTCGACGATAGTGACGCGGGCTGAGGTGGCCATCACGGGATTGAAGTTGCGGGACGTGCCCTTGTACACCATGTTGCCCAGGGTGTCGGCCTTGTGACCCCGAATGATGCAGAAATCGGCAATGATGGGTTGCTCCAGCACGTATGGGCGTCCGTCGAATTCGCGGATTTCCTTGCCTTCTCCGAGGAGTGTGCCGACGGCCGTGGGGGTGTAAAAGCCGGCGACACCTGCGCCGCCGGACCGAAGGCGCTCGGCGAGAGTGCCCTGGGGCGACACCTCGAGGTCGGACTCTCCCTCCTGGTAGGCGCGTTCGAAGGCGCTGGGCCGGTTTATGGAAGGTGAGACGGGGTAGGAGGCTATTGCCTTGCCCACCTGGCCATTCTCTACGAGGATGGTGTGGTCGATGGCCGTCACCCCTTCGGGCACCCCGAACCGGGCTACCCTGGCTATTCCAGCCGTGTTGCTGATGACGGTGAGATTCTTTGCGCCGAGATCGCGGAGTCCGACCATCAGATAGTGGGCCATGCCGCCGGGACCGCCGAATCCGTCGCAGTTGACTACGGCGCCGTCTGTAACGTCTCGCAGGGCTTCTGCCGCGCTTTCATAGATCTTGTTGGGCCAATTGAGAGTGGGGACGTCGAAGGTCATTTCCCGCAGGTCAGAGGCGACGGCAAGGGGCGCTCCGGTCAAGGATGCGACTTCGTCAGCGGACCAGCCGGGGGCAACCTCCGCCAGTTCCAGGCCAGCTTCGCTTGTCCTCAAGACCGCGATGTCGGTAATGATCAGCGATACACAGCGGCTGCCGTCCACGGGCCAGGCGCAACGATCGAGGACCTTCGGGATGCCTCCATCCTCCGCGTGAGGCATGAGGGCAACGATACGGTTTGCACCCGATGCAATGTCCACGGCGAAACCGGGAGCAGAGAGCCCGTGAGTTTCCACCGTGGTCCAGTGAACGAAGTCACCCTGTGCGGACATCTGGGCCGATTCGACAAAGGCCAGGTCAACGTATCCTGCGGCGAGCATTGATGCCACTTCGCCAGTGCCGACGCACACACCGCCTCTGTAGGAGGACACAGGCTGACCGGACCCATCGACTGAGTGCCCCGAGCCGTCGGGACGGTACCCGATAGCCCCGCTCTCAGCCAGGAACCAAACAGCGCTTCCGGAGGGCACCACCTCTGGAACCGTTGCGGCGAGGCCTGACCCGATGGCGACTGCCTCACCAGCGCGAATTTCCCTGGCTGCCCGGCGGGCCATGCTTTCAATGCTTAACCTGTCACCTGGCATATGTGAGTTCACCTTGGCCCATTTGTTGTGGGCCAGCGAGATACCATCAAAGTCTCGAGGTAGCCCCTCAGGCTTCTGCCTGAGAGACGGTAATTCGTTGCACGAATATTGCGGGAGTGATAACTAGTTCGGGATCCAGTTCTCCAGGCTCTCGCACATCGTCCACTTCGGCAATCGATACCCTGGCGGCCATGGCCATGACGGGATTCCAGTTGCGTTGTGTAGCGTTGTAAACGAGGTTTCCGAGGGTATCGGCTGCGCTGGCCCTGAGTAGCGCGAAATCGGCTCTCAAGCCGGTCTGAAGCAAGTGCGGGCGTCCATCTATCTCGCGCGATTCTGCATTTTCAGCAAATCTGGAATTTGCTCCGGCAGGGAGGTAAAAGCCGCCGATTCCAGCTCCTCCGGCGCGAATCCGCTCCGTCAATACGCCGACGGGCAGTGTCTCAAGCTTGAGGTCTCCCTTTTCCCACTTTTCCCTGACCGCGCCACCGTTGCGGGGATCGAACGGCAGAGGAGAAATGAGCTTGCTGACGCAACCCGACTCCACAAGGGCATGGAGGTCGGAGCGGCCGCTGCGGGGAGCTCCGGCCCCGCCGCTGATGACGGTCAACCCCTTCGTTCCGCTGGCGATAACCGCGCGCAAAAGTGTTTCCGGCTCTTCATGGCCGTGGAAGCCCCCGACGAGCAGGGTCGCGCCGTCGTCGAGACCGGTTAGCGCGCTTTCAGCCGATTCGTAAACCTTGTTCAGACCATTGGCGGATGAGGAGGTCACTGGGCTGATCCTCTACGACGACGGGGCCTGGGCAGGCTGTTCAGTCTGACCGGTCTGGGAGGCCTTCTCATCGGACCCGCTGCTCTTGCCATCCTCGCCTTTAATTTTGCCCCAAAGGGCCACTATTCCTGCGGTTGCGGCTCCTGCCGCAGCGATCGCCATTCAAAGCATAGGAGTGTTCTCCCGATTTCCGCTTCCGACCCATCAATATTCCGAACAAGTTGGCAGTCAGCATTATACCAAGACTGGCATCCCACGCGGGGGTTTCTGATTCGCACGCCTGGGGCCATGCAAAAAGAGAAGCCGTCCCGCAATTGCGGGACGGCCGTTCGTTTGATTAATTCGGGAGTCGGGACTAGAAGTCCATTCCGCCGCCGGGGGGCATACCTGCGGGCATGGCCGAGGCGGGCTGCGGGATTTCGGAGATCATGGACTCGGTAGTGAGCACCATGGCGGCGACGCTGGCAGCGTTCTGGAGGGCGGAGCGGGTGACCTTGGCCGGGTCAACTATGCCCCTTTCCAGCATGGGGCCGTATTCTCCGACCTCGGCATCGTAGCCGTAGTCGTCGGCCTGCTGCTTGACCTGGTTGAGCACCACTGCGCCTTCGAAGCCAGCGTTCTCGGCAATGAGCTTGAGAGGCTGTTCGAGGGAGCGGCGGATGATATCGACGCCGACGCGCTCGTCGAGGGGGAGTTCGCCAATGCCGTCCAGGGCGCGCTGGGCGCGGACGAGGGCAACGCCGCCTCCCGGCACGATGCCTTCTTCAACGGCGGAGCGGGTGGCGGACAGTGCGTCCTCGACGCGGGCCTTGCGCTCCTTGAGCTCGATCTCGGTGGCAGCGCCGACCTTGATCACCGCGACGCCGCCGGACAGCTTGGCCATCCGCTCCTGCAGCTTTTCGCGGTCAAACTCGGAGGTGGTGTCTTCGATCTGGGCCTTGATCTGGGTGATGCGGGCCTGGATGGCGTCTTCGGAGCCGCGGCCCTCGACGATGGTGGTCTCGTCCTTGGTGGAAGAGACGCGGCGTGCCTGACCGAAGTCCTCGATGGTGGCGGCGTCCAGCTTGCGGCCGGTTTCCTCGCTGATGACGGTGCCACCGGTGAGGATGGCGATATCTTCCAGCATGGCCTTGCGGCGGTCGCCGAAGCCCGGGGCCTTGACGGCCAGGGCGTTGAGGGTGCCGCGCAGCTTGTTGACCACGACGGTGGCCAGAGCTTCGCCGTCGACGTCTTCAGCGACGATGACAACGTTCTTGCGGCCGACCTGAAGCAGCTTTTCCAAGGCAGGGAGAAGCTCGGCAACGGCGGAGATCTTCTTGTCGGTGATGATGATGGTGGGGTCTTCGAGGACCGACTCCATGCGGTCGGGGTTGGTGATGAAGTAAGGAGAGATGTAGCCGCGGTCGACCTGCATGCCTTCCACGTACTCAATCTCGTCGGAGAGGCCCTTGGACTCTTCGACGGTGATGACGCCGTCCTTACCGACCTTTTCCATGGCTTCGGCGATGGTCTCGCCGATGGCTTCCTCGTGGGCCGAGAGGCTGGCGACCTGGCCGATGGTCTCGCGGGTCTCCACGGACTGAGACATGCCCTGCAGCTCGGCGACCACGGCCGATACGGCGCGCTCGATGCCGCGCTTGATGGCCATGGGGTTGGAACCGGCGGTCACGTTCTTGAAGCCGTCAGTGATGATGGCCTGGGCGAGCACGACCGAGGTGGTGGTGCCGTCGCCGGCGGCGTCGTTGGTCTTGGTTGCGGCTTCCTTGAGGAGCTGGGCGCCCATGTTCTCGAAGGAGTCAGGGAGCTCGATTTCCTTTGCGATGGTTACGCCGTCGCTGCATACCTGGGGGGGTCCAAAGGACTTGTCGAGGACCACATTGCGGCCCTTGGGTCCGAGTGTAATCTTGACCGAATCGGCGAGAATGTCGATACCGGTCCGGAGAGACTTCCGTGCCTCTTCCGAATAGGTAAGTTTCTTGGCTGGCATCCATTCCTCCTAAAATCAAACAAGGGTGAATTTACTGGCCGGCAACAGATCCTTCGGAATAGGAGGGAAGGTTGCCGGCGCTGCGCCAGGACTTAGGACAGTTTCGCCAGGATATCGCTCTCGCGCAGGATCAGGTAATCGTCGTCGCCGTCCTTATACTCGGTGCCGGCGAACTTGGAATAGATAACCCGGTCGCCCTTCGCAACGTCCATGGCGATGCGTGAGCCGTCATCACTGATGCGGCCTGGGCCCACCGCGACCACTTCGCCCTCCTGGGGCTTTTCCTTGGCAGTGTCGGGCAGGAAAATTCCGCCCTTAGTGGTCTGTTCGCCCTCAATGGGTTTAACTACCACGCGTTCGCCCAACGGCTGGAAATTTGCCACCGCGGCCTCCTTCTGTTATGCCGGGAATTTGGTATTGGCCCGGCAATTTTAACCATAGATTAGCACTCCGGCTTTCAGAGTGCTAATCTATGGTAATCACCGCCAAATACCTTGTCAAGAATCGTCGCGTCACCGCATCTTCTGACTACATAAATGTCCGAAGAATGCGAGTATTCCGGTTCTGCTCGAGAGGCAATCCAGAGACGACAGGGAAGGGTAACCATTCCGTACAAGGCGCTCAAATTCGCTCTAGACCGAGGCCTGGCCACCATCACCCTCGACCGCCCGGACACCGGAAACAGGGTAGATGAAGACCTGGCGGCTGAGTTGCGCGAAGTGGCGTCCCAAGTCGCCGCAGATGGCAGCGTAAGAGTGGTAATATTGACCGGCAACGGCGGGGAGTTCTCCATCGGCCGGGAGAAGGTGATGGATGCCGGTAACGTGCAGCGGTTACAGGCCGCTTCGGCCATTGCCAACCTTCCGGGGCCAGTGCTGGTGGCCCTGAACGGGGACGCCACTGATCATGGGCTGGAACTGGCCCTAGCCGGAGACATCAGGCTGGCCGTGTCCCACGGAAGACTAAGTTTTTCGGTCCCATCCGTCGGGGGATTGCCATTCGATGGAGGAACCCAGCGGCTGCCCAGGCTAGTTGGGCCAGGGTGGGCCAATGACATGCTTCTCACGGGGAGGACAGTCTCCGCCAAGGAAGCGCTGGCCATCGGCCTCGTGAACCGCGTTTCTGAGCCTGGGGAGGATGTGCTGGGGCTGGCTCATGAGCTGGCCGGACAGATTATGGAAGGGAGCCCCATTGGTGCGAGGTACGCCAAGGAAGCGGTCAAATCTGGGAGCGATATGGCACTGAGCCAGGGGCTGGTCCTGGAAGCTGACCTCAATGTCATTCTGCAGAGCACTTCGGACCGTGCGGAAGGAATCTCGTCATTTCTGGAAAGGCGAAGTCCTACGTTTGAAGGGGAGTGAGTTCCGGACATAGAGAGAGGCACTCTCCGGACCCAGTGAGTATATCTAGGAGCGGATCTTGAAACTCAAGCTCGACCTGCACACCCATATATGGGAAGCTTTCAACTTTCAACCACCCACGCTGGAAATAGCGGAGAAAGTGGTGCGGCAGATAAAAAGCGCAGGAATTGACGGGATTGGCATCACGGACCATCACAACAAGGACTGGTCGTTCGAGTTTCGTGAGCTGGTGGAGCAGCATTTCCCGGGGGAGGTTGTGATCATTCCCGGCTGGGAGATAGAAGTCCGTCCGGAGCAGAATCCCTTTGCCGAATACCAGGTCGCCGAGTTGTTCCTGCCACCGATGGAGGGAATGGAGGGCGGAGTTTTCCGTACGTATTGCCATCCCGGCTACTATTCGCCCGAGATTATTATCGAGGAAGACGTCCACGCGATAGAGATCGACAATTACATCCACAACTGGCACATAAGAAAGCCGCAGGTCAGAGAGAAGGCAGACACCCATGGATTGCTGGTTATGGAGGTAAGTGACGCCCATAATCTGGAAAACATAGGGCTGCGCTACTCGGAGTTTGACCTGAAGGATCTATATGACCGGGCGGTAAAGCCTGCTGCGGCGATGCTGAGATAGACGAAATGCGTCCCTTCGAGACCCTGGTGTTTGACAAAGAAGGTCCGGTTGCCCGCATTTCCCTAGACCGTCCGGCGGTCCTGAACGCATACAACATGCAGATGCGAGATGACTTCACTCAGGCCCTGGACGCTGCTGCGGACGATCCAGATGTTGGGGCTATCCTGATCACGGGCGAGGGCAGGGGTTTCTGCGCCGGGGCAGACCTGACGGAGTTCGGCACAGCACCCTCCCAGGTGATTGCCCGCGAAGTGCGCTGGCAACGCGACGTGTGGGGCCAGATGATCTACTCGGACAAACCGATAGTAGTCGCCGTTCACGGTTACTGCATTGGTTCAGGACTGGAGATCGCCCTGCTAAGCGACCTCCGGCTGGCCGCCGATAACACCGTGTTTGCAATGCCGGAAGTGCGGATGGGAATGATTCCTGCCGCCGGTGGAACACAGACCCTCCCCCGTTATGGAGGGACTTCCAAGGCCCTCGACCTGCTATTGACCGGACGCAGATTTTCGGCCACCGAGGCGTTGAGGATGGGGCTGGTCACCCGCATATCTGTTCCTGAAAAGTTACTTGATGACGCATGGCAAGCGGCGATGTGCCTGGCGAGCATGCCGGCAAGGGCGGTCGCCTCAGTCAAACGGGCGCTGAGGGAAGGTTCCGATATGCCTCTGAGAGATGCCCTGGAGTTGGAAACACGGCTCGCTGCCATAAACGCAAGCGGGTAACTGACCTGTTCATTAACGAAGGAGACCTGAACAGGCATCTATATACATTTCAATTCTGTAGCTATTAGAACGGTGCAATGAATACAACTGAGTTGCTGACTATTGCAGAAGCGATCGTGCCCGATCGAACTGCCATGATTTTTGACGGTCGGGAATTCTCCTACGAGCAAATTTCGCAACGCGTGAATCGACTGGCGAACGCGCTGGCGGAACTGGGAGTGCATCCTGGCGACAGGGTGGCGACGATGCAGGTGAACAGCCACCGGAGCATCGAGACCTATTTCGCCGCAGCGCAGCTGGACGCAACCTACGTGCCGATCAACTTCCGCGCCAAGACGGACGAGCTTCACCAGATGCTGGCTATCGCCCAACCCACGTGCCTGCTGATCGGGGAGCGATACCTCGAGTTGCTAGGGGAAGAAGAACTCTTCGGTATGCCGCGGGACCGAGTCATCATCCTCGACGCCGGCACCAGCACCGGGTTGACCAGCTACGAGCAACTGCTCCGCTCCGCATCGCCTGAGCAGCTGCACTTCCCGGAGGCCGAGGATGACGATACCACGGTGATTATGTTCACTTCGGGAACGACAAGCGCCCCCAAAGGGGTCATGCTGACCCACGACAGCTTTGCCTCCTACATCCTCGCAACCGTGATGCCGGCAGATCCCGACGTGGAAGAAACAAACCTGGTGACGGTGCCCTACTATCACATCGCCGGGCTGCAGGCCGCCCTGACGGCGGTTTATGCCGGGCGGACGCAGGTCATCATGCGGCAGTTCGAACCAGTGGAGTGGATGTCGCTGGTCCAGGAACATCGGGCGAACCGCGCAATGCTGGTGCCCACGATGCTAAAGCAGGTCATGGACCACCGCCAGTTCTTCGACTTCGATCTGTCGTCGCTGGACGTCATTACCTACGGTGCGGCGCCGATGCCAGTGGACGTCATCAGGGAAGCCATCGCCAGGTTCCCCGGGGCCAGTTTCATCAACGCATTCGGGCAGACGGAAACGGCTTCCACCATCACCATGCTGCCGCCGGAAGACCATGTGCTGGAAGGTTCTCCCGAGGAGATCGAGACCAAGCTCCGCCGCCTGAGTTCCATAGGCAAGCCGCTGGAGGACGTTGAGGTGGAGATCGTGGACGAAGACGGTGAACCCACCGCAGTGGGTGAGACCGGGGAGATAGTCGCACGGGGTCCTCGCATGATGGCGGGCTACTGGCAGGAAGACGACGCCACCCGCGAGACGCTCCGCTCAGGGTGGGTATACACCGGCGATCTTGGCTACCGGGACGATGACGGTTACATTTACCTGGCCGGGCGATCCAAGGACTTCATCAAGCGCGGCGGGGAGATGGTGTCGCCCGAGGAGGTGGAGCAGGTTCTCGTCTCGCATCCGCAGATAGATGACGCCGCCGTAATCGGGGTCCCCGACAACGAATGGGGCGAAGAAGTGAGGGCGGTGGTAGTGGCGACACTCAGTGCTGCCCCGGCCGGCAGCGGTGAGGGCGAACCGCCAAGTGAGGCCGATGTCATAGAGTACTGCAGGGAGCGGCTGGCAGGTTTCAAGCGACCGAGGTCCGTGGTTTTCGTGGACGAACTGCCTCGCAATGTTATGGGCAAGGTGCTGAAGCGCGACCTGCGAGAGGAATACGGATATCCCGTGAAACCGTCGGGTTAACCGCACCCTTCAGGACGGGGGTGATGTTGTCAGGCCCGCAGTTGCCAAGGAGGACAGGACCGTGAGAGTTGCGATAGTTGGATCCGGTGGAGTGGGCGGTTACTTTGGTGGACTGCTGGCGCGCGCCGGGCATGACGTTACCTTCGTGGCGCGGGGCGCACACCTGGAGGCAATTCAGCGCAATGGCGGCCTTCGCGTAGAGAGCCAGAATGACGGGGAATTCCATGCTCCCGGGAAGGGCCTGGAAAACACGTCAGAAGCCGGTTTCCAGGACCTGATTCTGCTCACGGTCAAGATGTATCACAATCCCGCGGCCATTGCTTCCATTACTCCCATGGTGGGTCCGGGTACCGTGGCTCTCACTCTTCAGAACGGGATCGACAACGGCCAGCAGCTTGCCGAGGCAATTGGTCCCGGCCCAGTGATGATTGGGTCCGCCTTCATGGAGGGGCGCATCTCCGAGCCCGGCGTGGTTACCCAGGGAGGCCCCGGTTCGGCTTCCTTCGGTGAAATGACGGTGGGCATCACAGAGCGAGGGCAACGCCTGTACAAAGAGTTTGTAGACGCGGGATGGCGGGTCGACCTCCACGAAAACATGACAGGGATGTTGTGGAAGAAGTTCGCCTACATTGCGGGTTCCGCTGCCGTCTGTGCCGCTGCCAACTGCGTTTACGAAGAAATGCGCACCATTCCGATCACTCGGGGCCTCATACAGCAAGCGGTGGAAGAGGCATTGGCCGTGGGGCGGGCGAGCGGCGCGCCCATCATGGAAGATTCCCTCCAGTGGGCAATGGATTCCCTGGACCGGTTCCCTGCCCAGGGGCGCGCCTCGATGGCCAAGGACTTCACTGAGGGGCGGCCGGTGGAGCTTGATGGCCTGAACGGGGCCGTGATCCGACTGGCGAGGGAGACGGGAACCCCCACGCCCGCGAACGACTTTCTTTACGCCGTACTGAAGCCTGCTGCAGACCGCATAGCCGCGGAGCATGGGGCGTAGGCGTTAGTTGCCTGCCATATCTCGTGGGTGCGCCGTGGAAACGGCGGACTTGCCTCCGATCGCGCTTTATTGACAGCAGACGACGGCCGCTCAAGCCGTTGTGCTCGATCTGTGCATGCCCATCGCTTGCCCAAGGCTTTCCTCGCGCTATGGCACTTGTTATGGCCCTAGCTGTGCCGCGTCCCGCGGTCAACTTTTCCTGAATGAGAGGGTGATATACTCTGTCGCAGTTTGTCAGCGCAGAACCTGAAGGAGGTCTCCAGTGAAGACTGTTGACGCCATTGCGGAAATTCTCAAGAGGGAAGGGGTGGAATATCTGCCGTGCTTCCCGACGACGTCGGTCATCGAATCATGTGCCGAGGCGGGGATACGACCCATTATCTGTCGGCAGGAACGAGTGGGCCTGGGCATCGCCGATGGCTACAGCCGTACCACCAACGGCGACAAGATGGGCGTCTTCGCCATGCAGTACGGGCCTGGCGCGGAAAACGCCTATTCCGGGGCCGCCACCGCCTTTTCGGATTCGACGCCCATGTTGCTGCTCCCCCTGGGGCATCCGCAAGAAAGGCAGGGCGTTTTCCCTCTCTATAGTTCACTGGAAAGTTATGGCTCGATCACGAAGAGCATTGAGCAAATCAACACCCCGGACCGGACTTCCCAGGTCATGCGCCGGGCATTTGCGGCCTTGCGTCAGGGACGTCCAGGGCCGGTGGCTGTGGAAATTCCTGCCGACATAGCCGTAGAGGATGTGTCTGAAGAGTCCTTCTACTACGTGCCCAGCCGGAGGGCGGCATCGCAGGGTGATCCGGGAGACGTGGAGGCGGCGGCCCGCGCCCTGTGCTCAGCGAGCAATCCCGTGATCCTGGCCGGACAGGGTGTCATGTACGCCAAGGCGTCGGAAGAGCTTCAGGAACTGGCCGAGCTGTTGCAGGTACCAGTAACGACCACGTTGCTGGGGAAGAGCGCCTTTGACGAGACACATCCGCTGGCCTTGGGTTCTGCGGCCCTGACCTCCTCTACGACCCTGGTGAACTTCATGCGCCGGGCAGACCTGGTATTCGGGATCGGGACGAGCCTCACCCGCCACAACATGGTTTTGACCATACCGGCAGGCAAGACGCTGATTCATTCCACCAACGACCCCCGGGATATCAACAAGGACTACAACGTCGATTATCCCATCGTGGGAGACGCAAAGCTGGTGCTGCGTCAAATGATCGATGCATGTCGCGACATCGTGGGCGATAGCAGAAAGGACAGCAACACCGCGGAGGAAGTGGCCAAGGAAAGGGACGCCTTTATCGAATCCTGGAAGCACAAGCTGACCGATGACTCTCGTCCGATAAGCCCTTACCGGGTGATCTGGGACTTCATGCACACCATCCCGCCGGAACAGGCAATTGTTACGCATGATTCGGGTAGTCCCCGGGACCAGATTGTTCCGTTCTACCGTTCCAAGGGACCACGCACCTACGTGGGCTGGGGGAAGTCCCACGGTCTGGGCACGGGCCTGGGACTGGTGATCGGCGCCAAGCTGGCCGATCCCGACAAGGTCTGCGTAAACTTCATGGGAGATGCTGCCTTTGGTATGGTGGGCCTGGATTTCGAAACCGCCGTGCGCTCCAACATTCCCATCATCACGGTAGTGCTGAACAACTCCCACATGGCAGCCGAGGTAAGCGCGATGGCGGATTCGCACCGCCTCTACGGAACCCGCGACCTGGGCGGAAACTACGCCGACATGGGCCGGGCAATGGGAGGTTATGCCGAGCGCATAGAAGACCCCGCTGAAATAGCTGCCGCGTTCACCCGCGCACGCCAGGTTACCGAGCAGGAAGGCCGGGCCGTGCTGCTTGAGTTCATCACAAGCATTGAGACGGAAGCCTCTAATCGCCGCCCCTTCTAACAATTGCACTGAGCAAATGGCGGCTGAGCCGCCCAACGGTTCCCCGTTGAGGGGCATGCCATTTGGGCGGCCACGATTCGCAACGAGGAGGAGAGAAAATGGCTCGATCAAAGTACCTGTTCGTGGCAAGCATGGATGTAGACCCGGCCAAGGAAGCGCTCTTCAACGAGGTTTACAATGTCGAGCACTGTCCGGAACTGAGCAAGGTTCCCGGAGTGGGGCAGATTGCTCGTTTTGAAGCTGAGCCCTTCAAGGTGATGATCGGCGGCGAAGTCCGCACGATGGCCCCAGACGGTAGGCCCCGGTTCCACGCCGTGTACGAAATAGAGTCTCCGGATGTGCTTACTTCGTCTGAGTGGGGAGAAGCTGTGGAGTTGGGAAGGTGGCCTGAACAGGTGCGGCCCCACACCACCAACCGCCGCCATACCCTGTTGCGCCTGACCTACCCCGGGGAATAGATAAGGGAATCCTCCAAGGTCTCCTGACATACACGTTCCCAGGCAATAGAAACAGGCCAAGAAGGAACGACGTACATTCGCCAAGACGGGAGTACACCTTGGCCTTAACCCTCCCCCGGTGGGAGAGGGGATTTGATGTGCGCCCTCTCAGGAACAAAGGACACCCTCGGGAGCAACGGGCCTCTGTTGGAACAAAGGGCCCTTGCAGGGAAATTGAATCCGGAGTTATCCAGGTTTGGCCATAGATCGAAAATCCACTGGCGGGCCTGTGTCAGCCAGCCCAGAAGGGGTCCTGCAAACCGCCGCTGAAGTGGCGGTTGATTGCCTCGCCCCTCGTGCCGCCCGGTACGACGCCGAGGCGACGCATCCGGTGGAAAGCTGGCAGGACGTTTGGCGCCATGGATTGCTGGCGATGGGCATTCCGCGCCGTTTTGGCGGTCTTGAACTGGATATGCTGTCCTATGTTAAGGCAGTGGAATTGCTGGCGTCGGGATGCACCAACACCGGAATGACCGTCCATATGCATTCAACGGTCACCCGCTTCATCAATGCTCTCGCCAGTGAGGAGCAGAAGAAGTTCTATTTCCGGGAAGTCGTTGAGGATGGAAAGCTCTTCGGAAGCTGGGGGAGTGAGCCGGAAACCCGGGGCGGCACTGCGATGCGCCTCACGACCATAGTTCCCCAGAACGGCGGATTCGTCATCAACGGCCTCAAGCATTTCTGCACGATGTCAGGGGGGGCCCATCGGTACATGATCCACTGCAGTGCGGGAAGTGGCGGGGCCCTGGAATCGCAATGGCTGGCCCTGCTGCCCCACGACGCACCCGGTATCGAAGAGGCTGGAGAGTGGGATACGCTGGGCATGAGGGCCACTGTCAGCCCGGCGATGCGTCTCAACAACTGCTCCGTGGGTCCTGACGCTCCCCTTGGCCGCCCGGGTGAGGCTCCCAAGACGGGCGTTACGCAGGGATTTGGGCTGGGATTCGCAGCGGTCTATCTCGGAGCGGCCCAGGCGGCGCTGGATTTCGTTCGAGAGTTCGCCAAGACTCAGACATTCGAGCCGGACCCAGCACCGATAGCCGAGAGTCTGGTGGTCCAGAGAACTGTAGCCGAGATGTCGCTGGCGCTGGAAGGCGCTAGGATGGTGCTATACGCTTCCGCCTCCGACTGGTCTGAAGCCAATCCAGCGGAGCGAGCAGTCCTGGCGGCTCGCGCCAAATACCTGGCGACTCAGGCCTCGCTGGAGATCACCTCCAGAGCGATCCAGTTGGCCGGAGGCAGGAGCGCTCACAAGCGGATGCCGCTTGAACGCCTGTACCGTGATGTCCGCACTTCCACCCTGATGCCCCCGAATCTGGAACGATGCCTGGAAATCGTCGGAAGAACGGAGCTTGGACTGGATGCCTCTCTGTATCGCGATGCCTGATCGTTTTAGCTGCCAATTAGGTAGTCGGCAAACAGCGGAGTAGCAGACTCACAATGGACGCCGCCCTTGAAGGGATTCGAGTTCTCGACCTGACCCACTGCATCGCCGGGCCGTACTGTACGCGCCTGTTGTCCGGATTCGGGGCCGATGTGCTGAAGATCGAGCCGCCGGGCGGCGAGCGTGGCCGCAGGATGGGTCCGTTTTTTCATGATGAGCCTGGCCCGGATTCGAGCCTGCTCTTCGCATATCTGAATGCTGGGAAGCGAAGCCTGTCCCTCAACCTCAAGAGCCCGGAGGGGCGGGATATCCTCCTGTCCCTGCTGTCTGAAGCCGACTTGCTGGTGGAGAACTTTGCTCCTCGCGTGATGCCCTCGCTGCAGCTCGATTATGACACGCTGCAGGAAGTGGCTCCGCACCTAGTCATGGTGTCAATCTCCAATTTCGGACAGACGGGCCCTTACAGGGACTACAAAGCCACGGATATCGTGGAATATGCCCTTGGCGGACTCATGTACATATTCGGGGCCTACGACCGGGAACCCCTGAAGCACGCATTCAACCAGGCCCAGTTCAAGGCCGGAACAGATGCAGCCTCAGCGTCGCTGATGGCGCTGTACCATCAGCGGCTCACCGGACGGGGCCAGCACGTCGACGTATCCATACAGGAAGCGGTTGCCACGGGGCTCAGGGACGTAGTCAACAATTACACCTACACTGGGGCCATCCGTCGACGCCAGCCCAACCACAGCGGCGACCTGCAACGACTGAGGGCCACCTCCGACGGGTACCTGTTGCCGAACCCCGGCCTTGGCGGGGGACTGAACTGGGACTCCTTCGTGGAATTCCTGGGACTGCCTCAACTGGACGACGACCGGTTTCGGACTCCCTCGGCCAGGCTGGAAAACGCAGAAGAGTTGGGAAGCATACTGGACGAGCATTTCATCCGGCAGAACAAGTACGAGATGTTCTACGGTTCGCACGAACGGCGGTTCATTTTCGGGGTCATTCAGTCGGCGGAAGAGGTGCTGAGAGACCCCCAGTTCGCCCACCGTGGATTCTTCGTGGATGCCGAGCGTCCGGTCATGGGCAATCTGAAGTTTCCGGAAGCACCATTCAGCATGGAGGCCACGCCCTGGCGGAGCGGCCAGCCAGCACCGTCGATCGGTCGGCACAACGCCGAAGTGCTGGGCGAACGGCTTGGTTTCACCTCGGATGAGATGGCGCATCTGCGCTTCCAGGGAGTTGTCTAAGGCATGACTGACCAAACGGCTTCCGCGGCGCAAGGGCCACTGCAGGGTGTGCGCATCGTCGAGATGGGACAACTCATCGCGATTCCATTCGCAATGAAATTGCTGGCTGACATGGGAGCACAGGTCATTCGCCTGGAGTCTACGGGCCGCCTGGAAAGCTACAGAAGCGATTCGGTTTACAAAAACGAGGTTGATGGCGATTTCTGGAATCGAGGCGCAAACTTCTACGAACAAAACCGGAACAAGCTGGGCATTACGCTAGATCTGTCTCGTCCGGTAGGGCTGGATATCCTGAGGCAACTTATCGGCATCAGCGACGTTTTTGCGGAGAATTTCACGCCGCGGGTGATCAGGAACTTCGGCCTGGAATACGAGAGCCTTCGTCAGATCAAGCCGGACATCATAATGGTGTCGTCCACCGGATACGGCTTTTCGGGACCGTGGGCCAACTTCGGCGCGACTGGTCCGGCGACGGAGGGAGCTGCTGGGCTGGCGTACGCGACCGGATACGCCGGAGGAACGCCAGTGATGGCGGAAATCCCCTACGTCGACTATACGGCGGGGGAACACACGGTCTTCGCGGTCATGACGGCGTTGATGAGCAGGCTCAGAACCGGTCGGGGACAGTTCATTGACGTTTCCCAGACGCAGACCTCGGCGGCCACTATTCCGGAGATCCTACTGGATTATGCCGCCAACGGACGTGAACCCACTCGCATCGGGAACGCCGACCCGGTGATGGCCCCGCATGGCTGCTACCCATGCGATGGGGAGGATCGGTGGATCGTCATCGCGGTGTCGGATGACGCGGAGTGGCAGGCGCTTTGCGGGGTACTTTCCAGGCCAGACTGGGCTGCTGACAAGCGATTTTCGAATGCACTGGGCCGGAAGCGAAACTGTGAGGAGCTGGACCGCCAGTTGGGACAAATAACCTCGAGCTGGGATGCTCACCAGCTTATGAACGCGCTGCAGGCCGAGGGAGTACCCGCAGGGGCGGTCCTGGACAGCAAGGACCTGCTGTTCAATGACCACCTGAATGAGCGCCGATTTTACGAGGTAGTCCCTCACCATCCCAGCACGGGGATGCCTCCTCTACCCTATGCAGGACGCCCTTGGAAGATGTCGGAAACGCCCGCGGTTTTGCCCAGGGCTGCACCGATTATGGGAGAGCACAACGAAGCCATCATCGGGGATTTGCTGGGTCTGACCCCAGGCGATATTTCGCGACTGGAGGAGGAAGGAATCATCGGGTACGCTCCTGCAGACCCTCGCCCGGTCAGACGTCCTTCACTGGACGAGCAGGTCAGGCAGGGCAGGATGCTGCGCTACGAGACGGATTTCGAGTCGCAGGTGGCCGAGGCGTTCTTGTCCGAAGAAGAACGATAGCTGAAACCAGAAGCGGCTAGGCTAGAGCAGTCGGGTGGAGGAGGGTAGGGGACCCGAAGTGAGAGGGTTTCCCGGCGTTCACGCAGAGGAGCCGTCGCCGTTGCTTTCCGGGGTAGACCTGAGCCTTGCCCCCCTCGCCTTTACCAGGATACCGACGGCCCGCCAGACCTGTTCGAAGTCTTCGTGGCTCAACTGCGCAACTTCATCCAAGCTGAAGGTGAAGGTGTTGACTGCAGTCGCAACCGAAAGCGGACGCGGGCCTCGGTCGGCAATTTCCGGCGATGCCGGGCTTCCGAGACCCCACGGTAGTTCGTAGTCTGGATAGGTCCCTGCTTCCTCGTCGACCCACGAAGTACGTTCGGAGACGGTAAGGTAGGTGCCGTCGTTGCGGTGCTGAAGCAGAAGGGTGTCCCTTGCGGAGTCCAATAGCATCCTTTCGGCTTGCTGTACTCGCTTGGGTTCTACGAGGAACTCTCGTTCCAGCACGTTACGCAGCGTTTGACTGTCGGGAAGGCGTTGACCGCGATACCGTTCAGCAACGGCCTGGAAGAGAGGAATTGAGAGGAAGGACTGCTGATATCCGCGAAGGGCTTCCTCGTCGCTTGTAGGCTTGAAGATGGCTTTGGCGACAGCGGTGGTGCTCACGCTGCTGCCGTGCTTGATGAGCAATCCAAAGTGGCGTGATGCGAGGCACTTCAAGCGGAATCCGCTGCTGGTTTTGGATAGACCGAGGTTCACGGCCAGCGTTTCCTCGGTGAGTGTACCTCCGCCGCTCTCTTCGACCTGCCGGGCGACCTGCAAAGCCATGGAAAAGCCATAGGCAGGGAATTGGTATACGGACCTCTTGCGGGTTTTTCGCCCTGACCCACTGCCAGTCCCCCCCCGCGAATCTACTGCGGCGAGATCCCCTGAACCTGAGTCAGGTGTCGGAGGCATTCGCTGCTGGTCTGCGGATTGCTCAAATGGCTGGTTGCTGGTCATTCCTGAATCGGCAGTCTTAACAAGATTATGTCACCTTGCGGCAACGCTACCACGTGACTATCCCGTTTATCAAGTGTGTTCGAAATGGTTTCGAAACGAAGGCGGGGTATGGCACCACGAAGCGGTGGTGAAACAGCGTGTGAGGACAAGGTGAAGGCACAGTCCCACGACTGTGCCTTCACCTTGTCCTTTGCAGATGACACGGGGCTAAGTCAGGAAGGTTGCCCTGCCTCAAAGGCGGCAATTCTGTCTTCAAACTGCAGCGTAAGACCTATGTCGTCCAGGCCATTCAAAAGGTTATGACGACGAGCAGCGTCAATCTCAAAGGGGATGGAAATCTCCTCATCCTCGTCCGTTACTCGCTGGCCTTCCAGATCGACGGTCAAATTGACCCCGGGTTTGCCCTGGGCCTTGTCCATGATCGTTCGGACGTCTTCCTCAGACATTCGGAGCGGCAGGACTCCGTTCTTGAAGCAGTTGTTGTAGAAGATATCCGCAAAGCTGGGGGCTATTACGCAGCGAATTCCATAGTCACGAAGTGCCCACGGGGCGTGCTCGCGGGAAGAACCGCATCCGAAGTTGTGCCCTGCCACCAGAACACTGGCATTCTGATACTCCCGCTGGTTCAGCACAAAGTCTGACTTGGGGCTGCCATCCTCATTAAATCGCCATGCATAGAACAGACAGTCCTCGAACCCGCTGCGTTCGATGCGCTTGAGGAATACGGCGGGGATGATCTGGTCGGTGTCGATGTTTACGCGGTCCAACGGGGCCACAACCCCGGAAATCCGAACAAAGGGATCCATACTGTCCTCCCTCTCATTGAATGCTCGATAGCTGGTGAAACTTCAGAACCTGGGTTGGAAACCTGATCACTCTACCTTCATCACGATTATGCGACGGTTGACGGAGAGGCTACAGGTCTCGAACGTCCACGAAGTGCCCGGCGATCGCGGCCGCGGCGGCCATGGCCGGGCTGACCAGGTGAGTGCGGCCTCCCTTGCCCTGGCGCCCTTCGAAGTTGCGGTTGGAGGTGGCGGCGCAGCGCTGGCCGGGGGACAGGATATCTGGGTTCATGCCCAAGCACATCGAGCAACCGGCAACACGCCAGTCCAATCCGGCCTCCGTGAAGATGCGGTCCAGGCCTTCCTCTTCGGCCTCCTGCTTGATCTTGGCCGAGCCCGGGACAACCATTGCGTAAACGTCCGGGTGGACCTTCCGGCCCTGGACAACCTCGGCGGCGGCGCGCAGGTCTTCCAGCCTGGCATTGGTGCAAGCCCCGACGAAGATGCGGTCGATCTTTATGTCCTGGATCGGGGTCCCTGCCTGGAGGTCCATGTATTGCAGCGCGCGGGTGGCCGCCTCGCGTTGCGGTGCTTCTTCGAAGGAATCCGGGTCCGGCACGCGCCCGCTGATGGGTGCAACCATGCCTGGGTTGGTTCCCCAGGTCACGTACGGCTCCATCTTTGCAGCGTCAAAAATCTCAGTCTTGTCGAAAGTTGCTCCCTGGTCGGTGGGGAGTTGCTTCCAACGCTCAACCGCTGCATCGAAATCAGCCCCCTGTGGAGCGAACTGACGGCCCCTGACATACTCGAAAGTGGTCTCATCGGGGGCGATCATGCCGGCGCGGGCCCCTGCCTCGATGCTCATGTTGCAGACAGTCATGCGACCGTCCATCGAAAGAGAGCGTATCGCCTCGCCCGTGTACTCGATTACGTGGCCCGTGCCCCCGTTCACGCCAATGCGGCCTATGATTCCGAGGATTATGTCCTTCCCGGTGACGCCAGGAGGCAGTTGCCCGTCTACGCGGACTTCCATGGTGCGTGGCTTGAACTGGCGAAGGGTCTGGGTAGCCAGTACATGCTCCACCTCGGAGGTGCCAATGCCAACGGCGAAGGCGCCCAGCGCGCCGTGGGTAGAGGTGTGGCTGTCGCCGCAGACCACGGTCTTGCCCGGCTGAGTGTAACCGAGGTCGGGGCCGATTATGTGCACAATGCCCTGCAAGGGGCTGAACCGGTCGTACAGGGTTACACCGAACTCTTCGCAGTTGCGGGTGAGGGCGTCGAGCTGCTCCCGCGAAATGTCGTCCGTTACGGGAAGAGACAGGTCCCATGTAGGGGTATTGTGGTCGGCCGTGGCAACTGTCAGGTCCGTCCTGCGGACCGGGCGGCCTGCCATTCGAAGCCCATCAAAGGCCTGGGGAGAAGTGACTTCGTGAACCAGGTGAAGGTCTATGTAGATGATGGCCGGTTCCCCTGGCTCCTCATGAACCACGTGAGCGTCCCATATCTTTTCGAACATCGTTCTTGGGGGCATAAATACTCTCTCCTAGGCGCGCGCCTGTGAGCGTATGGGGCGAGCGTAAACCGGCGAACATTATATCACTCCAGTTATGCTCCGGTTGTGTCGCCGGGCAAGTTGCGCAGTGGAGGATAGTCTGCATTCCAGGTCTGCGGGAAAAGTTAGGCAGAGGCGTGGAGGGCAAGCTTGGTTTTGAATTCGTGGTAAAATCAGGCGGAAAGCGAAACCTGTCATTTTCCTTCACTGTCATTTTCCTTCACTGTCATTTTCCTTCAGAGGACTGCTGTATGCCTTCCGCCGATGCCATAGTGTTGCCCATCAACGTTAAACCCAACAAATATACGATGACTCTCCAACCCGATCTGGGGTCTTTTACTTTCAGGGGCGAACAGACGATTGACATTGAAATCCTGGAGCCCACGGCCCGCATCGTTTTGAACGCTGCTGAACTGGAGGTCAGCGAGGTTTCGTTAGTTCGCAACGGCACATCCACGGCTGCGTATTCGATCGCCCTTGACGAAGGCACCGAGACCGTAACCCTGGACTTTGGGCAAACGCTTTCCCCGGGAGAGGCTCAACTGGCAATGCAGTTCAGCGGCGTGCTGAACGATCGCCTGGTGGGGTTCTACAGGTCGGAGTACGAGGACACGGAAGGGAATACGCGCTACCTGGCCACCACGCAGTTTGAGGCCACGGACGCGCGTCGCGCCTTCCCCTGCTGGGATGAGCCGGCGCAAAAGGCCGTGTTTGACGTTACGCTGGTATTTGACGAGGGATTCCAGGCTGTATCGAACACGCCAATTGTGGGAGAAACCAGTCCGGCGCCCGGGCTGAAGTCGGTCCGGTTTGGCGAGACCCCGATTATGTCCACCTACCTGCTGGCCTTTGTGGTTGGCGATATTGTGTCTGTGGAAGAAGATGCGGCGGATGGCACCACCGTGGGTGTGTGGACCACTCGAGGAAAGGAGAACCAGGCGGCCTTTGCCCTTGATACGTCCGTAAAGCTGCTTGGATATTTCAACGAATACTTTGGTATTCCGTACCCGTTGCCCAAGCTGGACCACATCGCCATTCCGGACTTTGCCGCCGGCGCCATGGAAAACTGGGGTTGCGTCACCTATCGAGAAACTGCGCTACTGGTCGATCCGGACAACTCTTCGGCCGGGACACGACAGCGGGTTGCGGAGGTGGTGGCCCACGAGATGGCGCACATGTGGTTCGGGGACCTGGTGACCATGGAATGGTGGGACGACCTCTGGCTCAACGAGAGCTTCGCATCGTGGATGGGCACAAAGGCTGTCGACTGGCTGTTCCCGGAATGGGAAATGTGGACGCAGTTTGTGAACATGGATACGAACCGGGCCCTGAGCCTAGATGGATTGAAGAACTCCCACCCCATTGAGCAGGAGGTCAAGAATCCCGCCGAGGTCAGTCAGCTCTTTGACGCCATCAGTTACAGCAAGGGCGGTTCGGTAATTCGCATGCTGGAGCAGTTCCTGGGTCCGGATGTATTTCAGGGAGGCCTGTACCGCTATCTTAAGGGCCATGAATACGGCAACGCCCGCACCCAGGACCTGTGGTCGGCACTGGAGGAAGAATCCGGTCTTCCGGTCACCGACATCATGGACTCGTGGGTCAAGCAGACCGGATATCCTGTACTCCAGGCGCAAGCCGATCGCAGCAGCGACGCCGTGAAGGTCTCGCTGTCCCAGGAGCGCTTTGTTTACGACCGTTTGCTGGGCGAGGAAGAGCCGAATCCCGAAGTGTGGAAGGTGCCGGTATCGGTCAGTGGGCCGGGGTCTGCAGCGGCTTCGGCAGTGATGGAGAGCAAGGAGACTGTAATCTCGCTGCCCGCGCCGAGCCCTGCCGAAGACTGGTACAAGGTGAACTCCGACCAGACAGGGTTCTTCCGGGTCAACTACACGCCTGAAGACTGGCAGAGGCTCGCCCCGGCCATTCGTGGTCTTGAACTGCCGGCAACGGACAGATTGGGAATACAGAACGATGCCTATGCTCTTTCCCGCGGCGGTCTACTGCCGGTTACCCAGTTCCTCGAACTGGCGGGATCATATTCCGGTGAGACGGACGCCTCGGTGTGGAGCGATCTGGCGTCCAACCTTCGGGACATTGAGCAATTGGTCGCCGGAATGCCCGTACACCAGGCATACCAGCGATTCGGCAGGGAGTTGTTCGCCCCGGCGGCGCGTCGGGCGGGATGGACGCCGCGACCTGAGGACGGGCACCTGGACTCGCTGCTGCGGTCGACGGTGCTGGGCCAGTCGGGAAGTTACAACGATCCCGAGACCCTGTCGCAGGCCTCAAACCTGTTCCAACAGTACCTGTCCAATCCAGAGGCGGTGCATCCCGACCTGCGAGGAGTGGTGTTCAGTCTTGCCGCACAAGCGGGCGACCGTTCAACTTACGACCAGCTTTGGGAGTTGGAGGAACGCACCAACCTGCAGGAGGAAAAAATCCGATTGCTGTTGGCGACGTCGAGGTTCCAGGATGCGGCCCTGCTGAATGACACTCTGGAGCGCTCTCTGTCGAATCGGGTCAGGTCGCAGGACACCATCACCGTGGTGGCCAGCGTTGCGGCAAACCCAACAGGCAGGCAGACGGCCTGGGAGTTCGTCAAGAACAATTGGGCCGAGTTCGACCGGCGCTACGGTGGCGGCGGATTTGGGCTTATGCGACTGGTGTCCATCGTCAACAGCTTCAATACGGTAGCTCAACGGGCCGACGTGGAGAATTTCTTCGCTGAAAACCCGGCGCCGGCCGCCGACCGAACCATTCGCCAGGGGTTGGAGAGAATCAATCTCAACATACGGTGGCTGGAACTCAACGGCCCGGCGCTCAATGGCTGGTTCGGGTTATAACCGGACCGGGCTAGATAACGAAGTAGTCAGGTAACCGAAAGGAAATTTAAGAGCTCGATTCCGGGGGTCGTGAAGTGGGAGAGGCAGGTATGAGTTGAGCCGGGATACTATCCATTTATGGTTAACACTCATATGGACCCAATGGAACGCATCGAATCTCTGAAATCCGCCTTGAGCGAGCGCATCCTGGTAATAGACGGTGCGATGGGCACGGCGATTCAGTCATTCGACCTCGGCGCCGACGACTTTGGGGGAGTTGAATACGAAGGTTGCAACGAACACCTGGTCCTGACCAGGCCCGACGTCATCGAGATCATTCACCAGGGACACCTGGACGCCGGGGCTGACATCATCGAGACCAATACCTTCGGCTCCACCGCCATAGTCCTTGCTGAATACGACCTCTCCCACGAAGCTCGCCGCCTCAATCGCGTGGCCGCGGAGTTGGCGAGGAAAGCGGCCGATGCCGCCTCAACTGCTGACAAGCCCCGCTTCGTTGCCGGTTCCATGGGGCCGACAACCAAGACCATCTCTGTAACTGGTGGCGTGACGTTCGAAGAACTCGCCGACAGCTACCACGTCCAGGCTTCCGGGTTGATAGAAGGCGGCGTGGATGTGCTGCTCCTAGAAACGGGCCAAGATACTCTGAATATCAAGGCGGGCCTGGAAGGCATAGACCGCGCTCTCGCAGAACTGGGGCGTGAGGTTCCGGTGGCTGTGCAGGGAACCGTTGAGCCCATGGGAACGCTGCTGGCCGGTCAGGACGTGGAAGCGCTGTATGTTTCGCTGGCGCACCGGGACCTGCTATGGATCGGTATCAACTGCGCCACCGGCCCCGCCTTCATGACCGACCATATACGCACCCTGGCCTCGATTTCCCGATTCCCGGTGTCTTGCGTGCCCAATGCGGGCATGCCGGACGAGGACGGGAAATACAACGAGACTCCAGAGGCGATGGCGGAAACGCTGGGCCGGTTCGTGGACTCGGGCTGGGTGAACCTGGTGGGCGGATGCTGCGGCACCGTCGACGGACACATCCACCTGCTGGGCGAGACTGCCGCTGGCAAGCCGCCGCGCCGTTTGGCGGATTCCCACGACACTCGCGTTTCCGGCATAGAGGCCCTGCTGGTTGACGACCAACTGCGCCCTGCAGTCGTGGGAGAGCGAACCAACGTGCTGGGCAGCCGGCGCTTCCGACGTCTCATCAACGAAGGCAAGTTCGAGGAGGCGGCCGAGATCGGGCGCAGACAGGCCAGAAATGGCGCTCACGTGCTGGATGTATGTCTGCAAGACCCGGACCGAGACGAGGCAACAGACATTGCCGAATTCCTTGACCTGGTCACCAAGAAGGTCAAGACTCCAATTATGGTGGACTCCACCGACCCTGAGGTTATCGAGCTTTCGCTAAAGCGGCTGCAGGGAAAGGCCATTATCAACTCTGTGAACCTGGAGGACGGCGAAGAACGGTTTCAACGGGTGGTGCCACTTGCACGGCGCTACGGAGCTGCGCTGGTGGTGGGCTGCATCGACGACGACAAGGAGCAGGCGCAGGCCATCACACGCCAACGCAAGCTGGAAGTGGCGCTGCGCTCGGCAAAGCTGCTAACCGAGAAATATGGAGTCCCGGAAGAAGACCTGATATTCGATCCGCTGGTCTTCCCTGTAGGTACTGGCGACGTCAACTACATTGGATCGGGCGCGGAGACCGTGGAGGGGGTGAGGCTGATCAAGGGAGCCCTGCCTCGGGCGAAGACAATTCTTGGCATATCGAACGTTTCCTTTGGTCTCCCGGCCGCCGGACGCGAGGTATTGAACTCGGTATTCCTGTACCACTGCGTACAGGCCGGTCTGGATATGGCCATCGTCAACTCCGAGGCAATGATGCGGTATGCCTCCATTCCCGAGGAGGAACGCAAGCTGGCGGAGGACCTGATCTGGTACCAGGGTGAAGACCCTGTGGCGGCCTTTGCCGCCCACTTCCGCGAGAAGGCGCCTGTGGCTACCAACGAGGAGCGGCGCAGCCTTCCCCTGGACGAGCGGCTGGCGCTCGCCATCATTGAGGGAACCAAGGAGGGCCTCGCCGAAGACTTGGACGAGGCGCTGCAGGAGCGAACGCCCCTGGAGATCATCAATGGGCCGCTGATGGACGGTATGACCGAGGTGGGCCGCCAGTTCAATGCGAACCAGCTCATCGTTGCCGAAGTACTGCAGTCGGCCGAGTCGATGAAATTCTCTGTCACCCACCTCGAACCCTACATGGAGCGTCTGGAAAGCTCGATCAAGGGCCGTGTAGTGCTGGCCACGGTGAAAGGCGACGTTCACGACATCGGCAAAAACCTCGTCGAAATAATCCTCTCGAACAACGGTTACGAGGTTATCAACCTCGGCATCAAGATTCCGCCCCAGGAACTGATCGAGGCCTACAAGGCACACAATCCGGACATCATCGGCCTCTCCGGTCTGCTGGTGAAATCTGCGCAGATGATGGTGGAAACTGTGCGCGACTTCCGGCAGGACGGCGTGTCTGTGCCGGTGCTGGTGGGTGGCGCGGCCCTGTCCAACCGGTTCACGCGGCTGCGCATTGCCCCGGAATACGGAGGACTGGTTGCATATGCCTCCGACGCAATGACCGGGCTTGCCCTGGCCAACACGATTCAGGAAGCCGATGAAAGGGCCCACCTCGCTGCTCAGCTCGAGGCGGAAACCGAGGCCATGCTGGACGACGATGTGCGGCGGGCATCAGACGATGGGGGCGAGGATGTCCCGCCTGCGAAGGTAAGGCATGACTTTGCCATACCCAACCCGCCCGACCTGCGGCTCCACGTTCTCAGCGACTACAGCCTCGAAGACATATTCGGCTACATCAACCCGCAGATGCTCTACGTCCGTCACCTGGGCTACAAGGGCCGGTTTGCTGAAGACCTGGAGGCTGGAGAACAGGCTGCCACCGATCTGCGCGACTCGGTGCGCAGGGTCGAAGACCTCGTGCTGTCCCGAAGCGACATCACGGCCAGCGCAGTTTTCAAGTTTTTTCCGTGTCAAGCGGACGGGCAGCAACTACTGGTATATTCGCCCGACGGGTCAAGGGTTCTGGAACGATTCCACTTCGGACGCCAGAGCCAGCGGGACGGCCTGTGCCTGAGCGACTACGTGCAGCCAGCCCAGGCGTCCTCCGGAAGCGGGCTGGAAGGCATGGACTACGTCGGCATGTTCGTCACCTCCATAGGCCCGGGGATCAGGGACCTTGCCACACAGTGGATTGCGGAAGGCAAGTTCCTGGATTCGCACATCCTGCAGGCGCTGGCGCTGGAGAGCGCGGAGGGCTTCGCGGAGTTGCTGCACCAGCAGTTGCGGCAGATGTGGGGCTTTGGCGACCCTGCCGGGATCACCCCTTACGAACTGTTCCGGACGCAGTACCGCGGACGGCGATTCTCTTTCGGTTACCCCGCCTGCCCGAGGCTGGAAGACCAGGAGCAGCTGTTCCGGTTGCTGGAGGTGTCCAATCACCTGGACGTGGAACTGACCGAAGGGTTCATGATGGACCCGGAGTCCACGGTATCGGCTCTGGTGTTCCATCACCCAGATGCCAAGTACTTTAACCTGAGCGAGCAGGACATCAGCCGCCTGGAGACCGAGATCGGCGGCTAGTGTGCGCTTGTAAGGGACGCAGAGAAACTATTCAAGATCAGACCAAGGCCGCCTCAGCAGGGGCGGCCTCGACCCGGAGGCTACGTGCAGACGATCAGCGCAATTGCCGACACCCTGGGCTTCAAGCCGGAGCACGTTCTGCCCTACGGCCACTACAAGGCCAAGATTTCCCTTGATGCCATGAAGGACGTCAGCGTCAGGACCGGCAAGCTGGTAGTCGTCACGGGGATCACGCCGACGCCGGCGGGAGAGGGAAAAACTACAACGGCCATTGGTTTGACCCAGGGAATGGGCCGACTGGGACAGAAGGTTGCGGTGAATCTGCGGGAGCCGACACTGGGGCCGATTTTCGGGATCAAGGGCGGGGGCACAGGAGGCGGCAACGCCAGGATTGTGCCAGAAGACGAAATCAACATTCACTTCACCGGGGATGCTCATGCCGTGGCCTCGGCTCACAACCTGCTGGCGGCGCTGGTGGACAACGCGGTGTTCCGAAACGCCATACCGGACTTCGATCCATCGGGTATCCAGTGGTCGAGGGTTACCGACGCATCGGACCGTGGACTGCGGCAGGTTATCGCGGGCGTGGGGGGAAGCGGCTACGGCCCGCTGCGAGAGGCGAGGTTCGATATTGTTTCCGCCTCCGAGATCATGGCCATCCTCGCCCTGGCCGATGGCCCCGATGACCTTCGAGAACGCATCTCCCGGATTGTGGTGGGCTTGACCCGCGGAGGGGATCCGGTCACCGTGGCCCAGCTCGGGGTGCAGGGAGCTCTCATGACCCTGCTCCACCAGACGGTGATGCCCAATCTTGTGCAGACGTTGGAGGGTCAGCCCTGCCTGGTACACGCCGGGCCCTTCGGCAACATTGCCCACGGTTGCAGCTCAATACTTGCCGACAAGCTGGCCCTGGGCTATGCAGACTACGTGATCACCGAGGCCGGTTTTGCTTCGGACCTGGGATTCGAGAAGTTCATGCACATTAAGACCCGTCAGAGCGGGCTGTTGCCCAGCGCGGCGGTGCTGGTGGCTTCTGCGCGGGCACTCAAATGGCACGGACGCGCGCCGCGCCGCGATCTGGACAAGCCCAACGTCGAGCGTGTGAATGCTGGCGGCCCCAACCTGGCGCATCACGTCGGAATTGTCACCAGCTTTGGTCTGCCGTGTGTCGTCGCCATCAACCGGTTCGGCACCGACAGCCCTGAGGAACTGGCAGCGGTGAAGAAGATAGCGCTGGAAGCCGGCGCCACGGCGGCAGTGGAATGCGACGGCTATGCCCAGGGCGGCGCAGGGGCCGAGGAACTGGCGCAGGCTGTCGTGGATGCGACGAAGGCCGACAGCGACATCACCTACGCTTACCCACTCGAGGCAACGGCGCAGGAAAAGGCGCTGGCACTCGCTCAGAAGGTGTACGGCGCCGCTGAAGTGTCCTGGTCGACTCAGGCCACCAACCAGCTCCGATACTTCGAGTCGCAGGGATGGGGCAACCTGCCCATCTGCATGGCCAAGACGCATCTATCGATTTCCCACGACCCCAGCCTTCGAAACAGGCCCCAGGGATACACGTTCCCCATCAACGACCTGCGGGCCTCGGTGGGTGCGGGCTTCTTGTATGCCCTTGCCGGTCGTATCGAGACACTCCCTGGCCTGCCCACTCGACCGCGCGCGCTGGACATGGACGTGGCCGCGGACGGCGAAGTAATCGGTATCCTGAACTGAGCCAATCGGTATCTTCAGCCATTGAGGGAGCGCTGAAACCATGCGCGTTGTGATGATTCACGCACTGGCAGAGTCCATTCCGCCCGTGCGCCTCGCATTCCGGGACGAGTTTCCCGAGGCGGAAGTGATAAACCTGCTGGACGAAGGACTGCTCATTGACTTTCCGGGCAGTATCACGCCCGGCCTCCGGCGACGCATGAGCGACTTAATCTGCTACTCGCAGGACAATGACGCCGACGCCATCGGATTGGCCTGTTCGGTCTATGCCCCGGTGGTGGATTCCGCTCGCCACCTAGTCGATGTTCCTCTGGTTTCATCCTATGGTCCTGTGATGGCGGAGGCCGTTGCGGCCGGTCCGCGTGTTGGCGTGATCGCCACAAACGAGGCAACGATGTCCGACTCAGAGTACTATCTGAAGCTGGCAGCCAGTGACGCTGAAGAGGACGTTCAGGTAGTTCCTCGATTGGCCACCGACCTGATCAAGGTTCTGAGAGAAGGTGGACAGGCGGCCTTCGAAAAGAGGCTGGAGGAAGAAGTTCTGGCCCTGGCGCCTGACGTGGACGTTGTATTGCTCAGCCAGTTTTCCTTTGCCACTGCCCTTGAACACCTGAAAGAGGTATCGCCGGTGCCCGTTCTCTCGGCGCCGCACAGCAGCGCCCGCACACTCAAGAAGATGCTGGAGGCGTAGAAATGGCCAAATCTGCGGAACTGGACCAGGTAATCGCTCTAGTCAAAGGCAGGGAAGTAGATGAATCGCAGGGGGCGACCGAAGGCCGGCGACGGTCTTTCGAGCGCATGGTCGACGACTTCCCGATCGAAGTTTCTGCGTCCTATCATCGCGCAAACGCCGGTGGCGTGACGTCCGAATGGGTAGCCGCCGATGATGCTTCAGAAAGCAGGGTTGTGCTCTATCTGCACGGGGGCGGCTATATCATCGGATCCCCACGCACGCACAGGCCCATGATGGCGTGGCTGTCAAAAGAGGCCTCGGGGAAGGTGCTGGGACTGGACTACCGCCTGGCCCCGGAGCACCCCTTCCCGGCGCCAGTTGAAGACGCGGTCGCGGCTTACCGCTGGCTGCTGGACGAAGGGTACGACGCATCGAGGATTGCGGTGGCAGGCGATTCTGCCGGTGGCGGACTGACTGTGTCCGCAATTGTGCAGATACGGTATCTTGGGCTTCCTGTTCCCGGGGCTGCAGTCTGCATTTCGCCGTGGGTCGACATGGAGGGCCTGGGTGAGTCCATGGAGACG
This sequence comes from Dehalococcoidia bacterium, assembly GCA_963667325.2. Taxonomy (GTDB): domain Bacteria; phylum Chloroflexota; class Dehalococcoidia; order Lucifugimonadales; family UBA3495; genus VXOI01. Next base: position 406,479 of record CAXXKY010000003.1, read on the forward strand.
CGCGCCAAGGCTGACCCCATGGTCAACAAAGAAAACCTGATGGTCTCGGCCAAGACTTACCTGGGAGGAAGGGACCCTCGGGCGCCGCTGGCGGCTCCTCTCTATGCCGACCTTCGCGGCCTGCCTCCGACCCTGATCCAGGTGGGCGACGCAGAGGTCCTTCTGGACGATTCGACGCGGCTGGCTGGTATAGCTCGCGAGGCAGGCGTTGATGTCCAGATGCACGTTTGGGACGACATGATTCACGTATGGCACCTGTTTGCACCCATTCTTCCCGAGGGGCGGCAGGCGATAGCACAAGCGGGAGAATTTATTAAAAAGCATACCGGAGGCTGACGATGCTCTACGATTTCAGGATGTACACCCTAAAGCCGGGCGCGACGCCAGATTATCGAGCTGGCGTAAAGGAAGTGGGCTTGCCCATCCGGCAAAACCACGATGTCGCACTGTCCGGCTGGTACTGGAGCGACGTTGGAACACTCAACCAGGTGGTGCATATCTGGGGCTACAAGGACCTGGAGCACCTGAACTCGCAGAAGGCTGCGGTGTACGGCGACCCCGACTGGAGCGGAAAGTACGTCCCGCGGGCTCAGCCCCTGGTGGAGTCCCAGAAGACCTGGCTGATGATGTCCCCGGCTTTCGCGCCCACGTACCCTGTCAAGGGACCGATCGCTGAGGAGGGGACCGCCGAGTACCAGCGGAAGAACGACATGGTCTTTGATTTCCGCCAGTACACGTTGAACCCCGGCGGGCTGCCCACCTACATGGCCGCCGTGGAGGAGCTGGCCCTGCCCATTCGCCAGCGCCACGGGGTGAAGCTGGCCGGTTGGTTCTACAGCGACCTGGGCGATCTGAACCAAGTTGTCCACATCTGGGCCTTCGACAACGTGGGACACATGGAAAAGGCCAAGGGCGAAGTGGCCGCAGACCCCGAGTGGGGCGGCGCATACATTCCCCGTGTGCGCGGCGTGATCCAGGCCCAGAATACCTACCTGATGAAGACCACGGAATTCGGCCCGACCCCGTAGACGGCATCGACCGAATCAGGCTCCCACAGTCAGCGGTCTAGACTTGGCAAAAGAAAAGCGGCGGAGGATAACCTTCGCCGCCGCTTTTTGTGGGGTTGGTGGTTTCAGGCCTGGTCGGGTCGGAACAGGCCGATATAGTTGCCTTCCGGGTCGATGAAGGCCGCTATGGCGAATTTGCTGTCGTTTACTTCCATTTCCATGGGAGGCAGGACGGGTGTTGCACCGAGGCTGGCAGCCTTGTCGAGGTATGCTTGCAGGTCGTCGACCATCACGTAGAACGTGACCATGGGCTTGGCAGGGTCATCGCCGGAGTCGGAGATGCCGCCGCCAATGCCTCCTTCAGAATGCTGGACCAGCCCATAGTTCCACTCTTCACTAGTCGGGATGATTTCCCAGTCGAAGAGCTTTCCGTAAAATTCCTGCTGTGCGTTGGTGTCAACGCAGCCAATTTCAAAATGCACAACGGGGTTTGGCATCGGTTGCAGTTCTCCGTAAAGTTTGATTTCTGTTGTAGCCGCGAGTCAGCGTCCCTGCTGCTAGTTGTGGCAACCGCGCGCTTGTATGTCCCAGACCGCCTCCACAGTGCCGTTGCGCAGGCCGACGAAGCGGTCCCAGCGACTGACCATGGCGTCCTGCTGCGAGGGAATGAGGAGGACCTGGTCGCCTACATTCAGCGACGCTCCGTCTCCCAGGCTGAAGACAGCGTGGTCGCCGTCCATCGACTCGACGGAGACGCCCGGGTGAGCGTCCACTTCTGGCATCCCGCGCAATGTGCTGACGGCCCGGGTGCCCGCGTCGCCGATGGCGATGCCAGGCCGAGGCGTGCTGATGATGGTGGTCAGAATCTTGGCGGCGTAGCTGAACTCGGTCATGTAGCTGTAGTGAGTTTCCATCATGAGGTAGCTGCCGCCCTGGACTTCGGTGACGCCGGGGATTTCGCCAGCAACGTCGTAGCTCCACGTTTCGCCGGTGGAGACTATTTCCACGGGCAGCCCCGAGTCTACTACGGCGTTCTTCAGGTCGATGACGCCCTTGATGACCCGGTTGCCCTCGGTGACACGGTCCTCACGGTCCGGCATGGCCGGAATGACCTGGTGGCTCATGATGCCCCGGAAACTGATGCCGGGAAGCGAGTCGATCTCGTGGGCTAGGGCGACCCCCTGGTTGATTTCCTGCACGCCACAGCGCCTCATGCCGGTCTCCAGCTCGATGACTACCCCGAGGTCGACGCCTTGCGAGTCTGCCTCTCGTGAGAGGGCCTGAGCGTTTTCGGGGCTGTCGCAGGCCACCATTACCTCAGCCTGTCCTGCCAGGGAACAAAGGCGGCGAATTTTCAGGTCTCCGACGACTTCGCTGGTGATGAACACGCTGGGAACCCCGCCGTGCACCATGACCTCTGCCTCAGCGACCTTGGCGGCGCACACTCCGCCGATGGTGCCACCGCGACGGATCTGGCGCAACGCAATGGCCGGGGTCTTGTGGTTCTTGGCGTGGCCTCGCAGTTTGCTCGGCTTGTCGCGATAGTAGTCGGCGATAACGTCCATATTGCTGTCAAGGGCATCGAGGTCCAGGACCAGACAGGGGGTGTCCAGTTCCTCCATCGGAGTGCCGGGCAGGGGAGTCTGACTGTCCATCATATTGTCTCTCCGTTGCTACCCTCTTCAAGGGGGAAGGTTGATATTCTGTTTAGTCGGGTTGGCTGGCGCCTAAGCGAAGCGACCGCGTGCCGAGAGGGGCCAGTAGCCTTCCAGTTTGCCATTGCGAACGGCCCGGATGTAGTCGTACTGGTTGACGCAGGAAGCCAGCTCCCAGGGCGCCAACTGAGCCCTTTCGCCGGGATTCAACACGCCCTCTGCGTTGCCGTCAAACTCCACGATGCCGTGCTCGGCACTGAAGCGGGCGGCGGTGCCACCGGCGACACCCTGAAGCACCGGACGGCCCATGTCGGGGCCGGTGGCCTTGTGTCCGGCGTCGAGAACTGCAATGTCCGGCACGGGATGGCTGATAACCGAGGCCAACACCATTGCCGCCAATGCCAGATCCGGAAGGTGCTCCTGAAGGCGGACGTCCATCAGCGGATATCGCCCGGCGCGAACTTCCGTGATCCCTGGAAGCTCTCCGGCAGCGAGACAGCAGTGTGCCCCTCCGACGCTGACCTCTGCGACGGTCAGTCCCGCGCTTTCCATCAGGTCTTTTGTATCTATGGCTACCTGCAGGTTTTGCCGGGTCTGTTCAGAGTGGGCCTCCGGACTGTCCCCGGCTGGACCTGGAACCGTTGCCATGATTCCCCGGAAACTGAGCCCTTCCGAATCGGTTACGGCCCTGGCTAGACCCACGGCCTCGGCGTCGGGCGTAACGCCGCAGCGACCCATTCCCGCTTCAATTTCAACAAGAATTTCCAGCTCGACCCCGGCATCAATGGCTGCACGAGACAGCTGGGCCACATTTGCAGGGTTGTCGACGGCGACTCCGATGGTGGCCTGGGACGCGAGGGCGCACAGGCGGCGAATCTTCGAGGCGGTCACCACCTGGTTAGACAGAAGTATGTCGTCAAACCCAGCGGAGACGAAGACCTCGGCCTCACCCACGGTAGTAACCGCCAGACCTCTGCTGCCGGGAGCGGCCATCTGCCGGCGAGCAACCTGCGGGCACAGGTGGCTGGTAACCACGGGGCGCACTGTTGCACCGGTTCCAGCGAAATATCCGTGGTAGGTGCTGATATTGTGTTCCATCAGGTCGAGGTCAACTACCAGAGCCGGCGTATCCAGTTCCTCGACCGGAGTACCGGCGGGTTGAAAAATGGGACGTTCCATTACTTGCTGACTCCAACGCGATTTGAAGAGCAGAATAACACATTGTTGGCCTTGACAAGCCGAGGTTGCATTCGGGGCGCGGCAATGCCAAAATTTTGCCATGAATGGACTGCTTGAAGGGGTCAGGACTTTGGACCTGACCCATTATTTTGCGGGAACTTACTGCACCAGGCTCCTCGCTGGCCTCGGCGCCGACGTGGTGAAAGTGGAGCGTCCGCCGCTGGGGGACCCTGTGCGAGGATTCGGACCTTTCGCCTCTCATCCCCGGTTGGCCGTCTCGCCAAACCCTGGCGAGCCCGTCGAGGACGGGGCGTGGCACCTGTACCTCAACGCCGGAAAGCGCAGTGTGACGCTTGACCTGAAAACCAGGCCGGGCCGCGAAGCTCTTCTACAGTTGGCAGCAAAGGCCGATATCCTGGTGGAGAACTTTGCCCCGGGAACGATGGAACGATTGGGCCTGGGTTATGAGGCGTTGCGTCGCGTTAACCCGGCCCTCGTGATGACCTCCATCAGCAACTTCGGGCAGACGGGGCCATACCGCGACTGGCGCGCCGCCGAGGTCAATCTCTACGCCATGGGCGGCCTGATGAATATCACCGGTGAGCCTGACCAGGAGCCGCTGAAGGAGGGTGTGCCGCTGGCCCAGCTGGGTGCGGGCCAGAACGCCTTTGTCGCGACGATGGCGGCCCTGATGTACGCGGAGGAAACGGGCGAGGGGCAGCAAATCGATGTCTCGATCGCAGAATACGCCACCAACATCCTGGAAAACGCCCTGATGCAGTACAGCTACTCAGGGCAGGAATACACACGCGTTGGCAATCGGGGCTACGGTCGTGCCGCCTGGGGCATCTACCCCTGCAATGACGGTTTCGTCGGCATAATTGCCGGGCCAGATCATCGCTGGCCGGAGGTTGCCCGGATCATGGAGCGCGAGGAGTTGTCCGACCCGCGGTTCGCTTCCCGCCGCGGCAGGCAGGACAACGCCGACGAGGTGGACGCCCTGATGCTTCCCTGGCTGATCGAGAACGACAAGGTGGACATTTTCAAGGCGGGGCAGGAAAGCGGCCTGGGATTCAGCTTCGTTGCCACGATGCAGGACATCCTTGAAATGGAGCAACTTGTGGCTCGCGAATACTTCGTCGAGCTGGACCATCCGGAGGCCGGAGCGCTGAGATACCCCGGTGCACCGATAGCCTGCGAACCTGGCGTGGATGCCTGGGATTTCAGGCGGGCGCCCCGTTTCGGCGAGCACACTTCGGCAGTGCTGTCCGACTGGCTTGGGTACGGTGAGGCTCGCATAGCGGAGTTAGCCGCTGATGGAGCTAAGGGAGTTGGGCAATGCTGACTCCCACTACGAAACAGCCGCTCAAGAACTACCGCATTCTGGATCTCTCCCGCATCTGGGCGGGACCCTACTGCACCAAGCTGATGGCCGACCTGGGGGCTGAGGTCATCAAGATGGAGTCGCTCAGCGTGTACGACTCGCATCGAGGGCCAGTGAGTCCGGCGCGTGGCATAGCGGCTTATCCGGACGGCGAGCCCGGGGAAGAACCCTGGAATCGCAACGGCTGGTTCAACTGCCTGCACATGTCCAAGTATGGCATCACACTGGAACTGACCAGCGATGAGGGCCGACAGGTCTTCGAGCAGCTAGTTTCCATCAGTGACGTGCTTATTGAGAACTTCCGGCAAGGCAGCCTGGAGAGGCTGGGCTACGACTACGCGGAGCTACGAAAGCACCGTCCAGACCTGATATACGTTTCGATGCCGGCCTTCGGCAACACCGGACCGTGGAAGGGCTACCTGGGCTACGGAATCGGGCAGGAGCAGCTCTCTGGTATGGCCCACCTGACGGGGTATCCCGGCGACGGTCCGATGAAGTCCGGCATCAACCACGGCGACCCAATTACCGGCTCTCACGCCGCTGGGGTGCTCCTGGCCGCACTGCGACGGCGGAGGCGCACCGGCAAGGGTATGTATATCGATGTCTCCCAGCAGGAGTCATCAGTAGCCCTCATGGGCGGCGAACTGCTTTCGCACCAGATGACCGGAGAAGAGCCGGAGCGAATCGGCAATCGCTCCCGCTGGTATGCTCCCTGCAACAGTTACCCGTGCAAGGGAGAAGACCGCTGGATAACAATCGCGGCCACAAACGACGGTGAATGGGCGTCATTGGCCGAGGCCATGAACGCTCGCGACCTGGCTACGGACGAACGATTTGCCACGGCTGAGGCGCGCCTGGCCCACCAGGACGAGCTGGACGCCATCATCGCCGGCTGGACGAGTGAGCACGACGCATTTGAACTGGCTGAGCGGTTACAGTTAATGGGAGTGCCCGCCGGGACGGTGCTGCGTGGGCCGGACCTTCTGGATGACAGGCACTATGCCGAACGAAGCACCTTCGTTTCCGTCGACCACCCGCAGGTTGGAACCAGGCGGTACCCGGGGCTGCCGTGGAAGATGTCGGGAACGCCCGGAGAAGTGCGTTCGCCCGCTCCCTCGCTGGGCCAGCACAACCGTGAGGTTTATGGCGGGCTGCTGGGCCTGGCCAGCGATGACATTGACGCTCTGGAGTCGGGCGGAGTGATAGGAACGAAGCCCACGGGCTCACGGATAATCTGATTGGAGGAACGGGTTTGACGGAACGAGAAGTCATTTACGAAGTCAAGGAAGGCATTGCCTATATCACGCTGAATCGGCCGGAGAAGCTGAACGCGATCAACCCCGAGATGCGCGAACTGCTGTGGGACGCCTTCCAGGACGTGAAGAGTAATCCCGAGGTCCGCGTCGCCATAATTACCGGCAGCGGGCGCGCCTTCTCCACTGGCCACGACCTTGTGGCAATGGCCAATGCTAGAGCGAATGAAGGTCCGTCGACTGGGGACCTTTATGTCGAGCAGTCCAAGATATGGAAACCGATCATCTCGGCCATCAACGGCGTATGCCTGGCCCAAGGCTGCGGCATAGCGTTGGGCAGCGACATACGCATCGCCTCGAGTGAAGCCAGGTTCGGCTGGCCCCAGGCCAAGCGCGGCATATCGTCGGTGAGCGGCCCAGCGCTGCTCTCGCAGGTGGTGCCTCGAAACATCGCCTTCGAGTTCCTCTTCACCGGCGAGTTCGTGGACGCCCAAAAAGCCCTCGAGCTTATGCTGGTCAACTATGTGGTAGCCCCCGAAGAAGTGATGCCCCGTGCCGAGGAGATGGCCCGCAAGATAACCGCCAACGCGCCCCTGTCGCTGGCAGCCATCAAGGAGGCCTCCATCAAGGGAAGCGAGATGGGACTGGAAGAGCGGGTTGCTTTCGCCCAGAAGAAGCGGGACGAAGTGCTGGAGACGGAAGACGCGCAGGAAGGCGTGCGTGCCTTCGCCGAAAAGCGTGCACCGGTCTGGAAAGGACGTTGAACAAAGAAATCCGATTTGCGGCTTTCATGCGTCGGAAAGCGTGCTAGAATACACCCAGACGAGTTGCTAATCACCTAACCTCGCAGACTGAACAGGAGAGGGAATTGTATGGCCACATTAACTGCGCCCGAAACCGTTTCGATGAGCACTGCGGGGCTGGAGAAAGTCTCTCAGTTGTTCGATAAACAGATCGCTGATGGACTGCACCCCGGGGCAGGGCTGGCAGTCTATCGATACGGACAGCTGGTCCTGGACATCCATGGCGGCGTTGCCGACAACAACACGGGTCGCCGGGTGGACGAGAGCACCATGTTCGTTCTCTTTTCGTCGACGAAGCCTCTGGCGGCGGCCTGCATTTACATGCTGAAGGAGCGGGGCAGGCTGGACTGGGACGATCCGATCGTCAAGTTCTGGCCGGAGTTTGGGCAGCACGGCAAGGACAAGGTGACCGTCCGCCATCTTCTGAGCCACCAGGGCGGGTTCCCGGACACGCCAGCCGACCTGCCATGGACCGACTGGGGAGACTGGGGCAAGGTGTGCGCGGCGATGGAGAATGCCTACCCCAAGTTCGCGCCTGGCTCGACGCTGTCGTATCACCCGATCAACTACGGCTGGGTCATCGCCGAGCTGGTGCGTCGCATCGACGGACGCACATTCGACCGGTTCCTAGCCCAGGACCTCACCACTCCTCTACAGATGAACAACGCGTACGTGGGGCTCCCGGAGAACCTCGAAGAACGAGTCTCCCGCATTCACCTGATGGAGTCAGACGCCGACGCCAACGGCTACTCGGTCACCTTCGACCGTCCGGCGGTCCACCGAGTCATCTGCCCGGGCGCCAACGGCATCGCCACCGCCGGTGACCTGGCCCGCTTCTACGCGATGATGGAGCGGCAGGGGTCGCTGGACGGCGCCAGGGTGCTACGGTCGGAGACTGTCATCGAGGGCATTACCATCCAGGCGGAAGGTATCGACCAGTCGCTGGGGCTGTTCGCGCAGAGGTCGCTGGGGCTGGCGCTGGCCGACGAGCGGATGGGGCACCCCACCGGCCATCCACTGAACACTTTCGGGCATGGTGGAGCGGGCACCTCAATCGGGTGGGCCGACCTGGACACCGGCCTTGCGGTGGGCTACATCACCAACGGATTCCGGGGCAACGAGAACAACAACCGCCGTCTGGCCGAGGTTTCCCAGGCCGTTCGGGAAGCCTGCGCCTAGCGACAGCGGTTCAACCACGGGAGTATGACAGGGGCGGGTCTCAGACCCGCCCCTTTTCGTTTGGCAGGCACGGTGTGGGTGTCTAGGTGAGGCGGAGAAGGGCCTCGGCGTTGCCGGACATATGCTTCCGCAGGGCTTCGTCGCCCAGGTCTTCCCAGAAGGACCAGTTGATGACCATCTCGGCGGTATCCGGGAAGTGGGCCTCGCCGTGGGGGTAGTCGGACTGGTGCATCAGGGCCTCGGTACCCAGCAGGTCGATACAAGCCTTGGTCATGGCCGCGCCCTCGAAGGGCTCTGCGCCGCACCGGAAGCGGCCCATCTGGGCGTACTCGATGGGCTTGTAGTCGGTCTTGGGCGTGGTGCCGGAGACGTAGTTGCACATTTCTTCGAGACGAATTAGCCAGTGGGGCAGCCAGCCGTGCCCCACCTCGGCGGCGCCGGCGTTCAGGTTGGGGAAGCGGTCGAACACCTTGCCGACGATCAGGTAGGACAGCAGCCGGGCGGCGCCCCAGGGGTGAGCGGCCGTGCGGGCGACGGCGATGTTGCCCCACATGTCGCGGTAGCCGGGGAAGTAGGGCGGTTCGAAGGTGAAGCTGTGATGGAGGATGGGGAGATGCTCCTCGTTCAGCACCTCGAAGAGCGGGTCGACGGCCGGATGGTCGATGGGCATGCCCTCGGGCAGGATGATGGCGACCGCGACGGGCCACTTCTCCTTGGAGACGGCCTTGATCTCGCTGACGGACCACTCGATGTCGGAGGCGGGGGCGAGGACGATACTGCGGAGGCGCTCAGGGTCGGCGCTGCAGTACTCGCGCATGTAACGGTGGTAGGCGGAGTAGAGGCCCTCGGCGAGGGTTACGTCCTTTATTCCGGTGAGGCCGTTGGCCCAAGTGCCGGGGATAATGACATCGACGTCGCGGCCCTCGAGGTCCATGTCGGCCAGGCGACCGGTGGCGTTCTCGTCGCTGACGCCCTTCTGGGGGTCGACGCGGTGGTGGTGATTAACGACAATAAGGAATGCCTCTGACGTCGACTATTCTTGCCGGTTGGGATGGTGTAAATCGTCCGGCACGGAGGTGCCGGATTTTGATCAAAGACCGACAAGTCAGACTTTTGAGGCAGAGACTTATGGAAGGAAAAACCCAGGAGACGGCGGCCGTGATGGCCGGGATGTGCGTGCGGTCAGCGCGCAAGTGGCAGGACGGCCCATTGCCGTCGGAGACGAACGAGGAGCGCTGGTGGCGGACCCGGCCCGATCCCTTCGACGGGGTGTGGGAGGAGGAGATTGAGCCCCTGTTGCGGGAGGACCCCAAGGGCAAGCTGAAGGCTACGACAATTATCGAATGGCTGGAGGAGCAGCATCCCGGCAGGTTCAGCGCCTCCCAACTCCGGACGCTGCAACGACGATTACAGGACTGGCGGGCGCTGAATGGTCCGGACCAGGAGGTGTACTTCCCCCAGGAGCACCCACCGGGTCGGGAGGCCCAGTTCGACTTCACCCACGGCAGCGCCTTGGGGGTGACCGTCGCCGGTGAGCCCTATCCCCACCTGTTATTCCAATTGATCCTCAGCCACTCGGGTTGGCGTTACGCCGAGGTCACCGCCGGCGAGACCTTCTTGGCCCTCAAGCAGGGAATGCAGAATGCGCTCTGGGCCTTGGGCGGCGTCCCAGAGGTGGTGAGGTCCGACAATACCTCCGCCGCCACTCACGAGATGAAGCGCAGCCGCGGCCGGGCGCTAAACGACAATTATGCCGCCCTGCTGGATCACTACGGTGTCCGATCCACCCGCATCAATCGCGGCAAGAGCCATGAAAACGGCGTCGCCGAGCACGCCCACTACCGTTTGAAAGACGCCGTGGACCAAGCACTCATCCTGCGCGGCAGCCGCGATTTCCACACCGCCGACGACTACGCCGGTTTCGTCCGGGAGATGGTTGAGAAGCGTAATCGCCTGGTGAGGGGGAAGCTGGAGCAGGAAATGGCTTGCCTACGGCCCCTGCCGCCAGCTCCCATGCCGGAATACGCCAACTACCAGTCCAAGGTGCGCCGGTGGAGCACCGTCCAAGTGGCGGGACGCAGCTACAGCGTCCCGTCCCGGCTCATTGGCAAGGTGGTACAGATCCGCCTCTATTCCGATCACCTGGAAGTGTACTACAAGGGCCACTTTGTGGAACGCATGGCACGGGTGCGCGGTGATGGAGAAGTAAACGTCAATTACCGCCACGTCATCAATTCCCTGGTACGCAAGCCGGGAGCCTTCGCCCGGTACCGTTTCCGGGAGCAGTTGTTTCCCACGATGCGCTTCCGGCTCACCTACGACGCGCTCAAGCAGTGGCGCGGGGAGCGTGCCGACGTGGAGTACGTGCGGATCCTGCACTTGTCGGCGACCACCATGGAGGCCAATGTGGACAGCGCCCTGTCGCTGCTGCTGGAGGCGGGTCAGCCCTTTGACTACCCCGAGGTGCGGGAACTGGCCGAGCCCAAGCCGCCCGAAGCTCCGGCGCTGGTGCTGTCCGGCAAGCCGGATCTGAAGGTATACGACGGTCTGCTGACCCTCAGCCTGGCCGGATTGGAGGTGTGCGGATGACCAACACCGGCATCGATACCGACACCCGGGTCATGCAGGAGCGCATCGGCCAGCTCTGCCGCGAATTCAAGTTGCCCACCATGGGTGCCCAGTCGGTGGCCCGTTTCACCGGGGCTGGCCACGGCGACGCCCTGTCCACCTTCCTCGAAGTGCTGGAGCAGGAGGCCGAGGACCGCCGCCACCGGCGCATCAACCGGCTGCGTCAGGCGTCCCGGCTACCCTCGGGCAAAACCTGGGAGACCTTCGAGCACCACCGGATGCCCCTGGCACTGCGTCAGCAGCTGGACCATCTGGCCCAGGGCAGTTTCGTGGAACACGGCGTCAACGTGCTGGCCTTCGGTCTCCCCGGCACCGGCAAGACCCACGCGCTCTGTGCCCTGGGCCACCGCCTGGTGGAAACGGGCCACTCCGTCCTCTTCGCACCGGCCTACCGCCTGGTGCAGGACCTGCTGGCCGCCAAGCGCGACTTCGACCTGCCCAGACAACTGCGCAAGCTGGACAACTTCGACTTCCTGCTCCTGGACGACCTGGGCTACCTGCCCCAGGGCAACGAAGAGTCCGAGGTCCTCTTCACCCTGATCGCCGAACGCTACGAGCGGCGGTCGCTGGGCATCACGTCCAACCTGGTCTTCTCCGGGTGGGAACGCATCTTCGCCAACCCCATGGCCACCGCCGCGGCCATCGACCGGGTCGTGCACCACTCCGTCATCCTGGAGTTTGACGTCCCCAGCTACCGGACTGATGCAGCACAGCAACGCGGTGAGACTGCTGCGGCTGAGGAGGTGAACCGGCAAAACTAGTTGACGACAATTCGGCAGGAATAGTTGACGCGGGACAGGTGGCCCGACGAGCGGGTGACGCGGCCCTCAAGAGCGCCGCGACCACCGGCAACGGCGGCCTGATCATCGGTGCTGGGCGCCTCGCCGGGGAATCGGTCAAAGGGGATGGAGGCGATGCTGAGCGCATTGTACTCGCCGACGGTGCGGATGTAGGGTTTCAGCTCGTCGAGGCGTGGACGGAAGCCGGGGTCGACGTACTTGATGAGGGTGTCGAGGCTAGGGTTGACGTGAGTGTCGATGTCGATGACGCGGTAGCCGTTCTTCATTGGGCCTCCTCCACGGGTGTGGTTTCAGGGTTTCAGGTAGCGGGACAGCCATTCGAGGCAGCGGCCCCAGGCCATTTGGGCGGCCTCTGGGCGGTAGCTTTCGCGGGTGTCGGACATGAAGGCGTGGCCGGCGCGGGGGTAGCTGACGAACTCAAAGATCTTGTCCGACCCCTCGAGGACGGTGCGCAGGCGGGCAACGTCTTCGGGCGACGGGTTGGCATCGTCTTCGCCGAAGAGGCCAAGCATCGGGCAGGTGAGGTTCCTGGCCAGCTCACCGGGCGGCGTCGGGTTTACGTCAGTGGGCTGGAACAGGCCGTTGGAATAGAAGTTGACGAAGACGTCGACCTGCCCTGCGCCCAAGTCCGTGCTGCTGGCGAAGACGAGGCCGAGGCGGCCGCCGGAGCAGAAGCCGACGAGGCCAATGCGGTCGTTGACGTGGGGACTGGCGCGCAGGAAGTCGAGGCCGCCCTGCAGGTCGCCGATGGTCTGGGCGTTGGGACGGGCGTTCAGGGCGTCGCGGGCACGGTCCATATCGGAGTGGTCTACGACGGCGAGGAAGCCGTCGCGGCTGTACAGGGCGGGCACGATGGCAGCGTACCCGAGCGCGGCGTAGCGGCGGGCCATGTCCTTCATGTGCTCCTCGTAGCCGTGGATGCCGTGGACCAGGAGCAGGCCGGGATGCGGGCCGTCGTGGCTGGGCCGGGCGACGTAGGCGGGGACCGTGTCGCCGTTGTGGCCGGCGACTGTAGCGTCGTAGGCGATTATGTCAGCCGGATGGTAGACCGCGCCGGGGGGCAGTACTCGGGATATCAATGTCGCTCCGCTGGGTGGGCCGCTCTTCTGGGTGGGCCGATCCGTGGGTGGTTAGCCTGTGGTTGCAGGCATTCTAGGCGGGGTTGGATGGCGTTGCAACAGGGGATAAGAGGGGGTTTATTCACCACAGAGGGCACGGAGACGGAGTTTAAACGCCGAGAGCGCCGAGGGCGCCAAGAGGGCCGAGAGCGCCGAGATTTTTGTTTAACTTGGATGGACAGGATTTACAGGATTGGAGGATTAGCAGGATGGAGAATTTTTAAAACCCGTTCATTTCCGCTCATTTCCGGTCATACGGCCTGTGGGGAGGGCGGTGATTGAGGGAATGCGTGCCCGTTTATTGCCTTTTGGTGGCAGTAAACGCAGGCTTTCTCCTACAAGGAGTAAGTGCGCGGCGGGTCCGGGACAGGCCGGCGGCAGCCGAGGCCCCGGGTCGGGATGCCGCTACCAATATAACCATGCTACGCAGCCGGCAATGTCTGGCGCAAGGGGGAAGTGTCAGTGGAGGGGGTTCAGCCGCTCTGCTCCTGCAGGAAGGGATTGATGACTCGTACGCCGTCGTAGTCCTGCTGGTCGCTCATGTCCTCAGAGTAGACGGCGTCACAGCCCAGGGACATGGCAGCCGCCAGGATTGCGGCGTCCCAGTAGGAAATGCGGAAGCGGTCGCAGAGTTCCGTCGCCCTGCGGAATACTGCGGTAGTGACGGGTTGCACGGGTATTTCGGCGAACCGGTCGATAAATTCCATGGCCCCGGCGTGGGTCAGCCTTCCGGGCCGGGACCGCCGGGTGGCCTGGTGATAGAACTCCTGCAGAACCTGGACTGAGAGAGCCAGATTGTCGCGGTCGGCCAGAAGCTCGGCAGCCCGGGTGCGCTTGGAGGCATCTGAGGGGTCGGCGCTGACGGCGTAGAGGAGGATGTTGGTGTCAGCGAGGCGCACCGCGTTGGTACATCTCCTCACGGGTCAGTCTGTCTGCCGCAGAAAAGCAGACGCCATTACGCTGTAATTTGTCCTGGAACTCTTGCAGCTTGCGGCGGCGTCTTTCGGGCTCGGTTTCTCCGGAGTTAACTTGAGAGCTGCCGTTCAGGACGCGCAGCATGTGCTCCCGGATCATGGCAGAGACGGAGGCGCCTTGCTCGGCGGCCATGATGCGGAGCCTGCGGTGGGTGTCGTCGTCGACGGTGACGCTGATGGTCTTCATGTATGCTGCCACTATTTTAGTGATTCGCTAGGAGTAGTCTATCGGCTCTGCTGTTGGGCGGCAAATTTGAGGGATGGGGCTGACGGAGTAGAGTAGGATGTTGGTGTCAGCGAGGCGCACCGCGTTGGTACATCTCCTCTCGGGTCTGGTTATCCTTCATGGATATCCCGATGCCCTTGCGCTGGAATTCGTCTAATAGTTCCTTCAGCCTGCGGCGGTGCCTTTCGTTAGGAGTTTCGCCAGCGATATCCTGGGTGCCGCCATTCAAGACGCGCAGCATGTGCTCCCGGATCATGGCGGAGACGGAAGTGCCCTGTTCGGCGGCCATGATGCGCAGCCTGCGGTGGGTGTCGTCGTCTACGGTTACGCTGATGGTCTTCATGTCTGCTGCCACTATTTTAGTGAATCGCTATTTTGTGTCTTTGAGTTTAGCGTGGTTCTCCCGGCGGTGGCAATGTGGTGACGAGGTCGTGCCCCCAGCGGGCACTCTGGTCGCGCAGGACGGGTGGAGTTAGCCGAAGGGCGGTTTGGTATGGGAATTGTTAGCCTAAGCAGCGGACTGAAGTGCCAATTAGAGACGTCAAGAAAACGTCGCGAAAAACCCCATAAAGCTTGAGGTCTTTGTTTGGAGAGCTGAGCAAGAATGCATCGGGGCTAAGGAGCCAAGCCTCCGGCAGGTCCAAGTTCTTTGATAAGAACATTACCTCTCTGCCTGCATATCGGCCTTGGGTAGTGTATTTGAGGTCGTACTCTATCTTTCGATGATATGGAAAGAGGCCCAAGTCTAATGCTGCCACATCATAGGTGCAGACCCATGGTTGATTGAGCTTTTCTATGTGAGATGAAAGCCGACGATGGTCCTCCTCCCGGTAGTTGTCCAAATATAGGTCATTCCCATTCTTGATATAGGGGGGATCGAAGAAGGTGAAAATCGTTCGTGAGTCAGCCATCAGTACATTCTCAGAGAATTCCAAGGCATCCGTCTGATGCAAATTTATGCGATTCCGGTACCGGCCGATCTTTTCGATCCTTTGAATTAATTCATTCTTGTTGAATCGCGCGTCTATCTTCCATTTGCCAGTTTGATTTTTTCCGCCGATTACTCCTCCGTTGACTATCCCCGATCGATTGGTACGGTTGAGGAATAGAGTTGCAAACCCTAGTTCGTTGTTGTCTGCCGAGTTTCTTGAATCATAAACGGCTCTCTGCTTGTGCCACTCATCCATTGTGAGCGGGGCACTCCTGATTTTAGAGCACAGGGCGTCGGTGTCGTTCAGGACTGCATCCCAGAAAGCAAATATTGGCTTGTTTAGGTCGTTTAGGTGAATGGTTGAGGCGTATTCCTCAAAGAGCAGAGCTATTCCGACTGCCGCTCCACCTGCGAAGGGCTCTGCGTATACGACGTCGTTGTACTCGTTTGCCTCAATGAGCGCAGAAATTGCACCAATCAGTCGTCTCTTGCCACCTGGATATCTGAGTGGGGAATAGAAAGGCATACCAACACTCTAGCCGTTAGCTTGTCAGATGGCCACCCCCTAAGACCAAATGGCGCCAATAAATGGCTCAAGATTGTCCCAGTTGGACCTTAGATCGCTTTCTGTGGGAAACACATACTGATTGTGTACCCATTGGTGCATCAGAGTAACCGATGGCGCAAGGAAAGAGTCTCTCGCTGCGGCGCGCCTTACCGAACGAACCTTTTGTTCCGAAAGTTTTTGTTGCTTGACCAAGTGGTCGGCTACACTGGTTAGCTTATATGCGAGCGTGTCTCTCTTAAGTGGTGGCAACCCTTCACTGGTCCTGTATTCGTCAACGCTCAATTCTACGAATACCCGAAAGAGGACGGCCACAGCATTAGGGCTGGAGGTTATGGTCAGTCGTCTTAGCTCTCCTTCTATCGCCCCAACCCGGCTATTTGTTACCTTTAGGACGCAGTCCTTCGGAATGAGGTTGGCCCGAGGCGCGGGCTCGCGAGTCCGCCGGATTCCTTTCCTGTTTGTCCTCTGCGTCTCTGGACCCGAAAGAGGAAGTGGAGTCCCAAAATTGGGCCAACTGGATACTGCTACGTCTTTAGGTAGACCGGCAGCGAATTGTCTCCGTAACTCTTTGGTGTAGAGATCCTTTACGTCCAGTGTGCCCTCGCTAATCTTCGTCACTAGATAAGCGGTGGCTTTGGCTACATCCTCGAGTGCTGCAGTTGCTTTCAGTTCTTTCTTGGAATACGAAAGACCAAGTACCTGGCGAATGTCCGGGGAACCTAAGGCACGTGCCAAGGTGGTGGGGGCAGCGCGCCTTTGTTCACGCGAAATCAAGTCGCGTTGTTCTAGGAAGTCAAGAATCTGGCTAGCGGGACTGGGTTTTTCTCCCATGAAGGTTGTTCTGAAGCGGTCGCTTTCGTCAGGGCCCCACGAAACCTGTCCCGCACCGCCTCGCTCCCCGCTGTGACGTAGTTCAATCCATTTGTTTGCCTCTGACCTATCTTGGCATATCACGCATAGGATTTCGTCTACTGGGGTAGACTTGTACTTAGCAGCCAGGGTTCGGATAGCTTGGGCTACGCTGTTAGGCACCACGTCAGCCACTATGTCGGGGTTCTCCAGTGCTCGAAGTGCAGTTAGCCTTCGGTTGCCATCTAAAACCACAAACTTCCCGTCGTCATCTTGGTTGGGTGTTACGATAACAAGCTCGCTGGGATTCAGACCGTTCTCAACAATATGCTCGGCCAGAGTCTGTAGCTTTCGGCCTTGATACTCTGCAAGAGCCCGGATCGTTTCCCTCTGTGAGATTTGGTCTACGGGCAGTCTAGGATTTCGATGGTCTAGTTGCAGAGATGTGGCAGGGAGTTCTCTTTGATACGGCAATTCTTCACCCCAGTCTGAAGCAATTGGAGCGGCGATGGATTTATACCACTATGGGGTGTTTACAGCAACTACAACCCCAGGGCGGTGGCCAGTTCGCGGCGGTGCTGCTTGGGGTCGCCGAGGAAGTGGTAGAGGGTGCGGGATGCGGCTGTGTGCAGAGTGAGGCCGTACCGGTCATGCTGCCGACGCGGCGTGGACCCCGTGGGCGAAGTTGCAGGCCTCGTAGTAGCCCTCGCTGGCGACGGTCTTGCATAGGCTAATAGTGCTGACGGCGTAGAGGAGGATGTTGGTGTCAGCGAGGCGCACCGCGTTGGTACATCTCCTCTCTGGTCTGGTTATCCTTCATGGAGATTCCGATGCCCCTTCGCTGAAAGTCGTCCCATATTTTCTTCAGCCTGCGGCGGCGTCTTTCGGGCTCAGTTTCTTCGGTGTTTTCTTGGCTGTTGCCGTTCACGACGCGCAGCATGTGCTCACGGATCATGGCGGAGACGGAAGTGCTTTGCTCGGCGGCCATGATGCGGAGCCTGCGGTGGGTGTCGTCGTCTACGGTTACGCTGATGGTCTTCATGTCTGCTGCCACTATTTTAGTGATTCCCTAATTTATGTCCTGGAGTTTAGCGTGGCTCAGGAGGTGGTGGCAAGGTGGTGACGGGGTTTTGAGGCCCCGGTGGGCGCTCTTGTAGCTGAGGTCTGCGGGAGGTTTCAGGGTGGTTCTTGCCGAAGGGCGTCGGGAAGTTAGAATAGCACGATGCTTGAGCTGCTGAAGGCACATTTCGGTTACGACGAATTCCTGCCGCTGCAGGAGGAAATCATCGGCGCAGTCATGGGTGGGCGAGACGCCTTCGTGCTGATGCCCACCGGCGGTGGCAAGTCGCTGTGCTACCAGTGGCCGGCGATGGCCCTGCCGGGGCTGACGCTAGTGGTGTCGCCTTTGATAGCCCTGATGAAGGACCAGGTGGACGCGCTGGAAGCGAACGGGATGCCTGCCGCGTTTATCAACAGCACGCAGACACCCGACGAACTGCGGCAGGTGGTGCGGCAGATACGCTCCAGAGAGCTCAAGCTGCTTTACGTGGCCCCGGAGCGGGTAACGGAACCGCGGTTTGCGGACTTTCTCGGTACGCTGGACGTCAGCCTGATTGCAATCGACGAGGCCCACTGTGTTTCGGAGTGGGGGCACGAATTCCGTCCGGCCTACCGGGGACTGGCGAGCCTGCGGGGGGCCTGCCCCGCAGCGCCGGTCGTGGCTCTCACGGCAACGGCAACGGAGCGAGTGCGAGCGGACATACTGTCACAGCTTGGATTGCGAGAACCGCAAATCTTCGTATCCAGCTTCAACCGGCCGAATCTGTCCTATTCGGTGGTACCAAAGGGCGGCGATCTCTCCGGGCTGTTGTCGCTGCTGCAGCAACATCGGGGGGAATCGGCCATCATCTACTGCGGCTCCCGCAACGCCACCGAGGAGATGGCGCAGACCCTGACCGAACGGGGCATCAAGGCCGAGGCGTACCACGCCGGCCTGGACGCCGACCTGAGGCGAAGCATCCAGGACCGTTTCATACGCGACCAAACGCCGGTGGTGGTTGCGACCATCGCGTTCGGGATGGGCATCAACAAGCCGGACGTGCGGGTGGTGGCGCATTACGACCTGCCCAAGAGCATCGAAAGCTACTACCAGGAAACAGGGAGGGCGGGACGCGACGGGCTTCCCGCCGATTGCGTCCTGTTCTATTCCTATGGCGACAAGTCGCGCCAGGAATTTTTCATCAATCAGATTGAGGACGAGGGAGAGCGGGAACGGGCGCGCTGGCGACTGGAACAGCTTATTTCGCTCTGCAACATTCCCACCTGTAGACGCGGGTTCGTGCTGAAATACCTGGGAGAGGATTGGGCGGAAGAAAATTGCGGTGGGTGCGACAACTGCGTTCAGCCAAGGGAGGAGTACGACGCTACGGAGATTGCCCAGAAGGTGCTCTCGGCTGTCATACGCACGGGGGAACGGTTTGGAGCAGCGCATATCATTGATGTGCTGCGGGGCGGAAGAGGCGAGAGGGTGCTGAAACAGGGGCATGAACAGCTCTCGGTGCATGGCATCGCGGCCGGTCACTCCCGCAACGAGCTGCGAGACCTGGTCGAGGACCTCAAGCGCGAGGGACTCCTGGCCGTGAGTGATGGTGAGTTTCCCACTCTCGAAGTCTCCCGTAAGGGACGGAATTTCCTGAACAACAGGGAAACGCTGTCCCTGTCTCGCAGGGTGACTACAGACGACCGAGCGGAGACCAGGGGAAGACGTGGCAGGGACGAGGGCGGTACGTACGATGTTGGCCTGTACGGCGAACTAGCGGCGCTTCGCAGGCAAATTGCGGAGAAGCGGGGAGTCCCGGCGTACGTGATCTTCAACAACCGCACTCTGCAGGACATGTCGCGCAAGACGCCGAGGACCCCGACAGAGTTCGCGCAGGTGTCAGGCGTGGGCCGGGCGAAGCTGGAGGACCTGGGGGAGCCGTTCCTGGCGTGCATCAACGCATATATGAACGAGCACGGGTCGCCGCCCACGCCCACAGCACCCGTTGCACGCAACGGTTCCGTGAGCAAACGGGGGCCACGCGTGGCGGGGGATTCGTACAGGGAGACGGGACGCATCATATCCGGCGGGGCGTCACTTGAAGAGGCTGCGGAGGCCCGAAACCTGACGATGGCGACCGTTCTGGGCCACCTGGAACGGCTGGTAGAGGGCGGAGTCGAGGTTGGTTGGGAGCACTTGCTGCCGGTTCAGGAGCGTCGATCCGCAATCGAAGTAGCGCTTAGCGTCCTGGGGGACAATCCGTTGCGTCCAGTTTGGGAGGAACTAGGCGGAGCGTACAGCTACGAGGAAATCAGGCTGGTGCGGTTGGTGCGGCGAAGTGCTGACGAGATCGATGATGCCATACTGCCGGCAGATCCTGGCGAGCCGGACCCGCGATCGATGATGCGACGAGGCTAAAGGAAGCGAAGGGCCAGGCACAAGCCTGGCCCTTCTACTCTCATTTCTACAGCCCGAGGGCGGCGGCTAGCTCCCGGCGGTGCTGCTTGGGGTCGCCGAGGAAGTGGTAGAGGGTGCGGGAGGCGGCGGTGTGCAGGGTGAGGCCGTACTCGGTCATGCTGCCGACGCCTGCGTGGACCTCGTGGGCGAAGTTGCAGGCCTCGTAGTAGCCCTCGCTGGCGACGGCCTTGGCCAGGCTAATGCTGCTGGCGGCATCGCGTCCCACGTCGAGCTTCCATAGAGCCTCGTAGGTGGTCCAGCGGGCGGCGTCGAGGTGATTGACGAGGGCGATGACCTGGTCCTGCACGCGCTGGAAGCGTCCGATGGGGGTGCCGAACTGGATGCGGGTGCGGCTGTAATCGACGGAGACCTCGTAGACGGCCTGGCAGCCGCCAACCTGGTAGGCGCTGATGACCGGGATCGCCTTGGCGACGGCCCGCTGCCAGGAGCTCCAGCCGCCGGCGATGCTGCCGCCGAGGACGCGGGCCGATTCGGCGGTCGTGTGGTCGAAGCGGACCTCGGCCAGGTTCCAGGCAAAGCCGTCGAGGCCGCGAGCGCGGACGCCTGAGGCGTCGGCGGGTATGACGACGAGGCCGACATCCTCGGTCTGCTCGGAGCGGACGGCGCAGAGGTAGTGGGTGGCGGACTGGCCGTCGAACACGAAGGCTTTCGAGCCGGTGACGCGGAGGCCGTCGCCGTCGGTGGTGGCGACGGTGCGGACGTCACGCTCGTCCCAGCCGTAGTCTCGCTCGGTGACGGCGGGCACGAGGCGCATCTCGCCGCTGGCGATGCGGGGGAGCCAGTCGCGCTTCTGCTGCTCGGTGCCGCCCTCGAGAATGACCAGGGCGGACAGGACGGCGGAGGTCAGGTGCGGACCGGGGACCGGGCCGCGACCCAGCTCCTCGAAGAGCACGCCGGCGTCGGTGAAGGAGCCGCCCTCGCCGCCGTACTGCTCTGGGATAAGGATGCCGAGCCAGCCGGTGGCGGCGAGCTGCCCCCAGGGTTCGAGGGGCGTGGTCTCGTCGGGGGAGGCGATCTGCAGGAGCACCTCCTTGGGGTATTCCTGGGATACGAGGCGGCGGGCGGCCGCCTTCAGCATTTCCTGTTCGGGGGTCAGGGAGAGATCCATTTCAGTCCTCTGGGTGATCCAAGGATGGCAACGGGGCGCAGTCCATGCGCCCCTGCTTCGTCTGGAGTACGGGTCAGCCGAGGGCGCCGGCGCGCTCGCGGACCTCGCGGCCGATGCCGATGCGGCGGGCCATGATGACCTTCTGGATGTCGGTGGTGCCACCGGGGTGGATTGCGACGATGCCAGCGCGGGAATGGGCTTCCATGTGTCCCTCGGATGCGCCAAGCTCGGAGTCGTGGGTGAGGCCGGCCGGGCCGAGGATGTCGAGCATGGCGCGGGCCATGCGGAGGCCAGAGGTCTTGCGCACGTAGGAGGCCTGCGGGCCTTCGTAGGTGATGTTTGCGCCGCTGTGGCGCATCCAGTAGTTGCGGAGGTTCAGCAGGCGCACGATCTCGGCCTCGACGTAGACGTCGATGAGGCGGTCGCGGACGTCGGGGTCGCTGGCCATCGACTCGCCGCGGCGCTCGGTGGTGCGGCAGTGGTCGAAAAGGCGGTCGACCAGCCAGTTGCGGCCGATGCGGCCGCCGGTGCCGTGTTCGAGCTCGAGGTGCGTGGTGGCGACCTTCCAGCCCTCGTTTTCGCCGCCGACGAGGTTGAAGGCAGGGACGCGGACGTTGTCGAAGTAGACGGTCTGCTTGATGCCGGAGCCCGCGCCGGACTCACCGCCGGAGATGAGCAGGTCCATGGGCTGGATGGTGATGCCGGGGAGGTGGGAGGGCACCATGAACCAGCCGAGGTTCTCGTGGCGCTTGGCGTCGGGATCGGTGACGGTGATGGTCCACATGTAATCGCAGCCGTGGTCGCTGCCGACGAATATCTTCTGGCCGTTCAGGACGTACTCGTCGCCGTCGCGGATGGCCTGGGTCTTCACGTTGGCCAGGTCGGAGCCGGCCTCGGGCTCGGAGAGGAGCTGCCAGGTGCGCACACGCCCGGTGAAGATGGGCGGGAGGAATGACTGCTTCTGCTCCTCGGAGCCCCAGACTAGGATGGAGTTGCCGCCGAGGCGTCCGCCGGAGTCGTAGTAGGGCGGGAGGGTCAGGCCGAAGGAGTCGATTTCTTCTTCGATGACGACGGCGCTGTCGACGTCAAGACCGCCGCCGCCGTACTCCGCTGGCGCGGTGGGCCAGAGCCAGCCCTTGTCGCCGAGCTTGCGGCCGAGGTCGCGGCGGAGCTGGTACTGGTCCCAGGTGAGGTCGGCCGGGTCGGCGGGGTGCTCCATGCCGTCGGGGACGTTGTCCTTCAGCCAGGCGCTGACCTCGCGGCGAAACTCTTCCTGTTCGGGAGTGTAGCGTGGTTCAAAGTCCATGGGTTCCTCCGGGTCTAGTCGGTGTAAAAGTAAGGTCTTAGTTCCTCTTCAGGGATGTATTGGCAGCCTTCATCAAAGACTTCATGCAGAGTGCCAGTAGGAATTTCTCTTCGTTGGGCTACTGTAACTGTCTGTCGCTCACCTGACGAGCCCCTCCGCCTGAGCTTAATGTGGCTGCCTCGTTGCGACTGAATCCAAAACCCGAACCGCAAGAAAATCCCAACCACCTCTCGGCTGGACAAACGCTTAAGCCTGGGCACTGGCAAGTTCTGTCTGGAACGTTATTTGTAGGCCGGGGTTTGGTACCAAACCAAATTCGGCGGGATCTTCGTCTTCCAGATGAAGTTCAATTGCTTCTCGCAAATTCGACAAGGTCTCATCAAGAGTGGGGCCGTCGGTAATCACCGAAATCTCCATGCACCTTGCCACGAAATAGCCGTCGTATTCTTTTATCAAAGCATTGATATTCCGATTCAAAGGCAACCTTGGGTCGTACGGCATAACTGCCTCCGCAGCCTTCACTCTTTGCAGATAGTCGGCGTCCTCAAATTTTCATTGCGACCGCAGGGCGCGGCCGGGGAGGGCGCCTGTGTGAGTTCCATTATCCACCACGAGCTGGCCGTTTACCAAGACGTGTGAGATGCCGTCGGGATACTGCTTTGGTTCCTCGAAGGTGGAGTTGGCGCGGACCGTCTCGGGGTTGAAGACCACGATGTCGGCCTTCATGCCGTCGCGGAGTATGCCGCGGTCCTGCAGGCCAAGGCGCTGTGCCGGGGCGGAGGTCATCTTGCGAACGGCGTCTTCCAGTCGGAAGAGCCCCTCGTCGCGGGCGAACTGCCCCAGGACGTAGGGGAAGGTGCCGTAGGTGCGGGGGTTGGGCATATCGCCGGTCATGATGCCGTCGGAGCCGACCATCTGCGCCGGATGGCTGACGATGGTGCGGATGTTGTCGGGGTTGCCGGTACGTGCCACGAAGGCGACCTCCAGATTCTCCTCAATCAGCATGTCGCAGATGGCGTCGACCATTCGCTTTCCCTGGTGGCGGGCGAGGTCGCCGAGGGACCGGCCCTCCCACTCCTTGTTGTTTGGGACGTTGCTGAAGATGTAGTGGTCGAGGGTGAGGCCCCACATGGGTTCGACGGCATCGCCGATTTCGTCTCGCACGACCTGTTGCCGGATGCGCCCCATCAGGGCGGAGGGGCCGCCGGCGTGGACCCAGTAGGGAAGCAGCGAGTGGAGCACTGTTGAGGCGGCGGCGTAGGGGTATTGGTCGTAGGTCACGTCGACGCCGGTGTTACGGCCCTCGTCGACCAGGCCGACCATGCGCTCGCCCATGCCGTCGACGGGGTTGTGATAGTGAGAGATGTGGACGGGCACCCCGGCGCGGCGGCCGATTTCGATGGCCTCGCGGAAGGGATCCAGCAGACGGTCGCCGAGGGAGTAGCGGGCATGGGTCATGTAGATGCCGCCGAGGTCGGCGATGGCCTCGCTGACGGTGGCCAGTTCGTTGGTGTCGCTGTAAGCGCCGGGTGGGTAGGTCAGGCCGGTGGCGAAGCCGAATGCACCGTCCTGCATCGCCTGACGTGCGAGTTCGCGCATACGGGCCAGTTCCGGCTCGGTGGGCAGGCGGTCCTCCCATCCCATGGCCTCGACACGGATCGCTGCATGAGGGGCCATGAAGGCGACGTTGCAGGAGACGCGGTTGTCGAACAGATCGAGATACTCGCGGACGGAACCCCATCGTACGCCCTCGGGAGGCATGCCGTTCACAGCAGCGAGGTAGTACAGCAACTGCTCCAGTATCTCGGGAGTCGGCGACGGAGCATAGGACAGTCCGTCCATACCCATGAGATCGGTGGTCACTCCCTGCCTGAGCTTGATCTCGTGCTGTGGATTGGACAGCAGCACCAAATCAGAGTGAGAGTGCATATCGATGAAGCCGGGGCAAATTACGCTGCCGTTAACGTCGATCACCCGGCCGGCTTCAACATCCGCCTCGCCGGAGCGAACAATGGTTACTGTATCCCCCGTAATGCCAACCCCGCCCCGAAACCACGTTTGGCCGGTGCCATCGATTATTCTTCCGTTGCGCAAAAACAAGTCGAACATGGTTCCTCCGTAGCTACAGGCGATGATGCGACGCATAGCCTACCACAAGGACCTGACAGGGTGGGGGCCATACTCACGACTGAATGCGGCCGTGAGGTCGGATGTTCACTAAAAAGGGGAGGCCGCAACAACGGAGACAAAGTCGAGGGATGGGTAACGGTTCGATGGGAGGAGAATTACAGGCGGATTCATGACCGGTGGAAGACTCTCCATTCATATCTCGGCCGGCATATCTCGGCCCGCATATAATGTAAACCCACGGGTTCGCTACTCATCTCGGCTGAGTCGCACGGAATGTATGCAATTTCACGGAACGCTTTGTGTTGGACATCAGTGTGTGGACTTCAGTAGAGTGATGGTGGAACACCCTACATGCCGCAGAGACAGGAGTATTAACGGAGATGCTAGAACGCATTCGAGGATTCATCAGGCACCTGGAATTGCCGCAGGAAGAATATGAGGATGTGGTCTACCGGATAATAGATGACGACCGCAATGCGATTGAAGTAACTGCCACGGAATACGGCAGGTGGAGAGTGCAGCACGACGTGGCCAAGTTGGCCGTCGTAGGACAGGACACGGTCGGTGATGTGCTGGTGAGGACGACGTTTTCGATAATGCCGGAAAGCCGGGGTTCCAAACCATTCGGAACCTCAGCCTTCCTAATACCAGACTATGACCCGGTAACCCAATACAGTCATAAATATGACACCTGGCTGCAGGCGGACCTGGGACACCGGGAAACAGTCCGGCTGCTGACAGAGGAACAGGACGAAGCGACTGATACAGCCCAACATACTGACACCAGGGCTGAGGAAACCGAAGTGGTGCTGTATGCGATCGCTTCGGGCGTCCCCGGACTCTTCCAGGTAGAAGCCTCGCCGGATGCCGGCACTTTCATCCGGACGCCGTGGCTGCTGCCCGACGGCGCTCCGGTTCAGCTGACAGTAGACAGAGAGGGCGAGGGTTTCTCTCTCAGCGGTCCGTCGATTGCACTGCCAACGGATTATCAGTCTTCGTCGGAGATGCTTGAGCGCGTGTGTGAGGCGTTTGGAGTGTCCCTGGAAGGTGGAATCCATACGGCCCGAGCCGTGGATGTGCTGGAGCTGCCACACGCAATCGCGTCCCTGGCCCAGGCGGTGGCGTGCGTATCGTGGATGGTCCAGCAGCCGTAACCCGTTCTGGGGAGGCTGCCGGGCCTGGCAGGCAATGACCGGGTCACGATATATGCGCCGACAGCAGATTGTCGGCGCATCGCCGTTCGGGAACCTGGTGGCCGAATATTTCAGTAACAGCTGCTGCCCCGTAAGAAATTACATGGAAAAAGGACAGACCTTGCATCGAGAGCACGCCGTAACAATCAACGACATTCACTCCCAACTGAACCCCACTACCATGCGGGCAGTTGAATATCCAGGATCGTTGGCAGAATTGCAGGGGACTATTGCCGGCGTCAGGAACAGAGGGGGCAGCCTCAGCGTGGCTGGTGGCCGTCACGCAATGGGAGGCCAACAGTTCCTGACCGACGGGATTCTCGTCGACACAGGACGGCTGAATCGTATTCTCTCGCTGGACGCCGACCGTGGATTGGTCAAAGTGGAAGCCGGCATACTGTGGGACGAGCTGGTCGGCGGCCTCCGGGTAAGGCAGAAGGACTGGTCGCGCCAGTGGAGCATCGTACAGAAGCAGACGGGAGCGGACCGGCTGAGCATCGGGGGTGCGCTGGCTGCCAACGGGCACGGTCGGGGGCTGGCATACGCACCCATGGTGCAGGACGTCGAGTCGTTCGAACTGGTGGATGCCAATGGCAACCTGCGAACCTGCAGCCGTAGCGAAAACGCGGAGTTGTTCAGCCTGGCCATCGGAGGTTATGGTCTTTTTGGCGTGATCTATTCGGCGACCCTGCGACTGATGCACTCACACTCGCTGAGGCGAGTTGTCGAAGTGACCGATCTGGACAAATTGCAGGCCATGTTCGCAGAGCGGATTGCGGAGGGTTTTACTTACGGCGATTTTCAGTACATGACAGACGAGGCCTCAGCCGGGTTTCTTCACAGGGGAGTTCTCTCGTGTTACTGCCCTGTTGCTGAGGTAAATGGTGCTTCAACGGAGCCGCCCGCCCACCTACTCACGGAGAGGGACTGGCTGCGGCTGCTGCACCTGTCGCACTCGGACAAGGGGCGTGCCTTCGAAGAGTATTCCAGTTTCTACCAGCGAACAGACGGGCAGACCTACGACAGCGACACGTTCCAGTTGAGCATGTATATCGACCACTACCACGAGCAGTTGGACCAGAGACTTTATGGCGGTTCGAAGTGTAGCGAGACGATCACCGAGCTTTATGTGCCCATTCCAAGGCTGGTCGATTTCATGGATTCCGCCGCGAACGAACTGAGACAGCGGAAGTCAAACATCATTTACGGCACCATTCGCCTGATACGCGAGGACGATGAGACCTTTCTGAACTGGGCCAGGCAACCGTATGCCTGCATTGTGTTCAACCTTCACTTCGAGCACAGCGAATCCGGCATTGGAAAAGTAGCAGATGACCTCAGATGTCTGATCGATCTGGCCGCAGAGCGGGACGGGAGCTACTTCCTGACCTACAACCGTTTTGCCACAACGGAGCAACTGGCGAGGTGCTATCCGCAGTTCGATGACTTTCTGGCCCACAAGGAACGCCACGACCCGGAGAGCGTGTTTTCCAGCGACTGGCATCGCGCGTATAGCTTTGCATCGTAGGAATTCGTTTCGCTTGCCAGCCCTCAAGCCGGTGGCTATGATTGCCGAAAGAAATCCAGCTACGAGGGCGCTCCATGTCTACAGTTTCCATAGACCATATCGCCATGCCAACGGCCAACGCGGAACGTCTTATCGAGTTCTACAAGCGGCTTGGCTTCACCATCAATGACGAGGAAGAGTGGCGGTCCGGAACGGCCAATATCTTCTCCATCCAGGTGGGGGACTCCAAGATCAACGTGCATCCGGAAGGCTACGTGGCCGGCCTGAGGGGGCCGACGGCCATTCCCGGATGCGGCGACATCTGCTTTGTCTGGGAAGGTACGGTGGAGGAGTGCCAGGAATGGCTGGCAGAGGCCGGAGTTGAAGTCATTTTGGGTCCGTCGCCCCGCAAAGGCGGCAGGGACTTCGGCAGGGCGCCCTCGCTCAGCCTTTACGCCCGAGACCCGGATGACAACCTGCTGGAGTGGATGACGTACCTTTAGCTGAACATTCCATCCTGCGGCTCCTGTGCGAGCTCAAAGAGTTCGACGGCTAACGATTACACCTGCGGCTCCTGTGCGAGCTCAAAGAGTTCGACGGCTAACGATTACACCTGCGGCTCCTGTGCGAGCTCAAAGAGTTCGACGGCTAACGATTACACCTGCGGCTCCTGTGCGAGCTCAAAGAGTTCGACGGCTAACGATTACAAAGGAAGGTGGACCCATGGCGCTGATGACCGGCAAAGAAGCCCTGGTGAGAATGCTCCAGGCAGAGGGTGTCGAATACATCTTCGGCAATCCCGGAACAAGCGAAACGCCGATGATGGACGCGCTCCAAGACTTTCCGGAAATAAAGTACATCCAGGCACTGCAGGAAGGCACCGCCGTTGGGATGGCTGACGGATACGCGCGGGCAACGGGACGGCCCGCCTTTGCCAACATTCACATTGCGGGCGGTCTTGCCAACGGCATCAGCGCGCTCTATAACGCCTTTCGCGGCGGCACACCCGTCGTCCTTACGGCGGGCAACTCCGATACCCGGATGCTTCTCAGTGAGCCGACACTGTCGGGCGACCTGGTCCAGATGACGCGCCAGTACACCAAGTGGAGTCACGAAATTCACCACGCCGCAGATATTCCTGTCGCGGTGCGGCGGGCATTCAACGAGGCCAAGACTCCTCCCACCGGTCCCACCTTCCTCTCTTTCCCATGGGACACCATGGACGTTCAGGCCGACGTCGACATCATAGGATCGAGCCAGGGGTTTCACCGTGTGCGTCCCGACCGTGATGCCCTCGAAAGGGCTTCACAATTGCTGGCCCAGGCCGAAAATCCGGTAATCGTCATCGGCGACCGGGTTGCCCAGTCGGGCGGCGTGGAACAGATGGTGCAGGTGGCGGAAAGGGTCGGTGCCAAGGTGTTTGCTTCGTCCTTTTCCGAGGTCAATTTCCCAACCAGCCATCCGCTCTGGAGCGGAATGCTGAATACCAGCAGTCCGGTGACACGCCGTCTGCTTTCCGGGGCGGACGTTATCCTGGCGGCCGGGGCCAACATATTCTCGTCGTTCCTGTACGTTGATGTGCCCCTCCTCGATCCAACCAGCAAGCTGATTCACCTGGACAGCGCCACCAGCGAGGTGGAGAAAAACTACCCGACGGAGATAGGAGTCTTTTGCGATCCCGCAACCGGGCTTGGCGAACTGGCCGATGCCCTGGAACAGGACATGTCCGGAGCGGCCAAGGAATCCGCCGCCACCCGAATGGCGGAGATGGGAGAGCGGCGTCGGAGGGCCCGGGAAGAGTACCGGGAGCGTCTCCGCCAGAAGTGGGACAACAGCCCGATGGCCGTCGAACGGATGATGCACGAACTGGCTGCTGCCGCGCCTCCGGGCACGATCGTAGCGGACGAGGCGGTGACCTCGAGGCCGGCAATGATGCAGGAGTTTGACTTCGACGATCCCGGCACGTTCTTCGGGATCCAGGGCGGTGCGCTGGGATGGGCGATGCCGGGGTCTCTGGGCCTCAAACTTGCGAACCCAGACCGGCCGGTGCTGGCCGTAGTGGGCGACGGCGCCTCCATGTACACGGTTCAGGCGCTATGGACCGCTGCCACATTCAACATCCCGGTGGTCTACGCCATATGCAACAACCGGGCGTATCGCATTCTCAAGGTGAACATGGACATCTACCTGAAGAGGATGTTAAACGACGAGAGTAGGGAGAGCGAATACACCGGGATGGATTTCGCCAATGCCCTTGACCTGTCGGCGATGGCGCAGGCCATGGGGGTTGCCAGCGAGAAGATCAGTGATCCCTCGCAGATCGGTCTAGCGGCCAGGCGGATGTTTGAAAGCGGCAGGCCCGGGCTGCTGGATATCACCATCGACGGCAGCCTGTAGGGAAATTCAGCTCCACGCGGCCTTCCGCACCTTCGGCTGGGCCGGCGAGGATTTGCCTTCGCACAAGGTGGCCGGTTACGTCCGGGCGCAATGCATTCGATTCGGTTGAAGCGCAAACGATGATGAGGCGCTCCGGAGGTACTTGTAGCGGCGAGCTATAGACCAACGTACTGAGTTGCGTTTCACATCGGGGCGAGAACGGCTGTAGGAAGAGCCCTCTCCGTGCGACAGGTGTTCCATGGTACATGGTTCGCCTGAAGAACACTTGTGCGTTATGTCAATTGACAAATGGAAAATTGATAGCCTATCCTTTTAATCTAAACCTGTTTACCCGTGCGACATGGGCGGAGTTCTCTTCGAATTATTTGAATTGCAAGCCCATCAGGAGGCCCAATGGTAACATCCCCAACGTCATCATCAATGGATGCGGGGGCGGATCGGCTGAATGCCAACAAGAACGCGCCACGGGTTGTTTCGCCATCGATGGTCATCGGCTTGGGATCCACCAGCTGCCAGATAGTCCGCAACCTGGAAGCCACCTCAGAAAACTGGAGCTTCGAAGACCGGAAGAATCTGGCTTTTCTTTATATGGACACCAGGGAAGCGACGCGAGGCGAGATTTCCCGTGGCTCCCGATTCATTCCGCTGATCCTGCCGCACTTTTCCAACCTTCGGGATATGCGACCGTGGATCACCGAGTGTGTGCCGGAGCTGAAGTACCTCAGCCTTTCGCGGGAAGGAGCACTGGGGACCCTGGCCAACGCCGGAGTCGCCGGTCGCTTCAACTACAGCGACATTCGAGGCCATCTCGACTCGACGATCGAACAAATTTGCCCTTACTACGAGGGCATCACCTACCTGAGGATTCATATCGTCGCCTTCCTGGGCGGCGGCACTGTGGGCTCTTTGCCGGTGCTGCTGGCCGCCTTGTCGGAAGTCCGGGGAACGGCCTACAATTTCAGCGTGGTGCTGCACCTGCTGCTGCCGCAGCGAGGAATGTCGCGAGACCCCGAAACCACGTATCCGCTGCAGTTGCGGAATGCCTACGCCATTCTGCAATTCCTGCGCTCCATCACAGGAGTGGAGGTGGGCAGGGCGGAGCACACAGGCTCCGATACTTTCAACATCACGGTGTACCCCGACAAGAGAATCGAGGCCCTCGGGCCGCACTTCGACGTATGTTTGCTACATCGTTCGCCGAAGGATTCGCTACCGGTACAGCGCAACCATGTCTCTCGAATACTCGAGGACCTCGTTGCGGACGCCTGGGGCACCGGGCAGGACTGGTGGGCGCGATTCCACGAGACGATGCGGGAAGCCAACAACCAGGAGGACGCCCGGTTCGGCTCGATAAGCTCTCGGGAAATCGGGCTTCTTGACGGGTTCTTCACCCAGACCGCCAAGCAATACCTTCAAACCCAATGGCGAAGCCGTCTGTAATCGGAGAGGGTAATATGCCAAGATTCAGGATACGCAGACACAGGCCGTCATTCAGCCAGATGAGCGCAACCCTTCCGGCGCCCGTCGATGCCCTGGCGTTTTTGCATGGGAGCCGCATCAGCGCCCGGGATGCATACAACCAGGTACTCGGATCGTTCCACGACGCTCTGGCCGATGTGGAGAGGGCTATCACCTCGGTATTTGAGCGATTGCGACCCGACGGCAACATCAGCGACCGCATGGCCATGGAGGCCAACAGCGACGTCCGGACGGAGATGGCCCGGGCCAACACGCTGGCTGACGTCAAGCGAAACGAATTGCAGGACGACCTGTGCTATAGGTTGCAGGCCATGTTCCTGCAGAACTTGATCATGAATCCGGAAGAAGACCCGCCCCTTAGGCGATGGGCTTCCATGGCTGACAGGGTAATCCAGCGTGATATGCCCATGGTTTCCGAGCCCACCCACGCGGAACTGGACGTGGGGCCCAAGGAACGCCGCAGACAGCTGATGCACTGGCAGCAGGAAACGGACGAGTGGCTGGAAGTCCTGTGTTTGAATCGAACCGGCGAGGTCATTGCCAAGCTGCTTGAAGAAATCGGGGACTACTCATCCTCCTGGACTGACACGGTAAACCAGTTGCGACGTGAGGCAGTGGGCGGGGGACGGCTTTTCCGGGAAGTTACGGACCCGGAATATTGGACCTTCGACAACGACGACCCTACGGTCAAGAACCTGGTATCGGGCAATCAGGCCCAGGATATCGCAGGCCGGATTCTCAACCGGTTCCAGTTGAGCAACCTGGATCTTGCGGACATATGCCAACAGGTGCATATGATGCTCAAAGGAAAGCCCGTATATGGTGCACAGCGGGCTGATATCCTGGAGTTGGAGAACTTCCTGGCAGAGGCGGTTGCAGTCAAGATCAAGGATACCGTAGCGATTGACGATGGCTTCCTATCCCTCATTTCCTCTAACAATGGCAGGACCGGTGAGGAGCTGGGGGAGCTCCTGGTGGAAATGCGGATGGGCGCTGC
Organism: Dehalococcoidia bacterium; assembly: GCA_963667325.2. GTDB lineage: Bacteria > Chloroflexota > Dehalococcoidia > Lucifugimonadales > UBA3495 > VXOI01. Next base: position 438,667 of record CAXXKY010000003.1, read on the forward strand.
AGCCATGGAAGATAAGATGTGGCGCGTTGGCGAATACCGCATGGGCCACGTCGACTCGGCCGCCGGAGTGGGCATCACTTCGTCGTCGTTGCACGATTCGGTGCTGCGAGGGCTCGGCGGGGGACGGAGGTTTGCTGCGGTGGAAGGCCACCCCAACGACAACCACCGGTTCGAGGTACAGATGCCCACCGTCGGCGCTTCCCTGTCCGATCTCGCGATCTTCAGGGACATGGTAAACGCCTGGTACTCCTGGCATTTCGAAGAGCGCCGCGGTGAGAACGGCAATCGCAACGCACGCGTCGATGCGGTCAAGAAAGACTCGTGGAAGCTCTACCCGGACATTGGGCAGAGCACAGGTGTACGCTCGGCTGTTATCGAGCTGATTGACGACGATCTGCGCCAGGTCTGGGACACGCCCGGCGACGTTGCCCTCCGGCTGGCCTACGGGCACCTGGAGGAATCCGACGCTGAACTGGTCCACACCGTCAACAACGGGCAGGCCAAGCTTACCAGCTGATTCAACGGGGATCGCTGATCGGGAACGGATTTATTCGCGCCGTCTGTAGATTCAGGCGGCGCGGTCCTTTTTCAGTCGAATTCCAGCGTTTTCTGACTTTCACAAAGGGAGGCTCCATGCAGCAACGACCGAGGTTCAGGCTAGAAGGAAAGGTGGCAATCGTAACCGGGGCCGGGTCCAGCGGCCCCGGGGTCGGGACAGGCAAGGCCACGGCCATCCTTTTTGCGCGGGAAGGGGCGAAGGTTTTACTTGTGGACCGCTCTGCCCAGCAGGCGGAAGAGACCCTGTCCGCAATCCGTGAGGAAGGCGGGGAGGCGTCGGTTTTCGAGGCTGACGTCACCAGCACCGAAGACTGCCGGGCAATGGCCGACGCCGCCGTGGAGCGCTACGGTGAAGTGAACATCCTGTTCAACAACGTTGGCATCCTGGGACGCGGTACGGTGGTGGACGTAGACGAGGACCACTGGGACCAGGTGTTGAACGTGAACCTCAAATCGATGGTCCTGACCAGCAAGCACACCATCCCGAAGATGGTGGAAGCTGGCGGCGGCTCCATCATAAACGTGTCCTCCATCGCTGGCATCAGGGCCGGCAGCGGGGGCGCTGCCGTGCCATATGCAGCCTCCAAGTCTGGCATCATCGGTCTGACGTCCACGATGGCTGTTACTCATGGCCGCGACAACATCCGGGTCAACTGCATCGCCCCGGGGCACATCTATACGCCGATGGTTGCCGGGGCCATGGCGGACGAGTTCCGCGACCTGCGCCGCCGGGCCGGGCCGCTGGGCACCGAAGGGGAGGCGTGGGACATCGGCTGGGCCGCGGTGTTCCTGGCCAGCGACGAATCGCGTTGGGTGTCGGGCATCGTGATGCCTGTGGACGCCGGGCTGCTTGCGACCACGCCCCTGGCGATGCTGGAGTATCTCCGCTAGTCATCGCCATCTTGCGAATCAAACGAATGCCCCGCCAGTCCCGGCAAATCCGAAGGACGAGCGGGGCCGTTTTTTGGGGTGGGTAGCTGCCTGGAGGGTTACTGTGGGCCTACTCCGCGTCGGGGTGAGTACTGATGAACCTGGCGGCCTTCGCCGGGTCGACGTGCGGGGCGCGAACCTCGACGCCGGACTGCTCCTCCTGCAGGCGGATGGTGACCGAGCTGTCCAGCCCGCCCCAGCCACGGTTCATCGCCTCGATGGCGATCTGCTCCGCGAGGTTGGCGACGGGCATGGGCACGTTGAACTCGCGGCCCAGGTCGGTGGCGAGGCCGATGTCCTTGCGGGCCAGCTCCAGCGCGAAGCTGGGCGGGTCGTATTCGCCCTGGAACAGCGTGCGGACCACGCCCTCGTGCAGGATGTTCATCCGTCCAAGCGAGCCTCGCCGGATGCACTCCCACAGCGGTTCGGGTTCGACACCGGCCTTGACACCCAGGGTCAGCCCCTCGGCGATGGCCTGGCGCACTCCGTGTCCGATCATGTTGTGTACCAGCTTCGCGACGGATCCGGCGCCGATTTCGCCAGCATAGAACACCTTGTCTCCGAAGGCATCGAGAAGGGGCTTGACGCGGTCAAAAATCTCCCGCTCGCCGCCGACCATCACGGCGAGGTTGCGGGACTGCGCACCCGACTTGCCGCCGCTGACCGGCGCGTCCAGTACGTGGACGCCCTTGGCGCGGAACTTGACCTCGAGCTCGCGGATGAGGGTCGGACGGCTGGTGGACAGGTCGATGTACACCGAGCCGGGCCTGATGCCTTCCAGCACGCCCTCGTTGCCGACGGCCACCGACTCCACCTCGCGGGGACCCGGCAGCGAGGTCAGCGTCACGTCGCAGCGCCCGGCCACGTCTGCAGGGGAGTTGCCGAGGCGGGCCCCGCCTTCGAGGAACGGACGAGTGGCCTCCTCTCGCAGGTCGAAAACCACCATTGGGTAGCCGGCCTTCTGGATGTTCCCGGCCATGCCGCCGCCCATGTTGCCCAGGCCAATGAATCCTACGGTCTCCATGCTTCACCTCTGAAGTCGCCAGGCCGCCAGCGGCCCAGCGAGCGAATTCTGCGTCGCGATTATAGTACAGGGTTATTCTGTCCAGGCGTGCCGCATGGGCGCTGGGTCATCTTTACTGATTCCGGAACATCAGGCCCGCCAGTTGCGCCAGGTTGGGCACCTCGAGGGATGGCACGGCGTCGGTGCGGCGGGACCCGCCGCCGCGATCGGGGCGATTCACCCACACACTGTCGATGCCGAGGCGGTTGGCCGGGCCGATGTCGTGGAACAGACTCTCGCCGGCGTGGAGCCACGCTGCTTTATCAACAGCCATCCGTTCCTGGGCGAGCTCGAAGTTTCCCAGACTCGGCTTGTAGCTGCGGGCCTGTTGAGACGTCACAACGGCATCGAAGTCGATAACCAGGAGTTCGGCAGAGCCCGCAAACAGGTCGTCGTCGACGTTGGAGATGATTGCCAGCTTGTACCTTTGCTGCATCCTGTGCAGCGCTTCCGTTGCGTCGGGAAAGACAGGCCATCGCGGCAGCGATTCCGGGAGCGCGTCGGCCTCCGTCGACGGCAGCCGGATGCTGACCTGCCACGCCATCAGCTCCATCACGTCGTGCAGGACGCGCCGGTAGTCCAGGAACTCTCCTCCGGCCTGCACCTTGGGCTCAGAGTCGGCGAAAAGGGCGAGGATCTGCTGGCGGCTCCTTCGCACGCCATGTCGGGCGAAGACGGCGGCCACGGAATCTGAAATGCCGGTCTCCCAGTCGACCAGGGTTCCGTAGCAGTCGAAGCTGATCCATTCGTATCGATCGAAATCCAGCAATGCGTGTCTCCGTATCGCGTGTCGCAGTAATGAGTCAATAGCCGGACGATATGGTAACAGCCTTGAGCGCCTTTGAGCGGGCGCAGGATATCGGATACACTAGCCCCGCATCGAAATTCGAGAACCCCCACATCCGGCTCTTCGAGGTGGACCGTGCTGTTTCCTTCTCCCGCAACGGACCGATTGCTGTATAACCTGGAAAACGGGCTGCCATCCCTCTGCGCCTACGTGTTCAGTCACCCCAACATGGTGGAGGTGGCGGGCGTGGCTGGCATGGACGCCTTCATGGCCGACATGATGTTCACCGCCCACGACTGGGACAACATTGCGCACCTGATACGGGCGGCGCGCGGCACAGGCATCTCGCCGCTGATACGGGTGCAGGCCTTCCCGTGGGCCACCGGCACCGACCGGCGCACCGTGTCGGACGCCGCGCGGGCGCTGGCGCTGGGGGCGACCGCTGTCACCGTGTCGGTGGGGTCCAAGGAGGAAGTGCAGGAGCTGATGGGCCTGCGGGACGACTGGCACAGGCTGATTCACCTTCGCCGCTTCAACAGCGCGGAAGAGTTCCCGGAGTTCAATGCGAAGACGCGCGAGGGAACGCTGGTGGTGCCCACGGTGGAGAGCGAGGGAGGCCTGCGCGATCTGGACGAGATCCTCGCCATCGACGGTATACGGTTGGTCTGGTTGGCGGCGGGCGATGTCACCAAGATTCTCGGAGTGCCCTTCAAGTACAACGACCCGAAGGTGATGCGCCTCCTGGAAAACGCGGTGAAGACCGGCGAGAAGCACGGCGCGGCCATCATGTACAACATGGGCCTCGACTCGCCCGACTTCGACTCCATGGCAGAGTCGGCCAAGCGCTACTTCGACGTGGGCGTGCGCGTGGTTGGCCTGGGCGCGATGGAGTGGCACATGCAGATGGCCCTGCAGCACATTCGCCGCAAGGCCATCGGGTAGTCGTTTCCCGGCCTGCGGTTGGCGAGGGTCCGCATGGCGGACGGTCAGGCGTATAGCCAGTCGGGGACGTTTCGGCCCTGCCCTCCGGCGCCTCGGGCCAGCGAATCCTTGAGCATACCGATGCGCGACCGGAATGGGTGCACTTGGTTGCGCTCATGGGTGACTCCGAGGCCGACCAGGAACATCAGGCTTTTGCCGGCGGCATGGGGTGAGAAGAAGGCTGTCACGGCGTCGTCGAAGAAGGTCATGCCGGTTGCGCCCAAGCCCATGGCGTGGGTGCTGAGGTACATCCGCCCGCCGATTATGCCTGCCTCGAGCTGTGCGGCGCGGTAGCCACGATTGCCAAGCCGCGACAGGATGGCGTCGAGATCGGCCATGAAGTAGGCCACGGCGCTGGCGTCGGCGCCGAGGGCCTGCTCGAAGCACAGGTGGCCCGCCTCCTCGCGGAATTCACCCGCCTGCAGTTGCTCCAGTGCGCGGCTTTCCGGCGAATAGTAGTAGGAGCCGGGCGCGATTCCCTCGGCGTCGTTGACGATGAGGTAGGTGTCGATCAGGCGGCCGCCGTAATCGGCTTGTATCGGCGCGGTGGATGCCGACAGCAGGGCTTCCAGCCGTCCCGCAGGCATTGACTCCCGGGCGAAGCGCCGTGTCGAGCCGCGTTGGGCTATGGTTTCGCCAAGCGGCTTGGATTTTGTCAACTTTCCGGTATCGACCGTGTTCGCTAACCCTGACGGCTTTCCTTTGCGCCATTCCTGCACCTCGTTGGCGCTGTCGAGGCATGAGCTCGCGTGGAGGGTTCGCGTTTCGGGGTACTCGGTGCGCCGCTCGTCGCCCATATAGCCCGTTGGCGCTGCGTCCACAATGTCATTCGCTGCGGGCGCGGAATTACCTCCGCCGACAGGAATCAGGAAGAAAGACGATTCGCTGCCGGACTCCAGGCCGAGCAGACTATCGACATCGGAGTCGACAAATCCGGCGACAACCTCAGACGGTTGGCCCAGGGCGTTGGCCGTGGCGGTCATGTTGGCGAGGATGGTGCCGTTGTCCCAATAACAGTAGCGGTAGCCGCGCTCCCGGTATTTCCAGGCGCTGCGCCAGAAGACACAGCTGCAGACGATGGTGGCCGGGGCATCGGCGACGCCGGAATGCGCCCCTGATGCCTGAGCCAGGTTGCCGCGGTGGTCGCCCGGGCGGAGAAGGGTCAGGGTGTTTTCGGACGGGCCGTAGTGGTAGACGCCGGCGTCCAGCCCCGGAAGGTCGGCGCAGACCACGTACAGCTCTATGGGGTACAGCGCTCCAGCGGAGGCTGCGGCGCGGTAGTGCACTTCGCCCGCCGAGCGCAGGAAGCTGCGGCGTATGAGGCCCGCAGAGTAGTGCAGGAGTTGAGCCAGGGCGTTCAGGTCCAGCGGCGCCGGATCAGTTGCCCTCGCACCACCGACAGCCGCGAGCGCTGGCATCTCCGGCGACGGCAGGTCGGTGGGGAGCGCCACTGTGGGCAGGCCGCTGTAGGTCTTGTACAGGGACGGCTTCGTCGAGAGGCTGATATAGCTCAGCTTGGTGGCATCGTGGAAACTTCGGGCCGCCGTGGTGTCGTTGTTGGGCATTACGTCCGTCCCTGCGTGGGTTTGCGTTAGATGGTGCCCTTGTACTGGGGAGGTCGCTTCTCGACGAAGGCGCGGGCCGCCTCGGCGTGGTCCGGGTGGCGGGCGCTGCGGGCCTCCAGCGACAGGCCGAGATCGAGGGCCTGGTTTAGGTCGTTCCAGACTTTCTTGTTGATGGCGTGCTTGGTGCCGCGAATGGCCAGCGCGGGCCCGTTGGCAAGACGTTGCGCCAGCTCGTTGACCGTGTCCATCAGGTCGTCGTGGGGCACCACGCGGTTGACCAGCCCGATGCGCTCGGCTTCATCGGCTTCGATGATGTCGCCGGTCATCAGCAGCTCCTTGGCCTTGGCAACGCCCACCAGCAGCGGCCAGATGACCGCGCCACCGTCGCCAGCCACCAGCCCGGCGCGCACGTGGGTGTCGCCGATGCGGGCGCGGTCGGAGGCGTAGATGACGTCGCAGAACAGGGCGAGCGTAGCGCCCAAACCCGCCGCGACGCCGTTGAGGGCGCAGATGACAGGCCGCTCGACCCAGAGGATGTTCTGAATGATGCGCCGCCCGCTGGGCGATATTGCGCCGATGGGCCGGTCCTGGAGGGCGATGGCCCCGCCGCGCTCGTCCATGGCACGCACGTCGCCGCCGGAGCAGAAGCCGCGGCCCGCGCCGGTGAGGATCACCGCGCCCACTTCGGCATCGCGGCCGACCTCGTGGAAGACATCCTCGATCTCACGGTGCATCACTTCGTTGACTGCATTGAGTGTCTCCGGGCGGTTCAGCGTGATAGTCAGGACCTTGTCGTCCTGCTCCACGAGGAGCGTTTCGTATTCGTAACTGGGCATATCTTCCTCAGACTACCGGGCGGGCTAGACGTTGCCCATCGCCAGGATTTCGTCGTATTCCTCTTTGGTGACGGGCTGGATGGACAGGCGCTGTCCCTTGCGGATGAGCAGCATGTCCTTCAGCTTGGGGTTGCCCTTCACGGCGGCGAGGGTGACAGGGTTGGGCAGCGGTGCTTCCCCCTGGATCTCGACAACTGTCCAGACAGTCTCGCCGGGGCTGCTCTTGGGATCGTAGTGCTTGTCGTTGGGGTCCCACGCCGTGGCGTCGGGGTAGGCTTCCTTCACGATGCGGGCCGTGCCGACCACCGCCGTGGGCTTGGCGCTGCTGTGGTAGAAGAGCACGTGGTCGCCCACCTTCATGTCGTCGCGCATGAAGTTGCGGGCCTGGTAGTTGCGGACGCCGTCCCACTCGGCCGTACTGTTCTCCTCGTTCATCAGGTCGTCGAAGGAATAGGCAGACGGCTCGGACTTGAACAGCCAGTATTTCGGTTCGGGCATTATCGGTCCTCCGAAGGCGAGGGGCTTACGCCCTCACCCTGACCCTTCCCGCAGGGAGAGGGGATTGTCGTGTTGAGTGCTTGTGATCAGCGCAGGCGTATGCCGGCGGCCTCGGTGTCGAAGCAGCCCTCGATCAGGTCCTCGCGCTCCTTGCGCAACACGTCCTTGCGTACGCGCAGGCTGGGCGTGCGGGGCAGCTCGTCGCGGACCTCCCAGTAGCGGGGCACCTTGAAGTAGGCCAGGTGCTCGGCGCACCAGTAGACCACCTGCTCGGGGTCGACGATGGCGCCCTCGCGAGGCGTGACGTAGGCCTTCACCTCGTCCTCGCCCAGATCCGAGGGCACGGCGACCACAGCGGCGTCCAGCACATTGGGGTTGGCCTTTATGACGTTCTCCACTTCCTGCGAAGAAATGTTCTCGCCTCGGCGGCGAATGATGTCCTTCTTGCGGTCGACGAAGTAGAGGAAACCGTCGTCGTCCAGCCAGCCCAGGTCGCCGGTGTAGAGCCAACCGTCGCGCAGGGTCTCGCGGTTCTGCTCGTCGTTGCGCCAGTAGCCTGGCATCACCGCCGGATTCTTGATGGTGATTTCGCCGACGGTGTTGGGGCCGACGTGGACGCCGGTCTCGGCGTCGGCGATGCGGATGGTGTTCTCGAAGCGAGAGTCGGGGTGCTGCCGTCCCTGTCCCGAGGAGCCCGCGCGACGGTCCTCGCGGATGGCCTCGATGGTGCCGTAGCAGGTCTCGGTCATGCCGAAGCCGACGATGATGTCGGTGGCGAAGCGGTCCTGGAATTCCTCCAGGAACTCAGGGGAGAAGGACGGCGAGCCGTAGAACAGCCGGACAGTGTTGTCGGCGTCGTCGGGCTGAGGATCGTTTTTGGCCAGCACGGGCATCATCATGCCGATGAAGTTGACCACTGTTGCCTGGGCCTCGCGTACCTGCGACCAGAACCGGGAGGCGCTGAAGCGGTCGACGATGACCAGGGTTGCGCCGGAGGCCAGCGCGCCCATGGTTGAGTAGTACTGGATGTTGGCGTGGTAGAAGGGCAGGCAGGTGAAGAACCGGTCGTCGGGTGTCGCCTGCGTCCAGTGCCGGAAGCCCTGCCCGGCGGCGGCGTACATGCGGTGGGTGACCATCACGCCCTTGGGGTTGCCGGTGGTGCCGGAGGTGTAGACCAGCATCGATACGTCGTCGGGCGACACCTCGGGCCCGTCGGCCAGAGGCGCGGCACGGTCGAAGGCCTCGCGGAAGGAGGTCCAGCCGTCGGGGGCCGGCTCGTCGCCGCGCAGGATGCGGTGCCGGATGCTGGGGGCGAGGTCGGCGGCGGCCCCGGCGACGTCGGCCAAGGACGGGTCGGTGACCAGCGCCACCGCCTCGGCGTTGTTGAGGATGTAGGCGGTCTCGTCGCGGCGGTAGGCAGTGTTGATGGGCACGCTGATTGCGCCGAGCTCCGACAGACCGAACCAGCTGTACAGGTACTCTACGGCGTTGGGCATGAACAGGCCGACCCGGTCGGAGTGGCCGACGCCCATCTCGCGGAACATGGCCGCCGTCCGCAGCACGCTCTCGCGTACCTCACGGTAGGAGTAAGACACGCCGCCGATCTCGACGAAAGTCTTGTCGGGGTCGGCGGCGGTGATGCGGTCAAGGACCTGCCCGATGGTGGTGTCCCAGGGCAGCGCCGTGCTGGTTTCCGTGGTGGCCTGTTGTGCGCTCATTCTCAGCCCGCCGGTGGAGTCGTCTCGACGGTCAAGCTACCACGCGCGTGTGGGGTGGTCAATAAGTCTATTGATATCAAACGTCTGGCCGGGAACCAGAGCGCGCCGCCAGCCTACTTACCTTTTGGTGAAAAACCCTAAGGTGCTATATCGAAGCCGCAGTATCACTTGTCGCAGGACAGATCGTATTTTTGGTCCTCAATCCATTCCAGGTTGTCCCTTCCCGACAAGTAGATGCAGAGTGGTGCGGTCAGGGAATCGGACCCCAAGAAATCGTTTCCGTCGTAGTAGTAGATTGTTCCATCCGCTTCCACGGAACCGGCGTTATTTTTCTTTCTGGGGCTCTTGAACTGCTCCGCCTTGAGCCCGATGGCCCGGGCCGCACCGGTGATGACGGCGCTGGACGACGGGCTGCCGGCCTCGCCCACATACAGGATCCAGCCCAGTTCGGGTGCGTAGGGAGTGGTTGTATATGGTCTGAACAATTTGACTATCTCATCATTGCCTCCAGTGTCGTGAATCAGGTTCTTCCGCATATAGTCATAAATCCGCTCCACGGCCTGACGCTCAGAGTCCACGTTGCCCACCATGCTGAAAGCAAGGGTCGGGTAGGACTGGAGCGTCCCGTCCGGCAACCTGATCTGGGACATGAACGAGACGTTCTCGTAGTTGAACGAGCCTACCCCTATGGGAGAATTCCAACGCCCTCGCTTGTGGAGCAACTCCATGTCCTCGGCGTCGTTGTCCATGAAGCTCCTGACTAGAATCCCCTCTCCGTCGGCCTTGGCGTAGTAGGCAAGGGCCTTCAGCATTTCCCGGTGCCCGTGTCCGACCTCCCAAATGATCGGGCCGTAGTTCTCCCTAATTCCCTCCCGAGTGTCGTACCCCGTTTTCCCGTAGCAGTGGACGCACAGCCCTGGGTAGACGTTCACCCCGTCGAGGACGCGGTCCAGACTGTCCACCTGCCAACTGACGACGTGGCGCCCGTTGGACCTCCTGTCGATGTCTATCTCCATCATCATCAGAAGCAGGGCCTGTGCTGATGCCACCCGGAGGTCCGCTCCCGATAGCGGGTCTTCCGGGGTGAACTTGCTTTCCGGGGAACCTTGACCGGGAACTGCCACCGGCCAGTTGTCCGGCCCCCACTTGCTGGCTAGGAACGAGGGGTTGCTGAACAGGCGAGTGTCGGCCCAGTCCAGGATGTCCCGCTCGTCTGCGCTCAGGCCGTCGCTGACGAAGTCGTACTCGGGCGGAAGTGTGGACGCGGCCTTTGCCAGAAGGGGCGAGTAGTTGGCCAGCGCCGGGTTCACGGTCGGAGACGGCGGCGGAGTGGGCGTTGGGTTGGGTGTTGCCGTGGGCGCGGTGGTTGGTGCCGGGGTCGCAGTTGGAGGAGGCGTGGGCGGCTGAGGAGGAGCTGGGGTCGCCTGCCCCGGTGGGGTTCCCAAGTCCAGTCCACAGGCGAGGCCCGCATCGGTCAGGGCGGTGAAGTCCCCCTGCTGCGTGGCTACCATCGCCGCCGCCATCGGCCCGGGTCCGCCCAGGGCAACCAGGAGGCATTGCATACCGGCGCGCTCGTCCGGCCTTATGCCCATCGCCGGGCCGGTCATTGCCCACTCTTCGTCGTTCAGGCAGGCCGTGGTCACCGAGAAGGCCGCCATGCTGCTGGCCATTGCAACCCCAGGGTTTCCCTCTATGCCCGATGTCATGACTGCCCTGGGGTCGATGACCTCGAAGGCAGCGCGTATGCAGTCTGAGGTTGCCGCGCTGAGAGGGCCTGGACCGGGTACGAATCCGGCAAGAAAAAGCCCTGCGATGGTCTCATCTTCGAGGCAGTCGAGGAGGCGGGCCTGTTCTTCCCGGGACTGGGTGCCGGATGCCGCAAGGACGCGGGCCAGTTTCTCGGGCTCAAAGCCGATGCACGTCAGCTCGGCCTCGGACAGTGCGGGGAGAAGAGACTTGGGGTCCTGCAGGTTTAGAGGGACGAGAACCCCTGGGGGCAGCAAAGTTGGCGTCGGTTTGGCGGTGGGCGATAACGTCGCCGTGGGCGCAGGAGTCGGGGTTGCGGTGGGACGCGGCATTGGCGTGGGTGATGGAGACGGCGTCAGGGCAGGAGACGGCGAGGGCGTCGGATCTGGCGTGGGTGTAGCTGTCGCGGGCGGTACAGGCGCACCTGCCGGCGACGGCATAGTCGCCTCAACCGTTGGCGTAGCCTCCCGCGCGGGAGGCGCATCCGTCGGCGACAGAGTCGGCTCGCTGGCGCAGGCGGAAAGGAGAATGGCTAACCCCATCATCACCAGGACTGCGAGCCTCATATGTCCCTCCGCACTTGATGGCGCAAATCTAATAGTCGTCACAATTGGTGTCAATTGCCCCCGGAGTCCAAGTATGAGGAATCCGCGGTACGACACAACATATAGTATCCCGGCCTCGCAGCGGGTATAATAATCGCCAATTTAGGCCAGCGTTCCGAGGCCCGCCACGGCCGGGAGCATGCCCGACTCCGCCCACGCAAGGAGGCCCGCCACGACTACGTCCAAGATGCCGCTGGGTCGCAGGGTTGCCGCCAGCGATGACCTGGAAGTTTCAGCCTACCTGGAGATTGCCAGCGGCGCCGAAGCCGAGTCCGAAGGCGCGGCCAGGCAGGTTAACGAGGGCATCGCCGTCATCGACTTCGGTTCCCAGTACAGCCACCTCATCGCCCGCCGGGTGCGGGAGCTGAAGGTCTACTCCGAGATAGCCAATCCCTCCGACCCGTGGGAAAAGGTGGAGCGCATCAATCCCAAGGGCATCATCCTGTCGGGCGGCCCGGCCAGCGTTTACGAAGAGAACGCGCCGCGCATACCCGACTGGGTCTTCGAGCGGAACCTGCCCATCCTCGGCATCTGCTACGGCATGCAGGCGCTGGTGCACCAGCTCGGCGGCACCGTGGCGCGCGGACTGAAGAAGGAGTTCGGACACGCCCTGTTGCACCAGGACAGCCCCTCGGCCGGTTGGGGCCTGCCTGGGGGACGCCCGCCGCTGTTTCACGAACTGCCGCCTTCGATGCAGGTGTGGATGAGTCACGGCGACCGGGTGGAAGAGCTGCCCCCGGGCTTCTCCAGCCTGGCTTTCACCGAAAACTCACCAGTCGCCGCCATCGGCAACGGGCGCGACATGTTCGGCCTGCAGTTCCACCCCGAAGTGAACCACACACCCCTGGGCAAGGACATACTCGAGAACTTCCTGTTCCGCATCTGCGAGTGCGAGGGGACCTGGACTCCCGGCAACGTCGCTGCCGATGCCATTGCCCGCATACGGGAGCAGGTCGGCGACGGGCAGGTCATCTGCGCGCTGTCCGGCGGCGTCGACTCGGCGGTTACCGCTGCCCTGCTGCACCGGGCCATCGGCGACCAGCTCACCTGCATCTTCGTGAACAACGGACTGCTGAGGCTGGAAGAGGCGGAGCGGGTGCAGGCAACCTTCAAGCGCGGCATGGGCCTCAACCTGGCCTACGTGGACGCGTCGGAGCGCTTCGTCACCAAGCTGGCGGGTGTTATTGATCCCGAGGCCAAGCGCAAGGTCATCGGCGAGGTGTTCATCCGGGTATTCGAGGAAGCAGCAACCGGGCTGGGCGAGACCGAGTTCCTGGCCCAGGGCACCCTCTATCCAGACGTAATCGAAAGCGAGGCCCCAGGCAATGCACCGCCGGGCGCGCAGCTGTCGGCCCGCATCAAGACCCACCACAACGTGGGCGGTCTGCCGGAGAACATGAAGCTGCAGCTTGTCGAACCCCTGCGATACCTGTTCAAGGACGAAGTGCGAGACGTGGGGTTGGAGCTGGGACTGCCGCCCGATATGGTCTACCGCCAGCCCTTCCCCGGGCCGGGTCTCGCCATACGGGTCATAGGTGAGGTCACGCAGGAAAAGCTGGACATGCTGCGGGCGTGCGACTGGGTCGTCATCGACGAGATCAAGGACGCCGATCTGTACAACCGGGTCTGGCAGAGCTTCGCCGTGCTGAGCGACAGCCGCACTGTGGGCGTGCAGGGCGACTACCGCACCTATGGCTACGTGTGCGCCATCCGCTGCGTCACCAGCGAGGACGCCATGACCGCTGACTGGGTCCGCCTGCCCTACGAAGTCCTTGCTCGCATCTCTAACCGCATCGTCAATGAGGTCCCGGGAGTCAACCGCGTGGTGTATGACATCACCTCCAAGCCACCGGGCACCATCGAGTGGGAATAGCACTGGTGAGAATTGGGCACATGCCTCCCTGCGCTTTCGTGAGGACGGAGGCTGACCGGTGAGGGTGCTCGTCGTCGGGAACGGCGGCCGAGAGCACGCCCTGGCCTGGCGCATCAGCCGCAGCCCGTCGCTGACACGGCTGTGGGTTGCGTCCGGAAACTACGGCACATCCCGCATTGCCAGAAACCTCAACGTGGGCTCGGGCATCGAAGCCGTGACGTCCGCGGCGCGAGAGCTGAGCGCCGACCTGGTGGTGGTGGGTCCGGAAGCGCCTCTGGCCGATGGACTGGCCGATGAGCTGTCGGCTGCAGGCATTGCGGTTTTCGGGCCGACCAGCGCCGCCGCGAGGTTGGAGTCCAGCAAGAGCTTCGCCCGCGAGGTGATGCGTCAGGCGGAAGTTCCCGGTCCTGAATTTGCGGTTTTCCACGAGGAGGCAGCAGCCCTGACCTTCCTGCAGCGCAATCCGGGCCCGTGGGTAGTTAAAGCAGATGGACTGGCCGCAGGAAAGGGCGTCACCATTTGCGACGATGGGACGCAGGCGGCGGAGGCGGTCCGGGCGGCGATGTCAGGGCAGGCCTTCGGAGAGGCCGGCGCCACCGTGCTGCTGGAGGAGAGGCTGGAGGGGCAGGAGGTGAGCGTGTTCGCCTTCACCGACGGCGAACATATCGCTCCACTGGTAGCGGCCTGCGACTACAAGCGACTGGAAGACAATGACCGCGGCCCCAACACTGGCGGCATGGGGAGCTACTCGCCGCCTGCCTTCTGGACCCCGGAGCTGTGCGCTGAGGTGGAGCGGCTTGTCATGCGTCCCGTCATTGACGCAATGGCCGGGCGGGGAACCCCATACCAAGGGGTCCTATACGCAGGGCTGATGCTGACCGCGAACGGGCCCAAAGTCCTCGAGTTCAACTGCCGACTTGGTGACCCGGAAACGCAAACCCTCATGCCCCGCCTCGCTTCCGATCCGCTGGAACTGCTGATGGCCTGCTCCAGGGGCGATCTCGACCGGGTCGACGTACAGTGGGATGACAGGCACTACGTGGGAGTGGTAATGGCGTCGGGCGGCTACCCTGATGACTACGACACGGGTTTCGAAATCACCGGACTGGACGAGGAAAAGGGAGACGGCCAGGTATTCACTGCGGGCGTTTCCCCGGGCCCATCAGGTGAACCGGTAACAGCCGGCGGGAGGGTGCTCACCGTTGTAGGCGGCGGTAACTCAATCGCCGAGGCGGGGGAGCAGGCATACAGACGCCTTGGGAGCATTGCATTCCAGGGAGCCTACTGGCGCACGGACATCGGTCAGGACGAATGAGCACATCCCGTATGACGAGCCAGTTCACTCCCGGCTCCCTGCGCCGTCTCTACGAGGAGGCTGGCGATTCGGGATCTCTGGACTCATACCGCAAGAGACGCTGGAGCCGGGCGGCCGAATACGCCGGGTGGCTGGAGCCGGAGGCCATTGCGATTTTGGAACCGGAGCAGGCGCTTCGGCTGTACCGGGCTTCCGGGGGGCGCGACTCGGCGTCCTTCACGGGCAACAGCGTGGAGGACCTGCGAGACAGCCTGGATTTCCTCTTGTATGATACTATCAAGCTGGAAGGGCGCTTTGACGAATGCGCCGCCTCAGGCGGCGCTTATAAGCTGGACGGCGCCGGAAAAGAGTTCGTATCCTGGCTGCTTTGTCTACGCAATCCGTCCCTGTTCTGTGTCTGGAACACCAATGCCGAGAGAATGCTCAGGCGTACGGGAGCCTATCCCAAGTCAATGGCGCACGGCCCCGAGGGAATCAGGTACCTGGATATGCTGGAGGCGCTGGGACGTCTGGGTTCTCAGGCTGGTCTTCCCAGTTTCATTGCAGTGGATGAATTGGCGTGGCTAGTGGCCAGGCCTGTCCGTCGCAAACCCGGAACGGCGTAACCGCAAAGCGGGAGCTCAATTATGCCTTGGCGTGAATCCCTGGAACAGATGAAATCAGATCTTGCCAGTGCCCGAGACAGTCGCATGGAACGCATGGCCGCTTTCGACAGCGAAGTTGCGGCGGAGCGCGAGCAGCTACTGTCTCGCCATGAAACCCTGGACATCGTCGGTCTGCTGGCGCAGATGAACGAGGTTCTGCTGGATGGAAAAGGCGAAGTTGAGCACACGGTGGAATGGGAAGAAGACGACGGAGACGACATCTATGAAGAGGATGACGTGGCCGATGTCATTTCCACGGCATTGAGCTGGGATGAAGGCGAAGAACTGGAGATTGTCGTAGAGCTTGCCATGCTGGACGAGGGTATCTCCCTGATGGTGAACGGCATCCAGGTCCGGCAGGACTCCAACGCCCTTGAGCGGGCGCTGATCGAAGCTTTCCGGGAGCAGTTGCAGTTGTAACTGCCTGCTATTACTGCGTGGTATTATTGATGGCGTCCAACAAGGCGTGAATCATCCTCCTCCGGGGATGCGCCCTGGTTGCGCAAGAGATTGCAATAACGAATGATCGGGAGGACATTGTGCCGCTGGTAGGGGTCGTAATGGGTAGCGCGTCTGATGAGCCGGTCGTGAACGACACGGTGAAGACGCTGGAACAACTGGGAATTGACTACGAGGTCCGGGTGATGTCCGCGCACCGGACACCGGAAAGAGTCTCCGCCTATGCGCAGGAGGCGCGGGATCGGGGCATACAGGTCCTCATCGCCGCAGCCGGAGGTTCAGCAGCCCTGGGCGGTGCATTGGCAGCCTGGTCGACACTCCCCGTCATTGGCATCCCGCTGGCCTCCAGCGAGCTCAAGGGAATAGACGCGCTGATGTCAACGGCGCAGATGCCCCCCGGAATTCCCGTGGCCACCATGGCCGTGGGTTCCTGGGGCGCTCGCAATGCGGCGTTTTTCGCTGCCCAGATCCTGGGACTGCAACATCCTGAAATCAGGCAGGCGTATGACGACTACCGGCGAGAGCTCCGCGAACGATAGGCCAGCCAGGAGCATGGCCGAAGGGCGGACCCCCGCCTTCCTTACCGACTTCGATGACACAGCCGCTGTCCAAAACATAGCGGAACTTTTGCTTCACCGGTTCGGTTCGTCCACCTGGACCGATGTGCGCCAGCAGTTCAGGGACGGTAAGTTATCTCTGAAGGAATACCAGGAAATTACCTTCCGGGAGGTACGCGCCGATCGCTCTGCGATGCAGCATTACGTGAGAGAACACGGGATTTTGAGGCCCTGGTTCCCAGAGCTTCATCAGTTCTGCAGGCAACGTGATATTCCACTGGCAGTGGTCAGCCAGGGCCTGGACTTTTACATCTCGGCGTTGCTGGAGAGGGACGGTTTTGGCGACGTTCCCATCTATGCCGTGGATACCACCTTTCACGAAGGCGCTATCTCATACCATTACAATCACTCCTACCCGGGCAAAGAGAACCAAGGCAATTCCAAGGCCTTTGTGGTAGAGGAATTCCAGAAGCGTGGGTACTACGTCGTGTTCGCCGGAGATGGCATGTCGGACCTCGAAGCCTCACGGCAGGCGGACCTGGTTTTTGCTCACCGCACCCTGGCGCGCTACTGTGACGAAGAGGGTATCCCTTACAGTCCCTTTTATGACTACCGATCGGTCCTCTTGACGTTGCGAGACCTTGATGTGAGCGACGACGGGGCCAAACCGGCGTGAACTTCTATCCTCGAGATAGGGTGCAAGGTTCGTGATAGACCGATATTCTCGACCTGCAATGAAGCGGGTGTGGTCCGACGACAATAAATACGAGAAGTGGCTTGCCGTCGAGCTGGCAGTCTGTGAAGCTTGGTGCGAAGAGGGCGTCATCCCCGAGGATGACATGGTCCGGCTTCGTACGGCCAAGTACGATTCCCAGCGGATGGACGAGATTTTCGAGACCACCCGCCATGACGTTACGGCGTTCATCTCCTCCATCACGGAGTCAATGGGCCCCGAGGGCCGCTGGCTGCACCTTGGTCTGACTTCCAACGACATGCTGGACACGGGGCAGAATCTGCAGATTGGCGAGGCCGGAGAGTTGCTCCTCGCTGAGCTTGACCTGGCGATCGCAGCCCTTAGACAGCAGTCCCTGGAACACAAGGACACCCTGATGATGGGGCGGACTCACGGAGTCCACGCCGAACCGCTGACGCTTGGCCTGAAGCTGGCCCTCTGGTGGGACGAACTCAACCGCCACCGGGAGCGCCTGCAAGCCGCCATCGAAACGATGCGGGTTGGGATGGTCTCCGGCGCCGTCGGCACCCACGCCACAGTGCCGCCGTCGGTAGAGGAGCGAGTCTGCCGCCACCTTGGTATGAAAGTGGCCGCCATTTCCAACCAGATTGTCCAGCGCGACCGCCATGCCCACTTTCTCACCACCCTGGCCCTCATCGGCGCATCCCTGGAAAAGTTCGCCACCGAAATCCGGTCTCTGCAGCGCACCGAGATTCACGAGCTTGAAGAACCTTTCGGACACGGACAGACCGGATCATCATCCATGCCCCACAAGCGCAACCCGGAGCTGGCCGAGCGCATCTGCGGCCTGGCCAGGGTCCTGCGTGGCAACTCCACGACCGCGATGGAGAACGTGGCACTGTGGGGCGAAAGGGACATCAGCCACTCCTCGGCGGAGCGCATCATCCTGCCGGATTCCTGCCTGGCGCTGGACTACATCCTGAGCATCTTCACCCGCATCGTGGAAGGACTGCGGGTCTTCCCGGAGCGTATGTTTGCGAATATCGAGGGCAGCCGCGGGCTGATATTCAGCCAACGGACGCTGCTGGAACTGGTGGACCGTGGACTGTCCCGCGAGGAAGCCTACAAGATCGTGCAGACCAACTCCATGCGATGCTGGGCCGAGATGGATACTCCAGGCGGTTCCGATTTCCGCGACCTGCTGAAATCCGACTCCACCGTGTCTTCGTATCTTTCGGAGGCGGAACTCGAGTCCCTCTTTGACTACGCTTACTACACGCGTTATGTCGACGACACGTTCCGTCGTCTTGGCCTGTTGCCGGCGGCCGTGGGTAGCCCGGCATAGGCGCCCTTGCACCGTTGGTTTCAGCAAATATTCAATCCTGAAATATTCAATCCAGAGAAACTGAACAGAGGAATCCCAGATGATAATCGAAACGCCGCTGCCGGGAAGAATGCACCGCGGGAAGGTGCGGGATACCTACGACCTTGGCGAGGGCCGTCTTCTAATGGTGGCCACGGACCGCATTTCCGCCTTCGACGTGGTCCTTCCCAGTGGCATACCCGGCAAGGGTCAGGTGCTGAACCGGATTTCGGCCTTCTGGTTCGACAAGACGGCTCACATCGTCCCCAACCACCTAATCAGTCTTGCCGACGCACCCGACGCCGGTAAATACCTCGGAGGTCTGGGGCAGCCCCTGCCAGCAGAGGTGGCGCAGCAGGCGATGGTGGTGAAGAGAGCCCAGCGTATCGACATCGAGTGCATCGTGCGCGGCTATATCACCGGCTCAGCCTGGTCCGAGTACCGAAGGCAGGGGACCGTGTCGGGCCAGCCGATGCCCGAGGTACTGGTCGAAGGCGAGACTTTCCCTGAGCCCCTGTTTACCCCAACCACCAAGGCTGAAGAAGGCCACGACGAGAACATGTCAGCCGAACAGGTGGTGGACATGGTGGGGAGTGAAATGGCGACCAAGCTGGAAGCCACCAGCAAGGCCGTTTACTCCTTTGCCCAGGACTATGCTCTCGAGAGGGGCATCATACTGGCTGACACCAAGATGGAGTTCGGCACCATTGACGGCGAGTTGATCCTAATCGACGAACTGCTGACGCCAGACTCCAGCCGGTTCTGGGACGCCCAAGGCTACAATCCGGGCCGGTCCCAGCCCAACTTCGACAAGCAGTTGGTTCGGGACTGGCTGGATGAGCAGGGCTGGGATCATGAGCCGCCTGCCCCCGAGCTTCCTGGTGAAGTGACTGACCGCACCACCCAGCGATACCGGGAGGCCTACGTTCGGCTGACCGGAGAGAGCCTTTAGCTTCAATTGATACCCATTGCGACCTGTGGAGATACCCATTGCCCGAATCTAGACACCGCCGCAACCGCCGTCCGCGGAACCTGGAGATCCCCCGAACCTCCCAGCGCGGCGGATCCAACAAGCTCATTCTCATTGGGTCCCTGATCATAGCTGTACTGGTTATAGGCAGCTTCGCCGCCGTTCCCATTTTCCAGAGTATAGGTGGACCTCAAGCGGTTTCCCTCGGCACAGCCGCGGCATACGTGGAGGGCGTCGGCATCGACCAGGAAGTGATGCCTACCAAGAATCACGTTGAGGACGGCACTGCGGTCGCCTACAACAGTGTTCCGGCGACGTCAGGTGACCATTATTTTTCGCCGCAGCCATGCGGTTTCTATGAAGGCGAGGTTCCAGACGAGCGGGTCGTTCACAACCTTGAGCACGGCAACATCATCATCAGCTACAACCTCGAAGATTCCAACGAAATCGACCAGTTGCGCGAGGTGTACAACGATCTAGAGGGTTGGAAGGACCACTACACAGTGGCCCGCTCTTACTCAAAGATTGAGCCGGGGCAGGTGGCGCTCTCTGCCTGGGGCGTGCTGGACGTCATGAACGGTGTTGACCAGGAGAGGATAGAGCAGTTCTACGAGCATTATGTGGGCCGCCTGGGCCCCGAGGGCGCGATTTCCTGCCGCGGTGCTCAGCAGAGCATGCCCGGAAGCCCGTAGGACTGGGCAGCATTCTCAGATGACATACCTGGCCAGGATATACGTTACGCTCAAGCCTGCCGTCAGCGACCCGGCGGGTCAGACGGTGCTGGCCGCACTGCGGCGCATGGGACACGACGACGCCGAGGACGCCCGCATCGGGAAGTATCTGGAACTGCGAGTTTCCGGCAGCGAGAAGAACACCGTAAACGAGTCTGTGGACCGGATGTGCCGCGAACTGCTGTCAAATCCGGTCATAGAGGACTATCGCTTTGAGCTGGAAGAGATCTCCGCCGCCTGACATCGGATTTCGCACTCACTTGAACCTCACTTCTGGGGAGGGAATGTTATGACTCATATTTACGCTGGAGCTGAGACCAGTGGTCTCTACCGTCTGACCCCGGGTGGGGAAACCTGGGAAGAGCTGACCAAGGGGCTTCCCGATTCACCCTCGGTTTGCGGCATCGCCATACATCCCGACAACCCTGAAGTCGTCTTCGCCGGTACGCAGAATGGCCCCTACCGCAGCCTGAATCGCGGCGATTCCTGGGAGCGCATGGATTATCCGGCCATCGCACCGCCGGTGTGGTCCTTCATGTTCCGTCCGGGCGACTCGTCGGTAATGTATCTCGGCACCGCGCCCGGAGAGATTTTTCGGAGCACCGACAGCGGGGAGTCCTGGAAGCGACTCAATGCCGCCAACATGGGCTCCAACGAAGTTTCGATGTCCTTTCCCACCCGCGTTATTGCTCTCGCTGCCGACCCCAACTTCCCGGACGAGATTTATGCAGCCCTGGAAGTAGCCGGAGTCATCCGCAGTTCCGACGGCGGGGACACATGGGAGGAAATCACTGGCAGCCTGTCTCCGAGTGAGGACACCCTGGACCTGCATGGCATTCAGTGCGCTGCCGCCCTGCCTCACGTGGTGTTTATCACCACCCGGCAGGGGCCCTTCATCGGTCCCGATCGCGGTTCGGAGTGGATACCCGTCGACTTCGGCCAGTTCTCCGAGGTAACGTACACCCGAGACCTGAAGGCGGCCCCTCACGACCCGAACATGCTGTACGTATCCATCGGTGCAGCAGCCCGCAGCAACACTGGCGCCCTGTATCGCAGCCGCGACTTGTTCAAGACCTTCGAGCGCGTCGACCGTGGTGTAACTGCCGACTCGACCATGATGTCCGTATCAGTCGACTCCCGAGCCCCCGCAAACATTGCCTGCGCTGCCCGCGACGGTCAGGTGTTCCGATCTATTGACGACGGCGCCACCTGGACAAGCCACCCGCTGCCCGACAAGGCCCTCGAAGTCAGGGCCATCGCCGCGGGATGACCCGGCATTGACCCTGCTGACCCGTCTGCGCAATCGTTCCGGCCGAGACAACGGCACCGCGCCGTCTGTCCGGCCGGTTACCGTTTCTCCAAACGCGGGCGGCGATGGCCCCGGTGACGCCCCTGCGCTACTGGAACTGCGCGGCATCACCAAGACCTTCCCCGGTGTGGTCGCCAACGATAGCATCGACATGGTGGTACAGGGCGGTGAGGTGCATGCCGTGCTGGGCGAGAACGGGTCCGGCAAGAGCACCCTGATGAAGATAATCTACGGCTACCACGCCCCCGACGCGGGAACGGTGGCCATCGACGGTCGCGCCGTACGCCTCGGATCCCCGGCTGCCGGACGCCGGCTGGGCATCGGCATGGTATTCCAGGACTTCTCGCTGATCCCCCGCGCTGTCCGTGGCCGAAAACGTTGCCCTGTTTCTGCCCAGCCAGGGGAGGTTTATCCGCCGCCGCGACCTCGTCCGCCGTATCCAGCGATTTTCCGAGGAATACGACCTCGAGATCGACCCGAGCCGCCGCGTCGACGAACTGTCCCTGGGCGAAAGGCAGCGCGTGGAACTGATCAAGCTCCTTCTGGCCGATGCCAGGCTCCTTATATTCGACGAGCCAACCAGCGTTCTAGCGCCCCACGAAGTTGACGGTCTCTTCCGGGTCTTTTCCGCTCTACGGGCCAGTGGGTATTCCATTCTCTTCATCACCCACAAGGTGCGAGAAGCGCTGAGCATTGCGGACCACGTGACCGTGCTCCGCCGAGGCAGGGTCGAGGCTACAGCCCCCAGCAGCGAGTTTGACTCCGACAAGCTGGTGGCGACCATGATCGGACAAGACGTTCATTCCGCCAGTTGCCATTCGAATGGTGCCGCCCGCAACTTCGGAGCCCCTGCCCTCGAGTTCCGGGCTGTAACCACCGCCCGTAACGGTGGTCGCCAGGGTCTGGACGACGTCAGCTTAAGCGTGCGTAAGGGGGAAATCCTAGGTGTTGCCGGTGTGGGCTGGCAACGGACAGCGTGCACTGGGAGAGGCCCTGCTGGGACTCGACCCGGTGCGGTCGGGCAGCATCTTGCTCTCCGGTGGGCCGCTGTTGCGCCACACTGCAAGCCAGGCGTTGCGCCGAGGGGTGTCGGTGATACCCGAGGACCCCTTCGCCGATGCCATGGTGCCGGAAATGCGGGTGGACGAGAATCTGATGCTTGCGGGAATGAGCCGTGGACAACGGTCCGGATTCTGGCTAGACCGAAGCCATATCTCCGCGACAGCCGACTCCATGCGAAACGGGTTTCCCCTGCCTTTGGCTGGGCAGGACTCCCGGGTACGCCAACTCTCTGGGGGCAACGTTCAGCGCGTTCTGCTCGCCGGAGAGTTGTCCGGGAAGGCCGAGGTCCTTCTCGCCTATTACCCAACACGCGGGCTTGATGTGCTAAGCGCCGAATCGACGCGCAGGCTGCTCCTGGACCAGCGGGACGGCGGGGCCGCGACCGTGTTGGTGTCCGAAGACCTGGACGAGCTGTTGACCCTCTGCGATCGTGTGCTGGTGATGTACCGTGGCAGCGTCGCCGGAGAGTTCGACGCCAGCGAGGCGTCTCCCCACGAGATCGGCCTTCTGATGACAGGCCACCACTCCCTCATCGGAGCCGGATGACTCCCCGATTGTCCCTTCCGACAGGGGCCCAGGCTGAAATCGCCAGGCTATGGCGTCAGGGTCCCGCCGCCGCCGGTCAGTCCGTGGGCCGTCCATCTCTGGGAATTGTCCTGGCCCTCCTGGTCTTTGCCGTTTTGCTGCTGGCCTACGGGACCAATCCCGTAGATGCATTGCTTGACGCCTGGAGCGGAGTTTTAGGCAGTTCCTTCGGTCTCAGCGAGGTTGGGGTTACCATGATCCCCCTCATGCTTACCGCGCTGGCCACTGCCATTCCCACCAGGGTTGGACTGGTGAACGTCGGCGGCGAAGGGCAACTGATACTCGGGACCTGGGCCGCAACCGGTGTGGCGCTATACTTCTCCACCGGTCAACCCTGGCTGATGCTGCCCGTGATGGCGCTGGCCGGATGCGCCGGTGGCGGGATGTGGGCGGCGGCAGCGGCCCTGCTCCGCCGATGGCGTGGCGTCAACGAGGTCATCTCCACGCTTCTGTCAAACTACCTCGCCATCCTGGTAGTCGATATCTTCGTGTTCGGTCCCTGGAAGAATCCCAGTGGGCTCGGGTATCCCTACACCCTACCCTTCGTCGACGCAGCCATTTTTCCCGCCATAGCCGGCACGCGATTCCACTTGGGGTTTCTGGCCGCTGCCGTCGCCCTGGTGGTCTGCTATGTCGTGTTGAACCGCACCATCTGGGGATTCAAGATGCGTGCCGTTGGCGGCAACCCCCAGGCGGCCCGGCGTCGCGGCATCGCGGTGGACCGGTACGTCATTGCCGCCATGATTGCGGGGGGCGCACTGGCCGGGCTGGCTGGGATGGTGGAGGTGTCGGGCATTCACCATGACCTGAGGCCCGGTATTTCGAATAACCTGGGATACCTCGGCCTGCTGGCCAGCTGGCTGGCGGGACACAATCCCGTGGGCATAGTTGCCGCGTGCTTCCTGATAGCCGTCTTTCTCGTGGCGGGCGACGTCCTTCAGCTGACGTCGGGGTTGCCCTCGGCAGCGGGTCTGGTGCTTATCGGGCTGGCCCTGTTTTTCGTGCTGGGACTCCGTAAAGTGGAGCGGCGCGCGCTGTGAGCACCTTCTGGCTGGTCATAACCGGCACGCTGACCGGGGCAGTGGGACCCGGTGTGTCCGTTCTGTACGCCGTTTACGGCGAGCTGATCACGGAGCGGGCCGGGCGCATAAACCTGGGCATGGAAGGCTGCATGCTCATGGGGGCTTGCTTCGGGTTCCTGGTGACGGCGGAAACGGGGTCAGCGGGCATCGGAGTGATCGCCGGAATGTGCGCCGGTGGACTGCTGGCCTGCATCCAAGCCGGACTCGTCATTTTCCGCGACACCAATCAGCTAGCCACCGGACTGGCACTGACCCTGTTTGCCGGGGGAGTGACAGCGTACGTTGGGCGAGACTACGTCGACAGCATCATCGTCGGCCTGAATCCCATTGCGATTCCCGGTCTGGTAGGCATTCCGGTACTGGGAGAGGCGCTGTTCCGTCAGGACATCCTGGCCTACGCCGCCTATGCTTTGGGACCCATCATCTGGTTCGTCCTGCAGTACACCCGCTGGGGCCTGAGCCTCAGGGCTGTCGGAGAGAATGCCACCGTGGCTTTCGCCGCCGGGCGCAACCCTGCCGTGCTGCAGTTCACCGCCATAGTATTGGGGGGAGCTCTGGCCGGACTCGGCGGAGCGCAGCTCTCGGTGGGGCTGACCCACACCTGGTCGGAGGCGATGACCGCGGGTCGAGGGTTCATAGCCGTTGCCCTGGTAATCTTCGGACTGTGGTCTCCCCTGCGCGGCATGCTGGGGGCGCTGCTCTTCGGTGGCGCGGTCGGTCTGCAGCTACAGCTCCAGGCGCTGGGCGCGCCCGTTTCGCCCTTTCTGCTGGACATGCTGCCCTACGTGCTCACCCTGGCCGTGCTCGCCGTCTGGACCGGCGCTGCGGACCGCGCCATGCCCGAGGGACTGAAGGGCATTCTGCGCACCGGATGAGGCCTGCCCTGGACGGAACTGTCCGCCGTTGCAAACTTCTCGAGGCTGCTGTAATTTATACGGCGACGACAGTCGAGGGGGATGCGTTGATTACGTACAACTGCACCATCCAGGAAGGGGTGATTTCCGAGGAAACGCGCGAGGTCCTTAACTTGCGCCTCGTGCAGATCGCCGCGGAAATTCTCGGCGAGGCCCCTGACGACATCAGCGTCAACTACGAAGTCATTCCCCGCGGATTTGGATTCAGGGGAGGCGAACTCTCCACCTCGTCCTCTGTGAGAAGCGTAATTCCCGTAGGCTTTTCCCAGGAGAGGCGTGTCGAGTTCATGCAAGCCGTCCAGGATATGTGGATGGAAGTAACCGGGCAGACTACCGCCGAGTTGGTGGTGGGCGCCGCCGACTTCGGTTACAGCCCTAGCCAGGATTAGAGCATCCATAAAGGAGAATTGCCATGCCTATCTACCGGTTCAAAGTCCCTCAGGGTTCCGTCGAGTTTGAAAAACGCGAGAAGATCGCCGTGGACGTCACCGACATCCATTGCGGCCAGACTCTCGCGCCCCGTCACTTCGTGCATGTCTACTTCGACGAGCAACCGGACGGCGTGTCCGAATATCCAACCCGTTACTACCTGGACGCCATCAACCGCGCCGGGCGCCCCAAGGAAGTCAAGGACAAGCTGCTCAACACGCTGCTAGATTCCTTTGTCCGCCACACCGGTGTGCCCCGTGGCGAGGTCAGCGGGCGCATAGGCGAAACTCCTGCCCACTGGGCCATGGAGGGCGGCCAGGTCTTGCCGGAGCCAGGACAGGAGACGGCGGAGTGGTACGCCGAGGTAACCGCGGACTAGATTTGTGAAGGAATAATTGACTTGCTGTCAGGACTGTTGACCAAGATAAGAACCCCAATCCTTCCGGCGGTCCTGACGGCATCGCTGGTTTTGGTGCTCCTCGCCTGCGGTTCGGAGGCGCAACCCACCGCTACGTCAGAGCCGCTGGCGCCTGCCCCAACCGCTACCGCTGTCCCGGCAGGGTTTGTCCCCGACCTGCCTCTCCCCAGCGAAGAGCTGCTGGGAGGTGGCTCCCCGCAGGAGTTCATCGAAGTCTTCGATGATGGCAGGGCTGGAAGCTCCTTCCGCCCCACGGGCGAGTTCGCTGCAGCTGCAGAACCCCTGGGAGAGGGCGAAAACCTGAAGGTCGGCATCATTTTCGTGGGGTCCCAGCGTGACCTGGGCTGGAACCAGGCCGCCGCTGCGGGAGCGGACTACGTGGAGCAGACCCTCCCCAACATCGAGGTGCTCCGTGCCGAGAACATCCCGGAGACGGCGCAGGTCCAGGCGGTGGCGGAGCAGATGATCCGCGACGGCGCCACCATCGTCATCCCCACCAGCTTTGGCTACTCGGATCCCACCAAGGCCATCCTTGAAAAGCATCCCGAGGTGATGTTCCTGCACCTCGGCGACCTCGAGATCTTCGAGAACTACGGCTCCTTCTTCGCTAACATCTGGCAGCTGGAATATGCTGCCGGGCGCGCTGCCGGTGAAACCACCGAGAGCAACAAGCTGGGCTTCATAGCCGCGTTTCCCATTCCTTCCAGCATGCTGAACATCAACGCCTTCCACCTCGGCGCCCAATCTGTAAACCCCGATGTGGAGACCACAGTGGTGTTCACCAGCGACTGGTGCGACCCGGCCAAGCAGGTCACGGCGGTCAACGCCATGACCGATGCCGGGGTCGATGTACTGTCCCTGCAGCAGGACTGCACCAAAACGGTCATTGAGGCCGCTGAGCGAGCAGGAGTCGGGGTTACCGGATTCCACTACGACGCCAGCGCCGCCGCGCCGAACTCGTGGATAACCGGGGCCACGTGGAACTGGGGTCCGATCATGGCCCAGGTCATCCACGAGATTCGCACCGGCGTCTATCAGAGCTCAGTGAAGCTCGCGGGAATAGAGGCTGGCTGGGCCAAGCTGGCCCCCTTCGGCGGCTCGGTCCCCGAGGAGACGCAGCAGCTGGTGCTCGACACCGTCGAGGGCCTGCGCGACGGCAGCATCCAGCCCTTCACCGGCCCCATCTACGACCAGGACGGCGAGGTACGGATCCCTGAGGGCGAGATAGCCACCGACGAGTACCTGCAGGGCGTAGACTGGCTGGTACAGGGAATTGTGGGCCGCACCAACTAAGCACCGCTTCCTTCCAACGAAATAAAAGGCCCGACCTCCCAAGGCAATAAAAGGACCGTCCTCAAGCCGTGGAAATAAAAGGCCCGACCTCCCAAGGCAATAAAAGGACCGTCCTCAAGCCGTGGAAATAAAAGGCCCGACCTTCGATTAACCTGAGAAGGTCGGGCCTCTGCTTTGAACTGGGCCAGGCTACGCGGTCTCTATCTTGCTGGCGACCTGAAGCCCCAGCTCCTCCACCGCCATCTCACGCATGCGGAACTTCTGGATCTTGCCGGTCACCGTCATGGGGAACTCCTCGGTAACCTTGACGTATCGCGGAATCTTGAAGTGGGCAATCTTGCCGCGGCAGAACTCGCGGATTTCTTCCTCGTCGGCTGACTCGCCCTGCCTAAGCATCACCCACGCCATCACCTCTTCGCCGAAACGTTCGTCAGGTACGCCGATGACCTGCACGTCGGAAATTTTGGGATGGGTGTACAGGAACTCCTCGATTTCCCGGGGATAGACGTTCTCGCCGCCCCGGATGATCATGTCCTTGAGGCGTCCAGTAATCTTGTAGTAGCCGTCCTCGTCCACCTCGGCCAGGTCGCCCGTGTGAAGCCAGCCCTCATCGTCGATGGCTGCTGCGGTGGCATCGGGCAGATTGTAGTAGCCGGTCATCACCATGGAGCTCCTGGCCTGCAACTCTCCCTGTACCCCGGGCCCAAGAATCTGCCCACTCTCGTGGTCGACGATGCGGGCCTCCACTCCCGGCAACACGGCGCCCACGGTGGACACCCGGCGCTCGATGGAGTCGGTCACCAGCGTCTGCGTGATGACCGGTGAATGCTCGGTCTGGCCGTAGGCAATGGTCATCTGGTGCGCGCCCATCTTGTCAATGACCTGGCGCATGACCTCGATGGGGCAAGGGGACCCGGCCATTATGCCGGTGCGCAGGGAAGTGACATCAAAGCTTTCGAACTCGGGATGATCCAATTGAGCGATGAACATAGTGGGCACGCCGTATAGGGCGGTGCATCTCTCTTGTTCAATTGCCTGCAGCGTCTTCAGCGGGTCGAAGTGCTCCGTGGCGATGACGATTGCCGACCCGTGGGTTATGCAGCCAAGGTTTCCCATCACGCAGCCGAAGCAGTGGTAGAAGGGCACAGGAACGCAGAGTCTGTCCTCCTCCGTGAGTTCGATGGCGTCGCCCACGTAGAGGCCGTTGGAGACCAGGTTGTGGTGGGTGAGCATCGCGCCCTTGGGGTTGCCTGTCGTGCCGGACGTGTACTGTATGTTGACCGGATCATCCGGCCGGCATCCAGCCTGTCGGTCGGCCAATTGGTCTACCGAAACGTCGACGTGCCGCGCCACCATCTCATCCCAGGACCACATGCCGTCAGGAGTAGCTGAGTCCTCGTCGCCGTGGGGTACGATATGAATCACATTTCGCAGGTAAGGGAAGCGATGGCTGTTCAGCTCGCCCGGGTTGGAGTCCTTGAGCTCGGGCATAACCTCATTGAGCATTCCAGCGTAGTCAGAGTTGCGAAACCTTCCGATAAGAATCAGGGCGTTGGCCTCGGACTGCTCAAGAAGGTAGGCAATCTCGTGAGTGCGGTAGGCTGGATTCACGTTCACCATCACTGCGCCGATCTTGGCAGTGGCGAACTGGGTCAGGACCCACTCGGAGTAGTTGGTGGCCCAGATGCCAACGTGCTGCCCACGCTCGATGCCGAGGGCCATGAGCCCGCGGGCAACGCGGTCCACTTCGTCGCGAAATTCGGCGTAGGTATATCTCTCTCCGGCTTCGACGTTTACCAGCGCGTCCCTTTCGGCGTAGCGTTCGACCTGCAGGTCGAGCATATCGCCGATGGTGCTGTTGGGGTCAATACCGCTGGCCGATTCAAAACCGTTAGCGCTATCAGCCATAGCAATCCTCACGCGAAAAGATCTATTGCTGCCGAAGCTGGCAATTGCCATGGTTCGGATTGACGTTTGCGTTGCTGATTATACTTTAAGTTACCGGTCGTCAACCGCCGTAAAAGGTTCCTCTTCGGGAGTGTAAAATACGCGGGTATAAGGACCGATCGGATTCATTCCTGACCCGGCCCGCGAGATTGATTATGAGAGCTACAACCGCAGACCTGAAATTTCATGGAACTGAGCCCCCATACAGGAACGGCGATCTTCCCGCCTTGCAGTCGGTGCAACGCAGCTTTCGCACCGGTGTGGCAGCGTCTCCCCTGGGAGCCTCCGGATTCGCGGAGGCAGATGCCTACAACACCCAATACCATTTCCTGTACCAGATGCAGCCTCCTGAACATCTGGCGGGTCACAAAGTAGCCCTCACTACGAAGGCCGCCCGGGACCACCTCGGTGTACATGAGCCTTGCTACGGGCACATTCTGAGCCCCTGCGTCTACGAAAACGACGCGGAAGTGCCCATCGGCAAACTGGCCTCGCCGCACATCGAGGCGGAGACGGCTTTCGTTCTCGGGGAAGACCTGCGCGGGCCGGGCATCACCTCCGTCGATGTGATGCGGGCTACCCTGGGCATTCTGCCGGCATTGGAACTCGTTGACTTGAAGGTGCAGGGAGAAGGCATCCAGGCCACCGACGTAATCATCCACAACGCGCTGCACGGGGGTATAGTGGCGGGTTCCCGACTGTACAGCCTGGATGAACTTGACCTCCAGTACGAGGGAGTTACCGTTGAATACAACGGGCAATTGCACGGATCCGGCACCGGGGCCGAGGTGATGGGCAATCCGATTAACCCCATCGTCTGGCTGGCCAACAAGCTGGCAGAGTTCGGGGACTACCTTCGGGCTGGAGAAATCATCATTTCGGGATCAATGGTCACGCCAGTGGAGGTCAAGCCAGGCGACAACGTGAAAGCCACATATACCCGAATGGGCAGCGTTGGGGCTAAATTCGTCGAGTAGACCCGTTCCCCTGTTCTCCAACCGCACAACAAGGAGGCATCGTATGAGCTGGGAGTTCGAGCTTGTCGCCGGACCCTATGGAGGCACCACCGAAGGCCCAGTGTGGGATGGGCAGGCCCTTTTGTTTACCCACATACCCGGCAGCCGCATCATGAGCTACGATCCGGTCTCGGGCGAATGTGCCGAGTTTCGAACGGGAACGGAGGAGACCAACGGGTTGAACTTCGATCTGCAGGGCAATCTGTACGGCTGTTCCGGCGGCGGGCGCACTATCCTCCGCTTCAACGCCGACGGAACAACCACAGCGTTGCCCAGCCTGCTGGACGGCAAGCGCCACAACAGGCCCAACGACCTGGCCATTGATCGCAAGGGTCGAGTCTGGTTTACCGACCCGGCGGGGCAGATTCCACTGGAACAGCGCGAGCTTGACCATGCATCGGTCCTGCGTCTCGACCCCGACCCTGATGCGGATGGCGGCTGGTCCCTGCACCGAATGACCTTCGATACCTGGGCGCCCAACGGGATCCTGTTCTCGCAGGACGAGCGCACGCTCTACGTGGTGCAGAGCGACTACGAGGGCACCCGCGACCTGCGGGCCTATCCGCTTCAGTCCGACGACACCCTGGGTCAGCCGCTGGTGCTTCATGAATTTGGCCGAGACTTCCGGGGTGTCCACCGGGGCCTGGACGGTATGTGCCTGGATGTGGACGGAAACATAATTGCCGCTGGCGGTTGGCGGCAGGCGGGTCCCGGTCCCTTAATTCATGTGTTCGCACCCTCGGGACGGATCATCGAAACCCACCCGGTGCCTGCGGACTGGCCGACCAACTGCGCCTTCGGCGGAAGGTCCCTGGACACCCTGTATGTCACGACCAGGGGCGGTCATCTGTTCCGCGTGAACAATACGGGCCGGCGTGGCTGGATTTTGTACCCTCCGTAGCCTTCTTTCGCCGCAGAATGGTCTCCGGCCAGCGGATGTTTGTTGCGTTTAGCATTATGTAAACACTCGAAAATAAATTGGGAGCCTGTTTTATGACAACTGAACAAGCCAATATTGTGCTGAGCGAGGGCGAGTTCGACGTCATCGGCACAAGACCCATCCGTCACGACGGGCCGGACAAGGTGACGGGACGCGCCCGCTACGCTGCCGACATCCATCCGCCTGGCTGGCTGGTGGGCAAGGTGCTGCGCAGCCCTCACGCTCATGCCGTCATCCGGAGCATCGACGCTTCCCGCGCCCTGGCTATTCCGGGAGTGAAAGCCGTGGTAACTTCTGCGGACTTTCCCGAGGTGTCTGCCGAGATTGCGGACCAGGAAGAAGGAGCAACGGTCAACTACGGCTTCTACAGCCGCAACGTGATGGCCCGTGAAAAGGCTCTCTACTGCGGTCATGCGATAGCGGCCGTCGCCGCCACTTCCGCCGGTGCGGCCGAGGAAGCGCTTGCGGCCCTGGATGTCGACTACGAAGTCCTTCAGCCGGTACTGAACGCGGATGACGCCATGCGGGAAGGTGCCCCGCTGCTGCACGACCGGCTGGTTACGCTGGCCAACCCCAACCTGCGACAGGGAGGATGGGGTGACTCCGAGGGCACTCCCAGCAACATCTCCAACCGCTTCGAGTTCCGCCTGGGAGACCCGGACGCCGGGTTTGCCGAGGCTGACGTGGTTGTCGAGCGTGAGTTTCACACCAGGCCGGTGCACCAGGGGTACATCGAACCCCACTCCGCCACGGCGCAGTGGAGCACCGACGGCACCGTGACCATCTGGGCCAGCAGCCAGGGGCATTTCGCCCTGCGGGACCACACAGCGGCAATACTTGGCGTCGGGGTGTCCCGCGTCAAGGTTATCCCCATGGAAATCGGCGGCGGGTTTGGCGGCAAGGGCCAGGGTGGCTGCTACCTGGAGCCGGTGGTCGCGGCCCTCTCCCGCAAGTGCGGACAGCCGGTCAAGATCGCCATGACCCGCGGTGAGGTCTTCGAGGGCACCGGGCCGACATCCGCAAGCCACATCCGCGTCAAGCTGGGCGCGACCCGGGAGGGCAAGCTGACCGCCGCCAACTGCACGCTGGTCTACGAGGCGGGAGCCTTCCCCGGCTCACCGGTTCCGTCTGGATGCCGCACCATGCTGGCGCCCTACGAGGTGGCAAACAGCTTCATCGAGGGCATTGACGTGGTGGTAAACACCCAGAAGGCCGCTGCCTACCGGGCGCCCGGCTCACCCACGGCAGCCTTCGCCGCCGAGTCGGTCATAGACGAAATCTGCGAGCAGATCGGGATGGACCCTGTTGAGTTCCGGATGCGCAATGCGGCTAAGGAGGGAAGCCGACAGCCCACTGGTCCGGTATTCCGAAAGATTGGCTTCGTGGAAACGCTCCAGGCGGCGCAGGACCATCCGCACCTGGCCCAGCCCCTAACCGGACCTAACCGGGGTCGCGGCATTGCGGCCGGGGCCTGGTTCAACAGCTCAGGTCCGGCCAGCGCCGTGGCCAGCGTCAACCCCGACGGCACCGTTAGCCTCGTCGAGGGTTCGCCCGACATCGGCGGTTCGCGCGCCGTCATGGCGATGCAGGTTGCCGAAGTGCTGGGCATACCGGTGGAGACAGTCAAGCCCTCGATTGTGGATACAGACTCCATCGGATACAGCTCCGGGGCCGGCGGCAGCGGAGTAACCTTCAAGATGGGCACTGCCTGCCACGACGCAGCGCAGGACATCAAGAACCAGATGATCGAGCGCGCCGCCCGCATCTGGGACGTATCGCCCGACGACGTCCAGTATGACAAAGGCGTGCTGTCCCATCGGCAGGACTCCGAGCTGAGCATCACCTTCCAGGCCCTGGCGCCGAGGCTGAACGGCACCGGCGGTCCAATCGTGGGGCGGGCTACCGTCAACCCTGGCGGAGTGGGCAACGCCTTCGGTCTGCACATCGTGGACGTGGAGGTGGACCCCGACACCGGAAAGGTAACCATCCTGCGCTACACCGCCATCCAGGACGCCGGGAAGGCAATCCATCCCAGCTATGTCGAGGGCCAGATTCAGGGCGGTGCGGTCCAGGGCATCGGGTGGGCTCTGAACGAGGAATACTATCTCAATGAAGAAGGCCGGATGCTGAACTCCAGCTTCCTTGACTACAGGATGCCCACCAGCCTCGATCTGCCGATGATCAATACGGTGATCGTGGAGGTGCCCAATCCCGGTCATCCCTACGGGGTGCGAGGCACGGGTGAAGTCTCCCTGGTGCCCCCGTTGGCTGCGGTGGCAAACGCCGTATCGCGGGCAACGGGAGCGCGTTTGACCGACCTGCCCATGACTCCCGTCCGGATCCTGGAGGCCATCGGCTACTAAAGGCGCCGGATCGCAACAAACGAAAGGCCCGGCAGCGAATGATGCACGCTGCCGGGCCTTCCATTTCTGGGCGTTTAGCTTTTGTTTATGTCTAGTTATGGAGTTCGCTGGAAGGGGTCGGTCAGTTCAAGCTCCTCGCCGATCTCGCGGAGGGCCGGCAGCACTTCCTGTCCCATGAGCTCCAGGCAACGCATGGTGTCCTCGTGGCTGATGTTGCCGTCGTTGGTCCAGATAGACAGGATTCCCGGGCGCATTACTGAGAGCACTTCCCGCAGCTGGCGTATGACCGTCTCGGGGCTGCCGATGATCCAGCGCTTGGAATCGAGAATCTGGTCGTAAGCCGCCGTGTCCAGCCCCCCGACACGGAAGGGGTCGGAGCGGATCTGCTCGCGGATGCGGAGATAGCGCGGGTCCTGGCTGGCGCTGGCGTACCCAACCGGCGACTGGTAGTCGCGCGGCAGCGGGATGCGTCCGACGCCGATGTTACCGGTCATGTATCCCTTGCCAACCTCACGGGCCTTCTCGTCGGTGTCCTGCACGTGAATGCGCACCAGGTACCCCAGGTGCTCCGGACCGGGTTCGTAGCCAACCTGGCGGGCATTCTCGGCGTAGATTTCCTTCATGTCCTGGGTGGACTGTATGTCGGTTTCTAGGAAGATGTAGGGGTAATGGTGTTCGGCGCACCAGACCAGCGTCTCCGGGCTGCCCGTGCCGGGTATCCAGACCGGAGGATGGGGCTTCTGCATCGGCACCTGGAAGGGATTGACCACGCGGAAGTGGTAGTGCTTGCCCTCCCACCGCCAGGGACCCGGTTCGGTCCAGGTCTTCATCACCAGATCGTGAGCTTCCTCGAACCGCTCCCGGTTGTGCAAAGGATTGGTGTTGGTGGCAAGGCTTTCAACGCCGGTGCCCCGAACGAAACCGGACACCAACCGGCCGCCCGAGATCATGTCGATCTCCGCCAGCTCCTCGGCCAGGCGAATGGGGTTGTCGAAGATGGGCAGCGGATTGCCCAGCAGCACGATTTTGGGCTTCTTGGTGATGCGTGCCAGGATGGCGGCCTCCAGGTTCATGGTCGCCCCGAGGCAGGTGGGGGTGTTGTGATGCTCGTTGAGCATCAGGCCGTCGAATCCGACCTCTTCCGAGTATTCATACTCGTCCAGGTACATGTTGTAGAGCTGGGATCCCAGCTGAGGGTCGAAGTTCCGATTGGAGAACGTGAGTCGAACGGCGCTGTTGGGGCTGTTGCGCACGTCCTCCTCGGTGTAGTCCACGTAGGCCCGCTCGGTGAATCGCATCAGGAACATCTGGCGCCTCCTCAGGGTCGCTTATTCGGTCGCAGGGAACCAGGGGTGGACTAGAAAGCCCTGGGTGGGAACACGCGACGGTAAACGCCCGGGGAACCATAGGCGTGGCCGTAGATTCCACCGATGAACGCGTTCATCGTGTCCTGTGTTCGCTGCTTCTCCCAGGCAAGGGTCTCGGGCACCTTCTCGTGCTCGAATTCGTACATCGTGAGGTACTTGGGTCCGCCTTCCACCGCGCTGTACCGACGCACGAACAGGCAACCCGGTATCTGCAGATTACCGGGAGTGCGCACCTTGTCGTAGTATTCGTTGTATT
The DNA here is from genome assembly GCA_963667325.2 of Dehalococcoidia bacterium. Classification (GTDB taxonomy): domain Bacteria; phylum Chloroflexota; class Dehalococcoidia; order Lucifugimonadales; family UBA3495; genus VXOI01. The sequence goes on from CAXXKY010000003.1 coordinate 473,541, forward strand.
TGGCCTCCAGATTGGCTGGAACGTCCATGCGACCAATCTGCAACGCTGGCGCCATGCCGCGGCCAACGGTGTCCGGATCGTCTCCGCCCTCAGGGTAAATCTGGGTATAGACATTTCTGACGAATCCGCGGCCGACCACGTTGGGCGACATGCGCTGAGTCCACGGCGTGGGGTTGTTGCTCATCCGCAGGTATTCGTCGGACTTCAGTGCGTCCGCCGATTCCAGTTCGTAGACGGCCAAGTATCTGGGGCCGCCTTTCAGGGCCTCGTAACGGGCACCGTCCAGGAAGCCCGGGGCGCTGAGGCGTTCTGGAATGTGCTCCTCGTTGTACCATCGGTTGAACTCGGCGTCATTCTCGATATCCACGTCGGTGTAGACCATCAGGAGGGCTGTGCCCTTTCTTCGTACCATGCCGCCTCCCGTAATTTGGTATCCCAGTGATCTGGCGTTCAGGAAAGGCTGGAAAGAGGAGCCGAAGCCTAGTTGTCGGTGGCCTCGAAGGCCAGGTAGGCGTAGCGGAGGAAGATGCCGCCGCGAGGCTCTGCGAGGGGGCCGTTGGCGCAGAGCACGGCGATGACGAAGGTGGAGCCCGGCTCCGCGGGGTTCGCCAGCTCCACCCGGTGGGGCGTGTTGAGGCCGACGATTGCCCCGGTGTTGCGGTCCATCTGACCGTTGACCCACACTTCGCCGTAGTTGTCGGCGTTTGTCTCGAACCACAGCCGCGCCCCAGCGACGGGCATGCCGTTGACCGTTTCGGGGAGCTCAACCTTGATGCGGTACCACGCGAAGGTGAACCCCACCGACAGGCTCTGCCGGATGTTCTCGCACACGTCCCAGCCGGAATCGTCGTAGTCGGGAAGGCGCGCAGCACTACCCAGCAGTTGTGCGGTCAGGCCTTCGTTGGCTTCACCTGGAACCAGGCCGGTTGCAACCCGCCACTGCCCTTTTAGCTGCGCCCGGTCTGATGGATTATTCAAGTCGAGTGCCACTCTGGGCATCGTCCACCTCCGTAGGGTTAGTGCCAGGCGATTATAGCCCTTGGCAAGGCGTGTTGGACACATTTGACGTCATGACACAAGAGGCGATGTGAGTCGGACTAACTGCAGCGCTTTATGGGGATCCTTTCGGGCTCCGGTTGACACAGTGGGGCAACCACCCATGACTCTTCCGTCCGGTCAACTTAACAGCCCTGTCCGGGGTCCGGTCCGAGATGCAGCGAAGGCAGGCCAATTCCCTGCGCTGTTGCCGATGCGTGCCTTGCTGTGAGTATAATCCCTCCAATATCCTTGACTGCAGAGAAGGAGAGGACCAATGGATGTTTACCAGTGCATTAGGTCCCGGTTGACCGTGAGGGAGTTCAAGCCTGATCCCGTGCCTGAAGGCGTCGTCAGGCAGATGCTCCAGGCGGCCCGTTGGTCGCCCAGTGCCCGCAACCGGCAACCGTGGCACTTCATAGTGGTGCGAAACCGCGATACATTGGGACAGATCGGCAGCATTGCTTCTTCGGGCGGATTCATTGGCGGCGCGCCGATGGCTGTGGCCGTGGTCATGGACCGTGGCGGCCGGCCGGAGTTCGATGCAGGACGTTCGCTGCAGCACATGGAGCTGGCGGCGTGGGCAGAGGGAGTGGGCGGCTGTGTGGCTGGAGTGCGCGGTGAGGAAAACGACAAGGTCAAGGATCTCCTGGGAATTCCCGAAGACAAGGAGCTGGTGACGGTCGTGGCCTTCGGCTATCCCACCGACGAGGCCGCCGCCAGGACCAAGGCACGCAAGACATTGCCGGAGATCGCCCACAGTGAGCGATTCGGGCAGAGTTACGGTAGCTAGAACCTGGAGTCGATTTGTTTGTAGCAGAGGTCGAATTATGCGACTGGAAAACAAGGTAGCCATCATCACCGGCGCGGCAGCCGGAGTCGATGGGCAGTTGATGGGCTTTGGAGGAGCGGCAGCCCGGATGTTCGCCAAGGAAGGCGCCAAGGTAGTCCTCACAGACATCAAGGTGGAAATGGGGGAGGCCACCGCCGCGCAAATTCGCGAGAACGGCGGCGATGTGATCTTCATGGAGCACGACGTGACCAGCGAAGAGAGGTGGCTGGAAGTCATCGCTGAGACAGTGGCCCGCTACGGGAAGCTCGACGTGCTGGTAAACAACGCTGGCACAGGCGCGCGCCTGACCGTTGAGGAAACCTCGGTCGCTGACTGGCAGGGCCAGATGGATGTCCACGCCAAGGGCGTCTTCCTGGGCACCAAGCACGCCATCCCCGAAATGCGGAAGGCAGGTGGTGGCTCCATCATCAACGTCTCCTCCATCTACGGACTGGTGGGCAGCCCGACTTCTACGGCCTACCACGCCGCCAAGGGAGCCAGCCGTCTCTTCACCAAGTCCGCCGCCGTGCAGTACGCAGGCGAAAACATTCGCGTTAACTCGGTGCATCCGGGCTACTGCTGGACACCGCTGACCGACCCTGGCTACTCGAGCGAGGAAGGGCGCCGGGAATGGTCGCTGGATCGCATACCCATCGGCCGGCTCGGCAACGCCGACGATATCGCCCACGGCATCGTTTACCTGGCCTCCGATGAATCGTCCTTTGTCACTGGGGCGGAACTCGTAATCGACGGCGGAACAACGGCACAGTAGCTGTTTCGTAGCTGTTTGATACCCATGGAGGATACCCATGGCCTCTTCTTCGCCTCTTCCGAGCCAGCCGCAAGAACCGTGGCCAAACCTGCGCGCCCTCCCGAGGTCCTTCTTCAACGCTCCGCTGTGCGACGATATCGATCAGTTGTCGGCGGATGTGGCCTTCATCGGTGTGCCCTTCGATCAGGGCACGCTGGGAAGGCCCGGAGCTCGCTTCGGGCCGGACGCCCTGCGGGACGCACCGCGCGCCTATTCCTACTCTGACCCGTACGGGAAACAGGGTTCTGCCGACGGCTTCTTCGACATCGACGCCGAAGATGAACTGCTGCGCGGCATCACCATGGCCGACTGCGGCAACGTGCCCATCGTGCCGTCGGAGGTGGTGGGGAACTTCGATCGTATCACGCGCGCCGTGGAGGAGGTGGTCGAGCGAGGCGCGCTTCCGGCCGTGGTCGGCGGCGACCACGCCATCACCTTCCCAGTCGTCCGCGGCCTATCCAGGTTCGCTCCACTGAACATCGTTCACTTCGACGCCCATCTCGACTACACCCATGACGTGCAGGATGCCCTCTACACCCACGCCAGCCCGATACGACGCTGTCGTGAGCTGGATTTCGTGGGGCACATCACCTCAGTGGGCATCCGTTCGGCGCGGCGCATCCCCTACGAAGAAGCCCAGCGAGACGGCAGCCTGATCATTAGCGGCACCAGGTTCAGGGAACTGGGCCCCTTGGCCGTCGCAGACCAGATCCCTGCCGCCGAAAACCTGTACATCACTTTTGACGTGGACGTGCTCGACCCGAGCCTCGCGCCCGGCACCGGCACCCCCGAGACCGGAGGGCTGTTCTACCAGGAAGTGCGGGAATGCCTGATGGCCCTGCTGTCCCGTTCCAACCTGGTTGCCTTCGACATCGTCGAGGTCGCGCCACCCTACGACAATTCGGAACTCACAGTCCAGGTGGCCGCGAAGCTGATGCAGGATATGCTCTCCACTCGCTTCCCCTCTCGCTGATGCCCAACGACCGTGGATGGGGTTCAAATTGGATAGCAGGGAGGCGAAATGTGAAGAATGAGTCGCCCTCTGAGGATGCTTACGGGAGAGTAACCAACCCCGAGCGCTTCTTTCCCCTCCATCCGGCCATGCTGGAAATTCTGGAGCGGCTGGGGGAAGAATTTGATGTTCGGCGAGAGGAAGGTTATGCCCTGGACAAGGAACTGGAGCGGGATATTCCCTTGGCTCGCTCCAGCGTCAGATTGACGCCCTCAGACCCGGATGCCGCGCCCGTGGCAGTGTCTTTCACCGACCTTCCCCACCCGGGACTGCGGCTGCGCTTCGGCCTTTGGTGGACTGAGCCCTACCCTGACTGCATGTGCGACGCCTGTGATCCGGATGTAGACGGGGTCATCGAAGACCTTGAAGAACTGCTGGAGGACATCACCAACGGTCTTTATTGGGAAAGCCGCGACCCACGCTGGTCTGCCCATGGCATTTGGGGTAAGAGGAGCGGCAGAAGCCGCAACTTGGGCGCAACAGTGGATTGGTCCCAGCAGCGCCAACTCGTGTGGAAGCCCTGGCCCCGCCGCGGCCAACATCGCCTTTGATAAGCATCAGGGGGCAACCAACTTGGTTGCCCCCACTGCTTCGCGGCAAGGAAATTTAGGCCAGTTCCCGCCGGACTAGCTTGGCGACCAGTTGTACACCCGAGCCAGCGTTCCGCCCATCAGCGTGGCACGGTCGGAATCCGACAGCTTTTCGTTGACCCGGAATGCTTCCACGCCCTGCTCATAGGTCAGCAGGCGCACCGCACGGGTCCAGTCCGTGCCCCAGAGGCATCGGTCAAGCCCGTAGGCGTCGAAGATGCGGCCCAGGGGTTCCCAGATGTCCGGATACGGGAACGGTTCGTGTGCCAGCGTGCCGGCCCCGGATATCTTGATCACCACGTTGTCCAGCTCGGCCAGCGACAGCACATTGGGAAGATCAGCCCATGGCTCCGCTGGCGGCGGAGGAACGAAAGGCTGGGCGATCCCCAGGTGGTCGATAATCACCGAGGTGTTTGGGTTGCGGGCTGCAAGCTCTTTCAGCAATGGCAACTTGCCCGCAGCCATTACGTTGACCGGCACTCCGGCGCGGGCGCAGGCGGCGAAAATCTGATTCATGCCCGCGTGATCCGCCGTTCCTTCGAAGGCCCCCAGCATCACGCGGCAGCCTACCACTCCCGCCGTGCCGGTCCATTCCGCCACATCCTCGTCCACGCTCTCCGATTCTGGGTTGAAGGGCCGCACCAGTCCAAACTTGGTCGGGTGCTGGGCATAAGCACTCAGGCAGTAGCTGGGGTCATAGCCGTACAGGGAAAACGGGGATATCAGTATCGCCCCGTCCACGCCGACCGCACACATTGCCGCGACCATGTCGTCGGCGGTGACCTGCTCGGGCCCTTCCAGGTGCCCGTTCCAGGGCCGCGCCGGAGTGTTTCGTTCGTAGCAGTGAACTTGGCAGTCTATTGTCTGCGCTTGAGTAGCCATGGCCTGATCACCTCTCTATAAGATGGGCTAGAGCATGTCCCGGGTAGGAGCCTGACTTGCCAGCGACCCCATGGGGTCCCACGGTGGCAGGACTATGGGCTCCAGATCCAACGCCTGCTGCAGTTCTTCGGGCAGATAGCTCTTCGGAGCCGCTATCTCGAACATGTACTCGGCGAACCAGGAATCGTTCATCAGGAAGAAACCCTTGTCGCCTACCTTGTCGTCCCAGCTGTTTTCCACCCGCCAGCGCCGCGGCTTCCCGTCCACAACGTCCACTCCGGTGAACAGCATTGCGTGGGTCATAGCGGTCTGGTGATACTCCAGCCTCTCCTCCTTGTCCATGGAGAACTCGGCGCTGTAGACGCTGGAGTAATCGAACAATTCCGCGTCCCAGAGGCCTTTGTCCCGGTGCATCTGCTTGCCGGTGTCGCACCCCATCCAGACGGGCATTCCGTCCTGGAGCATTCGCATTGCGATGTCCTTCATCAGTTCGATGTCGACGTTCAGGTACTTTATGCGGGTGCCGTCAACGACATTGCCCAGGTACTGGACGGTATAGGTGCGACCGGGAGGGTTGGCCTTACGCGGGTCATGGACGATGCAGACGAATTCTTCCATGGGAGTGGGGATGTACTTCTCGGCAAATTCCAGGGGCGTCATAGCGCCGTCGCGGTGAAATTCACCGTCTTTGTCCTTCCACTGCCAGTCGAAACTGGCCGGAGGATTGCCCAGGTGGATGCAGAGAATCTGGTAGATGGACCCAAGGGCCTTCTGCTTTGCTTCCCGCATGGCGTCGACGCCGCCTTCTTCGGCGTATATTCGGCGGATGTCGCGGGCGCCCTGCCGGACCTGGTAATTCAGGCCGGCGTTCATGCGCATGGAGTTTCCGGAGCTCTCGGTCTCGGGCATCACGGTCTTGGGGACGACCCCGTGCTTTCTGACGAGGCTGACGAACATATCCCACTGTCCGCCGTCCCCGAGCGGCTGCTGCAGGAGCCAGGCAACGATGCGGTCGTCAACCGGACGGTCGGCGGTTTCGATGACTGCCTCCAGGATGTAGTTGGCCCGTTCCATCTTGTCCCAGAACATCACGTAGCTCTGGCTGAATTCGAACTGCTTGACATTGAGGATGTCCTTAGTTTCGGTCCGAAAGAGGTTCAGTCCTGCGAACATCCAGCAGCGCCCGGAGCGGGCCTGGTTGGTAACGCTCCAGTCATCGAGGACGGTTGAGAAGGAGTGGACGGCCTCGGAGACGATGTTGCGGTTCAGGGCCACGTCATTCACATCGTGCTGGGATACGACGTTCTGCATCAGCTGGTTGGCGGGGTTGGCGCCGAACGACTCCTGGAATCCGGCGAGGGCTGCGGAGTCCAGCGCGCCTGGGTTGGTCTGCGTAGTCATGATTGCATTCCTGTTTTTAGTTTGTGGCACTTGTGGGTGTCAGGAGAGGCTAGTCTGCCGCTGAGTGGACGGGCGCCATGCTTCCGGCAACCTGAGTGATCTCCGCGACCGCCCGATCGATTTCATCCTGAGTGGTGTAGCGGCCCACGGTCAATCGGAGCGTTCCCATGGCAAATTCCTCAGGAATGTTCATAGCCGACAGCACGTAGGACACCTCAACTCTGTCGCTGTGGCAGGCGGCCCCGGCTGATGCAGCGACGGTGGGCAGAAGGGAAAGGATTCGGTCCGCTTCCATCCCGCGGAAGCTGATGCTGCAGGTGTTGGGCAACCGCTTCGATGGATGCCCGTTTACCCTGGCTTCAAAGCCGGATGCAAGCAGGCCGCTTTCCAGCCGGTCCCGCATGGCCGCCATGTGTGTGGCGTAGTCGGAAAGATTCTGCTCGATCAGTTCGCAGGCCCTGCCTAGCCCCGCCATGTGGATGACATTTTCCGTGCCGGCGCGGAGGTCCATTTCGTGCCCCGCCCCGTGCATGAACTTCTCCAGCCGCACTCCGGGCCGGATGTACAGGGCCCCGATACCCTTGGGGGCGTAGAGCTTGTGGCCAGCAATGGAAAGCAAATCGACGCCCAGTTCATCCACTCCAACCGGGACCTTTCCGACGGACTGGGCGCAATCGCTGTGCATGAGGGCGCCGTGTCGATGGGCGATTTCGGCAATTTCAGAGATGGGCTGGAGCGTGCCGACCTCGTTATTGGCGTGCATGATCGTAACGAGGATTGTTTCTGAGGAAATGGCCTCTTCCACCTGTTGCGGCTGGACCATGCCGTATTCGTCAACGGGCAGATAGGTGACGCGAAAACCATGGCCTTCAAGGTACCGGCACACTTCGAGGACAGCGGGATGTTCCACGGCAGAAGTGATGATGTGCTGTCCTCGCTTGCAGTGCGCTTCAGCAACGCCCTTGATCGCGTGATTGTTGGCCTCAGTGCCCCCACTGGTGAAAATCAGGTCACTTTCCCCGCATCCAAGCATTGACGACACCTGCCGCCTGGCGAGGTCGACACCCTGGCGTGCCGAGCGGCCGAAGGAGTGACCGCTGGACGGGTTGCCGTACAGCCCATGGATGTACGGGAGCATCGCCTCGGCCACCTGTGGGTCTATCGGGGTTGTGGCGTTGTAGTCCAGGTAAATGTCGCTCATCGACGACTCCGTGGGCACGTCGTTTCTATGGGGCCCCATTATAGCCCACAGATTCCCCTTCGGGTCCCAATGAACGCAGAAGCATTCTGGTCGCCAATATGTCGGGGAAATCATTACCGGCCGGATGTTGTTCCACCCCCGCCCGCAACGTCCGCGCGCTCTTGTCGCGCCTTGACACTGGAAATACACTACACGGGCAAGACTGCCATAGGCGCTTTCGAAGGGTGGGGACGGCTCCGGTAAGAATTCCGTCCTGAAAAGTAGATACCCCGCGCAAGGAGCTATAGAAATGCCACTGCAGCCAGATCGAGTGGACTACCTGCCGATCATAGACCGGCCAGTGATCAAGTGGCCCAACGACGCACGGGTGGCTCTGTGGATTTCGCCCAACGTGGAACACTACGAGTACATGCCGGAGAACGAGGGAGCGCGAAACCCATGGCCGCGGACTCCATTCCCCGATGTGCAGCAGTATTCCTACCGGGACTATGGCAACCGCGTTGGCTTCTGGCGGATGCTGGAGCCGCTGGACAAATACGGCATCAAGTGCTGTGTCTCGCTGAACATGGCAGTGCTGGAGCATTTCCCCGAAATCGGGGAGGCAATGGTGGAGCGAGACTACGATTACATGAGCCACGGCATCTACAACACTCGCTACCTGTACACCTACGACGAAGACCGGGAGCGCGAGTTTTATCGGGACACCATCGAAACCCTGCGGCAGCATACCGGAAAGCAGTTGAAGGGAATGCTCGGTCCGGCCATTTCCGGCAGCATCCGAACTCCTGACCTGATGGCCGAGGCCGGCCTCATCTACCACACCGACTGGATGCACGACGACCAGCCGGTTCCCATCAAGGTGGAGAGCGGCAAGCTCGTGTCTGTGCCTTACTCCATCGAGCTCAACGACTCGTCTGTGTTGCGCGACAACCATTACGAGGGCGACTATTTCGCCTACATCTGCAAGGCCCAGTTCGATCAGCTGTATCGCGAAGGCGCAGAGAGCGGCCGGGTGATGTGCATCGCCCTGCATCCCTTCCTAATCGGCCAGCCCCACCGCATCAAGTACCTGGACGACATTCTTGGCTACATTATGTCTCATGACGGAGTGTGGCAGACAACCGCCGACGAAATTGCCGAATACTACATCGAAAACTACTACGACCAGGCTGTTGCTCATGCCCAGCAACTGAATGGGTAATTGCGGCCGGGCACTTATACCACCGGGACTATCATGATGCGACTCAATAAGGGAACAGCAACAGGAGGCCGCCACAATGCCCGCTGAACGCCGCTTCGGGATGGACCACGAACACTACAGCTGGTCGCCCCTGAGCACCCGCGGCACCCTCCGCTGGCCGGACAATGCTCGCCTCGCGCTGTCGGTGGTCGTTACCCTGGAGCACATGGAGTGGCTGCCCCCGGAGGGCAGCTTCCAGGCGGGCAACCTCGCGGGAGGCTCGGCGGCGCGTCCGTTCCCGGACTACGCTCGCATCTCCCACCGGGAGTACGGCCATCGGGTGGGCATTTACCGCATCCTGGATGTGCTGGAGCGGCATGGCATACGTCCCACGGTGGCAATGGATGCCCTGACTGCCAGCAACTACCCTTACCTGGTGCGTCACTGCCTCGAGCGTGGTTGCGAGATCATCGGGCATGGTATTTCAGTGAGCCGGATGATTACGGGCAATATGTCGGAGGAAGAGGAAAGGCAGTACATTCGGGAGTCGATGGATGCTGTGGCCGAGGCGACCGGCGTTTCACCCACGGGATGGATGGGGCCTGAGTACGGGGAGTCGGAGCGGACACCACGGCTTCTGGGCGAAGCTGGCATACGGTACCTGTGCGACTGGGCCAACGACGAGCAGCCATACGCGCTGAACGTGCCCGTCGGAGAATTGTATGCCCTGCCGGTCATGCTGGAACTGGACGATGTCGTGGCCATGGCTCACCGCAAGGTGACCGTTGATCGCTACGCCACCATGCTCCGGGAGAGCTTCGACGAGATGTACGACAACGGATCGACCAATGGACGGGCTATGGTGTTGAGTCTCCATCCCTGGCTCATCGGTCAGCCCTTTCGTATCGGTAGCCTGGACGACGCATTGGGCCATATGATGCGTCGGCAAGGTGTTTGGGCTGCATCCGGCGCCGAAGTCGTCGACTGGTACCGGGACCACATTCCGGTGGCATGAGGCAACGCGGCCAATTGGCAGGGAGATGACCGACCTCTCAGGCACTGCACCCGGACCCCTCAGGCACTGCACCCGGACCCCTCAGGCACTGTACTAGAGGAGCCGTCCGTGCGCACGGACGGCGTTCACCTTGAATTCTGGCTGGATTGATATGGACGACTACGCCCTGGCAATCGACGTTGGGGGGACCTTCACGGACATTGTCCTTTTGAACCTTGGCACCGGAGAGTTCAAGCTTCTCAAGACGCCATCAACCCCCGAAGACCCGTCCCGTGGCTTCATCCTGGGCATCACCCGGATCCTCAAAGACAATGACGTGGAATACTCGCAGGTGCGCCGCATATTCCACGGCACCACAATTGCCACGAATGCCATCCTGGAGGGGAAGGGAACACCCGTTGGCGTCCTTGTGTCCGAAGGTTTCAAATACGTGCTGGAAATTGGGCGGCACAACATGGCGCGGCTGGCGAACCCTCACGTATGGGTCAAACCGGAGCGCCCCGTTCCCCCGGAGCGGGTCCTCGAAATCGAGGAGCGCACTGCATTTGACGGAGCGATAATCACTGCCCTGGACGAAGATGCCGTGCGTTCTGCGGCAGCGCAATTTCGGAAGGAAGGCGTCGAATCCATCGCTGTTTCGCTGACCCACTCCTACGCCAATCCCTCCCATGAGCAGCGGGCCCGCGATATAGTGCTGGAAGAGTTTCCATCCGCCCAATTGTCCATATCGTCCGAGGTGCTGCCGGTGTTTCGGGAATACGAAAGGACGATCACCACCGTCTTGAACGGCTACGTGATGCCCCGCGTCAGCTACTACATCGAGAACCTGGACCAGGAACTTCGAAAGCTCGGAGTAGAAGCCCCGTTGCTGATCATGACATCCAACGGAGGAGTGATCGGCGCGGAAACGGCCGCCAGCCAGCCGGTCTACACGGCCCTTTCCGGCCCGGCGGCGGGAGTTATGTCCGCCATTGACGTGGCGAGGAACACCGAAGTTGAGAACTGCATCTCCTTCGATATGGGCGGCACTAGCACCGACGTCTCGCTTGTCAGCAACCGTACTCCCACCGTTACTCTCACGGGGGAGTTGGGCGACTGGCCGGTGCAGCTTCCGATGCTGGACATTGCGACCATTGGGGCTGGTGGCGGCAGCATCGCCTGGCTTACAGCGGCGGGCAACCTGAATGTCGGTCCTCGAAGCGCCGGTGCAGTTCCGGGGCCGGTCTGCTATGGCCTCGGAGGGACGGAGCCGACAGTAACGGACGCCAACTTGGTGCTGGGCAGAATCAATGACACTATCGCCGGCGGCGTCCTAACCCTTGAAGTGGAGGCCGCCAGGGTTGCGATCGAAGAAAAGATTGCTGCTCCATTGGGACTGGACGTACATCAGGCGGCCCACGGCATACTGCAGATCGTCAACTACAACATGATGGGGGCCATCCGGAACGTCAGCGTGGAGCGGGGCCACGATCCCCGCAATTTTGCCCTGGTTGCCTTCGGCGGCGCAGGGCCGATGCACTCGGTCGCCGTGGCCCGACTGCTGGATATGACCACGGTAATCGCTCCGCCCAGTCCGGGCGTCGCTTCGGCTTACGGACTGCTGGTTTCCGACTTCAAGAACGATTACGCCAGGACTTCCGTGCAGAAGCCCCCCAACTACGACACCGGAGCCATGGAGAGAATTTACAGGGGTCTGGAAGCTGAGGCTCTTCAATGGCTGGCTTCCGAAGCGGTCCCACCTGACCGGCGCGAACTGAAGCGGTCGGCCGACCTGCGCTACGCTCACCAGGGATTTGAGGTAACGGCAGAGATGGCTGGAACGGCGGTGGATTCATCCACTCTGGAAGCTACCATCCGGAACTTCCACCGCGAGCACGATCGCCTGTTTGGCTTTTCTCTCGATCAGCCGGTGGAGATTGTTACCCTGCGAGTCACCGCCTGGGGACACTTGGAATCGGCAGGAATGGCCCGCCTTTCAGCCAACCTGGGCAACCCTGCGGATGCGGTGTCGGGACGTCGCCCGGTCTATTTCGAGGACGCAGGAGGATTTGTTTCCTGCGACATCTACCATCGCGGCGGACTTGCGCCAGGCTCGACAATAGACGGCCCGGCAATACTCGAGAATCCCGACTCCACGGTGATTATTGACCCGGGGTGGCGAGCCCGGATCGACGATTTCGGCAATTGCATCATCCAGCCAGCTTAGCCAAGGAGAGACCCTGGCATGTCCACAACTCCAACGACCCGCGATCAGAAGATTCCAACGAACACCGTGGACCCGATTACGCTTCAGCTAATCCGCGGCTCGCTACGATCGGCGCGACTGGAATGCGAGCTGATTATCGAACGCACGGCGATGTCCGCCTTCATCAGGGAAAAGAAGGACTACACCGTCAGCTTCCTGGACCACCGGGGGTCGGAAATTTACGGCGAAACCCTCGGCAGCGACATACTGGGCTGCGTTTGGGAGTGCTATCCGGCTGAGACGATGCACGCTGGGGACGTTTACTGGTACAACGACCCCTATATCTCCAAGGGCAGCATCAGCCACACACCCGACATGGTGTTCATAACGCCGGTATTCTTCCAGGAAGAAATAGTGGCGTATTGTCACTCCTTTGCTCACTTCTGGGACCTGGGCGGCTCACGCCCGGGCAGCATTGGCCCGGCAAACACCGAGATTTTTCACGACGGCACCCTCGTGCCGCCAATCAGGATAGTCGATCAGGGGAAGCTGAACGACGAGGCCTACCGGATCATACTCCGCAACTCAAGGTATCCAGATCTGCTTGAGGGTGACACCCGAGCGTTGATGGCTGCGGCCCAGCGTGCCGAGGAACGGGTGCTGGAGATATTTCGCCGGTTCGGGAAAGAAACGACACTGGCAGCCATTCACCAGGACCAGGAGGAAACGACAGAGTTCGTCCGCCGGAAGACGCTGGAGATGATACCGCCCGGCAAGTACGCCACCAGCGACTACATGGACAATGACGGCGTGGGGTCCGAGTGGCATTCGTTCCACCTGGAACTGAACCGAAAGGACAACGAGATCACCCTCGATGCCACCCAGAGCGACGATCAGGCGCCCGGTTCCATCAACTTCATGGCCAGCGACGGCACCATCGGGGCCTACTTCGGTCAGCACTTTCACCAGTACGATCCATCCCTGACCATGAATGAGGGCCTGCTTGCGGCGGTGGACGAGGTGAAGCTGCGCTCCGGCAGCATCCTGCAGCCAAAGTGGCCAGCGGCGCTGGGATGTCGCGCACACACCTTCACCAAGCTGAAGAATGCGGTCCGCGCCGTCGTCGCCCAGGCCAGCGGCGGCGACACCATGGCCGCCATGGCGGTATACGTGATCGCCTATTGGCGAATGAAGGACGCGGAGACCGGCGAGTGGCTGCTGTGCTCCGACGGCATAGCTGTGGGTCATGGCGCGCGTCCTCAGGCCGACGGCATAGATGCGGTTTACAGCCGGCACAACGAAAACTATCCTGCCGAGTTTATGGATATGGAATACCCGCTTCGAATGGAGCGGTACGCCATCAACCCCGACTCGGGCGGACCCGGCAAGTACCGCGGCGGCTGCGGAATCATACGAGACGTGAGGCTGCTGGCGCCGGAAGGGACCTTCGGGCTGCGCGTGGAGAACAACCGGTTCCCTGCCTGGGGTGTAGCCGGAGGCAAGGCAGGCGGTACGTCGAGGGTGTTACTAAACCCGGGGCTCAATTCCGAGACGGAGATTCGTCCTTTCTCGGATGACAACCCCTGGCATGCTGGCGACATGGTGAGGCTTTACACTGCTGGCGGCGGTGGCTGGGGCGACCCGCTGGAACGGGACATCCAGCTTGTGGAGAAGGATGTCAGGGGCGGCTTCGTTTCGCTGGAGTCGGCGCGTTCAGAGTACGGAGTGGTGATCGACCCGGCAACGCTGGTGGCCGATGTCTCTGGCACCGAGGCTTATCGCATGGACTTCCGAAGCGCCCGTGAGCAACCAAAGCTGTTCCACCGGTTCGTCTACTTCGATGATGACGAAGAGGAAAGGCGCTGGATCGAACGCCACTTGCCTCGCTGACCTCGCCGCCATTCCATGTCGTGCAGCGCTGCTGGGTGTGACACTGCATTAAAGCCGTCTCACGACATGACGAGTGTCTGCTCAGGTAATTCGGGACGCCCTTCCCGTATAGCCCGCTACTGCGCCGCTTTCACCTCCAGTCATTGTGCGGTTTCCAGCCCAGCAGGCGTTGCACCTTTTTTGTGCTGATCACGCTGGCTGTGCCCTCCAGCCCTTCGCGTATTTCAACCCGGTCGCCAAAGTTGTTCCTGACTATGTCAATGGTGGGTTCGGCAAAGCGGCTGGAGGGCTGGGCCAGCATGAATGCTTCGTATTCCTCTATGTCGGCATCCAATGCCAGGACATGGGCCTCCGCAACGTCCCTGGCATCAGCGTAGGCCCACATCACCAGCGTCAGGGGATTTTCCCGTGTGGGGGCCGGCCAGGGAAACTCTGCCTGAACTTCAGGCAGGGCCACGTTGGTGAAGCGAAGGGAGACAACGGTGGTGTTGGAGTTGCGTGCGATCATCCTGCCTATGTCCTCACCAACCTGTTTGGTCAGGCCATAGGGCTCAAAGGGCATCATGGGGTGCTCCTCATCCAGGGGGAGGTATCGCGGCACGAAGGCGTTGCCATCATGCGCCCACCCCATACCGAAGGCGCTCGAGGAGAACACCACTCGCCGAAGTCCCAGCTCAGCCGCTGACATCATCACGTTGAAGTCGGCGGCCACGTTGTTTTCAAAGATGAACCTTGGCTCGGCCCGCGTCGGTCCGGGAATCGCTCCCATGTGAACGACGGCCTCGGCCCCCTTTAGTATTTCCCCGACTGCGCCGGCGTCGCCGAGGTTGCAGCGCACAAACTCCACCGGAAGGTCATCGGTGTCCACCTGGTCGGTTGCCAGTATGTCCCTGCCGCGGTCTGCCAGCAATTGCACCACCCTGCGTCCCAGCCTCCCAGCGGCTCCAGTAACTACAATCATCCTTGCCTCCAGCTACTTGCCCTTGCATAGATTGAATTGGCCCACTTCACACTTATTGGCGCGAGCTCACTGCCGGTCGAGTCCGTGGATGCCGCGGTAGTCTGCTGCTGCAGGCGACTGCCAGCCTTGGAGCAGCTCCGCAGGTGGCCGGTAAACCTCGACGCCTAGCGGATGGCAGGTGTCGAGAGGATCGCCTGCGTCCTCTCCCCATACCTGCACCGACAGATCGCCGTGGGGACAGGTCGAGATGGCGCAGAGCAGGTCGATTTCGGCGAAGAATTCAAAGTAATCTCCCTGCTTGGCCGGGGAAGGCTTCACGAAATAACGGTCGTCGCGGGTGAGTCCCGTAATCTGGAAAATGTTGAGCACATCGTGGACATCGCTTTCGTCCAGGTGGTAGGGAGCAATGGCCCGCACCAGGTTTGAGTGGCAGCAGTAGTCGAAGTCTTCTCCGTTCAGCAGCTTGTGCACGTAAGGATCGCACCGTGTGCCCAACAGGTCATGACACCCGGCCCCATCCTCGTCGAGGGGATAGTCCACCGTGTCGCCGGTGATCGTGAGCATGGGCCTCAGGTACGGTAGACACGACCATAGCCGGTCGAAGGTGGAAACATGGGCCCGATGCAGCTGCTTGGTGCGCGCGGCCCAGAATCGTTCCCTTGGATTGTTCAGGTTCCAGGCGTTGAAGTCGGCCACCTGAGCCCCTTCCACCACGACGATGCGGCAAATCTGGCCTGCAAGGACTGGCCAGGCTCTTCCGGAGCGTATGGGAACCACAAACTGATCGATGAGCACCCTGGACTCAGTTTCTCTGCCCAGGCGTCCGTAGAGCTCTCGATCAACGTCGATGGGACTTCCGGGCTTGGGTTGGTAAATTACCCTGGGAACTGCCATAAAGACCTCCGCTGAAGGACGGAATTTGTTCTTGTCTCCGGCTGAGTCCTCTTTCGAAAGAGCAGATTCTTATTCCCCTGGGGAGGTTGCTTCAGGTTAACACGAAATCGAGTCGGAGCCGCTGGATTCACATCTCCGTCCACGGCAATCGGTTTGGATTTCCATCTGACATTACCCTATTGCCATGTTCGATGGCGCATCCCTAACATTGTCTTTGGATGGTTTGTCACAGGATGCCCTGATCAGACTCCGCTAGAATCCCTCTGCTGTCCTCCGGAACCCGGGAGGCAGGCTGGGATGGCAGAGAATGAAAGAAAATGAGAGGGGAAAGGCATAAAGTTTTGCGGTCCGCCACTTTTGTGAAAGTGCGAATGATCGCGGCGATGGAATCCAAATGCGATAGCCCTTCGCAGGGTGGTACAATCTTGGTCCCGGCACTTGTCAATGTTATTCGCTTCCGACATCAGCAAGACCTTTTCTGAACGCACATTGTTCAGCGGGCTAGGCATTTCCATATCGACCGGCGATCGGATTGCGCTGATCGGCGCCAATGGCTCGGGCAAGACCACTCTGCTTGATATCCTTGCCGGCCACAGCCAGGCGGATACGGGTTCAATTACTCTGCGACGCAATGCGACGGCGGGGTACCTGAGGCAGAATCCGGGGGAATTCGCGGGCCATTCGCTGCTGCGGGAGGTGTTGAACGCCAATCACGAAGTGATCGCCATAGCAGACCGCATCGCCTCGGCCCGGGAGGAATTATCGCTGGCGAGGGATCCTTCCCGTCAGCAGGAGCTGATGGACCTGCTCTCCAGGCTGGACAGGGAGTTGGAAGCCGCAGGCGGCGAAGATCGCGACCATGAGGCGAAGGCCATCCTTTCGGGCCTGGGTTTCAAGAAAAGCGATTTCTCCAGGAATCTGCGCGAGTTCAGCGGTGGTTGGATCATGCGGGCGGAACTGGCGCGGCTGCTGTTCAGAAAGCCCGATGTTCTCCTGCTGGACGAACCGACTAACCACCTGGACCTCGAAGCCCACATCTGGTTTGAAAAGTACCTGGCCTCTTTCCCTGGGGGAGTGATCGTAACATCGCACGACAGGGCTTTCCTCAACCAGGTTGCGAATCGGGTACTCGCCATTGAACCAGGTGAGGTCGTACATCATCGGGGCAACTACGACGATTACCTGGTGGCACGTGAGCGAGCGCTGGAGGTAAAGCAGGCCGCCGCCGCCCGACAGGAACGCGAGATACAGCGGCAGACGCGGTTCATCGAGAGGTTTCGCTACAAGGCCACCAAGGCAACGCAGGTCCAGAGCCGCATCAAGCAACTGGAGAAGATCCACGTAATCGAGCTGCCGAGAGCCACCAGGAAGGTCCGGTTCTCGTTTCCGCAGCCTCCGCGATGCGGTCTAGACGTGATAGCCCTCTCGAAAGTCAGCAAGTCCTATGACAGCAACACGGTCTACCGCGGGCTGAACGTGTCGCTGGAGCGTGGAGACAGGGTTGCCCTGGTTGGGCCCAACGGCGCGGGCAAGTCGACACTGCTGAAGATTCTGGCCGGAGTGCTTCCAATTGACCAGGGCGAACGCCGGCTCGGCTATAACGTGGTGTCAGCATATTACGGACAACACGTACTGGATCAGTTGAACGCAAACAACAATTCGCTTGAGGAACTTCGCGAGAGCTCCCCTTCCGAGTCGGAGTTGAACCTGCGCACGACACTGGGTGGCTTCTTGTTCAGTGGGGACGACATTCTGAAACCGATTTCCGTGCTGTCCGGGGGCGAGAAGGCGCGGGTTGCTCTGGCTAAGTTGCTGCTGCAGCCCAGTAATTTCCTGCTGATGGACGAGCCGACGAACCACCTTGACATTGCTTCCCGCGAGATTTTGGCCGATGCCCTCGGGGATTACGGTGGCACAATCTGCCTGGTCACCCACGACCGCACTCTCATCAGGCAGGTTGCAAACAAAATCATCGAAATTGATGCGGGGGTGCCCAGGGTCTTCCCGGGCGACTACGACGGCTACTTGTACCAGAAGGAGCAGGAGAGAGAAACCAAGCCGGCCCTGACCCCAGGCAACGGCAACGAGTCCCTGTCTACCGAGAAGACTTCAGCTCGAGGAAAGCGTTCACGCCGCCCCTTGACTGAGGAAGAGGAACTTCAGCGGGCGCTGGGAAGGCAGGCGCGCAAGCTCGCGAGCCAGATAGACGATATTGGCGGAGCGATCAGCCAGCGCGAGGCCATCGCCTCGGAGCTGGAAGCAATGTTCGCAGACCCGGAACAATTCGATGACCTGACCCAGCTCGAAGCCTCCGGAGAGCGTTACCGCATCCTCAAGGAAGAGGAGCAGTCCCTGTGGGAGGAGTGGGAACGGCTGTCCCTGGAGGCTGAGGATGTGGATCGGAAACTGCAGGAGGCAAAGGCCAGCCAGGGAGACTAGCCATCGCCGCTATGGAGTGGGAATGCCCGCACCTCCGGAATTCACCATTCGGTGGCCACTCGAACCAGCAGCAGGAATACAAGGGTCCCGTCGCAGACTCGACCTAACTAGCGGTTTCATGTGGTCTGCGATCCATCGGGCTGTGAGACCGCTGCTGAGCTACCGGCTGAAGCTTCAAATCCCTCATCCTTCTCGTGTTCAGCAGCGCGACATCACCCTGTGAACGTGCCCCAAATCTCCGGCAATCTTGCGATTGCCTCAGCCGGCAACGGACCCTTGGCGGCAAATTCAACGGCCTGTTCCAGGTGTTCAAGGCTGGAATACCCAACCAGCACGCTGCTCACCCCGGTGTTACTCAAAGCGAACCGCAGCGACGCCTCCACCAGGCTGCTTAGGTATCCTTCCTGCTGCAGGAACCGAAAGCTCTCCGCCCTATTCTGGTCCTGCTGATAGTTCCGGCCTGATCCTATGGGCGCAACCGATGAGACGGCTACCGAGTGTCGCGTCGACTCGCCGCTCAGTGCTCCCGCCGCCAGTACTCGAATCACCAGCACGCCCATTCCCATGTCAGAAGCGCGCCCGATCAGGTTCTTGTAATCAGGCATGTCGAAGCCTGGAGGTGCGGTAGTCCCGGCACTCGGGTTTACAAGGTTGTATACCGACTGGACGCTGTTAAGAGTTCCCGACTCGATTATGCGATGCAGGGCCGATGTCTCGCCAACCGCGGTCATGCCACCGAACCGTATCTTGCCCTGGTCCTGCAATTCCCGCAGAGCCTCGGCCACCTGTCCCGCCGCCTCTTCCGGCGACACGGACCCATCTTCCGGACTCGACGCAACATGATTGTGCATTTGCATCAGGTCGACCTGTTCCCGTTGAAGGCGGGTCAGGCTTTCCTCCACTGAAGTAATGACGTTGTCCTTGATGTCGTTTGGTTCGTGGGTCGTTACACGGAACTTGGTGCCGACATATACCTCTGCGGACAGTTCCTTCAGAACCCTCCCCAGATTCACTTCGGATTGCCCGTCTCCGTATGAGGGTGCCGTGTCAAAGTAATTGATGCCGAGCTCCATGGCCCGCTCAACCGCCCGCACCTGGTCTTTGTGGCCGCCGCGAATCATCAGGCCCCCGACGTTTCCGCAGCCAAATCCGATCTCGGACACTTCCATTCCTGTGTTTCCCAATCGCCGATAGTCCATCAAACGCCCCACGTCCATCTCGAGTCTCCATAGATCATATGCTCCAGGCGGAAAGCGGGCAAACATACCTTGGGAATTGGCATCTCAATATGGAGACGTATACCCTTTCCGGGCCGGGCGACTGCTCCGTGTCATGCATATCCGGGAACCGGTGCAATTCCCTTCTTTGCGCTTTGGGCCTCCGAGAGCCGGGGCGTCCTTGTCTCATGCAAACCTGTCGCCTAGAATTGCTTCATTCCGCGCCTTCCGTACAGTTGAAGGGGAGTTGAAGATGCTTGTCGATCTCATTAGCGTGGTGAACAGTGAAGGGCTCACTTTGGACGGCGCCTTTTACGCCCCTGCCTCAGTAGCTTCTAACACCAGCCCAGTAGATGCGATGCTCCTGATCCACGGCTCAAGGGGCAATTTCTGCGACCCCGCCACCAAGTCCATGGCTGAAGATCTGAGCAGCCACGGAATTGCTTGCCTGGCCTTGAACACCAATGCCCACGATACGATCTGGTACAACCCACCGGGCCTGAACTACAAGGGCAATGCCTTCGAGATACTGGAAAACACGATGACTGACCTACGGGCAGGTATCGATTACCTGGAACAGCAAGGGTACGATTCCGTGGGGTTGCTCGGCCACAGCATGGGAGCTGTGCGAGTGACCTTCTACGCCGCCACTCAGAACGATTCGAGAGTCGCCGCGATTGTTCCTGTTTCCCCAGTGCGTCTGTCATATTCGTACTTTCTGGAATCCGAAGACGCAGAGGAATTCCGCGCCAACCTGGAAACAGCACAACGGTTGATGGCCGGAGGGGAACCTGACGGGGTTTTTCGAGTAAACTTTCCGATCCCTCAGTATTTCAGTGCGTCATCATATATCGACAAGCATGGCCCATTCGAGAAATACAACTTGATCAACTTGGCAGACCGCATACGTGTGCCAGTCCTCGCTCTTAACGGCTCTCGTGAGACCCATACCAGATTAATTGATATGGCTCAGGACCTGGCCAAAGCTGCAGTTAACAGCCCACAAGCTACATCAATAACTGTGGACGAGGGGGAGCATTCGCTGGTGAATCGTACGGAGGAAGCCTCGGCGGCAGTGCTGCAATGGCTGGGGGCCCTTACGCCGCAGGGAACGCCCGCATGACGTGCCCGCATGAGGTGACGGAACCCTAACATTTATCGTTACGTAAATTCTGAAAGGATCCGATCAGGGACGGGAGTATCCCCTAGCAGCTACGCAGTCTTTGCCCAAGTATTCCGAGGTGGAGGTGAGGGGGGTCGAACCCCTGACCCCCTGCTTGCAAAGCAGGTGCTCTCCCACTGAGCTACACCCCCGGAGAAGACTCTCTTGACGAATAAGAGAGCCTGCCATTCATTCTAGTGGATCCAGTGAGGGGCGGCAAGAAGAGAACTCGATTGCTTGCCACCGGTAGAGTCTCCCCGTGCTGTAATGACGTCCAATAAGCGGAATCTTATTCGGCCATTTAAACCTGCACGGGAATATCTGTCCTCGCTTGCCATAGTCAACTTCATCGAAGGAAAAGTCGGCGGCCATTCAATTGCTACTGTGGTTCGGTTGTAAGGCAAATCAGGGCATATACGGGCTGGTCAAGATTGGCAAGCAAAATCCCTTTTTCCGAGCCGACGTTGCGCGCTGAATGACGACTTATCTTCTCTCGATAATCAAGGAATCGCTCGGGTAGCCGAATAGTGAAACCACTCGACGCGTGCGGCGCTCGATCAGATCACCTGCGCCCTGGCAGGATGCATAAATGCCCGTATTTCCTATTTGCCTGGGTAGATGCACTTCATCGAGGTTACGCGAGAAGTACGGAATCGACCTCCCCCGAATTTCCAGGATATTCTCGAAGTCGTTTGGACGTCGTTCGTGAATCATTTCGCATACATTGATCAACAATTCTGGCCAGGAACGAACTTCAATCCTCTCGGAATCGAAATTGAAGGCTGCTGGCCTACTTCGGCTTCCGGATGAACCAGAAGAAGGGGAGGCATTCGCCGCCGAAGCGAGAAGTTCGGACCGCTGCTCGACAAGGGTACGCCTTACGATTCTATTTTCCGGCCGTATTCCAGTCTTCACTTCGGCGGCTGTAGCTACAAGTTCAACGAGTCCTTCGTCCAGCCCCGCAACCACTTGTTGCCAGCCCTCGACGATCGCAGTCCTAATTATCTCATCTTGATTTCGCTCACGCAGGGACCTTTCGGCGGAACGAACGGCCTGGCCGTTGCTGACCTTGTCTTTTGCCAAGTACTTGTTTAGTTCTTCTGCTGCATAATCGGGATCATTGCGAATGTCGACGTGGCAGAAGCGGCTTTCTTGAGTCGATCTGTCCGGCGACCAAAGAAATAGCATCCAGTCAAAGCCATTAGTCAGGACTCCCAATTCCACTTCGGCCTTGGCACAGTTGTTCAAAAGCCTTCTGTGGTGGCGTTCGCTTTCAAGGCTATCCTCTAATGACTTGACTTCAACCAGAGCCTTTGGTTTTGCAGTTGCGCGCATTCGAGGAGACTGAGCCGTTTTAAGTGCGAAATCCACTTTGGTCGATCCCACTCGAAACTCCGGATATACTTCTGACAAGTCGAAGGCGCTCCAGCCTGCAGCGTCCAAAACTCGAAGAACGACTCCCTGTTTCATGGATGTCTCATTCAGTTCCCCAAGTAATGGGTTTCTGCTGATGTCCTGGAGGACCTGATATATGGAGTCGCTATAGTTGGGTCTCACCATTACTGCGCCTTCCTACTTTTGCCGTATTTCATTGAGCCAGCGTTCTGTGTTCACGGATTGCCCAACATTAAATGGGAAATTTCTAGAAATTTCCCATTTAATTCTGCAGACATATACGCTTCATCTACTTTGTTGGATCTTTGTATATCACAAAGGTGAACCGAATAGCAACGAAGAATGGAACGTGATGAAGGATTGCTTCTGTCCTTGACATTAAAGAGAATGGCGTGGGTTCGGATGGTCCAGGACGGCTGGATTGACAAGATTGTCAGGCATTCTTCCGAGCATAACGTTCACAACTTCCTCCGCAGCCCGCTGTTCCAGCTCGATCGTCGATTCTTGAGAAAAGAAGGCGGTATGAGGTGTGACGATAATATTGTCTAGAGAGAGCAGAGGGTGGTCAACAGCCGGTGTATTGTCCACCATTACGTCGATACCCGCCCCGGCGATAGATTTTGTGCTAAGGGCGTCGTAAAGTGCGTCTTCGTCGATCAGAGGACCCCTGGCAGCGTTTATCAAGAATGCTTCAGGCTTCATGGCAGCCAATTCTGGCGCACCTATAAGGTTGCGTGTCGCATCCGTCAATGGGGTGTGCAGGCTGACAAAATCAGATTTAGCGAGAAGGGTCTGCATGTCAACGAGCTTCCCTCCCGCATCTTCGACAGTGTTTGTGTCAACTACGGGATCCGACGCCAAAATATTCAGGCCAAAGGCGCGGGCCTTTTCCGCTACCGCCCGACCTATGCGACCGAATCCTATGATGCCAATAGTCTTTCCCCGCAATCTCATCATCCTCATAGTCAATGGCTGACTTCCCCATCCCCTCTCCTTGACCGATCGATCAAATAGAACGATTTTGCGGTTCCAAGCGTGTAGCAGGGCCATTACATGGTCCGAGACCTCATCAACGCAATAGTCTGGAACATAAGTTACAGCTATGCCCAACTCGGTTGCAGTGTTTACTGCAATGTTGTCGACGCCGACTCCGAATCGCCCAATCACCACGCATCGGTCGGCGGCTCTTACAATCCTCTCTGTGACCTGTGCAAAACAAGTCATGATGGCGTCAGCATCTCGGGTCATTTCCAGCAGCGTTTCCTCTTCGCCGGACGGCGACACAACCACAGTGGCGCCGGCGCTTTCCAGTATCGCCCGCTCTGGATCAGTTGTAGGCCAAACGTGGTCGGTAATGACTACTTTCCATGTCATTGCGGACTCCATGCAGGTAGAGTACTTGATACGAGTTGACCAGAGTTCGGCCCGTTTGAGGTTACTTAACTATACATGTCAAGTGTACGGGGCATTGGCTTGAACATACACCCTTCGACGAACAATTCAAAAAAGTCGGGCGTAGTTTCCAGCTCTATGTGCTCTATCGATGGGATCATGGATTCAATGCGATGGCGTGACTCCCGGGACAGAAGCATAAGTGTTGCCCCTTCCAGGGCTGCATTACCCACCTTGTGCACTCTCTCCGGTGGAAAGTTCGCAATGAATCCGATTTCCACAGCATTGGGAACACTGAGGTAGTTGGCGAATCCTCCTGCCAGATTCAGGGCAGAGATTTCATCTACAGGAGCCCCATAGCGTCGCAGAGTGATGAACTGTCCGCAGTAATTGGCAGCTTTCGCCTGGGCAAGAGCGCTTACGTCGGACCTTGAAATCGACATCGCCTTCTCGGGCACAAACGAAAACTCGCCTGCCCCTTCCGAGAAGACGCCGAGTTCGTTCATCAGGCCGTGGGATCGCAGCTCGGCAAGCAAGTCAACCAGGCCGGAACCGCAGATTCCCTGGGCAGTTTCGCCGGCGATCGTCGACACCTCCGGTTGTCCACCAGTGATTCGCACCGACTCGACAGCACCGTCATATCCCGGCATACCGTGGGTAACTTCGCCACCCTCAAAGGCAGGGCCAGCA
The DNA here is from genome assembly GCA_963667325.2 of Dehalococcoidia bacterium. Taxonomy (GTDB): domain Bacteria; phylum Chloroflexota; class Dehalococcoidia; order Lucifugimonadales; family UBA3495; genus VXOI01. The sequence goes on from CAXXKY010000003.1 coordinate 497,725, forward strand.
GGGCATGAAGCGGCCACCATGCTGTGGCGATTCCCGATCACCACTTCGGTGTTGGTGCCGATGTCCACCAGCATTACAGGTTCTTCCTGCTCGTCCATGCCTATGGCGAGCAGCGCGGCCGCAACGTCGGCTCCCACGTGGCAACCGACTATGGGCCCCCCATACACGTGGGCCTTGGGGGATATTCTCAAGCCCATTGCCTGGGCGTTGGATTTCAGCGACGTTCCATCCCGCAGTCCCTCTTCGCACTCCAGTTCCACCACAGACTTGTACGGTTTCACCCCGATGGACTGCACGTTTACGCCAAATGCCAGGTCGCGCATGGTAGTGTTGCCCACCACCACCGCTTCGTATATTTGCCTCCGCTGGGCGTCCAACGGACGGATCAACTCTCCGATCTCGTAATTGATCCCCGAAATGATCGCATGCCGCAGTTCCCCACGGTTTCTGCCCACATCATAGGAAATGCGGTTCATGACATCGCTGCCCCCAAATCTCTGGGGGTTTTCGAAGGATGAAGTGCCCGCAATTTCTCCAGATTCGAGATCGACCAGGTTCATCGCCACCGTGGTTGTGCCTATGTCGATCGCCAACCCTAGAATTCGCCCCCGGTAGCTGTCCACCGGTTCTCCGCCCACCATCACCTCGTCCCCCGAGCGGCGGACATTCGGGTCAGGGGCAATCTGCCTTCGTATGCCCTCGGTTAGAATACGTGGCTGACGCCGCAGCACGGTGAACTCTATAGTCTGGGAGGGGTCGGAAATTATGGAGCGGCAGGCTAGTCTGTAGTTGCCGGAGAGGAAATACTCGTCCCGTGTATTCGGAAGGAGTCCCTCCATCCCTTCCTTTACCTCTACTATGCACTCATGACAACTGCCCCCCCGCCCGCAGGACGAGGGCACTCGGACGCGCATAAAGTCGGCGTAGTCAAAAAGCGTTTTGCCCTTGTGGGCCTGAGCCTCGCGTCCGTTAAGTTTTACTGGTGCCATGAAGGCTTTCTCGCATAAGGAGGAGATTTAATCGCCGGCAAATGCCTGAAATCGGTGCAGCGTCAGCTAACATTCCCAAGCTGAGCGATAGTCAAGATTGTCGTCGCCCGTGCAGCCGTAAAGCTCGCCTGGCGCCGACGAGCGGTCCTGGTTTCGGCAGCCGAATTGAGCGGTGCATCGGTCCTGAACGTTTTTGTAGGGGCAGCGATACATTGACACAATGTTTACGGTCTCCGAAATGCCCCGGAATATTTCGGTAAGCCGGTCGATACTTCGTCTGTAGGACTCTGGATCTACCCTACCAGAGTTGCCTGGCCGTCCTTCTTCAGACATTGCCTTCAGTCCGCGACCGCAGCGGCTTCGACGCCGGGTTGACTGACGAACTCCTTTGCCAGGTCGACGCAGGCCATGGCGTCTTTCCCGTAGCCGTCAGCGCCCATGTCATCGGCGAATTCCTGGGACAGGGGAGCACCCCCGACCATGATCCGCACTTCTCCGCGTAGTCCGGCTTCTTCGAAGGCATCGATAGTGCGGCCCATGTTGGGCATGGTCGTGGTCAGCAAAGCAGACATTCCCAGTATGTCTGCCTCTTTGTCCACGACCTCATCCATGAATTCGTCGGGTTGTGTGTCCACGCCCAGGTCGTGGACCACGAAGCCAGCGCCGCGCAGCATCATGATGCAGAGGTTCTTGCCGATGTCATGGAGGTCCCCTTTGACAGTTCCCATGACCACTGTGCCTATGGGCTCAATGCCCGACGCGGAGAGAATGGGCTCGATGTGAGCCATCCCGGCCTTCATGGCACGAGCGGCGACCAGCACTTCCGGAACGAATATTATGTTATCCCGAAACTTGATTCCCACTATGGCCATGCCTGCGATGAGACCATCGTCCATAACGGTGTTGGCCGAAAACCCATCGTCCAGAGCCTGCCGCGTCAAGCGATCAACTTCCTGGTTCTGGCCGATGATGAGCTGGTAGGAAATCTCCTGCATCAGCGGGTCCGCGTGATCCCACAACGCCCGAATGTGCCGCTGCTCATCCGGGTTTTCGATGTAGGCCAATTGCTCTTCAAGGCTATCGTGAACGACGGGCATCTGTTCGACCTCGGGTTGCTGCAAGATCTGTTCTCAGTGGATGGGCAAGTTCCGGATCAGCCGCCGTGCTCGGCGGTCCAGTCCTTCACCGCCTGGGGGATCGCCATCAAGTTTTCTATCTTGGTGGCCAGCGGAACGGCGCATTCGGGAGCAATCATTTGCACCCCGGCGTCAAGGCAGCGGAACACTTCCCGCCGGACTTCCTCTGGGCCACGGGCGTAAAGGGTTTCGGGATTGTTTATGTTGCCGACCAGTCCGATCCCGCCATCGACGGCCGCCATTGCTTCATGAGGGTCGTTTTTGGAATCGAAGTGGAATGATGCCATGCCGGTCTGCGCGATGAACGGCATCCGGTCTATGGTCCGTCCGCAGATGTGCAGAATCAAGGGCACCTTTAGCCTTTCCGCCATCTCTGCATGGATATCCTGCAGGAAACGCCTGTAATAGTCACCGCTGACTAAGTCTCCGGTTGCGTGGTCTGGGAAAGTAAGCGCATCGGCTCCTGCGTCGATCTGTGCCTGGCCGAACAACACCGAAAGCTCCTTGAGTTTGTGCATTGCCCGCATGGTTTCGTCCGGATTGTCCACAGTCCCCAGCAGGAACGGCTCCACTCCGAAGACATGGTAACCCAGTGTCCACGGTCCCATCGTCTTTCCGATGATGGCGACCTCATCTCCGAACTCGGACTTCAACTGGCGTATAGCACCGGTGATGGCCAGCATGTCCCGGTGTTCGAGAATGCCCGGAGGGATATGTATATCGTCGGCCGTCTTCCAGATGGGACGGTACATCCGTACGGTTGGCCAGTTGTCCTTGTCCTCCCACTGCATTTCGCAGCCGAGGGCCGACGACTCCTGGATAATGCTGAAGTAGGGCATTATTGAGTCAAAACCCAGTTCCGTGTAACCGGTGGCGGCGAGCCGAGCCGCCAGTTCGGGTTCCTGGCAGGCTTGCGGGAACGGCGCGTCCACCAGGTCCATCAGTTCAACAGTGGCGACATTAGTGGGGTTCGCTACCGGTGCACGGTCTACCGGCTGCCGGTTCAGCGCCGCCATGGTCCGTTCCTTGGGCGTCATCGTTTCCGTGAAAGCCATGGCTGCGTCTCCTTCATAGAGAGTCGGAATATTCTGTCGCTACAAATCCTCGGGCCGCAATCCGGTACGTCTGCCGATGCGAGCCAACATTCCTGGTCCGATTTCCTCGGGGTCATGAATGGCAAAAACATAGTCCGCCCAGCCATCTTTCTACAAGGTCCTGTAAGAACCCGACTGTCTCTTAACACCCCAACCTGAACGGAGTAATGCTCTGAGTACTTGTTGTGCTCTTTGACTTGGCCATCTGCTCATGCGGCCTGAAATGATACGCTGAGCGGTTCCGGCGATTCTTCGCCGCTCTCTAGCCTCTTGGCCAGCACACGTAGGGCAAGCGCCTGCACTTTGGCAATGGCGTCTTCGCTTGTAACCCCGTAAACCTGTGCACCAGGAATCTCCATAATTTCGGCTATCCAGCGCCCATCTGCCTCTATCTCAGTTTCTACGGTGAACAGTAGACCCATCCGAATCAGTCTCCTAGGTTTGCGAGAACCCCAACGTGCTTGTGGTCATCTGGCCGCGAAGGGCCTCGGCCTCCATCATGGTCTCCACACTGGATATATTTCGGGAGTAGGGAAGCAGTACGCGCATCAGCGCATTGTGGGGCAGGCCGCAGGCAAAAGCCACGCCCGACTCGCCGACCTGCTCCATTTCGCCGTAGCGTGCGAACCCCGCCAGCACCATCCGAAGGCGCATGGCAACGTTTCTGGCTTCACCCTGTAACGAAACGCCGTAGATGGCCTGCCCATCAGTTTTCGAGGGAGGGTCGACATGGATGGTCAAGGCGGACTTGGAGTCCTGAATAACCATATCGCCCTGGGGCGGAGCGTAGTCGGGTGCCTTCCCAACTGCCTGCGACATTACGAAGCGCAGCGTCCGCTGGTGCAGCTGGCCACAGGGGAAACGCACCTGGTTGTCTGTGCCATCCACTGCTTCCATTCCGCCCAGGGCGATCATCTGGTCCCGAATCTCACGAATGCGTTCCCCGACTCCCTCCCTGTGACTAAAAGTCCAGATGGTGCAGATGCCGTCTTTCACGTAGAGACCCACGCTTATGTCATTAAAGCGTCGGTCAATGGGAACCAGTTCCAGGCATTGCCCGAACCTCTCTAAAACTTCCGCCGGGCGAAGTCGCCCCTGTGCAGTAACCATGCTCTCCCCCTAGCGTCCAACAGCGGCGGCCAACGCCTGAATGTGTTCGGGGCCGGTGCCGCAGCAGCCACCGATGATGTTCACGCCCAGGTCGACCAATTCCCTGAATCGCTCGGCCATGTAATCAGGCGATTCGGGATAGATGATCTGCCCAGCACGCATAGCTGGTATCCCCGCGTTGGAGTGAATCAGAAGATACCCGTCGGTTGCCGCCCTCATCCGGCGGGCGATCTCCACCATGTTGTCGATTCCGTTTCCGCAGTTGGAGCCGACCACGTGCGCTCCCGCTTCCTCCATGGAATGTACAGCCACTTCCGGAGTGACGCCCATCATAGTGAAGAACCCCCGGGGGCCCTTGTCGAACACCATGGTGGCCATAACTACCAGGTCTGTGTTCTCTCGGGCGGCCCTCACGGCCAAAGTCGCCTCTTCCACGGCCGTCATGGTCTCGACTACCACGCCGTCGGCTCCGCCGGCTTCTAGCGCCTCCACTTGTTCAACGAAAGCCTGGTACATCTCCTCTTCCGACACCGGACCCAGGGGTTCCAGGAACTCCCCGGTGGGGCCGACTGAGCCAACCACGAACCGCCCCTCAGGCGCATGGCTGCGAGCGTGTTCGGCGGCCAGTCGGTTGAACTCGGCAACCCGTTCGCCGTGGCCGTATTTCTTCTGCATGAAGACACTGCCGCCGAATGAGTTGGTTAACACCATGTCTGACCCGGCATCGAAGTACTGGCGGGCCATCTCCCGCACCACTTCGGGGTGGCTGGCGTTGAATTCCTCCGGGCAGCCTCCCGGCTCCAGGCCGTGCTGCTGGAGGAATGTGCCAGTCGCTCCGTCGGAGACCAACAGGTCGCCTCGTTTTAGTCTCTCAAGAAGCGCGATCGGACGACTTTCCACTAACATGGATTTGCAGGTCGTATGCTAATTCTCATTGCGATGCATTGTATTCGTCAGCCTCATATCACCGCAACAACACAGGAATTCCGCCAGGGCAACCCCGTCTTAATAGCCGCAGTCCATTTTGATGACAGTTGTCCCTTGCCAGGCCTTGTGACCCTTCTCTAGCATGAAATCCATGTCTAATACTGAAATCAACCTGAACGGGCCTGCTGCACAGGTGGCTCCCTTTTCGACCAAACGCAGACCCTCCCTGTTCACGCTAATTACCGGAAATTACCTGAAACTACCGGAATAAACAAAAAATCAGCCCTTCCAACCGGCAACGTTTATCCATGGTTCCAGCCTCCCCGACTGTGAAACCAAGACGCGATTGCCCTGTGGATTCCGCCTTTCCTTTTGTGCTGTCGTCATCTGCTGTGGTTAAATTGACCCACCTGTAAACCTGCTTTTAGGGAGGCGGTCTGGAATGGCCAGCTATCTTTCCCATCTCGAGTGCACCATTTGCGGCGCCACGTATCCTGCTGATCGGCTCTCCGGCGTCAGTCCGTGCTGCGGCAAGGTGCTGTACGCCCGTTACGATCTGGACCGCATCCGCGCGGAAGTCGACCGGGATCGTCTGGTGGAGCGAACTGCAAACATGTGGAGATTCGCTGAGTTGCTGCCAGTCGATGACCCATTCAACATCGTCAGCCTTGGCGAAGGGGGCACCCCTCTGATCGAGGTCTTGAATCTCGGCGAAAAACTGGGCGTCTCCAATCTGTATGTAAAGGAAGAAGGTCTGAACCCTACGGGCACCTTCAAGGCTCGCGGCATAGCAGCTGCAATCTCAAAAGGGCTGGAGCTCGGGGCTGCAGGGTTCACCATGCCGTCGGCGGGCAATGCTGCCGGGGCCGCTGCTGCCTATTGCGCCCGCGCTGGCCTAACCGCCAAGGTCTTCATGCCCCAGGACGCGCCGGACTCCAACAAGAAGGAGTGCCTCGTCGCCGGGTCTGAACTCAACCTCGTGGACGGGCTTATCGGCGACGCTGGCCGGCAGGCCGTGGCGGTCGCTCAGGAGCAAGGGCTGTTTGATCTTTCAACTCTCAAGGAACCTTACCGGGCCGAGGGCAAGAAGTCCATGGGCCTCGAGCTGGCGATGCAGTTCGGCTGGCGCATGCCTGAGGCTATTATCTACCCTGCCGGCGGAGGAACTGGCATCATCGGGATGCATAAGGGGTTCCTCGAGCTCCTGGAACTGGGATGGATTCAGGGAGAGTTGCCCAAGTTCATTGCGGTACAGGCCGAGGGCTGCCAACCGATAGTCAGAGCGTTCAACGAAGGCAAGGACACCGCCGAGCCTTGGGAGAATGCCGCAACCGTGGCCGACGGGCTGCGCGTCCCCGGTCCCTTCGCCGACTACCTGATGCTCAAAGCCATCCGCGAAACGGGCGGAACGGCCCTCGCGGTTTCCGATGCTGACATGGTGGCAGCCATGTATGAACTGGCCACCGCTGAAGGCATCTTCGCTTGCCCCGAAGGCGCGGCAACTCTGGTGGCATACAAGCGCCTGATTGACGAAGGATTCCTCCGCCGGGACGAGACCACGGTGCTGTTCAACACCGGCTCGGGATACAAATATCTGCAGTTGATCCAAGGCTCCAACGGGTGAACCAAGGACACGAGGGACATTCGACAGCACCGTCTGATGCGGTTATCATAGCCGGAAAATCCGAAGCTGGATTTCCGGCTTTTATTTGCGTTATTTAGGAGCAAGTCATGCGTCGCGTTGCTATTGTTTCACCCGTCCGAACGGCTGTCGGCAACTTCGGCGGCACTCTGCGGGATGTGTCCGCGGCGGATCTGGCCAGCGCTGTGATCAAAGAGGCCCTGGACCGCTCAAAGCTAGACCCGGCCAAGGTCGATGACGTCATCCTGGGCCATGGCTACCCCAGCGGCGAGAATCCTGCCATTGGTCGCCTGGCCGGACTCAAGGCCGGCCTCCCCATTGAGGTGCCAGGATATCAGCTCGACCGCCGTTGCTCTTCCGGCCTTCAGGCCATTCTGAACGCCAGCATGCTGGTGCAGACCGAGAACGCTGACGTGGTCATCGCCGGCGGTGTCGAGAGCATGAGCAACGCCGAGTTCTACAGCAACGAGTCCCGATGGGGCGCTCGCTACGGCTCGGTGACCTTCCACGACCGCCTGGCCCGGGCCCGCGTGACAATTTCCCCCGACGAGCGCTTCGGCCCCATACCGGGCGGCATGGTCGAGACTGCTGAAAACCTGGCACGCGAATACGAAATCGCCCGCGCCGAGCAGGACGAGTACGCTCTCCGAAGCCACCAGCGCGCCGTGGCAGCCCAGAACGAGGGTCGCTTCGATAAGGAAATCGTCGCTGTGCCCGTCCCACAACGACGGGGGGACCCGGTACCCTTCGAGAAGGACGAGGGCCCTCGCGCCGAAACCAACATGGACACTCTCGCCCGGCTGCGCCCGGTGATGCGCGACGGCACCGTTTCCGCCGGCAACGCCAGCAGCCAGAATGATGCCGCATCCGTCTGCCTGGTGGTTGGCGAAGACAAGCTGGAGGAATTGGGCCTGACCCCCATGGCCTTCCTCCGCGGCTGGGCGGTTACCGGCTGCCACCCCGCTACCATGGGCATAGGTCCCGTTCCGGCGGTAAACAAGGTGATGGGCAAGGTAGGCCTTTCCCTCGAGGACATGGATATCATCGAGCTGAACGAGGCCTTCGCCGCTCAGGTGCTGGCGGTGCTGCGGGAGTGGAAGCTGCCTCACGAGGACAACCTGAACGTCAACGGTTCCGGCATCTCGCTGGGCCATCCCATCGCCGCAACAGGCGCCCGCATCCTTACCACCCTGCTGCACGAGATGGAGCGCCGCAACTCCCAGTTCGGCCTGGAGACCATGTGCGTCGGCGGAGGCCAGGGCGTCGCCGCCGTGTTCGAACGCGAGTAGCTTGGCCGGCACAGTACACGCCGATCCCGAATAGCCACACCAATTCCGGAGAAACGAGATGGCAAGTAACCAGGATATACCTGACGTATTGGTAATCGGCGCAGGAGCCTCCGGCGCGGCTCTGGTCTGGAGCCTCGCCGAAGCGGGAATCAACGTCCTATGCATAGAGCAGGGCGACTGGGTGGCCCGTGACGCCTTCCCAGCCAACAACGCCGACAGCCAGCTCAACTGGCAGACTGACTTCCATCCCGACCCCAGTGTGCGCCGGTTGCCCGTGGACTACCCCGTAAACAGCGACGCCTCGCCTATTGCGCCTTACATGTACAACGCCGTTGGCGGCAGTACCGTCCACTACGGCTCCCACTACCCCCGCTTCCACCCGTCCGACTTTCGGGTGCGAACGCTGGATGGCGTAGCTGATGATTGGCCTCTGACCTACGACGAACTGGAGCCGTACTTCGACCTGAATGACCGGATGATGGGCGTATCGGGCCTTCGAGGAGACCCGGCGTATCCTCCCAAGCCGGAACGGCCCTGCCCTCCCCTTTCAATCCGGCCGGGCGGCGAGGTCCTCGCCAAGGGCTTTGACAAGCTCGGCTGGCACTGGTGGGCCGCTGACACGGCCATATCGTCCGTGACCTACGACGGCCGCGAACCCGACTCTGGCGGCTACCTCCGTTCCCTCGCCAGCACCGACCTCACCTACTGGCCCCGGGCCCTCGAACTCGGTGCTCAGCTCAAGACCAACGCCCGAGTCCGCGAAATCCTGGTCGACAACACCGGCAAGGCCACCGGCGTCCTGTACTATGACGTCAACGGCGACCTCGTCGAACAGAAAGCCAGGGCCGTCGTGATGGCCTGCAACGGCATCGGCACCCCGCGCCTGCTGCTTAACTCCACCTCTCCGCTCTTCCCCGACGGTCTGGCCAACAGCAGCGGTCTCGTCGGCAAGTGCCTGATGCACCACCCGGCGGGCGTCGTGGTTGGTGTCTTTGACGAATGGCTGGGCACCGAGGACGGATTCCCTCGCGGCAGCACGATGCTGAGCCAGGAATTCTACGAGACCGACACCAGTCGTGGCTTCGTGCGCGGCTACGATCTCCAGATCCTGGCCCTCGGCGGCTCTCCGTTACCCACCGCCCTCGGCGGCCTCCTCGGTGAGCGCATACCCTGGGGCGACGGTCACCATCAGGCATTCGACGAGCGTTTCGGCCATACCGTTGGCATCACCATCATGACCGAAGACCTGCCTGAAGAGCACAACCTCATCGCCCTCGATCCCGACGAGACCGACAGCAACGGCATCCCCGCTGCGAAGGTCGAATACACCGTCAGCGAGAACACAAATCGCATGCTCGACCACGGAGTGGAGCGTGCGAAGGAAGTGATGGAGGCCGCTGGGGCCAAGCAGATTCTGACCTCGCGCCTGCGCCGCAACGCTGGATGGCACCTGCTCGGCACCGCCCGCATGGGCACCGACCCGAGCACGTCAGTCGTCGACCGCTGGGGCCGCTGCCACGATGTGCCCAACATGTTCATCATCGACGGCAGCATCTTCACCACCAGCGCCTGCATCAACCCCACGTCCACCATCCAGGCTCTGGCCCTTCGCACCGCCGACTACCTCAAGGGTGAGGGCCGCGACTCGATTCGCTAGATCAGCCCATCTGTTGGCAAAGCAAAACTACCCTCTCCTTCGGGAGAGGGTTTTTGATGGAGAAAGTACAAATGCCCAGGATAGTTCATTTCGAGATCTACGCCGACGATGTGGATCGAGCCAGCAAGTTCTACGAAGACCTCCTCGGCTGGGAGATAGGCAAATGGGACGGCCCGCCCCAGATGGACTACCGTCTGGTGACCACCGGCAAGGAAGGACCCGGAATCGACGGCGGCATCACGCGCCGTCCCCCCGGCGGAATGGCCGGGGTCAACTACGTTGACGTCGATTCGATTGACGAATACCTGGAAAAAGTGAAGGCCGCAGGCGGGACGATAGTGCAGCCAAGGATCCCCATCCCCGGAGTCGGCTACATCGCCATTTGCCAGGACACCGAGGGCAACCCTCTGGGCTTCTACCAGCATGACGAGAGCGCATCTTATTGACCTTGGGCCAGGCGTGTAATTGCCGGAGCAGCCCGCCCGTTGACACCCCAACAGGGCGGGCTTACGATTACCCGGCCTGCCGCTGCGCTCAATAATCCTCGCTGCCACCGGGAGCGGGTTAGGGTGGGGGGCGTGCTAACGCAAATCCGATACGAAAGGATGAAGAATATGCCAGAAGTTTACGGCGTAGGTGACTTTCGATACGAATTCGTCGAGGACTGGGCCAAACTCCCCGACGGCGTCAATTTCCAGGAATGTCCCGGCGTGGCCTGTGATTCCAACGATAACGTGTTCGTCCTGACCCGCGGCGAGCAGCCGATTATGGTCTTCGACCGCGACGGGAACTACATGCGCTCCTTTGGAGAGGGACTGTTCAGCGACAACCGCACCCACGGCCTCTACATCGGCCACGACGACTCCATCCTCGCCGCCGACGACGGCATCCATACCATCCAGAAGTTCAGCTCCAACGGCGAGAAGGTCTGGGAGTTGGGCGAGCGCAACAACCCGGCAGAGCGCTGGAGCGGGGAGCCATTCAACCGGCCCACTTCCGCCGCCACGAACCCGGCCAACGGCGACATATACGTCTCTGACGGCTACGGTAACTCCCGTGTCCACGTCTACAGCAGCCAACTCGAGTACAAGTTTTCCTGGGGCGAGCCGGGCATCGACGCCGGCCAGTTCATCCGCCCCCACAACATCGCCTTCGACAGCAACGAGCGTGTCTACGTTGTTGACCGCGAGTGCCACCGCATCCAGATCTTCGATCCTGAAGGCAAGTTCATCACCATGTGGAGCAACATCCACCGCCCCGACTCGATGGTCCTCTGGGGCGAGCACATTTATGTTGGCGAGCTGAACGGAATGGGCGGCGTTGACGACGCTCCAGGGCTCGGTCACCGTGTCAGCATCTACGACCTCGACGGCAACCGCGTCTGCATGTTCGGAGACAAGAACGAGGGCGAGGGCGGCGGCCAGTTCATCGCTCCCCACGGCATCGCTGTCGACTCCCACGGCGACATTTACGTCGCCGAGGTCTCCTACACCATCCGTGGCCAGCACATGAACCCGCCCCGAGAGCTCCGCTCCCTCTCCAAGTACCGCAGGGTGTAGCCCATCTCAATCCTGGCGATTACGGGAGAGGGGCAACCCTCTCCCTAACTATCTCTGAGTTATGACAACACCAAACCTTGCCAAAATAGAACGCGTCGATCTCCGTGATGCCTGGCCCAACGAGGCGCGGGATTTCACGCCTTGGTTGGCCGAGAACATCGCCGAGTTGGGCGAAGCACTGGGTATGGACCTGGAGTTGCAGCAGACGGAGGCGTCGGTTGGCGGTTACTCGCTGGACGTCCTGGCAACGGATTTGGGACAAAAACGTTCTGTTGTTATTGAGAATCAACTGGGCCCTACTAATCACGACCATCTTGGCAAAGTGCTGACGTACGCTGCTGGCTATGACGCAAGCGTAATTGTGTGGCTAACCCAGGAATTTCGAGACGAACATAGGCAGGCTATGGACTGGCTCAATCAGCGTACAGGTGAAGATACGCAGTTCTTTGGTGTGGTCGTTGAACTATTGAGAATTGATGACTCTCGTCCAGCTCCTCAGTTTAGGATCGTTTCAATGCCCAATGGCTGGAGAAAGGAGGCGGCAGCCCTACTATCTGGGAAAGCTACAGCGACACTATCACCTCGCGCAGAGAAATATCGAGCCTTCTTCCAGAGGCTGTTGGATACTTTACGGGAAGAACACCGTTTTACAAATGCAAAAATAGGTCAACCGCAAAACTTTTACAGCTTTTCTTTGGGTTATGGATCGCGGGTTACCTTCGTGGTTAGATTTACTGGCTACGAAGTGGTAACAGTTGAGTTGTACATTGACTCTCCAGATGAAGGATGGAACAGTCGACTATTTCACGCTCTGCAGGAGTCTGAGCGCGCGATAGAAGAGAGCCTTGGTGAAGATTTGCTTTGGGACCACGGTGAAGGTCGTAGGTCCTGTAGTATTGTCCTCGGAGTCTCAGGAAAGATCGACGACGAGGATGAAATTCTTTCAAATATTCACGATTGGATGGTGGAATACCTGCTTAAATTCAGAATTGTATTCCGTCCCCACCTTGACAATTGGGTGAGTCGTATCCAGCTATCGCAGGAGCAACCAACCATTGAGTGAAATCGGCGAAACTACAACCGTCCAGTGGGACTCCGCCCTCGAGGCCATCGAGCGCTGCTACGAGCTTGGCTGGACCGACGGCCTGCCTGTCGTCCCACCCACCGAGGCCCGCGTCTCGGAGTTCATCGAGCGTTCAGGGCGTCCGTCCGGCGAGGTCATCGGCCAATTGCCTGAGCGCCGCCGCGAGATTACTGTCGGCAAAGTGGCGGCCAACGCAGTCATGGCCGGCTGCCTCCCTGAATACATGCCCGTAGTTCTAACCGCCACCGAAGCCATGCTCGACCCAGTCTTCAACTTGGTCGGCCCCTCTTCCAGCATGGGCGGCTCGGCCATCCTGACAATCGTCAACGGGCCGGTAGTGCGGGAACTGAACATCAACGCCCGCAACAACCTTTTCGGGCCGGGCAACCGGGCCAACGCCACTATTGGTCGGGCCATCCGACTCATCCTGATGAACGCTTGCGCGGCTATTCCAGGAGTCTTCGACCGCAGCGTCATCGGACATCCCGGTAAGTACACATACTGCATCGCCGAGGCCGAGACGGAGACTCACTGGACGCCGCTACATGTCGAGCGCGGATTCCGGGCCGACGAAAGCACGGTAACTGTGTTCGCCGGGGAGTCGCCCCGCCAGGTACGCTCCGTGGGTCGCCCCGAGCCGATACTGTTGGCGATTACTGACGCCGCGTCTTCACTTGGAACCAACATGTCCACTTCAGGCTCCGTCGGTGAAACGGGGACAGGCGTACGTCAGGGACAGATCGTGGTCACCATAGCTGGAAACTCCGGGCTGTGGAAAGACTGGACCAAGGACCAGGTCCGCGATTTCATTTTCAGGCGTGCCCATCGCACTGTATCCGAGCTGAAGCAGGCGCAGGTATTAGCTGGTGACATAGAGCCCGGCGATGAGTCGACATCTGTCCCGCTGATCCCCGAGCCTTCCGACATTCTCCTGATCTTTGCCGGCGGAGAGGAAGCCAACATGTCGTCGGTGATACCCAGCTGGGGTCCCAAGGTGGGAAGCACGGCGGTGACCAGGGTGGTAAACTAGCGGGAACCTTTCACAATTTTTCTGCCCAATTCCGATGGAGAAATCAACTGCTAGGAGAGAGACATGATCCAGACCAATGAGCATGTCCTGGTCAACCCGGTGACGCAGCCCGTCATAGCTCCGTTCAATGGCGCTCCTCGCCTCGCCAGCCTGGCCGGCACTCGCCTGGGGCTGATCGATGACAGCAAGCGAAACGCAGATGTCCTGTTGGAAGAGCTGGCCGATTTGCTGCGCACCCGCTACGAGATTGCAAGCGTCAAGTGGCACCGAAAGCCCAGCGCCTCCCGACCGGCCGAGCCGTCAGCCATAGCTGAGCTAGCGGAAGAGTGCGATTCCGTGATCATCGCGATAGGTGATTGAGGGTCCTGCAGTGCGTGCAGTGTGCACGACGGAATTCACGTTGAGAACGCAGGCATCCCCTCGGCCACCATATGCACCGACCGGTTCGTTCCGACGGCCACCGGCATGGCTCGGATGTGGGGAGCGCCGGACTATCCGACCATCTACACCGAGCATCCCATAGAGAACCTCAGCCGCGAGAGCTTGCGCGCCCGTGCCGAGAGCCTCGCTCCGCTGGTTGTCCAGGTCCTGACCGGCGAAGGCTGAAAACCCCGTCGACTTTGAAGCCATTCTAGGGTGTACGTTTGCCCGCTCGCCTCGAACAATTCGACGGCCGAGCGGGCAGTTCGGTCTACGCCAGTTCCTGGCGCAGGTCCGGAGGCAAGAGGTTCGGTATGGTGTCCTCGATTGGATAGGACTCATCGCAGTAACCGCATAGCAGTGAGCCAGTGATTACCTCGTCTCCCTCTTCGGCATCCACCTTCAGCTCCAGTCGACCCTTGCAGACCGGGCAGGCCAGTATTTCCATCAGGTCCTTCTTCAACTTTGGTCCTTCCTCGTTTGGGACTATGTCAGCCGGCCAGCGAACTTTCAAATAGAGCGTCAAGCACGTCTGACAGGCCGATTACTGTTATGCCAATGACCAGCAGGGCCGTAGGGCTGCTGAGAAGCTGGGTAGTCCGCCTTGCCCAGCCCTTCCCGGGCTCTTGCTGGTCATCGTAGCTACCGCGCCGGACCCTCATCACCACGTAGAACATGTACAGCGCCAAAGAGATCTTCACACCGAGAACAATGGCGTAAGGCACTGAGGCAGCGTCCCCAGTCAGGCGTGCCACAGACAGGATTGCGCCTGTGAGCAGCAGCACAGCTATGGCCGTGGTGACCAGACCCCTGAATTCGTCCCGGATCGCCGCATTCGTTTCTGGAGGTATCCCCTTGGACCGACGGATGGCCGGTCGCAACACCAACAGGTAGAACACGCCCCCTCCGACCCAGGCTACAGCGGCGACTGCGTGGCCCCAGCGAATGATGGTCAGTATCCAGTCTAGTACGCCCATATGGAGTCTTGTTGGCGAAGGGCATTTCGAAGTCCCGGCCAGTATTTCATTCGGAAATCAGCTTGCCCACGATATCGTTGATGCGTTCCGCGTCGAGGGCACTGACGTGGAATGCCGCCACATCTCCGCCACGGTCTATGAACCATGTGGAAGGGAAGAATTCCACTCCGTAGGCCCTGATGATGGCTTCGGCGTGGTCTGTGGCGAAGTCAAATGTCAGCCCCAGTTGCTGCACGAATTCACGAGCGTTGTCTTCGGTGTCGAATCCCCTGGGGACAAACAGCCCCAGGAAGCGTACTTGCTCGCCTCCTATCTCTTCCCAGGCTCGCTGGAACTCCGGCATCTCCTCACGACACGGGGGGCAGCTGGGGTACCAGAAGTTGATCACCACCACATTGTCCTTGTACTGCTCGGACAGCCGGAAAGTCTCGCCGTTGAAGAGTTCAACCTCAAAGTCCTGGGCCCTTTCGGAGTTGCAGGCCGTCAGCGCGGCCATTATCGCCAGGGCCAAAAACAGCCGAACAGGGAAGCGGAGAGTGGGCAGCATGTCTCTCGCCAGGCCAAGAGTCCGTAAGGGGCTCCGAGGCAATCGCATTCTATATGCGTGTTACCGTCCTTTCAACGCCGGCTGGTCGACTTTGCCTTGACTGGGCAGATAGAGCAACTAAAATTTGGGCAGCACGAATTTTCCTGCCGCAAGTTAGGAGGCCAAAAATGAGGCTAGAAGACAAGGTTGCCCTCATCAGTGGGGGCGCTCGGGGAATGGGGGCTGTCGAGGCGAGGCTGTTTGCCCAGGAAGGGGCAAAAGTGGTGATCGGCGATGTGCTGGAGGATGAGGGAAGGCGCACCGAGGCTGAGATAAACGAGTCTGGCGGTGAATGTGTCTTCGTCCAGTTGGACGTTACAAGCGAAGACTCGTGGCAATCTGCCGTCAACGAAGCGGTGGAACGCTTCGGCAAGCTGGACATTCTGGTCAACAACGCGGGCATCTACCGGACCCACAACGTCGCCGATACCACGGCAGAAGAGTGGGACCAGGTGATGGACATCAACGCCAAGGGTGTATTCCTGGGTACCAAGGCAGCAATCCCTGCCTTAAGGGACAGCGGCGGCGGGTCTATCGTAAACATTTCGTCGGTGGCGGGGTTGGTTGGCAACATCCTGTCGTCGGCCTACACGGCATCCAAGGGGGCCGTACGGCTGTTCACCAAGTCCACTGCCGTCCAGTACGCCCGGGACGGCATTCGGTGCAACTCGGTGCATCCAGGCACCATTGAGACCCCGATGACCGCTTCAATGCTTTCGGAGGAGACCTATCGTCAGGACCGCCTCAACCGCACGCCGTTGGGGCGTCTGGGCACTGCGGAAGATGTTGCCTACGGCGTCCTGTTCCTGGCGTCGGACGAGGCTTCCTTCATGACCGGCTCGGAGCTGGTGATCGATGGCGGCCGCACGGCGGAGTAAAGTAAGCCTGTGGATGGCGCAGGGGCAGGTTTCAAACCCGCCCCTGCATAGTCCTCCGATTGGGCGAAACTCTGTTGAACTTCTACCGGCCCATGGCGTAGCCGTCCCGCCGGGGGTCAGCACCGCCGCTGAGGCCGCCGCGGTCATGGTCCACGTAAATGGCACACAGGCAGCCCATACGGGGGGTGAAGTCGTCCCATACCTCAACATTGTGCCCCTTCCGGGAAAGGTCTGCGACGACGTCTGAAGGCATGCGACCTTCGACTCCGACCAAACCGGGATGGTAGGCGTGAGGCCAGAAGGAGTTCGGGAAACTCCAGGTGGAGAAGCGGGGCGCTTCCACAGCCTGCTGAATGTCCATGCCGAATTCCATCACGTTTAAGAACAGCTGCACCATGGACTGAGGCTGAACGTCGCCCCCCGGAGTTCCGAAGGGCATCAGAGGCTTGCCATCGCGCATGGCTAGAGCCGGATTGGGAGTGAGTCGAGGGCGCTTTCCGGGCTGCAGAGCGCTGGGATGGTCCGGGTCAAGCCAGGTTTGTGATCCTCGAGACGATGCGATGAATCCGAGGCCCGGTATGATCGGAGAGGTGCCGAAGCTATCGCTGGGAGTGGCGGAGAAGGCGTTGCCCCAGCGGTCCACGACGCTGGCGTAGCTGGTGTCGGCGGGCAGCCCGCCGGCGACCACGTCGGGCCGCTTCTTGTGGCCATTTCCTGACGGCATTCCCATGTGGGGCCACGGATCTCCGCAGTAGGGCATTCCCGGAGCAGCCCTGCCCGGGTCGATTGCGGCGCGGCGATCTGCCGCATAGGACTTGGAAAGCAGCCCGTCCATCGGGACATCAACGAAGTCGGGGTCGCCGATATACGCTTCACGATCACTGAACGCCAGCTTCAACGCCTCCAGTACCGTGTGGGCATAGGTCGCCGTGTTGTGGCCCATACCTCGCAGGTCAAATCCTTCCAGGATTTGCAGCGTCTGGAGATTGACGGGGCCCTGGCACCAGGGACCGCAGGCAAACACCTGAATGCCCTTGTAGTCGATGGAAGGCGGCGTATCCACGCCCACGCTGAATCCGGCCATGTCTTCCATCGTCAGGAAGCCACCTTCATTCTGGACGAATTGGACGAGTTCTTCAGCGATATCGCCCTTGTAGAAAAAGTCGCGGGCCGCCTGCAAGGCCGATTCCCTACCCTGACCAGCATGATCGCGCTCGACCTCTATGAGGCGCTTGAAGGTGCGGGCCAGGTCCTTCTGCACCAGTATGTCGCCAATGTCTGGGCGTCGTCCGCCAGGGAAGAAAACGGCGGAGGTGGACGGCCATCGCCCATCGCCATCAGAGTCGCCGATGAGTGAGTCGCCGGTCCGGGCCAGGGCTGACTGCAGAGTAGCCGGAATGGGGAATCCCTGTTCGGCCAGCTCCAGGGCGGGAGTTACGACCTGCTCGAAGGTCATGGTGCCGTACAGACGCAGAGCAGTAATCCAGGCGTCAGCTGCGGCTGGCGTGACGGTGCGCAGGACGCCTGTCGGAATTTCGCCGCCCTGCTGGCGGTTGAAATACTCGATGCTCGCATCCTTGGGCCATCGTCCCAATCCGCTGATGGAGACCGTGTCCCCGCTGGCAGCGTCGTGAATGATGATCGGGGCAACCCCCCCGAACCCGGTCCACTGTGGCAGCGTTACGTTAATAGCTATGCCAGCCGCAACACCGGCGTCTGTCGCGTTCCCGCCCTGCTCCAATATGCGGAATCCGGCGGCGGTGGCCAGATAGTGGCCGCTAGACACGACGTGCTGCGCGCCTGCAACCAAGGGACGGTAGGTTCTGATTCCAAGGGCCACGGTTCACCCCCTCAAAGCCGGGTTTACAATTGCCCGGTATGATACGGAGGGCCCTTCCAGGTGTCAACAAACGCGGGGGCCAGGCGAGGGACGATTGGGCAGTGCGTGAGAATCTCTCGGAGCCAGGGTTTTCGCACCGTTGGTTGATCCGGAACGCCGGTCGTTCGACAGGCCTCTTCAACAGATTCAGGCTAACCTCAGGCCTAACGGCAAGTAAGAATGCACCCACCACCCTATGACAAGCTCAGGAAGACGGGGGCTTGGATTCCCGCGAGCGCGGGCGTGTCGGGAGGAAGCGGGTGTGTCGGGAGAGCGGTAGCCGGTATTGAGATAGTTACCAAGCCAATCCCAACTCGTTGTGGAGACCGAATTCATGCTCATTGAAGTGGAAGTAACCACCGGAGAGAACAGTCCCTTGGACCTGCACCGTATGTTTGATTTGCTGGAGGAGCCGCGCTTTGTGTCGCGGGTGATGGCTCCAAATCCCTATGGCGAAGATGTTTGGTGCGACGTCACGGGCTGGGACATAGGGGGACCCTGTGCAGCTATGGCAGCGTTGTCGGAGGACTCAGGCGAGGGTGTGGTGCTGCTGATATACGGGGGAAGCGAAGGGATACGCTTGCGACCTGCGGGATCTCAGGACGGATGGGATCTCGGTAACTCTGCACAATGGGGTGAGGCGTGCCTCATGCTGGGTAAGGACACTTCTTCTGAGTAGTACCTGGCGCCTGGCTCAGAACACCGGCGCAGACAACTCCCGCACGAGGGATTCGAGGGCTGCGTCCTCACTATCGCGAAAATCCAGACAGGCGCCCTTGCGAAGTGCGTTGCAAAGTCGGTCGCTGCGCTCATAAAAGAGATCGCCAAGGCCGAGGGCCATAAGCGGCGCGAAACCCGGTTGGCCAGCGGCACGGACCAATTCCGCAAAGTAGCGGGCAGCGAGCGGATTCTCCAACGCTCCGTCGGTGCACATCAGGGCGATGCGATCGTAGAAGACCGTGTGGTCCAGAGAAGCCTCACCTGAGTTCAGCGAATCCTCGTCGTCTGCGTACAGTACCCACGCTGGTATGCTGGCCGCTTGCAGGGCTTGGCGAACCCTTTGCGCCAACTCTTCGTCGGTCATCGCGGCAACCAGCAGAGTTGTCGGAAAGGTGCGCCGCTCTCCTCTCATCACGTCCTGGGCGGCGACCAGGGGCTCAGCGACCCCAGCACCGACCAGGAACTGTGCAGGGATGCGACCACCAGAGTTGGCCAGGGTGTCAAGGGCGATGGTGCTGGGGGCCGTGTGTTTCACGGTCTCCAGTCCGATGATCATACGGAGGTCGCAGTTGGCGAACAGAGTTCCACCGGCGGTTGACTGATGCAGGATGGCGCTGTCCATACCGGCGCGAACGATTTTAGCGCCTCGCAGGTCAGCGTCGGATAGGTCGGCCATCATCATCATCGTTGTAGTGAGGAAGGCGCCCTGAAGATTCGCACCAGCCAGGTTGGCCCATGACAGGTCCGTGGAGGTGAGATTGGCCCCGCTGAGGTCCGCGCCCTCAAGATTGGCGTAGGAAAGCCTAGCGTAGGAGAGGTCTGCGCCTTTCAGTATTGCGTGGCTGAGGATTCCGTTGGACAGGTTCGCCCGAGTCAGAGAGCATCCCACAAGTTGGGCGGCGGTCAAATTTGCCTGAGGCAGATTGGCCCTGAACAGATGTGCGCCAGTAAGGTTGGCCCCGGAGAGGTCTGACAAGCGGAAGTCGCACCCGGTAAAGTCGGCCTCGCTGAGATCGTCGTGCCTCAGGTCCGCGCTGGGCAGCTTGATACCACTCAAATAAGCGCCCGACAGGTCGAGAGGCGGGCGCCCGTAGATGAACTCGGGGGTGAAGGTTTCGCTTACGGCGCGATCTTCGAGTCTGTATCCGAGGTCGAACCTGGGCAAGCGCGTGTTGACGCTGCGAAAGGTGAGTTCCCGCCAGCGGGCGATGGCACTGGAGCCGGAACGTGCCAGGCTGACGTGGTCGGGGTTGGCCAACTGCTACACCTCTTGGAAAGCGAATGTCCGGTCGTTGGCGGGCTTAGGAAGAACGGGCGGTGAGTGTGCTCCGCCGCCCGTTCCTGGGTTTCTTCCTGTCGTTGTTGAGTATAAGGGGTCTCCGATCACTTGTTACTGCTGAATGCCGGCAACACTTCGCGGGAGAAAATTTCCAACTGGCTGCTCAATTCGTGCCAGGGCATGCCTTCGGGCCACTGCAGGACTACGTCCTCGAGTCCCGGGTATTTCTCCTCAAGTTCGCGGAAAGTCTCGATGAAGACATCAGGCGGTCCGCAGATCCAGGCCTTTTGCTGTACGCCGTCCTCCACGGTGGGGGTACGTGCCGGAGCGCCGGGTGAGCCCCACATTCTCCCCTGCTCATCGACGTAACGCACCAGTCCAAAAGGCGCAAACCACTTGTAGCGTTCGTCGTGGAAGGGACGGACACGCTCCACGGCTTCCTGGACCGAGTCAGCTAGGTAAAACCCGAATCCGAGGGCCAAGTCTTGGCCTAGCGTCAGGTCGCGCCCCGCTTCTACGGCGGTCCGTTGGTATTGCCCGAAGAACTGCTCCACAATCTTTTCGCCGCTGAGGGCGGTCATACCCTTGATGCCCTTCCTGGCGATGAAGTCGATGGTGCGTCCACTCGTTACAGGCTGCCAGATTTCCACGGGGAGATTGAGAGGACGGGGCACCAGGGTGATGTCCTCAAGTTGGTAACCGCGATAGGGAACGTCAGGCGGGATCTGGTAATACTTGCCGTGGTGGCTGAAAGACTCTTCGTTGAAGGCCTTGAGGATGATGTCTACCTGCTCTTCGAACAGTTCGCGATTGGCGTCCTGGTCCAGCAGAGGAGCACCGAAGGTCTCAACCTCGCGAGTTTGATAGCCCCGTCCTATGCCGAATACCAGTCGCCCACCAGTCAGCACATCTCCCATGGCGAAGTCCTCTGCCAGCCGCAGGGGGTGCCACATTGGCACGATGTTAAAGGCTGCCCCAAACTTCAGGTTCTTGGTGTGGGCCGCGAGATGTACCCCCAGCAGCGTGAGGTTAGGTATGCACTCGTAACCCTCACGCTGGAAGTGGTGTTCGGCTGCCCACAGGCAGTGGAAGCCGGACTCGTCCATCTGCTGTGCCAGGGCCATGGCGTGGTCAAGGGACTGAACCAGTTGTTTGTTGGAGTAGCGGCGCCCGTCAGGGTTACGTCCGTTGGCGCCCACGTCATCTAGGTCGATCTGACCGACATACAGTACTGAGAAACGCTTGATCATCTGCCTGTCTCGAAAATTCTTTGATGCTGGCGGACCGTCCGCACAGCCTACAAGTATAGCACGAGCGCAATCCGTCTCAGGCAATGACGCCTTTATTCTTAAGGGCAGCTATGGCTTCCTCCGAATACCCCAGGGATGCCAGGGTGTCTGCGGTGTGCTGGCCGGTAACGCTGCCGGGGTGGCGTACGTGACCGGGTGTATCGGACAAGTGGAAGGGGATGCCCGGCTGGGTGACTTTCTTGCCGGGGACGCCGTGAGCCTCCAGTTCGACGACCATGCCCCGGGCCAAGGCCTGAGGGTCGGACAGAGCCTCGTCGAGATCATAAACTTTGCCGACGGAAATGTTGGCATCCCTCAGGGAGTCGAACCATTCGTCCCGGGTCCTGGTGAGGAAAATCTGCTCCAGATTGTGGGCGATCTCGGCCCGTTTCTCCTCACCGGACCGCTGGTATGGAATCAGGTCGTCCCGTCCCACAGCGTGGCACAGGTTCTCCCAGAACCAGGGCTCTATGGCGGCGATGGAGAGGTATTTGCCGTCTGAGGTGCGGTATACATTGTAGTATGGCGAACCCCCGTTCAGGCGATTTGCACCGCGAGCAGGTCTGAACCCTTGGGAGAAGGCGTCAGCGATCATTCCGCAAAGCATGTACAGCACGCCTTCGGTCATGGCGATGTCAACGTATTGACCCTGGCCGGTCTTTTCCCTGGCCATTAGTGCGGCCAGGATGCCGACGGCGCCACAGAGTCCGCCTCCGGCATAGTCGGCGATGAGGTTCAGTGGGATGGCGGGCTTGTCATCCGGGGATTCCCCGATGAGGCCCAGAGCGCCTGCGAATGAGATGTAGTTTATGTCGTGTCCGGCCATTTGGGCGTAGGGTCCGGTCTGGCCGTAGCCCGAGACCGAGCAGTAGATGGCCCTGGGGTTTATCTGCCTGACGCTTTCGTAACCGACCCCCAGCCTGTCGACCACTCCGGGCCGGAACCCCTCAACCACCACATCGGCGTCGACCGTTAGTTGGCGAAAGATCTCGAGGGCCTCTGGCTCTTTCAGGTTCAGGGCGATGCTCCGCTTGTTGCGTTGAAGGGCGTTGAAGGAAGCGTGTCGCCGTTCGTCCTCAGGGCTCTGGATGCCTGCGACAATGAGCTCATAGGCCGCCCGTGTCTCGTCCATGGGCCGCTCCACCATGAGCACGTCTGCCCCGAGGTCGGCCAGGATCATGGTGGTGAACATTCCCGGGGCATTGCGACAAAAGTCGAGAACCTTGATTCCTTCCAACGCCATCATCTGGTTTTCCTCCAGCTGCTGGTAGTCAATAGATTATAGCCGCAAAGGCGCGTCCGGCCCCGGGCGATAGCTGAGCGGCACAGGTTGTGTGAAACGGGCAGTGCAAGTGCGCCTGTGCGGCACTATAATCGCCGAGAAGTTACTATTGGCGAAGGAGACAGAGATGGATCTGGGGCTGCAAGGCAGGGTAGCAATGATCACCGGGGGCAGCCATGGGCTTGGCAAGCAGGCCGCGGCCGCCCTGGGACGCGAAGGATGCAAGGTCGCCATCTGCGCCCGCGGAGCTGAGCAACTGGAAGAGGCCAGGGTGGAACTCGCCGAGGCGGGGCTGCAGGTTGTCGCAGTACAGGCCGACGTCACCAACAATGACGACCTCGTGCGCTTCCACAACGAAACGGTGTCGTCGCTGGGTGAAGCGGACATCCTGGTCAACAACGTCGGCGGGCGGCGGGGGACCGTTGACTTCCAGGAAACGGGGATGGAGCTGTTCAGAGAAGGAATGGAGGTAAACCTGTTCAGCGCGGTCGAGCTGGTATCCTTGGTGCTCCCTCACATGAGAGAGCAGAAGTGGGGCAGGATCATAAGCATCTCGTCGATCTATGGACGGGAGTATGGCGGGTCGGTGGACTACATGACCGCCAAGGCCGGTCTGATCGCCTTCTCCAAGCATCTCGCACTTAACCTGGCTCCCGAGAACGTCCTGGTCAACTGCATAGCGCCCGGGTCGATAGATTTTCCCGGCAGCACCTGGGACCGCTTCCAGCAGAACAACACACCGGAAGTCGTGGACGAGTTTATCGCCCGCAACCTGCCAGCAGGTAAATTCGGATGGCCGGAGCCCATCGGCGAGACGGTGGCCTTCCTCGCTTCTGAGAAGGCTGACCTGATCACCGGAACGTGCTTGAACGTGGACGGCGGGCAGTCGCGATCTCTGTTCTAGACCACCGAGCTTGGAAGGCAAGTTCAATCTCAACAAAGAGGGGCGCATCCGTGGTGCGCCCCTCTTTGTTGCATCGTGAGAGGCTGGTCCCTTGCCTAAAGCGAGTTTACGAATTGCCTCCAGGCTTGCACGCATTGCTCCGGGGCCGAGTGCTGGACGTAACCTGAAGTCCCAGGTATGACCTTGAGCCGTCCATTGGGCAACAGCGATACCATTCCACTTGTACGGTCCGGGTTCTGGATGGCGTTCTGTTCCGAGGCCAGTACCAGGGCCGGTGTGCGGATTTTTTGCAGGGCCTCGGTCAAGTCCTGGGTGGACAGGTAATCTAGAGTCTCCATGACGACCCTGGCCTGGGTCTGAGCCATCTGGTTGATGTACCACTCCTGGTGAGCGGCGTCGGAGTGCCCCGACTCCAGCCGCCGTTCGGCGGTATTCCGGACCCATGCCTCCACGCCATCATCACGCACCATGTCGTGGGACTGCCTGTATGTCGGATTGCCGACGAACTTGTAAGGGGAGGTGCAGGTTGTAACGGTGTGAAGGCGATTAGGATATTCGGAGGCAAACTGAAGTGATATGGTTCCGCCCACTGTTTCGCCGATGAGGTGCACTCTGTCCAGCTCGAGGTGGTCCAGCAAACCATTGATGTCCGCGGCAAAGCGGCTCAGAGACCAGTTGTAGCCTTCGGGAGGGACCGATGAGCGCCCAAATCCCCGAGCGTCCAGCCGTATGACACGGTAGGAGCGCGCCAGCAACGGTACCCACGCATACCATAGCTGCGAATTCTTCGCGTTCCCGTGGTGCAGTAGGACTGTCTCCGGAGTGCGCCATGGGTCGGTGTAATCATCGTCCTCGTAGTACATTTCCAGCGAGTAGTCGATTCTGGCGAAGGGCATGACGCGACTCCTGGAGTTTTCCGAATAAGTTGCGGCGGGTCTTGCTAATCGACGACTGGGATCGCTACGGAAACACGAGGACTGTCGCCGTACACTGCGGTGGTGTGGCCGCGCCCTGTCAGGTCATCGGCCAGCAATATATCGCCGGCGCTGAATACCCGCCTGGTGCCGTCTCCCAGACCTATTTCGGTCTGGCCTGCCAGCGTGATGACATACTGACGGCGTGGAGCTGGGTGCCAATCTATGAAGTTGCCCGGCTGGGTGCGGCTGAAAGTGATGCTGCTGGCGTTCTGAGCCGCAGTCCTCTCTGCGTTTGCCACCGCCTCAAAAGGCAGGTCCAGTTCTTCAAAATGCGACTCGCCGTCGTCCCCTGAGTAGATTCTGACGACCTGCATGCGTTCATCTCCAATGTCGCCGGATTGAATCAGGCGTTTCTGTAATAGCAAAAATAATAAGGCTGCCTGAGGAGAGCGTCAATTTGGCTCTCTTCCGGAACCCGCCGCGCAGAGGTCTAAGAGACAGCAGTCAGCGCATCGCGGGTCATGCTTGAGGCAAATGTATTTTGCGTGGTGGTCCAAAAGGGCGTGATATTCGTTGAACAGTTGAGCATCAGGAGGCAGATTTTCCTGGAACAATGCCTGGTACCAGCCGTACCTGGGATTGGTGCCTTGCGATACAATGCCCAGCCGGTCAATGATTCGTCGCGTGTAGCTGTCTATGACAAAGGAAGGCCTTTCCGCTGCATACACGATGATGTCGTCCGCTGTCTCCTCTCCTATGCCGTGGATTGTGAGCAGCTCCGAGCGAAGGGAGGAGGTATCCTGTGCAAACAGCGCGTCCAGATCCCCTCTGCTCAGTATGTGGTTGGCGAAGGCCTGCAGCTTTCGGGCCTTGGCGTTGTAATAGCCGGACGACCGGATGACTGATGCCAGATCAGCTTCCGCCATACTCGAGATGGCCTCGAAGGACCAGCATTCCGCTGCTCTCATGGCACTCAGAGCTTTCTCAACATTCACCCAGGCCGTTGACTGCGTGAGTATTGCACCCACGATGACCTCGAATCTGCTTTCTGCGGGCCACCAATGCTGCGGGCCATGGGCGTCGTAGAGACGCCGGTAGAGTTCTGTCAGGATTAGGTTAAGGGAATCGGACGTCCTGTCAGTCATTGAGCAGTCCGGTCCGGGATGAAATCGTTTCGTAGGGCACAATTGGGAGCCGTCGGTCCAGTTGGATTCTCCGTTCGGTTACATCACAGCTGTAGGCGTAGGCTTCGACGCCGTTGGTCACGGCGTTGAGAAACGCACTGGCGAGCGCGGGGTCTGCAGGCTCGTTGACCGCAAACGCTTGAGCGTCGCCGCGCTGGATGACGAAGACGACTGCGCCGCGGTGTCCGGTTCTAACCGCTTCCACCAGGCCGTTCAGGTGCTTGGCCCCACGGGTTGTTGGGGAATCGGGAAAAAGCCCAACTCCGCCTTCCAGGAGCGTGACGGATTTTACTTCCACATATTGCCTGTAATTCTCTCCCCGCAGCAAAAGGTCGAAACGGCTTTCTCCGAAGGTGCGTTCCCGATCAACGGACAAAGTGCCCTCAAAATCTTCAAGCACTCCCCTTTGCAGCGCTTCGGCTACAAGGGCATTGGGAAGCCTGGCGTCGGCAGAAACCAGGATACCTTCTGCCTCGACCAGGGCGAGATCGAAGGCAGTCTTGCGGCCATTTTGCGGCACCGGCTTCAGCCAGATCCTTGCGCCCGGCACGAACAACTCCCTGAGCCTTCCGGAATTGGCGACGTGCACATTAGTTTCGCGACCGTTCAGTGCCACGTGAACAAGAAAACGGTTTACTCGCCTTAGAAAAACTGCCTCGACCAGATTGTCGCCCAAATCCACAAATGCCTCTCCGGGTCCACTTGCGCCCGAACACGGCAATAGTAACAATGGAGGGGCGTATCGTGAAAGGGAAGTCGGCAACAATGAGATCATTCGTCGAAAAAATACGTCGCGCCTGTGACAGCACTCGCAGCCTGGTATGCGTAGGGCTGGACCCGGACCCAGCGCTGATGCCGATCCCGGACGTGGCAGAGTTTAACCGAGCCATCGTGGACTCAACCGCCGGGATGGCCTGTGCATACAAGCCTAATATGGCGTTCTACGAAGCTCTTGGAATGCCTGGTCTCACGGCCCTGGCAGACACGATTGCTCACATCAGGGCAGTCTCGCCGGAAAGCCTGATTATTGGCGACGCCAAGCGGGGCGACATCGGGCCCTCAGGGAGAGCCTACGCCAGGGCCATGTTTGAAGTGTGGGGCTTTGACTGCGTAACGGTGAATGGCTGGGGAGGAGCAGACACAATAGAACCATTCCTGGAAGACGAATCCAGGGGAGTGTTCGTATGGTGCCGTGGGTCCAACGCGGGATCTGCGGATCTGCAGGACCTGGAGATAACCGAAAACGGCCGTGGTCTGCCCCTGTACCAGAAACTGGCTATGTCCTGCTCTGAGTGGAATCGCAGGGGGAATGTGGGCCTGGTAGTCGGCGCAACGGTACCTCAGCAACTGGCAGCCGTGAGGCGGATCTGCCCCGACATGCCCCTGCTGGTGCCGGGAGTAGGGGCCCAGGGGGGAGAGCTGGAATCGGCCGTCCGCGCGGGCGTGGATGCGACGGGCAGACTGGCCCTGGTCAATTCCTCTCGCGGCATCATCTATGCATCGCGAGGTCCCGACTTCGCCTCGGCGGCAGGGGAAGCTGCACTACGATTGCGGGACGCCATAAACTCTGTGCTGGACGAGGAAGGCAAGGGTTGGTTCTCGAACTGAAAACAGGAGATGTCGTACAACTGAAGAAGGCTCACCCATGCGGAGAGTATCTCTGGTCGGTTACGAGGCTGGGCGCCGACATCGGGCTGGCATGCCAGAGGTGCGGCCGCTACGTCATGATGCCGAGGTCCCAACTGGCTCGCCGAATCAAGCAGATCGTTCCATCTGCAACGGAGACCTAGGCATCGTCAATTATCGGAAGGGGACTCCTTGCAAAGACATGTTCGGGAATCACGGAGTCCAGAATGTCCGCGTGATAGCCGCTCATGTGCTTGGCCATGAGATCGATGAAATTACGCACCCCCTGGCCCGCAAATTTGCCCTTCAGGGTGCAGATGCCGATGCAGGAGCCGGGGAGAAGGTGGCTTATGGGGGCGATGTCCATACGATCCGGATCCCCTGGGTGCATCGCGAAGTCATTGGCCACGGCAACCCCGATTCCGATCTCCACGTACCGCTTCATGGATTCCGTATCGTCCAGCGACAGAATCACATCGGCTGAGAGCCCCTGATTTCTCAGTTGCTGGTCTATCTTGCCCCGTAGCAGACTCTCTGGCCCCGTGAGGATGAGAGGCCACTCTACAATCTGTTCCAGGGAGATCGGTGAAAGGGCTGTGAGTGGGTGCCCTTTCGGCATGAGCAGCAAGTGCTGGTAGTCGAACAATTTCTGAAATTCCAGAGAGGTTTCTTCAGCCGGTGGAGGAGAAGAAAATGCGATGTCAATTTCGCCAGAGCTAACCAGCTGCATGAGCGGGTTGTAGGCACGGGCAAGCATCCGAATGCGGATGTCGGGGTATTGTTCGCTGAACTCCCTAACGCCCATTGGCATGTGGCTCTTGATCAAGTCCGGATAGGCGCCGACCTGAAAGGAACCTCTCCTCTCGGCATAGTCCATTTCCGCTTTCAGTGTCTCAATGGAGGTTACCACCGGAGTTACCAGTTCCAGCAAAGTGGAGCCTTCTGAAGTGAGCTGGATGGGCCGCTTGATGCGATCGAACAGTGTTACGCCAAATTCATCCTCCAGTTTTCGCAGGTGTGTGGTGACCGTCGGCTGGCCCAGTTCCAGGGTGCGAGCTGCCTTGGAAACGCTGCGCAGGCGCGCAACGTGATAAAAGCTGACCAGTTCTCGTAATTCCATAAATTAGCCCCTATAATTGACCGCGCATCCCAGAATAGAATATATCATAAGTTATCCCTTGACAAAATAAGTTGCCCAAATTGAGAATGAACCCTGTTGACTCCTGAGTTGGGCGGTATATCCACCGCCGCCGCAAGAATCACACCACTCGCCTTTCCGGCAGTTTTGGCCTTCAGGTTGAAAATATGCCATTTGTGATAACTGAGCCTTGCATCGGCGTGAAGGACGCGACTTGCATAGAGGTTTGTCCGGTTGACTGCATCAACACCGATGACAATGAGCAACAGTATTTCATAGACCCGGTTACCTGTATCGACTGCTCTTACTGCGAATCGGTGTGTCCGGTCAATGCCATTTTTGACGAGTTCACCGTACCCAGCGAATGGCGCCACTTCATCGCCAAGAACCGCGACTATTACAAGAAGCGGTAGCTGGTGCCGACTCCTTCTCGCCCTTCATTGACGCACTCCAATGCGTCATTTTATGCGTTGCCAACCGACGCTCGTTTTCCGCTTGGCTTGCACCGAAATCCCCTTCTCTGGAGGTACAGGAGACATGACCCTGTTTCTTCGCGATGAGCATGTCGCGCAGTGCGTAACTATGGATGCGATGTTGGAAAGCATCGAGAATATGCAGGCCCACTACGGCAGAGGAGAGGCGTACAACCTGGGGAGGCGGAAGATTATTGCCGAAACGGGCATGCTCTCGGTTATGGGTGGTGGCCTGTATTTTGACGGTGTGTTGGGAGTCAAGACATACACTGTCGTCAGGGGGTCCTATTCCTTCCAGGTCAGCCTTTACGACGCCGCGACAGGAAAACTGCTCTGCTACACTCAGGCCAACCGGCTTGGACAGCTTCGCACCGGGGCGACCACTGGAGTGGCGGTGAAGCATCTTTCCAACGACGCTCCCGCTACGGTAGGAATAATAGGGACGGGAGGACAGGCCCCCACCCAACTTCAGGCGATATCCAAGGTGCGCAGTATTTCAGGGGTCAAGGCCTACAGCCGCAACCCGGAACGGCGAGCCGAGTTTGCATCGCGGATGACTGACACCCTGGGCGTTGCGGTCAAGGCGGCAGAGAATAACGAAGAGGCTGTGCGCGGCTGCGACGTGGTCGTATCCATAGCGGCCACCACGGAGCCGGTGATCCGAGGCGAATGGCTCGGAGAAGGCGCTACGGTGATTGGAGCGGGTCCGACGACCTGGCGAGTCAGCGAAGTGGATGAGAATACGCTGACGCGGGCTGACAAAATGTTCGTTGACTCACTGGACCAGGCCCCAATTGAGGCCGGCGATATCGCCGCGGCGGTGGACAAGGGGCTGCTGAACTGGAGCAAGCTCACGGAACTTCGGTACGCGGTGAGCGGAATGACTCCTGGTCGCGACTCTGAAGACCAGATAGTGTATGCGAAGTTGATGGGAACGGGCGTTGCCGACGTTGCGGCAGCCAAACTGGCTTACGATTGCGCAAGGGAACAAGGGTTGGGCACCGAGGTGGACTGGTAACAGTTCACGAGTGCATCGAAGGTAGCCGCAATTAGTGGGGCCGACTCCGGAAGGCAAGCCCTCCTGAGGTGGTAGCCCCTAAGCAGATGTTGGGCCCGGAGTCGCTATATTTCCCACGAGGATTCCGGCTGCCTGTTCTCAGGTTGCGGAGGCCGTAAATCCAGTAGCCTTCAGCTCCGGAATCGAAACGCTCTGGCTACCTGGATCCCTGTCCCCTGAATGAGGCAGGATAATTCAGTTACCCGACTTCCTTCTTTCGTTCCAGGTAGTCCCGCGTCGTGCCGATGGCATAGGTCGCGTGGTCTGTGAGCAGGCTTTCCACCGCTGCCCTGGCTGTATCGAGTGAAGTGAAGCAGGGGATTTGGCGTTCAACGGCAGCGCGCCGAATGTGGAAGCCGTCCCGCAGCACCTCGCTGATTCCCGAAATGGTGTTGATTACCGCCGCCACACTGCCGTCGTTGATTACGTCAACCACGTTTGGGTGCCCTTCGCTGAGCTTCTTGGTGGTCATCGTAACGGGCAGTCCCATGGCCTCTATCATCGCGGCAGTGCCCTCGGTGGCATAGAGTTCGCAGTTCGCCTGTCGCAGCCCGCGAATGAGGGAAACGGCTTCCGCCTTGTGCTGATCTGCGATGCTCAGAAGCACTCCCGTTCCCTGCCTCAGATTGAGCTTGGCCGCGAGCAGTGCCTTGGTGAGGGCAGAGGAAAAATTGTGATCTATGCCCATCACCTCGCCAGTTGATTTCATTTCGGGCCCCAGATGCCAGTCAACGCCGACCAGCTTCCCCATGGAGAACACGGGCGCCTTGACGCCGACAAGGCCCTGGCGAGGCCACAGGCCAGTCGGGAAGCCCTCTTCGGCCAGTGTGTGGCCCAGCATTACGCGGGTGGCCAGCCTGGCCACAGGAACACCGGTCACTTTGGAAATAAAGGGGATGGTGCGGCTCCCACGGGGATTTACCTCAAGGACGTAGACCGTGGTATCGCTTGAATCCGAGTGAGGCACCTGGGGGCTGCGGTAGGCCCCACCACCGTGAATCACGAACTGTATGTTCATCAATCCACGCACTCCCAGGGCCAGCCCTATGCGAGTGGTGTAGTCGACGATAGTGTCGACCTCGGACTCTGTTAGATTCAGTCCCGGATATATCGCCATGGAATCGCCGCTGTGTACACCAGCGCGCTCAACGTGCTCCATCAGGCCGGGGATCAGCACACCCTGACCGTCGCAAATGGCATCCACCTCGCATTCCTTGCCTTCCATGTAACGGTCAATGAGAACAGGTTTGTCTGGCGTCATTTCGGTCGCGGCGGTTAGGTATCGAATCAGCTCCGTGGCGTTCTGCACAATTTCCATTGCTCGCCCGCCAAGGACGTAGCTGGGTCGAACCACGGAAGGATAGCCAATTGTGTGGGCTATCTGCAGGGCCTCGCTGACGGAGGTTACTGCGGCGCCCGGTGGTTGAGGGATGCCGAGTCTGGCGAGAAAGTCTTCGAACTTCTGGCGGTCGGACGCTATGTCGATAGCCTCCGCACTGGAGCCCAGTATGGGCATACCGGCCCGCGACAGTGACTGGGACAGGTCGATGGCCGTCTGGCCACCAAACTGAACCAGCGACGCAGGGGGGGCGCCAGTGCCGTTTTCCCCATTCCCTGTCTCATTGTCGATAATATCGCGGACAGACTCTTCATCCAGAGGTTCGAAGTAGAGGCGGTCGCTGGAATCGAAGTCGGTCGACACCGTTTCAGGGTTGGAGTTGACCATGATGCTACGGACCCCGGATTCCGACAGTGCAATGGCGGCATGAACGCTGCAGTAGTCGAACTCTATCCCCTGGCCGATGCGGATCGGACCGCTTCCTATCACCAGGGCTTTTTCTCCCTCAAGGGGGAGAGCCTCATTTTCTTCGTCGTAAGTGCTGTAGTAGTAGGGCGTGACCGCGTC
This sequence comes from Dehalococcoidia bacterium, assembly GCA_963667325.2. GTDB lineage: Bacteria > Chloroflexota > Dehalococcoidia > Lucifugimonadales > UBA3495 > VXOI01. Next base: position 529,757 of record CAXXKY010000003.1, read on the forward strand.
AAATTCCGCAGCGCAGGTGTCGACAGTCTTGTACACTGGCCGCAGCCCCCACTGGAGCCGTAGGTTCCGGACCTGTTCGGGCAGCATGTCAGCCAGGGTGCCTATCTGCACATCCGAAAATCCGAGACGCTTGGACTGGTGAAGGAGGTCCGGAGTTAATTCCTCAGAGAGGAGACGCCGTTCCATTGCGACGATGCGCTCAAAAGCAACGAGGAACCACGGATCAAAGAGAGTGCTTTCCACCAACTGGTCTACGCTGATCCCCCGCCGCAGAGCGGACATGATCGCCCAAAGGCGCATATCATTGGGGCCCAGCGGAAGGTCGGAGGAGGGAGAAGAATCGCTGGATCGCCAGGCCGGATCCTCCCAAAGGAGGGTGCGACCTCCCAGTTCCAGTGAGCGAGCGCCTTTCTGAATGGCGGCTTCGAACGAGCGATCGATAACCATCACTTCGCCGGTGGCCTTCATCTGGGTAGTGGTTCTGCGGTCTCCGTTGGGGAACTTGTCGAAGGGCCAGCGCGGGATTTTCACAACGCAGTAATCAAGGGCCGGCTCGAAAGCGGCCTTGGTCCGGCCGGTGACAGCATTGTCAATTTCGTCCAGAGTCCTTCCTGCCGCAATCTTGGCTGCGACGCGGGCTATGGGGTAACCCGTGGCCTTGCTGGCCAGGGCAGAGCTGCGACTGACGCGGGGATTCACTTCAATCACGTAGTAGGGAGAATCGCTGCGCCATTTTTCCCCAATTACCTCGGATACCTTGGGATGAGGCTGGAGGGCAAACTGTACGTTGCAGCCCCCTTCGATCCCCAACCCTCGAATAATCTTGATGCTGGCCGTCCTCAGCATCTGGTATTCCTTGTCGGTGAGGGTCTGGCTGGGTGCTACGACTACGCTGTCTCCGGTATGGACCCCCATGGGATCCAGGTTTTCTATATTGCAGACAGTGATGCAATTGTCGGCGCCGTCGCGCATGACCTCGTATTCGAGTTCCTTCCAGCCCACCAGGGAACGCTCGAGGAGAATCTGGGAAATGGGGCTGGCCGACAGTCCGGCCTCAGCGACGGCCTCGAACTCTTCCTCGGTGTTGGCGATTCCCCCGCCGCTGCCGCCAAGAGTATAGGCTGGCCTAATAACCAGCGGCAGTCCCATGCGGGACGCGACCTCGCGCGCCTCTTCAATTGTGCTGACGGTGATGTTTTCCGGTTCCGGCTCTCCGATTTCGTGGAGGAATGAGCGAAAGAAGTCGCGATCTTCCGAACGGCGAATGGTCTCCAGGGGGGTACCCAGCATGCGGATGTCATAGCGGTCCAAGACTCCGGCGTCGGCAAGAGCAACTGCCAGGTTGAGACCGGTCTGCCCACCCAGCGTGGGAAGGAGGCCGTCGGGTCGTTCTCGCTGGATGATCCTCTCAAGGACCTCAACGGTGAGCGGCTCGATGTATACGTGATCAGCGATTCCAGAGTCTGTCATGATGGTTGCCGGATTCGAGTTAACCAGCACAGTTTCCACGCCCTCTTCCCTGAGGGCCTTGCAAGCCTGAGTGCCAGCGTAGTCAAACTCCGCGGCCTGACCAATGACTATGGGTCCCGATCCGATCACCAGTACCTTTCGCGGCTTCTCAGCTATGTCCTGCCTCCAAAAGCGAGTGCCCATTGATTCCCGTCCAACCGCTCTCGCCAGCTATTTTTGGGCGGGTTTGTCTCAGTAAAAGAAACCAGGCCGCAGGGAGGGATTCTCACTGCGAACTGGTTCCTTAAAAGGGATTTCATGCTCCCATTTTAGCCAGGTTGTCCTTGTTTAGGCCCGCCAGCTACACCTTTGGCAGTGAGCCGGGCAATTCGATCAAGCTACGTTCGTGAAGCGTGTTGAGCAGTTGACAGACGAAGGCGCCAAAAAGTTTTCCGTCCCAGTCTGCGGCATCCGTGCCGGGTATTGTTTGCTCCACCCTGGGCGGAATGTTAATGGTGACGAAGCCTTTATTTTCGGCTTCCATCTCCATACGTCCCAACGTAATCGGGGTCCTCAGAGGATCACCGAAGTGGAAGACGCTGACCAAGAACGACCAGTGTCCTCCGATGGTCCCCTTACCGGGTCTAACATTGTAACCGAATTCTCCACAAGAATAGTGGGGGACCTCCGAGTCGAAAATAGAGGTCATTTCCCCAAAGTCTGCTGCCACTTCCACATCCACCCCACCTTCCAGCAAAACCATTGAAAAAGAAGACATGAAGATAATTCCTCCGGAAGGTATTTTCCTGCCGTCGCATTTGGAAGCGAAATACGCCGGCAACAGCCCTCGTCACTTTCTGCTCGAAACGCCTGCTGTTTCTCACCTCCTTCAGGACTTAATTGCCGAAGTCGCTCATCATTTGGAGGAACCTGTCAAACAGGTACTCGTTGTCCTTCGGCCCCGGGGACGCTTCAGAATGATATTGAATGGTGAATACCGGCAACTCCCTGTGGGTGAGCCCTTCGACGGTATCGTCGTTGAGGTTAATGTGTGAAACTTCCAGTCCGGGCGGCAGGGAGTCCGCTCGAACGGCGTAGCCGTGGTTCTGTGCCGTGATGTAGACGCGTCCCGTCGCCACATCGCGAACCGGGTGGTTTCCGCCCCTGTGCCCGAATTTGAGCTTGAAGGTATCGGCTCCAAGAGCCCGAGCCACTATCTGGTGTCCCAGGCATATGCCCATTACCGGGACCTTCCCCAAAATCTCGCGGGCGTTGTCGACCACGTAGTCAATGAGTTGCGGATCCCCCGGGCCTGGAGAGAGGAGCACGCCGGACGGCTTGAGCGAGAGCAGTTCATTTGCCGGTGTGTCTGCGGGAACAACCTGAACGTCGCAACCACGCCGGGTCAGCTCACGTAGGATATTGTATTTAAGCCCACAGTCCGTTACCAGCACCCGGAAGGCCCTTTCCGGGCGGTTTTGCGCCAAGGACTGTTCCCCATGCGTCCCCCAGGCGTAGCCCTCGGATGTGCTCACGGTACGCACGTGGTCCAGCTCGCCGTAGTTGGGCGACTCATCAAGGTGAGCCCTGGCTCGCTCCGGGTCTGCGGCTATGGCCCCCATCATGACGCCACGAGTGCGCAGCCGACGGGTAATGGCCCGGGTGTCGACGCCGCTGATACCCGGAATGCCCTGGCTTTCGAGGAACTGGTGAATGGTGCGATTGCTTGCACCGTGGCTGGGAAATTCGCAATGTTCACGGACTATCAGGCCGCTGACCTGTATGCGCCTGGATTCGTAGTCTTCGTTGTTGATCCCGTAGTTTCCAACCAGGGGATAGGTAAGGGTGACCAACTGTCCTGCATAGGAGGGATCGGTCAGCACTTCCTGGTAACCTGTCATCGTGGTATTAAAGACCACTTCGCCAACGGATTCGATCGCGGACCCGAATGCCTGTCCACGGTGTACCGAACCGTCTTCAAGGACCAGGTATGCGTCATTGGGCATTAGCTGCTCCAAAATCTTCGTTCATGTATACGATTTCTCCGGATGAGATAGTGCTCACGATCTGGCCTTTGAGCTCCACCCCGTCCAGGGGAGTGTTTCGACCCTTCGATGCGAAACGGTTGACGTCAACCTTCCATTGCCGATGGGGGTCGAAGACGACCAGATCGCATGGGGTTCCCGGGGCGAGGGAGGCCAGGTGGTGGTACTGCGTACCCAATACGCGGGCTGGACCGGTCGTCATTCGCGCAATGAGGGTGGGCAGGGCAATCCTGTCCTCATGGACCAACTGCATCAGCGAACCGAAGGCGGTTTCCAGGACACTGATGCCAAAGGCGGCGTCCTGGTAGGTGACCTGTTTGCTTGCTGGGTCGTGGGGAGCATGGTCGGTGGCGACGCAATCAATGGTGCCGTCGCAAAGGGCATCGATCAGGGCCTCGACATCGGCGTTGCTTCGTAGGGGAGGGTAGACCTTGGTTGAAGTGTCGTATGAAAATTGACTTTGCCCTTCATCCCCGTGTGCCCCCAGGGTCCAGGCGTCGGTCAAGGTCAGGTGATGGGGGCAGACCTCAGCGGTCACATTCAGCCCCATCTCCTTGGCTCGCCGCACCATCGGAATGCTGCCTGAGGTGCTCACGTGGGCCACGTGCAGGCGCCCGCCCGTTGCCTCGGTCAGACCGATATCCCGGGCGATCATTGCATCCTCAGCGGTGCTGGGGATACCAGGAAGACCGAGGCGGGTGGCGATGGCGCCCTCAGCCATCACACCTTCGCCGCTCAGGTGGACGTCCTGGCAGTGGTTGCTGATCGGGCGCATCAGGTCCGCTCCGTAGGACAAAGCCATACGCATCAGGTTGGCGTCCTGTACCGGGTCACCGTCATCGCTGAAGGCCACTGCTCCGGCTGCGGCCATCTCTTCGAGGTCGGCCAACTCCTTTCCGTTCCGTCCGCGGGTCACGCACCCAATCGGGAGTATCCGTACGGGCCCTGCATCCCTGGCGCGATTCAGCACAAACTGCACGACGGACTCGGAATCAATGGGCGGGTCCGTGTTGGGCATGCAGCACAAGGTGGTGAAACCGCCGCGGGCAGCGGCCTGCGCTCCGCTCGATATCGTCTCCTTGTACTCATACCCTGGCTCGCGGAGGTGGGCGTGAAGATCAATAAAGCCAGGGCTGACGACCAATCCCGTTCCGTCTATCACCCGGCAATGATCAGGGAGTCCCTCTATGACAGTCTCAACTGCGGCAATTTCCCCCTCGGAGGAGAGGATGTCCCCTACAAAGTCGCTACCGGAGAAGGGATCAATCACCCTCGCGTGGCGAATAAGCACCGGAGTTTTAAGCGGAGTGGACAAATCAGTCGCTCCCCGCGTTGAGCTGGTACAGAATCGCCATACGAACTGCAACCCCTGCCGCGACCTGCTCTTCGATCACCGACCGGGAGCCATGGGCCAATGAAGTGCTGATTTCGATTCCCTCGTTCATAGGACCGGGATGCATTACGAGGACGTCGGGCCTGGCTCGAGCCAAACGCGCGTCATTGACCTGCCAGCGGCGAATGTACTCACGGACGCTGGGCAGGAATCCCCCTCGCTGTCGCTCTGACTGCAGGCGAAGGGCCATGACCACGTCAGCATCTTCAACCGCGCGGTCGAGATCGGTTTCCACTTCAACGAGATGGGCGAGAGCGCTGGGACTGGCTCCGTTACTTGCGGGGCCAGCATCGGACAGGAGGAAGTCGGGAGGGATCAGGGTGCGTGGTCCGCTGAGAACTATACGAGCGCCCATGCGGGCGAAACCCCAAATGCCGGACCTCGCAACTCGACTGTGGAGCACGTCTCCGACGATAACGATCTTGCGTCTCGCGATGCTGCCGAGCCTGGAATGGACGGTGTAGAGGTCGAGAAGCGCCTGGGTGGGATGAGCGTGCATCCCGTCGCCTGCGTTAACGACGCTGACCCGTTCGAGGTTGCGGGCCAGGAAATTCGGAGCACCGGAATGAGGATGTCGCACCACCAGGGTGTCTACGCCCATGGCCTGCAGCGTCAGGCCGGTGTTCAGCAGGGATTCGCCCTTGTCGGTGCTGCTGCCCGAGGCGCTCATGTTGATGACGTCGGCACTGAGGATTTTCCCTGCTTCTTCGAAAGAGATGCGAGTCCTGGTGCTGGCTTCATAGAAGAGAGTAACGACGACCCGGCCCCTGAGGGCTGGAGTCTTCTTGATGTCTCGCCCGAGCACCTCAGCCATGGCGTGAGTCAGTTCCAGCGTCTCCTTCAGTTCGTCCTGAGAATAGTCGTCCAGGTCCAGCACGTGCTTTCGGGCAGTCAGAATATCGGTCCCAACTGCGGAACCTTCACCCATTCGAAAGAGGGTCATCTAATCCGCTCCTTGGCCCTCGTCATTACCAATTCCGTTAACAAAGGCCGGATCGGGCCGAAGCAGCACCACCTCATCCAGCCCGTCGTTTTCTGCTAGGCGAACCGCTACAATTTCGCTCCTGGCGGTGGGAATGTTGCGCCCAACGTAATCGGCCCGGATCGGAAGCTCGCGGTGACCCCGGTCAATCATGACTGCCAGTTGCACCTGTGTGGGTCTGCCGTAATCGATCAGTGCGTCGAGCGCGGCCCGTACCGTGCGTCCGGTGTACAGTACATCGTCCACCAGAATGACACACTGGTCCTGAACGCTGACCGGGAGGTCAGAGCGATGGACCCTCACGCGGGGGCGCTTTCGTTCGCGGAGGTCATCGCGATAGAGATTGATGTCCAGAGATCCGACCGGAACAGAGGTTCCTTCGAACTCAGCCAGCCGCTTCGAAAGACGGTTTGCCAAGGGGACGCCGCGCCTGTGAATGCCAACAAGCTGAAGATCTTTCGCTCCCCTGTTGCGCTCTAAAATTTCGTGAGCGATGCGAGACAAGGCGCGGCTGATGCCGTCCTCTGTCATGATCTGCCGTTCATCCATTCCGGGAAGGCCCTCTGGGGGCATTCTGAATCTCCAGCGTCAATTTGGACGTTACCCACTGGGTAACAAAAAACCCTTGCCACAGGGAGGCAAGGGTGCAAAGTAGAGTCCGGCGTACTTCCCTCTCCATTGGGAGAGGATGCACAACTTAGACACACCTTGGACGCCCTACTTTGCCAGCCTCACGGGACTGCCTTAAAAGTTTGATCGTCCTGCTATGCTATTCGTTTGTTGAGACTGTGCGCATTATATCAGGCAATCGACTGACCGGGGAAGTCTCCGCCTGGCAATTTATGTCAGATCGATGCCGACCGACGAACACACCGGACTGCCATAGCGTGGAGCGTGGCCTCTAGGCCGCGACGTGTCGACGGCGGTTGTTGAGGTAGTCAACGAGGACAAACTCGCCTAGGTTCGCGGCACTGGTGTAGAACGCCCTCCCGCGGTTGATTCGCGTCATACGGTCCACGAAGTTGACCAACTGGTAGTTGTTTTCGAGCATGAAAGTGTTGATCAGGATGTCTTCTTGGGTGCAGCGGCGGACCTCGCGTAGGGTTTCCATTTCGGTGCGATAGCTGGGCGGGTAGCTGAAATAAGAACGGTCGCCTTCAAGGTGCGCCGTGGGCTCGCCATCGGTTATGACAAGAATCTGCCGGGTGCCGCCTTTCTCCTTGGAGAGGAGCTTGCGTGAAAGCATGAGGGCATGATGCAGGTTGGTGCCTGATACCCATGCGTTCCAGCTGCAAGCGGCCAACTCCTCCTCTTTGATCTCACGGGCGTAGTCGGAGAAGCCCACCACCTTCAGCGTGTCACGAGGGAACTGGGAGCGGATCAGGGCCATCAACGCCAGCGTCACTTTTTTTGCGGCCTGCCAGTTATTGAAGAGGCCCATGGACCGGCTCTGGTCCAGCAACAAAATGGTGGCTGCCTTGGTCATGTGCTCGGTGCGGTGAATCTCGAAGTCCTGGGGGCCCAACCGGACCGGCACCTGAGGACCGCCACGCAGAACGGCGTTCTTGACTGTCCCCTGGAGATCGACCAGGAAGGGGTCTCCGAACTCGTACGTCTTGGTTTCCCCGAGCAGGTCGCCGTTGGCGCCGCGGGCGTCCATTCGGTGTCCGCCGATGCGGTCCTTCTTGAGGTGGGCGAACACCTCCTTAAGGGCCTTCTGCCCGATCCTGCGAATGCCCCTCGCTGTCAACTCGGCCTTGTCGCCCCCGGTAATGTAGCCCGCCTCCTCCAGCAGCTTTTTCAGGTTCTCCAACTCGTCCCAGACGCGCCGGGCATCGTCTCCAAGGAGTTCGGCCAGCTTTTCGGGATCGATGTCGCTGAGGTCGCCGGTACGGATGGCCTCCTGCAACGCAGCCTCGAGCTGGTCCAACTGTTGCAGGTCCCTCATCATCTGCATCGCCTGTTCCATGGTCAAGCTGTCATCGCCGAGGAACGGGTACTGCCGGCGCAGGTCCTCCATGGGCATGAGCTGTTCCATGAGGGCGGAAAACTGGGCCATTTCCCGTTGCGTCTCGGGGTCCAGTGCCTGTGACAGCGCGTCTTCCATTTCCTGGCGTGCTTCCGGGGACATGCTTTCCAGCATTGACTGCATCTGCGCCAATTGCTGCTGCAGCATTTCCATCAGTTCTTCGAAGCTTTGTGGCGGGTTGTCGCCGAACATCGGCCCCCATTTGTCCATGAAACCGTCGAAGTCCGGCTCTCTTCCCTCCAGCTTGTCACGCATCATCTGGTTGAGATCGCGCATCATTTCGCGGGTGGCGGCCATGTCTTCGGGGGACATGTTTTGTATCTGCTGCTGCATTTGCTGCGAGATGTTTTGAGCCATCTGGCTCTTGAGCATGTCCAAGAGTTCCTGGAACTTCTGCTGCGCCTCGGGGTCCATGAAGTCGTATTCCATCAGCTCTTTCAGCTGACTCCCCACACCCTCAGGAAGGTCGTCCAAGCGCTCCAGGTTGCGATTCGCCCGCTGCTCCAGAAGGTTATAGAGAGACTCCTGTTGACTGCGGTCCTCATCCGAGGCTTCGTCCACCTGCTGACGGGCCTCGTCCAAGCGGTTCTGAATGCCGCGCCGTTCTGTGTCGATGATGTCCTGAAGCCTTTCTTTAAGGTCGTCCAGGACAGAATCCATGTTGTGCTGCTGCATCTGATCCCGGCGGCGGTCCTTCAGCTGTTCCATCAATTGCCGCAGGCCGGGCATTTGCTGCCCATCCTGGTTCTGCATTCCCTGCCTCATCAGGTCGCGAAGGGCCTGCATCAGGTCGCCCTTGTTCAGGATGTCGTCGGCCAGCAGGTCCATCAGTTGATCTGCATCGAGGTCGAAGATGTTCTGGGTTCCGTCCCACTTAGAATACCGGTAGCTCCGATAAAGCATGGTTTCCCCCATAACTGCTTCGAAAGGCAGGGATTACGGCGATGATACGCGCCGGAGGTGGATGTAGCAACCGGAACGGATTGCCACAATATGTAAAGTACGTTGCTGTGCTTGACTCCGAGTTGCTGTGGGCCGGCCGACAGGGAGCCGAGTTAACGGCGACCCGCGACGCTAGATTACCTTGGCTCCCAACACTCGCTGGCAGTGCGACAGGGCCCATCGGTGGGCTTCGGGGTCCGGCCCGGAAACGCAGTCCGAGTACACTTCCACAGCGTAGTCCCGGTTGCGTGCGTCGGAAATGGTGTGCATCACGCATACATTGGTGGCGACACCGCAAACCATTAGCTTCTCGGGAGACAGTCGCTCCAGCCGGCTGGCCAGATCCGTATTGAAGAAGCCGCTGTACCGCTTTTTCGGGACGAGGTTCTCGACAGTAACAAATTCCGCCAACTCGGGTATGACGTCGGTTTCTTCGGTGCCAATCACGCAGTGAACCGGAAACACCTGGAACTCCAGGTCGTCGGGGTCATGGTTGTCGGCGAGGAAAATGATTTCCGATCCGGCGGCCTTTTCCTGCTCCACCAGCTGCCTGGACAAGGGGATTATTCGACGGGAGTCGGCGTGGTAGAGGTTGTGGCCAGGTTCCAGGAATCCCTTGAGCATATCCACCACTAAAACGACGTTGCTCATAGCGGCCTCCTGCAGATTGGGATTTGGGGTAGTATGCCCAAGTAAAGATGTGCGGGCAAGGTTGAGGTCTATTCAGATGATTTCAGGTCTGAGTCAAAGGGCTGACCGTTCACCAGCACGTCCTTGATGATGGCGGTGCCGTCAGCGTCGACGTTAACCACGACCTTCACGTCTTGCGCGCGTTCAATGATGGGTCCGGAGCCTTCGGGGACGAAGTAAGTGCCGATGCCGAAGTCGAGGTGGCCCGGACGGTCCACCCGCCCCTTGATGAAGGTCTCGGCAACTGGAGGGCTGGAATAGGCATATAACGCTGCTTCCCATACTTCCCGCCCCTGAGACAAAACGACGTACGCCGTTTCTCCCGTTGACAGATCGTCCATAAAGGGCGGTAGATTGGCGATCTCGTAATCGAGGATTGCATAGTCCCCCTGGAGCAGAGAGCGAGGGTCCACCGGGACGGTCTGCAGGATGACATCAGCGCCGGTCCGCAGATCGACCTCCTTGTAAACGATGAAGGCGAGCAGGAAGACCAGTTGCCCTGCAACCACCAACCAGAACGCGAGTTTAGCCCAGGGTCTCACGGTCCACTATCTCCATCGCGCATGGCCGCCAGCAGTTTGCGGCGGCCTCGCTCCAGCAGGAATCCACCAGCCAACAGGATGACTCCCGCTCCCACTAGGACCAGCGACAGGTCAAAGAGGGTGGTTGAGAACTCGAAGTAACGGGAAATGATGAGCAGCGCAATCAGGCCAAGTGCCAGGTTGACTCGCATCTCTTGACCCTGGAGGTAGCCAGAGATCAACAGGCCCAGCGCATATATGGCAAACAGCGCATTGAATACGACCGCGTAAATCGCTTCTTCATCGGTGGGGATGTGAACGACCAGGTGGACAGCTGCCAGCAGCACAACTACTGCAACGAGTTCGATGATGTCAATGAGCGAGGAGCGCAAATCTCTGCCCTGCTGCCAGACGACCCACGCGATTGAAGCCACGGCGACAGCGGCGACGGTGTAGGCCAGGCTCCAGTAGCGAAGGGAGGCGCCTTCCACCACAGCACCGTCATCGAGCAGGTCTTTGAAGGTCAACAAGTACAGTGCCCCGAATGCCACCACCAGTCCGATGGCGCGGAAGGCGCCTCCCATGCCATCCAGCTCCGGGAATCGCTGCTTTACCCTGCCAACAGCGTAAATCGCCAATCCCAAGCCAGTGAATAAGGCAACGATGGCGATGAAATTCACTGTCCCAAGGAATTGGTCCCAATGTGCCAGGCGGACCGCCACGGCCGCCAGGAACAGGACCAGCGCCAGCACCGTGATGGGCCGAGAGCGGATAGCGTAGGCGAGGGGAATGACTCCAAGGAACCAGTAGGCCGTGAGGTCAGGGTGTTCTACGGGTACGTGGTAAATCTGGCCGATAAGGTGAACACCTGCCCCGTAGATGATGCAGCCCAAAAGCACGAGGGCATTGCCGATGGCGGTGTACCCCAATCGCTGCCACAGGAAATACCCGGCCCCATAGGACAGGAGCACTCCTACGATCAGGGCGCCTAACTTAACGGCGCGGGGTATCTCATCCCAGTTTGCGGCGAAGAATGTGATGACCCCCAGCCCCAGAAGCGCAGCGCCGAGGATGGAAAAGCCGACCACCAGGGCCTGACGCCTGCGGGCGGCCTCATAATCGGCGGAGTCCTCGGGATATCGGGCCAGAATCGCCTGCGCTTGTTCCGGGGACACAGTCCCGTCCCGTTCCCACTCCAGCACTTCCCTCCGCAGTTGCGTCGCGAATCTACGGCCGAAGTTTCCGAATTGCATCATCGACGGGAATCCCAGATACAGCGGAATGCGCAACGAGGCAACAATCGCGCTGATTCCTGCGCCAATTTGGGTGCGGGTGAAGCCACGAGCTGACGGATTTCCCGGCGGTGGCAGAGCAATCGATCGCGCTTTTCCGCTAGTCTGCGGCTACAGTCTCTGGGGTGGCAAACCGTGCATCTTCCGCGAGCATGTCGGACAGCCCCACCGCTTCGAAGCAGTCCTGGAGGCTGGTCATGTTGTCCAGCAGGTGGGCGGTTGTCCCCTTTTCCCTCAGGGTCGCCAGGGTCTGTTGCACGGCGTACATGGCGGACAGGATTCCGCTGGCAGGATAGATCACGATCTTGAATCCGTATCGTTCCAGATCCCTGGCGGACAACAGCGGTGACTTTCCAGTCTCCACGTAGTTGTAGAGAAGGGGGACGTCCAGTTCGCGGCCAGCCTGCTCGATCTGTTCAGGGGTTCGCAGGGCCTCGACGAACAGCACGTCGGCGCCGGCCCTGACGTATGCCTCGCACCGGCGCATGGCGTCGTCCCATCCCGTCACGGCGATGGAGTCAGTGCGAACGATGATGGTGAAGTCGTCGTCTGTGCGGGCATCCACTGCAGCGTGGATCTTCTGGACCATGTCTTCCGTGGCAATGACTTTCTTGTCGTCGAGGTGGCCGCAGCGCTTGGGAAACTCCTGGTCTTCCAGATGGAGGGCGGCGACGCCGCTGCGCTCGTACTGACGGACTGTCCGGCGCACGTTGAGGATCCCGCCGTAGCCGGTGTCGGCATCGGCGATTACGGGGATGTCGACCACAGAGGCTATTTGCGATGCGTTGTCCAGCATCTCGGTCATTGTTGTCAGGGCCAGGTCGGGATAGCCCATGCGGGCCACGGAAGTTCCTGCCCCGGTCATATAGATGGCGGGGAATCCGGCATTCTCGATCAGTTTGGCAGTTAGGCAGTCGTAAGCCCCCGGGGCCATGATGATGCCCGGCTGCTGCAGGAGTTGGCGGAACTGTGTGGTGGCTCGCATTTCTTCCTCCGAAAGTGTCCTCGAAAGTGTCCTTCAGTTTACTCGGGAATGGTGTCTATGCGATCAGGCCGCCGTCCACTGTTAGCACCTGCCCTGTCAGGTACCCGGCCGCCCTGCTGCTCAGAAACAGAATGGTCTCGGCAACATCCTCGGAAGTCCCGAAGCGCCCCATGGGAATTCGCTCAAGTATCTGATTGCGTTGTTCCTCGGAAAGGCCCTCCACCATTCCCGTGGCGATGTAGCCGGGAGCAACGGCGTTCACGGTAACATTGCGGGAAGCCACCTCCCTGGCAACGGCCTTGGTGAACCCGATGAGCCCGGCCTTGGCGGCCGCATAGTTGGCCTGTCCGGGGTTTCCGGTGAGACCAACTACCGAGGACATATTCACAACCCGCCCATAGTGCTGCCGGATCAGGTGCGGCATAGCGTACTTTGTGCAGAGGAAGGCCCCTCGCAGGTTCACCTGAAGCACTCGGTCGAAATCGGCGGGCGACATGCGAAGCAACAGGCGGTCCCGGTGTATACCAGCGTTATTCACGAGGATATCTATGTGGCCGAACTGGGAAACGACAGCTTTGATGGTCTCTTGCGCCTGCGCTTCGTCCGACACGTCCCCTGCGATCAGCATGGCGTCTCCGCCATCGGAGGAGATGGACTCCTTGACCTCAATGGCAGCCGCGACACTGGCGTTGTAATTCAGCGCCACCCTGGCGCCTGCCAGGGCCAGACGTTTGGCGATGACGGCCCCAATTCCGCGCGAGGATCCCGTAACCAGGGCCACTTGTCCCTGGAGGCTGATGCCGGAACTAGCTTCCGTCATCAGATGCCTTCCCTGCCCTCGCGACGCCGGACCTGTTCATCACGTCCAGATCCTGTCGCATGATGTCGAGGAGTCCAACGTTGACATATCGGACCGCCGTGCGCACGGCCCCCTCAACGCCGTTGGCGCGACATGACCCGTGCCCCAGGATCACCGGGGCGTTAACGCCAAACAATGGACCACCGCCCACTGTCCTGGGCCGGTTGGTTGTTTCCCACAGGTCGTCGGCCAATTGATTCACCACTGAAGGGTCAGCCGATCCGGCGAGTCTTTCTTTGACAAAATCGGACAATGCGGTCCCCATCCCTTCGGTGAACTTCACAAGGATGTTGCCCACGAAGCCGTCGCAGATGATCACGTCGGCCTTGTCCGTGAAGAAGTCCATGCCTTCCACATTGCCAACGAAGTTGAGGTGACTGTCCTGAAAGAGTTGATAGCTCTCCTGTACCTGCCGGTTTCCCTTTGCCGACTCCGCGCCGACGCTGAGAAGTCCAATTCGGGGGTTCTCGATTCCCATGTAGGTGTGCGCGAAGGCTGCACCCAGGACCGCGAAGTTGAGGAGCAGTCCGGGCCTGCAATCTAGGTTGCTTCCGATGTCGACGAGGACGGTGTTCGGTGTAAGGCCGAGAAAGGGGCCTCCGAGGCATGGGCGCTCGAGGCCCTCCATGAGGCCGAGCGTGAGGACCGCACTGGCCATTGACGCCCCGGTGGACCCCATTGAGACCATCACGTCCGCTTGGCCTTGCTTCACGAGATGGGTTGCTACCACTACCGATGACTGGGGCTTTTGGCGCAGCGCTTGGAGAGGATGTTCGTCGTCGTTGATCTTGCCTTCCGAGGGGACAACCGTTATGGTCAGCATCCCCGTGTCATACTTGGCAAGTTCATCCTGCACTGGTGCTGGGTCGCCCACGAGCAACAGTTCGGCGTTGACTGCGCGCAGCGCCTGCACCGCGCCCTTCACCGTTTCCTGCGGGCCGAAGTCGCCGCCCATAGCATCTACGGCGACCCGCACCGGACGGCTGTCTTCAGATCCATTTCGTTGCATCCCGCACCTCTTACCCGTCGCCCTGCCGCAGGCAGGACACTTGCCTATTCTACTTTGCAGTTGCTGTTCCGGTGATCAGGTCTTCACCCGTAGCCGCGTTCCTGACGCCCACTGTACATGTAACAGGGTCGCCGGTTGATTCCTCTATTCTGCCCCATGTTTCCACCCGGTCGCCGATATACGCGGCCCCTTTGAACCTGGCTCGAAGGGAGCCGGAGGTCAGCCAGCGTTCTCCCAGTTCCAGGGTCAGCATTTCCGAAAGAAAGGCCAAGGTCAGCATACCGTGGGCGATGATCCCGCCGAACCTGGTTCCCGCAGCGAATGCCTCTTCGAGATGGAGAGGGTTGTCGTCTCCGGATGCAGTCGAGTAGGCGATCAACTGTTCCCGGGAAATTGTGCGTTGCACCACCGGCAACTGGCTGGAATCGCTGCTGGTGGCCCCGTCGGCGTTTCGTGGGCTGCGGTCGGCAGCGGCTGTAGCACCATCAGACACCAGGACTGTAGTCTTGCCAGAAAGAGCAACATCGCCTTCTGAAGTCTTAAGGTGAGTGGCCGCGGTTATGAATTGAAGGTTGCCCCGCTGGCGAGGACGCTCCAAGGCAGCCGTGGCCTGCAGTTCCTGGCCAAGGGTGATGGGGGCCAGGACGCTGAACTCCTGCAGACTGTGGATGGCTCCCGGAGGCAGTTCGAGGTTCCTGAGCAGCAACCCCAGTGAGGCAGCTGTGCCGTATAGGGGTGGGGCAAGTCCGGTTTCCCGGTAAATTGAAAGCTCGTCGCCTACGGCACTGAGGTAGTCATCCACCGGCTTCTCCTCTACGCTCACCATCCCCATTTCCAGGGTCGGTTGCTGAGCGATGCCGGATTCCGTCGTCATTCAAGACCCCGCAGGCTGCCGAAAAGAAGCGGAAGACTTCTCGCCAGAAGATTTGTTAACTTTTAATTAACCGAATAAGAGTATACATACGGGCGGTTGCGGCGGGCAATAAATTGCAGTGAGAAGTGTTTTGTATTTGCGATGGCTCCGCGGGAGCCCTGAGATCCCTTGTTAATGCGGCTAAACGAGCTGTTGCTGCGGCTAAACCGGCAACTCAGGCAGGTCAAATGCCTCGGCGGCCAGTTGCACTATATGTTCGCCGATAGCCAGGGAGGACGTGGCGCCCGGCGAGGGAGCGTTCAGGACGTGCACCGCCTGGCGCCCCTGGATAATGTTGAAGTCGTCTAGTAGCGCGCCGTTCCTGGCAACGGCTTGAGCGCGGACTCCGGATCCGCCGGGGGCGAGGTCTTCTTCCCGAATGTCCGGAAGCAATCGCTGCAGGTCGCGGAGGAAGACGCCCTTGCTGTAAGACCTGCGGGTCTCACTGAGGCCGGTGCGCCAGTGTTTGGCGGTCATTTTCCAGAAACCGGGATAGGTGAACGTTCCCAGCGTCTCTCCAATGTCAATGTCGCTTTTCCGGTAGCCCTCCCGGCTGAATGCCAGGACGGCGTTAGGTCCGGCTTCAACGCTGCCGTGGATGTTGCGAGTGTAATGTACCCCCAGGAAGGGGAAGCGCGGGTCGGGGACCGGGTAGATCAGCCCCGATACGAGGTGGTGGCTTTCGGGTCGCAGGGTATAGTACTCACCACGAAAAGGAACGATCCGTACGTCGACCCGGGCTTCTATCATGGACGCGACGCGGTCGGCATAGAGACCAGCGCAGTTAATGATATGACTGGCTTGCAGCGTACCCTTGGCTGTTTCGACGGCCAGGGAGTCACCGTCCTTTGTGATGCTGCTGACCGAGGCCTCGGTAAAGACGTCACCTCCGGCATGGGCGAAACGGTTGGCGTAGGTCTGAGCAACCTGCACATAGTCGGCTATGCCCGTTCCAGGGGACCACAGCGCACGAATTCCGGCCGAGTGAGGTTCTATTTCCTTCAGGCGTTCGGGGCCAATCATCTCAAGGCCCTGCACTCCGTTGGCTACGCCCCGCTCAAGGAGATTGTCCAGGCGTCCCAGTTCCGATTCTTCCGTGGCCACGATGACCTTTCCGCAACGTTCATATTCGATCTCGTTTTCGTCGCAGAAATCAATCAGCTTCTGAACGCCTGCAACGCAGAAGTTGGCTTTATGCGAGCCGGGACGGTAGTAGATACCGGAATGGATAACCCCGCTGTTGTGGCCCGTCTGGTGGGTTGCCAGCTCCCGGTCCTTCTCCAGTACCGCCACCTTCAGCCTGGGGAACCTTTGGTTCAGGTGCATCGCGGTGGACAGCCCGATAATGCCTCCGCCCACGATGGCGACGTCGTACTGCTGCCGTTCCATAAACGCGCTCCCCCAGTAATCTTGGCCCCGAGATGCGCCAGCATCGTGAAGTAGGTTAGTCTTCGAAACGCCAAGGGTCAAGGAATGTAGTCTACCCTCCCGTGCTATACTTACCATCGCGACGGATTTCGCCGTTTACTGTCCTTGACGCAGGAGAGGAAGACATGCATTTCGGCATATTCATGGAGTTTGGCAGCCGTGCCGGAAAATCGGAAGCCGAGTCCTTCACCGAAGGATTCCGGCTCGTTGATTCGGCGGAAGAGATGGGTCTAGACGGGGTGTGGCTTGCCGAACTGCATTTCAACCCGACGAGGTCCGTGCTGTCTTCACCTATAGTGGTGGCCAGCTCCATTGCAACTCGCACGGAGCGGCTGCGAATTGGAATGGCTGTGCACGTGCTGCCGCTGAACAATCCGCTGCGTATTGCCGAGGAAGTGGCCACAGTCGATCAGATCAGCGAAGGTCGGTTTGAGTTTGGCGTGGGACGGAGCGGCTTTGCCCGTTCGTACGACCTGTACGGAATTCCCTACGTTGAGAGCAGGGAACGCTTCAGGGAGGCTCTGGACATCATTCTGGAAGCCTGGAAGGGAGAGGCGTTTTCCTTTGACGGCGACTTCTACAGCTTCAAAGGCGCCGTGGTTTCCCCTCGCCCATTCCAGCAGCCGCATCCGCCACTGAGAATCGCAGCCACCACTGCTGAGACCTTCCCTCGCCTTGGCCGGGAGGGCCATCCTATCTTCGTGGGACTGCGGGGTATGGACATACCCGAGCTTCGAGCCAATCTGAAGGAATATCGGAAGTCCTGGCACGAGGCGGGACACGAGGGCGACGGCGACGTTTCCCTTCGAATTCCGGTCTATGCTGCGGATAGCCAAGAGGAAGCCCTTGAAGAGCCACAGGACAGCATCAACGCGTACTTCAACCGGATGGGCTCGCTCCTTCGCGATTCGGCCACCGGGCGCGCCGGTGGCGACTCTCAGCAACGACAGGGTCGCGCGGACCGACTGGCGACGATGTCGTACGAAGAAATGCTGGAGACCAAGGTTGCCTTTGGCACAGGCGAGAGCCTGGTGGATCGAATTTCGGAACTGAAGGAAGAACTGGGCCTGGACGGGGTTGTTGCGGAGTTGAACGCCGGAGGCCTCATTCCAGAGAAGGCAGTAACCCGGAGTCTCCACATTATGACTCAGAGGGTCATGCCTGCTTTCAAGTAAGCAACCTCGAAATGGAAGCAGTGTCTGTAGTTGAGATAATTCCAGAATGAGGGCTGGCATATGAAAGTAGCGGTTCTTGACGACTACCAGGGTGTAGCCGAAAGCCTGGCAGACTGGTCGCAGCTGCCACAGGGAGCCGAGGTAACTTTCTTCAGCGATCATCTGAACAGCGAGGATGCCCTCGCCGACAGGCTGAGCTCCTTCGACGTGATTATGGGAATGAGGGAGCGCACTCCATTTCCCCGCTCGCTGCTGGAGCGGCTGCCCAATCTGCGACTTCTCGTGACAACAGGCCGCCGAAACGCCTCGTTTGATATGGAGGCGGCTTCGGACTTGGGCATTGCCGTGAGTGGCACGGATGGAGCAGGTGAGGGTCCCACTGAACTGACCTGGGGCCTGATTCTGGGAATCGTGCGGCAGATTCCCCTGGAAGATCGGCTGTCCAGAGAAGGCAAATGGGGAACAACCGTAGGGGTCGGCCTTAAAGGTAAGACAATCGGCCTGCTGGGGCTGGGGCATATCGGGTCCTTGGTGGGGCGAGTTGCCAACGCCTTTGACATGAACGTCATAGCCTGGAGCCAGAACCTCACCGCCGAGCGCGCCAGCGAATGCGGGGCCACTCTAGTGGGAAAGGACGATCTGTTCCGCGAATCGGACATTCTTTCCGTCCACCTGGTGCTGAGCCAGCGGACTCGCGGCATGGTAGGCTCCCGAGAGCTGGCCCTGATGAAGCCGTCTGCCTATCTGGTCAATATCTCCCGTGGACCCATAGTGGACGAAGATGCCCTCGTGGACGCCTTGCAGCGCAAGGCTATTGCAGGGGCCGCTTTGGACACCTTCGATGTTGAACCGTTGCCGGAGGGACACCCCCTTCTGCAGCTGGACAATACCCTCATCTGCCCGCACCTCGGGTACGTCACGGATGACTCTTACCGGGCAATGTACGCTGGCGTTATCGAGGACATTCGCGCCTTCGCCAGCGGTGAACCGGTGCGAATGATCAACGAACCGGTGCTGAGTGCTTCACAGTTCCGAGGTTATGGGTAAAGCGACGGTTTCCGCTTCAATAGCAATACCGGACCCGGCATCCGGGTTACAACCACCAGCACAACAGCAGGCCATCTGCAAGGAGAAACGCCCAGATGAAAGCAGTGCGAATCCATGAATTCGGCGGTCTAGACGTACTCAAATGGGAAGACGCGCCAGATCCGGAAGCCCGCCCCCACCAGGTGCTGATCAAAGTGGACTCGGCAGGAGTCAACTACGCCGACATCATGCGCAGGGGCGGCAACTACCCAGGACCGGACCTCCCGTCATCCATGGGGCTAGAGGCGGCAGGAACCGTTGTGGAGGTCGGATCGGAGGTCAGTGGAGTCTCGGTCGGCCAGCGTGTGATGGCCATGGGCCCCGGAGGCCAGGCCGAGATGGTCGCCGTCAACGGCAATTTCGTCTTCCCCTATCCTGAAACTGTGGACCCGATTCAGGCGGGGGGTATGCCCATCGTCTTTTTGACGGCATACCATCTGCTCAAGACCCGAGGGCAACTGGAACCGGGCCACACCGTGCTGATACAGGCGGGAGCGTCCGGCGTGGGCACTGTTGCCATACAGCTCGCCAAGGCCTGGGGAGCCCATGTAATTGTGACTGCTTCCACCCAGGACAAACTGGATCTCTGCCGCTCGCTGGGTGCAGACGAGACCATCAACTATACAGAGCAGGACTTCGAGGAAGTCATACAGGCACAAACCGGCGGCAACGGGGTGGAACTGATCCTGGAATGCGTAGGCGGCCCGGTGCTGGAGAAGAGCCTGCGCTGTGTGGCGTCTTACGGCCGGATGATCACCTACGGCAACGCCTCGGGAACTCCGGCAAACTTGCCTGCCGGGGAGATTTTCGCCGCAAACCGATCGGTGATCGGTTTCAGCATCGGCCGCTCGCCCTTGGGCCGTTTGGACCACCAGGCAGCCATGGCGGAGATCTTCCCGCTGATGGCCGACGGCAAAGCGAGCCTCATCGTTGACCAGGTACTGTCAATGTCCGACGTCGCGACCGCGCACCAGCACCTCGCTGCTCGGGGAACCCGCGGCAAGGTGATTCTGCGCCCGTAGGGAGTGATCATGTCCCGTGCCCGTGAGCTGTTTCGAGAGGTCCTGGAGCGACCTTCCTGCACGTTGGCCGCCAACATCTTCGACCCCCTGTCGGCCCGCATCGCCCACATGCTGGGGTACGAGGTTTGCGTGCTCTCAGGCTCGGTGGGAAAGGTGGCCAACCTTGGCGTGCCGGACATCGTGCTCTCCAATATGTCGGACGTGGTCGACCACTGCCGCCGCATCACTCGCATCGCCGACGTCTCCCTGATGGTCGATGCTGAGGACGGCTTTGGCAATGCGGTGAACGTCGTCCGGACGGTTAGGGAGATGGAATCCGCGGGAGTGGCGGGTATCGAAATAGAGGACAATTATGTCCCCAGGCAGTTCAACGTGGCCGATCCGGGCCTGGTTTCCACCGCGGAACAGGTTGGCAAGCTGGAAGCGGCGGTGGAAGCTCGCACCGACCCCACGACGGTTATCGTTGCCCGATCAGCAGCCTTTGGTCTTTGCTCTCAGGACGAAGCATTGGAAAGGTTGCGTGCGTATTCGCAGACCGGTGTTGAGGCGGTGATGCTGACGGGCGTATCCAGCCGCGAGCAGATCGAGGCCGCCCACGGGGCCACCCCGCTTCCACTTTGCGTACTCAATCCTCCGGCCGACGCCCGCAACGACCAGGCGTTCCTCGACGCGAACATTCGCATCCTGATGCTGGGAAATCCGACCTACGCCGTCGTCGTCCAGGCCATACACGACAGCCTGATGCACCTGAGGAACGGAGGAGCGCTCGAAGACCTCGCCGACCGCCAGGCGCCACCAGACCTACTGCGCCAGGTCAACCGCACCGACGAGTTCCTGGCCCTGCAGGAACGGTACTTGCGAGAGTAGCTCCGGGCAACACTTACGGCATCAGATACGCAAAGTGAGCGGCAATCTTACCGCCCACTTGATTTTCCCGAGAGCTGTCCCTTGTTACCCCCGCAGGAACGTCAGTACGTGCGAGGCGTATTCCTCCGGTTTCTCGAACGGGACCCAGTGCCCGCAGTTGTTCAGCAGCACCAGCCGTGAGTCCTCCAGGTTGTTCAGTGCCGCAATTCCGATCTCGAAGACACACATCCGGTCGTACCGCCCCCAGATGATCAGGCTGGGGGCGTTTATGTTCGGCAAGTCAACGCCGTGGTCATAGGGAACGCTGACTGACTCTGCGTCGGCCTTGATGTGGTCCGGGTTGCCGGTGTAGTTGTTGTAAATGTAGTCGATCAGCTCGTCGGTCACCAGGGCGTTGTCGTCTATGTGCGTCCGCAGGTAGCGGCCCACGATGTCGCGGGTTGGGTTATCCCGCACCTCCCGGGTTACCACGCTCCCCTCCGAGGGCCGGTTGCCCATCAGGTACAGGTCGCCGCCGGTCCGGATGTGGCAGGCCCCGAACACCAGCTTGTTCACCCGGTGGGGATCATGGGCCGCCAGCACCATTGCCGACTGGCCTCCCTGGGAGTTCCCAACCAGGTGGGCCTTCTCGATGCCAAGAGCGTCCATCAACCCCACTGCCGTGCGGGCCTGCAGGTTGTGCAGAGGCTCGTTGTAGACCACCGGCCCGGTCCGCCCAAAGTTTGGTAGGTCCATAACGATGCACCGGAAATGCTGTGCTAAGGCGGGCAGCACCTTGTGGAAGGTGATCCAGCCTGTCGTGCCCGGCCCATAGGAATGCAGCATAACCACCGGGTCGCCCTCACCAACGTCGTGGTAGTGGACGGGCATATCGCCCACCATAATGGTCTTGCTGGTGGATTCCTCGGTGAAGTTGGCTGTGGTCATCGCTTCGTTGCTCCTGGTTGGACTGGGCCATTGTCTTCCGATCGCCGGTGATCAGGTTACTGGAGCTTCCTTGAAGTGCGGCATGACCTCGTTGGCGAAGAGCTCAATGGAGCGCATCACCTTCCAGTGAGGCAGGCCAGCAAAGCCGAAGTTGCCGAACACGTGGTTGATGCCCGCCGCCTGAGTTTCCTTCAGCCGCTCTACCACGACCTCCGGCGTACCCCTGAGGGGAGGAAGGCCGGCATGACCCACGTCGTCGCGACGGTCGCGGTCGCGTTGGCGGTTGGCCCAGTGCTCGTAGCCCTTGGCGACGTTACCGTTCCTGTCCACGGGCATACCGATTGGCGCGCCATTGCTGCCGGCAGATCGCAGAATGCGAGACGAGAAGTCTTCCAGTCCTACGGGATCACGCTCGGCTTCTTCCATAGTCGGGGCGACATAGATCGACTTGGACATCGGCGGGTCGAGATGGGCATGAGGATGACCATACTCGTCCATCTTCTCGCGCCACAGCTTAATGACCTGGGGGGCCTGTCCAAGGATGTCCGTCGGGCCGCCGGCGATGACCTGGATCTGTCGGCTGGCGGCAAAGGAGATGCTCTCCGGGCTGGTGCTGACAGCCTGGAACAGCGGTGGATAAGGCTTCTGAACCGGCTTGGGAAGCACCCAGAGATCATCAACATTGGTGTACTTCCCGTGGAACGTGAGGCGCTCCTCAGTCCATGCCTTGATGATAACGTCTACCGCCTCGCTGAACCGCTCCCGGCTGGTATCGATGTCGACGCCAAGGCCATCGAACTCCTGCTGTTGATACCCTGCGCCAATGCCGAAGTTGAAGCGGCCGTTGCTCATAATGTCCAGCATGGCCACTTCTTCGGCGACCAGTATCGGGTTGTGCAGCGGCAGGACGATAACGGCGGTTCCGATGCGGATATTCTGGGTGCGCCCAGCCACCGCGCCGAGGAAAGACCATATGCCAGAGAGCAAGCCGTGGCGCGAGAAGCTGTGCTCGCCGAGCCAGACCTCTTCTATGCCCATCTGGTCCGCGTAAACGATCTGCTCCAGCGCATCATTCAATGCCTGCTGCTGCGTAAAATCTTCGTGGTAAGGGACGATGGTGAAAATTCCAAACTTCATTGCCGTGCCCCCGAGTGTAGCTCTTGAGTGGCCCTACTCTACTACACAGATAGACAGAATGCACCGTTTGATTGATACTGTTGGAAAGGGCCCAATACCACCTGAAGACGGGGAATCGTGATGGTAGCCACAGGCCGCAAACACCAGATAATTGACATGCAGACAGGTCAACTTGACCGCAGCATCTTTGTTGACCCGGACATATATGTCGAGGAACAGGAAAAGGTCTTCGGCCGGGCCTGGCTGATGATTGGGCACGAGTCGCTGGTACCGAAGCCCAATGATTTCTTCCATACCTACATGGGGGAGGAACCGGTTATCCTCTGCAGGGACGGGCAGGGAAACCTGAGAGCTTTCCTGAACATGTGCCGTCACCGGGGCAACAGGATAGTCCGCACTGACTGCGGAAACTCTCGCAACTTCGCCTGCGCTTATCACGGATGGACATACTCCAACGAGGGAGCACTGGAGTACCTTCCCGGTGAGGAAGAAGCGTACTACGGTGCTCTTGACCGTGATTCCCTGCGTCTGGTGGAGGCCAGGACCGAGACCTACGCAGGCATCGTTTTTGCGACTTGGGACCGAAGCGCCCCAAGCCTGGATGACTACCTTGGCGACGCCCGCTGGTTGCTGGACGTCAGCTTCAACCGCCTGGACAACGGAACCGAAGCCATAGGCCCCATAAAATGGATTGAGCCCGTCAACTGGAAGACAGCAGTTGACAACTGCTCCGACAACTACCACGTTCCCACCACGCATCTGTCAACCATCATCGTACAGGGAAGGCACCGAGGGATTCCCCGCCTGACCCACGAGCAACAGTTCCAGTCAGAGAGCAAGCACCTGTTTGTCAATGGCCATTCCCTGACCATGCGTTTTCTGGAACGTCCGGAACAGGCCCGCCAAACTCACGGAATTACTGCCGAGAACCGAGAAGCGTTTGAGGACTACTATCGCCAGACCCTTTCCGAGTCGGAACGGAGGCTGGGCAGCCTGCGCGCCAGGCGTCTGCAGCTAGGCAACCACAGCCTGTTCCCCAACGGAGTGCTGGGATTTCGCCTGGCGCACCCGCGGGGCCCCCTTCAGACGGAGTTCTGGCACTTCGCGGTGCTGGAAAAGGATATGCCGGAAGATCTGAAGACAGCCCTCAGGCGGGGAAGCGCCAACTACAACGGGGTCAACGGCATATTCGAGCAGGACGACATGGACAACTGGCGAGGAGTAACCAATTCTGCGCTCACCGCCATGGGCAGGAAATACACCCAGGACCTTTCCATGGGGGTGGGCCACGACAGACAGGACCCCGAATATCCTGGCCTGGTGGCGGAGCGGTATACGTCCGAGAGCAATCAGCGACTCTTCTACAAGCGCTGGGAGCAGTTCATGAACGCCGAGAACTGGGAAGACATCCCCCTGGAGCCGAAGCGTATGGCCTACGACGGCACGGCAACATTGCAGGGGTAGGAGAATCGTGGCTACGGAAACTCGGGGCACGGCAACATTGCAGGGGTAGGAGAATCGTGGCTACCGAAACTCAGCGCACGGCAACATTGCAGGGGTAGGGGAATCGTGGCTACGGGGACTCGGGGCACGGCAACATTGCAGGGGTAGGAGAGTCATGGCTACGGAAACTCGGGGCACGGCAAGCCTGCAGGGGTAGGAGAGTCATGGCTACCGAAACTCAGCGCACGGCCGGCTCGCAGATGGAGCTCTGGCACGACCTGATGCAGTTCTACATCGGGGAGGCCTGGATGCTCGATGAACGGCGATTCAGGGAATGGCTGGACCTGTTCACCGAAGACGTGCTCTATTTCATGCCGCGACGGCTGAACGTCCACCGGCACGAGACCGAAAGGGAACTGACTCCCCTGGGCGACCTGGCCATTTTTGAGGACGACAAGACCTACATGAGGATGCGAGTCGACCGGCTTGAGACTGGCATGGCCTGGGGTGAAGATCCGCCATCGCGCACCCGGCACCTGGTGGGCAATCTGGTGGTAGATCCCCAGCCCAATGGCGAGGTGAAGGCGAAGACGGCATTCATCCTGTACCGGTCGCACCACGAAACGGAAGAGAACGTTTTCGCCGGATACCGTGAAGACCTGTTGCGCCGAGTGGACGGCGAATGGAAGATCGCCCACCGCACCATCGTGTTGGACTCCAACGTGATCATGGCCAAGAATCTGAGCGTGTTCTTTTAGGCCTTGTTCCCACTTTCCGCCGTCCCGGGACGGCGCGATTCTGGCGCACGAAAGAAGGGGCAGCCAATCGGCTGCCCCTTTCAATTGCTCGCCGTATGCTCGCGTGGAGGCTACTGGGCGTGGATTCCCTGCGTGATGGGGACGTCCACCACGACGAATCCCCGTTCATCCGAGGCGTCCAGGTCAACCCGCAATCCAACGAAGGGGCCGATCTTGTTGTTGAATACGTCAACCACATCCTGACCCTTGTCGGGGTAGCCAAGCCGCTGCAGCCAGTTGGGCAGCACGCTCTCGGCGCCAGCCCTCTTACTGAGAGCCTGGGCTTCGGGGCCGAACTCCACCAGCTCCAGGCCCGCCTCGATGTTGCGGGTGATGCCGGTGACGTTGTGGATGGCGGTCAGGCGAAGGGCCTCAAGTTCCTGCTTTGCGCCCTCCTCCAGCAGGATCTGCTGGAGGTCAGCGGGAATATCAGCCCAGACTTCACCGTTGATCACGTTGGTGGTGGAGTTGAAGCTGTAGAGCCGCCCGTTCATGAATTCGGTTACTTCGTACCAGCGCTGGCTGAGACCCGGGTTTGCGCCGGTTACGCCAGCGTCAAGGATGCCGCGCTCCAGCGCTGTGTATACCTCGGCGAAGGCCATGAACTGGGCCGCCGCGCCCATATGGTTGATCCAGTCGGACAACTCGGCCGAGTGACTGCGGGTCTTCAGGCCAATGAAGTCCTCCGGACTTTCCAGCTTCTTGTTGCTGAAGAAGAACTGGTCGTCGCCGGCAATCCAGTTGCGCATCAGCACCTGCGCACCCAGCTCGTCGGTGTAAACCCGATTCAGATCGGGGGCGATGTTGGTCAGTACGTCGTAATGGGTCTGATGGTCGGGCCACAGTCCCCAGATGTACTGCACGGCCAGCGCCGGGAACTCGCCGCCCACGTAGCCGCCGTAGATCTCGGTCATTGCCAGGGTGCCATCCGCCAGCAGGCTGGCGGTATCAGTGCCGGCCAAGCCCAGCTCCGGGAACGAAGTTACGTTGATGGTAACCTGACCCTCGGTTCGACTTTCCACGTTGGGCACGAAGTAAGTCTTCTGGTGCTTGCACCAGAGCAGCTGACCGTTGATGCAGGTGTGCTGCAGCTCGATTTCTTCGCCAGAAGAAGTCAGCGGAGTGGGATTGGTCAGGTTGGCAGTCTCAAGCAGCTGCCGGTAGTAGTCGGACTCAAACACCCACCTGACGTCCATAATGGCATCCAGGGGCACCTGGCCGTCGTCATCGCCCAGGTCGGTTCCGTCGAGTTCCATGAACTCGGTATAAACAGAGGGCCCAACTAGGGCGTCAAAGTTTCCGTCGCCGATGTAGATGGCGCCAGGGCCTCCGGCGTTCTCGGCAGCGTAGGCTTTCAGCTCATCGCTGATTTCCCACATCATCATCCCGTCGCCGTCTTCCTCTTCCATCATGGCGGTGGGAGCTTCCGTTGGCACTGCTGTGGGAGCGGCAGTCGGGGCTGGGGTAGCCGTCGGCGGGACAGGGGTAGCCGACTCTCCGCAGGCCACGAAGGCCGCCATCAGCACCACGATGGCAAATGTCAAGATTACCGCGGTTCGCATTTAGACCTCTCCTTGAAGTTTGGGAAGTTTAGTCGTGTCTGGCCGAGAGTCCCCAATGGACTCGACGATTGTCCTCAGGGCTGACGCCTGACAAGTCGCGCTATGATACCACAATCTGAACGAAAGCGATAAACCTATAAGTGCTTTTCGTACATTTCTAAAACCATAATCGTTAGAAAGTATCGTTCATTTCACCTAGATTCGTAACTATTGTTTTGAGCACCTACAGAATATTTTGAATTCATGCAATATTTGAGACAAAACCGCGTACCTGGCACCAAAAAAGGGCAGGTCCAAGACCTGCCCTTGAGGTTATTCACGAAACGAAATCGGAGGGTCTAGTCTTCACTCATGGTGAAGGGAATCACTCCCGGAATCCACCACTTTTCCCACTGCTCGTCCACCCGCTGCTGGAAGTGAGCGATGTCTTCGGGCGTGAAATGGGCGAAGCGACCCTGGCGCGTCAGGTACTCCGCGATGGGCTTGCGCTTTCGGATGCCCCTGGCGATGCTGCGGCTGGGGCCGTTGAGAATCAACTCGCCGTCGATGATCTCGTACTGCACCCACAAACCTGTCTCGATGGCCAGCATTCCCAGTTCATGGGAATACTTGGGATCGTAGTCCCATCCCTTGGGGCAGGGGTCGATGTTGTGGATGAAGGTTGGCCCGCCTATGGTAAGGGCACGCCGGATCTTGTTGTTGAGGTCCAGGCCGTAGGAAGCGCAGGAGGTGGCGATATACCGGACGTCGGGATGGCCGGCGGCCAGCATGGGCGCGGTGTTCTTCTTCCAGCGGCTGTTCATAATCCGGTGCACCTTGCCCGGAGGGCTGAAGGTGCTGTTGGCGCCCCAGGGCGAACTGCCCGAGACCTGGATATCCGTGTTGGCATAGGACTCGTTGTCGTAGCAGAGGATGAGCAGGTTGTACTCATCATGCTGCAGCGCGGCGGAAATGGCCGAGAGGCCCATATCCACGCCGCCGCCGTCGCCGCAGAAAGCGATGACGTTGATTGGCTCGCTGTGCATCTTGCCCTTTCGCATCATGGAAGCCAGGCCTGCGGCGGTGCCGGTGGCGGCGCTGCCCGAGGAACCCAACTGCGTGTGCATCCAGGGCACTACCCACGGCGTGCTGTAGTAGGTGGTGTTGGCCACGTACATGCATCCCGTGCTGCCAAGAACGATGGAGCGGGGACCCGCGGCCTTGATCAGCAGGCGCATAGTCAGCGCCGATTCGCATCCCTGGCAGGTGCGGTGCCCGGAAGAGTAGAACTCCTCCACCGGGATGTTCTTTACGCCACGAACCTGCGGGAGGTCCGTCTCGGTCATCATGGTGGTCATGGCTCTTACTCCCTTACGTTAACCCACGTAGTTTCCTGTTCGATTTTACCAGTAGCGACCGCCTTTTCGGTAGTCTCCACCATATCGTTTATGTCGCGTACCATGACCTCGCGCCCGCCAAGACCGGCTATGAAGTTGAGCATCATGGGCCGCTCCTGTAGAGGGTAGAGGGTAGACCGGAGCTCGTGGAACAGTACGCCACCGAAAGAGGGAGACCCATAGGAATAGTCGCGGTCGATGACTGCGATACCCTTGGCCCCCTTCAGGGCGTTCTGGATTTCTTCCACAGCGAAGGGACGGAAGAACTTTATGCGAACGAATCCCACCTTCTTGCCCTGCTCCCGCATGCGGCGCACCGCAACCCGGGCGGGCATGGCCAGCGTTCCCATTCCAACGAGTATTATTTCGGCGTCTTCGGTCATGTATTCTTCGATGAAGGGACTGGGGTCGCCGCGCCCGAAGACCTCCTTGAACTCGTCGTAAGCTTCATAGACGACGCCCACCGCCCGCCGCATGGCATCGTCGGTCTGGCGGCGGATTTCCATCAGCCAGTCCTCGTTTACCTGCGGGGCAACGGTGATCGGGTTGTCGGGGTGAAGCTGTAGCTCCTGCCGGTTGTAGCCGGGCAGGTAGCGGTTGACCTGCTCCCGCGTAGGCACCTGGACAATGGCCTGGGAGTGGGTCAGGAAGGAACCGTCGCAACTGATTGCGAAAGGCAGCAGCACCCTGCGGTCTTCGGCGACCTTATAGGCGAGCAGCGCGGTGTCCAGAGCTTCCTGTGCCGTGGCGACCCAGTAGAGGTGCCAGCCCAGGTCACGCACCGCCATAGCGTCGTTGTGCTCGACGCCAAAGGCGCCGGGGTCGTCCAGGGCGCGGTTGCCGACCATTGCCACCACGGGCATTCTCAGGCCGGCCGTTACGGTGATGGCCTCGAAGGCGTAGAACCAGCCCACGCCGCTGGAACCGCAGAAGGTGCGCGCGCCCACAGCCGAGGCGTGCTTGACGATCTCGAACTGGGAGTGCTCGCTCTCTGCCACGATGAAGTCGCAGTCGAATACCCCGTCCGCCTTCAGCTTTGACACATACTGCATCACCGTGTCGTAGGGACGGATGGGGTAGGCCGTGATGACGTCCACGTCGGCGAGGGCGCAGGCGATGGCGATGGCCTCGGACCCGCTGATCAGCTCCTCGGTGGACTGGGAAAACATTTCACTCTCAACGGTGATGGTCATTAGTCTGCCTCCGCCGTCTGGATCTCTTCGGCATAGCCGCCGACGTGGTGGAAGCCGTGGGTGCGGGTCTCGGACTTCTGTTTCTCAACAAGCTCCGTCATCCACTTGTTGTAGCCGTCCTTGTTCTCCTGCCACATTTCCCACTGGCTGTTGTGGTCGTTGAACTCGGCTTCGTTGACCATTGTGACGCATTCGGGCACGGGGCACACTGCCTCGCAAACTCCGCAGCCACAGCAGGATTCCATGTTGGCGTCATACAGCCCGTCTGGGGTTACGTCGAAGCAGGTGTCGGGGCACTGCAGCCAACAGAGGGTGCACTTGATGCAGGTCTCGAAGTTGATCACCGGACGCATCGAGCGGGTGCTGAACTTTTTGAACACCTCGCTGCGGCCGGGAACGTAACCGCCCTCACCTTCCGCGAACTCGCCACCCTCGGGTAGGGCCTGAATGACGAGGCCTTCCTGCATGGTCTTCCAACCGGGCAAGGTGAACTTCATTTCGCGCTGGTTGCCGCCCTCGCCGGGCTCGACGGGCCGAGTGGCAGTGCGGTCGAATGAGCGCTGGGCCGAGGCGATCTTGGTTCCGCCGCCCATCTGCTCCTCGATGGTCTCCAGCATGGCTTCAAGGCTCACGAGATCCGGGCAAACCTTGCAGAGAGCCCCGAGAATCCTCGCATCCGTGTGGTCGTCCTTGTAGACCCAGAGTCCAGAGAAGCTGGGAATGCCCGTTACTATAGACAGGTTGTAGGGAGTTTCCTTCGGGTGGATATCCTCCAGAAGTGCATCGGCCTGCTGGCGGGAGGTCACGATGAGGGTGCCGCCGGGCTTGGTCAGCTCGTTGATCGGTTGAAGGCCGTACCAGGCCCAGGATTCAATGCCTTTGCACATCGTGTCGTCGACATTGATCGTAACGTCGACTTCTGTTGCCTGGTAGACGGCGAGGCTCTCTTCCAGTTCCTCGGCGTCGTCGGCCACGATGGCGAACTGCTTGGCAGGGATGCCATTGCGTTCCGGAGAGTCGCCATAGCGTCCAAAGGCCGTGCCGATCTTGCCGTCCTTTCGGGCGGCGAACACTATGGAGCGGACAATGTTGCGCGCCAGGGTTTTTTGGAAAATGCCCCGGTACACAACCTCCACAGCAAGGGTGGACATACTATTCCTCCTTTCCGTCTTCGGATTCGGATATGGTGCCTGGTTCCACGGTCGTCAAATGGTGGTCCATGGCGCGGCGGGCGCCTGAGTCATCCCCGGCGCGCACCATTTCCAAGATTTCTCGATGAGAATGCAGTGACCGCTCCGGCCTCCCGGTTCGCTGAAGGTAGCGGTCTCTCGAAAGGCGAAGCACGTCTTCCACCGCGTTTACCACTTTGACCAGAGCCGGGTTGTGGGTTGCAATCGCCAGGGTAAAGTGAAACTCGGTATCCGCGTCGACTCCTGTCTCTCCCTCCAGGATCTGGCGCTGCTGTTCTTCCAGGACCAGTGACAGCCGCTGGATGTCGGCAGCGGTGGCCCGTCGGGCAGCCAGGGCCGCTATCTGGGGTTCGAGGAGGTGGCGCATCTCGAAAATGTCTTCTAGCCTGGCATTGCCGTCGTCGGGGCCCATCAGGGTGGCCACGGCATCCAGGCTCTGGGTATTGACGAAGGAGCCGGAACCGTGACGGGTGATGACCAGCCCCTGCAACTCGAGGGACCGGATCGCTTCGCGTACTGAACTGCGCCCGACGCCAAACTGCTCGGCCAGGGCCCGCTCCGGTGGCAGACGCGACCCGTGCCTCAGTTCACCCTGGCGTATCAGTTCGCGCAACTGCGAGACGATGGCTTCGTGAAGCCTGGCAGTTCGCAGTCCGTCAGCGGCGGTGGTATTTGCCGGTCCCAATGTCATTGCTATAAAGTGGTATGACCAATTTGATATTCGGCGGCTATTATACACTTTTGGGTTTATGTGTCAAAGGGTCAATAGGCCTGACTTCAATTCCGGGCCATGCGTTTGGATATTCTGGTGACATTCCCCTGTTGCCAAGTCCCACAGCGCATCCCTAGCATTATTACTGTATGTACTGTTCAGACCTTGATTAAGTGTATGTCCTGGATTAAATGTATGGTCCTGTCCGGAGGCTTCTCGACGACTTCAGACGCCCCCGGAACCCGGCAGGCTGGAATGGCAGAAGATGAGAGGAAATGGCAGAAAAATAATTCGGTCCGCCTCTTTGCAAAGGCGGAAATGATCGAGGCCGCAGTTTAGTGTCGCGATTGCCCTTCGCCCGTTGTTCAATCCGCACCAGTGGCGGCCACTTGTGATAAAATTCACTCTCGGGACCCGAGTATAGGGCCGCACGCTTCCCGAAGGATTGCCCTTGCCCCGTCCAACCCTGCGAACCTTGATTCTCCTGCTGTTGCTGGCGTCGGCTGTCACGGCGATTCCGGTCATTGGGTGCGTTTCTCTTCAGAGTGAGGAAGAGGACCCAGTTGCGGAAGTGCAACTTCCGCCGGAATTTGCCAAGCTGGCAGAAGTCTGGGAACTCCTTCAGCGGGAGCACATCGACGCGGGTTCCCTTGATGCCGCTGCCGCTGCAAACGGCGCAATTCGCGGAATGATGGACTCCATCGATGATCCCCATGCCGGGTATCTGGATGCGGACCAGTATTCAATGATGCGGCAGGACATCCGGGGCTTCTTCGAAGGCATAGGGGCAGAGGTGGGGGTTCGCAACGGGCTGTTTACCATCATCTCTCCCATACCGGACACGCCCGCCGAGGAAGCAGGAATTCGCTCCGGCGACGTCATCCTCGAGATTGATGGGCAGAGCACCAGCGACTTGGAACTGTTCGACGTCATCAATTTGATCCGCGGAGAGGAGGGCACTACAGTCACTCTCCTTGTCAGAAGAGACCGGACAGGGGAAGCCGAGGAAATCGATATAGTGCGAGGTGTCATTCCTCTGGAAAGTGTCCGCCTGACCATGCTGGTGGGACGCATTGGACATCTTCGCATAACCTCTTTCAGCGGCAGCACGAAGGAAGAACTTCAGGAGGCGCTCCTGCGCTTCCACCGGTCCAGGGGACTTGGCCTTGTCGTGGATATTCGCAACAACCCCGGCGGCCTGCTCTCGTCCGTTGTGGACGTATCTAGCGAGTTTCTGGATGAAGGACTGGTGCTGTACCAACTGGACGGCAAGGGCGATCGGCGCGACTGGAATGCCGAATCAGGGGGTATGGCCGTGGACATTCCCATGGTCGTCCTCATAAACGGCGGCAGTGCCTCGGCAAGCGAGGTGTTCGCCGGCGCGATGATGCATCATGGAAGAGCGGAGACCGTCGGTGAGTCCACCTTCGGGAAAGGCAGCGTCAACAACCTGTGGCCCCTTTATGATGGCTCCGCTATAAACTTCACAATCGGAAGGTGGTACACCCCTGGCGGCCAATTGATTGAAGGTGAGGGCATCACTCCGGATATAATAAGAGAGGAGTCTGAGGATGACTCAGAGGACGTCCAACTGGACTTCGCCATAGAGCGCCTCACCCAACTGATCGCCAGTTATCCGTCAAATGGATCGGAGTGGCAGACATGGCAAAGAAAAAATCCGCTAAAACTGCCAAAGTCGCAGGAAACTCCGGCGGAAATCGGACTGCGGCCAGCAATCGTCGCGCCTTTTTTGATTACGAGATTCTCGAAAAATTCGAGGCTGGAATTGTCCTGACCGGCACCGAGATTAAGTCCGTCCGCGCTGGGAAGGTCGATCTCGGCGATGGATATGCCCGTGTGCGGGAAGACGAGCTGTGGCTTCATAACACCTTCATTGCGCCCTACGATCCGGCCAGCCAGTTCAACCACGACCCACGCCGCCTCCGCAAGCTGCTGATGCACCGGGACGAGATAAGCAAGTTGGAGAGCGAGGTTGCTGAAAAGGGCCTCACGTTGGTGGCCCTCCGCCTCTATATCAAGGGGCACGTGGCAAAGGTCGAGCTGGGCCTGGCCAGGGGCAAGCGACGCTACGACAAGCGCCAGGCCATCATCAACCGAGATATGGACCGTGAAGCGCGTCGAGCGGTTGGAGCATCCAGGGAATAGTGGCCAGGGTAACTGTACGATCCCAAAGCGGAATGATAGGAGCATCGAGTTGATTCGCACACTCAATGGCGTTACACCCAAGGTTGCCGAGACGGCTTGGGTGAGCGAGTTTGCCTATGTTGTTGGCAATGTGGAAATTGGGGAGTACGCCAGCGTCTGGCCGGGCGTAACGGTCCGCGGGGATGGGGATGACGCCATAGTCATCGGAGATTACGTAAACATTCAGGAAGGGTCCGTTATCCACGGTAACGGACTCACCATCGAAGACCACGTGTCAGTGGGCCACAGCGTCGTGGTGCATTGCGACGTGGTCGGACGCGGTTCCTTGCTGGGCAACAACTGCACCATACTCAACCATGTGACTCTCGGCGAAAACTGCCTCGTCGCAGCCAATTCCGCCGTGCTTGCCGGAGCGCAGATTCCTGCCAGGTCCTTCGTTACAGGAGCCCCGGCATCGGTGAAGCGACCGGTCACCGAAAAACAGATCACCGCAATGCGCCACACCACCGAGGAGCTGGTGAAGCGCGCCAAGTGGTTCAAGGACAGTGGGCTCTAGCCACTGCCCTGCAGTGGAAGTTTCAACAGTGAACCCCGGCCACACCGGCCGGGGTCTTCTGTGCCTGCCGGATGCTTCAGCTCGTATTAGTGACCGGCAGGTCTTGTCTACGGTGTGTAGGTCCGATAGTAGGGACATCCAGAGTAGACTACTCGCAAAGCTTTGCCGGAAGCCAACGAATCGAAGCTCATTGTCTCGGGCGAGCGAGGATCATCCCCTATGCGGAACGATCCATCGCTAATAGGCGTGAGAACGTCGTGCCAGCCGGGTGGGTAGATCAGCAGCAACCTCCCCTTTCTGGACACAATGCGAAAATTAGTCAGGCCGAAGTTGTACGTTCGATAGTGGCCGAGGTAGGCTTCCCACTCGCTCGGGCAGCCAGGGTCATCGGATCCGGGAGCCTCTCCTGAAACATACCGATCTTGACCATGAAAGATCTCTGCTACTCCCTCTTCGTTGCGTCCGAATTCCAGCAGGAATAACTCGAGGTCAGGATGAGGTGCATAGAAGGTGTCCTCGTCCCGCTGTTCCAACGCAATCTCATAACCTCGCCAGTCGAGGAGCAGCCTGCCTCCGTCAGGTGTGACAACCATCCGGTCTGTTGCGGAGCTATATGTGCCCGCGTAGGCTTCTGCGTCGCGAACCACGTTGGTATCAGGCCCTGGAGGGGACGACGAATTACTTTGCAGTCCTATGTCTGCCCTTAGCAAGCTCAGCAACTGTCTTTGATGTCAAGAATTTTGGGTGCTGGGGTTCCAATGGCGATTCTGTCTGACCATGTGATTGAGTATGGTCAGGAGTTTGCGCATGCATGCGGTGAGGGCCACTTTCTTGGGTTTGCCTGCCATGCACAGCCGTTGGTAGAAGTCCCTGAGTACCGGGTTGAACCGGGTGGCCACCAAGGCCGCCATGTAGAGGGCGGCCCGCACTTGGGGGCGTCCACCCCACACCTTGCGTTTTCCTCTCATTGTGCCGCTATCGCGGTTAAAGGGCGCCACGCCCACCAAGGCTGCGATCTCGCCCCGGTTCAAGGTGCCCAGTTCCGGAAGGCCGGACAAGAGGGTCATGGACAGGACAGGCCCCACACCAGGGGCGCTTCGGAGCAGTTCGTCCTTGTCCCTCCAGATGGGGGAGGAACGGATGAAGTCTCCCAGATCCCGGTCCAACTCAGCCAGGTTCTCCTCCAACCAGCGGATGTGCTCTTCGACCTTTGGCCGTATGCGCCGGGCGGCGGTTCGGAGCCGGTTCTTCTCCGCAGTGATCATCTCAACCAGTTGCCGTCTCCTGGCCACCAGTGCCGCCAGTTCCCGGGTGTCGGAATCAGGCAGAGGCCTGGAGGCAGGACGCATTGCCTCGGCGAAGTGGGCCAGCACCTGGGCGTCCAAGGCATCGGTCTTGGCCAGTTTTCCGGTGGCACGGGCGAAGTTGCGCACCTGTCTGGGGTTGACCACCGCCACATGCAGCCCGGAGGCTGCCAGCTCCCCGGCCAGGGTCATTTCCA
Source organism: Dehalococcoidia bacterium (assembly GCA_963667325.2). GTDB lineage: Bacteria > Chloroflexota > Dehalococcoidia > Lucifugimonadales > UBA3495 > VXOI01. Next base: position 565,004 of record CAXXKY010000003.1, read on the forward strand.
CTCCGCCGGTAGCCTCCAGCACCACCAACTGGGGCATCAGTGTTTCCAGACGTTCCATCACCTCGCCGATGCCCAGGGAGTCATGGGAGACCTGCCACATCTCACCGGTGGGCCGCACCGCCACATCCAAACGCTCCTTGGAAACATCAATGCCAACAAACACAAGAGACTCTTTCATTCAGCACCTCCCGATATGATCACCGGCTCCGGCCCAGCCTTGCGTGATTCGGGCTCCACGGCTCAGTCAACTGTTCGGGCTCCGAGCAGGCAAGACGCGACGACCTAGCTGAGCTACGGTCTCCAAGACCCGGGATGGCCCGGTCTGCCGCGTCCATTTCCAAGATACAAGGATGTGCAGTGCCATCGGCACTGCTCCGAAGGAAGGAGAGATACCGTTGATCAGCAGGTTCACGCCGAAGCCTTCGGCGAGATCTGCAATCATTGCCGAGACAAAGCCGGTCGTGCCGCCCCCGTGGCCCAGGTAGGTGTGGCCATCGACGTCGGCCGTTGTCAGACCATAGCCGTACCATGCCCCACCCCATTGCTGGGTTTCGACCACTCTCTGGGACATCAGGGCGTAACTCTCTTCGGACATGACCCGGCCCGACGGTCCAACACCCTCGTTCATCAGCATTCTGAGGTAGATGCACATATCCTCAGCGGTTGAAGCCTGGCAACCGTCGCCCACCCCATATTCCGTCCATAAGGCTGGCGCCATTCCGTGGTTCCTGTGTTCCGGGCGATCGTCGTAAAAGGGCCGGTGTCCCACCGCGGCCCTCTTTCGAGTCTCATGACCTATGACCGGGTGCGAGTTTTCCATTCCCAGCGGGTCCAGCACTCGAGCCTGTATAGCATCGGCGTACGGCCTACCGTCCAGCTCCTCCAGCAGAAACCCCAGTACCTTGTAGCCAACGTTGGAGTACTGGAAACGCTGGCCAGGCGAGGCGTTGATTTGCACGTCCCGGAGCGACCAGGCCTCGTATAACCCGTGAGTGCCGATGTCGGTTCCCGTTGGGAGGCCCGAAGTATGTGTCATCAGGTGGTGAATGGTTATCGGTTTGAAGCGCGATCGCACCTCAAACCAGGGAAGAAACTCAGACACGGGAGCGTCAAGTTCGAGACGACCTTCATCCCGCAACTGCATCAAGGCGATATTGGTAAAGGACTTTCCAATCGACCCTATCTCGAACATCATTCCCGGGTGTACTGGCTCGCGCGAAGACAGATCTCCGTAACCGAAGGTAGTCACATGGAGCGTCTTCTCGCGGTCGGTAATCGCCAGGGCCAGCCCAGGCATGCCGGTGTTCGCCATCCGCCTCTCGATATATTGACTGATTAGCTGATAGGCGTTTCCCAGGTCGGTCATACTTCACCCACTCGTCAGTGTTGCAGGGCGATGTTTCCGGACTGTCCGCTGCTGCATAGCCGGATGGATTCCACGCCGCCGTCGCTCTAACCGAGCCGCCCGGCAACGGGCAGCACAGACTCAGCCAGGCGTTCCATCACTCGGATGCAGTCCGAAATCTCGCTGACCCGGAAGTCATAGGTAAGTTGTCCAATGCCGATCTCGTGGCATGCATGAAGGTCGTCAATGACCTCCTGGGTACTGCAGACCAGTGCCCCGCCGCTGCGCTCGCTACCCATCTCGGGAAGGCCAATGTCAGTAAAATGCAGGCTGCGTTTCAGCGAAACCGTGACATCTTCGACCTTGCGGCCCTCCCGCTCAATTCTCTGGGTCAAGTATGGGATGTTGGAAGCCACGAACTCCGGCGTCTGCCGCGTGGTGTGCCAGCAGTCCCCGTACTTGGCGGTCCGCCGCAGCGCGGCCCGGGTGTGGCCGCCCACCCAGATGGGCAGGGGCTTCTGTACCGGCTTCGGCTGGAACTGTATTCCTTCGAATTGATAGTGCTTCCCGTGATGTTCAGGGTGCTCGTCGTACCACAGCGTTCTGAAGATCTCCAGGAACTCGTCAGTTAGCGGTCCGCGCTCGGCGTAGCTGACTCCCAGCGTGTCGAACTCTTTCTCCAGCCACCCCACGCCGATGCCGCAGATCATCCGCCCGCCAGTCAGCGAGTCCAGCGAGGCGAACATCTTGGCCTGCACCACCGGGTTGCGGTAGGGGAGAATCAGCACCGTGCTGCCCAGCTTTATGCGGTCGGTGCAGGCTGCCAGGTACCCCAGCAGCGTCATCGTCTCGAGGAACGGCTCCTCGGCAGGCCGCGAGAACCCGCCGGATGCCGTGTAAGGATACTGGGTCGTGCCGCCGGTCGGAAGGACGATGTGGTCTCCGATAAGCAACGACTCGAATCCGATCTCGTCCGCAGCTCGGGCGAACTCCCGCAGCCCCGGCCCGTCTGGAATGCGCGGCATCGAAACTCCGATCTCCATTCGTTTATGTCTCCTTACCTACTAATTGCGATAATTCCGGCCCCATGTGTTCCCAGTCAGCAGGCTCATCGTCCTTTAATGGGTATCCATTTGCCGCTTATTAGGTATCACTACTGCTTGGACGGCCCACGTTGCCGCCGGTGATACTGGCCATTATGTAACGCAAGGGCGCAGTAGCCCCTTTTTGCGGCAATTTGCTTGCCAGTATACCCCGCCGTGATATAATTCATACGCAAGTCGGGCGACTGTCCCGTATCAATTAGCCACACTACCCCAAAACAATATTGGAGGAGGCACATCGTGGAAAAGGGCAACACTGTCATCAACGCCGGTCCCATCGACATAGCAATGAGCTACCGCGCGGAAATCATGAACGATCAGGGCCTGTGTCTGCAGGTATACTCGGAGATCGACGGACATGACACCGAGATTCTCCGCTTCGACTGCTTCGACCAGGACCCCCACTACCACTACGGCCCTGAGAACCACAACATTCGCCTGCACCTGGACAAGACCACCGCGGGCAACCCCCTTGGCTGGACCATCGGCAACCTGCGCAACAACCTCTCTTCAATGGTTCGCCGCTCTGGCTACGAAGACCTGGCCGACACCCTCGAAGCCAACCCGGTCAGCTCCGAGAAGTTGAACGAGATCGAGTCCACCGCCCGCGAGATGTCCCTCGGCGGCCGCCGCACTGTGCATCACATGATGCCGGAGATGCTGGACGGCGACAAGATCACCGTCGGCAACATCAAGTTCGGACTCGAGTACCGGCACCTGCCCCAGATCAACGACGAGGGCATGGCAATACACGTCCTGTCCGACATTGCCGGCCAGGAAGTCGAGCTGCTGGCCTTTGACTGCTTCCAGAACGGCCCACACTACCACTACGGCCCGCGCAACCAGGACGTCCGGATCTATTGGGACGTCACCACTTCCGGCGAGACCCTGGCCTGGACCCTCGACCAGTTCAAGCAGGGCAAGATCAAGTCGATGATCTCCCGCGCCGGATACCCCACGATCGCCAACGACGTGGACGAGGAACTGCTTCAGGCCACGTTGCCCGAGATCGAGGCCCGCTCCTGGGAGCTGGTCGCGATGAACAACGGCGGCGATGACCCCAAGGCCCAGCTCATCGCTGAGATCGAAGCCCTCCGCGAAAAGGTCGCCGCCCTCTAGCCCAGGCACTCAACGAACCCCAAAGGTACCAAACGGCCCCGGCAATTGCCGGGGCCGTTTCTTTTAGGACCGAGCGCCGGGGTACGACTTACTTAAGCCATCGTGTACCCGCCGCTCACGCTCAGTGTTTGCCCCGTGATGAACCCCGCCGCGTCCGACGCTAGGAACACCACGGCGTTCGCAATCTCCCGTGCCTCCGCCATACGCCGCAGCGGGTAGGCACGGACGGCGCGCTCACGGGCCTCGGGAGTGAACACGCCGCGCATCTGGTGCCACATGCTGGTCTCGCTGATGGCTTCCTCCTCGGGCGGCACCACCAGACCGGGGCAGACGCAGTTGAGGCGCAGGCCGTGGCGGCCAGTCTCGCGCGCGATGGACTTACTAAGGGCAATCACTCCCGCTTTGCACGCAGAGTAGACGGCCTCGCGGTACTCGCCCATCCGCCCTGCATCGGAGCTGAGGCACACTATGCTTCCGCCCTGCTGCTCCACCATGCCGGGGAGCACGGCGTGAATGCAGTTGATGGCTCCCCACAGGTTGACTTGCACCTCCCGCTCCCATTCCTCTCTTGGCTTCTCTAGGAACAGCCGGTCTATGGTCCAGCCTGCGTTGTTGACCAGGATGTCCACGCTGCCGAATTCTCCGGTAGCGGCTTCCACCATTTTGTCGACCGATTTGTGGTTGGTCACGTCGGTGGCGACCACGATTGCCCGGCTGCCGGTGTTCCTGGCTGCCACCTCGTCTGCCACTCGCTGACCCTGCGCGAGATCGAGCTCAGCGATGATTATGTTGCTGCCTTCATCGGCAAAAGCGTGAACGATGGCGCGACCAATATTTGAGCCACCGCCAGTAATGACCACTGACTTGCCTTCCAGTCCAAGTTCCATGCAAATACAACCCTGGTGTGAGATTTCGTGTGGGAATTCGTCAATTCCTGGAGCGCCTGATATGACCGTCAGGCAGGAAAAGGGGGATCACTATTTCTGGGGAGGCGGCTCAACCCGGGGTATTCCGCCCAAGCGAAGGCGAAGCAAGCCCTTAATGTCCTCGGTAGCAGTCTTGACCACGTTGACTGTGCTGGTCGGGTCGTCGGCCCACGCCACTGGCACCACACCAATTCGATACCCCCGCTTTTCGGCGATGATTAGCAGTTCTGTGTCGAAGAACCAGTTGTTGTTCTGCACCTGGGGGATGATGGCCTGAGCGGCCTGTCTGGTCATAGCCTTGAAGCCACATTGGGCGTCCGGGAAGCCCACAAAGAACATGGACCAGATCAGCCTGTTGTAACTGCGGGATGTGAATTCCCGCTTGAAGCTCCTCTGGGTCACCTTCGACTCGCTGCTCAGGCGGCTGCCAATCGCGACGTCACAGCCTGATTCAAGCTCACCGACCAGCGAAGGAAAGTGGGACAAGTCCGTGGATAGGTCTACATCCATGTAACTGACGATGTCGCACTCACTTCCCAGCCACGCTGTCCTCAAAGCCCGACCTCTGCCCTTTTCGGGCAGGTACAGGTAATTGACGGCGGGGAATCTTCGGCACAACGATTCAGAAGCCGCCCGCGTGCCGTCAATGGAGGCGTTGTCCGCTATGGTAACCCGCCATGGATTGGGAAGGTTATCCCGCAGGAAGGTGCAAAGTCGCGGAATGCTAACCGGGAGAGCATCCTCTTCGTTGTAGACGGGTATGACGACATCGACGCTTGCGCTCATGAGTAAAGCCCTGCTGAATGGCTAGTGGCGGAAATGTCGCACTCCGGTGAACAACATCGCCAACCCAGCCTTGTCGGCTGCGGCGATCACCTCCTCGTCGCGGACGGAGCCCCCCGGTTGAACAATGGCGGTTACCCCGGCCTCTGCCGCCAGCTCTATGTTGTCTGCGAAGGGGAAAAATGCGTCTGATGCCAGCACCGAACCCTTGGCCTTTTCGCCGGCGATGCGCTGCGACAGGTGTACGCTGACCACCCGATTGGGCTGCCCTGCGCCCATACCGACCAGGGCCCGCCCTTTGGCAAACACGATGGCGTTGGATTTAATGTGTTTGGCCGCCTTCCAGGCGAAGGCCAGGTCCTGCCTCTCGGTTGCACCCGGCTCCCGCTCGGTGACAGTGCGCCACTCGGAAGGATCTTCAGAAATATCGTCAGCACCCTGCACCAGCATGCCGCCAGAAATCGGACGTAGATCTAGGGCAGAAGCCAATGGGCTGCTTTCCAGGGTCAGGATGCGCAGGTTGCGCTTTCGCTGTAAGATCTGCAGCGCATCATCGTTGTAGCTAGGTGCGATGACAACTTCGTAAAAGACCGGATCCATTGCCTGGGCAGTTGCAGCGTCGACGGTGCGGTTGAAAGCCACTATGCCACCGAAGGCGCTCACCGTGTCTCCTTCGTATGCCTGCAGATAGGCCTCTACAACGGCATCACGACTGGCCAAGCCACAAGGATTATTGTGCTTCACGACCGCCACGGTCGGCTCGGCGAAGTCTGACACAGTTCGCCACGCGGCATCCGCGTCCATCAGGTTGTTGTAAGACAACTCCCGCCCGTGCAACTGCGTCGCACCAGCGATGCCGACGGGAGCGCCCCCTGCTGGAGCGTAAAGCGCACCCGACTGATGGGGATTTTCGCCGTAACGCAGACCCGAAACTTTTTGCATCGAAATCGTCAGATGATCCGCCAACTGCTCCTGAGTTACCATGCCAGCCAGATAGCGAGTTACCACGGCGTCGTATTCGGAGACGTGGCGAAAGGCCTTGGCGGCCAGTCCTCGGCGGTCTTCCTCGGTGAGGCCGTCTGCGGACAGTTTGTCGGCCACCCACTCGTAATCGTCCGGGTCGACCACCACTGCTACGGATGGGAAGTTTTTTGCGGCGGCTCGAAGCATTGTGGGTCCGCCGATGTCAATATTTTCCAGCGCGTCTTCCAGTGTTACATCGGAACGGCTGATGGTGTCTGCAAAGGGATAAAGGTTGACCACTACAAGGTCAATGGTCTCGATGCCGTGTGCTGCCAGCTCGGCCATCTGCGCCGCAGACTCCCGGCGGGCCAACAGTCCACCATGAATCACCGGGTGCAGTGTCTTGACCCTGCCCTCCAGGATTTCCGGTGATCCAGTGACGTCGGCTACCTGGCGTACGGTCAGGCTTCCCTCTTCAAACAGTGTACGATGCGTGCCTCCGGTGCTGACCAGCTCGTATCCGGCAGCCGAGATTTGGCGTCCGAATTCAACCACGCCGGTCTTGTCGTAAACACTGATAAGCGCTCTCAAAACCAATCTCCGTCCAGTTATATCCCCGACCTTTTTTGTATATTGATGGCAGTCAACCCTGAGCTAAAGAACGGCGAGCGGCCGGCCAGCCTAGTTCAGGACAACCTGCTCGTCCCCGTCCCGGTCTATAACGCTGCCAACGGGGATCGCTTCCGGAATCCTTTGGCAGAACGTGGAAACATGCGCCTCAGGGCATACTGCAACCATTCCCAGGCCCATGTTGAAAACCCGGAACATTTCGTCCTGGTCTACCCCTCCTTGCTGCTGGATCAGGCGGAAAATCCCCGGGGGAGTCCACGCCGATGTGTCGACACTAGCGGCCAGGTTGTCTGGCAATACTGCCGGAACCTTGCCGGGTATTCCTCCACCGGTGATATGAGCCAGCCCGGTGATGAGGTCGAACACCGGGGCAAGCATGGGGTAGTAGGCACGATGGTACAGAAGCAACTCTTCACCCAGTTGGTGGCCAAGCCCGTCGTAGTGACGGAACAAGGAAGAAGGGTCTTCGTCAGTGTTGAAAACCTTGCGCACCAGTGAAAACCCGTTGGTATGTAAACCGGAGGAAGGAATTCCCAGGAGCCGGTCTCCTTTCCTGACCTTCCCCGGCTCCAGTAATTGCTGCCGCTCAACGAGGCCCACCACAAATCCCGCCAGGTCCATTTCGCCTTCGGCGTAGACTCTGAGGCATCTGGGCAGTCTCGCCCCCAATGAGCGCACACTGGGCTTCACGACAGCCCCACGCAATGCCTCGCATGAGGGAATCGAGCGCTTGGGGATCGACGTCGCTGAAGGCCACGTAGTCCAGGAAAAAAAGTGGTCGGGCGCCCTTGGTCAGAATGTCATTGACGTTCAGCGTGACCAGGTCGCGGCCGATGGACTCGAAGTGTCCCAGTTGTGCTGCGATCTTGGCCTTGGTTCCCACTCCGTCGGTGCTGGCTACTAGAACCGGGCCGTCCTCGCCGCCCATCTGATAGAGACCGGCGAAGCTGCTGCCGCTTTCAATAACCTCAGGTCCGTGAGTACTGGCCGCCAGCCCCCGGATCCGGTCCTTTAGTTCGTCCATCCGGCCAATGTCAACGCCGGATTGCCGGTAAGCGTCTCCGGGCGGATTACCGCTCAACTTTGGGTCCTCCACCGGGGGCATCCAGCATCATTTTGTCCAGTTCCAGTTGGACCGGCACCGGATAGTTGCCCGTGAAGCATGCGTCGCAGAACCCGCCGTGCTCACCGCCGACTACCTTCATCAAGCCTTCAACGCTCAAGTACCCCAGCGTGTCGGCCCCAATAAAGTCGCGGATTTCAGGAATTGAGCACCGGGCGGCGAGAAGCTCCTTCCTGGAGGCCATGTCGACGCCCATGAAGCAAGGGTGGCGGATTGGTGGAGCGCATACGCGCATGTGTACTTCTGCAGCGCCTGATTTTCGCAACAGTCCCACGACATGCGGGGTAGTCGTGCCACGAACGATGCTGTCGTCCACAACCACTATTCGTTTGCCACGAATAACGTCGTCCAGGCTGTTGAACTTCTGACGGACCCCGAGGTCCCGAAGTTTCTGTTCCGGTTCAATGAATGTGCGACCAACATACCGGTTTTTGATCAGGCCTTCGCTGAAGGGAATACCGGATTCCAGGGCATACCCCACTGCGGCCGCCGTCGACGAATCGGGTATGCCGATAACCAGGTCGGCTTCCACAGGATATTCCCTGGCCAGTTCCGCTCCCATCTGCTGCCGCTTGTAGTGCACCAATTGCCCGTCCATTCTGCTGTCGGGGCGAGAGAAGTAGATCAACTCGAATACACAGAGGGCGCGGGGCCGGGTATCGCTCACCCCGGACCAGACTGAGGAGTGAAGGCCGTCCTTGTCTATGGTGACGACTTCCCCCGGCTCGACTTCCCTGAGAAACTCGGCGCCGAGGTTGTCCAGCGCGCAGCTCTCGGAAGCGACTATCCAGCCGGACCCTCTCTTTCCCAGGCAGAGCGGGCGAATACCAAGGGGGTCCCGAGCGGCTATGATGCCATCAGCTGTGAGTCCGACCAGAGAATACGCTCCCTCCAACTGCCGCATGCACTGGAAGACTCGTTCTTCCCAGCTAGAGCCCGGAGCATTCACCATCAGTTGCGCGATTATTTCGGTGTCAGTGGTGGAAACGAAAGAGCAGTCCCATTCCTGCTGCAACTGCTCCTTCAATTCCTTGGCATTCGTGATGTTGCCATTGTTGGCAAGCGCCAGCGTGCCAGTCTGGCCTTCGACCAAAAGAGGTTGGGCGTTGCAGAGTTCGCTGCTGCCGGTGGTGGAGTACCGCGTATGGCCAATGGCCATCTCACCTGAAAGGGGCTGGAAGTCGGGTTCACGAAAGACTTGGGAGACAAGGCCCATCGCAGCCTGTACTTCGATGGATTCTCCGCTGGTGGCAGCTATACCAGCGCTCTCCTGTCCGCGGTGCTGGAGGGCAAAAAGGCCAAAGAATGTGAGGCGGCTCGCGGTCTCTTCCGGGGAATATACAGCGATTACCCCGCATTCCTCGCGAGGGCTGTCGAACGGGCCATAGTCCTTGTGGGGGTACGGCTCACTGTTCACGGTCGTATTCTATCGGCCCTATTGGAACTCGGTCAACCGCAATATGTAATGTCCATTGGTAATGGGAATGAAATACAACGAGAATGCGAGAGAAAATGCTGTGTCCTGAACCTGAAATTAGGGACCAAGATCCGTTCATCTCCAGAATCCCGGAGATGAACGGATTTCAAACATTGCAGGCCCGGCACGCCCGCTCGGGCTTTGTTTGACTACTGGTGGAACAGGTTCAGCGCGGAACCAAGCTTGAACCAGTCGAGCTGAGACTCGCTGTAGGAGTGCTGAAGCGACAGGGTTTCCGAAGTCCCGTCGCCGTGTTTGACCGTACACTGCACCGGTTCCCCAGGCTTGATGTTGCTGAGGCCGGTAAGGCTGATGCGGTCATCTTCCCTGATGCGGTCATAATCTGCGGGGTCCGAGAAGGTCAGAGCCAGGAGACCCTGTTTCTTCAAGTTGCTTTCGTGGATGCGAGCAAAGCTGCGAGCAATGACCGCAGCCCCGCCCAACAGCCTGGGCGACAAAGCCGCGTGCTCCCGGCTGCTGCCCTCGCCGTAGTTCGAGTCTCCGATCACGACCCACTTTACGCCCTTGGCCTTGTAGTCCCGGGCTATCTTGGAGAAGCCCTGATCTTTGTCGCCGGTCAGGACGTTCAGGCCTTTGCCTGCCTCTCCGCTATAGGCGTTTATGGCTCCCATGAACATGTTGTCGCTGAAGCGGTCGAGATGGCCGCGGAAACGCAGCCAAACTCCGGCCGGAGAAATGCTGTCTGTGGTGGTCTTACCCTGGGCCTTGAGAAGGGCTGGCATGTCCGTGAAGTCGTTACCGTCCCAGGCCCGCCAGGGTTCCAGGAGCTGAATGCGCTCGCTCTCAGGGGAAACGGTCAGGTCAATGCTGCTTCCGTCTTCGGGAGGAGCCTGGTAGAACGAGCGACCCTGATCGAAGTCAGATGCCGGTACCTCCGGGGCTTCCTGAGGCGGATCCAGCTTGAATTCCGACCCGTCCGAAGCGGTCAGCGTATCGGTCAAGGGGTTGAACGACAGTCGCCCGCCGATGGCAAGAGCGGTAACGATCTCCGGGCTGCCGATGAGGTTCATCGTCGATGGCTGTCCGTCGTTTCGGGCAGGGAAATTGCGATTGTAGGAGGTAACTATAGTGTTCGGGCTCCCCACAGACTCCCCGGCACGTCGCCACTGACCGATACACGGCCCGCAAGCGTTTGCCAGCACCGTGGCGTCGATATCCTTGAGCGACTGCATCTGCCCATCGCGCTCGATGGTGGCCCGAACCTGTTCCGAGCCTGGAGTCACCATGAACGGCACGGCTGACTTTAGTCCGTGGGCCTTGGCTTGCTCGGCCACGTCGGCAGAACGGCTCATGTCTTCGTATGAGGAGTTGGTGCAGCTGCCGATAAGGGCCGCCGAGATGTCTTCAACCAGCCCAGCATCTTCCTTAAGTTCCGCAGCCATTTGAGATATTGGGCGGGCCCGGTCCGGCGAATGAGGACCAACCAGGTGGGGCTCAAGCTCCGAAAGGTTGATCTCGACGATGCGGTCGTAATATTGCGCCGGGTTGGCCTCGCATTCGGAGTCTGCCGTCAGCAGGTGGCGATACTGGTCGGCAAGCTCTGCGATGTCGCTGCGGCGGGTGGCTCGCAGGTACCGGGCCATGCGTTCATCGTAAGGGAACACCGATGTGGTGGCGCCCAGTTCGGCGCCCATGTTGGTGATTGTGGCCTTGCCAGTAGCACTGATGGAGGCGGCCCCGGGGCCGAAGTACTCAATGATCGCGTTGGTGCCGCCCGACACGGTCAGCTGCCCGGCCAGGTACAGGATAACGTCCTTCGCTGCAGTCCAGCCGCTCATTTCGCCGGTCAGGTGCACACCGATAAAGCGCGGGTACAGCACTTCCCAGGGTAATCCGGCCATCACCTCGACGGCGTCGGCGCCGCCGACCCCAACTGAGATGGAACCCAGACCGCCGCCCATTGGAGTGTGCGAGTCTGTGCCGATCATCATTTCGCCTGGGTAAGCGTAATTCTCGAAGGCCACCTGGTGGATTATTCCAGCGCCGGGTGACCAGAAGCCAACGCCGTACTTGGCCGAGGCCGTACGCAGAAAGTTGTAGACTTCGTCGTTTTCGGCAAGCGACTCGTTGAGGTCTCGGAAGCCTTCAACCCGGGCCTGGATCAGGTGGTCGCAGTGAACTGACGTGGGCACCGCGGTGGTTGCCCGGCGGGTCTGCATGAACTGGAGCATGGCGGTTTGCCCCAGCACATCCTGGAGAATCACACGGTCAGGACGCAACTGGACGTAGGTCTGGCCGCGAACCATGCCGGTTGATGTGGGTTCGTCCAGATGGCTGAGCAATATCTTGTCCGCCAGCGTTAGTGGACGGTCCTGGACGGAACGAACGGTTTCAAGATTCTTGGCCAACCTTTCGTAGACCGCGGAAACAACATCTCGAGTTGGTTCAATCGCAATCAATTAAGGCCCTCCTCCGGCTCAAAATTCTTCTTTTCCTGGCGCGCCTTTGCCCTTCGGCAATTTGCCTAATGTTACCAAAAGCTCGAACGCATCGGGTAGGTGTATTTCTCTGGTACCCTGCTGCTAGCGTAAGCGATGGAATTCGCCCTCAGTCCCGTCGCGGCATTATGGTTACCTTCCGGTTTTCACCTTCCCCTGCGCTTTCTGTACGGACGTTCGGGTTCTCTGATAGGGAAGTGTGAATAATGCGACGATCCGCCGGAGACATCGGCTCCAGGGTGATGCTGCGGTTGGTCTGCGCCACTCTGGATGCAACCTTGGCGGCCATGTCTCTAAGAGAGGTCTCTCGGCGCTGCCGGTAGTTCTCCACATCTAGGATCACCCGGACGTCTTCCCCGAGTTGCTTGCGGACTATCAGGGTTACCAGAAACTGGAGGGCCTGCAGGGTCTGCCCCCTCCTGCCGATAAGTAGCCCGGAATCGTCTCCGGCCAGGTCTATCACCGGACCACCCGCTTCCTCATCGTGCGAGGATCGCAAAGTCCGGGTGACGTCCACGCCCGCGGATTCCAGGATGCGTCCCAGAGCCGCGTTGGCCAACGAAGCCGCTGTCTGTTCAGTCGTCTGTTCCTCGGCCGCCACTGTGCCGGGTGGCCTTCCCCTCAGAGGAGCCACCCGCACTCGGGCCAATTCGGCGCCGATTCCCAGAAAGCCTGCCTTGCCCCTACTTAGTATTTCTACCTCGACCTCGTCGCGGTCGACGTCGAGCTCTTTCAGAGCCAACTCTATTGCCTCTTCGACGGTTCGTGCGCTCATTACGAGAGGTTCTTGCATCGCCATCAACCTCCTCTTGGTCATCGAAATCGTGTGACGAAGACGGCGCGGCAGCAGGCGCCGGCTCCGCTTTTGGGAACAGTGGGAAAATGGGCTGCCAGCCAGTGATGAAGTACTGTATTCCTATACCGATAACGTTGGAGGCGACCCAGTAGAGAGACAGGCCGCTCGGCAAAGTAAAGGAAAAGAAGGCAATCATCAGCGGCATCAGCCACAGCATCATCATCTGGTTGGTGGACTGACGAGGATCCGTCGACGGAGTCATCGTCATTTTCTGCTGCAGCCACGTGGAAACGAAAACCAGGACCGGCATGATCACATTGGTTGGGTCTGGTTCGGACAAATCCATCCACAGGAACGAAGCGCCCAATGGTGCGGCCGTGTATATGGGAAATACCGGGATCCAGGCATAGAACTTCTCTGCCAGAGCCACCAAATTGTCAGGCCTGGAATACAGCGTCTGGATGAGGACTCGGAAAAGGCCGAACAGGATTGGCATCTGGATGACGAGAGGGCCAAGACAGCCAACAGGATTGACGCCGGCCTCCCTGTAGAGGCGCATGGTTTCCTGGGAGACCCGTTGACGGTCCCGTCCGTAGCGCTCCTGAATCTCGCGCATTCGCGGTTGCAGGTCAGTCATTGCCCGCATCTGCCGCAACTGCTTGATGGTGAGTGGCAGAGTAACCAGGCGAACAATTACAGTGAAGACGATAATCGCGACGCCCATGTTGTTAAAGCAGATGGTGTAAAGCACCACCAGCAGGTTCAACATGGGCCTGATTATTATTTCTCGCCAGAGGTCGTCGATTCCCAAAAAGGTCCTACCTTGCTTCCGGCGTCATACAGAAAATGCGCCCACCTGGAACGCGTGGTGGGCAAGTCATCTGAAATTGCTCAAAAATCAATTGCATACCGTGTTCTCGTGGTGCCAGCACCACATTTGTACCTGTCCTCCCTTGACCTCGATCCTTCTCACACTGCCGTCTTCCGAGCCGACATACACCGATTCCCCGACGGCAACAATTGGCGCTCTAATTTCTGAGTTCCCCAAAGTCTGCGAAGAGAGAACTCTCTGGTCCGAGGAGCGCCCTTCGCCGCTGGATATATCAAGAAGAGTCAAGCGACCATTTCTTGCTGCTACGACCAATCCTCTGGGAACGAGGACAGGGGGGGACACGATGGAATCTCCGGCGTCAAACTTCCATTGCAGGATGCCCTCAGTGTCTAGGGCATAAATGTTGCCGTCCATATTCGGCGCAAAAATAAGTCTTCCGTTACTGACCGCACCCGCCCAGAACCAGTTCTCTCCCTCGAATTGCCATCGGAGAGTTCCGTCCTGGGCGTCGAAAGCATACAGCTTCTTGTCAAAGGATCCTGCGACAACCATACCGTCTACAAGAAGTGGTCTTCCTGCAATAACCCCGTCGGTCTTCTGCGACCACTCTTCTTCACCGGTGGCTAAATTGATTGAATACAAGTAGCCATCGTGGGATCCGAAAAAAGCGACCCCGTTGCTGACCGCCGGAGTTGACCAAATCTTGTCCCTTGCAGAAAAAGGACGGTCCCAAATCTGCTCGCCGGTATCATCATCATAGGCATACAGGTTGCCATCCTCTGAAGTCACGACAACCAATTGGTTTATCGGATCATAAGCCGGACCGGCGATGAGCGATTCCAGATTTTCGGGTTGTCCCAGGGGACGTCTCCATCCCCTATCGGAAATACTCCCGTTCTCCAGTTCCAGGGCGTACAGGTACCCGTTCTCCGCCGCCACATACAGCAGATTTCCCACCACGATAGGAGTGGAGTAAACGCCTTGGAGATCGTCAGCGCCCTCTGCCTGAGGGAAAGTCCATCCGGGTCTCACGCCCTCGAATCCGTTGTCGGTGAGCGCCTGAACTCGTCCGTGCTTGGTACCTACGTATACGACGCCGTCCCTTGCAGCAAGGCCATTCCAACCTGCGCCCACACCGCCAATGTCCCTCCCGGTGCAACTGGCCAAGCCGATGATCAAAAGGACTAAGACTGCAATCAATACAGCCAATCGTACCGGGAGGGACTGGCATCTTCCGGCGTCGGGACCGTGTGAAAATTGTTCTATACTCTCGCGTTTGAAACTCTGCATGCAATTTAGTGCGGTGCTGGTTCCAACTGCGATAGAGGTTAAGGATCGGAGCAAATTCAGCTCGGACGAGGAGTCCGTATACTCATGGCACGGGATCAAAGCCCTGGCCGCCCCAGGGATGACATCGGGCCAGGCGTTTGGCGCCAAGCCATGCGCCCTTGATCACGCCGTAACGGTTCACTGCGTCGTGGGAATAATTGGAGCAACTTGGTGAGTACCTGCAGGAAGTTGGCAAAAGCGGGGAAAGGCCAGCCTGGTACACACGGATACAAAAGAGAAACGCCAACTTCATTGTTCGAAAGATTCCCCGCTTTTCTTGTACAGCTTCGTGTAGTCGATTCAATCCTCTGGTTGACCTGTTTTAGTCCGAAGGATTTGGCTGCGCCTTAGCAAGTTCCAGGCGGCCCGGTCAAGTTCCTGGAATGTGGCTCGCTCTATGCCACGACGTGCTATGAACACTGCGTCCCAACCTTCCGAAAAGGGACTGCTGCGGACCGCTTCTCTTAACCTGCGCCTTATTTTGTTCCGGACTACGGCGTTTCCGACTCGCTTGCTGACAACAAACGCAAAACGGCTGTGGTCAAGCCCATTGGCCAAGTAACGGATTACCAGCAAACGGTTGGCCGCACTGGATCCGGTGCTATGAATCTGGGAATGCCTTTTTTGGCCCGAAATTCGGCGCCGTCGTTGCATGAAGACGGTGCGATGTCACACGGTCAGCTTGTGGCGACCCTTGAAACGCCGCCGGCGGAGCACGGCCCTTCCGTCGGATGTAGCCGACCGGGACCGAAAACCATGCACACGCGCCCGGCGCCTCTTTTTGGGTTGATAGGTTCTTTTTACCATTTCACAATAACCTGCTCCGCCGATTATATGATTTTCGAATTTCGCAAGTCAAGCGAGAGCCAAGCCCTTCGGCCGAAGCAGCTCAGAACTGCCTGTCCGCAGTAGTGGTTGTTCGGTACATTGTCCCAGAGATTTCGCGTGGACGGCTTCGTGCCGCCTTGCGGCGAGGAGATGTCGTCCGTGCCCGCCTACGTCGCCGACAATCGATGTGGGTCCAGCTTAGGGGAGCGTGTGAGAGCGTCCATTTCACCCAGGCGGATCACTGGCAGTACATAGAATACATCAGAGAACTTTTAGCGGAGAGGGTACGTCAACCTGGTCCATAAATCGGACCTTCCCAGTTAATTTTCACACTCATATTATAATTCTGCATTTGAAGATAGGGGCTGAAGAGCATTCCGGAATCTCCCAGCTTGGGACGGTAGGGGCGAAATGAGGGACGATTATGAAAATCCCATGATAATATCTGGCAAATATGTGAGAATATTGTGAAGTTTATGCGCACTTGAGACGTTGAAATAGATGATTTTGTTGTCTCCAAGTCACCCTGAGTCTCTTTGCCGCAGTTACTCCCCAAGTTAGCCGCGTGAGTGCCAGCCAAATCCATGGTTTTATGAATTTTGTATGCAAAGGCCCCACGGCCCATACTCAAAAGCCGTTTGACCAATAATTGAGGATTCATGCCTCCCTATGCTAGGATGGCTCGCCCAGAAAGTCGCGCCGTGGGTTTCCTCCCTCTTTTTTGTCCGTTCCAACGAACTCTTGAATCCTACCCGGCGAGTCTATGAGGCACTCTTCCTCAATTTATGTCAATAGGGTTGTGGCGCGGATCGGCATGGCATGTTGCCACGGTCCCCGGATTAGGGCGTTAGGAAGCACTATGGGATCGGACAGGTCAATGACAGCAGAGGAATTGCTCAGGCAGGAATACCAGGCGCTGAAGAAACGGCTCGCTGAGTTCAGCGAAGCCAGCGCCAGCATTGCTGATCATCTGGAAACCAAGTCCATATTGCAGGAAATGGTAAACAATGCCTGCATGTTGACAGGTGCTCGTTACGGTGTTCTCCTTGCCTTGGATCTGACGGGCAATGGCGGCAGAGTGTTCTGTTCAGGGTTCAGCCCGGAACAGCGAGAGAATTTGGAGGAATTGCCGCAATATTCGGGGGTGTTCGGCTACCTTTACGAATCAGGGAAGCCGGTCAGGCATCGGAATATAGCAACTGTACCGGGATTCCCCGATCTTCCGGACGGCCATCCTCCCGCGAGAACTTTTCTGGGCATCCCGATTTATCGTCGCACGGAATACTTCGGTTGTCTTTACCTGGCCGAAAAGGAAGGGAACCAAGAATTTTCTGAAGAAGATGAGAAATTCGCAGCAATATTAGCGGCCCAGGCTGTGGTCGTAATTTCCAGCGATCTCGAAAATGAGGAGGATCGCCGTTCGAAAGCAGACTTGGAAGGCCTGTTGGACATTTCGCCGGTAGGGGTAATAGTCTTCGACGCTCAAACGGCGGAGTTAGTTTACGTCAACCAAGAAATCGGCCGAATCATGAGGCTACTGAATTTCCCTCGAGAGGAACTTGAAGGCGACTACAATTTCCCTTCATTTCGGCGAGCTGATGGCAGAGAGCTCTCATATGAGGATCTGCCCATGACGAGAGTGCTTCAGAGCGGCGAGACAGTCAGGGCGGAAGAAATCATTTGTTACCTCCCTAATGGCAGGTCAATGACTGCTCTGGTAAACGCAGCACCGGTGTTCTCTGACTCAGGCGAAATTGTTTCTGTTCTGGTCGTGATGCAAGACATGACTCCTCGCGAAGAGGAGGATCGAAGACGGGCTGAATTTCTCGGGCTGGTAAGCGAGGAGCTGCGAACACCGCTGTCCACCATAAAGGGATCCGCCACCGCTTTGAGAAGCTTAGTGGAACCAGTAACCGGGACCGAGCCTCTGCAATTGTTGCGCATCATCGACCAGCAGGCAGACTTGATGCGCAGCCAGGTGAATAGCCTGATAGAGCTTACCGAAATTGAGACGGGAACATTATCCGTAGTGGCCGAGCCGTTGGAAACATCGGCACTTGTAGAGGATTGCTGCAGGGGGTATTTGAGAGAATACGCAGGGGCAAACTCCATCGAGTTGGATATCCCCGATGGCCTGCCGAAAGTTACGGCCGACAGAGGGCGAATCGAGCAGGTGATTCAGAATTTTCTTCGTCAGGCCGTAAGACATTCGAACGAGGCCTCACCGATCAAGGTATCCGCTTATTTGTTGGACGTTTACGTGGCGATATCGGTTTCCACTGAGGGTTCGCCCGGTCGTCCTGCTGCTAACCCCCCTCCCCTTCATCCAATGGAGGTGCCGCAGTTATTCAGCAGGATGTCGCGTTCGTTTTCTGAATCCTACAGGATTGCATCCAGAGGTGAGGGTCTGTCGATTGCATTCTGCCGGGGAATAGTTGAGGCCCACGGCGGAAGGATGAAAGTGGATGCCAATGAGCAGGCCGGAAGATTGTCGTTGACATTCACTCTTCCTATAGCGGAGGAACAAGAGGAATCTGCCAATGATGAAGACATCGGAACTAGCGGAGAGATACCCGCTCCTTCAGCAGAGTACAATCGGATCCTGCTTTGGGTTGAAGACCCATGGTTGCTCGGCGCTGTTCGCGGATTCCTGGTGAGTACCGGATATACGGCGATTCCGGCGGGTACCCTGGAAGACATTGAACAACTGGTGGCTTCCGAGAGGCTGGACCTGCTGCTTCTCGATATTTCATCTCGCCAGGAAGAGTGTTTCCAGATAATCGAGCGCACCTGGAATTCCTTGGGAATTCCCATAATAGCTATTTGCGAGCAGGACAGTGAAGAGCTGGTCGTGCGGGCTTTCGACATGGGAGCCGACGGTTATGTGGTCAAGCCGTTCTCTCCATCAGAGGTGGTCGCAAGAATCAAAGCATCCTTGCGCAGAAGGGCCGGTGCGCGAGAAATTGCAGGAGGCAGGATTTTTCGGTCAGGTGAATTGGAATTTAACATCGAGCGGCGAACTCTCACGGTGGCAGAGCAACAGGTGCAATTGACGGCGACGGAATACAATCTGCTTACGGAGCTCGCGAACAGCGCTGGGAGGGTTCTTACACAAGACGAATTATTGCAGAGAGTCTGGGGGCCCGAATACGCTGGTGAGCCACAACTCCTGAGGTCCTACGTCAAGTCCCTCCGTCAGAAACTGGGCGACAACGCAAGGAGACCAAAGTACATTTTCACAGAACACGGCGTAGGCTACAGAATGGCGAGAGCGCGGGATGCTCCATAGTAAAGACTGCCTACATCCCACCATTTGCTACTCGGGACTGCGTCAGACCTCACCCGCACCTGACTAGCACTTGCCCATGGCCCACGTCAGGGCATGGAGCTTTAAACTAAGTCCCTTGTTCACCACATGCCCCGCTTGCCTGACCGCACTGCAACCGATTCGGGCGGGAAATCGCAGGGTCTGATTTGTTAAGTCAGGGAATTCAGGAATTCCCGAGACCCTCGCGACACTTCGCATCATCACGATCAGTCCCACACTGACACAGGGCGTTCGGTCCAGCTGACAACCTTGAGGTCAGCCGCCAACGTGAGCTTCGATAAATTCTTTCGTCAACCCCGCATTCCCGGAAACCGAAATCAAACCAGCGTTCAACACTGCATCCAGTTCCCACCTGCCAAATATGATCATCGCATAGGTGGCTGCCGAGCACCGGAATTCAACGTCAGGTGTATCAGAGGCGCCGATCGAAAAGCTGGCTCCTTCCGCTCGAAGCACGATTTCCACTGTGGATGGCCAGGCGCCAGTGAGCGAAAACCGGTAGCGGATTGAGCGAGTCCTGCTTCCGTCTGCTCGAAACGCCCTCCGCACTGCCCGACCAGAGGCGGTGACCAGCCCAGGGAGACTTTCTTCGGCCAGGCTCGCCTCGTGGTCGAATGCCCAGCGCATGTCCCACTCTTGCATCGCCAGTTCTGCGATGCGAATATCCACCTTGGACCTTACCGTCTCGGGACGGAGGCGGTGATAGCACAACTTTTCCCAATCGTCGTCCCCAACTGAGCCCAGAACGCGTTCAAATTCCCTGTTGACCCGGGCAAATTCCTCCAGTAAGGAACTTCCGAGGGCTCGCCGCAAGGCCACAGCACGCTCGTTGAGGTCAAGGGCGAATTGTTCTTCGCTAACAGGGGGATCGTCTGTAGTCCCCGGCGTTGGAGTGAGATCTCCCGCCAGACCACGCTCTATTTGTTCCGGGATAGGGAGTCCACGCTCGATTAGATGCGCAATTACGTCTGCGACAGTCCAGGCTTCACACGCGCTCTGTAGCGAAAGTTGATGGTCAGCCATGGAATTCAGGAATCCTTCAATGCGCTTGCCGCTTCTGATGACTTCTTCTTTGCGCGCAATGTCTTCCATTATCGACTTTCCCCTTGGAATACGTTTCTCGTTTCGCCAGATCGCTTAATTGGAGAAAATGCGGATATGTAATTCAATACCCCAAGAGACCGCTCAGGTGTGATTCCCTGTTACAGCTTGCCATTTCCGTATTGTAGCCCTTTGCCCGGAATCAGCTGACGTGCCTCGGGGTACTTTCCGTGGGATTTGATTCGCAGCCTCGGATTGCTCGAGCGAAGGATAAGGTCTGCAAACATCACAGCCGCAATTGTGAAGATATTATTTATTGTATTGACTGATGTAATTTGTGGGTATTACGATGAATGTAAATATTCAATATCAATTTATTGTATGCTGACTCCGGCGGACAAAAGTAGGGAGGTCTAGCATGAATACAGCGAACCATGATTTCACCGGTCCGCGTCGCTCAGTACGATCCGTAGCGGAGACCGGGGTTTGCCAGCCCAGGCGATTTAAACCATTAACTGAAAACAAGCCACCCTGACACATGTCTGTTTAGCATCTGGCATTTGGAGGGGTTGTTCCCGGATTCTTACTCTGATCCCCTCTGACGGAACACTCTCAGAAAGTAGAGCGAGAAATTACGAAGGAAATTGTACCGCCACAGTCAGCGCTCCAAAGGGATTCGACCGAACCAAGACAAAAAACTGGGGAACGAGGCTCTGCCTCCGTTTCTATTCGGATGAGCTAGGGTACGTACCCGGCAGGAGAAATCTTGTGAAGAAGACAGTGTCGATCCTGGTTTTATTGGGAGGATTAGTTGCTCTGCTGGCCCTGTTTGCCGGTGGAATACTAAGCGCCGACCAGCACGACGAAGAGATGATGGTGGAGCTATCCATCACAAATCTCACCAGAGGACAAATAATGTCCCCGGTGTTCGTTGCCAGGCATAACGGTGAAGCGGGGCCTCTTTACTCCTTGGGCGAGACCGCCAGCCTGAGCCTTGCAAGGATGGCGGAGGATGCCGACGCCTCCGGCCTGATTGCCGACTGGGACCCACAAAGTAACTCCGATGTCAGCGAATCCATGGTGGTGGCCCGGAATGACGGGCCGGTTCACCCCGGGGAGACCGTCACGATGAGCTTTGACATCGAAGATGGCAACAGCATGGTTTCCCTGGCAAGTATGCTCGTAACGACAAACGACGCCTTCATTGGCGCGAGCGGGTTGGATGTTTCCAAGTCGAGAACCATTTTCCTTAACGCATACGACTCGGGCACCGAAGCGAGCACCGAGGATTGCGCCTTCATTCCGGGGCCACCGTGCGGCAACATGGTACACGACCGTTCGGAGCCGGAAGGATTTGTTCACGTTCACGCAGGCATCCACGGGGGGGCGGGTTCTGATCTGGATCCGATGCAACACGACTGGAGAGACCCTGTAGCCCGTCTGACGATTCGGACCTGGAAACTCAGCTTGTGATTTCAGACATTCGGGGAAACATGCTGGGGTGACTTTTCCCGCTTTTGATGGGTAGATCGAAAGAGGGCGGATATCTAATCCGCCCTCTATTTCCGTCCCCAATTGCAATCCGAACCCACTGCAATCCGGAAGTAATTCCCCGTGAGCAGCCCGAAGTCTAGATCAACAGAATTGTCATTGACTTACCTGCACCAGAACCGTCGCCCCAGGCGGATCAAAACTGAGAGGCTAGGCCAACTCTTGGTCAATCTCGGCCCTGTAATGTGCCCTTATTCAGTGGAGGGATCCCCACGGTCTCCTACTTCCACGCCTTCCTGTTGAAGGGCTTCAGCCAACCGCTGCCACAGTCCCCTTTCTCTCCACCTGTAGTAGCGGCTTGCCACTGTGGGCCAGGGTCCATATCTTTCCGGCAGGTCCCTCCATGGAGCTCCGGTTCGTAGAATCCACAGAATCCCATTGATGATAGTGCGGTGGTCTTTGCCGGGTCGGCCGGTCCGCGGCTTTTGCGCTGGCAACAGGGGTTCGATCTTCTTCCACTGTTGACCTGTCAAGTCCCCTCGTCCCATGACCCCTTCCTCTAAAAGTGTGAAGCCACCACTGGATTGCAGTACCTCCCTGTTAAGCGCTTGATGAACCGATTATTTTCCTGGCAGTGAAATCGGCTCGAGATGTAAGGGAACAGCCCTAATTATCAAGTTGGGGAACTTCTGGCATATTGCTTCTCTACTAGTTGGCAGCAAAGGCTGGCGATATAAGACAGACCAAAATCCATATATCCCGGTTAGGTCTCGGAGGCACTTCTCAGGAAGTCAACCATTGCCCACCTTGACCGCACAGACCGGCAACCAGTCCGCACAACTAGCCGGGTGCGTTACTACTCTTGCTTGAATTGGTTGATTAGAGTAATCGAACCCGTCGGGAAAGTCTGTGCAAATCTATAAATGCACAATATGACCTACTGTTGTGCGACCAGATTGCGGATTTTGGCGCGTACAGAGAGTGTATAAAGCGCTCATACAGCGTATTGCACAAAATAATTTGCGGTTTATGACCTATATCTGACGTGCTAATACCCACTTGGGTAGACCGCTCTCTGCCTTTCCGTTTAAGACAGAGGAAGACGTGCACGACGACGTCAACGCACCTCATGACTGTCACGGCGGACCTCAGGAGTGCAACACAGCTATGCCTGATGCACGACCGAAGGTGGTCATCTTTGGCCTGGAAAGGACCTGAATTGGGCGCGCTCAAAAACAGGACTGTAGCCTTGGGATGCCTTGGTGACATTACCTTATTGCCAGGACCGGCAGCGGTTCCCTACATTGTTCCTGAAGGCCTTGTCAGAGTCCGCTCAAGCCCTTGGCTGTCCGCCGGAACCCGGTAGGCAGTGGGATGGCGGAAAATGAGAGGAAATGGCAAAAAATTTCAGTTCACCGCTTTTGAGGAAGTGCAAGTGTTGTGGCTATGGGTTCCATATGCGATTGCCCTGGGGTTTTTGAACAGGGCAATTGCGTCTTAATAGCCGTAGACCATTTTGATGACAGTTGTCCCTTGCCAAGCCTTGTGATCCCTCTCTAGCATGAAATCCATGTCTACTACTGAAAGCAACCTACATGGCGCTGCTGTGCAGGTGGCCCCTGCTTCGACCCAACGCAGGCCCTCCCTGTTCTCGCCAAAGACCGGAAATTACCCGAAACTACCGTAATAAACAAAAAATCAGCCCCTCCAACCGGCAGTGGTGATTCATAGCTACAGCCTGGCCAACTGTGAAATCAAGACGCGATTGCCCTGATCACAGAATTGTGTCCAGCCGTGCCGAAGGCAGAAAGGTGCTATGATCTAGATTCGTCACCTCTTTTCTGAAATCGCCAAACTCAGGCTCAACGTCCTTAACACTCTTCGATCAAAAACCTTCCGGGACAAGATGCCCGGAAGAAGGCACCCAATATCAGCACTTCCCGTCGCACATCTACTCCCCATACCCTGTCAGCATGGCTCGAGTACCGGGACTACCGGTTGCTTTGGTGCGCCAATTTCTGCGCGAATCTGGCGGTTTGGGTGCAACTGCTTACGGTCGGCTGGCTGGTCAAGGACCTGTCGGAGGGTTCGCTTATCGGCGGGCTTCTCGTTGTATCAGTCGGCGCCATCAACACCTTGCCATCCCTCGCGGTAAACCCTCTCACCGGTGTATTGGGAGACCGTCTGGACCGCCGCAAGCTGGTGATGACCGTGCACGCCTTCGGCGCTGTACTGGCGCTGGGATTTGCCTTCCTGGCTGACAGCGAGTACGTAAACACATGGCACGCATACGCCTATGTCATTATTTCCGGTTCGTTTCTTGCCATCACCCAGCCAATGCAGCAGGTGCTGGTTGCAAACACCGTGCCGCGAGAGGTTCTCAGCAACGCCTACGCATTCAACGTGGTTACCATCACGGGCACCAGGATTTTCGGTCCTTTTGTCGGTGGGCTCCTGATTTTCTGGCTCGGTTTCTTCTGGAACTTCGCCCTGGAAAGCGCACTCTACACGGTGGTAGTGCTGTTTCTGCTGGCAATCCGACTGGAATATGTGTCCTCCGTAGCTGAAGGGGCCCGCCGGCGCTTTACCCCACTTGCGGATTTCAAAGACGGTCTGCTCCACATCTGGCGCCAGCAAAAAGAAATCCTTCAAATGATGGTGCTTTCTCTAATTCCCAACACCATCCTGCACCCGGTCTGGTTTCTTCTCCCTCTGTTCACGGCCGAAGTCCTGCATGCCGACGCCGATATGGGCGGGTATTTGCTGGCCGTAACCGGTGTTGGCGGATTCTTATCCACACTGGCCATCGCCACCTTCGGGCTCCCCAAACGTAAGGGATGGGTGATGCTATCCTCGGCAGCCTTCGCTGCGTGCTGTACGATGGCTTTTGCCTATTCCTCCTGGCTGCCGGCCGCATTCCTGTTCCTGGCGCTTATGTCTGCTGGGCAGTCTCACTACCGCACGACCCAGGGCATTGTCGTGTTGACCATAGTTCCCGATCAATATCGGGCTCGAACGATGAGCGTCCTCGCCTATGAACGCGGATTCCTGACTGGCGCCAGTGTTCTTGTCGGAATGTTGGCCGACTCCACATCTGCGTCCGCAGCACTCCTGGCCATCGGCGGGCTGGCACTAGGGCTCACTCTTCTCTGCGCGGCTAGCCTTCAGCGAGTACGGGCCCTTGACTGATCCATAGCCGGCGAACGCTCGTATATTGGGTTCATTGAACAACGGAGAGCGGGGTGATCGCCCGGTTAGTGATGGCCATGCAAGTGCTGATGATTTTTGGCATTGGTTTTTGCGGCATGAGTGCCGTCTCACCTGAAGCGACGGCATTGGACCAGTGGAGCGTCAAGCCTGGACTGGAGGGCCGATCTTTCCGGCAGTTCTATTCTTCAAAGGACGCAGATTTCAGGAAGGGCGTGGTTCTGGATTTCACGGGTCCGGTTGTTCAGTGGCCCCAATACGCTGAGGAGGGCCACGCGGTTAGCGAGCTGGAGATTCGAGCCGACGATTACCGCGTATCAGGCGGTAGCGACGGATCGGAGGTTGTCATCCATCTCGACCCCCCCATTTCACGCAGCGTTTTCCCTCAAGGTGCGAAAACTGAGTAAAAGCGAAAGGAGTCTCTCTTTCGATGCGGAAGGTCCTTGATGGTGATGAAATCTCCTTCCGCATAAATGACCACGATGGGGAATTGCCGTCCCAGCTTCCTGTCTGCGATTCCTGGACTCGATGCAAAGAGGACGCGCTGGTGGATTGACTCCGGAAATGTAATGACCCGCCGAGGTTATGTCGCCCGGGCGGGTCATGGTGTCAGGAAGCGGACAGGCGTCGTAAGACGCGCCATCCATACGTTCCAGGAATGTTAATTAGTAGGATGTCGGGCTATCCGATCCATGCCTCCGTCCTGCCTCGCACGAACATGCCGATGGAGACCACTTCCATTATCGCGCCGATTATGATGAGCACGATTGGCCAGATGCGCAGGGATCTGGAGTCTATCGGAATGGCCGGTACCAAGGGCTGGGGTTGAGGAACTACTTCGAAATCCAGTCCCTGTGAGAGCTCCACCTTGGGGGTATACGAGTCGACCACATACTCGGCTGTGGGCGCTGGCTCCCGGGTCGGCGTGGATTCCGGCGTAGGACTGTCTGGCGCTGATTGCGACCCCTGGCCCTGGGCGTTGGTGGGCCATTGCCACAGCAGTGTTTGTACCGTCGGCGTTGGCCTCGGCGTAGCTGTTGGTCGAGGCGTCGGAGCTGGTGCCGGGGTGGGAGTTGGAGTGGGTGTGGCGATGGCAATGGGTGCTTGCGTGGGGTCCGGGACCAGCACCGGTTCAGGAGTGGGAATTGCCACGACGACCTGGGTCTGCACCTGATCGGCCACATCGTTAATGTCGATCCTCACGACAATGGTGTCCTTGCCCCCTTTCCCGTCGTACACATCCATTATGACGTAGTAAGTGACTTTCTCTTCATAATCCAGACCGGCGGAAGTCCTCAGCTGTCCGGTACCGATGTCGATGCTGAAAGACGAAGCATCGGGACCGCCGAGGGTGTAGAGCAGTGTGTCGCCATCCGCGTCAGTGGCGCTAACGGGATTTCCGATGTTCATGCCGCTTTCTGTATTTTCCGAGACTGACCGCTGCCCATTCGACCCTTCCGTGAACTCCGGCGCATTGTTGCCCTGTTGAGTCGAAAACTTGACGGTGCCACCGCCACTGTAACTGCTGCCGGACCTCTGCTGGTTATTAGACCGCTGTGCCGGGGTTGTGTCGTCGACGCTGATCTGCACTGTGGTCTGGGTACCGCCACTGACAGATTCCGGAAACTCCCCGAACTGGATTGTTATCGTCTCGTCATCCCTGTCCGAGTCGTCCACCGTCGTAATCGTGAAGCTCGCCGAGGTATCGCCTTCTTCGAAAACCAGCTTTTCATCCGTAAGCCCGGTTACCGAGTAATCTCCAGACTCCGCGGAGCCACTGAAGCTTACCGGCACCTCGAAGCCTCGGTCGGCGTCGGGAGATACGTTGACCGTGATGGTAACTGTCTGGCCTTCATCCACGTTATGGGACGTCGAGTCAAACTCTACGGTCAGCTCGGCATTCTCTTGAGTCCCTTCGGGTTCCGGTGTCTCGCTGCCCTCGTTGTTTCCACCGCCATTGCCTCCGCCGTTCGAACCGCCATTGCCGCCCCCATTTCCGCCGTTGCCCCCGGTGTTCCCGGATTCGTCGATGTTCGTAACGTTGATGGTGATGGCGATGGTGGCCGTGCCTTCCGCGGTGTCGGTGGCAATAACTTCAACCTCGTAACTGTTCTTCGTCTCAAAGTCCAGGGCAGCCTTGGTCAGTATCTGCCCGCTCTCTGCGACGATGTCGAACGCCGCCGCATCGGTCCCGCCCAGCGAGTACGTCAGCACGTCGCCGATGCTCTCGTCCGCATCCGTCGCCGTAACCGGCGTGCCTACGTTCCGCCCGGCCGGCGTGTTCTCCGCGACCGAACGGTGGTCCGACTCCGCCGCGAACTCGGGATCAATGTTCTCTTGTACAACCCGGTCGGTAACCGCCTCAGCATCCTGCTCAATGCCGGTATGCACAGCGTCAGTGTATGAAGCCGTGGCCCGCAGGTGGTTGCTCACGTCTCCTGGAACCGGCGTGTACGTCTCCGCCGTTGCATCGGTGATGGGAGTCCAGGTATTGCGGCCATCCGTCGACCTGGCCCACTGCCAGGTAACGCCCGTCGGCGTCCCATCGTCGTCCGCCAGCTCAGCGATCACCGGCGCCCCAACCCGCGGGTCCTGCGTCGAGAGCGTGACCACCCCGTCCTCGTTCAAGTTGTTCACCGTGATGGTTACAGAGATTGTAGCGTCCACCACCATGTCAGAGGTGCCAGTGGAATCAAGCCTGTCCGAAACAGACACGGTAACGGAATAGCTGGATTTTGTCTCGAAGTCCAATTCCTCTTTGACAAGGATCTGCCCGCTCGCCTCTTCGATGCCGAATGAATCCGCATCGGCCCCGCTCAGGGAGTAAGTCAGGACAGCGTCAGTGTCCTCATCTGTGGCTTCAACCGCATCCCCGACGCTTTCCTCTGCTGCGGTGTTCTCATCAACGGAACGAGTTGTCGAGGAACCGTCAAACTCAGGCGCCTCGTTCTCGTTGATCACATCGATTGTGATGTCAACCTGAGTGTCTGTCACTGCAGGGTCTTCAGCTGCCCCGTTGTCATCCTTGCTGTCGGTAATATCAATCGTGACCGAGTAAGTCTTCCCTCCCTCGAAGTCCAGCGCCGCTTTGGTCTTCAACTGACCGGTTGACGTGTCAATCTCGAACGACTCAGCATCCGTTCCCGTTAGACTGTAGGTGATCGTATCGCCATCCTCGTCTGTGGCGGTGAACGGGTCCCCTATGTCCCGCTCTGCTGGGGTGTTTTCGTCAACCGTCAGGGTGAAGGGGTGCGGCAGGAACCACGGCTTCTCGTTCACGTCGTTCACCGTGACCGTGACCACCAAGTCCAGGTCGTGCTGCGTCGTAGTCTCAACCTGCCCGGCATCGTTCCGGCCGTCGCCCGCCCGCACCCTGAATGCGTAGGTGGCGTCGCCCTCGTGGTTCAGCTCCCCCTTGGTCAGGACATACCCGTTCTCGTCAATCTCAAAGTGCGACGCTGAGTTGCCAACCAGCCAGTACTTGACTGTGTCCCCCACATCCGGATCCACGGCTAAGAACGCCTGCCCGATGGGCACCCCAGCCTCGGTGTTCTCATTTATATCGAGCTGATTTTCTGGCGGCTTAACATCCCATTCCGGCGGTTCGTTCACGTCCCTGACGTCGATGATGACTTCGATCGTTGCGTCAGTAACCGCAGGGTCTTCTGCTACCCCTGTATCGTTCTTCCCGTCAGTCACGGAGACGTCGACGTAGTAGATGTCTTGCGTCTCGTGGTTTAACGCACCCTTAGTCTTCAATTGCCCCGTCGTCGACACTATCTCAAACACGTCTGCGCTGGCGCTGTCCAGGGAGTAGGTCAGATTCGCGTCCCTGTCTGGGTCCGTGGCCGACACCGGCCCCTCGATGCGTTGGCCCGCTGGCATATTCTCCGCTATCGTCCGACGCGCGGGGTCCGGCTCGTCAAACGCAGGCTTCTCGTTGACGTCCGTGACCGTAATGCGGACCCCGATCGTATCGTCCACCGCCGGCGTGGTCTCGGTGACGCCCGAGCTGTCAATCCCGTCGTAGACCTCCACCGTGACATGAAAAACGCTCCCACCCCTGGCCTCGTGGTCCAAGGCTGCCTTCGTCAGTATCTGCCCAGTCCCGGTGACTATGTCAAACTTGTCGGCGTGCGTCCCGGTCAGCGAATACGTCAGCGGGTCGTTGTCCCCATCCGTTGCTGCAACCGGGTCCCCGACCGGCTGTCCCTGCGGAGTGTTCTCTGCAACCTCGCGATTGACTGTACGCCCGCCGTCGAACTCCGGCACCTCCTCCACGTCCGTCACGTTGATGGTCACCTGGATCGTGTCGTCCGCTGTCGAGTCCGCGTTGCCCCGTTCGTCCTTCCCGTCATGCACTGATACAGTTACGCTGTAGCTCGACTGTGCCTCGTGGTCCAGCGGCTCCTTGGTCCTGATCTGCCCGTTACTCGTTATGCTGAACGCCGCCCCATCACCAATATCCAGTGAATATGTCAGCGAGTCCCGGTCCGGGTCAGTCGCGGTGAACGCAGCGCCTACGTTCCGTCCCGCCGGCGTGTTCTCCGCCACCTGCAGCGTTGTTACTGCGTCTGCAAACGAAGGACGCTCGTTCGCGTCGCCAACCGTGATGGTCACCGTGTGCGTGATGTCGGTCGTGTCGTCCGTGGCGCCCGTATCATCCCGGCCGTCGGTAACAGACACCGTGACCCTGTAGCTGCCCTTGGTCTCATTGTCCAGTTCTGCATTCGTCTTTATCTGCCCGGTCCCATCAATAGTGAACGCCGCACCGTCGCCGTCATCCAGCGAGTATGTCAGCGTCTCCCCTTCATCCTCGTCCGTGGCCCTGAACGGATCGCCGACATTTGTCCCAGTGGCGGTGTTCTCCACCACGTTCAGCGTCGTCGGCAATCCGGAATCAAACACAGGCCGCTCATTCAGGTCCCTCACGGTGATGGTCACGGTTCGCGTGTCATCCACTGTCGTGTCCGCGTTGCCCTGGTCGTCCTTCCCGTCGTGCACCGACACGGTCACGCTGTAGCTGTCCTGTCCCTCGTGGTTCAGAGGGTCCTTGGTCCTTATCTGCCCGCTCCCGGTAATCGTGAACGCGGCACCGTCGTTGTCATCCAGTGAATATGTCAGCGAGTCCCCGTCATCATCCGTCGCGGTGTACGCCGCTCCGATGTTCTGTCCCGGGGACGTGTTCTCGTCCACCTCCAGCGTGGTGACTGCGTCATCAGCGAACGTCGGCGCCTCGTTCCTATCCCCGACCGTGATCGTCACTCTGTGCGTGTCGTCGGCAGATGTGTCCGCGTTGCCCTGGTCGTCCTTCCCGTCGGTAACCGACACTGTGACGCTGTAGCTGCTCTTGGTCTCCCTGTCCAGGTCGTCCTTCGTCTTGATCTGCCCGCTTGCATCAATCTCGAACGCCGCACCATCGCCGGTATCCAGCGAGTAAGTGAGCGTGTCCCCAACATCCGGGTCGGTGGCCGTCATCTGGTCGCCAATATCTGTCCCGGCGACGGTGTTCTCCGCCACACTCAGCGACGTCGGTATGCCAGCGTCAAACGATGGCCGCTCGTTCACATCGGTCACGTTGATCGTGACGTCGATGCTGTCGTCCTCTTCCGACGGCGCCGAGTTGCCGTCGATGTCCTTGCCATCCCTGACCTTTACTGCGACGTGATAGGTTTCCTTTGTCTCGTGGTCCAGTGGATCCCTGGTGCTTATCTGCCCTGTCGATGAGTTGATGCTGAAGGACGATGAGTCGGTCCCATTGAGCCAATAGCGGGGAGTATCGCCCTCGTCCGGGTCCGTGGCGGTCACGGGATCGCCAATCGGCCGGCCTGAACCGGTGTTTTCGGGGATGCTGAATACCCTCGGGAGACCGCCGAACAAGGGTGCCCGATTGATATCAGCCTCCTCTGTAGCCCCATCTTCCACAGGAGCGCATGTCCCCCCGTCGGCGACCAGCGTCCCGTTGGTCATGTCATTACCGTTGATGCGGATTGTATGCTTGCCGGCGTCGTAATCATCGTGATTATGCTGATCAGTTGGTTCAATTGTGTAGCCGTATTCATCTGCGCGAAAATGCCCATTGACTGCTATTCGAATGGTGCGGCCAGGAGTAACACACTCATCATCAGGGATACTAACCTGCACTCGCTTTTCGGTCTCTGTTCCTCGGAAAACGAACTTAACCATGGTGGTTGAAGTCGTCGGGTCTAGTCGGTGATCATCGTAAGTATCCCAGACAATTATCCCGCCCTCTATGCAAACTTCATCTTTGCTGCCTTCAGCGACAGACCCTGTATAACAGAATTTCTCATCTGCAGTGAGGGGCCTGCTGAGTTTCAGCGTAACCCGCAGAATGTTACCTTCTTCCCCGAGCTCGGGAGTGATGTTCTCAATGCTGACCACGGGCCTGCTGGAGTGATCACTAGACAGCCCGCCGCTGACATCGCCATACGCCCCGAAATCGACATCCTGATCATTCCCGGCAGATGCAACGACCCCTTTGACTCCGTCGGCGTGGCTGGCCAGGGTGTCGTGTTTCAGCGCTGAGGCGGTGCTACCGGCATATGCGAAGCTGCTCAGGGTGAAGGAAGGGACCGAAAGAGCGGCGAATCCCGCGACGAGAAGGACCAATCCCACCAACGCGGTGAACAAGAAAACCGTTCTCCGGTGCATAACCCCTCCGCACTCTCACTAACCGCTTCGACGGTTCAGGGACTCATTGAGTTACTGGTCCCTGCCGAGGCTTGTGCCCGATCGTCGGCGGACGACAGCCTGTATCGGCCACTCCGCCGTTCTGATTACATAACTATAGGTCTTGGAGCACGTCCATCCAGGGGCAAGCTGACTGGCCCACGCAGGGTGCTCTCAGGCAAACGCTGCCCAATTGACACTATAATTCACTTAACATCTAACTTGCGCCTACAAAAATAGCACCTTTTCACAATCGGACTATTAGTGGTTTCGAAGCCAATTTTCCACACTTTATGAAATGTAGCGATTTGACTATGCTTTATTGTAAATTATGTAAACCAACTTGATTCTGACGTTACATTCTAAGAATGACAGCGAAGAAAAGTAATTCTATAGTTTATGTAAACTGACTTTTAAGTCATTTATTTAGAGAATTTGAACTTGGCACAAAATTAGCTACATACAGAAATCTCTTCAGCCAAACCCTCGCCTTGGACCGATTGAGCAGAACAGTCGGCGACAGAAATGAGCCAGCCGTTGCCGGAAAGATCTATGGATCTGAAAGGATGGCCACGCAGGGCAATCGCCCCTTAATGGCGTTAATGCATTTTGATGACAGTTGTCCCTAGCCGAGCCTTGTGACTCTTCTTTACCATGAAATCCATGGCTATTACTGAAAGCAGCATCAACGGGGCTGCTGCGCAAGTGGCTCCTCCTTCGACTCAACGAAGGCCCTCCCTATTCAGGCCAATTACCGGAAATTACCGGATAATACCGGAAAAAACAAAAAATCAGCCCCTCCAACCAGCAACGTTAATCCATAAATCCAGCCTGCCAACCTCGAAATCAAGACGCGATCACCCTGTATGGCGACTCCCCCGCAGCGCCATTGCTTCTCCGCTGCGTTATACTTGCAGAGGAAAGCCAATCCAAGGAGCGTGCCGCCGATGGAACGGTCCACCTACAACCAGCTCACTCCACAGGAGCGCTATATCATTGAGCTCAAGGGCACCGAGCCGCCCTTCACCGGCGAATATGACGAATTCTACGAAGAAGGCACCTACGTTTGCCGCCGCTGCAATGCCGAACTGTACACATCCGTCGACAAGTTCGACGCCCACTGCGGCTGGCCTGCCTTCGACGACGAGGTCCCCGGAGCTGTACGCCGCCTGCCCGACCCGGACGGGTACCGCATCGAGATCGAGTGCGCCAACTGTGGCGGCCACCTGGGCCACGTTTTCCTTGGAGAACGGCTCACGCCCAAGAACACGCGCCACTGCGTGAATTCCCTTTCGATGCGTTTCATTCCTGCCAGCAAGCAGGGCTGAGAGACGATAAGGCCCGCTTTCCTTTTCTTTTGAGGACAAGCGGGCCTTAATCTCATCGATTCCGGTAGTTCTCGCCCTATAGGGAATCCAGGAACCCCATTATTTCGCGTGCTGTCTCTTCCGGAGCCTCTTCGGCAAGGAAGTGGCCGCAGTTCAGGGGATGGCCGCGCACGTCGTCTGCCCGCTCTCGCCAGACCGTGAGCATGTCGAGAGCGCTTCCGGTTTGCCATCCAGGGCGCTTGGACATGTCGCCCCCCCAGAGCGCCAGCACTGGACACGACAACTTTCGACTGCGATCGACTTCGTCGTGGGCCAGGTCCACGTCTATGGCGCGGTAGTCAGCGCAGGACGCACGGATCGTTTCCGGGTCCGAGAAGCAGCGCAAGTATTCTGCGTAGGCTTCCTCTGTAATCGCCCCTTCCACCGCGGTCCAGCGCTCCAGCAGGAAGTCCAGGTAGAACTTGGCATTGCTGCCTATGAGGGTCTCAGGGAATGGTTCCGGTTGCCGCATCAGGTTCCAGTGAAACCAGGCGAAGGCCAGGCTGCTGTCCATAGCCTCAAAGGCAGCCTGCGAGGGTACCACGTCCAAGGTCGTGAAGCTGCGCACCCTCTCCGGTGCATCGAGGGACAGGCGATGGCCGACCCTGGCGCCGCGGTCATGCCCGACTACGTGAAAGACATCGTGGCCCAGCTCGGACATAACCTCAAGTTGGTCTCGGGCGGTTCGCCGCTTCGAGTATCTTTCGAGGTCCTCTCCAACTATTGGCTTTCCGCTGTCGCCGTAGCCCCGAAGATCCGGCGCGACCACCGTAAAACGCTCCGCAAGAATTGGCGCCACCTTGTGCCACATGACATGGGTCTGAGGGTAGCCATGCAACAGCAGGGCCGCTGGCCCGTTGCCGCCGTGGACCAGGTTTATGACTGTTTCCGAAGTCTCGACTTGCGTCCTGGTGAAGCCTTCGAACACGGTTGGCCCCTAGTCCCCGTGGCAGCGCTTGTACTTCTTGCCGCTGCCGCAGGGGCACTTCTCGTTTCGGCCGATCTTGCCACGTTCGGCACGCATCGTGCGCTTCTCGTGACATCGCGCGCAGGTGCAAGCGGGAGGGTGCTCGGCATGCCAGTTGGTACGTGTTGTCATTAGGGTCCCATCTACGAATCAGATTCGGTCTGTTGGGAGGTATGTTACCACCGCCGGCTGCAAAGCCCCACTCGCAGGTAAGGCGCGCCTTGACGAAATCTTCCTTAGTCATAGAATAACCGCAGCTTTATCTGCTTTGGTGACTTATGTCCCAGACCAATGGCGAAAACCTGCTACCGCCCTACCGTGTGCTGGACCTGACAAACGAGCGTGGCCTGTTGTGCGGCAAGATTCTCGCCGATCTGGGCGCGGACGTCGTGCAGATTGAACCGCCGGGTGGCAGCCCAGCCCGACAGGTTGGACCGTTCTATGGCGATGATCCGACTCCTGACAAGAGCCTGTACTGGTGGGCTTACTCAGCAAACAAGCGCGGGATTACCCTAAACCTCGAGCACACGGATGGCAGAGCCCTGCTGGAAAAATTGGCGTTCTCTGCTGACTTTGTCATCGAGTCCTTTGATCCGGGCTATCTAGACGGGCTCGGCATCGGTTTCTCCCGACTCTCTGAACTCAACGCCAGTGTGGTGATGGTCTCCATAACAGCTTTTGGACAGGATGGCCCTTACGCCGATTATCAAGCCACGGACATTAGCGGAATGGCGCTGGGGGGCTTCATGCATCTCACGGGCGATCCGGACCGTCCGCCGCTTCGCCCCAGCTTCCCGCACTTCTATCTCCACGGATCGGCGGCCGGAGCAGCCGCGGCGATGCTGGCCCACACCCATCGTGCCCTCACAGGCGAAGGGCAATACGTCGACGTCTCGTGCCAGCAAGCAGTTGCGCGCACTCTGGCTCATGCGCCTCAGATCTGGGACATCGAGGGCGCCATACTACAACGAATGGGCGTCTATCGTCAGACGTCTGGTGAAAACCGCGTTCGCATCAACTGGCCATGCGCCGATGGATATGTCAACTACATGCTCCAGGGCGGCAATGTCTCCGCCAGCACTCGTGCGCTGTTCCAGTGGATGGAAGAGGACGGCTTTGATGTGTCCGATCTCCAGGCCTTCGACTGGGAGACGATGGGTTACGGGCGCATCACGCCCGAAGTGATGGACACGGTTGTCGGGCCGATGGGCGATTTCTTTCTCCGCCATACTCGCGAAGAACTGACTCAGGAAAGCCTGACACGTCGCATTCTGCTGTTTCCGGTGGCTACCCCAGCGGATCTTCGACAGCACCCTCAGCTCGAGGCCAGGCAATATTTCACGCCAATGGAACATCCGGAGCTGGGCACCAGCATTGACTACCCAGGGGCCTTCATCAAGAGTGGGGATGGTAAGGCATTGGCGTCCCTGCGCCTTCGGGCACCGTTGGTGGGCGAACACAATACCGAAATCTACGGCGGCGAATTGGGGTTGTCGTCGGCTGAGATTGAATCCCTCAGGCGTGGCGGAGTGATCTAATGGCTGCTAAACCGCTGGACGGAGTTAACGTACTGGATTTCTGCTGGGTTGCTGTAGGCCCGATGACCACCAAGTACCTGAGTGAGCATGGAGCGACTGTGGCGCGAGTGGAGTCGGTCAAGCGCCCCGGCACGTTGCGCTCGGCAGCGCCTTTCCGTGATGGAGTTCCGGGCATCAACCGAAGCGGCTACTTCGCCAATTACAACGCCAACAAGCTGGGCATCACGGTTGACATGCGCCATACCCGAGCAAGGGAGCTGATGTTGCGCCTGGCTGAGTGGGCAGACATCGTTACGGAGAATTTCACCCCGGGCACCATGGAGGGATGGGGTCTGGGGTTCGATCAGTTACAGGCGGTCAATCCTGACATCGTGATGTTCAGCGCCTCCATGATGGGTCGCGGCGGGCCCATGGAGCGCCAACCGGGATTCGGGCCGGTATTGTCGTCCCTGGTAGGACTTACAAACGTAACCGGATGGCCCGACCGAACTCCGGTCAATCCCTACGGAGCCTACACGGATTTCATCGTCCCAAAGTTCGCGGTTGCGGCAATTCTGGCAGCACTCGACCGCAGCCGTCGCACTGGAACAGGTATACACCTAGACCTGTCCCAGCTGGAGACGTCGCTGCACTTTATCGCGCCGCTGCTGCTGGATTTCACCGCCAACGGGCGGGAGCAGGGAAGGATGGGGAACCGCGACCCAGGGGCGGTTCCGCACGGCGTATATCCCTGTGCCGGCGAAAACCGCTGGATAGCGCTGGCTTGCAATACCGACGAACAGTGGCAGGGGCTATTGCTCGCCGCTGAACCGGAAGGAGGCCCCCTTCACGCCGACACCTTCGCCACCATACTTTCCCGCAAGGCCGCCGAAGATACACTGGACGAATCGATCGCTGAGTGGACGTCCCAATACGATCGACTGCACCTGATGCGCAGGTTACAGGAGCACGGAGTGCCCTCCGGAGTGGTAAACGATCCTCGCGACCTGTTTGAAGACCAGCAACTGACTCATCGCGGCCACTTCCAGTGGCTGGACCACCCCGAGATCGGTCCTTACGCCACCGAAGGCAGCGAATTCAAGATGTACCTGACGCCCGGGAGCCTGGATTCACCAGCTCCACTGCTCGGCCAGCACACTGAGTATTTCCTTCGAGAGATCATCGGCCTGAGCGCAGATGAGTATCAATCGCTCGAGGCCGATGGAGTCTTGGAATAACAAGAATCTACATAGTTTCCCAGTCGCCCGATTGCTCGAAAGCATGGGCTCCCCTCAATACGGTGGCGTCATCGAAACGTCTTCCCACCAGCATCAGGCCGATTGGTAATCCCTCTGATGTTTTGCCGCAGGGGACGCTGATGGCAGGGTGTCCGCTCATGTCAAAGGGTGCAGTATTGGCCAGCATGTCCCAACCGTGGTTGAGCACGGCGTAGGGGTCGCCATTCGCATCGTTGCGGTGCGCCGGCATCGGAGTGGTTGGCATCAGAAGCAGGTCGTACCTCGACAACGCCTCATCGTAAGCCCTTCTCAGCTCCCTCCGGACGTTCTGGGCTTTGGCGTACATTTCGCTGTGGTACTGCTCGGTCATGTAGGAGCCGATCAGCATCACCAGTTTGACCGTGGGTGGCAGGTCGTCTCCCTGCGCGCGGAGTCCGACTCCGAGGGCGTGAGCCATGCCCTTGCTGTACAGTCCTTCAAAACCTCGTCCTGTGCCGCTGGACTGAAGTAGGCCGGTCGCTCCTTCCGCGATGAGTCCCCAGACCACCGCATTAGCGTCGGCGTGCCAGGGGATTGATACGTCTTCCACATCCGCTCCAAGCTCTCCCAGTCGTGTCGCAGCCTGGCGCACCTTGAAGTCCACTTCCGAATGAGACTCCCGAAGCCCAAATCCCTCGGAAAGAATCCCTATCTTCAGTCCCTCAGCTCCGCCAGAAAGCGATCCAGTGTAGTCCTGCACCGTAACATTGCCCTGCCTGGGGTCCAACGGGTCCTTGCCCGCGATTACCTGGAGAAGCAGCGCCGCATCATGGACTGTGCGAGTCATAGGCCCAGCATGATCAAAGGTGTTATCAATGCCAACAATACCGGTGTAGGGCACTAGCCCATGCGTCGGTTTGTGCCCCACCACGCCGCAGAATGAAGCGGGAATCCTGATAGAGCCGCCCTGGTCGCCACCGATGGTCATGTCAATATCGTCGTAGTAGAGGGCCGCAGCCGATCCACCCGAAGACCCTCCGGCTAGATAGCCGGTGTTGTGAGGGTTAAGCGTTGGACCGAACGCGCTTGTGTCTCCGGCCCCAGAGAATGCGAAGTTGTCGAGATTGAGGATGGCGTTGATCTCAGCCCCTTCGTCCAGCATTCTCGATACGATCGTTGCGTCAGATTCGGGGACGTAGTGCTCAAGAATGAGCGAGGCGCAGGTCAAGGGGAAGCCGGCTACGCTGATGTTGTTCTTGAGGCCTATTCTCTTTCCGGACAGCTTGCCTCCCGTAGCACCGTTGAGGCGGCACCGACGCAGTATGGCGTTGAAGGGATCATCCTCGGGATTAGGCCGCGATCCTGAATCGCGGTTGGTATAACGAACCCCTGATTTCTCCTCCGGCATCTGCGCCAGCTTGTCGTAAGAATCGAACAGCCCGGGTATCATCCTTTCGAAAGCGGACATCTCCTCGTCTGAAATCTGAAAGTGATTGACTTCACCTAGGCGCCGCAATTCCTCTGAGGTGGGCCTTCTGATGGTCATATCGTCCCTCCGCCAATTAGTGAGACTTCTGGTTCGGCCTTTGAATGAGTGTCCTGATTCTGTCGAATGATTGTTTTGTTCAGTCGCTGGCAACCGCTGCTTCGGCATGCTGTCGTCCAAAGCTGAGGGTAGCGCCAGCAACGATCAAAGACAGTGGAGTGAAACTGGCGATTAGCATGGCCTGCTTAAGATCTCCAGTGGCTTCCTCCAGAAATCCGATAAACAATGGGCCCAGGGCCTGGCCAGCGGAGATGAGCATCATCGTAAAAGAAAAGGCGACAGCCAGCTGGCGTGGCTGAATCCCCCTGAGCGTGAATGGAACTGTTATCAGGATGGGGAAGAAGGTCCAGGCCACCCCGTTGATGATGGACATCGTGTAGATCATTGTTATCGACCCTGTCAATATCATACCCAGGAAGGACCCAACCATCAGGATGCCCAGTACCTGCAGGAAACGTCCCTCCTTGCGCCAACTGGCTGCGTAATAGCCGATCGCGAGACCTCCGACTCCTCCCAATACCACATCCAGCGCCAGTGCCAGTCCGCTCACTCTCAGGGAGATATCGTACTCTTGCAGCATCAGCGTGGGGTAGAAGGACAGAAAGGCTGAAAAAGCCATCGTCGCTCCAGCGAACCCGGTACCGCATATCCAGAGATCGCGATGGCTCAACGCGCTGCGAAGGAGGGGAAGGATGGGCTGGGATTCTCCTTGAGAAAACTCTTCAGTAACCCTGTCTCGCCCGAACACCAGCCAGAATGCAGTGAGAGCGACATAATAGAAGCCGAAAATGCGAAGCGTTCCCCGCCAGTCGTCGCCCAATAGAATCAGCAAAACGGGGGACAGCGCCAGTCCTCCTCCTACCACCAATCCAAAGAAAACGTTGGAGAGGCCGTTGACCATCACCACTTCGCGTGGGGGGAACCATTGGCGGGTGAGCAGAGCCCTTGCCGGTTGTTGAGCGATGGTGCCGACTCCGAAAAGCAGCCGTCCAAGGAGAAGAACCGCGAATGCAGGAGACCAGCTTTGCAGGAAAAGGCAAAGCGCGCAGGCTACCAAGGTCCCTGCCGTTAGCCATTTGGGAGACATTCGCGAACCGGCCCAACCGATTGGGATCGCCAGCGTGATCGTGCCCCAGAATGGCGCAGAGCCCAGAATTCCCTGCTCACCCGGTGATAGAGCCAGATCCGCGGAAATGGCGGGCAACAGGATTCCCAGTGTATTTATCACCATCTGGGCGGATACGCTGGAAAACAGATAGAGGCAAATAACAACCCATCGGTAGGCGGGGTAATCGGTCATCTTAACCCTGTGTAAGTATCCTCGAATGCCGGGTAAGTGCCTCTGCCTATTCCGCCGATGGAATTGCATAGAGGGTTTGGAATATCATAGTCCCTTCTAACGCATTTCTGCCAACCTGGGAGTGACGGGTGGTTCAGGATTGGTGTCAAGGTGCTACCTGGTAACGAGTCAACTGGGGGAACGGTTTTATGGAAAGGATCGGTGTCGGCTTTTCGGGAGGTATGTCGCCTCCTGATATTGTTGAATGTGTCCGCCTCGCTGAGGAACTGGGATACGAATCTGCTTGGGTTGCGGAAGGTCACGGAGGAGATCAGTTCGCCATTTTGACGGCTTGTGCCATCGCGACCAGCCGGATCAAGTTGGGAACAAGCATCACCAGCGTGTTTGTCCGTACTGCCCCGACGATCGCCATGGCTGCCGCGACCGTCGACCACTTCTCGAATGGCCGATTCATTCTGGGTCTTGGCAGCAGCCACAAGGTACAGGTTGAGCCAGAGCACGGTCTTGAATTCAACCGCCCCATTGAGCGAATGAGGGAATGCACCGATATCGTCCGAGGCATCCTTCGGGACAGCGACATCAGGTATCACGGAGACGTCTTCAACATCGAACGCTTCGATCTTTGGTTTGAACCCGTTAGACGTCAGATACCCATTTACTATGCTGCCGTGCGTCCCAGGATGCTCGAAATAACCGGAGAACTGTCCGACGGCGTAATTCTCACCTGGTGCACCCTTGATCACGCTGCTGTCGCTGCAAAGCACGTGGCAATTGGGGCAGAGCGGGCGGACAGGGACCCAGCAGACGTGGACGTTACCACCCTGATCGCCAGCGCCGTGTCCGAGGACCGCGATGTTGCCCGCGACGAACTGCGCCGCTACGTCGCCACCTATATTCAGCGTTTCCCACGATACCGGCGTCTGGTGGCCGAGGCTGGATTCCCCGATGAAGTGCAGGCCATGACCCGCGCATGGCAAGAGGGACGGATGGAGGAGGCTTTGGCCATGGCCCCTCCCGGCCTCGTCGACACTGTGGCTATAGCAGGGTCGCCTGAGGAATGTCGCGAGCGGCTGCAGAAGTACCGGGATGCGGGGATAAAGTTGCCAATAGTGTCCCCGCGCGCAACTGGCCCAGAAGCCAAGGAACGCGCTAAGGCCGTTATCAGGGCCTGTGCTCCTGCGTAGCGCCACCCGGGACGCACATAAACCCATTTGAAACCCATTTGAATTTCGGAGCATTGCTATGACTGCTTCTCCGGCCATTTCCACAGCGACGCTGGACACTCTTCGCAATATTCCCACCCAAACGCTCATCGATGGCCTGTGGGTGATGGGATGGCCCATGAGTTTCATTCACGGCGCTAAACCGTTGCAGCCGGGACAGCACATGGCTGGAAAAGCAGTCACGTTGCGTTTCGTACCGCACCGTCCGGATATCGCCGCCGACAAACCGAAGGGTTCCGAGTCGGCCGAGTATGTGGCCTTTGAGTTGTGTGGCCCGGAGGAAGTGCTGGTGATTGACGCTATGGGATGGGAGTACAGTTCCATCGGCGGCGATATTAAATTCATGCGCTTGATGCAACGTCGAATAGGTGGTCTCGTTACGGACGGTGCTGTGCGCGACAGCAATGTCTTGAAGGAGTACGGTTTCCCCGTCTATGCCGCCAACACCACTGCGAAGCAGGGGCCGGCCGAGTTCTGGCCCTGGCAGGTGAACGATGCGATTCAATGTGGGGGAGTGCTGGTACGGCCCGGTGACGCCATAGTTGGTGATGACGACGGCGTAGTGGTTGTTCCCGCATCTGCTGTCGATGAAGTAATCCGAATCGCCCACGAAAGGGAAGAAGTAGAGGCCGTAATCAAAGCCCAGCTCGAAGAAGAGCAATGCAGCCCGGGGAAGTATTACCCCTTCAACGACCTGACATGGCAATTGTTTGAAGAAAAGACTGGCAGGAAGCGGCATGGCTGATCTTCATGGGGTTCCGGGAATGGACCCGGTACCTTGCCCTTTAGGTCAGGCAACCGCCTGCGGGCGACTTTTCAACTTGATGCATGCCTGGAAGCCGACGGGGGGCAAGTGAAAAAGGCCTATAACAAGAGGCGTCAAAAATGCACCATCAAAAACGCACCAATGGTATTGAGCAGCGAAATGCATCTCCATCACGTAAGGGGAGCAGGTATCCGCTGGAGTCGAGGCCTGTACGCCGCGAGAGTCTGCGTTGACGCTGCGGCCAGCCCGGTGTTACTCTACCCGGAGTTTTCACGCTCTGGCGGGAGCTTGGGTAAGCCAGGCTGAGAGGGTGGCCACAATCGCCGCCGACCGTCTGTACCTGATCCGGGTAATTCCGGCGCAGGGACCAGACGCCTAGTCCGGTGAACTCAAGGGCCGCTCGGATTCCCCGGCGGCTTTTTGCTTTTAGCCTTTATCACTTTAAGTCTTTGGCAACGATTTCAGGAGCAGGGTCGAGATGTCGGACGAACTGGTCATAGGCGGAAAGAAGTTCAATTCCAGACTGATCGTAGGTACAGGACGCTACCGCACGATGGAAGAGATGGTCGCTGCGGTGGAGGCCTCGGGAACTGAAATGATCACCGTAGCGATCAGGCGACTGGACTTAGACGACCCAACCAGCAAAACGCTGTTGGACTACATCGACTGGAATCGCTACCAGATGCTCCCCAACACGGCCGGCTGCGCAACGGTGGAAGAGGCGCTGTTCGTTGCCCGGTTGGGCAGGGAAGTGGGACGCACCGATTTTGTCAAATTGGAAGTCATCCCCGACCCGAAATACCTCTTCCCTGACGGAGCTGCCACCCTGGAGGCTGCGCGGCGGCTGGTGTCAGAGGGCTTCACGGTATTGCCCTACATCCACGCTGATCCGGTGTTGGCGAAAAACCTTGAGGATGCGGGCTGCGCGACAGTGATGCCTCTCGGTTCCGCCATTGGTTCCGGTCAAGGCATCCACACTCAGGAGGAAGTCCGCATCATCATTGAGCAGGCCAACGTGCCAGTAGTAGTGGATGCGGGGCTGGCAGTCCCTTCTGATGCCTCCGAGGCGCTGGAAATGGGCGCGGACGCCGTCCTGGTTAACACTGCCATTGCCCAGGCGGCGGATCCGGCCTTGATGGCGGAGGCTTTCAAAGCCGGCGTAGAGGCAGGAAGAAAGGCTTATCTGGCCGGGCGCATTTCGGTCCGTCAGTATGCCGCTGCGAGCAGCCCGACTGCCGATATCCCACAGCCAGCAGCCGCGGGAGCCTGATCTCAACGGGTCTTGTCAGGAATGCCAGCTGCATTGAACGTCCCTTGTCTTTGCCTTGTCGCCGACAGTTCTGTGGTGAACCCAGAAGAGTTGGTCTCGCGCGCAGCCTCAGCGGTTTTGGGTGGGGTCGATATGGTGCAGCTGCGGGCCAAGGAACTTCCGGGGCGTCAGCTTCTCCAAATTGCGATGGAGCTGAAGGAAGCGATAT
Source organism: Dehalococcoidia bacterium (assembly GCA_963667325.2). GTDB lineage: Bacteria > Chloroflexota > Dehalococcoidia > Lucifugimonadales > UBA3495 > VXOI01. The sequence continues at coordinate 607,855 of CAXXKY010000003.1, forward strand.
GCGACGAAGCAATTCTCGTGGTAAATGAGCGGGTAGACGTTGCCTTTGTTTCAAAGGCAGACGGGGTACAATTAGGTGAGGAGGCCCTGCCTATTTCTGCCGCCAGGGACATTTTGCCGGAGAGAGCTATTGTGGGAAGGTCGGTCCACTCAGTAGCGGGAGCGGAGGATGCCCAGGGTGAAGGGGCGGACTTTTTGGTAGTTGGGACCATGTTTGCCACAGACTCTCATCCGGGATCATCACCCGCAGGTCCGTTGCTTATGCGGCAGATGAAGCCAAAGAGTCGCATTCCGCTCATCGGCATAGGAGGCATAACTCAGGAGAACCTTCCTGAGGTAGTGGAATCCGGGGGGTCTGGAGTGGCTGTAATCCGTAGTATCCTGGCTGCACCAGAGCCTAAAGAGGCTGCGAGAGAAATGAAACAGATTCTGCTGGAGTGCTGGCAATCTCTCCAGCTTGCAGATCAATCAACAACCGCCAGTTAAGAATGACTGGAGGAAAATTTCCGACATGATCAATCTGACGGTAAACGGCAAGCCTCGGCCCATTGATGCCAGCACTGACTTGGAGTCCTACCTGGACTCCTTCGGGCTGGACTTGAAACATGTCGCGGTTGGCTACAACGGAGATGTGCTCAAGAGAGAACAGTATCCCGAAGTCGTACTGAAGGATGGCGACATTCTGGAGATAGTTCGACCGGTTGGCGGAGGCTGATGGTTCAGCCTGAGCCGCTCACGCTCGACACCCTCGATCCGCTGATACGGCAACTCCTGGTCGACCATCGCGAAAAAACCTTTACCTGGATGCAACGCGAACCAGGCGCTTGGGGTTTCCTGGCCGGGCAATGTGTAGCAGCCTCTCGGAAGGAGCTTGGCCGGAGACTCACCGATCCTGAGAGGCGCATGGTCTGGAGCCGCCTGTGGTGGTGGCTGGAGCAACTGCAGCTTCGCCTGAACGACGATTGCTAATCTCTGGCTCAAGACCTCTTCCCGTTGTCTCTTGTTTGGCCGCTATTATGTGCTGCGTCCGTTGCTGTCCCGTTACCCGCACTCCACTATGATGGCAGGCGGGTTACGAATTTCTGTCACATCAACTACGATTCTAGGTTAATATATTCGAATATCGATATTCTAACGACCGCGATGCAATCCAATCCAATCGATGTCTCGTATATGGCAAGGGACTGTCTGACTTCCACGGAGCATTAATGAACGACTCCATAGTCCGCGCTACCGGAATCCACAAGACATACGACACCGGGCAGGTCCAGGTGAACGCCCTCAGAGGAGTGGATCTTACTGTCCAGCGTGGCGAAATGGTGGCAATCATGGGGCCGAGCGGCTGCGGAAAGACGACCATGCTGAATTGCCTTTCTGGCCTGGACGAGGTGGACTCCGGACAGGTGGTCATTGACGGAGTGGTACTGCACGGTCTGCCCGATGACGAGAGAAGCGACTATCGGGCGAAAAACATGGGTTTCATATTCCAGCTCTACAATTTGCTCCCTGTTTTGTCATCGGTTGAAAACGTCGAAATGCCTCTTTTATTGTCCGGCGTAGGGGCCGGGCAAGCGAGGCGCCGTTCGATGGAAATGCTGGGAAACGTTGGCCTGGCTGAGCGCGCCAAACATCTGCCAGCCGAACTTTCCGGAGGCCAACGCCAGAGAGTGACAATCGCCAGAGCCCTAATTAACCAGCCATCCATTGTCTGGGCCGACGAGCCCACCGGAGATCTGGACAGCGAAACAACCGACGAAATCATGAACCTCATTATTGAACTCAACAGGGCCAATCAACAGAGCTTTATTCTCGTCACCCATTCCGAAGAAGTTGGCAAGATGGCTCACCGGATCGTGCGAATGAGGGATGGCGTCATAGTAGACGACGGACACTCTGAATACACCTCACCGCCCCAACAGTCGTAATTGAGAGGTTCCCAAAGTCAATGAGATTCATCACCGCTGCCGCCATTAGTCGAAGGACCGTCACCTTGCTGGCGGTCATTATTTTGCTCGCCGGCGGAGTGTTCGCCTACAACACGCTGCAGGTAGAGCTGTTCCCGGAGATCGAATTCCCTCTCGTGGTCGTCACCACTTCATATCCCTCCGCCGACCCACAGGCCGTTGTGCAGGACGTTACCGAGCCCATAGAGCGGGTAATTTCCGGCATGGAAGGACTCGATACCGTCCAGTCGAACAGCTTCGAGGGCAACTCCATTGTTCTGGCCACCTTCGAATATGGCACGGAAATGGCCAACGCCGAAAGAATCATCGAAGCCGCTGTTGGCGGACTGTCCTTCGCGGATGGCGTTGCACGACCCGATGTGGGCCGGTTCGACCCCGATCAGTTTCCAGTCCTCCAGTTCAGCGTAATATCCGACGCGGGCACGGAAGCCGTTTCTGAACTCGTCCAATCCCAGGTTATTCCGGTGCTGTCTGATGTCGAAGGCATATACGAGATTCAGGTGACTGGCGAGACCGACCCCCAGGTCCGCGTCGCAGTCGACCCCGATCGCTTGCAGGAGGAAGGGGTCTCGCTACCTCAGATAGCCGCCATCCTCAGCGAGAACAATGTCAACCTTCCCGCCGGCCTCATTTTCGGCCAAGGCAACCTGGTGCCGGTCAAGACTGTCCACACCCTCGATAGTGTCGACGATATCCGGGCTCTGGTCGTCGGTGCGTCCCCTTCCGGTCCTGTGTTGCTGGGAGACATTGCCAGCGTCGACCTGACCGAAGGCGCGCCGTCCAGTATCTCCCGCACCAACGGCAAACCTGCGATAAATGTCGCCATCGTCAAGGAGCCCGAGGCCAACACTATCGAGGTAACGGAAGGCGTCAGAGAAGCCCTCGATGGCCTCACCATCCTGCCCGTCGGCACGGAAATCGTCATCGTGACCGATCAGGGCCCTGAAATCCAGCAGCAGATAGACACCTTGCTGAAAGAGGCCCTCTACGGCTTCCTGTTCGCCGTGGCTATCGTGTTCCTCTTCATGATCACCATCCGCCCGACCGTGGTGAAGGGAATTCTCACCACCCTTCGCCCGACAATCGTGATTGCCCTTTCGATCCCCCTATCCGTCCTCACCGGCGTCTTGCTCCTGTCTTGGCAGGACATGTCTCTGAACTTCATGACCCTTGGCGGACTTGCAATATCCGTGGGCCGCGTGGTGGATGACGCCATCGTCGTCCTCGAAAACGTCTACCGCCATATTCAGGCCGGCCGCGAGCGGTGGCGCGCCGCCCTGGAAGCCACCGCCGAGGTGGGCCCGGCCATTTTCGCTTCCACTCTGACCACCATTGTCGTGTTCATCCCGCTTGGATTCATCCAGGGGCTCGTCGGCGCTTTCTTCCTTCCCTTTGCTCTGACAGTGGTCTTTGCACTCGCCGCTTCCCTGGTCGTTGCCCTTACAGCCGTGCCGGTGCTTGGCGCATACCTGCTCCGCCCCGGCGACCTGCCCGAGGGCGCCGGCGAAGACGACATCGCCTTCGTGAACGAGACCTGGATGCAGCGAGCCTACTCCCCCGCCTTGGCTTGGGCCCTCCGGCACAAGGCGGCCACCATCCTGGGCGCAATCGTTCTCACCGTTGCCAGCCTTGCCCTCATGGCATTCATACCCATAACGCTCTTTCCCAGCGGCGGCGAGCGCCTTGTCCAGGTCGACTTGACCATGCCCCCGGGCACACCCGCCGAACGCACCCTCGACGAAGTCATCAATATTGAGGGCGACATACGGCAATACTCCGAAATCTACACCGTAACTGTGGGCAGCTCGGATCTTTCTTCCGGAGCAATTCCCGGTTCTTTCAACCAGGCCAGCATGTTTTTGGTCTTGCTGGATGAAGCTCCCGATGACATTGCCCAGCAATTGCGCGAAGACCTGGATTCTCCGGACAGGTCCGTACGCGTAACGGAAATCAGCGAAGGCCCTCCCGCTGCCGGACTTGAAATCAGCATCTCCGGAGCCAACTACGACGACATCAGTGCGGTCTCCAACCAGCTCGTCGGCTCCATCGCTTCGATAGAGGGAGTAATCAACGTCGAGAGCAACGTTGCTCAGGCTAGGGAGGAAGTCGCCGTGGAGGTCGATGCCGCGGCATCCGCCGCCATCGGTCTCACCGCGCGTCAGGTCGGGGTGCAACTCAGCCAGTTCCTAGTCGGACGAGCCGTCACTACCATCAGCGTCGATGGTCAGGCGACCGACGTCATCCTGTCCGGCGTACCCTCAGCCGTCAGCAGCCTCGACAAGGTCGGCGACCTCGTCATCGCCGGCCGGGTGGGCAACGCCCCCTTGAATGAGCTTGCGACCCTGACCGTCCGCGAAGGCCCCGTGGCCATCAGTCGTACTGACGGCGAGCGTTCCGCCAGCATCACCGGCGAAATCATCGCCGAAGACACCCAGGCGGTGGGCGTGGCCGTCGACGAGAAGATCGCCGCGCTCGACGTCCCTCCGGGCGTAACCGTAAACAGCGGAGGAATCTTCGCCGATATCGAAGAGGGCTTCCAGGCCATCTTTGTCTCCATGGCTGTGGGTATCATACTGATGTACCTGGTGATGGTGGGAAGTCTCGGCTCCCTCCGGAACCCTTTCATCATCATCACCAGCCTGCCGTTGGCCCTGATTGGCGTCATGGTGGCTCTGGCCATCACTGGCCGGACCCTGGGGCTTCCGGCAATGATGGGCCTGCTCCTGCTCATCGGCATCGTAGTTACCAACGCCATCGTGCTGATAGCCTTCGTCGAGCAGCTCCGCGATAGGGGAATGTCGGTCTACGACGCGTTGATAATCGGCGGCCGCGTAAGATTGCGCCCGATTCTCATGACCGCTATGACCACCAGCTTCGCTCTCCTCCCTCTGGCTGCCTTCAGCGGTGGCGAGGGCGGTATAATCAGTGCGGAACTGGCTACCGTTGTCATTGGAGGCCTTGCCAGCTCAACGGCCTTGACGCTCATCGTCGTGCCTGTCGTTTACTACCTGTTCAACGTGAGCATTCCGGCGCTATTGCTTAAATTCCGGCCGCAATCGCAACGTCTTTCCTCTTCCACCAGTTAAAGCTCGCGCAGTTAAAGCTCAAGCGCTTCGCTGGTTTTTTGAAGACGCCAAGTGGCCGAGACTCTCGGGACCACATTCCCAAATGATCTGCGTCCAATGCAAATAGGCGGATAGATGCATGGAAGACCTGTTCGGCATCAAGATGGACTGGATAATGTATGCCCTGCTTGCGGTTTTCCTTCCGTCTCTGGCTGTAATCGTCTTCATGGCTTTGCGCAACCGGGTCATGCTAAAGATGGGATTGCGCAACATTCCGCGCCGAAAGGCCCAGACGGCCCTTATCGTTGCTGGGATTATGATTTCCACGCTCATAATGGCGGCATCTCTTGGTACAGGAGATACCCTAACCTTCTCCATCAAGAAGGCCGTTGTTGACGGGCTAGGCACGATTGATGAATTTGTCATTTCGGCCAAGGGCGGTGAAAGCGACCAGTTTGGCGGTGCGGCTTACGTTCCGATGGAGCGTTTCTCTGCCCTTCAACAGGAACTGGAAGGAGTCGAAAGTATAGACGGGCTGGCACCTGGCCTTGCCGAAATTGCGCCCACGGTTAACGTGCGTACTTCTCGCAGCGAAGGCCGGATGCAGATTGCCGGAGTCAATCCAGACACTTTGCAGGGGTTTGGAGGGTTTCGGCTGGAAGACGGCGGTGAGGCGAGAATGGAAAACCTCAGCCCGTTTGAAGTCTTCATCAACTCGGCGGCATCCGATGACCTGGAAGCGGTGCCGGGCGACGAGCTGGCCGTTTATGTCCGAGGCGAGCAGGTTTCCATGAACGTCAAGGGAGTAGTGTCCGGAAGCGGTCCAGTGGGTGCCGAGCCTACTCTGCTGCTCCACCTTGACAAAGCCCAGGAACTCTTTGGTAGGCAGGGGTATATAAATTCGATAGTCATCTCCAACAAGGGAGACGAATTCAGCGGGGTTGATCGGAGCGAGGAAGTTACCAAGCTTTTGCGCGTTCTCTTCACCGACAGGGAGGTGGCTCAACAGCTGAAAGAGGCATTGGCCCGCCCAGAGGTGCTTGAGCTAATAAGAGAGAGGGCAGAGCATGCCAGAATCTCGGAAGCCCTGTCAGCCGACTTGAGGCTTCTTTCGGATCTCCTGTCTGGGCCTGATCTGACCGACGAGCTTATTTCGCTCTTTTCTGACGATGATGTTCGTTCCGAATTCCTGGAGGCGGTTTCGGAAACGGGAAATGCGGAACTCTCCCGAGAGGTCAACACGTTGGTGGTCTCCCTGGCCGAATTTATCGTTATAGACATCAAACGGAGCCTGCTGCAGACTGCTGAGCAAGTGGGATCCGTGGCGACCACCTTCTTCATCCTGTTCGGTCTATTTTCCGTAATCGTGGGAATCCTGCTAATCTTCCTCATTTTTGTGATGCTGGCGGCGGCCCGGCGATCCGAGCTAGGGATGGCCCGCGCTGTTGGCGCGAAGAGATGGCACCTTATCCAGATGTTCGTGTTCGAGGGAACGGCTTATTCCCTAGTATCCGGGGTTGTCGGGGTTGGCCTCGGCCTGCTAGCCAGTGCACTGATTGTCGGCATCATTAACCAAATTTTCGCAGGGGGCGGTGCGGGAGGAGACACCGAGGACTTTCAACTAACGCGCCACTTCGAGCTTCGCAGCGCCGTAGTGGCCTATTGCCTGGGCATGGTAATTACCTTCGTGACCGTTGGCTTTTCTGCTTATCGGGTCAGCCGAATGAATATAGTGGCAGCGATTCGGGACCTGCCGACACCGCAGGAAACCAATACGGCCAGTGCCTTGGAACAATTGGCCCGCCTGATAGTTTCTGGTCTCCTGCTCCTGCCTCTTCAGGTGTTATATGCCAGCATTCGCGCTTTCGTGGCAGGTCGTATGCTGCGAGGAGCTGTGATGCTGTTCCTTGCTCCGTTATGTATCTTGATAGCGCCATTTGTGTTCGTTTACACCCTCTTCCAACTGCTGCTAAGCCCCTTCAGGCAGGGGTGGATGGTCGTCATCCGCATGGCACTGTCAACTTTGGTGGTTACAGTAGGGATGCTGATGGTGTGGATTGGCACACAGACTGATATGGCAATGTGGATACGGTTGGGAGCGACTCTGGCGATCATAGGTCTCGGACTGCTATTGCGGTCCCTGCTGAACTTGAATCGGTTCCGTCCCGAAACTTCTGACCGCATTGCATACTCGTTCATCGGTGTGTTGGTGTTGGCATTCTGGTTCGTTCCATTCAGCACCCTGCAGTCGATGTTTGGAGAATTGAACGCCGGATTTGAAATGTTCTTCATATCAGGCATAACCATGGTCGCAGCCGCCGTGTGGACTGTAATGTACAACGCGGACCTATTGCTGAAAGTCCTCACCACTTTGACTTCCCGGATCGGGAGACTCCGTCCTGTGCTGGTTACGGCAGTCGCCTACCCTATGAGCGCGAGGTTTCGCACCGGCCTTACGCTGGCAATGTTCGCCCTTGTGATTTTCACCATGATTGTGATGTCTATTCTCACCGAGGCCTTCAGCACCACCTCGGCAGATGATGCTTCGGTAGTAGGAGGATGGGATATCTCCGCCAGAATTAACCCCACAACTCCCATCGATGACTTCAGAGCAGCCATCGAGGACAGTCCGGACTTGAACCTCGCCGACTTTGAGGCCATTGGCAGCTACACTTACATTCCCGTCCAAGTGAGACAAGTAGGAGCCGATGACCAGAGATGGAGATCCTATGCGGTCCGGGCAGCTGACGACGGATATCTGTCGGGTACGCAGACCGAATTTCATCTGATAGCAGAGGGCTATGGCACAACCTCCGAGGAGGTTTGGGATACGCTGCGGAGCAACCCTGAACTGGTGGTGGTCGACAGCCTTGCGGTTCCTACTAGAGCGGGTTTTCGAGGTGACAACGTCCCTGAGTTCCAAGTGGAGGGCTTGTTCCACGAAGACGAGTCTATGGAGCCCATTCAGATTGAAGTGCGAGAACCGGTAACCGGCGAAACTATAACGTTGACAGTGATCGCGGTACTGGATGAAACAGCCGACGCCTTCGGATCCCTGGGCGGAGGCATGATTGCACCGCGCAGTCAGCTGGATGAAGTGTCTCCATATCCGATCCCAGTTACGAATTACCGAATTAAGGTGGCTGAAGGGGCGGATGCCTCAATCCTGTCGAGAAATCTGGAGACTGTCTTCCAGCGCAATGGCATGGAGAGCGATGTGCTGTCCGAGTTGGTGGAGGATGCAGTCTCGGCCAACCAGTCCTTCAACTACCTCCTGACCGGCTTTATGGGGCTGGGTCTGATGGTCGGGGTGGCCGCACTGGGCGTAGTAAGCCTCCGGGCTGTGGTAGAGCGCCGCCAGCAGATTGGGGTGCTACGCGCCATAGGGTACCGCAGAAACATGGTGCAGCTTACCTTTTTGATCGAATCATCTTTTGTGGTCCTGCTTGGCGTGGCAATCGGCGTCGGACTTGGTACGGCTATTTCATACCTCATTGTCCGTGAAATCAGACAGGACATCGAGACCATAAGATTCGCATTCCCCTGGTTGCAGATTGTGGCGATAATTGCAGCGGCGTATTTGTTTTCGTTGATTACCACGTTTCTTCCCGCTCGTCAGGCAAGCCACATATATCCTGCTGAAGCCCTGCGCTACGAGTGAGACCCCAACGCTCAAACGCCCTTGCCTCTGCATCCCTTCCGGGGTAGAGTAGGGTCGATTTAGGACACAACGCATACGGAAGGAGGGACAAATGGCTAACGACCCCATCAATCTCTACGATTACGAGGCAAGGGCCAAACTGGTCTTGCCGCATAACAACTGGGAGTTCATCGAAGCTGGCTCGATGGACGAGTTCACCACTCGCCGCAACCGCACGGCCTTCGAGGATCTGAAGTTGCGTCCCAGGTTCCTGCGCGACGTTCAGGAACGCAAGATCTCTACGACCGTCCTCGGGCAAGAGATCAGCATGCCGGTAATGGTGGCCCCGGCGGGAAGCCATATGCTGGCGCACCCTGATGGTGAGGTCGGCACAGCCCAGGGAGCCGGGCGCTCCGATACCCTGATGATGCTCAGCACATCCTCTAACTACAGTATGGAGGAAGTGTCTGAAGCTGCCAGCGGTCCGCTGTGGTTCCAGCTCTACCACCGGGGCAACAGCTTCACAGAGATGCTGGTGCATCGTGCCGAGGAAGCAGGGTTCAAGGCGATCGTCCTAACCATAGACACCCCGGTCGCCAGTCCCAAGGAACGCGACCTCCGGAACCGCTACAAGCGCGAGCACGACCTGGGCAACTTCCGGGGCATGGACGCCGATAGAAGCGTTATCAGCGGCACTGACGAAACGGAAGGCTGGGATGTGTCATACGCTCCACCCATCACCTGGAGGGAGCTGGAATGGCTGCGAGGCCTTACCTCTCTTCCTCTCGTACTGAAGGGGGTTCGCACATCAGAAGACGCTTATGAGGCCGTCGAGCACGGAGTTGATGGTCTCCTAGTATCCACTCACGGAGGTAGGCAGCTGGACATGACCATGGGGGCCATCGAGATGGTGCCGGAAGTGGTGGAGGCAGCCAGAGGACGGGCCGAAGTGTACGTGGACTCTGGCGTGCGCCGAGGCAGCGACGTTCTCAAAGCCCTTGCCCTTGGGGCAAAGGCCGTCGCCATTGGACGCCCGTTGTTCTGGGGCCTGGCGATTGACGGAGCCAACGGGGTCCACGGGGTCCTTGAACTTCTCCGCGAGGAAGTCGATCGTGCGATGGCTTTCACCGGACAGGCCGATGTCAACTCCCTCGAGCCCGGAGTTGTCCAAATCCCCGCCGGATGGGGAGCCTTCGGCGGTACCACTGCCCCATAATTGTCGTTTTTGCCACTGTAGATAGAAAGGGGCAGACTCTTTGAGCCTGTCCCTTCTTTTTCACAAGTAGCTTGGTTGCCTCCGTTATCGAAGCGCTCGGGGTTTCAGTCAGCTGGCGCCCCGGTCACTTGCTCAACCGTCGCCTCCGACAGGAATCCAGATAGCAGCGCGTTGAACTCTTCTGCCTTTTCGAAGTGTGTGGAGTGAGCTGCTCCCGCCACAACTTCCATCCGAGCGCCCGGAATTACCTTATGCACCTCCGCGATGACGCTTGGCGGGAAGATTGCATCCTGATCCCCAACTATCAGTAGTGTCGGGACCTGCCATCCAAGAAAGTCCGCCTCTTGTCGACCGTCCTGGCGTCGAAAGCCAGAGATGACGCCATCCTCGCCGCGCTCCGGATTCAACCCTTGAATTTGCTGATACAAGAACGTGAGGGCTGGCTGCTCCGCAATGAAGCCTGCCGCCAGCGACCGGGCCACACCGTCCGGTGGATTGGTCTTTGCCAGTTCAGCTAGGACGCCCTCCGTGACTACTCCTCCTGTGGTGTCTCCAAGCACCAGTCCCAGCGTCCGCTCAGGATGAGTCAATGCGAACTCCAGGCAGCTGAAGCCGCCCATCGACTGAGCTACCAGGAAAGTCTCTTCCACGCCTAGGAAGTTCAGTAGAGCAGTCAGATCGCTCGCGAAGTTCTCTCGCAAGGGCGACCCGTACTCCGCGGAGGACTGCCCCCATCCGCGATGATCGAAGGTGATGCAACGGAAATCGCCCGAGAACCGCGCCACCTGCTGCCACCAGCTCATGTGATTTCCCCCAACGCCCGTGAGCAAACACGATCGAAGGTCCGCTGCCGTGGGACTCGTAGTAGAGATCAATTCCGTTGATGGGCGCTTTGGGCATGACAAATCTCCTGCGTCTTCAATTCTTCATCGCCCTGGGAGAAAACCGGGAGGAACTCAGCTTCAAACCGGCCATCTTTCCCGACGGTAGGCGGCGTCCCAGAACATCCACTCGTACCGGCTGCTGGTCAGGAAGGCCTGCCGCATGGATTCCAGCTCCTCATCGCTTGCCTGCTGCGCCTGCCTGTCGACAAAGCTCCGCCACGCCGCCACGCTGTCCTCCAGTAGCCCGGAAACGTAGAAACTCGTCCACTGTCCGTACAGCGGGTGCTCCGACTGACCGACCTCTTCCCGCAGCATGTGATAAGTCCACGGGCACGGCAGCATCGCCGCCGCCGTGGGTCCCAGACCTTCACGGTTCGCCACCGCCAGCATGTGGTTGACGTACCCTGCGTTAGTGGGCGACGGCACCGCACTCTTGGCGTCGTCCAGCGTCAGGCCCGCCGCCTCCAGCAGCTTGTGATGCAGCGGTCGCTCGATGGGAGTCATCACTCGCTTGGCCATTTCTTCCAGCACATTAGCATTGGGAGCTTTAGCCAATGCGATTGCCACGCATCGGGCAAACCCTTCGAGGTACAGGTAGTCCTGGCCCAGATAGTATTGAAAGGTCTCGAGGGGCAAAGTGCCGTTCTTGATCGACCTCAGGAACGGGTGAGCAAATATCTCCCGCCAGATGGGCTCTGCCTCCGCCCGAAGCTGGTCACTGAAACTATCCATTGTAGTAACTCCGGCTCTCACCGTTGAAGATCAGTAGAACTTAGGATTGTCTCGCTCGCTCCAGTTCCATTTGTCGCAGTTCCACGCGGCGGATCTTTCCGCTGACCGTTTTGGGCAATTCGTCTACGAACTCAACGGCTCTAGGGTACTTGTAAGGAGCTGTCGTGCCGCGCACATGGTCCTGAATGCTCAGGACCAGTTCGTCCGAGGGAACATACTCTGGCGCGAGAATTACAAAGGCTTTGACAATTTCGCCCCGCACCGGGTCCGGGCTCGCAACGACCGCGGACTCAGCTACTGCCGGGTGTTCAATAAGAGCGCTCTCAACTTCGAATGGTCCGATCCGGTAGCCAGCGGAAATTATGACATCGTCGGCTCGACCAACGAACCAGTGATAGCCATCCTCGTCCTTGTAGGCCTTGTCGCCCGTGAGGTACCAGTCCCCTACGAAGGAGCGCTCCATGCCTTCGTCATCGCGCCAGTATTCCTGGAAGAGGCCCACCGGGCGTTCCGGCTTCACCTTGACAGCTATCTGACCTTCTGCTCCAACCGGGACCTCATTGCCGTCATCGTCCACCACTCCAATGGTGAATCCCGGCATCGGTTTACCCATCGAACCGGGTCGCACTGGCAGACAGCGGTAATTTCCTACCAGGAGGACGGTTTCGGTCTGGCCATAACCATCGTAGATGGTCAGACCCGTGCCGTCTTCCCACTGCTTCATAACTTCCGGGTTCAGTGGCTCGCCGGCCCCGGTGCAATGGCGAAGGCCGCTCAGATCATAGTTGCTCAAGTCTTCCAGAACCATCATGCGATAGGCGGTGGGCGGGGCACAGAAGGATGTGACGCCGTAGCGCTCCAACATCCGAAGCGTCAAAGGGGCGTCGAAACGGCCTCGGGCGTCGTGTTGCATTACGGTGGCACCCATGGCCCACTGACCGAACAGCTTTCCGTACGCTGCCTTCGCCCACCCCGTATCCGAAAGTGTCCAGTGGAGGTCTGTCGGCTTGAGGTCGTGCCAGTATTTGGCAGTCAGCACATGCCCAATTGCGCACGACGCCTGAGTATGCAGCACCATCTTTGGGTAGCCTACGGTTCCAGATGTGAAATAGATCAGCAGCGGGTCGTCGCTGCGTGTCTGTTCTGCCACTTCCAGCGAAGGAGATGCTTCGGATACCATGCTGTCGTATGACAGCCAGCCTCTTCGTGACTCACCCGTAACCACCAGGTGCTTCAGTGTGTTGCATCCGCCGGCCGCCTGCTCAACCTTTGCCGAGTTCTCGCCGTCCGTAATAGCCATCACCGCCTCTGCGCGGTTGATGCGATACTCGATGTCACCGGAAGTTAACAGCGTCGTCGCTGGCATGGGCAGTGCGCCCAACTTGAAAAGCCCGACCATCGCCACATACCACTCCGGAATGCGGGGGAGCATAATGAAGACCCGATCACCCTTCTGAATGCCAAGCCCTCGCAGTGCATTCGCGAAACGGTCTGTCAGGGTTTTCAGGTCCCAGAATGTGTGATGGGCGGCATTGTTTCCGCTGGGGTCAACAGATAGCAGAGCCAACTTGGTACGGTCTTCTGCCCACTTGTCCACCACGTCGAATCCGAAGTTGAAGTATTCAGGCACCTCCAACTTGTCGTTACGATAAGCCAGTTCGTAATCGGTCATGTTTGGGGCAGGATTCGCCATCCCTTCACCTCGAAGACAGGCCGCATTGGTCGCGGTGTCCAGACTGTGGTCTTCATTCTACCACCAGACATGCCTGGCGTTGGGGATGAGGTTTACAAGGTGCGGTCAACTGCATTTGGAATCCCAAGCTTCGATCATTCCTGCTTTCACGAGGATCGGGGACCGGAAAAAAGGCTCCTACCATTTCCTCTCATTTTCTGCCGTTTCGGACTGCCTGTCGGTTCCCGTCAGACACGAGGGAGGGTCGAGCGGGGTCTTAAGAGACAGCACAGACAAGACACCCACAGACAAGACACCCACAGACAAGACATCCAAGGATAATGTTAGGGATGTGTTGTCGGGCTTGGCAATAAGGAACCGTCACCAGACGATTCAGAAGGGAGGGCAGGGTGGCAAGGTCAGTGCGCCCCGGTATAATCACTCTATAATTTCTGCTGGAGTGGAAGAAATGGCAGGAAACCTGGAAGGCAAGACAGCTCTGGTAACGGGCGGAGGATCCGGTATAGGACGTTCCACCTCCCTGGCATACGCAAGGGAAGGTGCCCGTGTAGTAGTTGCCGACGTTAACGTAGAAGGCGGCGAGGAAACGGTGCAGATGATTGTGGAAGCGGGCGGACAAGCGGTCCTTGTCCATGCCGACGTCTCCGACTCCGCAGGAGCGCAGTCCATGGTTCACCGTGCGGTGGAAGCCTTCGGCAGTCTCGACTGCGCGTTCAACAACGCTGGCATTTCTGGCGGTCGGGAACGCCGCCGGTCCGCTGACTACGAGGAGGAAGATTTCGATCGCGTAATTCGCATCAACCTCAAGGGCGTCTGGCTGTCAATGAAGGCAGAGATTCCCCAAATGCTGAAGCAGGGTAGCGGCGCCATCGTCAACACCGCATCCATCATGGGCCTCATCGCGACGCCCGGCTCCGTGGCATACATGGCCGCCAAGCATGGTGTTGTTGGCCTCACCAAGGCCGCTGCCCTCGAATACGCGGCCGATGGAATCCGAGTTAATTCCGTCTGTCCCGGCTACATTAACACCCCTCTCGTCCGCCCGCTTTTTGACAACTATGCAAGCATGGAAGAAACTATAATTGCGCGTCACCCGGTTGGTCGTCTGGGAGAACCGGGGGAAATCGCTGAGGCTGTGGTGTGGCTCTCGTCTCCGGCGGCAAGCTTTGTCACAGGTCACAACATGGCTGTTGACGGTGGTTACGTCGCGCAGTAGTAAGCACCCGGCGCACCCATTCCCTGATCTTCAAACAGGAAGCCCCGATGACACCTATTGACCAGCAAACGCGTCGAAGGACAGGGCGGGTGGGCCTGACCGCCCTTGATCCGGCCAAGGCCTGCTCCGGCTACGTGCTTTACTCACCCATGGCCAGCCTCGGTGACGTATACCTAATCGACATCGAGGGCAACGTGGCTCACCAGTGGAACATGCCGTATGCGCCGGGGCTATATGGCTATCTGCTGCCCAATGGAAATGTGTTCTATGGCGGAAAGGTTGTGGATGAAACCTGGGACCGATTCCCTTCATGGAAGCGGTTCAAGGGAGGGGTGATGATTGAAGCTGACCGCCACGGCAATGTGGTCTGGGAGCATCGTGACCAGGATCACCACCACGATCACAGAAGGACCCAGTCGGGCGGAGCAATTTACATGACGGTCGAGCCAATGGACCCGTCACTTGCGTCGAAGGTAAAGGGTGGAGTTTCCGGGGCCGCTCCCGAGACTATGTGGGCCGACGTGCTGGTCGAAGTCGATGCCGACGGCAATCGCGTCTGGGAGTGGCACGCCGCAGAGCATCTGGATGTTGAACGGCACATCTTGACCGTCAATGACCTGCGGGATGAGTGGAGCCACGGAAATACCCTGGCTCCCGTAGGGGACGACAAGGTACTCTTCAGCTTCCGAAATATTTCCACTGTCGGCATCATTGACAAGGGCAGTGGGGACATAGTCTGGGAAATGGGCTATGAAACGCTGGCCCAGCAGCATGACCCCAGCATATTGCCCAACGGCAACGTGCTAATT
The DNA here is from genome assembly GCA_963667325.2 of Dehalococcoidia bacterium. Classification (GTDB taxonomy): domain Bacteria; phylum Chloroflexota; class Dehalococcoidia; order Lucifugimonadales; family UBA3495; genus VXOI01. The sequence continues at coordinate 623,073 of CAXXKY010000003.1, forward strand.
TTCGACAATGGTTCCCACCGGCGTGATGCCGGTCTGCCCTACTCACGCGTGATCGAGGTTAACCCTGCCTCAAACGACATCGTCTGGGAGTACTGCGACAACCCCGCCTACAATTTCTTCAGTTCCTACATCTCGGGCGCTCGTCGCCTACCTAACGGCAACACCCTTATCACCGAAGGCCAGTTCGGCCGCATGTTCCAGGTAACGCCCGATTGCGAGGTTGTCTGGGAGTACATCAACCCGCATTTCCATACAGACATGGAAGGCCAGCGAGTCAATCGGGTTTTTCGAGCCACCCATTATTTGCGCGAAGATATCCCTTGGCTGTCCTGAAACCTGACCGTTTAACTGGCCTAGTCTGTCCTTTCTCGAGAGGAGCCGAGGCGGGTAATTTGCTGAAAAGAAATCACTAATGTACCAGGTTCTTTCCCTCATACACGTTTTGGCCGCCATTACCTGGCTGGGTGGGATGCTATTCCTTTTGATGGTGATGATCCCTCTCGCCCGCCGTGACGCCGGGTTCGGATTCGGCACACTGCGAAGCGCCGCCGAAAAATTCGTGCCAATCGCGTGGGCGGCCAAGGTTGTGCTGGCGGGCTCGGGGGCTTACCTTGCCTGGGAGTACTGGGGGATTCGCCCGGAAACGTTTTTTACAGGAGATACCCACTTTGTTGATTACCTGCAGAGAAAGACGGGTATCTTTCTTATTGTGATCATTCTCAGCCTTGTCCATGACTTCTGGCTCGGGCCGCGCATGATGGACCGTCTCGACGCCGCCAGGGCCTCCGGTGGTGCACTTCCCTCCGGTTTCGGTCGGCTGTTCGTGCAGTGGGCGGCGCGGGTCAACCTGCTGCTGGTGATCTGGATTGTGGCGTTCGCAGTGTGGATGACAAGGCCCTAGCGGGCAGATGGGAAATTCGGGTCCCGTTTTTCCCTGACGGAGTCCAGTCCTTCGCGAACATCGGGGCCGAGGAAGTTGAGCATCTCCAGGGCCAGCGAATAGTCAAACGCGGTGTGCTCCGCCATGCGTAGCCACTGGTTGAGCGAACGCTTGGTGTACCTGATCGCAGGTTGCGGCCCAGCCGCAAGCTTGCGGGCAACCCCCATGGACCGCTCCATCAGTTCATCATGGGGTACGCAGAGGCTAACGAGGCCCAGTCGCTCGGCTTCGCGGCCATCCATGAATTCGCAGGTGAGCAGGTAGTATTTCGCCTTGGCCATTCCGATCAGCAATGGCCAGATGACCGCAGCATGATCTCCCGCCGCGACGCCTAGTCGAACGTGTCCGTCCGTAAAACGGGCTCTATCTGAGGCTATGGAAATGTCGGCCAGAAGTGCGACAGCCAGCCCCGCACCAACGGCTACGCCGTTTATGGCAGATATGACCGGCTTGTCCAAGTTGATCATGTTGTGCACGATGTCTCGGGCCTCCTGCATCGTGCCCGCTATGACCTCAGCGTTGCCGATGGATTGCTCAATCATCTCGAAGTCCCCGCCAGCGGAAAAGGCGTTGCCGTTGCCGGTAATGACCGCCACTTTCACTTCCGGGTCCCGTCCCAGGTCCAGCCAGATTCTGCTGAGCTCATTGTGCAAAACGAACCCCGTTGCATTGAAGACCTCCGGGCGATTCATCGTCAGGAGGGCGACGCCGTCATCCTTTTCCACCAAAAGGTCCGTGTACCCGCTGTAATCAACCATATCCTTTTCCTGTGCCATTCGGAGTCTTGCCTAATAGAGTGCGCCGCTCTCCATAAGAGATTCTATTTCAGAGTCTGGCATTCCAAGAATTTCCCGGAAAACGTAGTCATTGTCCTCTCCGACATTACTGTAATTGCCAAACTCCATGGGTGTTTCAGACAGCCTGGCGGGTGTGCTCCATGCAAGACTGTCGCCTTTCTCCCACTCCCAGGCAGGAGTTCCTCTTTCTGCGACGTAATAGGGTGATGGACGGTAGAAATCCCGAGCCTTCAGGTGTGGACTGGAAAACAAATCATCGCCCTGAGCAACTATGCTGGCTGGCACTCCCTCCGCCTGCATTCGCGTCATCACTTCGTCGGCGCTCAGATTCGCCGTCCATTCACCTATCAGTACGTCCAGACGGTCCTGGTTGGCAATTCTGCCTTCCACCGTGGAGAACTCGGATTGTCCACTCCACTCAGGACTACCTAGAGCCCGTCGAAACCCGGCCCACTGTTCCTCGTTCTGCACGGCAATGGCGCACCAACGGTCCTCCCCCTGGCACTGGTACGCGCCGTGAGGCGCCGCTTGCGAATCCCGGTTCGCGTTTCGCTCCGGCAGACGCCCATTCACTTGGTAGTCGAGAATCGCCGGCCCTGCAGTGATAGCCCCCGACTTGAAAATTGATGATTCCATAGTGGCCGGCTGGCCGGTCAGCCGCCTACGCATGAGGGCACCGATGATAGCCGACGGCTGAAAGACACCGGTATGGTAGTCGGAGTAGGATGTATTGATTGCGGAGGGGGGTTCTCCCTCATCACCTGTCATCAGCGACACGCCGCCCATGTGCTGCACCAGAATTCCGTATGACTTGTAGGTGTAGTAGGGACCGATTCCGCCCAGCCCGGTCTGCCACATCAGTATGATGTCGGGCCTTAACTCACGGACAGCAGGAAAGTCAATGCCCCAACGGTCCAGGATATTCCGGCGAAAGTTGGTCATGAATACGTCGCTTACCTTGACCAGCTCCCTGAAGACCTCAAGCCCTCCGGGTGTGCGCACGTCTATGCTCACCCGTTTTTTGATGCGCTGGAAATCCGGCTGACCGGCGCCACGGGACCAAGCGGGTATGAATGCCATCTCGTCCAGGACTTTGTTGGTCTCTACCTTGATGACCTCCGCGCCAAGGGAGGCCAGTATGCGCCCGGTAAGCGGCAGTGCAACATAGGGCCCCAACTCGACGACACGTACTCCCTGCAGTGCTTTCCTGGAATTCCCGTCCACTTTAAATCACCCCTTCGGATTCAAGCGCCGTCAAGTCCTCGGCGCTGAGTCCCAATTCCCCGCGATAGATGGTGTTATTGTCCTGGCCTGTAAGCGGCGCGGGTTTGATAGCCGGAGATACTTCTTCGCTGTCAAATACCCCGAGTGGATATTGCAGGATTCCAGTTTCCGGATGATCCAGCCCGAACCAGAAGTTGCTGGCATCAAGCTGAGGATCTGCCAGCAGATCGGAAACGGTGTTGACCGGAATAAACACCAGGTTGCGCCGCTGTCCCTCGTGGAACAGGTATTCGCTGGTGTATCTGGTTGTGAAGTCTATGACAAGGGCTGTGATTATGTCGTTATAGGGAGCTCGGTCCTGATTGCCCCCTCTGTAGGATTCATTCAGGACTTCTTCGTTCCCGGTTACTTCAAAGATCCACTCGGCCAGGGTGTCCCATTCACGGGGCGTGATTATGCCGGCGGAAACCCAGCCGTCGGAACTTGGGTAAGCGCCCAGTGGGATGACCAGCGTCGAAGTGGCTCCTACACGAGTAACGTTCTGGCCCATCTGCATCCATGCCAAGGCCGGATGGGCGTCAGTATAGTAGGTGATCAATGCTTCCTGCAGGGACACATCAATGTGTTGGCCCTCTCCGCCACCGAAGTCCCGGTAGTAAAGTGCCGCCAGTATGGAGGCAGCGGCGAACTGTGCCCCAGGGTAGTGGGACTGCTCGTTGCCCTGGCGCATCGGAGGGCCGTCAGGTTCACCGGTAATCTGCATGAAGCCGCTGGCCGCCAGCGCGATAAGATCAGATGATTTGTAGTCTTTCCATGGACCTGTCTGCCCGAAGGGAGTGACCGAGGCCACAACGATTCCCGGGTTGAGAGCCTTCAGAGTTTCGTACCCGAGCCCTATCGAGTCCATGTATTCGACTGGGAAACTTTCCAGCACAACATCCGATTGAGTTACCAGACGACGAAACAAGTCGCGGCCCTTTTCTGATTCCATGTCGAGGGTTATCGAACGTTTGTTAGTGTTGTAAAACAGGAAATAGAGACTACGCTCGTTTCCCGGTTGATCGCCCGCAAATGGGGCCCGTTCGCGGGAGGAATGCCCTCCGGGTGGCTCTACACGAACAACGTCAGCTCCGTAGTCAGCCAGTAATTTTCCGCAGAAAACCGCCTCCGGACCGCTCAGGTCCAGAACTCTGTATGGCGGCAAGAGCTGCCCATCGTCTGGTATCTGCAAGGGCATAATCGGCGTGAGTTCCTTCGATAGATTGAATGTTGGACATAGATTGAATGTTAGAGTCTGCCTAGTACAGCACCGGAATTGTAGGAATCTGCAGATGAGGCGTCAAGGCAATGGCGAATTCACACTAGCGTCGACCTGTCCTCGAGAGTCATGGAGCAATAGGGAGTTGCCAAACTGACCTGTGCTATTGCCATCATCTCAGCAAGGGAGATCCGCCTGATCTGGCAATTGTCCGAAGAGCCTGTCAATTGGGCTTGGTTCGCCGGGTGAAAATGACGGTAGGTAACCGGATGCTGTGAAGCGTTTCAATTGCCTGTGTGCCAAGGGCTGCAGCGGGAGTCGTTACTGAGATCTTCCGGACCCGTTAGGATTTGAGCGGAAGATGAACATGCCCACTACCCGTTCGAAAATGACCATCGGGAGCCGGAGGCATGGGGCTAGAACTGTCGCTATCGACCGTGCACAAGTGATGGAAGCAAGAGAGGATTACGTAAGCAAGCCCTAGCGGGCCCGAACTTGTTTCAACACCCCAATGACCCCTCACTGCTATAATGCTCCACCATGGTTCGCCGCTCGAATCATGCCGAATTGCAGTCAGAAAGGCTCCCTGTTTGACTTCATACCTGACGGCCACCAGAGACCGCTTCCTGCTGGGGCTGAGATATGCCGATTACCGAACCATGTGGATTGCCACCACATGCTCTGGAGCCGCGGCATGGGCGTTGATTGTAGCCCGCGGCTGGCTGGCCTGGGAAATTACTGGGGAATCAACTTGGGTGGGGATCATCACCTTCGCGGCTATGTTCCCGAGGGTCTTCTCAACTCCCATCGTTGGATATCTGGCCGATCGATTCGACCGCCAGACCATGCTCCGATGGATCTTTGCACTCAACCTGGCTCACAACATTCTGTTGGGCTTCCTGGTGATGAACGGTCTCGTGGGGCCCTGGGTTCTCACCTTGCTCGCCTTGGTAAACGGGACACTTCGAGCAGGTCAGATGACTGTGGCCCAGGCACTGATTCCAAACTTGGTGCCAAGGGAGCATCTTCTCAACGCGCTGGCCTTGAATCAAGCGACGCAACAGGGATCGAGACTGCTTGGTCCCCTTGCCATCCTGCCTCTGTTGAGCTTTATCAACCTCGAAGCCGCCTTCTGGTTCTGTAGTGTCTTTTACCTGATAGGTTTCGTACAGGTGTCCAGGGTCGGAACCCGTTCCACAGGAAATATTGATGCGTCCCGGAGTTTCTGGAGTAACCTGATCGCCGGGTTTGAATACATTTACTCTCGGCCGCGACTTTTGGCGATGGTATTACTGGCAGTTGCTCACTGCGCATTTACCATGTCGTATGAATCGATACTGCCGGCTATTTCAGAGGAAAAGCTGGGCGCCGGCTCCGTTGGGGTCAGCTATCTCATGGGAGGTGTCGGGACGGGGGCTCTCGTTTCTTCCGTATTTTTGGCCGGGGTACGAGGACCGTCAGCCAGGGGACGAATTTTCCTCGCCTTCAGCTTCCTGAGCGCGGGCGCGCCCATATTATTAGCGCTGTCCACCATGAGAGAAGTATCCATAGTGGCTACAGTACTTATAGGCGCCACTCAGGCGGGTTTCATGACGATCAGCCATACTGTAATTCAAACGCTAACCGACGACTCGGTGAGGGGAAGAGTGGCAGGGGTCTATTCCGTACATGTAGGCGGGAGCATGGCGGTCACCAATATGATCGGGGCAGCGATAGCGGACGTGTTCACTGCTGATGCAGTAATGTTTGTTGGAGGCCTGCTATTCTTTGGCGCCGTCATATTCAGCCTGGGAAGTTCTTCGCTACGAAGGGTCTACTTCCCTGCTCCCGCGATGGCAGCAGCATAGTTTCAGGCAGGCAATCAATTCGGTTACAGGAGCCAATCGAAATGAGCAGCGAAATCGATCGCTACCTCGAGATGACCCCAAAATCCCGTGAGACTTGGGAAGAGGCCAAGAAATACTTACCGGGAGGAGACAGCAGGAACTCGATCTTCTGGTCGCCGTACCCGATATTTGTGGAAGAAGCGACGGGCGCCCACGTGGTCGATGCCGACGGCACAGACCGGCTAGATTTTATTGGCACGATGACCACGTTGATTCTCGGGCACTCGCCCAAGCCCGTTACCGAGGCGGTGCACGAGCAGCTGGAACAGGGGGTCGTATACAACGCTCCCAACCGTCATCAGATAAGACTCGCACGCATCCTGTGTGAGCGTATACCGAGCTTTGACCTGGTAAGATTTACGAATTCCGGTACCGAGGCCACGCTGAACACCATTCGTGCCGCGCGGGCATTTACCGGGCGAAACCTGATAGCCAAAGCTGAAGGCGGCTACCATGGGAGCCATGACACCGTCAGTGTAAGCGTGCGGGTTGATCCCGCGAAGGCAGGCGGGCGTCTGAGACCTGATCCACTGCCGGCCACGGAAGGTCTGGGTGAAGACGTGCTGGATTCTGTGGTCGTGATTCCCTTCAATGAGCCTGAGCCTGCTCGCGAGGTTCTCGAGCAATACAAGGACCAGCTTGCTGCGATAATTGTTGAGCCGATGTTGGGATCCGTCGGCATGCTCCCGGCTACCCCTGACTTCCTGTCCATGCTTCGAGAGTTCTGTACTGACAACGGCGTCGTGCTGATTTTCGACGAGGTGATTAGCTTCCGAATCGCCCCTGGCGGGTCACAGGAATACTACGGGATCACGCCAGATATGACCTCATTGGGGAAGATAGTGGGTGGAGGGTTCGCTGTTGGCGCATTTGGAGGGCGGCAGGACATCATGCGACTTTATGATCCCGCTTCCGGGCCGCGGGTGGCGCATGCGGGCACCTTTAACGCTAATCCGGCAACGATGCTCGCCGGGTCAGTAACGCTGGAACAGTTAATCCCCGAGGTTTACCGTCGCCTGGCGGAAGTTACGGAATACCTGAAGCAGGGACTGCGAGAAGTCGGAAGGGAACTCGAGGTTCCCGTTCAAGTCACTGGCCTGGGCTCCCTCTTTGGCATCCACTTCCTGGAAGACTCGCCGGTAGGGTACCGGGACATAGCCGAGGCTGATTCTGCCTTTCGCCATCAGGTTTTCCTCGGGCTTCTCAATGATGGAATTCTGCTGGCTCCCAATTTGGTTGGAGCTGTGTCCACGGTCATAGCGGAACCAGAGGTTGACACCTTCATAGACGCTTTCCGAGGAGTCTTACGCAGAGTGTCCTAGCTGGAATACCAACGCCCCGCTCTAGCCGGAGCGGGGCATCAGAAACAAGCTATTCCCGTAAATGTTCATTTGACCGAGGGTTAAACGAAGTCCTCCCGCCGGAACAGAGTAGTAGTCTCGATTCGCTGCGGGTCGCCGTCGAACCAGTCCCCCACAGTCTCCCTCCACTTGGTGTAGTGAGGCATTCCCCGGTGAGCAGTTTCCCAGGCGTCCCGGTCCTTGTATACCTCGTAGAGGTAGACCGTGTTGGGATCGTTGTTATCAGCAAGAACGTCGAATCGGAGGCATCCAGGTTCGGCGGTATTTGATCCCTCCGCGTCTCCCTTGGTGGCCGCTATAAATTCGTCGCGATGCCCCGGTTTGATCTTTACTGTGACGAACAGTGTAAACATGTTTCCTCCATCTCTGGGTGGTGGGACACTTGGTCCGCTGTAGTTTCGCCGGCGTGTTCGCAAGCCCAGTAAAAGCGCTGCTTTCGGGTGTGCGGCGGTGCAATTATAGCCTCCAGATTTACGAAGCGGCAATTGCGCCATCTGTTGGCTTTCCCAGTTCAAGCGTTGTAGAATCCCTCAAAGAAGGCAACCGCCATTGGTTGCACCCACCTAAGGAGCCCGCTCATGGCTGACATTCCAGTCGTCTACACCCTAACGGTTTGCCCCGCGTGTGATGCCCTTCGTGCGGCATGGAAGCGTGAAGGAATCGAATATGAAGAGCGTAGAGTGGACCAGAGCCAGGACACGCTCGACGAAGCGTTGGACTACGCCGATACTGTCCCGATCATTGTTCATCCTGACGGCAAGGTTGAAGTAGGCTACAAGGGAATGACTGGTTGAGAGATTGGATAGACTCCGGGCCGTGCGCCCGGTTTGTATTCACCAATAACAGTCTGCAACTGCTGGCGAGCACGGAGGATATATGGCTAGAGAAACAAGCGTGGTAACTCCGGAACGGTTTTCAGACGGATTCGATTACTTGGCATATATGAACGAAATCAAGGTCAATAAGGCACGTTTCGAAGGCTTTTACGAAAGCAGCGCCCTATCGGAGGAGGACGCCAGAGCTTTCAGGGAACTTGCCTCTCGGGAAAGCGGCCCCAAGAAAATGCTGGTGCTGGGGGAAGACTGGTGTGGCGACGTGGTGCGAGGACTTGGGGTGCTGGCGCGCATATGCGAAGCGGCTGACATGGACATGCGAATTTTCCCGCGAGACTCCCATCATGACATCATGAACGAGTTCCTGAAAGAGGGACAGTGGATGTCCATTCCGGTGGCCGTCTTCTACACAGGAAATCACGACTACATATGTCACTGGATCGAGCGGCCAGCCATCGCAGAGAGGGAGATGCACCAAATCGAAGAAGACATCCGTGCTGAGAACCCTGACATCGACGATCAGGCCTTTGGTCGCGAACGTCGCACGCGGACTGCGGCCAAGGCGGACGAATGGATTGCCGCTACTGTCGTGGAAATCCGCGAGCTTCTGGAGAAGAGCGTTCGCTGACATCATCTGTGTCTGAATCTTCAGGGTACTAAAACGCGAACGACCGCTCACGCAATCGGTGAGCGGTCGTTCTTTTCAATTGGGAGGCTGAGACTTCGAAATCAACTGGACAGCGTTAGTCTGCCTGGCTTCCTTGGGTGGCAGGTGATGCTCGCCTACGACGGGACTCAGCGGCAGCTTCCGGACTGCCGAGGAAAAGAAAGAAGGTCGAGCCAGCCAGGCTGACGATGGCAACCACAGCCATAGGGATAGCGTAACTCTGGGTCGCATCGAACATGATGCCAGCAAACAATGGCGCCCCGAGGAGCATAACGTTCATTGGGATCATGGACATTCCGGTAATACTGGCAAAGGCCTTGCGGCCGAAATAAACGCCCCTGATTGCGGTGGTCAACGGGTTGCGGCCCCCGAAGCCTACGCCCATCAGCACTGCGAACATGTATGCCATGAACGGAGTATCCGCCAGCATCAGCAGAAGTACTGCGCCTGACTGAATAGCGGAGAATCCGAACAGAGCCATCCGTATGGGCAACCGGTCTCCGACGTAACCTCCAATCAGCGTGAAGATAGCAGCTACTCCCGTGTAAGCTCCTACCACCCAACCAATGGTCTGTAGAGAAAACCCCCTGTCGTCCAACATCGGGCCCAGATGCACAGTGATCGTAACTATCACGATGGATGAGCAGGCGTGCCCCATAGTGATCAGCCAGAATGTCTTAGTTCGGACTGCTTCTTGCCAAGTGAAGTCCGGCTCGTCTGTTGATGCTCCTGCGGAGGAAGACTGCCGATGTTGAACTGAAGCCTGCCCGTCCGGATACTGGCCGTATGGCTCGGGGGCGTTGCGAACCAATCGGGACAAGGGGAACGCCACTGCCACCAGGAACAGGCCTATCGCCAAGGCGGTGTTGCGCCATCCTGGCCTACCAGCAGCATCAGGATCTATAGCGAAGGCAAGAACGGGCACCAGGACCATGCCGCCCACCAGAAACCCTTCCATTGCCAACGCCATCGCGATGGAACGGTTCCGGACGAACCAGTTGTTCAGTACCGTCATCATCGGCATCCAGGTTCCAAGGCCAACGCCCATGCTCATGACGACGAAGGAAACGTAGAAATGCCAGATGTTCTGCATCTGGCTCATGATTACGAAACCCGCTCCGGCAATTACCAGCCCGATAACCACCATGCGCCGGGACCCTAGTTTGTCTATCAGGTATCCGCTGATTGGTCCCATGATCGAGCCTTCGACTCGGCTCAAGGAGAAGGCGATGGACAGCTGGGTTCGCGACCAACCGAAGTGGCTTTCGAGCACCACGAACCAGGCCGTCATACCCTGGAACAGAGGGACTGTGCCGATCACCATGACGAAGGCTGCGACGCCCACCAGCGTCCAGCCATAGAAGAAACGCCCGGGCGATAAGGATCGAATAACCCTCATAAAACGACCAGTGGGACCAAATTCATAACGGTTATTTGGAATTGTGAGGAAGTAGGGAGGTGGGGAAACGGCATTCTAAGAGTCACCAGCAGCTGCCGGAGAGGCAGTTGCGGAGACGGCCTGGCGAGATGCGATTTTAGGCCTCCGCGCTATCAGGAAGAGGGTCGCGCCGACACAATTCAGGATCGCCAACATGAGGATGGCCCACTGGTAATCTCCAAGTTGGTCCCGCATGAAACCCGTCATAATCGGCGCCATCAAGAGAAGGATATTCATTGGTACAGTTGAAAGGCCCAGAATCTTACCGAACGAAGCGCGACCGAAATACTCTCCACGAATAGCGGTGGTGAGTGGGGTACGCCCCCCGAATCCGATGCCGAACAAAATGGCGAATATGTAAAACATTAACAGGCTGGTATTAATTGCGATCAATACAACAGCCAAACCCTGGATAAGGGTAAACAAGAACAGGGCAACATTGGTGGGAATGCGGTCTCCCAGATATCCACCGCCGAACTGGAATGGAAGAGAGACAATGTTGTACAAGGAAACGATCCAGGCCACTGTTTGCAGGGAGTAACCTAGCTCGGTCATCATGATGCCAAGGTGCGTCATGACAGCCAGGATTATCATCGAGGCAAACCCGTGGCCGAAAGCAATGCACCAGAATGCCTGAGTCCTTAGGGCCTGTCCCACAGTAAGCTCGGGTTCAGGAGGCAGTGAAGCGGCTTCTTCCTCCGGACTGGGTTCCCTTGTCGAGGCAGGCTGTGGATCTGGAAGATCTCCGTCAGGAAACAGTCCCATATCCTGGGGACGGTTGCGGAGTAACAGGGGGAAGAGAAGAGCAGCTACAAAGATCACTCCGGCGATAATCAGGGCGGTGGTACTCCAGCCAAGGCGATCCGCTTCGGGGTCTATGGCCCAGGCAATGGCAGGGACGACAAGCAACGCACCGGCTGTCATTCCTGACATGGAGATGCCCATGGCAGTGCCACGATTGCGACTGAACCAATGGTTCAGCATCGTCATGAGCGGAACCCAGCCGCCGAGGCCTTGCCCAAGGGACATCAATATAAAAGCAAGGTAAAAGACCAGGAGGGCGTCTACAAAGAACCATAGGCCGCCGAATTCCATGGGGCCGATATGGAGGTCGCCGGTTTGGCTGAAGAGTACAAAAGCGCCACCCAGTACGAGCAATCCGACAAATACCATGATCCTGGTGCCGAATCGATCGGTGGTGTAGCCTTCAAGGGGACCGAACAGGGCACCTTCCGCTCGAGTCAAGGCCAGTGCGGCACCGACCTGGGTAGCGCTCCAGCCGAAGTGTCCCTTGAGCACAGGAGCCCACACCGCCATGCCGTGAAAGACGGGCACGGCAGACACGACCATTATGAGGCCGGCCAATCCGGAGAGCCACCATCCATAGAAGATACGTGGGCGATTCATGCCGTGCTCCCACGGAAGTTGGGTCGTGTGTTCGCCAAGGCTGACGGCAGACTTAAGATACGGGCAAGGCCCCATTCGCCAAGGGCGATAAAGTCATATAATGTTAAACTTGATATATCTTAATCAATAATAAACAAGGATTCAAGGAAATCAGTCATTCCTTCCGCATCCGCTCCGGCAGCTTACGGCACCTCGTTTACAATTCCATCCACTTTAATTACGTGGTAAATTAGGCTACGTTGGTTGCGGCGTCACTCTTGAGTTCAGCAACGACTCGTCAACTGCCGCCCCGTTCGCACGGAACGTAGAAATACCAGGCCAGGAAGAAGAGAGGACCTATGAAATACGGAATGTTCATGATGCCGTCGCATCCCCCGGAACGGGAACTTTACACCGCTCACAAGTGGGACTTGGACTGCCTCCAGTTAGGGGATGAGCTGGGATTTTCGGAAGCCTGGATAGGCGAGCACTTCACTTCTCCCTGGGAGCCAATTCCCGCTCCTGACCTGATGATCGCCCAGGCGCTCATGCGCACCAAGAACATCAAGCTCTGCACCGGTGTTCATTTGCTTCCCTATCATCACCCCGCCGAACTGGCCTGCAGGGTTGCCTACCTTGACCACATGGCCCAGGGTCGGTTTATGTTCGGCATAGGGTCCAGTGGTCTTCCCACCGACTACCGCCTCTTCGACGTGGACGGCATGAATGGCCAGCACCGCCGTATGACGCGGGAGGCCATTGACATCATCCTGAAGTTGTGGGAATCCGAGGAACCCTTTGAATACAAGGGCGACTTCTGGGATGTGAACTACCCGGAACCTATGCTCGACACACTGAGGTTCTTCATAAAGCCCTACCAGAAGCCGCATCCCCCCGTGGGCGTTGCCTCGGTCAGTATCGGCTCGGAAACGCTGAAGATTGCCGGAGAGCGCGGCTTCATTCCCATGAGCCTCGCTTTCAACCACGAGTACGTCATTAGCCACTGGGACGCCATTGTGGAAGGGGCAGCCCGCAGCGGCAGGACTCCCCTGCGCTCAGACTGGCGTATCACCCGAGACGTATGGGTGGCCGACTCAGATGATGAAGCGATGGACGGAGCCATCAACGGGATGCTGGGACGGGTCTGGGGCGATTATCTGCTTCCCCTCTTCAGCGCCTTTGGCTTGCTACACGTGATCAAGCATGACTCAAGCGTACCGGACGAGGCAGTCACTCCTGAGTACATGGCAGAGCACGTTTGGCTCGTCGGCTCCCCTGACACAGTGGAAAAGCGACTGCTGAGTCTCTACGAAATGTGCGGCGGCTTCGGCACCCTGCTCACCTTGATTTACGACAATATCGAGAACCAACAGGCGTGGGAGAAATCCATGAACCTCTTCTCCAACGAGGTGATGCCCCGCTTTGCCGAACTGAATCCCGACTAGCTCGATCCAAGACTGTGCTCAAGGACGGCCGTACGATTTCCGTGCGGCCTTTCCATTTTGAGCATCACCCACCGTTCCGGTCGCTTAATCAGGAGGAAACAATTTCAGCGTAACATTGCCTTTGACCAAGGGTTCTTACCAGCAACTACCTAGCTCCTGAGATATGCCTTGAGAGGGAAGTTGAATTGTCTGGCTCAACAAATGTCATCTCAAACCACTTCTATAACGAGTGGCGCGGTCCCGATGGCGACCTCAGGCCACATTACGTGCCGCTGTCGTCAACGTTGACGTCATTTAACCAAGGAAATCTGGCCCTCCGCTGGAGAGAAGCCAGGAAGCAAGTGAACCTTGACGCCATGACTTTCTATCTCGACCCCGGCACTTACCGAAACATGCCTACGGACTTCATGCCGCGGATCATCCCTCTAGAACACTGGCAAGACATAGCTGCCGGTGTATCTCAGCGCCTGAGGGCCATCAACTGTTTCCTGGCAGAATTGTACGGGGGGTCTCAGGATGTCGTTCCTGACGAAGTCATTTACACATCTCAGCACTTCTACCCTGAATTTCAAGGGTTCGCCCCGCCAAAGAATGTCTTTGTTCACATCTATGGCATCGATTTAGTACACATGGGCGAAGGGCGTTATCTCGTCCTGGAAGACAACCTTCGCATACCTTCCGGTATTTCCTATCAGCTGAAGTCAGTAGGCATTACCTCAGAGCTGTTCCCCGAGTTCAGCGAGGGCTATGACATCCTGTCGTATGACATACGCAATGCCTATCTGGAAATGTTCAAATCGTTAACGGATAATCCAGAGCCCGTCTGCGCTCTTTTGACTGACGGAAAGTATGGCTCTGCTTTTTTTGAACATCGCTTTCTGTCCGATTATCTGGGTATTCCATTGGTAGAAGGACCAGACCTGTACATAGGCCCTGACGGATTCGTATATGCAAGGACGCTGGACGAAGATCTGCGGATCGATGTCATTTACCGGCGAGTTGAGGACCTCGATCTTTTTGTACCGGGACTCAGCGAAGCGTACCTAAGCGGGAAGGTAGCGCTGGTGAACGGTATGGGAACGGGGGCTGCGGACGACAAGCTGGTGTTCCTATGGGTGCCACAGATGATTGAGAGGTACCTGGGTGAAGTTCCAGTTCTAGAGCAGGCCAAGAGTTTCAATCTGGCCGACCTAGAGGAGAGGCGTTACGCTCTGGAGAACCTGAATGACTTGGTTATCAAGGCTCGGCAGGGATACGGAGGTCTGGATGTGTTCGTGATGCCTGACTTGGGAGAAGGGTTCAAGGCACAGGTTACGGACAGAATCCTACAGAATCCTCTCGCATTTATTGCCCAGGAGACCTTGGATTTTTCCCAGCATATGGTCTTTAATGAGCAGGAACTGCGGTTAAGTCCTCATCACATCGACCTTAGGGTTTTTGCCGTGCAGGGCGGCGACGGCACGGTTACGGTGTTTCCGGGAGGCCTGACGCGCGTGGCCCAGTCAGGCAGTAGAATAACCAATAACTCCTCCGGTGGCCTATGCAAACCAACATGGGTAGTTCGATAAATCCTGTTTCCGTGTCATACGTCTACGCGGTCAGATATGGCTACTCAGATGCTGTAATCCACAATGACAACCAGCTGCGTATCTTCCCACGATTAGGGGAAGGGCAATTTGAACCAACGGCAGAGATCTGGTCAATGCCCTCAGGCAGGGGAGTTGATTACAACGACCGGTTCGGAAACAGGGTACGCCGCCTGAGAGTGATAGAACCCCATTCAACATTTGTGGTTGCAGCCGCCGGCACAGTGCGCCTTTCCGACGAGGCCCCATCTGCAATAGACGTTCCCATAGCAGACTTGCAAAATCTCCCAGAAAGCTTTGAATACACTTCCATTTCTCCTCTCGTGGATCCTGATTCCCTGGCCGACTTGGCGAATGAAGTTGCGGCAGGCGACCAATTCCTGGTAAGTGCCGTGAACATTGTTAATGAATGGGTCTACAGCAAAATCCTGTACAAGCGAGGCTCTACTTCTGTGGCTACCACTGCCGCAGAAGTGGTCTCTGCGGGCGAGGGAGTCTGCCAGGATAAGACGCATCTTTCCCTGGGAATGCTGCGCGCCTTGAAAATTCCCTGCCGTTATGCCAGTGGCCTATTGACAGGCCAGAGAGGTGAGACTCATTCATGGGTGGAGTTTTTCCACCCGGCGGAAGGTTGGTTAGGAGCTGACCCTACCAGAGGGATTGTCTTTCCGCCTGCTCGTGATTACGTGAAATTCGGTGTTGGCAGAGACTATACAGATGTGTCGCCTGTTTCAGGGTCATTCCTTTCTGCCGGAGGGGCTCAGGATGTAGCAGCTATCGCTGAGGTCCGCTTTGAAGTTTTGTCGTTCAGCCTGGGAGATGCTCTCGAGCTGCTGGAAGGAGCCCACGTCGTAAAGAGTGAAGTGAATATTGCCGGCTCCCCAATTGAAAGGCCAGAGAGGGACTGATGAATAACACAGTTGACGCCAGGACGATTTCTACGACTGAAAACCGCTGGATAACGGATTCGCGCGTATACAACCTAGTCTGGCTGGGGCGTTGGATAGAAAGATCGCAGACCATTGCCCGTGTGGTGCGATGGGCCGCTCTGCAGGACGTTTCAGGTGGTCAGCCGGGGTTGGAAGCAGTGCTCGGCATGGCCGCCAGCATCAGGGGGGTAAATGTAGGCGCGGACGACACTGCGCTGGACCTGCTTCTCACCCGGGACAGTGGTGCATCGCTGCGAGGGTGCCTAGCCGCGGCCCGGTTTAACGCCACCCACGTGGCTCCGGTAGAAGTGATACGTGTCATAGGTGCGGCCATAGAATTGCTTGATTCTGCAGAGAATCCGATAACGACCTCAGCGGAAGTGGTGGAGCTCATGGATGAAGTGCAGCCAACTCTTGAGCTACTTCATTCAGCGATTGAGGAGGCCTGGTTCCATTCGGCCCCGCTGTCCGAAGAAGAGGTCTATCGACGGTTTGTGCAGCAGTAGTACAACCGCTGAGACGGTATCTGATCTTCCGGAGCCAATTGAGTCAAGGCTCAGCAGGAAGAGGGTGCGCGTCACACCCTATTTTTGCGCAGAGGCGCACTAACTTCGTGGAAGTAACCGAGTATCTCCCTTTGAGATCGCCAGAAACCGGTCTCATGATAAGAAATTCCGCGTTCTAAACAGAAGCCTTTTACGACAGCCCTTGCGTCTATTAGACGGTTCCGCGGCATGTTCGGGAAAAGGTGGTGCTCAATCTGGTAGTTGAGACCTCCATAGGCGTAGTCAATTATCGGATTGGGAATGACATCTCGAGCGGTCAACACCTGTTGGCGAAGATAGTCAAGCTTGTCGTGAGGACCCAAGACGGGCATCCCCTTGTGGTTAGGTGCAAATACCGAACCCATATAGAAGCCGGCCAAAGCCCTGTGCACCACGATAAATAGCGCGGCCTGCCATGCGGGCAAGAAAAAGAACAGCACAAAGAGATAGATGGCAATCCCAGCCACCACGGCTACGGTCTCAGCCAGCGGGTAGCGAACTGGTTCACGGCGGACCAGATAAGCCAGGCCTCCTCCCAGGAGACTCAGGGAAGTGAGCAGCAGCATAGGATAGAAGAGGAAAGCCTGATACTTCACCAGGATGCGAAGAGGGCCCCGCGCTTCCAGGGCCTGCTGTTCCGTGAAGGCAAACACCGAGACTTCGATATCACCGTCCAGACCCAGCTGATTGGGATTTCGATGGTGGGTGTTGTGCTTGTCCATCCACCAACTGGGAGTCATTCCCGTTATCAGGCCGGCCATCAGCATTACCAGGTCATTCCTGAACGCTGACCGGAATATCTGACGATGGCCGGAATCGTGCCCAATGAATCCGAATTGAGCGAACACGATGCCCAGGAACACAGCATTGACCATTTGGATCCAGAAGGACTCAAACAGGATTATGACTGCTATGCCAACTCCCAGCATCGCAAGGGAGAGGGATATCTTTACCGCGTAGTAGGCATACTGGCGGTCCAGCAACCCCTTCTCCGCCACCAAGCGCCTCAGTTGCAGGTATTCCTTGTTCTCGGCGTTCCTGAGGGATTCATCAAGGGCTACTTCCACAAACCTGCGATTAGCAGCAACGGAAGGAATAATGGGTGCAATTTCTTTTGTAGCGATTTTTGAGGTCTCCCTGAGTATCTATTCTGATTCCCGATCGGGGGGTAGTTTAGGGGTCGCCATCCTCATCGCGAGGCGACCGCTGACGTCGCTTCCCGGATGCGCGATGCTGACTCTTTAAGGGAATTGAGCACTATCGTGGGGGGAGCCGGAGCCACCGACGTGTAGTTCACTCCCATGCCGAGCAGTTCCTGCGGTGAGAGTCGCAACGCTGAGTGATTAACTGGAATGTATACCTTGGCCTTACCCACCGCATTTACCCGGGCTGCCAGGTCGACGAAGGTCTGAAGCAACCTGGGGTCCTCCGGATCAGTCATCCCCAATGCCGTTGAAATGTCAGTTGGACCTAGAGATATTATGTCAACGCCGTCAACTGCCGCAATTTCCTCGATTTCATCCAGGCCTCGTTTGTCTTCTGTCATTACAATCAGGAGAATTTCGTCATTTGAAGTGCGCATGTGCTCTGTCCATGGAACAGATCCATATCCCGCAGCCCGGGTGCTTCCTGCGCCACCTCGTTCACCGAACGGTGGGTACCGCACTGCAGCGACAGCACGCTTGGCGCCTTCGACGCCCTCGATGTGAGGCACCTGAATTCCCTGTGCGCCGGCATCCAGGATGCGCAAAATTGTCTTGGGATTGTTCTCCGGCACTCGAACAATCGGAGTGATTCCGCACAGGTCGGCTACTCGGATCATATCGCCGACGGTCTGCATATTGAAAGCCGAGTGTTCCATATCAATGAAAGCACCGTCGAACCCGGCAGCGGCAATGATTTCAACTACAGCAGGGTCTGCGAATCCGACGTGGCTCACCATTGCCAGACCACCCTCTTGCATAACCCGCTTAACGCGGTTTTCTTTCATTGCGATTAACCTCGCCTAAATTACAGGGACCCAACCAGGTTCGAGTTTAGTGAGGGTAGCGGAGCGGTGTCAAACCATCAGCCGTCCGGCGCAGGGCAACCGCGTCTCGATTTCACAGTTGGGCAGGCTGGATCCATGGATCAACGTTAACGGTTGGAGGTGCTGATTTTTCGTTATTTCCGGTAGTTTCCGGTAATTTGCGGTAATTGGCTTGAACCGGGAGGGCCTGCGTTGGGTCGAAGAAAGAGCCACCTGAGCAACAGCAAAGTTGAGGTTGCTTTCGGCGGTAGACTTGGATTTCATGCTAGAGAAGGGCCACAAGGTTTGGCAAGGGACAACTGTCATCAAAATAGCCTGCGGCCATTAAGATGCAATTTCTCTGCCGTCCGGCGTTGGGATTTCCGGATTCACTGAGTCCCCCAATCTAACCTTCCCCGGGGATTCAATTACCGCATACACGCCGAAGTATGGCGCCCGAGTCCCTGGTCGGTAGGAGAGGAGAAGCCGAGGAGTATCGAAGTCCCGTTGTCCAGTATCGGGATCCACGGTGGTGATGGCGCACCGTGGGTCTGGAGACACAACACGTAACTTCAGATCAGGTCCTATTCCAATGGTGGTCCCCAACCACCGGTCTTCTTCATGAACTGAACAACCTTCCAGAAGGAGGTTAGGCCGAAAACGCCTAGCTTCGAAGTCCTTGGCGCCTCCGGTGCGCTGCCCAAGGAAGTCCAGGGAGGCTTGAGACAATATGGAGATTGGAAATTCATCGTAGGACAGCCCGAAGCCGTCGGCTTTCACTAATCGCACCGGGCCCCTGCACAGGTCGGAAAAGGCCTCGTTCCACTCACCCACTAGAACGCGACCGGGGACGAGGCGACCCCAAATTGGAACGCTAACCGGTTCTCCTTCCTCAACGCAGTTGAAGAACTCTTGACCATTAGGAAAGGCAAGTCTCAGAAGGTCAGTTTCCGCCTCATATGTCGCTGTTACCTGCGACAGTTGTGGCCGCTGTCTTTGCGTCAGCAGGCGGCCTCCGCCATCTATCAGAAAAAAGCGACGATCTTCTACTATACCTGATGGCCCCACGTAAACTGACGACCTGGACTCGAGGGCCAAGGACTTTACGACCGAAGTATAAATGGCGTTTATTTCTGGCAACTTGCTAGCCTTAGGGAACCGCGGTCATCGGGGGTTCTGTGGACGCTCGCCTAGCGTAACCTCAATTTCCTGTCTTTGTCCATCACGCAAAACGACGAGGGAAACAATGTCTCCAGGGGAATTGTGATAAGTCAAATGGGCTATCAACTCGCTTGAGCCGGAAATCCTGTGGGATCCGATACCGACGATTATGTCTCCTCCCAAGGGAAAGTCTATGCCGTCTATCTCCACGGTTGAGTCTGACCCCAATAGTCCGGCCTCGTCTGCAGGGCTGTCTTCCACTACAGACACTATCAAGACTCCGCGAGTATCCTCGGGAAGGCCCAGTTCTTCGGAGTATGAGTGTTCCAAGGTTGCGATGCTGACTCCGAGCCATGGGTAATTGAACTCTCCGTCCTCGATGAGGGGCGGGATAATACGCTTGGCTATATTCACCGGTACTGCCATCCCAACGCCCGAAAAGTTGCCGGTTTGGCTAATGATTTGCGTATTTATTCCGATTACCTGACCGGCTTTATCCAAAAGTGGGCCACCAGAGTTACCGGGGTTAATGGCAGAGTCTGTTTGTATGACCTCTGGAATGGTGAACTGTCCTTGTCCGCTGATGTTTCGACCAACTCCACTTACAATCCCGGATGTCATGGTGAATTCTTGACCGAAGGGTGTGCCGATCGCCACAGTGAGATGTCCGACCTTGACGTTGCTGCTGTCGCCTAGATTCGCAGGATGCAGGTTCCAATCGCCTTCTTCCAGTCGGATGACAGCCAGGTCGGAATGGGGGTCGCTGCCAATAACGGTACCCTTAGCCTGAGACGCATCGGAAAATATGACCGTTACCTGGTCAGTTTCGCCGATTGCCGTTTCTACTACGTGGTGGTTGGTCACTATATGACCTTTGTCGTCCCAAACGAAACCAGAACCTGCACCCCACAGGAGGTCATCTGGAATCGCAGGCAGGTCCTGGAAGACCGATGCCCCGGCAGCAGGGACGCGGATATACACTACTGAGGGGACCGCGCTCACATAAATTCCGTTCAGGACTTCCTCAAAGGCGGCCAGCAGCTGTTCAGGGGAAATGCTCGGAATCGTTTTTGCATCTGAGTCGGACCCCGCGGTTATTGAGTCAGTCTGGTTCCCGTGTTGGAGTGAAATGGGACTTTCGGTTTGGTACGGAATAGACGACTCTGTGGAGTCGGCGACGGGAGTCGGCTCCGAAGGTCGCAGGGAATTGGAGTCGTTCGCGCGATCCAATGCGACACTCACAGCTCTGGTCGGGGCAATGTCCTCAACTTCTCTGTTGGTCTGGCCCAACTGGTTACCGCAGGCGACCAACAGCACGCCCAAAAGGACCAGTGTCAGGACGGTTACGGGCTGCCAGGGTATGGGGAACACTAGCTTCTTCATTCGCTGGTCCTCCTCTTTTAATCTGCAGGCAGGTTTCAACACTGTATACGGCCCTTCAAACCAGCCGGATTCTAATCACATTTCTGACATGGATCATGAAATATTCCGCGTAATGCGGTTGCCTGGAATTGCAGAAGAATCGGGAAATCCGGGCGCAGGCGTATAATCATTATGAAAGCAATCAATATTGTGTCTGTCCGGAATTGGCTCCGGTAGTCGGCACAAAGACAGTTGATCTTATGACTGCACTCCGTATCGTCAGACCCATCCTCCTCCTCGTGTCTGTCGGAGCCGTCCTGTTGGGGCTGGCGGGGCCCCTGGTAAGGCACGCAGCGGGGCAGGAATCTTCAAGTCCGCAAGTGATTCATATCAAGATGGAAGGGGTGATAAATCAGGTAAAGACCCGGCACCTCGAAAGGGCAACGAAGGAGGCAGTGGAAGCAGAGGCTGCGTTGATGGTCATTGAGATTGACACGCCAGGGGGACTGTTGACTTCGACGCGGGAAATTGTGGAGCTGCTTCTCAGTTCGCCGGTACCCACGGCGGTTTATGTATCACCGCCCGGGGCGCGTGCAGGCTCGGCAGGGACCTTCATCACCGCGGCCGCACACTTCGCTATTATGGCTCCGGGAACGAATATCGGAGCGGCAACCCCCGTATCGGGCACTGGCCAGGATTTAGAGGAAACTCTGGCCAGCAAAGTGGAAAACGACGCTGCTGCCCTCATTCGCAGCATAGCTGACGAACGCGGAAGGAATGCAGTGCTCCTTGAGGCCACCGTCCGTGAGGCGGCTTCGTATACAGCACGGGAGGCTGTCGACGGAAATGTAGTAGATTTCATAGCTGATGATTTGAATCATCTGCTGACGCTGCTGGATGGCCGGAAGGTCCAGACTCCTGAAGGCGAGTTGATCTTAGAGACAGAGGGATTGCCTCTGCAGTCCATAGAGAAGAACCTGCTGGAGGCCATCCTGGAATTCCTGGCCGACCCAAACGTTTCATTTCTGCTCCTTTCCATCGGCGGCCTGGGCATAGTGATAGAGCTCTTCAATCCGGGATTGATTGCTCCAGTCGTGGTCGGAGTTATCTGTCTCATACTCGCCTTCGTTGCGCTCGGCAATCTGCCGGTCAATTGGGCAGCGGTAGCATTGATTCTCCTTGCAATAGTGCTGGCAGCTGCAGAGGTGGCAGTTGTAGGGTTCGGGATCCTGGGCATAGCATCTGCGATCAGCCTTGTGATCGGAGGCTTGCTGCTATTCGCTCAATTTGGCGATGCATCGCCAACCCTGCCACCCTTGTCGGTCAATCGGTGGCTCGTAATGGGTTCCGGAATGGTGGCGGCGGTCAGCGTGATATACTTGGCCCGCATGGCCGTCAAGTCGCGCCGGGAACGCCCGCAAGATTCGACATCGGCAATCGTCGGCATGTCCGGTTCTGTCACCGCAGCACTAACGCCCAGGGGGACGGTACGCGTGGCGAACGATACCTGGACGGCAGTGAGTTCCGATGGCGAGAGGATTGAGGTGGGGCAGTCTGTCAGTGTTGTCGCAATCGACGGTCTGGTGCTTTCTGTAAGGCGCCTCGACGATCCTGACTCAGGAAGTGTCACTTGATCCAGGCAGATCTGTCGAAGAATCTGGAAGCCAGATCCTGACGAGAGACTCAGGTAGGAGGGAGATATGTCGGCAGGCGTAATCATGGTTCAGCAATACCAGAGAATGGTGGTGCAGCGCTTCGGCACGTACATCGGAACCAGAAGCTCTGGCCTCCACTTACTGTTCCCGTTTGTTTACCATGGCACAAAGGTGGACCTTCGAGAACGGGTAGCCAGGGTGCCTACCCAGAAATACATCACCTCCGACAACGTGGTGGTAGACATGGACTTCGTGATCTACTACCGGGTTATGGAAGACTTGGCAGACCGGGCTGTCCTGGAGGTCCAGAATTTCGAGCTGGCAGTGCTCAACCTGGCCTTCGCCACGCTCCGTGCTGTGATAGGCTCAACCACCCTCTCCGACGCTCTCGCTGAACGAGAGCGCATTAGGGACGGGTTGCAGATCAGGATGGACGAGGTCACAGAGAGGTGGGGGGTCAAAGTATCCCAGGTGGAGATAAACGAAATCGACCCGCCTCCCGGCGTGAAACAGGCGATGGAGCGGGAGAAGTCGTCCGAGGCCATAAAGACAGCGGAAATCACCGAGTCTGAAGGCGCGCGCCAGTCACAGATCAATCGCGCCGAAGGCGAAAAGCAATCGGCCATCCTGAAGGCGGAAGGCGCGAGGCAGTCTGAGATTCTGAAGGCAGAAGGTGAACAGCAGGCGGCTGTGTTGAGGGCCGCGGGTTTCAGCGAAGCCCTGGAGCGCATCAATGCAGTGGCCAACCAGGCGGATGGCCGCACTATGAGCCTTCAGTATTTCGACACGCTGAAGTCGCTGGGGGATTCTCCTTCCACCAAGTGGATATTTCCGATGGAGTTCACCTCGATGCTGGGGAACTTCATGTCGATGGGAAATAACTCCGGAGGTAACGGAGACCGCCAAAACGGCTCAGGGTAGCCTGGCGATATAGCGGCAGACAACAGGAAGGCCGGGCGGAATGCCCGGCCTTTGGTTTTGCCTGTCCAGTCTAGACAGGCCTATGTGGCCAACAACCCTGGGTTAGGTTGCGTGGGACTCAGCCGGCTGTATCAAGCCATAGTTGGAGTCGGCGCGCCGGTAGAGAACGCTGTAGCGGTCGGTGTCCGCGTCAAGGAACATGTAAAAACTGTGGTCAAGGTACTGCATCTGGAGGGCTGCCTCTTCCACCGACATTGGTTCCATGTCGAATCGTTTGATTCGCACAATGTCTCCGCCAGCAGAATCCCCTGGATCTTCAACCGGTTCGGTACCATCCTCGCCAGCCAGGGAATCCCGTACGGAGTCAGCGTCCGGTGCGTACCTGGAAAGCCTCTCGCTTCTATAGTTCTGGGACTTCCAGCGGTTCAATTGCCTGTCCAAAGCGTCGGTGGCCGCATTGACTGCCGCACGTGCGTTGGGCGCTCTTCGCTGGGCACGCAGCAGATCCCCGCCGACGTTGAGGGAAACCTGCACTACCACGCGGTCCTGGTGAGATCGGGTCGACTCGGAAGACATTTCCACCTCTGCCCTGGCAATCGAGGGTAGATGGCGGTCAAGAGAGGAGAGCTTGGCGGCCACGTGCTCCTTCATCGATCGGGTGATGTCAATGTTCCTGCCCTGAATGTTCAAGTCCATTGTTAGCACCTCCCATTGGCTATATCGGGGGTTGTTCCCGATGCCCGCGTGGCGGGCGGCGATGATATCACATCCGCCACACCGCAATCATAGCAGTTATGGAGCCGTAAGGTACCAATCGGGAAGGGGTCTATGCTGCGAGATTGGTACGGTGGAGGTTCAGGAAGAAGATGCGGGCAGAAGATCGGGGTTGAGGGAGGATTCGTCAAGGAACTGGAGGGCAGAGGAATAGGGTTCGTCTTCACCGGATGCGATACGCTCAATCCGCTCCAATAGCGAGGGGTCTGTCTGCACGAGGATGCGAAGGCGGCGGACCAGTTCTTCCTCGACTACCTCCAGGAATTCCTGTGTGCGGTGGGTGCCGCGCCGCCTGTCAAGATTACCCGTTGATTCCAGGAAAGTACGATGCTCCTGCAACTTGCCCCAGAGTTCCTCGATACCCCGGCCGGAGTGAGCTGCGGTCAAGGTGACCGGAGGCACCCACTCGGGGGTACTGAGGGACATCTGCAGCATTGCAGTAACAGACGCAGCCATCTGGTCGGCCCCATCGCGATCGGCCTTGTTCACCACATAGAGGTCGGCGATCTCCATAACCCCTGCTTTCAGGGCCTGAATTGAATCCCCGGCCTCGGGAATCAGAGCCACCGCCACCGAATCCGCCACGCCCATAATTCCGAGCTCGGTCTGTCCCACACCCACGGTCTCAACCAACACCACATCGTAGCCGGCAGCATCTATCGCCCTGACGACGCCCTTCACGATGCGAGGAAGTCCGCCCGCCTGGCCGCGGGTGGCGATGCTGCGGATGAACACTCCTGAGTCGAGGTAGTGTCTCTGCATCCTGATGCGGTCGCCGAGGAGCGCGCCACCGCTGAAGGGGCTTGTGGGATCTACGGCGACTATCCCGACTCTCTTGTCCAAGCCGCGAAGGAGCTGAGTCAGCTGGTCAACGATGGTGCTCTTCCCCGCTCCGGGAGGGCCGGTAATTCCAATGGTGTACGCCTGGCCAGACCGTGAATCGATCTCCCGCATTATGTCGGCGGCAGCAGGCTCTCCCCGCTCCAGCATTGAAATTACCCGGGATAGCGCGCGCTGTTCGCCGGCCACGAGCCTTTCGGCCAACTCAGGCAACGTTCACAGACTCCGAGGACAAAGCGGGATGGAATCCAAGAGACGGGACATACTGCCTGTCTAGTGGTGGAATCCGCCGCCGAAGCCCCTTGCCCCTGCGGTGATCAACAGGTCAGGCCGGTTCCCCCAACGCTTGAGGAAACGGCCGAAGTTCTTGCGGGAAAGCTCGTCGCGCTGGTTGTCGTCCAGTTCGGTCCACTGGCGGTGCTCATGGCGCACAATGGGCAGCGACGAATCGGCCACGACGCGGTAGCCCTTGTCCTTGAACTGGAAGCAGTAGTCGATATCCAGGTTGCGGTAGAAGCGGAAGACTTCGCGCATCAGTCCGACATCTTTCACGGCGTCGCGACGGAAAGACATGCAATAAGCCTGCATGGCGTCCGCATCGCCCTGTTCAACCTCTTCGTGGAAGTGCTGCATGTCGTCGGTGGTAAGCCCGTAGGGCCCAAAGATACCGACGCTTGGTTCGCTGAGATGCTCAGCGACCGGGCCGAGAATGTCTCCAACGATCTCAGCCGAGCCGTCAACGATAATGATGTGCCTTCCGAGGCTCTGCTTGATGCCGATGTTCTTGCTGGCCGCGTCGCCAATGACGTGGTCGCAGTGTATGACCCGCAAGTTCTGGTGCTGTTCCCGCATTTCCTCCAGCATTTCGCCGGTGCCGTCGGTGGAACCGCTGTCGATAACAATGACCTCGGCCGAGTGCCCATCGGAATGACGCAGCATGCTTTCAACACAGCGGCGCACGTCTTCCGGGTAGCCATAGGCGTTCAAAATGAAGGTGAAGTCAAACCGGGGAGCCTCGTCCAGGCGGGACGGTACTTCTCTGGAAGAGGAAACTGCGTGCCATTTCTCCAAGCGGCGTTCCATGGAGGTCTTGGGACGGACGCGGGAGCCGCTGATGGAGTCCTGCACAACGTAGCCATCTGCGGACAGGCTGGCTCGCATTGAGTCGGCGGTGTCCCAGGTACGCTGCTGCCGAAGGGATTCGCGTTCGCGAATTGAGGAAACGATTTCTTCTCCCACCTCGTTGCTGGCCGGGGCAGCGTGGAGGTCGAGGCCAAACATCTGGTCGAACTCCAGCATCAGCTCCAGCTTGGCGCGACTGGGGAGACCCGAGCGGGCCATCTCCCAAGTGATGGCCAGGGCGGTAGGCAGGTTAAGGTCAGAATCAACGGCTTCCCAGAACCGGCGACGGTATTCCTCGGCTTCGGCGGTGTGGCCGTTGCTCCCGGGCTCCAGGCTCCATTCCCAAGTACGGCTGCGCAGGTTAGTGAGGGCCTTTTCTGCGGCCTTCAGGGAGGTGAAGGTGAAGTTCATCCGGTGCCGGTAGAGCACAGTAAGGCACAGGTAGCGGAACGAAAGGGGATCAAAGCCCCTGTCGATCAACTCTTCAATGAGGAATACGTTACCGGAAGACTTGGCCATCTTCGCCCCATCGGCCAGCAGATGCTGAGCATGCACCCAATACCTGACGTGCTGATTGCCGAATGCGGCCTCGCTCTGGGCGATTTCATCCTCGTGGTGAGGGAAGATATTGTCGACACCACCGGTGTGGATGTCGAAATATTCTCCGAGATATCGAGAAGCCATGGCGGAGCATTCGATGTGCCAACCTGGGAACCCCTCACCCCAGGGACTGTCCCACTTGACGTCCCGTCCGGGTTCGGCGGCCTTCCACAGGGTGAAGTCGCGGGGGTCGCGTTTGAGGGGATCTGCCTCGGCGCGGACGCCTTCCAGCAGGTCGGCGCCTGTGTTTCGGGAGAGCTTCCCGTAGTCAGGGAAGCTCGGGACATCGAAGTAGATGTTGCCGCCGCGCTCGTAGGCGTGGCCATTCTCGAGCAAAGTATCCACGATGGAGAGCATTTCAGGTATATGCTCGCTGGCCCATGGGAAGACGTGGGCGTCCATGATGTTGAGGCGGGATTCGTCTCGATGAAAACGCCCCGCATACAACTGGGCGATTTCCTGGACAGTCTTGCCTTCGGACAGCGCGGCGAGAATCATCTTGTCGCCGCCGGTTTCGACAAGCTCCTGGCGCATGTGGCCCACGTCAGTGATGTTCTTGACGTGATGTACCTCGATCCCGTGGTGCATGAGAGCACGACGGATCCAGTCCGCCATCATGTAAGTGCGGAGGTTGCCGATGTGGGCGTCCCGATAAACGGTTGGCCCACAGGTGTACATTCGAATAGTGCCCGGCTCTGCGGGCTCGATCTCTTCGACCCCTTTAGTAAGGGTGTTGTAGATTCGCAGCAACGCAAATGCCCCTTCCCGACGAATGGCGTTAGTTTAACACGCAGGCATACCTCCTGCCACCTTGGCACTAGCCGGATAGAGGCCGTTTGATTCTCATTTTTCCTTCATGGAGAGGGTGAAATCGAAGATATCGTCCCCTTTGCCGGTATTAAAAAGACGGGCCCATCCCTGCCTTCACGGTGGCAGGACCTGACCCTCCCTCAGGGGAAGAGGGGGCCGCATGAGTGAGTTGCCTGGCGTCTGTCTCTTGTGGGAATGGACAATCCATGCGAAAGACAGTTTTCTTATGCCATTTCCGATCATTTTCTGCCACTTTGGCGTGCCATTGGCGTGATGCGTGGTACGGGGCGAGGATTTGAGGTCCCACTGCGTGAAAAATTCTTGGATACGCCCATAATGACGGTGGCTTCACCGGAGGGATTTGCTGACGCATTATTCCATGCTAGAGCTTGATTACGGGGGAAGGCCAGAGGCGAGTGTCAGTAATTTGGCGTGGAGGCATTCTTACGTTGTTGATTTGGTGGCTGGGCGGGGCTTGGATCCCCGCCTTCTCGGGGATGACGACGGGAGGAGCATCAGAGATGACGTTGGCGCGAGGCAGCGGTGGTGACGGCTGGAGCGGCGGCGGGGGATGACTAAAGTAACCTACGGCGCGACGTCGCCCTTCCGGGAGAGAAAAGTGACGTCGCGCCTTTGGGGGGTTGCTGGTGAGGAATACGTGTTCTCCCTCGTTTGCTATTGAGAGTGCTGTACGACGGCTCCGGCAGACTTCAGCGAAGCGATTTCGCCGGAGCTGTAGCCCGCCTCCGACAGAATTTCGTCAGTGTCTGAGCCAAGGACCGGCGTCGGCCGGCCTACCCGGGCAGGCGTGAGGGAGAGACGGGGCACGACGCCGAGATGGTCGGCCATTCCCATGCCTGGGTGGTCGCGGCCCACAATGAGACCGGCCTGGCGGACGGCGGGGTCGTCGTGGTAATCCGGGACGGCCAGGTTCTCAATGGCGCTGACTCCCGCGTCGGTCAAGCTCTTGATCCAGCCCTGTCGGGATCCTTGGGAGAAGAGCGCAGCAAGGGCTTCGGTGAGGGCGTCGTCATTGTCACTTCTGGTAGAAGCGTCCCGGAAACGGTCGTCGGTGGCCAGATGGGAAAGCTCTGGAAGGCCGATTAGTCTTGTCCATGACTGCTCGTCGGGGCAGTGGAGGCAAAGCCAGCCGTCCGCTGCCTGGTAAAGACGGGATAGGGCGGAGGTGCCGCGCAGGTCGAGGCCCTCTGGGTCATCGCGCTGGTAGCCCTCGTAGTCGAGGAAATAGGGCGACTGGAGGAGGCAGGCCGTGAGGGCAAGGCCGCCGTCGACGGACTGTCCGCGGCCGGTGCGGTTGCGCTCGTGAAGGGCGAGAGCAATGGAGAATGCGCCAAGCAGACCAGTGCCGTAATCGTTCATAGGGTAAGGCAATAGCTGCGGCGCGTCGTCGCGACCGCCGCGCCGGACCTGGATGCCCGTGGTGGCCTGGGCCAACTGCTCCCAACCAGGGCGCTCGGCCCAGGGACCATCGTAGCCGAAGGCGTTGGTGGAGGCGTATACGATGTCAGGCTTGCGCTTGCGGATCTCGTCATAGCCGAGGCCCATGCGGGCCATGGCCCCCTTGCGGTTGTTTTCTACAACCACGTCGGCAGTCTCGAGGAGCTTCCAGAAAACGTCTCTGCCCTCGGGTTTCTTCAGGTCGATCTGGATGCTGCGCTTGCCCCGGTTCACGTCGAGATTTCCGCCGTAATCATAGGGGCGATTGGGGTCATCGATCTTGATGACGTCGGCGCCGTATTCACCGAGGGTGCGGCCGCAGGTGGGCCCGGCTAGAACGATGCAGAGGTCCAGCACCCGAACCCCTTGCAAAGCGGACAGGATTTCCTCGTGCCGGTTTATTCGCTGTTCTGGTGGCGCGGCCCGGATTTCAGAAAGGGCGGACATGGTGTGCTCCCCAAGGGTTGGAGCGCGACGTGGAGCGGGGCCGGGAGTTCCGCGAAGACGGGTGGGAGGACCGGGCTGCTTCATCCTGCCGTGCTCGGCGTCGTCGACCTCGACGACCATTCCGCCAACGATGGCGTGATCGTGGACGAGCCATTCATCGACGGTCTTGCAGACGGTGCAGGCTCCGCCAGTTTCGGCAATGGCGTCCTCCCATTCCTTGGAGGTCTTTTCCCTGAACAGATTCTGGACGCGCTCCCGCCAGAGTTCGATGGTCTCGGGGCTGACGTCAGCGCCGTAGAGGTCCTCGAGGTCTTCGATCCACTCGGGACGTCCAGCGGCCTGGAGGAACTGGCTGGCGAAGCGCTGGTACATACCATGGTTCTGTACGTAGCGGCCATCGGCGCACTGGTACTGGTGGGACATCACGTTGCGGGGTAGCGTGAAGAGGTCAGGAGGGTTGATGTCATGGAAGTTGGAGAGATGGCGTCCCATGGCGGCAAACATGGCGCTATGGAGGGGCACTTCTATGCGCTGGCCCCGTCCGGTGCGTTGGCGAGCGATGAGGGCCATGGCGACGGAGACCGAGCCGATGATGGCGGCGAAGCTGCTGGCGGCAGGCAAGGGCAGGAACAGAGGCTCGTCCATGCCGGGGACGCCCTGATGGGCGCCGGTGGCAGCGCCGACGATGGTCTCCCAGCCGCGGTCGTCACGGTGGGGGCTGTCTTCACCGAAGCCGGGGAGGGAGCAGTAGACGAGCCCGGGGTTGCTGCCTGTTGACCCGTAGCCGATGCCAAGGCGGTCGGCGACGCCGGGGCGGAAGTTCTCGATGGCGACGTCGGCCCAGGACAGGAGTTCCTGGGCTTGGCTGAGGCCCTCCGGGGACTTGAGGTCAAGCTCGACGGAGCGCTTGCTGCGGTTCCAGGTGGCGAAGGCGGGCTCGGTACGAGCTGGGTCGCCGCCGGGGCGCTCGACCTTGATCACGTCGGCTCCCTGCTCGGCAAGGAGCATTGCGAGCAGGGGGCCTGGGATGTACTGTCCGAATTCGACGACGCGAACTCCGCGAAGGGCGCCCTGGGACTCGGTGGAGGAACTGGTCATGGTAAGCCTTCCTTAACGGTGTGTGGCTACTACGGTGTGTGGCTTGGGCTAGTGGCAATGGGGTGCGGAGATCCTGACGGCTCGACCGGTCTTGGCGGATTCTATGGCGGCGGCGGTAATGCGCGCGGCGGCCACGCCATCTTCGCCGGTGGCCCGAGGTGCTCGGCCGCTTTCCAGGGCATCGCGGAAATCTTCCAACTCGTCCACGAAGTTGGCCAGGTAGTCGTACTCGTAGGACTCCGCCTTATTCAGGGCATCGCTGACGACTTCGGCCCGACCGAGGCGGGCTTCCCAGATGGTCTCCCTGGTGGCGAAGCGGCCATCTGAACCGTAGATGGCCAGATCGTTCTGGGTGTCCGGGAGCATGCGACCGCACCTCACCTGCATTATCGTGCCGCTGCCCATCCGGAGCGAGATGGTGGCGATGTGCTCGAGGGGCTGCCGGTCGGTCTGGCCGTCGGTCATGGCAACTACTTCGACGACCTCATCGCGGAGGAGGAAGCGGGTTAGGTCGAAGACGTGGACACCGAGGCCGACGAGGACGGAGGCGTCGCCGATGAGTTCCGGGGTCTCCCACCACTCGCGAAGGCCGGAACGTGGCAGGTGTTCCGGTTCACCACGGTTGCCCCGACCCCACTGCCCGTGAGCCAGGCGTATGCGACCGATTGAGCCGTCGTCCAGCAGCTTACGTGCCCACATATGGGCGGGATGGAAGCGGAGCTCGAATCCGAGGCCGAGGGTGACGCCGTGGTCGCGGCAGGCGTCGACCATGGCGCTAGCGTCTAGGACAGTGGTAGCCATGGGTTTTTCGCAGAGAACGTGCTTGCCCGCTGCAGCGGCGCGTACGACCTGTGGGGCGTGCAGGTGGTTGGGAGAGGCGACGAAAACGGCTTCGACGCGGGAATCAGAAAGTAGGTCGCTGAGGTCGCTGTAAGCGGCGGAGGCTCCGTGCTTCTCGGCGAAGGCCTCGGCGCGCGACTGGTCGCGGCTGTAGACGCCGACAAGGTGCGAGTCTTCAGCCCGCTGGATGGCGGGGGAAATTTTCAGGTCTGCATGGGAGCCTATGCCCACAATTGCCCAACCGAGCGACAACTTGCTACTCCTGAATTGGGATCGACCGACCTCTACACCCGAGCTATGGTAACCGCGCTGCCCGAAGACACTTGCCGCAACAGGGTAGCGTCGCCGGAGATGCGGCCCACGACGGAGACCCCGCTGGCAGCGCGAATTTCGTCGCCGCGACTCGCTGGCGTGGGGCCGAAGAAAATGCAGAAGGCATTCCCCGGAGGCCAGAAGGCGAGCTCGCCCAAGGCCACGACTTCGTTCAAGTCCTGGGGATCTGCGGACACCGGGATGCGGAAATATATCTCGTCACCCCAGGTGTTGCCTGTGGCGGAGATGGGAAGGGCATCCCAGATGGCCTGAGCGGTATCGGTATCGTTGAGTTCGGCGGGCACCTGCACGGAGCCAGCGGTTATGGATATCTCTCGCGGCATTATGTCTCCGCAGTCAGACGGCAACGGGCGCAGCGAAACGCTCCGGAGCGAAGTTTTCAATGGAGAGGCCAGTCTCGTTGCGGATGATCAGGTCGGCGACGGACTTACCGAAGGCCGGAGCCAGGAGGATGCCCTTTTTGCCGGCGCCCGTGGCCAGCCAGGCGTTGCGGTATCCGGGCACGAGACCAATGATGGGCAGCCAGTCGGGAGTCACCGGACGCAGGCAGGCAGTGTGCATGACCAGCTCGGCGTCGGCGATGGCGGGGAAGATATGCTTGACCCCGGAGAGGATGCGAGCGCGTGTTTCGGCCAGGGGTTCGCGGTCGAATCCCCGCCAGTCCTCGGTGGTGCCGCACCAGGCGAGACCGTCGGGCTTTGAGTACATGCTGGCCCCGTCGCCGGAGACGTCGTACTGCAAAGGGTCGCCGGGGAGACGCATGCGGAGAATCTCGCCTTTCAGAGGGTCGACTGGAATGTAGGTGTTGAGCCAACTCTCGGCCATGCGGGACCAGGGGCCCATAGCCAGGACAACCTGTCCGCATTCGATTTCGCCGTCGTCCAGCAGGACACGGGTGGCGTGGTCGTGGCGAATATCGATGCCGCTCACCGTGCCGGGGCGAATCGTTGCGCCGGTGCGCTCAGCTGCTGCCGCAAGGGCGCGGGTGAAGTCGTAGCTGTCGAGCTGAAAGTTGCCGCTTTTGAACAGGCCGTGGGCGAACTTTCCTGTGATCCTCGGGTCCCGTTGAGTGACCTGTGACTCGTCGGAGAACGACGCGGAGAAGCCGTCGGTTGCGGTGAAGCGGTCGACGATGTTCTGGAACTCAGGTTCCGCAGAGTCGTTGAAGGTGAGCATGATTTCCGACGTGGGCCGGAACTGGTAATCGATTTCGGTCATCGCGGTGAGCCTTGGGTAGAGCTCGTGGTGGAGCTGAAAAGACTCCCAGGCAAAGGAAGCCAGCGGCCCCGGAATGCCCGTACCGGTCAGAGGATTAAGGCCCCCGGCAGCGTAACCAGAGGCCTGGGTGGCAACACCCTCGCGATCGATGATGGTGCTGGAAATGCCGGCTTCAGCAAGATAATAGGCGACAGAGCATCCCGCGGCGCCTCCGCCGATGATTGCTACGTCAGTATTTTCGGCCATAAGCTTTTGATTCCTGACAATTGAAATTGAATGTTATGAGTGAGATACCCGGAACTGTGGCCTCATGGCATGCATGCACAGTTGGGGTTAGAATTGGCTTTGATCAAAGTCCCAGGAGTGCCCAGATGCCAATATACGAATACTATTGCTCCGAGTGCGATCTCGATTACGAGTTGATCCGGCCAGTTTCCCAGTCGGACGAGCCTGCTCCGTGCTCGACATGTGGTCAGCCCGGTCAGCGCCAGCTTTCCAATTTTGCATTCCGCTCGAACACCTTCACGGCACCTAAATTCAAGGCTTCTTTGGAAAAGCCAATGCGTTCCCGCCCAGAATCGCCAGCTAGCCAAGACTCTTCTTCGAGTTAGGCTCTGTCAGCCCTGGCCTCGTTGCAGACGATGCAGGTGCAGCCCGCTCGCAACGCGCGATAGGTGTAAATGCCGGTGTAGTGGGTGTCGTCCCACAGGAATTGCATACCGTAGTTACCCACAGGCATGTGGTCAATCGCCTTGACATCAGAAGGCACAGAAGCGGGATCCAGGATGGGCTTGCCCGTCATCTCTTCGACGCAACTGGCGCACGGGCAACGCAGCCGCAGATAACGATGGGGATATGGACTGCGGTGTCCATCGTCCCAAGCGATGACGATGGCGTTTCCTTCGAGGTTGATTTCCAAGGGAAAAACTGCGTCTTGCATAGATGTGCTCAGACTAATTCAAATTGTGGAGACTGTTTATGACTGAGGCTGCGCCTGCACGTCGGCCAGCCGGGCGGGGCGAGGCAATTCGTCGGGATCTATGGGGATCTCAATGATGCTGGGCTTGCCAGCAGACAATGCCTCCAGCATGGCGTTTCCAACGTCCTCAGGACGCTCGACGTAGTAGCCCGCGCCGCCGAACAACTCTGCGTACTTGTCGTAGCGAGGGTTGAGGGTGTCGGCCCCGACGTAACGCTCGTTGAAGGCGAATCGCTGGTAGGCTTTCTCCGAGCCCCAACTGCCATTGTTCATGATCACAGTCACGACTGGAAGGCCGTACTCAACGGCAGTAACGAACTCCTGGGCGTTGAAAAGGAACCCGCCGTCGCCATTGAAGTTGACCACCGGGCGATCGGGGGCAGCGAACTGGGCGCCCAATGCGGCCGGGAAGCTGAAGCCGAGGCCGCCCAAGTCCAAAGAAGTCATCAGGCTGCGAGGCTGCAGGAAGTCGAGGCGGTCCTGTCCGAAGTTGGGGGCAAGGCCAGCGTCGAGCGCAACAATGGCGTCCCGTGGCATCACCTTGCGCAACTCGGCGTAAACGCGCTGGGGCTTCATGGGCAGCGTGTCGAGCCTCTCCTCACCACGCAGGCGCTCAGCGCGGCGTGCTGACCAAGCCTTGACTTCGTTGGCCCACTGCGGATTGACGCTGGGTTCCCGCTGGCGGAGTTCCTCAAGGATTCCTTCTGAGACAGCGGCGGCATCGCCCTCAATTCCGACAGTAACGGGGTAGTTACGGCCGATCTCTTCGGGATCAATCTCGATCTGGATAATCTTCGCATCGGCGGGGATGTAGCGATGGTCGTAGAAGGTGGTGGACTGGCTGAGGCGGCTTCCCACGGCGAGAATGACGTCGGCCTCGCGCGTTGCTTCAATTCCTTCCGCAGCGCCCAGCCGTCCGAGATGGCCCAGGAAGTTGGGGTGATCCGAAGGGACGGCGTCGGCCCGCCCGTAGGAGGTGACTATGCCCGCGCCGGTAAGTTCGGCCAGGCGGCAGACGACGCCACCTGCGTTGCTCCACTGCACTCCCCCTCCGGCGAGGATGACAGGCCGTTGAGCGGAGGCCAGAACGTCAGCGGCGCGCTGAATCAGCGAGAGGTCGCCCCTGGATCGAGTCTGACCCGGCCGGTATGCATCTGGAGGCAGCAGGTCCAACTCGATTTCGGCGCCGGGGAGCAAGTCGCGGGGAATGTCGAGCAACACCGGGCCCATCTTGCCCGAGGTGGCGACGCGGAAGGCGTGGCGCAGGGCGTCGGGCAAGCGGTCTATGCGGTTGATAGGGAAAGCGGCCTTGGTTATGGGCTTGAACAGCGCCACCTGGTCGAATTCCTGGGTGGAGTTGCGGTATTGGTCCCGTCGGGACGCCGAAGGCGCGATCACCACCACAGGCGAATGGGCGACGTAGGCCGAACCGATGCCGTAAGTGAGGTTCAAGACACCTGGGCCGTTGGTGGCGAGGCACACGCTGGGAGCGCCGGAGATTCGACTGAATCCATCTGCCATCAAAGCTGCGCCCTGCTCGTGGCGGACGCCGATAAAGCGCATGTCGTCGCGGTCGTAGAGGGGATCAAGAATGTCTAGGAAAGACGAGCCGACGATGCCGAATATGTGGGAAACGCCCTCCTGCTTAAGGAGTTCGATTACGGCCTCGCCTGCCTTGAGTCGCTGGGTCAAGGGTGTGCCTCCGGGTCAAGCAATTGCACCGAAGTTTAACACAAGGCAGCGGTGGTCCCATGCCCTTTGCGCTTCGGGCGGCAAATCCATACAATCCTTCTCAAGCGATACTCAGAGCGATCAAGCAATTCAAATATCAGGCGGTCCTTCCCGCCCCGGAGGTTTTTCCATGGACTACGAGCATCTGTTGGTGGAAGTCGAAGATCGGGTCATGGTAATTACGATGAACCGGCCCGAAGTCCTGAACGCCATGAATCACAAGCTGGACGAGGAACTGCATCACGCAGTGATGTCCGCAAATGAAGACGATGGAGTGGGCTGCATCGTCATCACCGGGGCGGGAGAACGGGCTTTTTCGGCGGGAGGAGACATTCACGAACAACGGGTGCACGCGGTGGAGTTGACCGAGGAAGAGATAGACGCCAACTCACTAAAGTACCAGAACTGGATGTATGACATCTCGGCTTCGCCCAAGCCCGTTATCGGGATGATGAACGGCCTTGCATACGGCGGCGGAGCGGTTCTGGCGTCCTGCCTGGACATGCGGGTGGGATGCGAAAACACGAGATTCAGGTTCCTGGCGGTGGCCTATGGACGCATCAACAGCACCTGGACACTGACCAATCAGGTTGGCTGGCCCATCGCAAAGGAGTTTCTGTTCACGGGCCGGGTTGTAGAGGCTGAGGAAGCCTTCCGCGTTGGGCTGCTAAACCACCTGGTGCCGGCGTCGGAACTTCGGGACAAGACGATGGAAATTGCGACTACGATTGCAGGAAACAGACTGGAATCAGTTACCGGGATCAAGCACATACTGCTGCAGGACAAAGCGGCCGATCTGCGCGGGATGTGGGAGAACGAGGTGGATTACACGGCGCGCGTGAAGGGCTACGGCGTGGAGCAGGCGTTTCCGGAGTTCATCGCGCGGAGGGGGCGGCAGACTTAGGTGGAGTGGTAGGGGATATCCAAGAAGGCGATTTGCTATCGGCCTCCTCGAAATCTGTATTCTCGGATGAGTTCAACTTCGAAGACTCAGTGGACTAGTACTCAATCAAACTTGGTCTTGGCGTTGTGGCCGGGGACCGGTTGGCAGTGCTAATCTGCTGGCAATAGGTGCTGTTGCGAGGTGGCGGTGTGGTCAGGGAGAAATTCGCGGTCCGGCTGATGCCGGAGGAGCGCAACCAACTGGAGCACATGGTCCGGGCGGGAAAAGGGTCCGCCAGGGTTATCAACCGGGCCCGCATCCTGCTCAAGACCGACGAGGGTTGGCCGGCGCCCAAGGTGGCCCAGGCCCTGGATGTGGCCCAGGGCACGGTGTTCAATGTCAAACGGCGCTTCGCCGAGGGTGGGCTGGACGGTGTGCTCAAGGACCGGCCCCAGACCCACCGGTACCGCAAAATGGATGACCGGGCCGAGGGCCGCCTGATTGCCTTGGCCTGCAGTCCGGCCCCGGAGGGCCACGACCACTGGAACCTGCGCCTGCTGGCAGACCGGATGGTGGAACTGGGGTTGGTTGAGTCCCTGTCGTACGAGACGGTGCGGCTGCACTTGAAAAAAACACAATCAAGCCGTGGCGGAAGAAACAGTGGTGCATTCCCGAGGTGAGCGCCGACTTCGTGGCGGCCATGGAGGATGTCCTGGACCTCTACGCCGAACCCTACGACCCTCAGAGGCCGGTGGTCTGCTTCGACGAGACCTCCACCCAGTTGCTGTCCGACGCCCGGCCGCCCATCCCGGTAGAACCGGGACGTCCCAAGCGTGAGGACTACGAGTACCGGCGCGAGGGCACCCGCAACCTGTTCCTTTGCATCGAGCCCTTGGCGGGCTGGCGGCATGTGGCGGTAACGGAGCGGCGCACCGCGGTGGACTTCGCTCACCAGATGCGCTGGCTGGTGGACGAGGCCTATCCCGATGTGCCAGTGGTCCGGGTGGTATTGGACAACCTCAATACCCATCGCAAGGCGTCCTTGTACCAGGCCTTTCCGGCGGCGGAGGCGCGGCGCATAGCGCGGCGGCTGGAGTTCCATTACACCCCCAAGCATGGAAGCTGGCTGAATATGGCGGAGATCGAGTTCAGTGTATTTGCCCGCGGCTGTCTCAAAAAGCGCCTCCCCGACGAGGAATCGCTCTGCGCGGAGATTCACGTCCTGGAACAGGAGAGAAACAGGGCTCAAGCCAAAATCAACTGGCACTTCGGCATCCAGGACGCCAGGACCAAGCTCCATCGCCTCTATCCCATCAAATCCTGACTTGATCCAGTACTAGCACTGATTCGAGTGCAAAGACAAGGACTTTGCACGACCCGCCTCACCCGGGTGAAGTTGTGAGCGAGGAATGTTTATTTCCGCTGAGGCTGCCAATTTCTGAAGAGGCCAAGGGGCTGGGCGTTTCGGCGCAAGTGTTGTCGGATCTTGTGCATGAGAGGGACAGCCTGCCTGTGGAAATGGCAATCCGGACCTCAAAGGCGTACGGGTCTTCGCTCGAGACGTTGTTGGGTATGCAGATGGCATACGATTTCTGGCAGGCACGGGAGTTTGCCGCCACATTACTATTGGAAGGAATCGTTCCGGCGGCATGCGCTATTGAGGGCCCAGATGTCGCCATTCGCGACTCCAGGACTGCACTCAATCGCTGAGGGTGCCCTTGGTGCTGGGGACGGCGTGGGGTGAACGGGGGTCGGGTTCCAGGGCGTCGCGGAGGGCGCGGGCCGTCGCCTTGCACAGGGCCTCTGCCTTGTGGTGGGGGTCGATGCCGGCGAGTATCTTGGCGTGGAGGTTGATCTTGCCTTCCAGTGCCAAGGACTCGAAGAAGTGGCGCACCAGCGAGCCGGGCAAGGTTTCCACCATAGAATCGTCGATAGTGGTCTCGATCACGGCGTAGCCTCGACCGGAGCAGTCCAGTGCAACCATCGCCAACGTCTCGTCCAGCGGGACGATGGCATGGCCCATGCGGCGAATCCCGCGCGCGTCTCCAATGGCCTCGTTGAACGCGCGGCCCAGAGTGATCCCCACGTCCTCGACAAGGTGATGCCAGCCAGTGTGCAGGTCGCCGTCGGCCTTCAGAATTATGTCTATCAGGCCGTGGCGGGAAATTTGGCTGACCATATGGTCTAGGAAGCCGTTGCCGGTATCGACGTCGTATACGCCTGCGCCATCGAGGTTGATGGAGAGGCGGATCTCTGTTTCGCCCGTCTTGCGGTGCAGTGTCGCGGTGCGGCCGCCGGAGGTGGCGGGCAGGTTGGAAGAGTCAGCCATTTGCTCCTCCCGTCAGGTCGGCCAGGGCAGCAGCGACGGCGTCGTTCTCCTCAGGTAAGCCGACGGAGGTGCGAATACAGTCGCGGAGCCTGGGATTGCTCCAGTGGCGAAGGAAAATGCCGCGATTGCAGAGACCTTCAAACACATCCTCACCAGTGCCCTCGGGCAACTGACAGAGGATGAAATTGGCCTTGGAGGGATAGGGCCTGACAGTTGGTATGGCGGAGAGGAGGCCGTGCATGCGTTCCCGTTCGGAAACGATGGCGTTAACGCGCTCGAGAAGATGGGGCATGTCATCGAGAGAAGCGATAAGGGCGACTTCGGCGGCGAGGTTGACGTTGTAGGGCGGCTTGACCGACATCATGGTGCGGGCCAGGTCGGGGTGCATTGCGCCCAAGCCGATACGGAGGCCGGCGAGGCCAGCCCACTTGCTGAAGGTGC
The DNA here is from genome assembly GCA_963667325.2 of Dehalococcoidia bacterium. Taxonomy (GTDB): domain Bacteria; phylum Chloroflexota; class Dehalococcoidia; order Lucifugimonadales; family UBA3495; genus VXOI01. The sequence goes on from CAXXKY010000003.1 coordinate 662,378, forward strand.
GCAGGACGACGAGGTTGGGGTATTCGTCCAGTAGCGGGAGGAGGGTCTGTCCGCAGAACTCGTAGTATGCCTCGTCGACGATTGTGAGGATCCCAGTGTCCAGGAGGGAACGGACCTCGGCTTCTGATGGCATGTTGCCGGTGGGGTTGTTCGGTGAGCAGACGACGATGGCCTTGGTACGGGGGGTGATGGCAAGCTTGACACCCTCGAGGTCGATCTCGAAGTCCGAGTCGCGGGGCACCGAGACGGCCTCACCGCCGCAGATTTCGGCACCGAGGGAATACATGCCGAAGGTTGGCGTAAGGTTGATGATGTTATCGCCGGGTCCGATGAACATGCGAAACAGCATGTCGATGAGCTCGTCGCTTCCGTTGCCGGCGATGATTCGGTCCGGGTCGATGCCGACGTAACCGGAGAGGGCCTGGCGCAACTGGCGCTGCTCGGGATCGGGGTAGTGATTGAAGTTGGGAAAGTCAGCAAGAGCGGCGGCAACCGCTGGCGAGGGTCCGTAGGGGTTCTCGTTCCCGTTCAAGCGAATGATCTTTTCTTGCGGGATCCCCGCCCGTTCCGCCATAACCTCGACGGGCTCGACGCCTTGGTAGACGTCCAGTCCGCGGATGTGAGGGAGCATCGATTCCTGCAACTGTTCAGTGAACTCTGCCATGTTATTTCGACCCGATAAAAGTGATTGTGCTCAAACCGGCGGAAGTCACCCTACCCTGGACTTCAGGGAGTCTAGGCGGACCTGCACTGCGCCAGCGTGTCCAGCGAGACCCTCGGCGTTGGCGATGTGCACCGCTGCTGGGCCGAGGTTGCTGAAGTCTTCGGGGCTGAGGCCAACCACGGGCATGGTGCGGAGGAAGTGGTGGACGCTGAGGGCGGAACCGAAACGCGCAGTGCCGCCAGTGGGCATCACGTGGCTGGGTCCGGCAATGTAGTCGCCCATCACCTCGGGGGAGTATTCGCCGAGGAACAGCCCTCCGGCGTGATGGATACGGTCCACCCAGCTCCAGGGTTCTCTCATCAGCAGGCAGAGATGCTCGGGGGCGATGCGATTCACGAGTTCGACGCCTTCGTCAAGGGAATCGACGATCACGACGCGGCCTTGGCGTTGGAGGGCCTGACGGGCGACATCACCACGGGGGGCGGAAGCAAGCTGCGTCTCAAGCTGGGCTTCAACGCGAGCAACCAATGCTTCGCTGTCGGTTACCAGAATGGCAGTGGCGAGGGGATCGTGCTCTGCCTGTGCGATGAGGTCCGCAGCGCAGAAATCGGCGTTGGCGCTGTCGTCGGCCAGGATGATGGTCTCGGTGGGGCCGAATACGCCGTCGATATCGACGGATCCCTGGACCAGCTTCTTGGCATAGGCGACGAAGATATTGCCGGGACCGCAGATCTTGTCGACGCGGGGTATGGACTCCGTGCCGTAGGCCAAGGCAGCGATGGCGGGGACTCCACCGACCTGGTACATGGCGTCAACACCTGCGATCTTCGCTGCTGCGACGACTGCAGGGTTGAGAGGCTGAGAGCCCGTTCGTGGGGTGGTGAGTATTATCTCTCCCACTCCGGCGACGCGGGCTGGGATAACGGTCATCAGCACGGTGGACGGGTATGCCGCGGTGCCGCCGGGGGCGTACACACCCACGCGAGCCAAGGGCCGGACGAGTTCCCCCAATCCCTGGGAGGGATCCATCCACTCACCGGGAAGTGTGGAGTGGTGGAATGAACGTATGCGGTCGGCGGCCAATTCCAGGGACTCCCAGAGCTCGGGGCTAACCCGATCGCTGGCGGCGTCCAGATCGGACTGTGGGATACGGAAGTCTTCGAGGTCCGCACCGTCGAGCAGCTTCGCGTAACGGCGGACGGCAGCATCCCCATCCTGCTTCACGTCGGAGAGCATGCGAAGAACAGATTCTGCTGGGGACACACCGTCGCCGAAGGCCTGATGCGTACGGGCGAGGACCGATTCGGGCAATGACGACAAATCGAGGGGATCGATACGGGTTAGGACGTTTTCGGCGTTCTCGGCGCCTCGGATTATGTTCAGCGTTGAATTGTCAGTCACTTGACGGCTCCGGTGTTGAAGTCAGCGTTGGGCAACTACTCAGGAAGGAATTCGCGCACGTGGGCTATGGTAGCTGACACGGCCTCGCGGCGGTAGTTCTCCACCTTGGCTTCGGGGATCTTTTCGTAGACTTCTTCGAGGCTGCGAGGCATGCGTTCGAGGAAACGATCGACCGTTTCCTGGACTTCGTCGTTGTCGCGGTACATGCGGTTCAGGGCGAACTTCAGCCTTGACCATTCAAATTCACGGCCAACGAAGCTGGAGACCCTGTCCTTCCACTGCGCCAGCAGACCTTCCTCGAAGAAGGCAATGGAGACGCCTGAATCGCCGCAGGAAACGTGCTGGCCAGCGTTCAGGGTGCCTCGCACATCGGGGAGGGAGAGGCGGTCCATGTCGAGCTGGACGGCCCGGTCCCACATGTCGGCCTCGACCTGGTCGCTGGTGAGCCGGGTGGTTTCGCTGCTGGTATCGAAGTTGGGACGGTATACGGTGGTGATCCAGACCTCGTCCGCCGCGAGATGGCAGATGTACCCAAGAAGGAAGGTTCGAGTAGCTTCCGATTGGGTGCCCCATTCAAGCAACTGAGGATAGTTACGAAACATTGTGCGGGCGCCCGTGCCGACTTCCCGCACGGAGAGAGGGGCGAAGTGAGTCTGCTCGCGGGGCCACTTGGTCATGGCTCGGATGTCGGGGGAGGTGGAACCCAGGTAGAAGCTTCCTATGTGGTCGTATACGTAGCCCCAATCGAGCTGCTCGGCAACCTCTTGGGCCAAGTAGATGTGCATGGGCAGGTTGGGCATTGTCAGCGTCCTGGTGCCTGGCCATGATTGGACTCAAACCCCGCATATCCTGCGTATTACACAACACACATCAAGGATTAACGCGGGGAACGGTAGCTTATTTTATCCCTTCAGATAGGGGTTGTCGAACCTCAGATGCCCAGGGAACCGAACAGCGCCTCGTAGGAGTGGGAATGGTTGTCGAACAGGTAGCCCAGCTGCGACGCTGCCACATCCACCGCGCCGCAATCCCGGAGGTGGTCGACGGCCTCCAACAACCGGTCCTTTTCCACGAGAAGGCTGACGGAGAACCAGCCCCTCTCTTCAATGTTGTACACACGGGCCACCGTAGGTCCACGGAGACCAGCCAGGGCCGGACGGGCCAGGATCATACCGCTGACCTCGTCCGCGGAGGAACCCTGTACATTCGCCGTGAGCCGGTAGTAGGGTTCAGCCCGCATATGGGCTTCCATCATGTCGGTCAGACCCCGAACAAGCTCAAGGGCTTTCGGTGAGTGCGCGAGAATCTGGGTATTGGCCAACAGGCAAGCCTGGGAACTGAGGACAGTGCCGTCCTCCAGTGTCTTGAGGCGGTTCTCGCGGAGGGTTGTGCCGGTGGCGCTGAGGTCGGCGATCAGGTCGGCGTAACCCGCAACGGGTGCGGCCTCCAGGGTGCCGGAGGCGGGGGCCAGACTGAAATAGTTGATTCCGCGGTCGTACAGAAAAGTGCTGATTAGCCGAGGGTACTTGGTGGCGATTCGGAGCTGCTTTCCTTCTTGCCTGAACTCCAGGGCCAGGTCGGCGAGGTCGGCCAGGGAAGTGACATCAAGCCAGACGTCTGGTACGGCAAGCACCAGGTCGCACCGTCCGAAGCCGAGACTCTCAATGAGAACAGAGGCCCTGCGTTCGTCTTCGCGGTATTCGAGGAGGCGATCCAGGCCTGTTATCCCAAGTTCCGCGCTGCCCTCTTCCACCTTCGCGGTGATGTCCGCGGTGCGCTGAAAGAGGACTTCCACACCCGGTATAGCAGGGATCGTGGCGGTGTATCGCCGGGCATTGGGGCGTCTCACCTGCAGTCCGCAATCGCGCAAAAAGTCTAGCGAGGGCTGATAGAGGTCGCCGTCGCTGGGTAACAGCAGGCGCAGGGACGGCTTTGGGTTCGCCATTTCGCTATCGCTCATACTAGATTCTTGCTCGCTATGGCTTGGTGGAAAGACGGGTTCGCAGGCCAGCTATGCTGAGTGTAAGCCGGTCATCAGAATTCCTGGGTGTCAACGCTGCCGTCTTCGTAGACTATCGCCATGGTTGAAAAACCGCCACGGAAGGCGAAGTCGCGTGCCTCGTCCATTTCTCGTTCAGCGACCTCCGTAATGGCGTGCTTCCCCATGGAGCGGAGCTTCCGAGCCTCCTTGAGCGCCGCGCTCCGTGCAGCTTCGCTGGAGGCGACGACAAGCACTCGCTCCGATCCCGTCTGCGAAATGGAAGCGCATTCGCGCGTCAATTCTTCGAGGGCATCCAGGTTGTAGGCGAAGCCGAGGGCGGGTAGGCGATGGGCGCCGCCCAGGTCGCGGGCGAGGCCATCGTACCGACCGCCGCCACCTATTGCGCCAGGCCATCCGGGGTGAGACACCTCAAAGATGATGCCATTGTAGTAGGCGAGTCCTCGTACAAGGCTCAGATCGAGAACCACGCTGCCGCCGGCATCCGGCAGGTCCGGAAGCAGCTGAAGAGTCTGATCGAGCCTCTGAGGGGCCTGAGTATCGGAACCCCCTCTGTTCAAGACCGCCACAGCTTCAAGGAGAGCATCCGAAGGTCGCCCCCTCACCTGTGCCAATTCACTGGCGGCTTCCAGAGCCATGCGAAGAGTCTCCTCCGCGTCGGGACGCCGGATCTTGCGAAGCAATCGCTCCACCACTTCTTCCGGCCTTCTCTGGCCCAACTGATCCAGGGGGTTGGAGCGAAGGACACCTAGCAGTACGTTTCTCGCTTCGTCGTCGCCAAGTCCGTACACGGCCTGACTGAGATAGTCATCGCCGGACGGGCGGCCGAACAAGTGAAGACTGCGTGCGGAGTCGAGGAGACCGGGGATTGCAGTTGGACCAGCACCAAGCAGAGGCACGCTCTGGACGACGAATGTCCTGGCACGGTCCGACAGGTCCAGAGGGTCCAACAAGCTGTTCAGGAGACCGAGGTCGGCGAGACGCAGGGTCCAGCCGGTCAGACCGGATTCAGACAGGACCGAGACTGCCAATTCCAAGAGCTCAACGTCGGCCATGACACTGGAGGAGCCTAGCAATTCGCCGCCTATCTGGGTGAACTGGCCATTTCCACCCAGTTGGTCGGGTGAAGACAATGAAGCCCCATCAAAGCGGAACACCGGGCCGCAATATTGCCAACGGGCCGGGAGGTCGATTTGCGAGGAATTCTCCAGGTAGTGGCGAATGGCAGGGGCGGTGAATTCCGGGCGCAGACTGACGGCCCGGCTGCCGGGGTCTGTGAAGCTGAAGAGTTGGGAGGCAAGTTCTCCGCCGGATTTACGCAGGAAGAGCTCGGTGGGTTCTAGAAGAGGAGTGTCGAGTCCCTGATAGCCGAAGCTGCCCAGAAGAGCAGTTATGCTGCGCTGGATCTGCTCGCGCCTGCGAAGGGCATCACCGGTGAAATCAGGCATGCCGCGCAACCGCGCAACGGGCGTAGCTGATTCTGCTGACTGTCGGTTCATGGATTCAGGACCAAATCATTTTACAGCAGACAGCGGCCTGCTTGGAATAGAGAGGGCGTGCCGGATCAGGACGATTGCAAAGTGGTTGTCTAAACTGTAATTCATTCGATTTAGGGATTTCTCTGGTGGAGCTTCAATCCTGCTAATCCTATGAACCCGGATCCAGACAAAATTGAGAGCGAATCTACTTTGCAATCGTCGTGGTGCATGATCGGGGTTCCGATTCAGTTGGCGCTATTGACGAAAGACGAGGGTTTGGATTCCTGCTCCCCGCCTTAGCGAGTACAGGCTGTGAGGAAAAGAAGGGTCATTGGGGTGCAGACCGCCTGAATTGGAATGCTATCCGCGCACCCATGTGTCGGAAGCAGGAAGTTTGGGGTCAGGGGTGGGCGTTGAGACCGCCGTCCACGTACACGGGCTGACCGGTGGAATAATCGCAAGACTCGGAGCAAAGATAGACAAGCAGGGGGCCAATGTCATCGGGGCGTCCCTTGCGTCGCAACGGGGTGTAGCGAACAAGCAGTTCCTCCAACTGCTGCTCGATGGACTGGCCTGTGGCATCCATCCAGCCGGTGCCCAGGGCATTGACCCGGATGTTGTGGCGACCCCATTCCACGGCAAGAGAACGCGTCAAAGAGAGCAGGGCTGCCTGGCTGGCCGCGAAGGCAGAGCCGTTGACCATGCCGCGTTCCGCCAGTTCCGATACCACGTTCACCACGCGACCGTATTCCGACTCCGCCATGCGGGGAAGCACTTGCTGCAGGAGCAGGAAGGGCATCCGGACGTTACGGGTCTGGACCTCTTCCCACGACAATTGAGGAATCTCGGCAAAAGGAGCTGCATACATGCTGCGGCAGTCGTTGACCAGGATGTCGACACGGCCGTGATTCCGGTCCACCTCGGACAGGACCCGGGCTGCGCTGACGTCAGAACCGGCGTTCATCACAGCACCATGGCTTCCGCCGGGAAGGGCGGCCATCACCGCGTCCAGGAGGCGCTGGGTGCGGGCGATCGCGAATACAGTGGCGCCGGATTCGGCGAGGGCACCGGCAAGATAAGGAGCCTCGTCGCCGCCAGAGGTGGCGAAAACTGCTACGCGGCCAGACAGGCCATATTCCGGCAGGACCGGCATTCTGTTCTCCCTAACGCACAGGTTTAAGCGTGGAAATCGGGCTCGGCCTACGGCTCCAGTGGAATGACCGGAGCGTGGCCTGTCGGAGTGATTCCTCCGGCCAGTCCTCCACCATCGGCGATGATCATCTCGCCAGTCATGTAGTCGGAAGCACTGGACGAGAGGAAAACGGCGAGTGGGCCAAAGTCTTCAGGCTTGCCCAGCTTGCCAATGGGAAGGAAGTCTCCGGAGCGGGGCAGGCTCGAGGTCGTGGCGCCCATGTCTCCCGTCGGCACGAAGCCCGGCACGATGCTGTTGGCGGTGATGCCGTGGCGGGCCAGGTTGAAGGAGAGCACGCGGGTGAGCTGAATCATCCCGCCCTTGCTGGTGCAGTACATATAAATGTCGCGGCCGCCCCGCATGCCGAAGCCGGAAGCTACATTGATGATCTTCCCGTGGCCCTGATCGACCATGGGTTTTGAAACGGCGCGGGAGCAGAAGAAGGCTCCGCTCAGGTTGACATCCATGATGCGGTGCCAGTCTTCGTCTGTGATTTCCCAGATGGGCTTGCGCACGTTGTCCTGAACCGCACCGGCATTGTTAAGGAGAACGTCGATCTTGCCGAAACGCGAGATGGCGGCGGCCATCAGGGCGTCCACTTGGGCGGAATTAGTCACGTTGGTGACGACGGAGATTGCCTTGCTGCCCAAGGATTCGACCTCGGCCGCGGCGTCTTCGATGGGCCCGGAACGGCGACCGGCGATGGTCAGGGTGGCCCCGGCACGGGCGAGGGCCCGCACCATGGCCAGACCGAGGCCTGTTCCGCCACCGGTGATGACGACCGTCTTACCTTCCAGACTTAGCGATTCCAGCATAGGCGCTCTTATCCCGTCCCATGACTGCCAAGAGTCACATCCCCGGCAGTCAGCGTAATAATCTGTCCGTCGACCTGCCTGAGCAGGAGATTTCCGGTCTCGTCGACGGCTTCAGCAACTCCCGAACGCGTCTCACCGGCGAAGGACGCCGTCACGGTACGCCCGATAGTTTCAAGCAGGTCAGCCCATTCAGTGATGGGAGATTCCTCCCGGCCTAGACGCAGGTACAGGTCGTCGAGATCCAGGAGCAACTGACGGAGCAGTGAATCCCGTTCCACGGGGGTGCCTGCGGCGGCGTCGACGCTGGTGGCGATGGCGGAGATTTCCTCAGTTTCCGATGCGTCGAGGGCAACATTGATACCCAAACCGAGGACAGCATAACACACAGAATCCCCGACTATGACGCTCTCTGCGAGTATACCCGCCACCTTCTTTCCGCCGAGCAAAACGTCATTGGGCCACTTGATGGCAGGGGACAAGCCGGTGGTCTTGCGGACCGCCCTCGCGACGGCGAGGCCGCCAATCATGCTGATGAAGGGTAGCTGCTCCATGCCAGGCCTGAATAGAATCGACAGTAACAGGTTGCCTGGTTGGGAGACCCAGCTCCGACCCTGCCTTCCACGACCGGCGGACTGGATTTCGGCGACCACCACGGTGCCCTCGTCTGCGCCTTCTTCGGCCAACCTCGAAGCCTCATCCATGGTGGATGTCAACTCGTGGTAGTAGAGGATGCGCCTGCCGACCACGTGGGTGTAGAGGCCCTGTCTGATTGTGGAGCTAACTAGGTCCGGCATGTGCTACTCGCAAGGCTGGGCTGGGTCTTTGACTACCAGCCGTGTTCCAGCTTGTCCTGCAAAATGTCAACGAGGCGGGCCAGAGGAACACGGGCCTGGTACATGGTGTCGCGGTCCCGGACGGTAACCTGGTGATCGTCGAGGGTGTCGAAGTCTACTGTTACGCAGTAGGGAGTGCCAATCTCGTCCTGCCTGCGATAACGGCGGCCGATACTCTGGGCGTCGTCATACTGGGCGGCAAAGTGGGGCCGGAGGAGATCGTGGACGCGCCTGGCGGTGGGAGTCAGGCGCTCGTTGCGGCTCAGGGGCAGCACCGCAACAGTGACCGGAGCGAGGCGGCGGTGAATACGGGAAACCACACGTACGGCGTTGCCGTCGGGTTCCTCGTCGTAGGCGTCGAGCCAGAAGGCCAAGGTGGCGCGGTCGACGCCGCCGGAAGGTTCGATCACGTAGGGGTAATAGCGAGACTGCAATTCATCGTCGAAGTAGCTGAGGTCTTCGCCACTGAACTCTGCGTGCTGCTTGAGATCGAAATCGGTACGGTCAGCAATGCCCTCCAACTCCGCCCAGCCCCAGGGGAAGCGGTACTCTATGTCATAGCAGTCCTTGGCGTAATGGGCCAGCTCGTCAGGGCCATGTTGACGGAGACGCAAGTTCTCGGCGCGGATTCCCAGGTCAACGTACCACTGGAAGCGGTCGTTGACCCATCGGTCGAGCCACTCGAGGTCGGTTTCGGGGCGGACGAAGAACTCCACTTCCATTTGCTCAAACTCGCGGGTGCGGAAGGTAAAGTTCCCGGGGGTTATCTCGTTGCGGAATGACTTGCCGATCTGACCGATGCCGAAGGGCAGCTTCTTGCGGCTGGAGTTGACCACGTTGGGGAAATTGACGAAGATGCCCTGGGCGGTTTCCGGACGGAGCCATACCTCACTCGCGGTATCTTCCACCGGACCCATGAAGGTGCGGAACATGAGGTTGAACCGGCGGGGGTCTGTCAGCTCGCCGTTGCAGTCGGGGCATCGCAGATCCCGGGAGGCGCTGTCGGCCCCGGGACCGGTGGGGTCTATCCCGGAGTTTTCGAGCAGGTGGTCCTGTCGAAAGCGCTGATTGCATTCGCGACACTCTACCAAGGGGTCGCTGAAGTTCTCGACGTGGCCGCTGGCTTCCCAGGTGCGGGGGTGCATGAGTATTGCTGAGTCGAGGCCGACCATGTCGTCGCGGCCGGATATCACGGAGCGCCACCACGCTTCCTTGACGTTGCGTTTGAGTTCAACGCCCAGAGGTCCGTAGTCCCAGGTGGAGCCGAGCCCGCCGTAGATCTCGCTGCTCTGGAAAACGAATCCGCGGCGCTTGGAAAGCGACAGGATCTTGTCCATGTCGGCATAGGGCAGAGATCGGGCCACAGGTGGACCTCCTGAATTGTGGTAAGCCTAGATTGCGGTAAGAGAGTTGCTCAAACAGGTTATCAACGGGTGACGGTTCACGCAATCGGCAGAGGAACGGTCTCGAGATATTGTGCGAAACCCGACCATTTTCCGAACATCCGGCTTGACATTCGTAATGAGCCTTGATAAATTTACGTACCCACCGAATTGTGTGCGGAGAGTCGCGTATGCCAACAGTAAACCAGCTTGTGCGTAAAGGCCGGAAACCGGTCCGCAAACGGACGAAGGCTCCGGCGATGCACTGGGTCCAGAACTCCCTGAGAAACCGCGTCAAATGGGGGCCTGGTTGCCCGCAGAGGCGTGGAGTGTGCATTCAAGTGCGTACCATGACCCCGAAGAAGCCGAACTCGGCCCTGCGAAAGATAGCCCGCGTGCGACTCACCAACGGGGTAGAAGTAACCGCCTACATCGGCGGTGAAGGGCACAACCTGCAGGAGCACTCCGTGGTGCTGATACGCGGTGGCAGGGTCAAGGACCTGCCTGGCGTGCGGTATCACGTGGTCCGCAGCGCTCTCGACTGTGAGGGCGTGAACGACCGAAGGCGGGGACGCAGCAAGTATGGAGCCAGCCGTCCGCGCCGCGGGTAGCAACGACTCCTGACAGACGGAAGAGCGAACGCTTTCGAACTGAATGACGAAAGCGAGTCCAATCTAGATTCCGAGGGTGTAGGAACGCATGTCGAGAAGAAGACGCGCCGAGCGCCGCGCAACCGCGCCCGACCCGCGCTTCAACAACGAGGAATTGGCCCGGTTCATAAACCGGCTGATGGTCAAAGGCAAGAAGTCAACCGCACAACGGGTGACCTACAACGCATTTACTATTATACAGGGCGAATCGAACCGAGAACCGTTGGAAGTATTCCAGCAGGCGCTTCGCAACGCCACACCGGCCGTGGAAGTCCGGCCCAAGCGCGTGGGTGGGGCAACCATCCAGGTGCCCACGGAGTTGCGCATTGAACGCAGCGAGGCATTGGCGATGAGGTGGCTGATTCGGGGGGCCAGGTCCCGCAAGGGTATGCCCATGCGCAGGGGGTTGGCGCTCGAGTTGATGGAAGCTTCACGCGGAGAGGGTTCGGCAGTACGCCGCAGGGAGGAATTGCACCGGATGGCCGAAGCCAACCGTGCCTTCGTTCATTACCGCCGGTAACTCCGGCGGTCGTGGAGACAGGTTGCTCTCCTCCTGTGCCAAGCGAAATGCAGAACACATTCCCAATCGAAAAAATTCGCAACATCGGTTTCATAGCCCACATAGACGCAGGCAAGACCACCGTAACTGAACAGGTTCTTTACGCCACCGGCCGTATTCACCGCGTCGGTGGCGTTGATGATGGAACGACGGCAATGGACTGGATGCCCCAAGAGCGCGAGCGGGGCATCACGATCACGGCTGCGGCCACCAGCGCACAATGGCAGGACTGCCGGATAAACATCATCGACACCCCCGGTCACGTTGATTTCACCGCCGAAGTGGAGCGCTCGTTGCGCGTGCTTGACGGCGGTGTTGTTGTTCTGGACGCGGTTGCCGGAGTGCAGTCGCAGTCCGAGACCGTATGGAGGCAGGCTGATACGTACTCGGTCCCGCGGATCTGTTTCGTGAACAAGATGGACCGGGTAGGGGCGAGCTACGAGCGCACCTTGGAATCAATCCGGAGGCGTCTCAACGGAAACCCTGTGCCGATCCAATTGCCAATGGGCGAAGAGGACCAGTACTGCGGCACTATTGACCTGATCGGCGGACAGGCCACCGTGTATCCCGTGGGGCGCGGAGGCCGGAGCAGCGCGGAAGATTACGAAGAGATGCCGGTTCCCGTAGAGTTTGAAGAGGACTATCTGCGCTACCGACAAGAAATGATAGAGAAGATAGTCGAGACGGATGAGCAATTGCTCATCCGTTATCTTGAGGGAGAGGAACTATCCGAGGAGGACCTGCGCGGGGCACTGCGCCGGGCAACAATAGAACAGACCCTGGTGCCTGTGCTGTGCGGGAGCGCCATATCCGGCAAGGGCATACACCCGCTATTAAACGCGGTCCTCTACTACCTCCCTTCGCCTGCCGATGTCCCCCCTGTCGAGGGGGTAGATCCGGTAACCGAAGATTCCGAGCTTCGCCATCCGGACGAAGACGGCCCCCTTGCGGCACTGGCCTTCAAGGTAGCTACGGACCCCTACGTGGGCCGCCTCGTTTTCCTGCGAGTTTACTCCGGGCGCGTCAAGGCCGGCGCTTCGGTGCAGAACGTTTCCCGAAAGGGCCGGGAACGCATGGGCAGGCTTCTCCTGATGCATGCCAACCACAGGGAAGAGCTGGAAGACATTACGGCGGGTAACATCTGCGCAGCGGTGGGTCTCAAGAATACTTTCACAGGCGATACCATTTGCGCTGATACGGAGCAGGTCATCCTCGAGCCGCCGAAGTTCCCCAGCCCCGTGGTGTCAGTGGCGATCGAGCCAATGACCCGCGCGGATCAGGACCGGCTAAGCGACGCGCTACGGAAGCTATCCGATGAGGACCCCACCTTTGTGGTCAGGTTCAACGAGGAAACGGGCCAGACGATCATGTCGGGCATGGGCGAACTCCACCTGGAAGTGCTGGTGGACCGGATGAAGAGGGAGTTCGGGGTTGAGGCCCAGGTAGGCAGGCCGCGGGTTTCCTATCGTGAAACGCTCACCCGCCCCTATCGCTCCGATGCGCGATTCGTGCGCCAGACTGGCGGACACGGCCAGTATGGCCACGTGGTTGTGGAGCTGGAGCCCCTGGCCCAAGGAGAGGGCATTCAGTTCGTAGATGCCATATCCGGCGGCGTTATTCCCAGGGAATACATATCGGCCGTCGAGAAAGGGGTCCGGGAAGCACTGGACAACGGCCCACTGGGCGGTTATCCTCTTGTAGATTTAAAGGCAACTCTGGTGGATGGCAGCTATCACACTGTAGATTCATCGGAGATGGCATTTCGAAGTGCCGGGATGATGGCTATCCGGGAGGGTGTCAGCAAAGCTGGACCTGCTCTTCTGGAGCCCATCGCGGACCTCGAGGTGGTGACACCGGGGGATTTCCTAGGCGATGTGATCGCCGATCTTGGCACCCGCCGGGCTCAAATTCGTACCATCGAGGGCCAAGAAGGAATCCAGACCGTTCGAGCGCTGGTGCCGTTGGGAGAGACTTTCGCCTACACCACGGCGCTTCGTTCGATAACCCAGGGGCGGGCCTCCTACACGATGGAGTTCCGCTACTACGAGCCGGTTCCCGAGGGGTTGCTCCGAACCCTGCTCTAGCCGGACAGGCTGGGGAGACTGGGGCTGATTCGGCGCAGCTTTTCGGGTTTAATTTTTTGATGCGGTAAGGGCGGCCATTGTGGCAGCCTCCGATGTGAAGAAAGCGTATGCAGGCAAGGCAGAAAGTAAGAATCATCCTGAAGGCATTTGACCACAAGATGCTGGACACCTCTACCGGTCAGATAGTTGAGACTGCTGAACGAACAGGAGCCAGGGTCGCTGGGCCGGTGCCTCTGCCGACGCACATTCGCCGGTTCTGCGTAATACGCGGGCCACATGTGGACAAGGACTCTCGAGAGCATTTCGAGATTCGCACTCACAAGCGGCTCATCGACATACTGGAGCCCACATCGAAAACAATCGATTCGCTGACCCGTCTCAATCTTCCAGCCGGTGTTGACATATCGATTAAACTGTAGGTTCCCAATTTATGTTCCGGGGCGGACCCAGCAACAGAATCTCGTCGGAGACAGTTTGCCACCGTGCAGTGATTTCGACGGATGTAGCTTCAGGTTTGGTTAACTATGATTCAGGGATTTCTTGGCAAGAAAATAGGCATGACCCAGTTGTTCAGGGAAGACGGAAGTGTCGTTCCCGTGACGCTGATTGAGGCCGGGCCGTGCGTTGTCACCCAGGTGAAAACCAAGGACAGCGACGGATATGACGCAGTCCAGTTGGGTTTCGGGGAAGTGAAACGGTCCAACAAACCGATGCAGGGCCACTTCCGGCCGAGCCGGGCCAGTCGTTATCTAAGGGAAGTGGATGCGGACGACACGTCGGAGTTTTCGATCGGCCAGACGCTCGGCGTAGACATTTTTGCCGAGGGCGAAAAGATCGATGTGATCGGACGATCCAAGGGACGGGGTTTCGCCGGGACGATGAAACGGCACGGGTTCGGCGGCGGGCCGCGCACTCACGGGCAGTCCGACAGGGCACGCGCCCCAGGCTCCATTGGCGGAGGCACCACCCCCGGAAAGGTGTTCAAAGGCTTAAAAATGGCGGGGCACATGGGGAACCGTCGCATCACTGTAAAGGGATTGGAAATCGTAAAAGTGGATCCTGACCGGAACATTCTGGCTGTGAAGGGCGGCATACCGGGGGCGCCCAACAGCTTGGTACAAATCCGTCGCAGGTCCTAATTCAGCAGGCAGCAACGTTATGCAGGTCCCAGTAAGAAATCAGTCCGGAGATACCGTCGACATTCTAGATCTCGACGATTTAGTATTCAATGTGCCGATGAACAAGTCGCTGGTGCACCAGGCAATGGTGATTTACCAGTCGAACCGGCGTCAGGGCACTCACGACACCAAGACCCGCTCCGAAGTATCTGGCGGCGGCCGCAAGCCGTGGATCCAGAAACACACTGGCCGGGCACGGCAGGGCAGTACTCGCTCTCCCCAGTGGAGGCACGGCGGCGTGGTTTTTGGACCTCATCCGAGGAGTTACCGAAAGGCCCTTCCCAAGAGGATGCGACGGCTGGCGCTCAGGTGTGTGCTATCCGACAAGGCGAGAAGCGAACGGATCATGTGCCTCGATTCCATGGACGGCATTGACGGACGCACTCGATCGATGGCGAGTCTCTTGGAACGCCTGAACATTTCCGGCTCGGCCCTTGTTGTTACCTTGGGAAGCGACCCGGCTGTGGTAATGGCAGCCAGTAATCTTAAGAAGGTATACACCCTTCCTGTCAATCAATTGAACGCAGAGATGCTGCTCTCCAGGGATACGGTGATCATGACTGTGGATGCGGCGAGATGGGCGGAGAATTCGCTGGCTTCTGATCCCCACGGGCGCCGTGGACAAAAGTTCCAGGTCCCTACGGAAGAGGATGGGGCTGTGGACACCGAAGCGCAGGATGCGACGGTCGCTGATGGCGCCGAGGCTGCGGAAGGGGACGGTGAGTAGCATGGATATTCACCGGGTATTGATTAAGCCTACCATTACAGAGAAAAGCACGATACTGCAGGAAACCGGAAAGTACACCTTTGAGATCGCTCCTAAAGCAAACAAGGTGCAGGTCAAAGAGGCGGTAGAGAAGAACTTCGGTGTCGAAGTGCTGGACGTCAACATCTCCAGGCTGAGGGGAAAGCGAAAGCGTTACGGCCCGCGGCAAGTGAAGCAGCCAGACACTAAGAAAGCGGTAGTCACCTTGAAGGCTGGCGACCGGATCAACATCATAGAAGGACTGTAAGGCAGAGTCCCATGCCCCTGAAAAATTTCAGACCAATAACGCCGGGGACCCGGAATGCGGTGAGGGCCTCATTCGAGGAAATCACCACAAACAAACCGGAGAAATCCCTAATATCCCGAAAGAAAAACCATGCGGGTCGCAACAATCGCGGTAGAATCACGACCCGTGGACGTGGTGGCGGTTCGCGACGGATGTATCGCGAGATCGACTTCAAACGCAAGAAGGATGGCGTTCCGGGGAAGGTGAAGTCGATTGAATACGATCCCAACCGGACCACGCGGATTGCGTTGATCTTCTATGTAGACGGCGAAAAGAGCTACATTCTCGCTCCGCACGGGTTGGCCGTGGGGGACACAGTACAGTCTGGGCCTGACGCTGAAGTAAGCTTGGGGAACTCGTTGCCCCTGACCAACATCCCGACGGGTACTGTGGTGCACAATCTGGAACTGACACCAGGGCGCGGCGGCCAGTTGGTTCGCGGCGCTGGGACAGGCGCGCAGGTGCTTTCCCGCGAAGGCGAATACGTGCTGATACGCCTGCCGTCGGGACAGATGCGGCGCATCCTGTTGCGATGCCGGGCCAGCATAGGACAGCTGTCGAATCCGGACCATCAAAACGAAAGCCTGGGTAAGGCGGGCGCATCTCGGCACATGGGCCGACGTCCCCACGTTCGCGGCGTTGCAAAGAATCCGGTGGACCACCCCCACGGTGGTGGCGAAGGACGATCTCCTATCGGTATGCCTGGTCCGAAGTCGCCATGGGGCAAGCCCACCCTCGGTTACAAGACGAGAAACAAGAAAAAGGCGTCGAGTAAGTTCATCATGCGCCGGGGCAGGAGACGCTAGAATGTCCCGTTCAATCAAGAAGGGGCCGTATATTCATCCGAAGCTGATTAAGAAAGTGGAGCAAGTCCAGCGATCTGGGGCCAACACTGTCATCCGAACGTGGTCGCGGGCTTCGATGATCATGCCGGAGATGGTAGGACTGACCATTGGCGTCCACGACGGTCGGCGGCATGTTCCAGTATTCATAACGGAAAACATGGTAGGACATCGCCTGGGTGAGTTTTCGCCCACCAGGACCTACCGCGGGCACATAGCCCGTTCCGAACGTTCCAGCAGGGTGAGGTAACAACTTGCCACCAGTTCGTGCCGTAGCAAAGCAGCTTGGAGCCTCGCAGAAGAGGCTCAAGCCTATCTTGGACCTTGTCAGAGGACAGCGTGTGGACGACGCATTGAACACTCTGCGTCTTTTGCCCTCGCCATGGGCCAAACCGGTGGCCAAGGTTGTGAAGTCGGCTGCAGCCAATGCCGAGAACAACATGCTGATGGACAGGGACAATCTGCGGATAATCCAGATTACTGCCGACAACGCCACTTCGCTCAAACGGTTTCGTCCCAGGGCAAGGGGGCGGATTGGTCGGATAACAAAGCGCAGCAGCCACGTTACAGTGGTAGTGGACGAAGACGAGGAATAGGAGACTGGGAATGGGCCACAAAACCCATCCATATGGCTTTCGTCTGGGCATCATCAAGGACTGGAAGGCCCACTGGTATGCACCGAACGGATCTGGCTATCGTAGCCTGGTCAAGGAAGACCTGAGCCTGCGAGACAGCATCCGAAACGAGTATCGGGCGTTTTCCGATGCCGGGATTGCCAAGGTAGAGATCGACAGGGGCGCGCAGGACAGCGTCATCAATATCCACTCTGCACGGCCGGGAATTTTGATCGGACGCGACGGTGAACGAGTCAAGAATCTGCGGGCGAAGCTGGAGGCTATAACCAAGAGCCGGGTGCAGCTGAACATCCTGGAGATTGAGCAGCCTGAACTGAACGCCTATTTGGTGGCCCGGAACGTAGCGGACCAACTGGAGCGCCGGGTGGCTTACCGCAGGGCCATGCGTCAGGCAGCGCAGAGGGCGATGCAGGCGGGCGCCGAGGGCATCAAGATCATTGTAAAGGGACGCATTTCGGGTTCCGAAATCGCGCGTACCGAGAAACTAATGCTGGGCCAGGTGCCACTGCACACTCTGCGGGCCGACATCGACTATTCCCTTGCCGAGGCACACACCATTATGGGGAGGGTTGGCGTAAAGGTGTGGGTTTACACAGGGGAGGTCATGCCCGTCCAGGCCGAGGAAGCGGCGGAGCTGGAGAACATCGAGGTGACTGTCCAGGCGGGAGAAGTTGACGAGGCGTTGGACCAACTGCTGGAGCAAGACGCAGATTAGCCAGAAGAACCCCGCTGGGACATCGTTCAGACAACTGTCAATCGGACAACGAGGGAACGGGAATGCTGCAACCAAAGCGCACGAAGTACAGGAAACAATTCCGCGGCCGGATGCGAGGCAATGCCGTGACCGGTAGCGCCGTCAATGCAGGAGAAGTCGGGCTCAAGGCGATGGAGCCGGGATGGATCACGGCTCGACAGATTGAATCGGCCCGAATCGCCGTCACTCGCCACCTGAAGCGTGGCGGCCAGGTATGGGTGCGGGTTTTCCCCGACAAGTCTGTGTCCAAGAAGCCGGCCGAGACCCGCATGGGTGGCGGCAAGGCGGGAGTGGACTACTGGGTGGCAGTGGTCAAACCGGGGCGTATCCTGTTTGAGGTTGCTGGTGTACCCCAGAACGAGGCGGTGGAAGCGCTGCGGTTGGCATCGCAGAAACTTCCTATGGCCACCAAGACTGTTTTCCGCGATCGGCTGGCAACAGCTGCCACCAACGCGGTCGCCTGATTGAAATTATGCGAATACATGAAGTACGAGAACTTAGCGACGACCAGCTCGAAGAGGAGTTGGGAAGGGCTGGAAGAGAGTTAATGAACCTGAGGTTCAGGGCCGCCACCAACCAGCTCCCCAATTCCAATGAGCCTGCGTCTGTTCGCAAGACCATCGCCCGTCTGCGTACCGTCATCCGCGAGCGGCAAATGTTGGAGGGCAACTAGTGGTAACAGGGCCGAAACGAAAGGTGCGAACTGGCTCCGTGGTTCGTATCAAGCAGGACAAGACTGCCATTGTGGAGATGGTATGGAAGCAACGCCATCGTTTGTACCACAAGCAGATGCGGAAAGTTGCCAGATTCTACGTGCACGACCCTGAGAACCAGTGTCAACTAGGGGATCTGGTTCGCATAGAAGAGACGAGGCCCATTTCAAAAACGAAGCATTGGCGTCTTCTGGACATCTTGGAGCGCCGCCAGGTCGCGGAAGTCCGGCCTATAGAACTGGAAGGGGATGCTGCAACTGAGCCTGAAGAAGTGCTGGAAGAGGCCGCGCTGGATATTGAATACGATATCGATCCGGACATTCTGGACCAGCTCACCTCCAGCGGCTCGGACTTTGATGACGCTGATTATGACGACGAGGACTAGAGGAGCCTGCCAGACAAGGGCGGCTCACCGAGGAAAACCGCAATGATCCAGACCTACACCAGGCTGAAGGTGGCCGACAACAGCGGAGCGAGGGTCATACGCCTGATTAACATACCCGGGAGCGGCCGCCGCAAGTATGCGGGCGTAGGCGATATCGTCGTATGCAACGTGCGGGAGGCTGCGCCGAACTCACCGGTCCGCAAGGGCGACGTGGTGAGAGCAGTTGTGATCCGGCAGGCACAGGCTCGCAAGCGTCCCGACGGGACGTATATCAAGTTCGACGACAACGCGGCGGTGCTTATTGCCGAGAACCTGAATCCGAGGGGAACGCGTATCTTCGGGCCTGTGGCACGTGAGCTTCGCGACAAGGGATTCATGCGTATTGTTTCCCTGGCTCCAGAGGTAGTCTAATGAGCATTCGCGCCGGAGATACCGTGCTGGTTATTGCCGGACGGGACAAGGGAAAGACCGGACGAGTGGAACGAAGTCATCCGGAGAAAAACCGTGTGGTGGTTGAGGGCGTTAATGTGGTGACCAAGCACATGCAGGGTCGCCCCGGGGTACGGCAGTCGGGACGCATCCAGATGGAGGCGCCACTGCACGTGTCGAACGTCGCTCTGATCTGCAACAAGTGCAACCAGCCCACCAAGGCCCGTATATCATTTCTAGAGACAGGGTCAAAGGTCCGGAGCTGTAACAAGTGCCAGGAAGTGATCGACGATGCTCGATGACGAAACTCAGCAAGTGGATCCCGAGGCCGGACAGGCCGAAGAACCTCGACAGGAAGGGAGAACCGGTCGTCGGCAACGCGGTGGCGGTGATTCTGCGACAGCGGTTGCGGAGGCTGACGACTCGCCCCCCTCTCCGCGACTGAAGGAACAGTTCCGCAGCGAGATCATTCCGCAGATGGTGCGGGAATTCAATTACTCCAACCCAATGGAAGTTCCGCGCCTGCAGAAGATCGTACTGAACATCGGACTGGGGGAAGCCCTGGTCAACGGAAGGGCGCTGGAAGCGGCCACGCAGGACCTGACCACAATTAGCGGTCAGAAGCCCGTGACCACTCGTGCGCGGAAGTCCATAGCGGGGTTCAAGATTCGCCAAGGGAACGCCATTGGGGCCGCGGTAACCCTTCGAGGGGACCGGATGTACCATTTCCTGGATCGCCTGGTGAACACTGCTTTGCCACGCATTCGCGATTTTCGCGGCATTCCCCGTCGGGGAATGGACGGACGAGGTAATTTCTCGCTGGGGATCCGCGAACAGATCATATTCCCGGAAATCGACTACAACTCCATAGACCGTATTCGCGGTCTGCAAGTGACCATTGCCACCACAGCGCGCAACGACGCTGAGGCGATGCGACTCCTGGAACTCTACGGATTTCCGTTCATACGTGAAACTTAGCGGAGGCTGGGCGTGGCCAAGACATCGCAGGTTCAGAAGTGGCTCAAGGAGCCAAAGTACAAGGTGAGAGGCTATAACCGTTGCGGACGATGTTTTCGTCCGAGGGCCTATATCCGCCATGCGGGCCTTTGCCGGATTTGCTTCAGGGAACTGGCCCTGACGGGCGAGTTGCCAGGAGTCCGCAAGGCAAGCCTGTAGCCAACTATCGCCCCGGACCGTACGGCAACGGATCATATTTTGAACTATCCCCCATTCAGGGAGACGATTAGCAGATGCCCGTAACCGACCCCATAGCCGATATGCTGACCCGTATTCGAAACGCCATACAGGCGCGGCATGAATCGGTGATGATGCCTCAATCCAAGGCGAAACTGGCTATAGCCAGGATTCTCAAGGAAGAGGGGTTCATACGCGATTTCGATTCACCTCGAGGACAGGTGCATCCGACTTTGCGACTGCACCTTTCGTACCGGGAAGGGCGCCAGTCGGCGATTGCGGGCCTGAAACGAATAAGCAAGCCGGGCCTGCGCGTATACGTGGGGAAGGGGGAGATTCCACGGGTGTATGGTGGATTGGGTCTGGCTATAGTGTCCACCTCCCGCGGAGTTATGGCTGGGCGCCAGGCATGGCGTGAAGGCATCGGAGGAGAGTTGCTCTGTTATGTCTGGTAGCGAAGTTGAAAATGGAAAGACTTCAGGACGGACGCTCTCACGCATAGGACGGAGAACTATTCCCATACCCAGCGGGGTTACCATTAACGTTGGATATGGGGAGGTTACAGTCAATGGTCCCCGCGGGAATCTGACCCAGGAATATCATCCTGACGTAGTGGTGAAGGTGGAGGATGATGTCATAGTGGTGGAGCGGCTCAGTGAGCGGAAGTTCCATCATGCACTGCACGGATTGACCCGCAGTCTGATCGCCAACGCGGTGACGGGGGTGACCGACGGTTACACTCGAACGCTGGAGCTTATGGGCGTTGGATACAGGGTGCAGGCGGCAGGAGACGGTATTATCCTGAACGTAGGCTACAGCCACCCGGTGGAAATTCATCCGCCGGATGGTGTAACGATGGAAGTGGAAGGCAACAACCGGGTCCACGTTCGTGGCATAGACAAGCAAAAAGTGGGTCAGTTGGCCGCCCAGGTACGCAAGGTGCGTCCACCCAATGCCTACAAGGAAAAGGGCATCCGCTATCAGGGAGAATTGTTGCGCTTCAAGCCCGGGAAGTCGGCGGCCCGCAAAGCTTAACTACCTAAACCGGTGCGTTCAGCGCCCGGAAGAATTGAGACAGATATGCCCAAAGACAAGAATGCCAGACACCTGCGCAAGGTTCGGCAGGCGCGGGTGCGGAAGAAAGTGTCGGGAACCCCGGACAGGCCGAGACTGTCGGTTTTTCGCAGTCTCAAGCACATTTATGCCCAAGTAATTGATGACACGAACGGGCGAACAATAGCTTCGGCGTCGAGCCAAGAATCCCTGAATAATGGCGGGTTCGACGTGTCTGGCACCAAAACCGACGTGTCCGAAGCTGTGGGGAAGACCCTGGCGGAACGGGCGCTGGCGGCCGGTGTAAGCCAAGTGGTGTTCGATCGAGGCGGATGCAAATATCATGGCAGGGTCAAGGCCCTCGCCGATGGTTCCCGAGAAGGTGGACTGAAATTCTAATGGTGGATTCGGGAAGAAGCAGGAGGTCCTAGTCCCAAATGGTACAAGCCCCACCGAACAGACGCGGCGGACAAGGCAGAGGTGGCCCCGGCCGTTCCGGACCGCCAGGACAGAACAGGCAGGGCCGTGGCGAAGGCGGCGGCGGACGCGGTCCGCGAGATGGACGTCCTCCCCGCGAGCGAGCCCCACGGGAAGAGGACACGGGCGGGTTCTCGGAACGCGTCGTCTACACTCGACGCATTGCCAAGGTAGTGAAAGGTGGCCGCAGGCTGCGCTTCAACGCCCTCGTTGTTGTGGGGGATGGGCAAGGGACAGTTGGTGCCGGACTAGGCAAGGCTCTAGCGATCCCTGACGCCGTCAGGAAGGGTAATGCAGTTGCACGCCGCGAGATGGTTACACTGCCGCTTCGAGGGAGCACGATCCCTCAGCAGATAACGGTGAAGAAAGGTGCGACCATAGTTCTGATCAAACCAGCCAGAGAGGGAACTGGAGTGATTGCGGCCGGGGCAATGCGCGCAATCTTGGAGTTGGGCGGAGTCAAGGATGTAGTGGGCAAGTCCCTGGGCTCCCGAAATCCAATCAACATCGTTTACGCGACCATGGAAGCGTTGCGCCAACTGAAGGACCCGGCGGTCGAACTGGCCAAGCGGGGCATCGTACGACCAACTCCTGCTGCGGTTGTCGAGGAAGAGGCCAAAACGGAAACAGAGGAACAACCAGCTGCTGTTTAAAGCAGGGACGGTTGGCGGAAAAACCAAATGTCGGAACTGAAGATTACCTGGACGCGAAGCTGCATCGGAAGGCCCGGAAATCAACGAGAGATTATTCGTTCGTTGGGTCTGCGCCATCTGCATCATACAGTCGTCCACCAAGATTCACCCACCATACGCGGCATGGTTAAGAAGGTTGGGCACCTGTTGCGGGTTGAGGAGGTGGAAAACCCGTCATGATGCAACACCAAGTGGCGCCGTCCAAAGGGGCGCGCCGGAATCGAAAGAGAATCGGTCGCGGCGATGCAGCCGGCCAGGGAAGCACGGCAGGACGCGGGATGAAGGGCCAAAAGTCCCGGTCGGGCCGTGGCCCTCGAGTTGGATTCGAGGGCGGCCAGCTCCCGATCATCAAGGGACTCCCCATGCGGCGGGGTTTCAACAACATCTTCAAGACCTATTACGCCATCGTTAAACTCGAAACGTTGGACATGTTCGAGTCAGGAGAAGTTGTAACCCCCGAAGTGCTGTTTGAACGGGGATACGTACGAAACCTCAACCGCCCCGTGAAAATCGTTGGCGGCGGAGAGTTGACGAAGCCGTTGAATGTGATTGCTGACAAGTTCACCAAGACGGCCAGGGACGCCATTGTGGCAGCCAATGGGACCGTGGAGGAAACAGCCTCCCGATGATGGCCGCGGAGACGCAGGGGGGCCGCTTCCCGAGGTTGCTCCAGGCTGCAATAGACGCCTTCAGTCTGCCAGACTTGAGGGCGAAAATCCTGTTTACACTAGCCATTCTCGCGCTCTATCGTTTCGTAGCCCATATACCGTTGCCCGGCATCGACCAGGTTCAGCTGGACAACCTCTTCCGTAATAACGAACTGCTGGGGTTCTTGGACCTCTTTAGCGGTGGGGCCCTCAGCCGGATGAGCATTGTCGCCCTGGGGGTGTTCCCCTACATCACTGCGTCGATCGTGATACAACTGCTAACTCCCGTTATTCCCCAGTTGCAGGAGTTGTCTCGGGAGGGAGAAGCAGGCCGAGCGACGATGAACCGCATCATCCACTGGCTGACCGTGCCTATTGCCCTGGCTCAAGGATACGGCCAGTTGGTGCTGCTCCAGCAGAGCAACGTGCTGACCAATGTTGGCTTCACAGGCGATGCTGCGCTGCCCACGGTTGCGGCTCTGCTTTCCATCACCGCCGGTACGGTTTTCCTGGTGTGGCTGGGCGAAATGATCACCGAGCGAGGAATCGGCAACGGTATATCACTCATAATTTTTGCCGGGATTGTGTCGGGGTTCCCAAGCCTACTCACGCAGGGCTTTCTTGACCGGGACAATGTGCTTGGGATCGGCTTCTTTGCAATTATCGGTGTCCTGATCATTGCGCTGATCGTCTTGTTTAATGAGGCGCATCGACGCATACCCGTGCAATATGGCCGGAGCATCTTCCGAGGCGGGAGAATGTACAGGCAAAGCGGCGCCACCTACTTGCCGCTGCGAATCAATTCGGCAGGGATGATACCGCTGATATTCGCTTTCTCGATCGTGATACTGCCTGGAACCATTGCGACCTACTTTTCGACCAACACCACCTGGGTGGGCGACGTAGCCAACTTCTTCGCCGTCCTGCTGGTGCCCACTTCCCCGTTGTACTGGGGGATGGTGTTCGTGCTGGTGGTGCTTTTCACCTTCTTTTACACGCTGGTGATATTCAATCAGCAGAACTTGGCCGAAAATCTGCAACGAAACGGCGGCTTTGTGCTGGGCATAAGACCCGGCAGACCGACACAGGACTATCTGAATCGAGTAATTGTGCGGATAACAATGGGGGGTGCCCTGTTCCTGGGCTTCGTGGCCATTGTTCCCTACTTGGCATCGCTAGTGACCGGTGTGCAAGCGATATCTCTCAGCAGCACGAGCCTCCTGATTATGGTGGGCGTCGGACTTGACACGCTGCGCCAGTTGGAAGCGCAGTTGATGATGCGAAACTACGAGGGGTTCCTGAGATAGCCGTGGCAGAGGGTTTGAGGCTGGTGCTGTTTGGCCCCCCGGGGGCAGGCAAGGGTACGCAAGCACAACTGCTGGTGGACCGCTACCAGCTGTCGCACGTCAGTTCCGGAGACATATTCCGTAGCAACCTGCGACAGGGAACGCCTCTGGGGCTCAGGGCAAAAGAGTACATGGACCGTGGGGAGCTGGTGCCGGATGAGGTTGTTATCGACATTATGCTGGACAAGATCATGTCCATTCATGCCGATGAGGGCTTCATTCTGGACGGGTTCCCGCGAAATACGCGGCAAGCAACGGAGCTGGAGGAGGCGTTGACTGCGAGAGCGCGGAACGTCGACCGGGTGCTGCACATCGACGTTCCGGAAGATCAGCTATCCCGCAGATTGGGCGGACGATATGTGTGCCGCGACTGCCAGGCGCCGTACACCATTGACGACTCATCCGGATTACGCGCCTGTGAACGGTGTAACGGCGAACTTTACCAGAGAGATGACGACAGGCCCGAGGCGGTGCAGAGGCGAATAGACGTCTATCGGGAAGAGACCATGCCGGTGCTTGCCTTTTACCGGAAGCGGGGCCTCTTGTTGGATATACCCGGTAAAGACACGGTGGATGGAGTATTCAAGAATATTGTGGCAGCGCTGTAATACCCATCGATATCTGTTGACTTTCCATTATTTATATTTAAGAGTACAATAATTCAGTGAACCGAAAGCGAAAAAAGGAAACTGCCTCTACCTCGCCGTCCACATACTCTGGAGGGATTACGATAAAGTCCCCCCAGGAATTGGACTTAATGCGAAGAGCTGGCGAGATTGTCGGAGAGACCATCAACCTGCTTAAGGCATCCATTGAGCCGGGAATGACCACCCGGGATCTTGACCGCATTGCCTTTAAGGAAATCACCCGCAGAGGGGCCAGCCCGACATTCAAGGGATACCGTGGTTTTCCGGCAACGATATGCGCTTCCATCAACGAGGAAATCGTACACGGCATACCCAGCAAGCGCATTATCAGGGAAGGGGACATTGTCAAGGTTGACGTTGGAGCGACCTACGAGGGTCTGATCGGCGATGCTGCTGTAACTCTGTCAGTGGGTGGGGTTGATAATTCTCTTCGGCAACTGATGGAAGACACGAGGCTAGGCTTGGAAGAGGGCATCAAGGCCGCTGTTCCCGGTGCCCGGGTCGGCGATATCGGAGCTGCTGTGCAGGCCTATGGAGAATCGCGGGGGTATGGCGTAGTTCGAGAGTTTGTGGGCCACGGAGTGGGAAGATTCCTGCACGAGGACCCACAGGTGCCGAACTATGGCGTAGCAGGAAGGGGGGCACTGCTCCGGCCAGGAATGTGCATAGCCATTGAGCCGATGTTCAATCTTGGGGATTGGCGCACCAAAATAATGGACGATCAGTGGACGGTTGTTACTGCCGATGGTAAGCTGTCGTCTCATTTCGAGCATTCACTGGCCATTACCGAGAATGGTCCGGAGATTTTGACGGTACACAACTGAATGAATGGGCCGACAGAATTTCTGTCGGCCTCCGATCATGGTAAGAACAAGCGATACGAAAGGGGATTTATGGCGAAGAAGCAGGCAATTGAAGTAGAAGCCAGCGTCAAGGAAGCACTGCCCAACGGTATGTTCCGGGTAGAACTCCCGAATGATCATGAAGTTCTAGCCCATGTTTCGGGCAAGATACGAATGAATTTCATTCGCGTGCTTCCTGGAGACAGAGTCTTGGTGGAGTTGTCGCCGTACGATCTGTCTCGCGGGCGGATAACCTACCGCTTCAAGTAGCCTTAGTCTCAGCCCCGAAGATTAGCACGAGCAGGGGTAATTGGTGAGGACCGGCCTCAAGCTGGTCCGGAATATTTGTTTCTGGAACTGCAAATGAAAGTTTCTGCGTCAGTAAAGCCTCGGTGCGACAAGTGCCGCGTGATCAAGAGAAAGGGCGTTATCCGTATCATCTGCCAGAACGCCCGGCACGCACAACGACAGGGCTAGATCCAATAAGACCCCAGTAATCTTACCTTTCGGGCGGCAGTGAATCTGCCGAGAGACAGGAGGCAGTGTGGTTCGTATAGCCGGAGTGGACGTACCAGACCGCAAGAGGGCCCATGTGGCGCTCAGAAGTATCTATGGCATAGGCCCGAAACTGGCGGCCGAAATCGTTGAGAAGGCCGATCTGGATTCAGAAATGCCTCCTCGGATGAATGAGCTTTCGGAGGCGCAGGTAAACCGCATTCGGGAACTGGTGGACCGGGAATACATTTCTGAAGGCGACCTGCGCCGTGAGGTCAACCAGAATATTCGGCGACTGATGGACATTGGCTCGTACAGAGGGCTGCGCCACCGCCGAAATCTGCCCGTGGGCGGACAGAGAACCAGGACTAATGCGCGCACCAGGAAGGGTCCACGCAGGACGGTGGCGGGCCGCGGCCGGCGCACCGGCGGCAAGAAGTAGGCGGTGTAACAAATGCCCAGACCCAGAACCAGACGCCGGGAGCGGCGGTCCGTGCCGCAAGGCCGGGCATACATTTACTCCACGTTCAATAATACCCTTGTTAGCATTACTGACCCCCAGGGCAACGTGATCGCGTCTGCCAGCTCGGGTGTAGTGGGATTCAAGGGCTCCCGCAAGGGGACGGCATTCGCGGCCCAGCGTGCCGCTGAACAAGCGGGACGTCGAAGCGTTGACGCAGGTATGAGGCATATCGATGTCTTTATCAAGGGGCCTGGAGCGGGTCGGGAGGCTGCGATCCGGTCTCTGCAAGGCGTCGGACTGGTAGTGACCAGCATACGCGACGTTACGCCGATCCCTCATAACGGTTGCCGTCCACCCAAGAGAAGGAGAGTGTAGTCCTACACCTTATGGCAAGATACACAGGGCCGGCCTGCCGACTGTGCAGGCGTTCCGGCGAAAAGCTGTTCCTGAAAGGCGATCGTTGCTTTACTCCGCGCTGCTCGTTCGAGAAACGGCGAAGCCCACCCGGCGATGTTTCCCGTCGCCGCCGGCGACCGTCCGATTACGGCCTCCACCTGCTGGAAAAACAGAAAGCCAAGTACATTTACGGCGTACTGGAATCGCAGTTCCGGAAGTACATGACGGAGGCTTTCAATTCCCCTGGCGTAACGGGCATGAACCTGCTGCGGAGCTTGGAGCGTCGCCTCGATAACGTAGTTTTCCTGCTGGGTTTCGCTGATTCCCGAAAGCAGGCGAGACAACTGGTTCTTCACGGTCATTTCCAGGTTAACGGACGAAAGACCGACGTGCCCTCGTATTCGGTGAAGGCAGGGGACGTAATCGCATGGAAGGAATCGGACAAGACTACTGATTTCTACGCGGACAGGACCAGTGGGCTTCCCAAACGGCCGGTCCCCGTGTGGCTGGCTCTGGACGTTGGCGAAATGACCGGACGGGTCGTGTCTCTGCCTTCGGATGAGGAGTTGCAGACTGCCCTGGATTCACGTCTTATTGTTGAGTTTTATTCGAGGTAATTGGGTGTCGATGCTGGACACATTTGTCGTGCCGGAAGGTGCAGTGCTGGAACCAGTCAAGCCCGAAATACGGGTTCTTGAACCTGGCGACCCCGACGGCTCATACGGACAGGTAACGGTTGAGCCGCTGGAACGGGGCTTTGGGCAGACCATTGGCAACCCTTTGCGTCGTATACTGCTTAGCTCCACTCCAGGGACGGCCATCACCTGGGTACGAATTGATGACGTCGTCCATGAGTACATGGCGATCCCCGGTGTGAAAGAGGAGGTCATGGAACTCCTCCTCAACATCAAGGGGATACGGATTCGTTCCAGCGCAGTTCGCCAAGGCAAGATGCGCCTCAATGTGCGAGGGGAAGGAAGGGTCTGCGCAGGCGACATAGAGACTTCCCCCGACCTCGAAATCGTAAATCCGGAGCTCCACCTGGCAACGCTGGATGGCGACGAGACCGGACTGAACATCGAATTCAACGTAGAGCAGGGAGTGGGATACCGCCCAGCCCAGCCCGGCGAAGACGGTTCGGCGATTCCGACAGGGGCGTTGCCAGTAGACGCTGTGTTCAGTCCGGTGCGGAAAGTAAACTTCCGGGTGGAACCCACTCGGGTGGGGCAGAACACCAACTACGAACGACTCTTGCTGGAAGTTTGGACTGACGGGGCAATCCGGCCGGTTGAGGCAGTCCAGCAGGCGGCGGAAAAGCTGGTTGAGCATTTTTTCTTGTTCAGCAAGCTCAGCCGCGTTGCCGAAAAGGGAATGGACCGGATGCCGAGGGTGGTTTCGCCCGAGGTATACCAGACGCCAATCGAGAGACTGGAATTGTCTCCGCGCACCCTCAACTGCCTCAAGCGGGCGCAGGTCAATCGTGTGGGCGAAGTTCTAGAGATGTCGGACGAGGACCTACTGAAAATACGCAACTTCGGGGAGAAATCCCTGACGGAGCTTCACGAAAAACTGGTCGAACACGGCATAACAACGGGCAGCCCGGAGGCGGAAGTCTCTGGTGCGGCAGACGGCGGTGTCGCCAGTTTCTCTTCCGAGGATCTGGATGAACTGATGGGCGGGGGCGGGAACGTTGCCACGCTGCCGGAGGGAATGTCTTTCGAGGAAGTTTCTGAATCGCCAGAGAGTGTTGGCGGAGACGAAAGCGTCGATTTTGACGAAGACGATTACGACGAGGATTAGGGGGATCACAAACCATGGCTTCCCATCGCGTCTCAGGACGCCGTTTAAGTCGCTATAAGGACCAGCGCAAGGCCCTCATGAGGGGCTTGGTCTGTGAACTGATAAAGCACGAGAGGATCACGACCACACTGGCCAAGGCCAAGGAGACAAGGATAGTCGCAGAGAAGCTGATCACCCACGGTAAGAAGGGTAATCTTCATCACCGCCGTTTGGCTTTGGCGCAGATACCAGATAAAAAAGTTGTCGAAAAGGTATTCGATGACATAGCCCAGCGTTATGCCACCCGACCGGGTGGATATACCAGAATCACAAAATTGGGTCCCCGTCAGGGAGATGCAGCGCCCATGGCAGTGATCGAACTGGTCTAAAGGAGCGCAATACCGGGGAACGGCAGAAGTCCGCTTGTGGACAATGATTCAGAAGGCCAGATGGGCAGACCCTCCCGAAGGGTAGCCTTATGGGTGGAATATCAGGGAACCAATTACAACGGCTTTCAACTGCAGCTTAACCAACCAACCATACAGGGCGCTCTGGAAGAGGCGCTGGCACGCTTCACTGGTGATGTAATCAGGATTCGAGGAGCGAGCCGGACAGATTCAGGGGCTCATGCGCAGGGCCAAGTGGTGGATTTTCTCACCGTCTCGAGGCATCCCGTGGAGCGCTTCCCGGCGGCACTAAACTACTTCCTCGCTGAAGATATCCGGGTGTTACGGGCGTCGCAAGTAGATGAGAAGTTTCACTCCCGCCGTTCCGCCTCAAGCAGAGTCTATCGCTACCGGATGCTGGTCAGAAGGGAGCCGTCAGCGTTGCTCCGACACACCCATCTGTGGGTGAGGGAGCCCGTGGACGCAGAACGCATCGCGGAAGCTGCGGGGGCGCTCACGGGCACACACGACTTCCGGACCATCGCACCAAGCCACCCGAAGGACCGCAGCGCAGTCCGCAAGGTGAGCCGGTGGGAGGCAACTCGGGAAGGCGAAGCAGTCGTGATTGAGTGCGAGGCAAACGGGTTTCTGAAACAGCAAATTCGAAAGGCAAATGGAATACTACTGGAGATAGGTAAAGGCAACCGGCCGGTTGAATTGATGCAGAGGGTCCTGGAAGGATACGGAGCAGAAGTGCACATTCCTGTCCTTCCGGCGCGTGGCCTCTGCCTGATCGAAGTAAAATATCCGGAAGGGACCTTTGACCTCCCTCCCGTTGAGACCGGAAAAGACGAATGAAAAGAACCAGCACATATTTTCCCAAGCCCGGCGAAGTCGCCGAAAACTGGAAGGTTGTGGATGCCACGGGCCAGACTCTGGGTCGCCTTGCGCGTGACATAGCGGTGTCGCTGCTGGGAAAGGACAAACCCACCTACACGCCGCATACAATGACCGGTGACTTCGTCGTCGTTGTCAACGCATCCAAGGTCCGGACCACCGGACGTAAGACCACCCAGAAGTACTACTACCGGCATTCCGGATATGTTGGCAACCTCAAGTCCATAAGGCTGAAGGAAATGCTGGAAACGCGGCCGGAGCGTGTTATTGAACTCGCGGTCAAAGGAATGCTGCCGCGAAATCACATGGGACGGCAGATGCTACGCCGGCTGAAGGTGTACGCTGGGCCGCAGCACCCGCACGACGCCCAGGTCGGGCAAGTCGATCAGGACTAAACTGGATAGAGCCAGGTAGAATCAGACGGAGGCAGCAGCGCCTTGGTGCAAGCAGACACAGCTCAGCAG
Organism: Dehalococcoidia bacterium; assembly: GCA_963667325.2. GTDB lineage: Bacteria > Chloroflexota > Dehalococcoidia > Lucifugimonadales > UBA3495 > VXOI01. The sequence goes on from CAXXKY010000003.1 coordinate 693,201, forward strand.
TATTACTACGGGACGGGAAAGCGTAAGACAGCCATCGCCCGGGTGCGGATTTACGCCGACGAAGGCGGTCCCTTCATTGTCAACAGCAAACCAATGGATGAGTATTTTGGCTGGTCGACATGGCAAAGAGTCGCCAATGATGCCTTCCAGGTCACCAATACGCTCAATCGCTTTCGCGTGGTGGCCAAAGTTGCGGGAGGAGGAGTGAACGCCCAGGCCGAGGCCATTCGACACGGCATTACCCGTGCCCTGATTGCCTTCGACCCGTCTCTCAAGCCAGCGCTGCGCCGGGCTGGCTATGTGACCAGGGATGCGCGCATCAAGGAAAGCAAGAAGTACGGCCTCAAGCGCGCCCGCCGTGCCCCTCAGTACACCAAGCGCTGATCAGTCCATCCATCTACTTACATATCGGCTGCAATACGAAGCCCCGCCCGAGAGCGGGGCTTTCGTGTTTGCGCGACAGACACAGTTGCTAGGATCTTGGATTCCTCGCGAGGAAATCATCGGCGATTTCGTTGAAAGTGAGGAACTGAACACCGTCGTGGGAGGTAATGTATTCGGTGAGCCTCTCCAGCATCAGTATCACCTGAGGCCTCCCGCTCACGTCGGGGTGAATGGTGATGGGGAATACGGCCTCGTCGTATTCCCGGTAGACGAAGTCGAACTGGTCTCGCCACATTGCCTCGATGTCCCGAGGGTTTACAAAACCATGGCTGTTGGGAGACTTCTTGATGAACATCATCGGCGGGAGGTCGTCGAGATACCAGTTGGCCGGAATTTCGACCAGATCCGTCTCCTCCCCGCGCTGCAGGGCGTGCATCCATGTATCTGCAGGCTTGGAATAGTCTATCCTGGTCCACCGGTCGCCCACACGGACGTAGTAGCACTCGAAATCGCGATGCATCAGGCTGTGGTCGTACTTGATGCCGTGCCTGAGCAGGAGTTCGTTTGTTATGTGGCTGAATTCCCACCAGGGAGCAACGTAGCCGGTGGGCGCCTTTCCCGCGAGTTTGCCCAGCACATCAATGCAACGCTCGAGGACAGCCTCTTCCTGCACCGGCGACATGGAGATAGGGTTTTCGTGGGAATAACCGTGCAGGCCGATCTCGTGGCCGCCGTCGACGATCATCTGACACTCGGTCGGAAATGTCTCGGCGGAATGGCCCGGAATGAACCAGGTCGTTGTAATTCCCAGGCGATCAAACATCCTGAGTAGGCGAGGCGTGCCCACCTCGCCGGCGAACATTCCCCGGGAAATGTCGTCGGGAGAGTCCTCCCCGCCGTAAGAACCGAGCCAGCCTCCAACGGCATCCAGATCAACTCCAAAGGCGCACAAAATGCGTTTTTCGGTCATGGCTATTCCTCCATGTCGGGGTTGATGGTCTTCAATGCGGTGTCTTTGCGGCTAGACACCGAGGTATTCGACTGCTGCATCGAGAAGGGCGGTAACCCGTTCGGGAGATCCCGCCTCGGAGTAGATTCGGAGCAGAGGTTCAGTACCGGAGAACCGGATTCCCAGCCACCCGTCGTCGAAAAGGAGCCTTTTTCCGTCGATGCTGTCGGTAGATGTGACCGGGAAGTCGCCGAGGCGTTCCAGCCGCGGGCTGTTAACGAGATCAGCGATCCGCAGGCGATCGGAAGCCTGGAACTGGATGTCGCGACGATGGTAGTAGTGGGGGCCAACCAGGCTGAAGAGGTTCTCGAGAAGTTCCGATATAGTCCGGCCGGACCGGGCCATGTATTCCAGTATGTATAGTCCACTCAAGATTCCATCCCGCTCAGGAACGTGTCCGCGGAAGGCGAAGCCCCCGCTCTCCTCTCCAGCCATCAGGGCGTCCAATTCGTCCATTCGAGGACCCATGTGCTTGAATCCCACTTGCACCTCATGCACATCGACGCCGTAAATGCTTCCCATCTTGTTCAGAGCCTGGGAGGCCGTTACGCCTTTGATCAAGGAACCGCGCCACCCTTTCTCCTCCAGCAGGTACAGGGCAAGCATGGAAAAGGTGTCCAGGGTGGTTACGAATCCGCCGTTCTCGTCGATGATGCCGACCCGGTCAGCGTCGCCGTCGAGGGCAATGCCAACGGACGCGCCGGAAGCGGGAACGCGGGTCATCAGCTCTGCGAGATTCGGCGCGATGGGTTCGGGTTGGGCCATCCCCGGGAAGGCCGGATTGCGATAGCCATGGAGCTCCTCCACAGTAGTAGAGCCGCCCTGCAGCAGGTGAGGAAGATAACCGGCCCCGGCCCCGTACATGGCGTCAACAACCACCCTGAACCCTGCGGACCGAATGAGGTCCAGGTCCACCAGCCCGGCTATGTGGTTGAAATAGGGCTGTGAAGGATCAATCTCGTCGACCAGGCCGGAATTACGCCCGGCGCTGATGTCCGCTGGATCAACAGAGTCCACATGACCGATCGCGACTTCCAGGTCATCCGTGATTTCCTGGGTGGCGCTTCCAGCGTACTCGGGCTTGAACTTGAAGCCGTTCCACGCGGCGGGGTTGTGGCTGGCAGTTATTATGGCCGCACCCGCCGCCTGGTGGTGTCGTACGTTGTAGCTAAGGACGGGCGTTGGAGCTGATGAAGTTGCCAGCAGCGTGCGAATGCCCTGACTTGCGGAGACGGCGGCGACAGTCTCTGCGAACTCGGGGGAAAGGAAGCGCGTGTCATAGCCCACTATGAGGCCGCGGTCGGCGGTGCCGCGCTGCTTGAGATAGTCGCACAGACCGCGAGCGCAACGGGCAACGTTGGCGTAGTTGTAGTCTTCGGCGATAAGGGCCCGCCATCCGTCAGTGCCGAATCTGATATCCGCTGGCTGCGTCATGGAGCCTCCAATGGTGTCGCTATTATGCCAAAAGCGGCGGACACTGCGCCCGCCGCTTCCGATTGAATTTGGGATTCGGCTTTACCGAGGCCCTGACGGAGATGATCAGACCGCTGCCTGTCGCAGGGCGTCAGCCTTGTCGGTGATTTCCCAGGTGAGGCCCAGCTCTTCCGCCGTGGGGCGCCCGAAGTGGCCATAGGCCGCCGTGGGCTGATAGATGGGGCGGCGAAGGTTGAGGTCCTCAATGATCGCGCCAGGCCGTAGGTCGAAATATTCGCCCACCAGGGACTCTATGCGATCGTTGGCGATCTGGCCGGTGTCGAAGGTTTCCACAGACACTGAGATAGGCTCTGCCACGCCGATGGCGTAGGAAACGATGACTTCCACGCGCTGCGCCAGTCCGGCGGCCACCAGGTTCTTGGCCACGTAGCGGGCGGCGTAGGCGCCGGAGCGGTCCACCTTTGTCGGATCCTTGCCAGAGAAAGCACCGCCACCGTGGCGTGCGATTCCGCCGTAAGTATCCACCAGGATCTTTCGACCGGTCAGGCCGGTATCTCCTTGCGGGCCTCCCACGGCGAACCAGCCGCTGGGGTTGACGAAGTAGCGAGTGTTGTCGTCCAGCAGATCGGAGGGAACTATGGGGCGGATGACGTGCTCGAGTATGTCGCTGCGAATCTTATTCGTGAAAGCCTCGCGGTTGCTGTCATCCTGGTGCTGGGAGCTGATAACCACAGCGTCTACTCGCTTGGGCTTGCCCTCAGCGTATTCCACGGTCACCTGGGACTTGCCGTCAGGGCCGAGGTAGTCCAGAAGTCCGTCCTTCCGAACAGCAGCCAACTGCTCCACCAGCCGATGCGAGAGGTCGACGGTGATGGGCATCAGGCCGTCGGTCTCGTCGCAGGCGAATCCGACCATCATGCCCTGGTCTCCGGCTCCGGTGGCGCGGCGTGCGTCAACACCGCCGCTGCCCCGCTCCTCGAGGGCGGTGGAGACGCCGCTGCTGATGTCGGGGGACTGCTGGCTAACGTGGGCGATGACGCCGCAGGAATTGCCATCGATGCCGTAGCTGACGTCGGTATAGCCGATTTGGCGCATCACGCCGCGGGCGATGTCATCGAAGTTCAAATCTGACTTGGTGGTAATTTCGCCGGTGACCATGATCAGATTCTTGGTGGCAACGGTCTCGCAGGCGACCCGGCTCATGGGGTCTCCCCGGAGAGCGGCATCAAGAACAGCGTCAGAAATCTGGTCGCACAGCTTGTCCGGGTGTCCCTCCGTCACCGACTCTGAAGTGAGAAGGTATTTGGGTGAAGTCATGAATTGAATGGGCATTGGGAATGTCCTCCGGTTAATTGCTTCGGCCTCTGCCGGTTGCGGTTATGGTCGAAAGGCCGGGGCTAGGTCCCTTCTTCCCAGCTGTCCTGGTACTTCTGCTGCTCGGCGCTGAGGCTGTCGATGCCGACGCCCAGGGACTCCAGCTTGAGACGCCCGACTTCGCGGTCCGTCTCAACAGGCACACTGTGAACGCCGGCGGCCAGCTGTCCCTTGTTCTTGGCAACGTACTCGGCCGAAAGCGCCTGGTTGGCAAAGCTCATGTCCATGACGGCGGAGGGATGTCCCTCGGCAGCGGCAAGGTTGATTAAGCGGCCCTCTCCCAGCAGGTAGAGCTTGCGTCCGTCGGACATGGTGTACTCTTCAACAAAGGGGCGCACCTCGCGGTGGGAGACAGCCATTTCCTCCAGGGCAGGGATGTCAATCTCTACATTGAAGTGGCCGCTGTTGGACAGAATTGCGCCGCTGGGCATCACTTCGATGTGTTGCCTGCCAATGGCGTGGAACCCGCCGGTTACCGTGATGAATACCTCGCCGACGCGTGCGGCTTCCGTACCCTTCATAACCGTAAAGCCGTCCATCACGGCCTCTAGGGCCCGGATGGGGTTGGTCTCGGTGACAATGACGTGAGCTCCCATGCCGCGAGCGCGGGAAGCGACTCCCCGTCCGCACCAACCGTAGCCGGCGACGACCACGCGGCGACCGGCCCACAGGATGTTGGTGGCGCGGGTGATGCCGTCGAGGGTGCTCTGGCCGGTGCCGTAGCGATTGTCGAAGAAGTGCTTGGTCTCAGCATCGTTGACGGCGATTATCGGATAGCGGAGCTTGCCGTCGTTGGCCATGGCCGTCAGACGAATGACGCCGGTGGTGGTCTCCTCGGTGCCGCCAATTACGTCGGCAACCAGCTCGGAACGCTGGGTGTGGAGGATGGTGACCAAGTCAGCCCCGTCGTCCATGGTCATGTGGGGACGCGCGTCCAGCGCGGCGGTCAGATGGCTGTAGTAGGTCTGGTCGTCCTCGCCCTTGATGGCGAAGGTGGGGATCCCGTATTCGCTAACCAGGGCCGCAGCCACCTCGTCCTGGGTGCTGAGCGGATTGCTGGCACAGAGGGTGACCTCGGCGCCGCCGTCGCGCAGGGCGATGGCCAGGTTGGCCGTTTCAGTGGTGACGTGCAGACAGGCAGCCAATCGCAGCCCGGCCAGCGGCTTTTCGCGGGAGAAACGCTCGCGAATCAAGTTGACCACCGGCATTTCCCTTCCGGCCCACTCGATACGGTTTACGCCATCTCGGGCCAGGGAAAGATCTTTAACGTCGCCTTTTGCCTGTTGTGTAGCCAAAAGATACTCCTTAAGTTTCGGTTTTCCGGACAGGCCGAGATGACGGCGTCTTGTCCGGTTTTAAATGGACTAGCCTTCCTTGATTTGAGTTGCCGGGTTTCTTGGAGCCACCGGTTAAGGGTCATCGCCGTATGAGGTGGGGTTGCCTGCAGCAATCCAGGATGGCGTGCCGTCGTCGATGTTGAAGAGGTTTTCAGGTTCGAATCCGCCGGCCATTGCGAACTCGCATGCCAGACCGCTCCTTACTCCCGCCGCGCAGATGAAGAGGAGCTTCTTGTCCTGAGGTAACTCATCGAGGCGGCCCATCAGGTCGTCAATTTCTATGTGAATGGCCCCGGCGGCATGGCCGGTTACCCACTCGTCCGGACGTCGGACATCGATGACCGCGGTGTTGTCGGGATCGGAGTCAAGCATTTGCTTGGCCTCGACCGAGTCCACACGGAAATACGGCTCACCGGCTTCTTGCCTGGGCATGGTCAAACCTCCTGATTCGGACCTTCGTTGATCTTAGTTTCGCTGGGATCAGTTGATGTATTTGCCAATGATTGGGTTCAGCTTTCGTATCGTGTCGGCCGGTATCGTGTCCGGCCTGGTGATAATGGCGTCCTTCAGAGATGAGCCGCAGGCGCAATTCCTCGAACCACTGAGGGCCGGAACGGTGCGCAGGAGCAACTCCTTAGAGGTTGCCACATTCTTCATCAGGTTCTGAACCACGGCTTCGACGCTGACTTCTTCGGTGTTGGCGCGCCAGACGTCATAGTCAGTGATCCACGCCATGGTGGCGTAGCACATCTCGGCTTCCCGCGCCAGCTTCGCTTCGGGCAGGGCGGTCATGCCGATTATGTCAGCGCCCCAAGATCGGTACATGAAGGACTCGGCCCTGGTGGAAAAGGCGGGCCCTTCCATCACTACCATGGTGCCCCCGGGGTGGACGTTGACGTCGAGTTGCTGGGCAGCCCGATGGATCGCCTGGCTGGCGACGGAGCAGAATGGATCGGCGATCCCGACGTGAGTTACCATATGCTCATCGAAGAAAGTGCTGTCCCTGAGGCGTGTCCGGTCAATTAACTGGCTGGGAATGACCAGATCCAGGGGCGCGAACTCTTCCTTCAAACTGCCGACTGCGCTGACCGAAATGACTTGCTCCACGCCCAGGGTCTTCAGGGCGTAGATGTTGGCCCGCACCGGAATGTGCGTGGGGTTGAAGCGGTGGCCCCGCCCGTGTCGAGGCAGGAAGGCGACCCGGACACCACCGAGTTCGCCCAAGACAATGCTATCGCTGGGACTACCGAAGGGTGTGTCCACGTCGACCTGTTCGACGTTGGTGAGTGCGTCCATCTCGTAGAGGCCGCTCCCGCCAATAACTGCTATTTCCGCGTTCTGGCTGCTCATTCAGTGGTCTTTTCAGTGATTCTGTTTGCCGCCACGCACCGCCAGCAGCAGACTCTCGGCATAAGGACCTGAGGCTACACCGCGTTCGGTGACTATGGCTTCGATATACCGGTGCGGAGTCACGTCGAAGGCCGGATTGATCGCTGCGACACCTTCCGGAGCCGTCTGTACGCCAGCGAACCGCGTCACTTCTTCCTGAGCCCGCTCCTCTATCTCGATACCGTCGCCATCCGGCAGATCGAGGTCAATGGTGCTGGTAGGTGCGGCCACATAGAAGGGCACACCGTTTTCCCGGGCAAGAACGGCCAGCGAATATGTTCCAATCTTGTTGGCGGTGTCGCCGTTGGCTGCAATGCGGTCTGCGCCAGTGATGACGCAGCCAATCTTTCCCTGTCGCATCAACATGCCAGCCGCGGAATCCGCCAGCAGCGTCGCCGGAATGCCCAGTTTCTGAAACTCCCAGGAGGTCAGCCGTGCCCCCTGAAGCCAGGGGCGCGTTTCGGTGTTGAACACCTCGAACCGTTTGCCAGACTCCCATCCGGCGCGAATGACCCCAAGGGCGGTCCCGAATGCCGATGTTGCAAGGGCTCCGGTGTTGCAGTGAGTGAGGACGGAACCGCCGTCGGGCATGAGTTCGCTGCCGAACTGTCCCATGCGTCGGTTGATTTCTTCGTCCTCGCGCTGAATCTCCTCAGCTTCGGTACGCAGGCGTTCGGCGACGCTTGACGGAGACTCGACGGAGGCCGCGACACGCAACATCCGGTCGACTGCCCATCCGAGGTTAACCGCGGTTGGCCTCGAGGCCCTGATGTGGTTGGCGGCGTTCTCCAACAGGGAGCGGAAATCTAATGCGCTGCCCTGCGCCAGATCACGTGCAGCGATGGCCATGGCATATGCAGCAGTCACCCCGATAGCTGGAGCGCCTCGGACCTGCATACCCCGTATAGCCTCTACAGCATCCTCGTAGCGGGTAACTACAGCAGTCGATTCCTCGGCCGGAAGGCGTGTCTGGTCCAGTAGATGTAGCCTGACGCCATCCCACACTATGGGCCGAATTTCGTCCAAACGGGCCACTCCAATGACGAATGGCTTCAAATTGCTTGGCTATACTGCACTTTCCGTAAAAACTGCCGGAAGTAGCGGTAATCTGCGGCCAACAAAAAGGCTTCTCGCACGAGAAGCCCATACCATTCCCTATCCCCCACATCCGGCTCGTCGTCCGGCACTTATGGGACACTCCAATACTACTAACAGGGACTATACGTGTCAAGGAAAGGCGCCTTTGCACAGGTTCACACCAAGGGTCTCGACGCTCCGTTTTTCTTCCAATGGCCGACGTAAGAGCGTACATGCACTAGGGTCGAGATTGCATTTGGCGTCGCTTTGCCCCATAATTTTAACGTTTACATGCTGTGTTCTCAGGCTGTCAGCATTACGTATGGGCAGAAAACCGCCGAGCGGTCTAAAGGAGGCCCTTTGGCCACTCTTCTTGAAGTTAAAAACCTTCAGACACACTTCTTTACCATGGACGGTGTCGTCAGAGCCGTAGACGGAGTTTCCTACGATCTCGAAGAGGGGGAGACTCTCGGTCTTGTGGGCGAAAGCGGATGCGGAAAGAGCGTCAGCGCTCTTTCCCTGATGCGACTCATTCCCGATCCGCCGGGCAGAATAGTCAATGGCGAAGTAATGCTGGATGGCGAGGACATCCTCAAGATAGACATGGATGAAATGCGCAACATTCGCGGCGCAAAGATGTCCATGGTCTTCCAAGAGCCGATGACCTCTTTGAATCCGGTGTTGACCATCGAACGGCAGTTAACCGAGACCCTCCAGCTGCACAAGGGAATGGGCAGGGTTGAATCCCGCCGCGAAGGAGTGGACCTGCTGGCCCGCGTTGGCATCCCCGACCCTGAGCAGAGAATCAAGCAGTATCCACACCAGTTCAGCGGCGGAATGCGTCAACGGGTGATGATCGCAATGGCACTTAGCTGCAGCCCGCGACTGATCATTGCAGATGAGCCTACGACGGCGCTGGACGTGACAATTCAAGCGCAAATCCTGGAACTCATGAAGTCCCTTACAACCGAGTTCGGGGTTGCGCTGATTGTAATTACGCACAACCTCGGGGTGGTGGCCAGGTACGCTGACAGGGTAAACATCATGTACGCTGGACGCATTATCGAAAGGGGTTCAGCGAGGGAGATTTACTCTAACCCCAGACACCCTTACACGGTGGGCCTGCTACGGTCCGTGCCACGCCTTGACTTGCCACGCCGCGCCAAGCTGGACCCCATCGAAGGCCAACCACCGGACCTAGTGAACCTGCCCGAAGGATGCTCTTTCCGCGCCAGGTGTCGTTGGGCCATCGACAAATGCGCCACTGATACGCCCATCTTGGATGAAACCAGCCCCGATCACTGGTCTGCATGCTGGCGATCAGAAGACCTGGGAGCTTCGGCTCTTGAATTCTTGGGCTCCTCGGAATTTGCCGAGTCGGAAAGCCCAGCCGGAGTCTAGATGTAATGACTACGTTGCAGGATGCCACGACGTCGGGAACACAGGTTTCACGAAATGACGACGTTCTGTTGGAAGTCAAGAATCTGAAAATGCACTTCCCGGTGACTTCCGGGATGATCTTCCAGCGAACGGTTGCTCATGTGAAGGCAGTAGACGATGTATCTTTTACCGTAAAGAGAGGTGAGACGTTAGGCCTGGTGGGAGAAAGCGGTTGCGGGAAGACCACCACTGGGCGATGCATCCTGCAACTCTACAAGCCCACTGCGGGGGAGATAATATTCGAGGGTCGGGACCTCACCAAGCTGAACACCAAGCAGATGCGGACGATGCGCCGCGAAATGCAGGTGATATTCCAGGACCCTTACAGCTCGCTGAATCCGCGCATGACCGCAGGGAACATCATCGGGGAACCCCTCATCGTACACGGGCTGGTGAACGGCAAGGCCGAGTACCGTGAGAGGGTCGCTGAACTGCTCATGAACGTAGGACTGAACCCGTACATGGCAGACCGCTTCCCCCACGAGTTCAGCGGAGGGCAACGCCAGCGCATCGGAGTGGCAAGGGCATTGTCGGTAAGCCCCAAGTTCATAGTCGCTGACGAACCAGTTTCCGCGCTGGATGTATCCATTCAAGCCCAGATTATCAACCTGCTGGAGGAATTGCAGGAGCAATTCGACCTGACGTACCTGTTCATTGCCCATGACCTGTCAGTCGTGAGGCATATCAGCGACCGGGTTGGCGTGATGTACCTGGGTCACCTGGTGGAAATAGCCGAAAGGAACGAGATCTATCGGAATCCGGTCCATCCTTATACGCGCGCCCTGCTGTCGGCGGTTCCTATCCCTGATCCAATACTGGATGCCGAAAGGGAGAGGGTACTCCTAAGTGGTGAGGTGCCCAGCCCGCTTAACCCACCATCGGGATGTGTTTTTCACCCACGCTGTCCAATAGCCGACGATGCTTGCAGCCGGGTGCTGCCCGAGTTGCGGGAAGTGAGCAGTGAGCACTGGTCTGCTTGCTTGAAAGCCGAAGGTTATGGCTCGTTTTAGCTGACTCCGCCACAGTCCAGGATACGGAAAGGACCCCGCTGCGTTAGCGGGGTCCTTTTTTATCGGGAACAGCGGCGCATCAGACGGTTTCTGTTGCATCCGGAGCATCGCTCGACATGCGTCGAGCCTCCTCACGTATCTCGTCCATCAGCGATACGAGTTCCAATAATTCGCGACTGTCCACCATTCCCTGGAATTCGCCCGAATATCTGTCATGCACGGGGAGTATCGTCAAAGAGTTGGCCGCCATGCGTTCGAGTACGTCGTCTATGGGTTCATCCGGGCTGGCGTGAGGGGGATCTCGCCGCATCAAGGACTGCAGTGTGGTCTCCCCGAAAGAGCCTCGGCGCAAGAAGAAGATTCTGCGGCGGAAGTTCAGCCTGGTCAGGGAAACGGTGCCCAAAGGGACTCCGGATTGCACTATCAGATAATCCGTTTGATTGGGCACCAGCCAGTCGTCGAGGAAGGCCTGGACCGTCACTTCGGGACCCGGATAAGCTCGAGTTCGGTCCATAACAGACCCCACCAAAACACCAGCCAGGGCGTGGCGGGCGAAGGAGGGAATGACGGTTTCCGGCTGCTGTGCCCTCTCAGGAGTCCTTGCCCTGGAAACCGCCGTCGCAATGATGGGAGGCATCAGTAGTATGTAACCGAACATTATGATTACGAGCAGCGAGAATATGTCCTGCGGGATGATTCCGGTTTCCAGCAGGACGAGTAGCAGCGCGATCTCTGCCACTCCCTTTCCCATCAGGCCCACGGAAAGTACCACCGGAGTATCCAGTCTTGCTATGTACGTTCCAACGAAGGATGCAATGATCTTTCCGACCATGGGTATGAATAACAGCGCCAAAATCGTCGTCGCCGGAAGTTGAAGGAAGGAGAAGTCCAGGTACAGTCCTGCCGATGCGAAGAACAAGGGGACGAAAAGGCCCTCGGCGGTGCTCCGCATGCCCGGCATTATGTCTTCTCGCATTCGGTGGGGCAGTCCGGACAGCGCGGCGCCAAAAAGCAGCGCACCCAGGGACCCGTGCAAGCCTATGCTCTCCGCTCCCACGACGACCAGGAAAAGCCCGCCGATCAACAACCCGTACGACAGCTCCGGCACGTTCAGGAAACGCTGCAGCATAGCCATAACGCGGGGCAACAGTTTCGCAGATACAATCCAGATTATCACCGTGAATCCGGCTATCTGGCCCAACAGCCTCAAGACGCCGAGGATGCTCACGGATTCTGCATTCCCGCCAATAGTCAGGCCCACCACCAACAGGGCAATCACCTCGGCAATAATTACGGCGGTGAAGATGCGAAGTCCTATCAGCTCCTTGAGCAATCCCTTGTCTGCCAGCACTTTGGCGACCAAGCCCAAGCTGGAAAGGGAGAGAATTCCGGCAAGGGAAAGGGCGTGATTGAAGTCCAGGTTTAAAGCAAAGCTCAGCCCCAAAAGGTCGGATGTGACCACGAGCGAAGCGAAGATTGAGATGACAACCGAGACGGTGGCCGCGACGAAATAGCGCCCGCGGATAGTAGACATGAAGCCAGGTATGTCTATCTCGTCGAGGCCGATAAGGAAGAAGAAGATGAAGACGCCGATGTCGAGGAAGATCTTGATGTGATCCGAGATATCGACAAGGCCAGTGACCGGACCCAGCAGCACACCCGCAGCGGTAAAGGCTACTATTGAGCTCATGCCAAGACGGCTGAGTATGCCCTCGGCCAGTTTGGCGACAACTATGAGGGCGCCAATAAACAGCAGTGCCTCAATGTGAGAGGCGGCTGAATCTCCCTCAGCTCCCAGCCCGATTGCCAGTGCCACCAGAGGCAGCGCTTCAAAAAACACGCCCGGGTCTCTCCTGTGCACAAATGGTCGGGGCCATTGTAACGCAATATGGCTGTATCTGTATCCAGAAACTGTGACGCTCGTATGAATTAGTGAGGTGAGGCAGGAAACACGCGCATGATGTTTGCAAAGAGACCGCTTCTGGATTCTGCCGGCAAGAGATCGCCGTTTGAAAGACGCCAGGATGTTCCGAAATGGGGCTGGAGAAATCCATTGGAATCCGAACCCCATGACGTGGAGGCAAGGGTGCAATGGCGACGCCAAGAAGCGGCATCAGAAAGAGGGGGTGCTCTGGATTGAGGACGAGGGCAGCCTATTCGCTGGAGATAATGGCCCCGAAGGGTCGGAGAACATTCCGACTAACCATTGGTGGGGAAGGGGAGACTCGAACTCCCACGCTTTGCAGCACATGATCCTAAGTCATGCTCGTCTACCTATTTCGACACTTCCCCATTCAGACAAAACGGGCCTTTGACGGCCACAAGGAAACAGCCAAACCCGTGAAAATTCATCATACCACGGGTCTGGCCGTATAAGTATTCTCAGATAACTTGCCCAGCGGCTCCTGCTCCAGCAGGGTGCTGCGCCTGGCGGCTAGCAGACAATCGGCGCCTTACGAGCTCTGCAATTCCCAGATCCACCGTCCGATCGCCACCAACAAGGCCAGAGCTGCCACCACAAGGGCGATTATGGCCAACAGGATGTTGCCAGAGGTTCCTTCAGGTCCGGTGAGCCCCTGACCCCCTTGGGGGCCTGACGGGCCGGCAACGCCCTGCAATCCCTGAGGACCACGCTCGCCCTGGGACCCCTGCTCTCCTGCGGGGCCCTGCAGACCTGCCGGGCCGGGGCCACCGTCAGCGCCGGGTATGCCACGCAGACCCTGGAGGCCTGGAAGCCCTTGGGGTCCCGGATCGCCCGGATCGCCCTTTTCTCCCTGTTCCCCCTGGGGTCCTGGTCGACTGATCACGGCGGCAGTCGGACGAACGATTCTTGTCGTGGGACGGGGAGTGGGCGCAACGGTGGGCGGAGGCTCAGTAGGCTGGGCGACGCTGCTGGCGTTTAGGTCCAGAGGGGTCCTCTGCCCCTGCTGCCACGTGGCCGTTTCTGTGACATCGTGCCCATTGACCTTGAACGTAAGCGGAGTCCCGTTCGAAAGACGAGGCACATCAAAGAGATAGCGACCTACCGTGGTGACCGTGGCCTTTGCAGCGGAAACACCACGCGCAAAAGCTTCGATGGTCGCGCCCGGAGGTGCTGGGCTCCCGTCGATCCTTACAGCACCATAGAACCTGTTGGGCGGTGGCTCTTGTGCCGAGACGATGGCCGGAATGCTCACCGCCAACAGGGCGGTTATCGCGATGAGCAAGAGTAATCTGCTGGGGGTAAACTTCATGTGTAGAACTCTCCACTTATTCAAGCTGGCCTGTACCGGCACGGCGAATTGCTCCGCCAAAGGGAATTACGGTCGAGGGCTGCAATTGGGTTTGTGGAAGAGTTTCCGCACTTCTAGCGGCCGCAAGGTGCAGCCGCCAGATGCCAGGTAGCGTCTCGCCTCCCACATCCCTCACACTCTGAGATATATTCTAGGCATGCCAACACGGGGCTTCCAGCGATAACAAAACCTTTTGTCGGCATTTTGACGCAAACGGCATTGCAAGCCGTCCAAAGAGCACTGGCGCCGCGGTATGCTGGGGAAGATTCAAGAAGAGGCTCGCTGCGTCAGGCGATGCGAGAAGCGAAATTCATCAGGGGAGAATTGGACGTGAACAAGACGCAGACCGGAACGACCCCCGAAACACCGGAGGACTACATCAATGGTCTTTCACCAGAACGCGCCGAGGCCATTGGAGCTCTAAGGGAACTGGTCCTGGAGCACCTGCCCGAGGGCTACGCTGAGGTAATCGACTTCGGAATGATCTCTTTTGTCATACCGCTGGAGACCTATCCCGATACCTACAACGGGCACGGCCTGATGTATGCGGCGATTGCGTCTCAGAAACGGCACATGGCAATCTACCTGATGAACGTCTATGGAGACGAGGAGACGGCGTCGTGGTTTGCCGATGAGTTCGCAGCCGCAGGTAAGAAACTGGACATGGGCAAGTCATGCGTCCGCTTCAAGAAGCTGGACGACCTTCCCCTGGACCTCATCGGCAGGGTCATTGCACGAACTCCCGTGGAGGAGTACATCGCCTATTACGAGGCATCGCGGGCGGCGATGGCGGAGAATCGAAAGGCACGAAGGCAGCAGCGAGAAAAGTAGACGGCGACCTGCCAGGGCGGCAGACAGGTCTTCTATCGGTGCCAGCCCATGCCCTCGAAGTAGCCGCGGATGTAGGCCACCTGACCGCCGTGGACGATGTTGTCCCAAACAAGGATGCCCAGGGCGTCGGCAACGGACATGGTGGTGCCCGGTGCGGCGGCCGGGACCTGGCGCTGCAGCCCGGCGGCGTCGAGACCGTTAATGTAATCACGAGCAGCGTCGTTGACGGCGTCGTAGTAGCCCATGAGCACTTCGCGGGAAGGGGCCTGCCAAGCGGCCACCTGCTCAGTGTTCCAGCCCATGCCGAAGTCGTTGGGGTCTGCGGGCATTCCGAATTTTCCGGCCCAATCGCCGGAGATCCAGAGCTGATCGGCGTCCTGGAAGCGGGGGAAGATGAAGCGGTCGGCCACGCGGGTCATGTGCCAGACCAGCCAGGCTATGGAATTGGACTGCCCGTTGGGCATCCGTGAAAGGGTTTCATCATCGACACCCTCCACCGCGGAGGACACCATGTCCCAGTTTCGTTGCAGGGCGAAGATAATCGTTGCGGCGTCGGACATTTGCGTCCCTCCTCCCTGTTCTGATTGCTCAGTATTGAAGCCAATTTAGACTGGGAATGGGCCAATCACAACCCTTTTCGAATATTGGGGGGAAACCAAACGCCCCTCTCGAACGAAAGGGGCAGACAAGACTCTGATATTGGTGACCCGCCTCGGGGTCGAACCGAGAACCTACGGATTAAGAGTCCGTTGCTCTGCCAGTTGAGCTAGCGGGCCACTGACTCCCAATCTATCAACTGTCGGACGAACCTGTCAATTCGGCGATGGCTGCGGGCAGGGTCTTTTCAAAATCTTTAGGTGCCACCCAGAGCCGAGCGAAGGGTCTCTCTTGCAAGATTGGGATTCTTCGCTTCGCTCAGAATGACAGGGGGCCGCAGCGACTTTGAAAAGGCCTTGGGCTGCGGACCAGGGCTAACGCACTTGGAATCCCTGGCCACGATCATTAGCCCTCCACAAGAGTGGTGGACGGGGAAATTTTTGCTATTCCCTCTCCTTTTCTCTCATTTTCTGCCATTCCACCCAGCTTGCTAAGTTGTGGCAGGCGGCAATAGGCATAGAGCGGGTCTGACTAGGCATACCCTGGTAAGGCATCCATGCCAATTATTATGTTAGGGATGTGCCGTCGGGCTTGGCAACAACTAAGAAACTATCTCAAAACTGATCCGGTTTAGAGATTAGGTGTCAGTGGGGGCCAGGTTAAGATAAGGGAAACCAGTGGGGTGGTGGATGATGGGAAAGAGCGATTGCCTGCCTGCTATCTGGGAGGTCCCTGATGATCTCTGGGAGCGGATTCAACCGGTCATAGCGGAGATGGATCCGGCCAAATCCACGGGACGAAGGCGTGCGGACCCGAGGCGAATCCTGGATGGCATCATCTTCCGTATGCGCTCCGGTTGCCAGTGGAACCGTCTGCCCAGGGAACTGGGAGACGACAGCACCATTCATCGGACCTTCCAGCGCTGGGTGGAGTTGGGAGTGCTGGAACGCATCTGGGCGGTGCTGGTGGAGGAGTGTGAGGAGTTGGGCGGTGTGGAGTGGGAATGGCAAGCTGCCGATTGCGCCATGGGCAAAGCGCGTTTTGGGGGGACTCAGTTGGCCGCAACCCCACGGACCGAGGCAAGGCAGGCAGCAAGCGCAGCATCTTGGTTGACGCTGGGGGAGGGCCGCTGGGCGTAGTGGTGGCCGGAGCCAATATCCACGACACCAAGCTGCTGGCCATTACCCTGGATAGCATAGTGGGGATAGCATAGTGGTTGAGCAGCCTGACACCGGGGTTCAGCATCTGTGCCTGGACAAGGGGTACGACAATCCAACCGGCCACGAGGCCGTAGCAACTCACGGGTACCAGGGACACATCAGGCGCATAGGAGAGGCTGGACGCCAAGGGCGTGAAACGCTATCCCGCCCGGAGGTGGGTGGTGGAGCGCACCTTGGCCTGGCTATCCAAGTGCCGGGGGATACTGGTGCGCTATGACAAGAAGGTGTCAACTATATAGGCCTGATCCAATTGGCCTGCGCACTGCTCTGGTACCGCCGACAACGGTACCTCAGGTTTTGAGATAGTTTCTAAATGTCACGAGATTTTCCAAATGCGATAGCCTTGAGCTGTGGCCCGAGGCAGCTGTTCTTGGCGCCAAGGCCCGTTGTCAGTGAGCGTTCCCATTACTTGCGTACGGAGTTTACCGTGGTGGATTCTACCGGCAGGGCTGCGCGAGTCCAAGTAGGCATTGTCAGGCGCAGCCCATGACTGACGACGCTGGGCACAACAGAAACGCGTGTACAAAGCGCTATTGGCACTGACGAAGATGGTCAGCGACGGATGCCATTTGGGTCGGCCGTAAAGCTCATGCGCCGTGGGACAGCCTTTCCGACAGGTAGCCGGGAAGTCCGGCGCGGCGCATCTTGTCCTGGGTGGCGGCGATGTCGTATTCGACACGATAGTGTTCGATGGCAGACACCCCACTGTCGAAGATCGCGTAGCTGGCTCGCGTGTCCCGGTCCCGTGGCTGTCCGACGCTGCCAGGGTTGATGATGGTACGTACGTCTCCCAGAGGAGACGGAACGCCTTCAGTCAGCGGCAGGAACACGGGGAATGGCGCCATCTCTCTACACAGGAAGGGCTGGTGGGAATGTCCCACGAGACAATACGGGGTGGTCAATAGCTGAAGCGTGGCCTGGGCCTGCGTAGGATGAAGCAGGTATTCCTCTATGGGAGCCCGAAGGCTGCCGTGGACCAGGGTGAACGGCGATTGCAGGCTGACCGTAGGTAGTTCAGACAGGAATCGTTTCTCGTCATTATCGAGTTGATCCGCAGTCCAGCGGATGGCAGCGTAGGCTGCACCATTGAAGTCGGACGCGTCGATCACGCCGGCAGCGGCGTAGTCATGGTTTCCGGCAACGGCGACAAGATCTAACGCCCGCAGACGGCGAAGGGTTGGGGACGGGTCAGGACCGTAGCCCACCATGTCGCCCAGACACCAGATGCTATCAAACCCGCCTTGGTCCTCGGCGTCGGCGATCACGGCGTCAAGCGCCTCAATGTTCGAATGTATGTCGGACACGATCAGGGCGCGCAAGATACTCCAACCGCCTGCGTGAGCAGGTCATTTTTGCAATTAGTCCAAGGTCAGGCGATGGGGTATTATAGCAACCGGACTCGGGCCGGCCCGCAAATTGAGCTACACCGACAGGGCCGTCCACGACCATGGCAAAATCACCTACGAATGGGAGGCCGCGACGATGACGGCAGCCAAACCGCAGGTACACGTAATCGGCACGGGAGGCAGCATCGCCGGAATTGGACCCGACCGGCTGGATTACATGCTCTACTCGGAGATCGGTGACCATCTCACCATCGAGCAGTCACTGGAAAGGGTGCCTGAGATCGCAGGGTTCGCGTCCGTCACTTCAGAGGACCTGGTGAGCGTGGGCAGCACGGCCATCGGCGCCCCGGAGTGGCTGGCGCTGACCAAGAGGATCAACGGCCTGCTGGACGAGGGTAGCTCGCTGACCGGAGTGGCAGTCACCCACGGAACCGCCACGCTGGAGGAGACGGCCTACTTCCTGCACTTGACGGTGAAGACAGACAAACCGGTGGTGGTAACCGGCGCGATGCGGCCTCCGACCGCTATCAGCACGGACGCGGACCTCAACTTGATGGACGCGGTCCGAATTGCCTCATCACCCCATGCCGGGGGGATGGGTGTATTGACGGTCCTGAACAATGAGATCCACTCAGCCCGCGACGTGTCAAAGGCGAACACGTTCCGAGTCGAAACCTTCCGGCCCAATGAGCTTGGGTTCCTGGGTTACGCGGACTCCGACCATCAGGTTGTGTTCTACCGGGCGCCGCTGCGGAAGCACACTACAGCAACGGCCTTCGATGTTTCTGGGCGAGATAGCCTGCCGCGAGTGGAGATCATCTATTCCTATGCCGGAGCGGACGGCTCCGTGTTGGACGCAGTGCGGCAGCAGAGACCTGACGGGCTGGTGGTGGTCGGGTTCGGCGGCGGCACGTTCCCGCCCGCATTTCTTGCCGCTGCCGCACGGGCGGTGGATGACGGTATACCGGTAGTGCTGGCATCACGATCGACGGCGGGGCGGGTGGTGAACACGCCGCGCAAGGAAGCTCAGGGATTTATCGTGTGCGACAACCTTCTGCCTCAGAAGGCGAGAGTGCTACTGATGCTGGCGTTGACGGTGAGCAACGAACGGGACTCGCTGCAACAGGCTTTCTTCGATTACTAGCCATTCCGCAAATACTGCGGGCGTGTATAATTCCGAAAGTTGATAATGACCACAGAGTACAAGCAAGGGATGCGGTAGTGGCACGAGCAGCAGCAGGCGGGCAGTCGCAGGCAGAACGGGACCCGGGACGCACCAAAAACCCGATCATGGCGACGACGGTGATCGGCGCCCACACCCTCGAGCACATGTACGGGCGAGGGTTCTTGGTTCTGATTCCCGCGATATACGTGGCTATGGGACTGAACCCGATACAGGCCGGGCTGTTGGACGGAGTACGGCAGCTTGCCGGCGGGGCCACCAGCATGACGGGTGGGTTCTTCGTTGACATCTTCCAGCACCGTCGGGCGCAGGTGCTGACCCTCAGCCTCGCGCTTATCGGTGTTGGCTATCTACTGGTTTCGATTGCGCCGAGCTACGGGCTGATCCTGGCCGCGCTGGCGATCGCATCGGCGGGGACGGCGATGTGGCACCCACCGGCGCTTGGGCTGCTGGCGCAACGATTCCCGGAGCGGCGGGGGCTGTTCATATCGATGCACCGGTCGACAGGTAACGTGGGCGACTGGATCGGCCCGCTGATCGTGGGTGCGTTGCTGGGATCGGCGGCCGGAGCGGCCGAGTGGTGGGGTTCAGAGTGGTGGCCGTGGGAATGGTCGGTGGACTGGCGCTGGATCGTTGGCGGCGGCGCGCCGATCATGCTGGTGCTGTCATTGGCCATATTCGTGCTGCTGCGCAACGTGGACGGACCGGCACTGCCGGGGGTGGACTACAAGGCGAAGATCAGGACGCAGATCAGCAGCATGGCCGACTCGTTCCGCGGAACGGGGATGTGGAGCATCTTCACTGTCTCGGCGGTGCGTGGAATGGGAGACAGGTCGCTGCTGTGGGTAATCCCCTTCTATCTCAAGGATGATCTCGGCTACGGGAATATCTCGGTAGGGTTTCATGTGGCCCTCTTCGCCATTCCAGGCATTATTACGGGGCCCCTTTTCGGGGCTCTGTCTGATCGCATCGGGCGCAAGTGGATAACGATGTTCATCATGGGAGCGACGGGGGTCATCACCCTGGCTATCGTGATGATTGGCGGCGGCTGGGGAATGACAATGATGATCTTCCTGTTCGGAGTGTTCATCTTCACCGTCAACTCGATGACGCAGGCAGCAGCAATCGACGTGGCAGAAGGCAAGGGGCTCGAAGGGTCGTTCATCGGACTGATGTGGGGCAGCAACGCCTTCTTTGGGGCGATGGCATCGATAGCGGCGGGGGCGTTGGCCGAATTTGCGGGATGGTCGTCGGCCTTCTACATGGCGGCGGGACTGTACTTCTTCGGATTCGTTATCTCGGTGCTGATGCCAAACGGCAAGCGACTGGCGTAGCGCAGCGGGCACGGGCGAGCGCGGACAGTGGCAGGGGGCTAGGCTCCGGCGGAATCCACGGCGGAGCGGTACTGTTCGGGGGTGTTGAGGTCAAGCAGTATCTCCGGGTTGTCGAGGGGGAAGCGGAGAACGGAATCAGGGCGGCGTCGCACCACTGCCTTGATTCCTTGTGATTCTTCGTTGATGGACAGCAGCTCAGGCAGCAGCGCCGCCGAAAGCGCTATGGGGTGGCCTCCCTTGCCGCGGTACTCGGGGACTGTGACGGCGCAGCCGTTGGCGCGGTGTGTCTCCAGGACGCGAGCGACGTCGACGGCGGAACGGGGCTGGTCGACGTTGAGCAGCAGAATTTCCTCTACGGCATCCTGATCCAGCGCAGCCAGGCCGGCCTTGATAGAGGTGGTCTTGCCCTGCAGATAGTGGGGATTGAGGGTCCAGGAGACCCCGTCCACGCCATCGAGGAGGGGGCTGAGTTCTTCGGAGCGGTGTCCAAGGACGACGACAACGTTATCCGCCCCTCCGCCAAGGAGCGTGGAAACCTGGTGCTGCAGGAGGGATTGTCCGCGCCACGGCAACAGGGCTTTGAGCTGCCCCATGCGGCTGGACTCGCCAGCCGCGAGGAGGATGGCCCAGGCCCCTGGCATCGCCTAGACCTCTACGGCGCGTTCGACAATGCTGGCGGCCCGATCAATGTACCAGTCGCCCATCTGCATTTTGCCGCCGTCGCCGCCCCGCCGGATCATGATTATCTCGGACATGACGCTGACTGCGATTTCCTCGGGGGTCAGCGCGCCAATGTTCAGTCCAATGGGGGCAAAGACCTCGGCGATGCGCTCTTTGCTGACGCCCTGCTCGAGGAGGCGGCGGTAAATCATCAGCGTCTTGCGACGGCTGCCCAGCAGGCCTATGTAGCGGGCCCGCGTCTTGAGCGCGGATTCCAGGGCCATGTCATCGTAGCGATGGCCGCGGGTGGCGACTACCACGTAGCTGTTGACGTTGACGCTGAGGAGTTCCGACCACCGTTCGTAAGGCGTGACGACAGTTTCTTCAGCGTAGGGAAAACGTTCTTCGTTGGAGAACTCGGGACGGTCATCAACGATGTATACGCGGAAGCCCAGGAACCGGGCCAGGTCTGCTGTGGCCTTGCCGACGTGTCCGCCGCCGACCATCACCAACGTTGGCGGTGTGGTGAAGCCCTCGACAAAAATTTCGGTGCCGTCTTCGGTGGAGATCGACTCGGTATTGCCGATGGCCGCAATGTGCCTGGCAGTCTCGAGGGCCGATTCGTCCAGGGCTTCGGAGCCAAGGGTGCCTGAGACCGTTCCGTCGACTCGCAGGAGAAGCTTTGCGCCAATACTTTCAGGACGCTGCGGAGAATTTACGATGGTGGCGAGGGCCACAGGTTCACCGCCGTCGTAGGCTTCCAGGATCTCGTCGCCGAGGGGCAAAAAGTCGTCCAGGTCGCGCAGAGGTTCCAGGTAGAAGTACATGGTGCCGCCGCAGACCAGGCCGTCCCTGGCTGCAATGTCTTCATTCAGGTAGTAGTCCTTGAATTCCGGACCGCCGCCCTGGCGCAACATCTCTTTGGCGGCGAACCAAATGTCGCCCTCGACGCAGCCGCCGCCTAGGGTTCCCAGGCCGCTGCCATCATCTCGAACAAGCAACATGGCGCCGGCCTTCTGAGGAGTCGACCCCTTGGTCCTGACCACTGTTGCGATTACGCAGGGGTTTCCTTCCTTCAGGGTATCGACAGCTCCCTGGATGACTTCTTTCATGGCTCTCCCTTACCCGCAAAATGGGGTGTGCCTATGCGCGTAGCTTAACAAAACGGTGGCACAGCCCGCAAACCTTATGTGAAGGGTGTAGGGCAATAGCGCCTTGATTTCACGGTTGGGCAGGCTGGAACTCCGGATCGACGTTGCGCTTGGAGGGTCTGATTTTTTGTTTATTCCGGTATTTTCCAGTAATTGGCGTGAACCGGGAGAAGCTGATTGGATCTCAGAGGGAACCACCCGGGCACCAGCCAGCTGAGGTTGCTTTGAGTAGTGGACATGGATTTCATGTTAAAGAATGGTCACAAGGCCAGGCAAGACAGAACTGTAATCAAATTGGATAATGGCCATTAAGACGCGATTGCCCTGGCGACGGGTGCAATTGTCGCTAAACTTCGTACATTTCAGTCGATTCAAAGCACGGTGCGGCACAAGGTTTCAGGCCATCAAATGCTCAACTCGGCATTGCGGGCAGAAATAGACCATTGTTGTGGTGGAAATAGTAGCGAAAAACAGGGCAAACCACTACATATAGGATGCAAATAGCACCACTAGTCTAGTATAATGTTATGTTGTATGGCAGTCGTTGCAATAACCTCCGTCAGCGAGCGGAATGCCCGCCGTTACGTTGACGCAATGGAATCAGCGGGTTCCGGAACACGGCTATTGCTTCCGAAAACACACGGGACTCTGCCGGCCAGCGAATTAATGATGGGAGTGGGCGGACTCCTTCTGTCAGGCGGTCCTGACGTCCATCCTTCGCGCTACGGCGAGGAGCCTGACCCTAACGCCCGGCTAAAGCTTGCCCCTGAGCTGGACGATCTCGAGTTTCGAGTCCTGGAACACGCATTGTCGGTGGATATGCCCGTTCTGGCCATCTGCCGGGGAATGCAATTGTTGAATGTGGCATTCGGCGGACGGCTGACACAGGACCTTGCGGGCCACCGCAACGACGACCCCGACGGTGATCCGGCAACTCACCAAATATATGTAGCCCCCGGAGCCAAGTCGGCAGCGATCATAGGGTCCGCAGGATTCTTCCGCGTCAACAGCTACCATCACCAGGGCCTAACCGAAGCCCAGCGTGCGCCTCGACTGATGTCCACAGCATACAACGTGGATGACGGACTGGTGGAGGGGATTGAAAGCCCCGAGCACAGCTGGGTGATCGGGTTGCAGTGTCATCCAGAGAGGCTGGATGAAGTACCACGACTCTTCGTTAATATATTTGGCGGGCTGCACGACCGCGCCGAGCGGTTTACCGAAGCACGGACAGCCTGACGACCTCAGCCGCAACGGGCAACGGACACGGCGAAGCGGCCTTGCAACAGGCCCAAGATGTGATGTGAGGAGCATAGGATTATGGTAACCACCGCTCCGGCTCAACCCACCGAACCACCCGGAGAACAGCCTATTCGCATTGAAGATGAGATGCGCACTTCGTATCTCACCTATGCGATGAGCGTCATCGTGGCACGGGCCCTGCCCGATGTTCGAGACGGGCTGAAGCCGGTACAGCGACGAATCCTGTATGCCATGCACGACATGGGAATCCGCCCCGGCTCTCAATTCCGGAAGAGCGCCCGGATTGCTGGAGAGGTGCTGGGCAAGTTCCATCCTCACGGCGAAGGATCTGTGTACGACGCCCTGGTGCGACTTGCCCAGGACTTTTCCATGCGGTACCCGCTGATTACCGGGCAGGGGAACTTCGGCAGCATTGACGGAGACCCACCGGCAGCGATGCGCTACACTGAAGCGCGACTGGCCCCGATTTCCGAAGAACTCCTGGCGGACATCGACCAGAACACCGTGGACTTCACGCCCAATTTCGATGATTCGCTGACGGAGCCCACGGTACTGCCGGCGCGCTTGCCCAACATGCTCGTCAACGGAGCGTCTGGCATTGCGGTGGGTATGGCTACCAACATACCACCCCACAACCTGGGGGAAATCTGTGACGCCCTCATTTACCTGATTGACCATCCTGACGTCGCCACTGAACGGCTGATGCGGCACGTCAAGGGCCCGGATTTTCCCACGGGAGCCGTCATCCGTGGACGAAAGGGCATCGTTGACACGTACACGACAGGCCGGGGGCGCGTCATCATGGAAGCGCGGGCGGAGATCGAGGAGATGCCCCGCGCCAATCGCGAGCAGATCATCGTTACTGAACTCCCCTACCAGGTCAACAAGGCCAATCTAATCGAACGGATTGCCGCTCTTACCAGAGAGAAAAAGATCGACGGAATTTCCGATATCCGCGACGAATCAGACCGCAGAGGCATGCGAATCGTCATCGAACTGCGTCGCGACGCCCAGGCCCGGGTTGTCCTCAACAACCTGTACCGACAGACAGCCCTGCGTTCTTCGTTCAACTCCATCATGTTGGCCCTGGTGGACGGGCAGCCCCAGGTTTTGCCCCTGCGCCGTTGCCTGGAATTGTTTGTTCAACACCGCGAGGAGGTCATCCGCCGCCGGTCCGAATATCAGTTACAGCGCGCGAGGGACCGGGACCATATCGTGCAGGGCCTTCTTTTGGCTCTGGACCGCATCGACGAGGTTATCGAAATTATCCGCAACTCCGCCGATGTGGAGGAATCGCGCAACAACCTGATGCAGAACCTGGACCTTTCCGAAGCGCAGGCCCAGGCGATCCTTGACATGCAACTCCGGCGGCTGGCCGCCCTGGAGCGCGAGCGTCTGCAGACCGAGCATGAGGAGTTGCTGCAGAGGATAGCCGAGCTGGAAGAACTTCTGAATGATCCGGCGAAGATTCTCGCGGCAATAAAGACAGAGACTCGAGAGCTGAAAAAGTCGTTCAACAACCCAAGGCGCACAGAAGTGCAGGAAGAAGAGATCGGAGAGGAAACGCCCGAGTCTCTCATCCCGCAGGAAGATGCAATCGTCACTCTCAGCCAGCGCGGTTACGTCAAGCGAGTTCCCCCCAACACCTTCAGGCAACAGAATCGAGGAGGAAAGGGCGTTCGTGGGATGACAACCCGGGAAGGAGACGCGATTTTGGACCTGCTTGTGGTGGACACCCACAGCACGCTGTTCTTCTTCACCAACAGGGGAAGGGTGTATCCGCTACGGGCCTTTCAGATACCTGGTGACGCCTCACGCACCTCCCGCGGGGTGCTGCTGTCCAACCTGCTGCCGTTGCAGAGGAACGAGCAGGTACAGACCATGCTGCTGATCGACAACCCGAAGGACGAATACCCACTGTTGCTGGCTACCAGGAAAGGCCAGATCAAGGCGCTGAAGACAGGTGAATTGACCAAGATACGGCCTTCCGGGCTCATCGTGATGAACCTCACCCAGGATGACGAACTGGTCTCGGTAGCCCAGATAGGCGATGCCAAGGATGCCATGATGGTAACCGAGCAGGGACAGGCCATCCGGTTCGCCATCGATGACCTCACTCCACGATCTAGAATCGCAGGGGGCGTCCGTGGCATCAGGCTGATCGGGGACGACCGAGTAATTGCAATGGACGTGGTATCCACCAACAGCTACCTGCTGGTGGTTAGCCAGCGTGGCTTCGGTAAGATGACGTCGACATCCAGTTATAACCGCAAGGGCAGAGGCGGCCTGGGCGTTCGAACCTTCCAGACCACGGAAAAGGCCGGAAACGTTGCGGCTGCCAGAATTGTCACCGACCCGGACAACCAGGAGATGCTGATAATTTCCGCAAACGCGCAGGTTGTACGTATCAGCATGGACGACGTGCGGGAGACCGGCCGGGTAGCACAGGGGGTGATTCTCTGGAAGGAACGTGAAGCCACCGATGACGATTACGTGGCATCGATAGCGGTCTTCCAGGAAACTGACCGGGCCGGCAGTGTGGGGGCCACCGCCAACGGACACCGCCGCAACGGGCGGGCCACGTCCAATGGAGCGAATGGGCACGTTGCCGATGTCGACGACGAGGAAGAAGAAGTAGAAGAGGACCTCTGCTAGGGTCCTTCGCTGCACTGGTAACTGGTACTTAACTGGGGCGGTCGATGACCGCCCCTCCCTTTGCTGTACTTCATCATTCCAAATAGTCCATTAACAAGAACATTCATAATCAGAATTAATACAATTTTCGGTGTTGCGTATCGCAAACATTGTCTTGAAAAACATCTACGCTTTGTGTACAATACTTCCGCTTATTGATATTGCGCCAAAATTAGTATTGCGAGAAGCAATTAAGGAGAGATTGGAAATTGGGAATGAAACTGGTATTCCTGCACGGAGCTGGCTGCTCCAGCCTTTCCTTCTACTATCAGTTGCGACATTTCCGCAGCGCCAAGGCCATTGATCTGCCTGGACACCCGGACGGGAAGCCCTGCGAATCCGTGGACGGCTACGTAGAGTGGGTGCGGGGATTTATTCGAGCCCGGCGCTATAAGAACGTGATCCTTTGCGGACATTCCATGGGCGGGGCGATTGCAATGCGGTACGCGCTGAACTACCCGGAAGAGCTGCAGGGGCTTATTCTGCTGGGAACGGGAGCACGCCTGCGTGTGCACCCACATTACCTGGAGCGATGCAAGGAGCAAAGCGACGACAATATGCCGTGGCTGGAACAGCACCTGGACTACTACAGAGATGTAGACGAAGAAGTCTTGCCCGTGCTCAGACAGCGCGCCGCAGAAATGGGACCGCAAGTCGAGTTCAATGACTTGACGGCGTGCAACAGCTTCGACGTCATGGAAAGGGTTGGAGAAATCACTCTGCCGACCAAGATAATTTGCGGCAGCGATGATGTGATGACTCCAGTCAAATATTCCAACTTCCTGGCCAACAGCATAGATGGCGCATCAGAAGCGATCATTCCGGGAGGAAGCCATTTCGTTCACATGGAAAAGTACCAGAAGGTGAACGAACAGATCGAGGACTTTCTATCGACTTTCAAGGCCTCTTCACGAAGAGCAGCCTAGAGCGACAGCGGCCACAAAAAGAGCGCCGGATGCATCCATCCGGCGCTCTTCTTTTGCCTTGAAAAGGTGATGTTGGGTCAGTGGCGGTGCGGATGGTACCAGCGGCTACGGTAGAACATCAGCGGGTTTTCACAGTCGTTTCGCTGGATTTCCTTAACTTCTCCCATATACACGGTGTGATCTCCGTACACGTGGGAACCGATTACGTCACAGTCCAGGAAGATGGAAGAGCCGTCCAACACCGGGACGCCATTTACAGACTCGGAAAAGCTGTAGTCCACTCCACCGGTGCGATCCTGAGGCTTCTTGGCGAAATACGCGCCAACATCTTCCTGCTCTTCGGTCAGGAAATTAACGCCGAACCGCTTGCGCTGCTCCAAAAAGCCGTAGGTATGAGTCCCGTGCGCGACGCAAATCAGGACTATGGGCGGCTCGAGACAAACTGAGGTAAATGAGTTAGCGGTCATGGTGTGAGGGTTGCCTTCGTCATCCAGAGTAGTGATGACCGTGACACCAGTCGCGAACTCGGACAGAGCCGACCTGAATTCGTTCTTGTCAAACAAGACCATATACACCCCATGTCGCGACCCTATAGTTACATGCCTGTATCGGCATCCTGCAGAGCAGGGACCTGTGGGCCGGATCTCCGGGTCGTTCGATTTGCGTGATTATAATACGCAATTATTATCTATGCCACCATTTGCGCTTCTGGACTAGAGTAGCGAAAAGCAAGCAAGGAGCGGTTCAGGGAAATGGCAGAAAACTGGCGGAGATGTCTTCCGGGGGCGTGGAGGCAGCGGACTCCAGGTCGAGTTTCGCCACGATTCCCGGGGGGGGGGGGGGGGGGGGGGGGGGGGGGGGGGGGGGGGGGGGGGGGGGGGGGGGGGGGGGGGGGGGGGGGGGGGGGGGGGGGGGGGGGGGGGGGGGGGGGGGGGGGGGGGGGGGGGGGGGGGGGGGGGGGGGGGGGGGGGGGGGGGGGGGGGGGGGGGGGGGGGGGGGGGGGGGGGGGGGGGGGGGGGGGGGGGGGGGGGGGGGGGGGGGGGGGGGGGGGGGGGGGGGGGGGGGGGGGGGGGGGGGGGGGGGGGGGGGGGGGGGGGGGGGGGGGGGGGGGGGGGGGGGGGGGGGGGGGGGGGGGGGGGGGGGGGGGGGGGGGGGGGGGGGGGGGGGGGGGGGGGGGGGGGGGGGGGGGGGGGGGGGGGGGGGGGGGGGGGGGGGGGGGGGGGGGGGGGGGGGGGGGGGGGGGGGGGGGGGGGGGGGGGGGGGGGGGGGGGGGGGGGGGGGGGGGGGGGGGGGGGGGGGGGGGGGGGGGGGGGGGGGGGGGGGGGGGGGGGCGGTATCCGGTAGTCGCTCAGTTGCGGATGCGTCAGCTTTGCCAGAATCTCCAGCCCGTCCACGACCCGGGGCCCTGGGCAACTGAAATAGGAGTGGTCAATCAGGTACACCTCGCCATTGGCCACCGCGGGGATGTCCCACCATCCCTTCTGCGCGGCCAGCCAGGGCACCTCCCGCAAGTGGCGGGAGACGTCCGATGAGCAAAGATCGACAAAGAGCTTGTCCGGAGCAACGTCGAGGACTTCCTGCCAATCGAGACGCCGGGCATCGCAGCCGGGCTCCAGTGACCCGATATCGCCGCCCGCCCTAAGCAGCATATCGGGTATCCAGTGCCCTCCGATCACAAGGGGATTGATTCCTTCCAGCGAATATACAGTGGGTCTCGACGGGGCTGAATCAACCTGCCGGGCCACGGCATCGACTCGCGCCTGAAGCGATTCAACCAATTGAGAAGCCCTGTCCGGAACGCGGCAAACGTCACCCACTTCCAGCATTGATTGCAGAATGTCTTTGAACGTCCTCGGCTGCAGCACCACCACCCTGGGCTGAACGGACATACCGCGGACCGCCTGGTTCACCTCACCCGCGTCAATTTCGCAGACATGGCACAGGTCCTGTGTGAAGATGATGTCTGGCAGCTCCCGAGCGAGCCAATCGTAGTCCAGTTCGTATGGGCTTTCACCCTTGGTCAGAATGTCTCTGAGGGCCTGCTCCACTTCCTCGCTGGACATCACCGACGGGTCGACCCTGCTGCGACTAACCACCGTTTTTGTTTGAAGCAGTTCAGCCGGAAAGTCGCATAGGTCGCTGATTCCTGCAATATTGTCTGCCAGTCCCAGGGCACAGAGTATTTCGGCGCCACTGGGCAGAAGGCAACAGATCTTCAAATCGTCATCTCGCGGCCTGGAATACTACAGTCTCATTCCTGATGGTGTTGTATTATATTGGCCAATTGCCAGTGGCGCCTTCGCTTGCGCCTAAGCTAAGGAACTCGGTCCCTCTGCTTCGAAATCTCCGCAGGCACTGACTCCTACACGCTTTCGCACCAGGAACCTCATGTCTTCGATCGCCCGACAAACCATGCCCTAGATGTTGCGATCACAGCCAGAATCGACCTGGAGCACACTGTCGCTTGTCCGGCTCAATGCCTTCAGCTTCGGTGTAACAGGCTTCATCCTAGCGATGGATACGGCTGTTTTGCCTGTCATCGTCCTGTCCCTTGCTCCGGAGAGTCTGAAGAACACGTACCTTGCAACGCTCGGGATGGGGGGCCTGCTGATCGCTGCAATTATGCAGCCGCTGGTCGGACGTGTCAGCGACCGCACGCGCTCTCCTTTCGGCCGACGTGTGCCATACATGGTATTCGGGGCCACGGTGGTGTGCGGCAGCCTGGTGTTGCTGGCCCTGGCTCCCAATCTGGCTGCTCTCTTTGCCGTATGGATGTTCATCCAGGCGAACCTGAACATAGCCTACGGCCCCGGCATGGCACTGATCCGGGACCTGGTGCCGCGAGATCGAATCGGAATCGCCTCTTCGATCAAGATTCTCATGGATGCGATCGGGGGACTGGCGCTGATCACTGCCAGCGCCGCGCTGATCGGCCTGGCTACGAGCACTGGTCTTGGCCCGGTTCAGGTTTATGTCGACTGGGAGTGGGCAGTTTTCGCGCTGTTGGGAACAGCCCTGGCCATAGCGGTGGCAATCACCTGCATGATGGTCCTGTCCAGAGATCCGCGACGGCGGGCTCGTCCTGTCCGCAGGACCGACGCGCCCCTCTCGCAAGTGCTCAATCGCCATCTTGTCCTGTTCCTGGCTTCCCGGCTGTTGCTGATGACAGCGATTTATTCGTTTCCAACCTATGGCCTGTTTTTTCTGCGGGACGTGGTGGAGGCGGATAACCCGGCCCAGACCCTCAGCCAGATGATACCCACCATAGGAGGATCACTGGCAGTGGCGGTTTACCTGTCCGGATGGGTGTCCGATCGTATCGGACGCAAGCCGGTGGTCATAGCCGGAGCCGTCGCCGCGGCGCTGAGCACTTCGTGGCTGCTACTGGTGGACACATCGACAGGGCTGGTTGTGACCGGCAGCCTCGTCGGCGCCTCAGCAGGAACGCTCCTGAGCGCAAACTGGGCGCTGGCCAATGAAATGGGGGACGAGCAAAGAGCCGGAATGCACATCGGAATAGTGAACCTGTCCACCATAGGAGGGGCGGCGATACCCAGACTGTTTGGCCCGGGCATTGACCTGCTGAATCACACATCGGACGACCTTGGTTACAGGACACTAATAGCAGGCTGTGCCGCCCTGTTTGTGCTGGGCGCCGTTACTCTACTGCCGGTAAACCCTTCACAGATGGACCACACGGGCCAGGAGGAATCGGCGACGCCGACGACAGCCTCTCCTCCTGGCACATAAATGGGCCTGTTGCGACCGGGAACGGTCATAGCAGAGATGGGGAATCAGAATGTTCAGGTCAGTCTAGGCTCCGGCCTTCTGCAGGAACTCTGAAGCACCCCGCACGACCCAGGCATTCCACGAAGTCATGAGGAACTTGACTCCCATGGCCTTGAACCTGGCAATATTGGCGTCGTTGGCAAGGGTTCCCGGCGTGCGGCCGGCGTCGACGATCTTACCAATGGCCTGTTCAATCGCCGACTGGACTTCCGGATGCTCGTGGTTGCCAATGTGTCCCATGGTCTGGGCCAGATCGGTAGGCGCAACGAAGAAAACATCGATATTGTCGACTTTTAGTATCTCCTCGAGGTTCTCCAGGGCCTCCACTTCTTCCAGCAGGACTACAACCATTGTCTGGTCGTTGGCGGTGTGGAAGTAATCCGCAACGCCAAAAGACTGCCGCCCGCCAAACATCCCGCGATAGCCCAGTGGAGCGTACTTCACGGACTGCGCCGCCTGTTCAGCCGCCTCCCGGCTGTTGACGTGGGGCACGACGATTCCCATGCTGCCGCGGTCGAGGGTCCTGGTGATCAGGCCAGGGTCGTTGGAGTTGACCCTGGTAATTGATGACATACCCCAGAGATCGCAGGCACGGGTCATGTCGCCCAGGGCATCCCAGTCCACAGGCCCGTGCTCGCATTCGATCCATGCTGCATCAAATCCCAAGGGACCCAGGAAATCAATTATGTCGCTGTCTTGCAATCCGGAAATGGTTGTAACCACTTCGCCCTGCTGCAACTTCTGTTTGGCGCGATTGACTCTGATTGGCGGCATTTGCTATTCCCCTACAATTATTTCGTTTCGCGTGACATGGCTATGGTCTATCGATGATGTCGTCGCCATTTTGCCATTCCTCCAATACAATGACAAACTGGAACCACGCCATCGTGTTTCGACTTTCGTCGAGCCGGGTTGACAATCCCGGCAGGCGCTTGGACAATCATTCAAGCCTCGCACCACGACACATTCTTTCCCCACGGTGAGGCTCAAGGGAGGAGCAACCCAATGACAACGAGCTCAGCGACCTGGACCGAAGAGCGGCTGCAAGTAGCTGGCGGCGAAATGCACGTTTTGAAGGGCGGCAACGGCGATCCGCTCCTGGTGCTGCATGATGAAATGGGGCAGCCCGGCTGGCTGCGATTGCATGAGGAACTGGCGAAGAACTACACGGTTTACGCCCCTTCTCTACCGGGTTTCGGTGTCACAGACCGGCTGGACTGGATAATGAATGTCCGGGACATGGCCTGCTGGACCCTCTGGGCGATGGAAGACTTGGGCCTGTCCAACCCTAACGTATTGGGCTTCTCCCTGGGCGGTTGGATCGCGGCGGAGATGGCAACGCAGAATCCTGGAGCATTCCGGAAGATGGCATTGGCAGCTCCGGCGGGCATCCTTCCTCCAACGGGCGAAATACTGGACATGTTCCTGGTGGTCTCGAAGGAATTCATAACAGCAGGGGTGCACAACCCTGCCGGCGCGGCTGAATTCCAACAGATTTGCCCCGATGAACCAACTCCGGAGATGGTAGAGGCCTGGGAGACGGCCCGTGAGGAGGCCTGCAGGCTTACCTGGCGGCCATATATGCATGACCGCAGCTTGCCGCACAGGCTGGGAAGGCTCAGGAACCTGCCGTCGCTCATTGCCTGGGGACGACAAGACGAAGTGGTGCCGCCCAGCGCCGGTGAAGTCTATAACGATTCCATTTCGGGTTCCCGGCTGGAAACTCTCGAGGGATGCGGGCATCGTTCTGATATTGAAAAGCCCGAAGAATTGGCCGCCCTCCTCAGGGATTTCTTCGGGTGAGTCGGCCGGGACACTGCTGAATCAATTCCCCAGCTGTGGTATTACTCGCCGGGCGAAAGTCTCCATCGCCCGGCGAGTTTCGTTTGTGTTTGCTGCACGAAAGTTACAGACGACCATGGGAATACCAAGGTCGCCATAGACTGCAAGGTCATCCGCAATCTGCTCAGGCGAACCACGCCCCGTACGGCGCTGTTCACCAACGCCGCCGAAGGGGTCAAATGAAATGGACTGATGTATCGTGGTTTCGGGAGGAGCAATACGACCAGCTTCGAATGACATTGTAGAGAGCGTCGCCATCCGTTCCTTCAGGAGATCCAGCGCCATGCCGGTGGGATGCCAGCCATCCCCAAAACGAACTGCCCGTCGGAGGGCGGCATCGCTGCGCCCGCCGACCAGGATGGGTGGATGGGGCTGCTGCAGGGGCTTAGGAGCAAATCTCACTCCCTCGAAACTGACATGCCTTCCGCGAAAGGAGGAAGGGTCTGTCGTCCAGAGCTGGATCATAGCTTGCAGATACTCGTCGGTACGTGCGCCCCGCTGCGCTTCAGGTATGCCCAGGGCGGCAAATTCGTCGGGAGCTCCGCCTGCGCCCACTCCAAGAATCGTACGGCCCCCGGAGAGCAGATCAAGGGTAGAGATTATCTTGGCCGCCACCAAGGGATTGCGATAAGGAGTCACCATCACAGTAGTGCCGAGCTTGACCATCGTGGTCATGGCTGAAACGTGAGAGAGTACAACGAAGGCGTCAAGAAAGGTCGGCCCGATGGTGCCTTGCAAATGCTCCGGCGTGACCACGTGGTCGCTGACCCATACGGAATCGAAGCCCAGCGCTTCCGCGTCCGCAGACGCGTCGTGTAGGTCCTCCAGTTGTACCTCGCGGCCATACTGAGGAAGGCAAACCCCGAACTTCATTTGTGGCCTCACCCTAACCCTCTACCAGAGGGAGAGGGAACTTTGCTGTTTACCATGCCTCGCGAAGCACGGTCATTATCGGACCTGCGTCGGCAACGGGACGGGGATTGGTGGCCAATGCCCGGTCGTATAGGGTTGCCGAAGCGATCAATTCCAGGCCCTCTTCGGGTACATCAACGTCGCGAAGACGGTCCGGCAGCCCCAGGGACCGGCGCAGACTTTCAACTCCATCGGCAGCGGCCAGGGCAGCCTCGTCGTCGGTCATGCCGGAGGCGTCGATTCCCATGGCGCCAGCTATGAGCGCCAGGCGATCTGCGCAAGCCTCGGCGTTGTAGCGCATGGTGTGGGGCAGCAGGATGGCATTGGCCTCGCCGTGGGGCACGTCAAAGATGCCGCCAACGTGGTGAGCAATGGCGGTGTTCATGCCGAGGCCACCCACGCCCGCGAGGGATGCCATGATGGCGGCCGTCTTTGTGCGGAGCAAGCAGTCCAATTCCAGTTCGGCGCAACGAGGAAGGTTCTCGACCAACAGGCTGATGGCATGCAGGGCCAGGGCATCGGATATGGGGTTGTGCTTCGTTGAATATACCGTCTCGATGGCGATGCGAAGCTGGCCCATGGCCGTGGAGGTGAGAATGCCGATGGGAGTGGTGGCCAGCGCCTTGCCGTCGATGACGATGTATGCAGGGATGGTGTTGGGGTCTGCAACGAGGATCTTCCGGCCGAGGTCCCGGTCAGCGAAGCCGGCGCCGCGGCTGAACTCTGCCGCCCCCATGGTAGTGGGGACGGTGATTATGGGCAGGCGGTCCGGGGACAGGTCTGGATAAGCGACCTTGTCAGGCGGCTCGAACTTGGCCTCGTAGTCGTGAATCCTGCCACCTTCGCCGAGGAGGGTGGCCACTCCCTTCGTGGAGTCGTGGGTGCTGCCCCCACCAACGCTGACCAGGGCATCAGGACCCGTTTCTCGCGCCAGGGCAACGGCAGCGTCCAGGGTGGCCACGGGGGAATGGGGAGCGACGCCGGAGTACAGACCCACAAAGCTTGACCCCAGGGCTTCCTGCACCCTGGGCACTACATCGGAGTGAGCCAGAATCGACGGCCCGCAAAGAACCATGGCGCGCGTTGCGCCGGCCCTCTGCAGGACGCCCGGGAGGCTGGAGATGGCGTCTTCGTCGCACACCACCTCGTGCTTGACGCTGTTGAAGACGTAGCTCAGTGAGTCAGCAGCTTCCATCATCGGACCTCCATTTGCTTCCGCATCGGGGAAAGTTATTGCGTCTCTGAAACCGGAACGAAGCTCGGGGTCGATTTTACAGTCCCGCCATAATCTCGGGAGGCAAGGCCGCCTCTTCCAGGGACATGAGCTGAATTGGCAGATTCAAGGCCTGGGCGGCCGCAATCTCCACCAGCACCCCCCGGCTGTGCTCCCAGCCCGGCAGCTGCAGGACGACGAGCTCGTCGGAGCGGGCGAGGAAT
Source organism: Dehalococcoidia bacterium (assembly GCA_963667325.2). Taxonomy (GTDB): domain Bacteria; phylum Chloroflexota; class Dehalococcoidia; order Lucifugimonadales; family UBA3495; genus VXOI01. The sequence goes on from CAXXKY010000003.1 coordinate 728,112, forward strand.
TGCAGGTCCCATGCGTACCACCCCTGGGGCGCGTGAAAGCCGCGCTGGGCCAACTCTCCGGCATATACCAGTGGCGAGAGCACTATCCTGCCCTGGTCAATCATTTTGCCGCAGACGTGGCGAACGGCCTCAAGACGGACTTCCCGAACCTCAGCTGATTCATGGGCAAAGGGAGACGCGAGATACACCAGCGTCGGGTCCAGGCTTTCCAGGTAGTCCAGGGCAAGAAATTCCTCTACGTCCTGCGGAAGCATAGTCGCCCCTTGAAGCGATGAGAGTTGCGCATACAGGGGCGCACGGTCTGTGCGCCCCTTGAATTGACCAGACAGTCCCCCAGGAAACCCGTTGGATCGTTACGAGCCGTCTTTTTCCCACAGCGCTTCCAACACTGCGCCGGGGGACATGGGGAGACAATCCATCCTGACGCCCACGGCGTCGTGAATGGCGTTTGCGATTGCTGCCATGGGAGGCACGATGGGCACCTCACCGACGCCGCGGACACCGTAGGGATGCCCGGGGTTGGCCACCTCGACGACAACCGTATCAATCATCGGAAGGTCGAGGCTGGTTGGCATCCGGTAGTCGAGGAACGTCGGATTCATCATGCTTCCGTTGTCGTCGAATACGTATTCCTCGTTCAATGCCCAGCCGATTCCCTGCACTGCGCCACCCTGGATCTGACCCTCCACGTAACTGGGGTGGATGGCCTTCCCCGCATCCTGTAGTGCCGTGAACCGAATCACGTCAACCTTTCCGGTCTCGGGATCTACCTCCACATCGGCGATATGAACGGCAAATGCGCCGCCAACACCGGTGGGGGCGACGTTGCCCCGTCCAACCACCGGTCCGCCGGTGCCGGCCTGGCGGGCGGCCAGCTCCGCGAAAGACAGGCGTAGCTCAGGATCGGAGGTGTGAGAAGCGCCGCCATCCTTGTATTCCACGAGGGTGTGGTCGACGTCCCAGATGCGTGCGGCACGTTCGATCAACTGATTTCGAATGTCCAGTGCCGCTTCGTAGCAGGCCCATCCTGTCTTGAAGGCGACGCCGCTGCCGCCGGTCATCGATGTGTAGCCGATGGAGTCGGTGTCCCCGACTGCCGGGCGCACGTCCTCGGCGGCAATTCCGAGCACTTCAGCCAGCTGCATGGAGACGGCAGCGCGGGAGCCTCCGATATCTGGAGAGCCCTCAACCAGGCTGACGGTGCCGTCGGGGTTGACGCTGGCCACGGCACTGGAGGGGCCGCTGGCGTTGAACCAATATCCCGCAGCGACGCCCCGACCCCGCAGGGTTCCGCGGCCAGTGTCCTTTTCGAGCGGAGCACTCCAGTGCTCATGGTCCTTGGAGGCCTGCAGGGTCTCGATGTTTCCTATCTTGCCGAATACCGGACCGGTGAGACGCCTGGTGCCCTCCTTCGATCCGTTTAGAAGGCGGAACTCAAGGGCATCCATTCCGATCTTCTCGCAGATCTCGTCCAGCACTGTCTCGATGGCGAAGGCGGCAGCCGGGGCGCCGGGAGCGCGGTAGGCGGCGGTCTTGGGCTTGTTGTTAACCACGTCGAACCCTTCCAGACGTCCGTTGGCGATGTCATAGGGGCCTGTCATGCACTGCACCCCGGGGTTTATGGGCGATCCGGGGTATGCGCCGGCCTCGTAGGCCATGGAGGCATCGACGGCGGTAATACGCCCGTCGTTGGTGGCGCCGACCTTGCATCGCATCCAGGAGCCGGCGGTGGGACCGGAGCCCTGGAACACTTCGGAGCGGCTCATGCTCAGCTTAACCGGATGGCCGGTCTTTCGGGAGAGGATTGCGGCCACGGGCTCGAGGTACACGAGGGTCTTCCCGCCGAAGCCGCCGCCGATTTCCATGGGAATCGCCTTTATTCGGGAGATGGGAACACCTATAACGAGGGCGACTTGGTCACGGACGTTGAAATGTCCCTGGCTGCTGCTCCAGACGGTGATATCGCCGTCCGGTCCCCAGTTCACCGTGGCACTGTGAGGCTCGATGTAGCCCTGGTGCACAGACTGGGTGCGGAACTCCCTTTCAACTACGATGTCGGCATCTCGGAAGCCCTGCTCAATGTCGCCCATTTCAAAGAAGAAGTGATTGGCGATGTTGGAGCCGGTTTCAGAGTCTTCGTCGTCGCGGAGGCCTCCGGTGCGCATGGAGGGATTGGAAATGGTGGCGAGACGCTCGTGCAGCAAGGGGGCGTCGGGCTTCATCGCGTCCAGGACATTGGTGACTGAACCGAGGACCTCGTAGTCTACTTCGATGAGGTCAAGGGCCTTCTCAGCGACGTGGGGACTGACAGCGGCGACAGCGGCAACTGCGTGCCCTTTGTAGAGGACCTTTTCGGCGGCAAGGCAGTTGTTGCTGAGAAACTTCGGATTGACCATCGCGGCCTCGGTTTGGTCGCTGATGCGCCCCTGGGCTGCGGCAGGTCAGCCGACGTCACAACTCCGCGCACGCCCTCCATGGCTTCCGCCTTGCTGGTGTCGATGGACTTGATGCGGGCGTGAGCGTGCGGACTGCGTAGCACGCGGGCGTGAAGCAGGCCCGGCAGGTTGACGTCCGCCCCGTACCTGGCACGGCCGGTGACCTTTTCAGCGCCATCCTGGCGGATCGGCCTGGTGCCAACCACGTTGAATTCCTCGTTGGAAAGCACGACATTGGATCCGGTAATGGTGGCCATGCTGTTTTCCTCCTCACAAATCGGGTTGGGGTGAGATGCGGAGTTACGATGTCTCGGAATAAGTGAGCGGCTCAAGGGCGTCCAGAAGTTCCGACATATCGCCCAGGCTGCTCTTGACGTCGTCTGGAAGCAGAAAAAGACGGCGGGTGTAGTAGTTCCTGTGAAGGCCATTAGCGGATTGGCCCAGCAAACGGACTCGATCGTTTCGTGCCTGGACGCTCGCTTTATATATGACCATGGGGAATTGCGAATGGTTCTCGTAGTCCCAACCTTGCGTCACCGCAACGGCCTTGGCCATCCAGGCTGCGGCGCCCCAGCCCTTCTCAGAGGCCTGGTGCAGGTCGTCTTCAGCAAGGTACTGCCGCGCCCTTTCGAGGAACGCGCGAGCTTGCTGGCGGTAGTCTTCTACCGCTGCGGGGTCATACCTGTCAGAAAGGTCCGGCTGTGTCATTATGGTTACCAAATAGGGAGATTCCTGATTTTAGCGTAACCGACGACCTCAGTGCCAATATACCTTGGGGCCAATGACGGAATGTCAGAGAAAGAGCAATCGCGTCTTAATGGCCGCAGTCCATTTTGATGACAGTTGTCCCTTGCCAGGCCTTGTGACCCCTCTCTAGCATGAAATCCATGTGTACTACTGAAGGCAACCTACACGGGGCTGCTGCGCGCCTGGCCCCCTCTTCGACCTGAGGCAGGGCCTCCCTGTTCACGCCGACTACCGGTATTTACCGGAAAGTACCGGAATAAACAAAAATCCGCCCCTCCAGCCGGCAACGTTGGTTCATAAGTCCTGCCTGCCCAACTGTGAAATCAACACGCGATTTCACTGGTATTAGAGGCCCCTGGCCAGGCGTTCCATTTCCACAGCGAACCAGAGGGCGAACCCGCCGCTTCGATCGTCGTAACCGAAAATGGCAGGGCGGTCGAGGTAATCACGGACAGTTTCCTGCACGCCAGTGCTGGCGCAGGCATCGACGACATTTCCCAGGTCATCGATTCGTTCGGCCACGCCCTGCCAGGCCATGGCCGCGGTGCTGCGATACTCCTCGGGCAGCCAGCCGCGTCGGAGTCCACGGGCCACCGAGTATCCCATCATGCAGGTGGCGGTGAATTCATCGTAGGAACCCGGAAAATCGAGCACCTGGGGAAGCATGCCTGACTGTCGCTGGAGGAGGCGCAAAGCGTCCATCAGTCTCGTATACATCCCGAGGACATCGGACCGGCGAGGGTGGTCTTCCGGCAGGTAGCTCAGGGCTTCCGTCAGTCCGAGGGCAGCAAATCCGTTGCCTCGCCCCCAATAGAACCTACCGGAACGGCAGTGCCAGAACAGTCCACTGTCCTGCTGAATCCGTCCGTCCAGGAGGAAATCGGCAAGCAGGTCGGCATACCCCGTGTCTCCGGTGATGCGGCAGGCCCGACCCAGAAGGGAAGCGGCCATGAACATATCTTCGGTGCGGAAGTCGGGATCGCAGGGTGGCGGAGCCTCCCCCGTGGGTGCCCGGCAGAACCGGTTGGCGGCATCAATGAGCAATCGCGAATAGCGTTCGTCTCCGGAAGCCTGCGAAAGTTCGTGTCCCCAGACAACGGAGGCCAGGGCGGAACCTGCAAGGCCATCGCCAAAGCCGCCGCTGCTCGCGGACTCCATGAAAGGTTCGAGCAATTCGGCAATTTCGGGAGTGGGGTTGACGCTGTCAGGGTCAAGCTGAGCCAACCTTAGCCGGCCACTGATGGGCACCCCCTGGGTGTAGACGATCGGTTCGAAGGTGTGCCCGTAGGCCCTGGCAAGGACGCGGCCCACCTCGGTATTGCTGCGCCTCCTGCGGGCGTCCAGTGATCGCCGGGCAGTCGAGGGACCCGGAATCCCCTGCTGGCGAATAACGCCGAACAGTCGGCTCAGTTCACGGGGAAGCTGGTCAGCGGAAGCCGTCAAGCGCACACCGGGGATGGGTCCCAACCCCTCAGGATATCCGTCGCCCAGGGCACGCAGGAATCCCTCCTCGTCTTCGTCCCTGGCAGCCAGGGCGGGAGCCAGGCTGCGTCCCGCAGCGTTGCACTCCCAGGCCACCGAGCCGGAGCCGGACCTCAATTCCAGCACCAGGTCAGGTGCCTGGAAACAGACCCAACGCCAGAGGTAGCGCTTCTCAGGATCCTGCAGGTCGTAATAGAAATTGCCTTCTGGCGGGTAACCCTGGGACGGCATGCCGCCAGCGCTGTTGTGGGGCGCACGGCCCAGGCGAAGCCCGTCGGGGTTGACGCAGGGCACGGCGCTGAGTCCAACACGGAGCGCCAGAGCGTCTCCTCCCGCGGCGTACAGCTCCAGCGCCTGCAGGGCCAGTTCTACATCCGCCGGATGCCCGGAGAGCCCGCCCACCAGGAGGACGCGAGAGCGGGAGGTTTCGGCGGCGTAGGCATAGCGGTCGACAAGTGCAGGTATGGGCGCCAGTGAACGCGTTACCCCGCAGGCGGTCCGGGTCCAGAAATTGGCCCTTGTGCTCGCCAGGGACTCCAGGGCCTCCCGGACATCCCGCTCGCTGTCGGCGCTTGCCACTCCGTCAGGACTCCCGGGGCTTCTGGACCAGGTCGACATTCACTGTGCGGGCAGCGCTGACGGTGAAAGTCAGGGATGTTGTTCCCCCGCCTTCGGTGCTGTTCATCACCTCGATGTTGGCTGGGCCGTGCAGATAGGCAATTTCGTCGCCTTCTACCCTGAAGGGCCGGTCGTGTCCGGGGTAGAAGACATTGGAAGACGCGACCATTTTTTCCACGCTGGCGTGGGCGTCCTCGGTGTCCCAGAAGATGTTGTATGGTATGCCGCGTGACACCGTGCCACTCTCCGGCATGGCATCGCCTGCAATAAGGACATTTTCGCCGTCGATCTCGGCCAGCACGCTCATGTGGCCCTTCGTGTGGCCAGGAGTCTCCAGTACGGTGACGCCATCAACAATGGTGTCTCCTTCCGAGACCACCTCCACCTTCATGTTGCGCATCATGTCAGCCATGCCGGCGGCCACAGCCAGGTCCCAGCTGTTGGGGTTGCGAGCGTAGTCGATCTCCACCGGATTCACCAGGACCCTGGCGTTGCGGAACAGGTCGGTGTTCTGGCAGTGGTCCCAGTGCATGTGAGTGAGAATGACGATGTCAATGTCGTCGGTGGTCAATCCCATGTTGGTCAGTGCCCGGTAGAGGAATGGGCGTCGGGAAGAGGGCCCGGTGTCTATCAGGATGTTGTGGCTGCCGACCCTCAGCAACGAGTTGGTGGAATATCCGAAGGAGCCTTGATCGGTGTTCAGCGCGAAGCCGTAGGTGAGAACGTCCAGAGTTGCCATGAAGCGCGCTCCTTAGCGGAAGTTGGGCATCACTTTTTCGGAGAATAGTCGCAGCGAACTGGACACTTGGTCGTACGACAGACCTCCGGCATCCAGGTAGCTGATGAAGTGCGTTACGTGGTTTTCCTCGAGGTCTCTGATGGCCGCGGTTACCTTCTCCGGGCTGCCGATGGCGGCCATGCCTTCCTTGCCCCGCTCGGCCACCAGGTCAGGCTCAATGAAGGGATCCTGCACGTAGTGCTCGTATCCTGAAACTCCAGAGGCCCGAACAACGTCTGAAAGGGGACGCCGCAGGAAGTCGCTCATGTCCCCCGCCCACTGGAGACGAGGCGTAAGTAGATCAATAGCCTCTTCGTCTGTGGGTGATACGTACACGTTACGTACGGCGGCAACCTCAATGTCATCGGGCGCAGCGCCTTCTTCCAGCATCCGGCGGCGGTAGAGGTTGATGAGGTTCTGGTCGGAGTCCGGAGAGGCAGGGAAGAAGCTGCTGCCCACGGTGAACAGACCCCAGCGGTTCTCCACCGCTATTTCCACCGACTCAGGGCTGTGCGTAACGGCCATGAAAACCGGGGGATAGGGTTGCTGAACGGGCTTGGGGATGACGCGCACTTCGGGGAAGTTGAAGAACTCTCCCTCGTACGCGAAGGTGTCCTCTGTCCAGGAACGGATGGCTATTTCCATCCCTTCCACGAATCGCCCACGGGACTCCGCGATATCCATCCCATAGATGTCGAACTCCCGCTTCTGGTAACCGCGACCAGCCCCGACGATCAGACGACCCCGGCTGATAATGTCCAGCGTTGCCAGGTCCTGCGCCAGCCGCAGCGGAGGGTGCCAGGGCACAATGGTGCAGGCCACGCCGATCTTGACATGTTCGGTCCTGGCTGCGATGGCTGCAAGCAGGCTGTGGGGTGAGCTGATGATGCTGTGTTCACTAAAGGCGTGCTCAGCAATCCATACGGAATCGAAGCCCAATTGCTCCGCGAGCTCGGCACCGCGCAGGATGTCCTCATAGACTTCAACATCGGTACGGGACACCGGATTGGGGTTGACCTTGCTTTCGTCAGCGTACTGCTCGTGGAGCAGCGGGCGCTGCCCCACGAAAAAGGCTCCGAATTTCATCGGGCTAGCTCCCCGCCTCGATCTCGGCGTAAACCGCCCGCATGGACGCGCCGGAGTCGTCTTCCACCTCGGTGAACCACTTGATCAGGGAACGCGTCAACTGGTCTACTGACTCGTCGTTCCCCGCTTCCTCGTAGCGCATGCGCACGGTGGGCAGGGTCATCTGGGTCTGGAACTCCCGCATCTTCGCGATCTTCTCGGCGTCGGTCATATCGGACTCGACCACCCGCATGCGTTCGTGGAAGAGTTCGTCGTCCTTGTTCTCCGGAGTACCGCCCAGTTCGCGGATGCGCCGGTCGAAGATGTCGCCATGGCTGGTCTCGCGTTCTGCAACCAGGGAAAGGCAACCCTTCAGACCCGGGTGCTCGGTCTTTTCGGCCCACGCCTTGATCCAGATTCCGGCGCGATGTTCCTGGAGGCGGATGTCGTTGAGCAGGTCGATGTATTCAGGTTGGTCCGACATTGCAATACCTCACTAAATTGCGTTGTGGAGACGAAAACGGACGCGGCCCTGGATGTAGAAGGATGAACCTGCTGCCAGTCGCCGGGCCGCGAGAGTAATGGCGAGTTTAGTCCGCTGCCAGTAGGGTGTCAAACCGCCCGGATTCGGCTGCATGCTAGAATGGCGGCACCCGACAAACAGAGACTTTGGAGCGGCTTTGCCACAACTGACAGAAGCGCAACGAGGCATGGTGGCCACCATTAGGGAGTTCGTGCGGCGAGAGGTGCAGCCGGTTGCCCAGGAAATGGAGCACGCCGACGAGTATCCCTTCGAACTGGTGGAGAAGATGAAGGAGTTGGGGCTGTTCGGTGCGGTCATACCCGAGGAATACGGCGGCCTGGAGCTGGACGTGGCTTCCTACGCCCTGGTCATCGAGGAGATTTGCCGAGGCTGGATGAGCCTCAGCGGTATTCTAAACTCGCACCTGATCATGGCCTATATGGTCGCGACGCATGGCACACGCGAACAGAAAGAACACTTTCTCCCCCTCATGGCCACCGGCGAAAAGCGCGGGGGCATCTGCATCACGGAGCCCAACGCGGGCAGCGACGTACAGGCCATCGAGACGCGGGCAGTTCGGGACGGAGACGAGTACGCGGTCAACGGCAGCAAGAGCCTGATCACCAACGGCCGGCACGGCAACACCTTCGCGCTCGTCACCAAGACGGACCCGGAGGCCGACCCTCCCCGGAGGGGCATCAGCATCTTCATAGCTGAGAAAGGGCCTGGCTTCAATGTTGTGCGCGACATACCCAAGCTGGGATACAAGGGTGTTGACACCTGCGAATTGTCCTTCGACGACTACCGCGTATCGGGCGGGAACCTGGTGGGTGGCGAGGAAGGCAAGGGGTTCTACCAGATTATGAGCGGGCTGGAGCTGGGGCGCATCAACGTCGCCGCCCGTTGCCTCGGCGTGGCGAGGGCCGCGCTGGAAGAGTCCACTCGCTACGCCAAGCAGCGAGAGACCTTCGGCAAGCCCATAGGCGAGCACCAGAGCGTCCAGATCATGCTGGCCAACATGGCAACGCAAATACAGGCGGCACATCTGATGGTGCTGCACGCCGCCGACAAGAAGGACCGGGGTGAGCGGGCCGACATGGAAGCGGGGATGGCCAAGCTGTTCGCCAGCGAGATGTGCATGCAGGTGGCCACCGACGCCATGCGCATCCACGGAGGCTATGGATACACCCAGGACCTGGCGGTGGAGCGTCACTTCCGCGACGCCCCACTGATGATGATTGGCGAGGGAACCAACGAGATCCAGCGCCTCGTCATCGCACGCCACCTGCTGAACAACTTCCCGACGGGCGACTTCCTCTACGAGTCGGGGCTGTGAATCTGGGCTGTTGTATAATCGCCCCAGCCCGCTGGAACTTGAAAAGAACGTCAACTGTGCGACGTGAATCGAGTACCGACAGAACATGACGGAGGCAAATAGCGATGGTCCAGACCAACAACGAGAGCGGCATCACCCGCGCGCTGGGCAACTTCGCCCGAGACCTGGAATATGAGGACCTGTCGCCCGAGGTTATCGACTGGGCCAAGTACCTATGCCTGGACTTTGCAGCCGTCACGCTGAACGGTTCGACGACCGATTCAGCCCGCGCCGCCGTGGACGCGCTTCAGCGCCTGGGACGCTCGGGGCCATCGGCCATCGTAGGGACGCCCCATCGGGTGCTGCCGGAATATGCATCCATGGCAAATGGGATCGCATTTCACTCCATAGAGATGGACGACGTCAACAACGAGGCCTCGCTGCACCCGGGCGTTGTGGCCTTCCCCACCGCCCTCTCGATGGCGGATCTGGCCAACGTTTCAGGCAAAGACTTCATCGCAGCGGTTGTGGCCGGGTACGACGTCATCGTGCGCCTGGGCCGCGCCCTTCAACCGGCGGAGCACTATGGCCGAGGCTTCCATCCCACCGGCACCTGCGGAGCCTTCGGAGCGGCCGTTGTTGCCGGACGCCTGCTGGGACTGCAGGGCGATGACTTCATCCACGCGCTCGGCATCGCGGGCAGCCAGACCGCTGGCAGCATGGAATACCTGGCGCAGGGGGCCTGGACGAAACGGCTTCATCCTGGCTGGGCGTCCCACAGCGGCTCCTGGGCGGCCCTCCTGGCGCGGTCGGGTTACACCGGGCCAACCACCATCCTCGAAGGAAGAGACGGATTTCTCCAAGCCTACTCCGGTAATCCCGAGCCGTCGCTGGTGCTGCAGGACCTGGGAGAGGACTACCTGATCACTCGCACGGGCATCAAGCCCCACGCCTGTTGCCGTTATAAGCAGGGGCCCATAGATTGCCTGATCGAGCTTCGAAACGCCCACGGACTGACCTCCGAGGACGTGGACGAAGTTACTGTCGGTGTGCTCAGTGGGGGATTCAAGCTCGTCGCGTCTCCGGAGGAGGACAAGGCCAACCCCAAGACCGTGGTGGACATGCAATTCTCGATGCCCTTCGGGGCGGCAGTGGCCCTGGCCTACGGGCGGGCATCGCTGGCGGAGTACGCTGACGGGGTGCCCGACAGGCCGGAGGTCATGCACATTTTGCCCCGGGTGAAATGTGTTACCGATCCGGAGCTTGACGCCCATTTCCCTCGCGAGTTTCGTGCGTGGGCCGAGGTAACCACCACCGACGGCCGACGCGTGCGCAGCGACATCCGCTATCCGAAGGGAGATCCGGAGAATGCGCTGTCGTGGGATGAGATGAAGGAGAAGTTCAACGTTCTCACCAGCCCTGTAATCAGCGCAGAACGCCAACGGGAAATCATCGCCGCCATCGAATCGCTGGAAGATATGGGCGACGTCCGCCAGCTGGCTGCCCTTTTGTCCACCGAGTAAAGTGTGTCAGCAGGACCAGATTCGAACTTCGCCATGACACCGCCGCTCCAGGGCGTCCGTATCCTCGAGATGTCGCAGGCCATTGCCGGGCCGTTGGCGGCACGGACGCTGGGCGACCTCGGAGCGGAGATCATCAAGATCGAACAGCCTGGCGCGGGAGACATGTCCCGCCGCATCGGTCCTCATTTCCTGGGCGGCGAAAGCGCCTACTACCTCAATTTCAACCGGAACAAGAAAAGCGTCACCATCGACCTGCGCTCGCCCGAAGGGCGCGAGGTCTGCCACCGGCTGGTCGCGGTTTCCGACGTCGTCTTCGACGCCTTCCGCCCCTCGGTGCTGGAAAGGCTCGGGCTAGACTACGAGACCCTCCGGGAGGTCAATCCGTCGGTGATCGCATGTTCTCTGTCGGCCTTCGGACAGGAAGGCCCCTACCGTGAGCGTCCCGGATTTGACGGCATAGTGCAGGCCATGGGCGGCGGCATGAGCGTTACCGGCAACCCAGGTCAGCCGCCCGTGTTCATGGGATTCCCTGTGGGCGACATGGTCGGGGGTTATGTGGCAGCCCTCAGCATCGCATCCGCTCTCTACGGTCGCAGGGTAACCGGGGAAGGAAGGCGACTGGACATTTCGCTGCTGGACGTTCAGATCGCCCTGCAGGCACACCTGGGGCAGTTCTACCTCGCGTCGGGAGAAGTGCCGCAACCCATTGGGTCCGGTCACCCCTCCAACCTGCCCGTCGGTGCCTATGCGTGTGCCGACGGCAAGTACGTTCAGGTGCACTGCGCCAGCCAGGAATTCGCGATGAAGACGCTACGGATGATGGCGGGCGAAGTAGGCGGGTTGGAAGGGATGGACGAGGACCCGCGCTTCACCACCGCGCCCGCCCGAATCGCTAACCGGGAGGCGCTGGAGGACGCACTGACGAAGGGCTTCGCCACCAGACCGCGCTCCGAGTGGGAAGAGTTGCTGCTGAAGTGGGACGTGCCCGGCGGGCCAGTCAACAACATAGCCGAGGCCCTGGCCGACCCGCAGGTCCAGCTCAGGAACATGGTAGTCGATATGGAGCACCCGGTGGCGGGAAACTATCGTACGGCGGGCAATCCCATCAAGGATGGCGGCACTGACACCTTTGCGCCTCCGCCGACACTGGGGCAGGACACAGACGCCGTGCTTACTGGGTTGCTGGGATATGGCGACGACGAAGTAGCGGCACTTCGGCAAGCGGGTGCCGTGTAGCCAGACCGGCGCGCAGTGATGACACCGCAGCCCGAAAAGCGAATCCTGATCATCGCGGGGCCCAATGGGGCAGGCAAGACGACCCTGGCCCGTGAACTTTTGCCTAACGAGGCAAATATCTCCACATTCATCAACGCCGACCTTCTCGCTGGGGGCCTTGATCCCTTTTACCCCGAAAGAGCCGCTTTCAGAGCCGGGCGGATGATGCTGGAGATGATTGAGGCATGCGTTCTCAGAGGCGAGAGTTTCGCATTCGAGACGACTCTCAGCGGGCGGGGCTGCCCGGATGATTCCACGATGGCAAGCAGAGGGCTATTGGGTGAAGCTGTACTACTTTCTTTTGCCATCACCTGAAGTGGCAACCTAACGAGTGCGGCAGCGGGTTGCAATGGGTGGCCATTACGTGCCGGATGATATAATTCGCCGGCGCTTTTACGCCAGTTGGCGCAACTTCCAGAACCTCTATCGAGACCTAGTGGACGAATACGAGATTCGAGAGGTCTCAGAGAGGCCGCCCATGATCGAGGAACAAAGAGAGGCGTACGATAATGAGCGCCTGTCACCAAACGCTGAAAGCGAGGGATGGGTGTGGCGGTCCAGCACCGGCAAGGTGGACCCCGGCACCGAGGCCGCGATGCGTCGGGCCACGATGAAGGCGAGACGGCGGGCAATTGCCCTGACCGGACGAGTCGTTACCATCAGAAATGGTAAGGTGGAGTACGACACGGAGCCGTAACGCAGGAGATTCTTCATGCCGTCTGACGCGAAACTGGGAATCCTGGTTCCCGGCGGGTTCGGGGGAACACCGCCAACTATAACCGAGTTTTCGACGTTCTTCCGGCGGGCGGAGGAGCTCGGCTATGATTCGCTGTGGGTCATTGACCGGGTGTTTCATCCCATCAACATCATTGACCCGATGGCATTGCTCACCGTCGCAGCCACCGTCACCGAGCGAGTGCGTCTTGGGACTGCTGTGCTGCTATTCGTGTTGCGCAACCCGGTGCTGGCGGCCAAGACAACCTCGACGCTTGACTACCTTTCTGGCGGCCGCCTGACTCTGGGCATCTCACTGGGTGGGCGAGACAACGAGTTCGGGCCGCTGGGCGTGGATGTGCGCCGCCGGGTCAGCCGCTTCAACGAAGGACTGGAGGTCATGCGCCGGCTGTGGAGCGAGCGGGACGTCACACACCACGGCCGCTACTTTTCGTTGGAAAACGTCAACATCGACCCCAAACCGGTCCAGCAACCGTCCATCCCCGTCATCATCGGCGGGTCTGCCGACACGGCGCTACAGCGCGCCGCCGAGCAGACCGACGGATGGGTTGCCGGTGGCGCGGCCAGCCCGGAGGTGTTTGCGCAGGCGTGGGGCAAGGTGCGCGACTACGCCGCTGCGACGAGCAAGGACCCCGACACGCTCCAGTCGGCCAAGCTGATCTACACCTACGTGGATGCTGACAGGGAGAGAGCCAAGCGTGAGCTGGAGGCCTTCACCCACGCCTACTATGGCCCGCAGTACGATGTCGAGAACGCCTGCGCATTTGGGCGGCCGGAGGACTGCGCCGCCAAGCTGCAGGCGTACATTGACGCGGGCGCCCAGACAGTCATGGTGGGCCCCACGTGGCCCGATCCGGCGCAGATCGAGCGCATCCACGCCGAGGTTGCGCCGTTGCTGCGGTAAGCCTACTTCCGCATTAACGGCAAAGAAGAAGGGCAGGTCCGGAAACCTGCCCCTTTCCTTATCTACGATGAAGTTGAGGCCCCGGGACCTCTACACCGACGTCTGCGAGATCACCCCCGGCGATACCCGGCGGGAGAGCCAGCGTCCGTCGCTGCTGTCGCCCAGCAACTGTCCGTCGCGAACTATCACCTTGCCGCGTAGCAGGGTCATAACGGGGTATCCTTCGCACTGGAAACCGTCCCAGATGGAGTAGTCGGACTCGGCGTGGAGCTCGTCGACCGTGATCGTCTTCTTCAGGTTGGGGTCGAAGAGTACGATGTCGGCGTCGCTGCCCACGGCGATAGCGCCTTTCTGGGGATACATGCCCAGGATCTTCGCCGCATTGGTGGAGGTGATGGCAGCGAATCGCTCCAGGTCAATGCGTCCGGGCGCGACCAACTTGGTGTATGTGACCGGCATGCGCGTCTCGATGCCGTTGTGTCCGCCGCAGAGAGTGCGGATGGTGTCGCCGGCCAGCTTCACGTTCTTGTAGGTCGTCCACTCGTCGGTGGCGGTGGTGCAGATGGGGCCGTCGACCAGGCCCTGCTGCAGGGCGTCGCGGTCGTCGGAGTACTTGATGGCCGGGTAAGTATGGATTGCCAGACCGTCGGGCTTCAGGTAGTCGTCGCAGGTAAACTCCAGGTAGTTGTGCAGAGCCTCGCCGTAGACGGGAAGCTGCTTGGCCCTCGCCTCCGCGATGGCTCTCACACCCTCCTTGGCGGTGGTGTGGACGAAGTAGATGCCTGTCTCAGTGCTCTCCGCCAGGCGAGTCACCTTGCGGAAAGAGATATCTTCGGAGATGTTGTTGTGGGCCAGGTGGAGGTTGGAGCCGTGGTCATGCCCCTCACGTTCCAGCTTGTCCTCCATGTAGGTGACGATGTCGTCCTCTTCGGCATGCACCGCCATGATGCCGCCATGCTTACCGACTTCCTGGAAGATCTCCCACAGGTGGCCCGTCGGAACGCGGGCGTGAAATGTGGTGAAAATCTTGAAGCTGGCAACGCCTGACTGGATCGCCTCGCCGATTTCTCCCAGGGTTACGGGCGGTATGGCCCCAGCCAGGATGTAGTGGAAGGTGTAGTCAGTGTAGGAATGGCCGCGGAAGATATCTCGGCGAACCTCAATCTGGCCCGCAATCGGGTCTGACGGTGGGACTGCGCCAGGCGTCAGCGGCAGGGCGCCCGCAAAGTCGACGTAGGTCGTTACGCCGCCAAATGCAGCGGCTCGGCTAGCGGCCTCCGGCGGCTGGGTGTAGATACCGGTGTCGCCTCCGGCCCAGTAGTCGGGCACGGGAACATTGATGTGGGCGTGAGGCTCGATGCCGCCGGGGAGTACGATCATTCCAGTAGCGTCGATGGTCTCGGCCGCGCCGATGTCGTCGAGAGCCCCCGGCGAGGCCACCGCCGCAATCTGCTCCCCCTGGATACCAACGTCCATAAGTCCGGCGCCCGCGGGCGCGACAACCGTTCCGCCTTTGATAATCAAGTCCAGCATGACAGCCTCCTGACCAGCGATTGTGGCAGCGGTTTCGGGTGAACAGCCTGCGGCTATGTCCTTTCGGTCCTAATTGATTGCAGCGATCTCTATCTGTTCGTTCAGAGTCGCCGGGATCCAAGATGAGAGGAGAGTTTCCAGTTCGTCCCGGCATTCTTCCAGCCTGTGTTCCGCCCCGTCAAACAGCACCAGTTCCTTGGGCTCCTTTGCCCAATCGTAAATCTGCATGGCGCAGGAATAAGGAAGGCGCGTGTCGGCCTTGCCATGGGCGACGAGCAGCTTGCGTGGGGCGAGCTGGCCTGCCATACCGGCACCGTAGGTCTGGGGAGAGAGCGACACCACGCCCTTGATGTGATCGCTGGTTGAGCCGGCAGCTATGACGACCGCGCCCCCAAAGGAATGTCCCACGACCACGACGGGACCGTAGCCGTTGTCCTTGAGGTAGGTCACGCCGCACAGCATGTCCATTACGCATTCCAGCAGATCGTTGGGAAAGCGGTAGTCGAGCCGCAGCGAGGTGATGCCCTGCTGAATAAGGGCTTCGGATAGCCGCGCGTAGGTGCCTGGACCGGGCCCGCCGAAGCCGCCTCGTGCGCCGCACACCCAGATGACTGCGCGGTCGCTGTTTTCTGCCCGGTGGACAATCCCGCTGAACTCACCGCGGTTGGTGTGAAACTTCAGCCCCGCCCCGGTATCACCGTCGGGCAATGGAGCATCGGTCACCCGGAACAGCTCGATGAGTTCGTTTACAGATTCAGGCTTCCTTCCACTGGTCATTTCTCCTCGCTTACCCCAGGAACTCGGCCAGCGCGGCATTGAAGTCCTGAGGGTTGTCCTCGAAAACCATGTGGGCTGCATTGTCAACGTGCACCAGCTTTCCGTCGGCCAGGGTTTCCACCATCCTCTCCGCCACGCTGAGGCTGAGAGTGTCGGTCTCGGAGCCGCGCACTATGAGAGTCGGGCAGGTCATATTGCTGAGCGGGCTCCAAAGATCCGGAGGAGGCGCACCGGTCCCCTTGCGTCGCTGCTCGCGGATCTCTGGGTCGTAGCGCCAGCCGATCTTTCCGCCGGGCAGCTTCCTGGTCTGGTACTGCAGTCTGCGCCTCATCACCGGCTCGGAAGCGAAGCGGTTTTGAGAGTTCACATGTTGGAAGGCTGCCTCAAAGCTGTCGAACTCCTCGGGCACCTCCACCAGCTCTCGGGTGATCCTCGCCGAGCCGGCAGGATCGATGTCAGGACCGATGTCCACGATGACCAGCTTGTCTAGCATACCGGGGTTCCGTCCGGCGAAGGCCATGCTGTTACGCCCACCCATAGAGTGTCCAATGAGGGTCATCTTCTCAATGCCGACGGTGTAGCAGAACTCCTCGATGTCGGCCACGAAAGCGTCGGTCGAGTAGTCGCCGCGTGGGGCCCAATCGGTCTCGCCGCGCCCTCTCTGGTCCAGGGCCAGTACCTGGTAGTCGCCGCAGAACCGGGCCGCCACGTCATCCCAGGAACGGCAATGGCCGCGCAGCCCGTGCAGGAGCAGCATGACGGGCGCGCCCTGGTTGCCCCAGTCCAGATAGTGGAAGTTCATCCCATTGCAGGTAACCATTACGTCAGCGGGTTGCACCGTAGTGGTCATGGCGTTGCCTCCAGTATCACTCAGGGTGAAGGAATACCTGGAATTTGGCGCAGTTTAGCACAGTGGAGGGGAGAGGGGGAAAGAGGATTGCAGGAGGGCGTATGATTCAACCCTGACGCTTGATGATCAAAAGGCTGAAGTAATCGTAGTCCTCATCGGTGAGCTTGCTGATGTCATCAATCACCCGCTCACTGGCCGTGCTGGCCTGACGGACGTATATGGCCCTGCCGGCAAGGCCGAGGCTTTCCAGGTTGGCGAGGGCATTCATCAGGTTGCGGTCGATTTCCATCAACACGATAGTGTCGTAGTTGGTGATGGCCTCGCGCAGATCGTCTATTCCATAGACCGTGGGAAGAATGGCGAGCCGCTGGCCCTGGGTAACCAGGGGAACACCGGAAGAGGCGGCGGCGGCCATGACCGACGGCACCCCTGGAACCACCTCGACGTTCAGGCCGTCGATGCCTTCCGCCCGTACGTGGTCGATCAGGTGGGGGAATTCGCTGTAAAGCATCGGATCGCCCTCGGTGATAAAGGCAACGTCCTGGCCCTCCCGAAGCTTGCTGCTTATGCGACCCGCGGCCTCGTGCCATGTGTCGTGGCTAACCGGCGAGTCATCGGATGGGATAACTATGGGCAGCAATTCGGCGGTCTGGGCCAGCAGCCCGTGGACCACGTCCAGGGCGAAGCTGGGAGCTCCGTTGTCCAGCTGCGTGTAGCACACAGCGGCAACTGTCTCCAGCAGTCGCTGAGCGCGGATAGTGAGTAGTTCCGGGTCGCCGGGGCCTACGCCCACGCCATAAAAAGATCCGGCAGTTGCCACTACTGCACCACCACGTTGAGGAGACGGCCTGGAACGTACACCGTCTTGTTGACGGATTTTCCGTCGAGGAAGCTCTGAACCCTCGGGCTGGCCATAGCCAGTTCCTGTGCCTCGGCCTCGGGGATGCCCACAGGCACCTCCAGCTTGTCCCGCACCTTGCCGTTCACCTGCACCACCAGTGTGAATACCTCGTCTGCCGCCAGATCCTCATCCCAGGAAGGAAACGGTTGCTGGTGGATGCTGTAGCCGCGCCCGGCTCGCTCCCAGAGTTCCTCGGTGAGATGGGGTGCCATCGGGGCCAGCATGAGCAGGAGCTTTTCCACGCTTTCGGCCCACATCTCCGGCGATACGCTGCCATCGGCCCAGACGCGATTCAAGTGGTTGGTCAGTTCCATCATCGAAGCTATGGCCGTGTTGAACTTGAACCGATCCAGATCACTGTAGCACTTGCGCACTGTCTGGTGGAGTAGACGCTCGGTCTCCCGTTCGCCCGCTTCGTCGGACCCATCCAATGCCGCCGGATCGCGGCTGGCGATGTCCCAGACTCGGTTGAGCCAGCGGGCGATGCCATTGATACCCTCGCCACTCCAGGGGCCGCCGTGGTCCCAGGGGCCGATAAACATGAGGAAGCAGCGCACGGCGTCAGCACCCAGCACACCCACGACATCATCGGGGTTCACCACGTTGCCGCGGCTTTTGCTCATCTTTTCGTGGTCCTGGCCCAGAATGACCCCCTGGTTGAACAGGCGCAGGAAAGGCTCCTCGAAGTCCACCATGCCCATGTCGTGAAGCGCCTTGATGAAGAAGCGGGAGTAGAGCAGGTGCATCACCGCGTGCTCTGCCCCTCCGGTGTACTGGTCGACGGGCAGCCAGTTTCGGATCAGCTGCGGCTCGGCAGGCCCATCGGAGAAGTGAGGGCTGATGTACCGCATCATGTACCAGGACGAGTCCATGAAGGTGTCCATGGTATCGGTTTCTCGCTTTCCCGGACCACCGCACTGCGGGCAGGAGGCATTGACGAATTCCGCGCTGACAGCCAGCGGGGACTCTCCGCTCGGCTTGAACTCAGCGTCCTGGGGTAGCAGGACAGGAAGGTCCGACTCCGGAACTGGCACGACGCCGCAGTCGCCACAATAGATCATGGGTATGGGCGTGCCCCAATACCGTTGGCGAGAGATTAGCCAGTCACGGATTCGATAGGATACAGTACGCTTGCCTAATCCCTGCTTCTCGATGTCGTCTGATATGGCCTCCACGCCCTCTTCGTTGGTCATGCCGTCGTAAGCGCCCGAGTTTGTCATGAAACCGTCGCCCAGGTATGCCTCCTTCAGCTCGCTGCCATCCCAGGATATCGGCGCTATGACCTGCCGGATGGGCAGGCGATACTTACGGGCGAAATCGAAGTCCCGGGCGTCATGTGCCGGAACCCCCATCACGGCGCCAGTGCCGTAGGTCATGAGCACGTAGTCGCTGATGAAGATGGGGACACGTTCGAAGTTCAGGCGGTTGACAGCATAGCTTCCCGTAAAGACTCCAGTCTTTTCCTTGTCGGCGGAAAGCCGATCGATTTCCGAAGTGCGGCGGGCCTGGTCAACATAGGCCTCAACCTCTTCTCGGCGCGACTCAAGGGTCAGCTTATCCACCAGTGGGTGCTCAGGGGCCAGCACTATAAAGGTTACCCCGAAGATAGTGTCGATGCGGGTGGTGAAAGTCCGAATCTCCCGCTCTTCGATCATTGCTGAGGAAATGTCGAAGCTGATTTCCACGCCGTCGCTTTTGCCGATCCAGTTGTTCTGCATGGTCAGGATCTTGTCCGGCCATTCGACCAACCCGCTGAAGTCCATGAGCCTGTCAGCATAGTCGGTAATGCGGAAGAACCATTGCTCGAGGTCGCGTCGAGTTACCGTGGTGTCGCAGCGTTCGCAGGCCCCGTTCAGCACTTGCTCGTTGGCCAGCACTGTGACGCAAGAGGGACACCAAACCACGGGAGCGTTCGCCCGGTAGGCCAGGCCCCGTTCGTACAGCTTGAGGAAGAACCACTGGTTCCAGCGGTAGTACTCGGGATCGCAACAGATGACTTCACGGTCCCAGTCATAGATGGCGCCTATCGACCGGAGCTGCCGCCGCATGTTCTCTATGTTGCTCATCGTCCATTCGTAGGGGTGTATGCCCCGACTGATGGCGGCGTTCTCAGCGGGCAGACCAAATGCGTCGAATCCAATCGGGTGCAGCACGTTGTAGCCCTGCATACGGCGGAACCGGGCGTGGGCATCGGAAGGCGCCATTGCGTACCAGTGGCCAATGTGCAGGTCCCCCGAGGGATAAGGGTACATTGTCATCTCGTACCACTTTGGCCGGGGGTCGTCATCCTGCACCTTGTGGAGCTCGTCCCGTTCCCAGCGTTCCTGCCACTTGCTGTCGATGGAAACAGGGTCGAATCCCAGTTCCACTTGTCGGGGGCTGGTCGTCATCTAACTGTCACCTCACGTTGGCTGCGCCCTAGATTATAGCAGTATAGCCTGCGGACTAGTCTCGTACTGGGAACAGCCCGCAATGCTCTGAACTGAATCCTACATCACCCATGAGACTGATCTCAGGTGGTTTGACACTTGTGCGACCGCCCTTCTAGAATTTTCGGCGAAGCCTCCGGCCGTACCCGCTACGAAGACCATCCGAATGGGCTACACGCCCCGGGCTCGGTGATGCGGTAACTTGCAGATGGCAACACACGGAGTGTCATAATTTGACCATTCAGCGGGGGCGTCGGCCAATAGACGAGACTATCCGACTTCCGCGGCGCCGCGATGTCTCCCAGACCGTCCGTCGCGACGAGTCGCCGCGGCGCTCCCGCAGATGGCTGGGCGTGACCGGGACCCTCCTGATCGGATTCACGCTGCTGATCGCTCTCGGGGCCGCTCTGCTGACCCTCCCGCTATCTTCGACCACTGGCGACTTCACTTCCCTTGTTGTGGCCTTCTTCACCTCAATTTCGGCCGTCACAGTGACCGGTCACACGGTGGTCAGCACACCGGAATACTGGTCCTCCTTCGGTCACGCAGTGATCTTCGTGCTGATGACCCTCGGCGGCCTGGGATTCATGATTATCAGCACCTTCCTGCTGCTGGCCCTGGGAACCCGCACCACCATTCAGCAGAGGGCATTCACCCGCGGCCTGATGAGCGACACCGCCGGAATGAACCAGGCCAGGGCTATTAGGTCCTTCGGCCGCAATGTCATCATTATCGTGGTGTTCGTCTACCTTGCCGGATCGCTGATTTTCTTTTCTCACATTCATGGACTCGGGGACACCGGCGAGGGGCGCTCATACTGGTACTCGCTGTTTCTGTCCGTTTCTTCCTTTAACAATGCCGGGTTCAACATTATCCCCGAGGACGCGGCCGGAAATGCAGCCAGGTTTGCGTCGAATCCCTTCGTCCTCCTGGTCATGACCGCCATGATCGCCTGCGGCGGCCTTGGCTGGGCCATGATGGTTGATGTCTGGCGTGGGAAGAGGTTCGCAAGATTTTCGCTGGACACCAAGCTGATACTGGTAACCAGCGTAGGGTTGTGGGTCCTGGGGGGTGCGGTGCTTGCCCTGGACGAGTTCAACAACGTCAATACCATGGCCTCAATGGGATGGGTCGACCGAGTGGTGAATGCTGCTTTCCTGACCGTTAGCGGGCGCACCGCCGGATTCAGTACCATCGACTTCAGTCAGGTATCGGATGCCACCGGGATGACGTTCACGGCACTCATGTACATCGGAGGAGCGCCGGGGTCGGTTGCGGGCGGCATCAAAGTGGTCACCTTCGCCGTTCTCATAGCCGCCGTGGTTTCGTCCCTCCGCAGCAGGTCCCATGCCGAAGCGTTCGGCCGGGAGATTCCACAGCCTCAGGTGCACAGAGCGCTTTCAGTGGCGTTCCTGGGGCTTGGCGTCATCTTCGTCTCGGCGATGACACTGGTGACCCTGGAGCCGGAAATACACTTCCTATCCCTGCTGTTCGATATAGTGTCGGCATTCGGAACGGTTGGCGCCACGACAGGGATAATGCCCGCACTGGGACTGCCCGCCCAGAGCATCGTGATGATCGCCATGTTTGTCGGTAGAATCGGGCCTCTCATTCTTGCCCTGGCCCTGGCTCCCAAAGAAGACGAGGTGGTTTTGTATCGCTTCGCACAAGAAAGAGTTAGAATAGGCTGAGACATAATCGGAGGCGGCGGGTGAAGAAGCAGGTGTGTGTCATCGGGATGGGGCGGTTCGGCTCCACGATAGCGCAAGAGCTTTATCAGAGCGGCCACGACGTCCTGGCGATCGATTTTGACGAAGCCAGGATCCAGGAACAGATGGGCCAGGTCACCTATGCGGTGCGTGCAGATGCCACCAGCGAGTCGGTGCTGCGGGAGTTGGATATCCCCGACTACGACGTCGCTATCGTGGCCCTTGGGGGAGACCATGTGCAGGCCAGTGTGGGCGTGACCGTGCTGCTCAAGAGCCTAAATGTACCGATGATAATTGCCAGGGCTTCCAACGACCTCCATGGAGAGACCCTGGAGCGGATCGGTGCAGACAGGGTTATATTTCCGGAGGCTGAGAACGCCCGTCGCGTGGCGCGCCTGGAGTTTACGCGGGAACTGCTGGACTACATGCCTATTCTCGCTGACTACGGCATCAGCAAAATACGAGCGCCCGAGGGCATGCTCAATCAAACCCTGGAGGAAGCCGGTCTGTCAGGGGCCGGAGACAGGCACGGCATTTCGGTGCTGGCCATAAGGAGAGGAAGGACTTCCTTTCTGCACCCCTCCAAGGACGAGGTTCTGCAGCCCGGAGATGTCTTGATTGTTGCTGCGACGAGCGAACAGTTGAGCAAACTGCCGGAAATGTCGAAGAAGCTGCTGGAACTAACAGCGCAACCAGTTCGCGGAGGTGTCTGACACCCCCCGGCGCTGATGCCCGCGACACACGGGCACCATAGGCACGTGAGTTTCCTCTCCCCATCCATCTCATTTCCGCAGAGCGTGAAATGGCAATTGCCCCAAGGCTGCTCAAACCCTTCGCAGAGCGAACGGACAGATCGGGCAGCAACAACATCCTGGTACCCGTCAACGACTCGTTGCACAGCGAGCACGCCTTCAGATGGGCTTGCCATGTGGCTCAAAAGAACAAGGACAAGTTGCATGCCCTCCACGTGATCGAGGTGCCTCTTTCGCTATCTATAGAAGCAGAGTTGACAGAGGACCTGGATCGGGCAGAAGAGCTGCTGGAACGATACGAGCGTATCGCACATGAGGAAAAGTACCGCGGCCTCGAGGCGGGGTGTCTCCGCGGTCGCCAGGCAGGCTCCGCCATCGTGTCTGAAGCAGGGAACAAGCGTGCAGTGATGATAGTTGTTGGAATCCCCTACAACCGCAGCATGGGCCGATACAGGATGGGTTCAACCGCAGCGCATCTTTTCGAGCACGCCCCGTGCCAGGTCCTGCTGTGGCGCGATGTTGCGCCGGTGGCTTCGTTTTCGGGAGAGTAGCGATCAGTGCAAATTATCATTTACGGGTGCGGTCAGCTCGCTACCAGCGCCGTCAGGGAGCTGACGGAGGAAGGCGACGAAGTTACGGTTATTGGGATGGACCGCAGTCGCCTGGAACGGTTGTCCGACTCCCCCAAAGTCAATGCCGAACTGCTGGCTGCCCCAGCGATGCAGGACTACCTGCTGGCCGCGGGCGTCAGCCATGCCGATGCCTTCCTGGCGCTTTCCGAGGATGATCACGAGAACCTGCTTGTGGCCCAGATTGCTCTCCACATGTTCAACGTGCCGCACGTTGTCTGCCACGTTGAGCATCCTCAACTCCACATGATGTACACTGGGCTGGGACTGAATGTGGTCGGATATTCGCGGGGAATCCTGCAGGACATACGTCAGGTCATTACCGGTTGACAATGGATATCATGACAACAGTTTCACGGTGCCTCCGCTAACGCTATGTATGTAGTCATCGTTGGCTGCAGCGAAGCTGGGTTTTACTTGGCTCGTACCTTGGTGGCCAGCGGCCACGAAGTTTCCGTCATAGAGCGGGACCTGGAACGGTTCCAGTTGCTCACAGAAGACTTGGGGATTATGGCGGTGCTCGGTGACGGCTCCGACACGGACGTACTGAACCAGGCCGGGATCGGACGTGCCGACGTGGTGGCTGCATTGACCGGAGTGGATGCGACCAATCTGGTCATCTGCCAGACTGTGCAACACATCTACCAGACGCCCCGCACGATGACCTTGCTGAAGGACCCCAAGAACGAGGCGGTTTTCATCCAGCTTGGCATAAACGTGGTCGTCAACTGGATTCAGCTCGCCCTGACGGCCCTTGAAGAGGGGATCCCCGGCCACCCTCTGAGACATTTAATGAATCTCAAGAGGAGGGGACTCCAGCTGGTGTGTGTGGCCGTACCTCCGAGCGCGGACATAGTGGGCAGGAGGCTGGGAGAAATTGAACTCCCGCCGGACAGCTTTGTTTCTCTGGTTGTGAACCGAGAGCGCGCCGCCCTGCCGTCCAGCAACTACGTCGTGCAGGCTGAAGACGAACTCATTGCGGTGGCCGCCAGCGGCGACGAGCGGGTAATCTACGACATCTTGACCGGAGTCTGACAGTGGCCCGGACGCTTGCATTCCTGGGACCCCACGGAACTTACACGGAAGAAGCTGCTCTTCACTATGATCCTGGCGCCGAGCTTCGACCTTACCCCAACATATCCGCTGTTGGCAGAGCCGTGGCGGAGGGGGAGACCGATGAGGGAGTAGCCCCCATCGAGAACAGCATAGAGGGGTCGGTCAACTTCACCCTTGACCTGCTGGTCAGTGAAAATTCTCTTCTGATTCGCTACGAAATCGTGATTCCCATTGAGCACTACCTGATGGGCAAACCGGGAACCAGGCTGGAAGACGTCGAGGTGGTGTATTCTCACCCTCAAGCCCTCGCGCAATGCAGGGAGTACCTGGAACGCAACTTTACCAACGCTGAGAGGTCGGCTTCCCTGAGCACTGCACAGGCGGTGGGAGATGCGATGAGCAGCGACTTGCCATCTGCAGCTATCGCGCCATATCGTTCGGCTGCCCTTTACCAGGCAGAAATCCTCGCGTCCGGAATACAGGACGTGGCGGCGAATGCCACCCGCTTCGTAGTGCTTTCCAAAGCCGACCACGAACCTACCGGCAACGACAAAACGTCGCTGTTCTTCACTTTTTCCGAGGACTTGCCTGGGCAGCTTTATGCAGTGATGGGGGAATTTGCCAAGCGAGAGATCAACCTGGCCAAGATCGAGTCCCGACCGACAAAACAGTCCCTGGGGCAGTACGTTTTCCTGGTGGACTGCGACGGGCACCGGGATGATCCCCTGATGAGAGACGCCATTGAGGAAATACAACGGAGGGTCAGTTCGCTGCGTGTTCTGGGTTCATACCCGAAGTGGGAACCGGGGAACGGACAGGTTTAACCTAACATCCTTGCAAAAGAGAAACCGGCCCTCCCCTCGCTTTCTCCGCAACCCATCGCCGCACCACACGACCACATCCACAAGCCCGGAGCACCAGAGGAAGGCCGGCTGGGTCGGGCTTCGTTATCCCCCCTTCGGTGGAACGCTCCCACCGACGGAAGCGAAGCACAAGGGACCGAAGCCCCCGACCGTCACCTTGAAGGCTGACCCGGCAGTGCCATCGCCCGGACAGCGGAGTTTTAAAACTCTGTCCAAAATATTAGACTAATCTAAGAATTATGTCAATACTTTGCGTTATGGAAATTCGCGCCAATATATCGCAGTTCCCTGATTCTCGTAGACTTTGGTCAGCAGTCCCGATTCGGCCATCGCTTCAAACTTGGCCAGCCCAGATTCCCGGTAGTTCAACCTCTCCAGTTCGCCGACTACGACATAAGAAACCCCGAACCGCTTCATGAACTCCATGGCCTCCCCCGTGTCTATGGTGTCATAAGCCCTTCTGATGTCAGCGGCGCGCTCGTCAATCTGATCTCGGTAGCCGTGCCGTTGCTGTGTCTGATGCCAGGGCCAGCCCAGGATTGTCGGCAGACCTGTGTAGTTGGCGATGCGTCCTCCCCAGCGGTACTGCTCCATGTGCGCCTCCATCACTACCGGAGACCCCTCCACGTTGTCCTGGAGCCAAATTATGGCCTCGCGATCCCATTTCAGCGGGAAGAGTTGCTCTCGTTCCCAGTGCTCAGCCACGGTCATGTAGGCCGTTCCGTCCAGGGTTGGCGGCAATTCCGCAAACCTGTCATCCACCCGAGCCCTGGTACCCAACACAACGTAGATGAGCGAACAGCCGATGAGCAGGGCCAGCAGGAACGTCCACATCGCCGCCGGCGCAGGCCGCAGTCTTGGGAGCCACTGAGAGGCGAGACGCCAGAGCATGTAAGCGCCCCCAATAGCCAGGAAGACCCACACCTCAAGGTAATACTTGAAGAGGGTGTTCATCCGGCCTATGTCGCCTTCCACAGTCACGAAATCGACACCGATGGCTACGAAGGCTGCCATTCCCACCATCACCAGCACCACAGACTCGTATGGACGCGCCGGATGCGGATGAAATAGAACTCTCCATCCTGCCACCATCACCAGGAGCAGCAAACCGCAAAGGATGACGGCGTTCCAATAGCCAAGAATGGCCAGCAAAAATGCGACGGCAATAAGCGGGACAAGGGAAAGCCTCAGCCAACGGTATTCCAGCGACGCCCCTGTTCTGTCCCGCACGCTGCGCACAAGGGCGAAGAGGTCTCTCCGGGTGGCCACCAACAGGTAGGTCGCGATTACAAACAGGAACAGCCCGTGAATGCCAAGAAACCTGTCCACCGGCGTGCGCCATCGGGAGGGATCCAGCCCGCTGTTGAAAGTTTCGTAATACTGGTGGAAAGGCCAGAAGGAAATAAGACTCACGACAAATATTCCAACGGTCAGTCCAGCGAACAGCACCAGTTTGTAGCGCGGAGTTCCTCGTGAATACAGCACCGCAAGGGAAATGAGCCCCGCCGTCAAGATCAGGTACGAGGGATAGTCCCAGCTGTTTATGGCCCAGAGAGAACCAAGGGCGACAGCCAGGGCCAAGGCTGTGCAAGCGAGCCAGGCGCGAGTTTCGTTCCGTAGGCCAACCACCAGACACAACCCCAACCCCAGTGCCAGCAGGGTGAATGGGATTACCATCATGTGAGCATGAAGGTCGGCAAACAGGAAGGTGAAGAAGGGAAATTCAGTGATATGCCACGAGGACCCGGCATCACCGGGGATGAAGTCGGGCAACCAGAAGGCAAGGGCCGGAGGCTCGAAACTGTCCAGCGGCGGAATCATCCTGCTGCTGCGCCAAAAGTCGAACCCTGTCCACGCAGTGCCATAGACCGCCCTGGCCCACACTCCCTGCGACAGCTGCACAATGCCGTCGAGGTTGCCTATGACGGCCGTAAAGACTGCGGCGACAACTCCGCACACAACCGGGGACAGCCTGGACATCGCACCGCTTTGGCCGGGGGCCGCTGTCTTTTCGGTCTTCCGATGAGTTCCCGCCTGCCTTACGCCGGCGGCGAGGTTGTAGCCCAGGGAAAAAGCGCCCGTAACTGTGAGGGCAAAGAACAGCGGTACTGCCAGATTGAAGGCCACAGTGGGCACGACGGCGGCCACCCTGGTTATGGACGCAACAACGAAATATCCCCAGTAATAGTAGTTGAGATACCCGCCGGCAAACCAGGGGTCGTAGGGCGGCATCACCGTCGATCGGAAAACGGCATTGAGGTACGCCAGCTCCATTGGCTTTTCGCCGCCGCGATACGGATGCCACAGGTCCGGGTTGAAATACCTGATTGTCAGGAAGGCGAAGAATGCGACCAGAAACAGTGCCTCACTGAAAACTAACAGCCGCCACCGCCTCCGGACGAAGTCCCACAGATCACTTCTTGTGAACCACAGGACCACTCCGGAGGCTACAACGACGACGCCCATTCCCACGTATACCGCACCCCGGGAGAAGTCCATCCAGCCCAGGGAAACGATCATCCACGCCACATAGCAGACTGCCAGGAGACCGAGAATGCGGGCCAGGACAATGCCTCGGTCAGGCAACGGACGGAAAATGAAGAAAGCGAGCGGGAGGGTGATCAGGTAAATAACTTCCACAACCAGCAGCCATGCGAGCACAGGCAACCGGTTGGTCCAGGAATCACGGTCCGCTAGGTCGCTGAATGTTCCGCCTGACTGTTGCTTTTCCAACGCGTCCGGGGACAATAGCAGGCCGCCCCCGGACGCGTTGGGCTCCGCATCACGAGGCGTTGTGAGAAGTCCACCGAGTGTGGCCTCGTCGAGTCGGTCGGCGTTTCGGAATATCAGCACTCGCGGGTGGTCATAGCCGACCACGTTGTCGTCGGCATAACCCAGCTCGAGGGTGACGTTTGCGCCCTCGGAGGCAACCTCCGGCTCCGGGGAGTCCAGGCCAGCTTCACGTATTGCGTCGTCGCGAAAGACAACGCCTCCCAACGAAGGGTAGTTGGTGAAGTCACGGTGCAACGTGTACCCGAGTTGGCCGGAAAAGAGCAGGCGGTAATAGTTGTAGGTGTAGGGAAACCTGTCCTGGTCCCGTGCCGCGCTGGTGTATGGCCGGTGGCTATAGAAGACCAGGTAGTCGGAGCTGGCCAGACGCCTGGCCAGATTGCGCATCTTGGGCTGATTGTCCGGTTCGTATGCCGGAAACTGCCATACGTCGTAAGCATAAAGTCCCGGCAACCACTCGTCCCAATGATTGTCCATAACTATGGAGGCGCCCCGGGGCACCTCGGTCAACACCCACCTCGATCCTTCGAGGGCCGGATGGTCGTTGGCGTACACCTTCTGAAAAGCCAGCGAGTACACGGCGGTACTCAGCACGACAAAAAACACTACCGCAACCGCCGTCCAACGGGTTGCCCGAGGCAGGGTTCCAGCACTCAGTAGTTTTCTCCCCGAAATGGAGTCTGCAAGGCGCCGTTTCATCTTGTCCGGTGTGCCCGCGCTCCAGAGCATCATTCGCGAGGCCAGGATGATCATCACTGGCATCAGGGGGAACAGGTAGCGGAGGAAACGGACCTCGAAGCTTTCAAAGAAGAGCAGGCTGGGCACAACCCAAGCCAGCAGCAGAAGGTCCCCCCGCAATTGCCGGCGCTCCACCATGAGCAGGAAGGCGGTAAAGGGTATCGACAGCCAGGCCACAACGCCCAGGGGAACGCCCAGTCCCCACACCGTCGTCTGGCGAATCTGGTAGAGGAATGACGGAGTGTCGACGTACTGGATGGTGAACGGCCAGAGTCCGGCGTTTCGGGCCATGCGGGTCTGGGCCATCACATCACCCAGGAAGGCCCCGATGTCAATGAATGCGTAAGGGGTAGTTACGAAAAACACGCCCAGTGCAACCACTCCGGCAAGGAGAGCGTGGCCGACTATTTTTTGCACCATCTCCGGTGTGATGTCGGTCCAGCGGCCCTCAGCCTCGTCCAGGATGCGGTAGGCATATCCCAGCGCCAGGGGCGCCAGCAGGGGCAGCACGTTTACCTTGGGCGCCAGGGCCAATCCGAGAATCAAACCAAGCAGGGCGGAGTCGCGCAGCCGTCGCTTCTCCACCATGCGCAGCGTCGCCCAGATGGTGGCGAGGGTCAGCAGAACGGTGAACGTTTCGGGACGGTAGAAGTGGCTGTGCTGAACGTGTATCACCGCCAAAGCGGTGAGTCCGGCAGCCAGCAGACCCACGTTCCTTCCGTACAACCGGCGACCAATGACGAAGACCATCAGGACCGTGCCCACGTCGGCGAGGGCGGAAAGAGTGCGCCCCACGTATCGCATCTCCAACCCGCCTACGTCGGTGAACACCTCGATCACCGAGCGGAAGAAGACAAGTACGTATATGAGGATGCTTCCCAGCGGGAACCAGTGTGGGTTGAGGGGGCTGCGCTCCCGGTCGAAGAAGGAAGTCAAGCCGGTTAGACCCGGCTCAGCCTCCGGGTATTCGGTCAGGTAGCCGCAACTATCGGCGTGGGGCTGGTCGGTGAGCAGTACATACATGCAGTCTGACCGCATGTAAATGTCCCGTTCGTCGGGGTGGAATCCGTAGCCGTCATCCCAGTTGATTCCGTGCAGCCGCAGGATCAGTGCGACTATGACAATGGCCGCCAACACGAAGAACGGCCAGGAAACCCGGCCGTTCAATGTCAGACACTGACGAAGGCTATCGGATGTGGGCATTGAGGCCACTGGAAAGAGTCTTGCTTACCTCCGAGTCTTCGTCCCCATTACGGTCATAAGGCTTTGGTCAGATGCCTTTTTCGCTCATCATGGCCGCCAGATCGGCAGTGCGGCAGGAATAGCCCCACTCATTGTCGTACCACCCCATGATCTTCACCATCCGGTCTGCCATCACGATGGTGGACAGGGCGTCAAAGATGCAGCTGTGGGGGTTGCCGCGGAAATCGGAGCTCACCAGGGGCTCGTCGCAGTATTCCAGAATCCCTTTCAACTCATTATCCGCAGCCTTCTGGAAGGCGGCGTTGACATCCGCCACCGAAACGTCGTGGCCCACCTGCGCCGTAAAGTCGGTAATCGAACCGGTGGCAGTCGGCACGCGGAAGGCCATGCCATGCAGCTTGCCGTTGAGTTCGGGGAGCACCAGTCCCACGGCACGGGCTGCGCCGGTGCTGGTGGGGATGATGTTCATGGCGGCAGCGCGGGCGCGACGCAGGTCGCTGTGTCGCTGGTCCAGGATCGCCTGGTCGTTGGTGTAGGAGTGGATGGTGGACATCAGTCCATGCTCCACCACGAACTGGTCGTGCAACACTTTGACCATGGGGGCGAAACAGTTGGTGGTGCAGGAGGCGTTGGAGACTATGGTATGGTTCTCGGCGTCATACAGGTGATCGTTTACGCCCATAACGAGAGTGAGGTCTTCGCCGCGCGCCGGGGCCGAAATGATGACCTTCTTGGCTCCGCCCGTCAGGTGTCCCGCGGCTTTCTCTGCGTCGGTGAAGATGCCAGTGGACTCGATCACCAGATCGACACCCATCTCCCCCCAGGGTATGGCCGCAGGGTCGCGCTCCGAAAATACCTTGATTGATCGGCCGTCCACCACGAGATCGCCGTTGTTGGCCTCGACCCTGCCGGGGTATCCGCCGTAGCTGGTGTCCCACTTCAGCAGGTGGGCATTGGTCTCGGCATCGGTCAGGTCATTGACCGCCGCCACTTCCACCGTCCCTTCATTGCGCTCCTGGTTGGCCCGGAGCACCAGCCTGCCAATTCGTCCAAAGCCATTGATGCCGATTCTCGTGACCATAAGCAACCTCTACGATTTCAGGGTAGTTGTCGTGGAAAAGTCATTCTGCAATGCAAAATGGTAATAGACAAGTAATGGGCGTTTGTAGGTGGACCTGCCGCGACATCTTATCACAGCTCTCGACCCAGGTATTCAAAGGCCGTGGCGCCTGCATACACGGCCAAATCGCCCAGCTCCGCCTCGATTCGCAACAGGCGATTGTACTTGGCGACCCGCTCCGACCTTGCAGGTGCGCCCGTCTTGATCTGGCGGACGTCCCATCCAACCGCAAGGTCGGCGATGGTAGTGTCCTCGGTTTCCCCGGAACGGTGGCTCATCACGGCGCCCCATCCGGCGCGCCGAGCGGTTTCCAGGGCCTGATGCGTCTCGGTCAGGGTGCCGATTTGGTTCGGCTTCAGCAGGACGGCGTTGCTGGCTCCATCTTCGATGCTGCGGTTGATGCGGGATATGTTGGTGACCAGCAGGTCGTCTCCCACCAGTTGTACCGTTCCACCCAGCCGCTCGCGAAGGGCTGTCCAACCCTCCCAGTCGTCTTCGGAGAGTCCATCCTCGATGCTCAGGATCGGGTATTGAGTCGCCCAGCTCTCGTACAGTTCTATGAGTTCGCCAGATTCCAGGCTGACGCCTTCGCGTTCCAGAACGTACTTCTCGGCCGGTCCGTCGTACAACTCGGTCGCGGCGACGTCCAGTCCCAGGAACACCTCGTGACCAGGCCTGTAACCTGCGTTCTCAACCGCCAGCAGCACAAGGTCGAGAGCGTCCTTGTTCGACGGCAGGGACGGAGCGAAGCCACCCTCGTCGCCCACGTTCAGGTTGTGGCCGGCGGCTCGCAGCAGGGATCGCAGCGACTGGTATATCTCCGTCCCGGCCCGCAACGCATCGGAGAAGGTGGCGACACCGACGGGTAGCACCATGAACTCCTGGATGTCGGCGGAATTGGAGGCGTGCCGCCCTCCATTGAGGATGTTGAACATCGGCACCGGCAAAGTCACCGGGCTGCCGTCCGCCAGGTAGCGCCAGAGGCTCTGCTCCCTCGCCTCAGCCGCCGCTCTGGCCACAGCCATGGAGACAGCCAGGATCGCGTTGGCTCCCAGTTCTCCCTTGTTGGAGGTGTGGTCCAGCCCGATCATGAACTGGTCGAGGTCCTCCTGGAAGAAAGGCGATCGGCCCGCAAGGTGTCCTCCCAAGATACTGTTGACGTTCGACACGGCCTGCAGGACCCCGTTACCGCCATACCGCGATTGGTCCCTGTCCCGCAGCTCTACGGCCTCATGGCTTCCGGTGCTGGCGCCGGATGGTACGAGGGCACGGCCCGTCACTCCGTTGGAGAGACGCACCTCCGCCTCCACGGTGGGATTGCCCCGGGAATCGAGGACTTCTCTCCCATTGACAGATTGGATGACAACGCTGCTCATGCCGCTGACCTCGGTATTACCTCACTTCGATGGGGGAGCAACCCCACGGAAAAACATTACGCGCTTCGAGACTCGGCGGCTGCAATGGCCTTTTCCACGGCGTCAACTGGGTTTTCGGCACGGATGATGCGGTCGTGTATCGGTGTGCCTTCCCCCGTTTCCGTGAGCGGCCACGTACTCAGCCCAATCACCGGAATGCCCGCGTCCAGCGCATAGGCGATCTCGCACAGTGTGCCGAATGCTCCGCCGATTGCGATGGCAGCAGCGCCCGTGTGCACCACGATAATGTTGCGGGAATAGCCCATTGTGGTGACGATGGGGATGTCGACGTATTGGTTGGCGTCAGAGGGTACCCGCCCTGGAAGAATGCCGATCGTCGAACCGCCTTCAGCCTTGGCCCCACGGCATACGGCCTCCATCACCCCGCTCAGTCCGCCGCAGACCACGGTTACGCCTTTTCGGGCCAGTTCCTTACCAACTTCTTCGCCCAGGTCAATCAGTTCCTGCCGAGGGGGGTTGCTGCTGCCAATTACTGAGATGATCATTGCAATATCGCCCTGCTGGCTGCGTCAATGGTGTCCAATAGGGGTGCCGGATAGATCCCAATCCAGAATACCGCCAACAGCCCTATCCCCAAAACTGCGATCAGGGTAACAGAGGGGCGCCTACCAAGGGCTGGGAAAGCCTTGAAGAGCGCTGCCCCGTAGCGGGGGGCCGGTTCCTGTTCTTCGTGTTGCTCCTCGTGGTCGGCGTGTTCGTCTCCGTGCTCAGCATCAATGTGCTCGTAACCATAGCCGTGACCGTAAGCCGGCTCGCCTTCGGCCGGGGCGATATACATCCACCGAACCACCTGCAGATAGTAGTAGAGCGAGACCAGGCTGGCGAAAACAGCCAGACCGGCGAGCCAGAGGAAGCCCTCGTCTGCCACGGCGGTGAACAGGTAAAACTTTATGGCGAAACCGGCAAAGATGGGCAACCCGGCCAGGGAGAACATACCAACCGCTATGGCCAGGGCCAGGAACGGTTGCGTCCCACCGAGACCGGCCAGATCCCGCATCATTTCCTTGCCCGTCATGTTGAAGAAGGAGATGAGCCCACCGAACACCACGAAGCTCGTCGCCGAATACCCGACTATGTAGAGCATCACCCCGTTGGACGGCAGGTTGGATTCCAGGGAAAGCGCGGCCACGCCTGCCAGGATAAATCCACTGTGGCCAATGCTGGAATAGGCCAGCAGCCGCTTCAGGTTGCTCTGGGCCAGCGCCACAAGGTTGCCCACCATCATGGTCACCGCAGCCAGGACAGCGATAATGAGCTGCCACTGCTCCCACCGGTCGCCCACTGGCACGAACCCTTCCGCCGCAAGCCGGAGCACCAGCGCGAAGGCTGCTGCCTTGGAGCCGATGGAGAGGTACGCGGTGATGGGGTAAGGGGCGCCTTCGTACACGTCGGGAGCCCACATGTGGAAGGGGACCGCCGCGACCTTGAAACCAAGTCCGACCAGGATAAATGCCACGCCCACCCATAGCGAGGGGCTCACGGCTTCTGCGGTAGCCAGCCCGGCGGCGATGGCCTCGAACTTGGTGACACCCAGTACGGCGTAGACCATGCTTACACCGTATAGCAGCACCGCGGAGCTGAATGCTCCGATAATGATGTATTTCAGCCCCGCCTCATTGGACCTGGAATCGTCCCTCGCGTAGGCTGCCAGCACATAGAGGCTGAAGCTGAGCAGCTCCAGGGCTATATAGGCAGTTAGCAACTCCCGGGCCTGGGCCATCACATTCATGCCCAGGACAGAGAACAGCACTAGGCCGTAAAACTCTCCCTTGTTCGACAGGTGCTGGTTCACGAAGTCCATCGAGCTCAGGATGATGAACACCCCGATGCCCATGAACACCACCTTGAACCACAGGGAGAAGTCGTCTACTCCCAGCAGGCCGTCGTACAGCGTTTCGTCGACGCCCCACAGCATGATCACGGCCACGGCTATAAGAGCCAGCAGTCCGGCAATGGACAGCCAGCCCAGCAGGTTCTTGTGGCGTTCCGGCAGAACCAGGTCGGCCGCGAATACCAGGAACGCCAAACCCGCCAGGGCGAATTCGGGCGTCAGCAGGTCGAGATTTGCTGTTAGCGGCACGGCTTCCTAGACTCCCGGTATGGACGGGACGCTGACGTTGATCACCCTCATTATGGGCTCAGGCCAGACTCCGACGAAAATAATGACAAAGACAAACGCGCCAGCTACGGACTTTTCAATCACGCTGGCGTCGCCTAATCCAGACCAGCGCACGTCCGGCTCGCCGTAGAAGGTGCGGGCCAGCAGGCGAAGGATGTAGACCGCGGTAAGAGCCGCTCCGACCACCGCCAATATGGCCAGAGGCAAGTAGGTCCGGAAAGCCCCGGTGAAAACCATGAACTCGGCTATGAACCCGCTCATCCCGGGCAGTCCCAGTGAGCAGAGTCCAGCGATGGCGAAGAAGAAGCTGGTTACTCCCATTCGCCCGAACAGGCCGTTCAATACGTTGATGTCGCGAACATGCGTCCTGTCATAAATCGCCCCCACCAGAACGAACATCAGTGCCGTCATGATTCCGTGGGAGAACATCTGGAGCACTGCGCCGCCCATGCCGATTGTATCCAGCGTGGCGATTCCCATCAGCACGTATCCCATGTGACTGACACTGGAATAACCGATGATGTACTTCAGGTCCTGCTGGGACATCGCAGACATAGCGCCATAGAGCACGTTCACCGTGCCCAGCGCAATCAGCACTGGCATCCAGTCCTCGGCTCCCTCCGGCAGGAGGAATATGCCGACGCGGATGATGCCGTAGGCCCCCAGCTTCATAAGCACCCCGGCGTGCAGCATGGACACTGCCGTGGGCGCGGCCACGTGCCCATCGGGCGACCACGTATGGAAGGGCCAGAGGCCGGCCAATGAGCCGAATCCCACCATGAATAGGGGGAATACCAGGGTCTGGAAGGTGCTGTCGAACTGCCCTCGCGCCGCCAGGTCTCCCAGGCGTTGCAGGGAGAATGTACCGTCACCCTGGCTCGACGCCTCGGCGTACACCGCCAGGATACCTACCCAGATCAGGATGCTCCCTGCTACAAGGAACAGGATCAGCTTCATCGCGCCGTATTCTTTCGTGCGCAAGAAGTTGGCGAAGTTTGTGCTGCTGCCCCAGACACCGATGAGCAGGTACATCGGCAGCACCGCCAGCTCGTAGAAGAAGAACAGGAAGAACAAGTCCCGCACGGCAAATACGCCATAGACTCCTGCGGCCAGCGCGAGAAGAAGGACGAAGAACTCCCTGGTGCGGTATGTGATGTTCTGGGAGATCATCACCCCGCCCATCAGAACGATGCCGTTTAGCACGAGCAGGGGGACAGAGATACCGTCCACTCCGAGCGACAGGCTGATGTCCATTGGCCCCGGCAGCCATTCGTAGGTGCGGTTGAACTGGAACCCGCCGACATCGTAGTCGTAGCGCGCGAAAACGAGCACCGACAGGATCAGTGAAATTGCGCCAATGAACAAGGCGAAATACCAGGAGTCCTTTGGTCGGTCGCCGGGCATGAACATCATCAACCCGGCCCCGGCCAGGGGCACCAGTATCAGGAGAAGCAGCGCGACGCTGTCGAAGTTGCTCACGGTCTCACCGGTGAGGCGCCGAGGAAGGCCGGGAACAGGCAGACTGTCCCGATTTGGTTCCTCACCGCGTTGCGTTTACTTTTGATCAAGAGGTTATCAACCACCAGAAAATTGCCAGGCCAACCACACCGAGGGTCATCGCCAGCGCATAGCTGTAGAGGTGCCCCGTTACGTGCAGTCTCAGTACCCTCCCGAACTCGCGGACCGCGTCTGCAGGGCCGTTGATGCCAATGTCGTTCACGATGGCCCGATCGAAGAAGCCGATGAAGTTCGCCAGGACCAGGACCACTCGGTCGATCGTCCACTGGTAGACCTCATCGAAGTAATACTTGTTTTCTACAATTTTGAGAACCGGGGCGAGTCTCTCCCTGATTGGGTCCAGGGATATGCTTCCCTTCTCGTAGATCAGGTACGTGAACACAAAGGCCCCAACCGCCATCACCGCCGACAGGATGCCGATCCACCATGTGAATTCGAAGCCATGCCCCTTTCCGTAGAAGACGAAGTATCCGAACCCGCCAAATGTGCCGGGCCAGTTGAAGCTGATGAACCCGAACCCCACTGCCAGCACCGCCAGCAGCATCAGTGGTCCTGTCATCACGAACGGCGATTCGTGAGTGTGCTCCAATTCCTGCGGCAACCTGCCGAAGAAAGTCACGAAGACAGCCCTTCCCATGTAGAGGGCGCTCAGCAAGGCCGTAACAAGCGCCAAGACGATGAAGGCGGGATTGAGGCCATTGCTGACCGACTGGAGAATCTCGTCCTTGCTCCAGAACCCGGCGAGGATGGGAATTCCTCCAAGGGACATCGCGCCAATGGCAAAGACCAGCGCCGTTATTGGCATAACCCGGCGCAGTCCTCCGAGCCTGGAGATTTCCTGTTCCTCGGTGCTGTGAATCACGCTGCCCGACCCCAGGAACAACAACGCCTTCGCAAAGCCGTGGGCCAGCAGGTGGAATATTGCAGCCGTGTACCCTCCCGCCCCCAGCGAAAGCATCATCAGGCCCAGGTGGCTGATAGTCGAATAAGCCAGGATGCGCTTGATGTCTGTGGCAACGAGAGCGATGGTAGCGGTGACCAGCGCCGTTACCAGTCCAACGATGGCAACTATCGTCAGGGGCAGTCCGTCTCCGGCCTCGAAGAGCGGGAAGGCCCGCGCCACCAGGAAGACTCCGGCAACGACCATTGTCGCGGCGTGAATGAGCGC
This sequence comes from Dehalococcoidia bacterium, assembly GCA_963667325.2. Classification (GTDB taxonomy): domain Bacteria; phylum Chloroflexota; class Dehalococcoidia; order Lucifugimonadales; family UBA3495; genus VXOI01. Next base: position 765,103 of record CAXXKY010000003.1, read on the forward strand.
GCTGACCGGCGTTGGGCCCTCCATGGCGTCTGGGAGCCAAACGTGGAACGGTATCTGGGCCGACTTTCCCATGGCACCCAGGAACAGCAGCAAAGCTGCGGCCACGGCTACGCCGTCGCTCAGCGCCCCGGATTGCAGCGCCTCGAAGGCGTCCGTCATTCCGAAGCTGCCCACTTTCCACCATAGCAGCAGTATGCCGATCAGCAGTCCAACGTCGCCGATCCTGGTAACGATGAATGCCTTCTTTGCCGCTTCCCGTGCCGCCGGACGTTCGTGCCAGAAGCCAATGAGCAGGTATGAGCACACTCCCACCAGCTCCCAGGCCACATAGAGCAGCAGGAAGCTGTCGGAAATGATGATGGTCAACATCGAGGCGGCGAACAGCGCGTGGACCGCGAAGTACCAGTTGATGCGCGGGTCGCCGTGCATGTAACCGAGGGAGTAAATCTGGACCATCAGGGCAACGAAGGTGACCAGACCCAGCATTGCGAGGGTTAGCGGGTCGACGAAAAATCCCCAGGTCAGGGTCACGCTGTCCGGCAATTCAGGCAGGCCCGCGTTGAACCATACCCTCTCAAAATTGCAGGTGAGGACTTCCGTCCCTATCGCAATGGCGCAATGCTCCGAGCTCTCGGAAGCACCCAGCCAGCCGAAGAGCGCTATCCAGAAGAAGACGAATCCTGCCCCGATGGCGGGGATGGACAGTAACGCGCCTTTGCCGGGGAGCCTGTTGCCGATGACCACGATGATCGGCGCAACAGCGAAGCTGATAACGGGAATGAGCCAGGCCCACTGCATTAGCGGGAAGCTCCCGATGCCTTTGCCCCCATTCCGGACGGTTGGATGTCCACGTGTGTTTCTACCATTTCATCAGGTTCATTTCGTCCACGTTCACCGTGGAGCGGTTCCGGTACATTCGAAGCACGATGGCCAGCGCCAGGCCGACCTCGGCGGCGGCAACGGTGATAATGAAGATGGCGATCAACTGCCCGTCGAAGCTGTTGAATTTGCCGAAGCCCTCCATGTGGGCCGCCGCCGCAATCAGATTGATATTAACGGCATTCAGCATCAATTCGATGGACATCAGGATGAGTACGGCGCTGCGCCGGGCCAGTACGCCATAAAGCCCGATTACGAAAAGGGCGGCGCTCAGGAGCTGGAACCAGACGAGATCTACCACGGGCTAGTTCTCTCCCGGCCCGGAGCGGGCAATGATTATAGCGCCTATGAGGGCCACCAGCAGCACCAGAGAGGCCATCTCGAATGGCACCGCCCAGGTGGTGAACAACGACTTGCCGATATCCGTAAACGCCGCGTTCTGGGCTTCCGTATCTCGCACCGAGTTGATCAGGAACGCTGGCACCAGGACTGCCAGCAGGCCCAGTGCAGCCAGCGCCGCCAGGGGCCACTGCTTGTTGTCGGACGTCCGCGGGTACTCGGCGTTGCGTGTGAGCATGATGGCGAATATCAGAACGATGACAATCGCGCCACCGTATATTAGAACCTGCACCAGCGCGAGGAACTCGGCGAATACCAGCAGGTAAACGCCCGCAACGGCAACCAACGACACAAGCAAGGCCAACGCGGCATGCACGATGTTGCGGCTGGCAACCACCGCCAGTCCCCCGCCCAGGGTCACAACGGCCAAGACTATGAACAGAGCCCAGGACATCGTGCGACTAGCTCCCGCCCCCGGTGGACGCCGCTTCAGGTTTCTCGCGCTTCGTGGGTGGGATCCATTCCGTTTCCTGCTGGTGTTTCCAGCCCAGTTCCAGCAGACCCGGCAAGTCTACCCGGTCCCCATTGCGTGCGTAGGTGCTCATCTCGTGCTCGTGAGACATGACGATGGCGTCGAAATTACACCACTCGACGCAGATTCCACAAAGGATGCATCGGTTCAGGTTGATCTCGAAGCTGTCGACGATCTTACGGCGGCTGCTCTTTCCTTCCGCCTGTAGGGGATTGTCCTTCATCGTGGCCGACATGCACTGCGTTGGGCAGTGGCGTATGCACACCATGCAACTCGTGCAGTAGGGCTCGCCAATATCCTCGTCCCAGGTAAGGGCCGGAAACCCCATGAACCGGTCCTCCACCGGTGTGGAGGCGTCCTCCCGATGGAAGAAATTCCCAGTGGCGGGATACTGGCGCGTCACCGGCTCTCGCAGGCCCTTGGCTGACGACATTAGGGTCAGGAACATTCCCTTAACACTGTTCCACATATCAGTCTCCCGTCTCTTGTACGGATGAAGCAGCGGTGGCTTGGGCGCGTTGCCGTCGGCGGGAGGCCATCAGCTCCTCCTGCCTCGCCTTCACCTGGGCCACCCGGCTGGCGGGGCCAGCCATCCGGCGGTAGATTGCGTAGGCCACCCAGACCAACCCGGCCAGCGACATCAGCGTCAGGGACCAGGCCGGCCACCCGTAAAACTGGTAGATGGCTGTCATTACCACCGTCAGGAACGACAGCGGAACCACGACCTTCCAGGCAAACGACATCAGCTGGTCAATGCGAAGGCGTGGGAAGGTGCCTCGTATCCAGAAAATCACCAGAATCACCAGGTACACCTTGAACAGAAACCAGATCAATTCCCAGTAACCTTCCAGTCCAGGTCCCGACCACCCGCCGAAAAAAAGGATGACGGTCAAAGCCGCGATGGCGAAGGTATTGATGTATTCGGCCAGGAAGAAAATCGACCAGTGGGCGCCGCTGTATTCAACGAACGGCCCCCCAACTATTTCCGACTCCGCGAAATAGATGTCAAAGGGCGTGCGTCCCACCTCGGCCAGGCCCGCTATGAAAAACACCACTAGACCCAGCGGCTGCACCAGCACGAATGGATAGCTGCCCTGCTGGGCCACGATCTCCCTCAAGTCGAGAGATTGCGCCAGCATGGCAATCGATACTGCTACCATGATGATCGGGATCTCGTAGCTGACCAGTTGCGCCGCAGCCCTGAGTCCTCCAAGGGTACCGTACTTGTTGGCGGATCCCCAACCGGCGAGCACCAAGCCGAGGATTCCGATCACCGAAAAGGCGATGATGTAAAACAGTCCCAGGTCCAGATTCTTGATCACGGCGTCCTGGGAGCCGGGAATGGTCACCCAGATCATGAACGCCGATAGCATGACAATCAGGGGAGCAGCCCAAAAAATCGCCTTCTCCGACGAGTTCGGAATGATATCTTCCTTGGTCAGCAGCTTGATTGCGTCCGCAATAGGCTGCATCGTTCCCATGGGCCCGCTGCGCGTTGGCCCCAGACGTCGCTGCAACCTGCCCAGAGCCTTGCGCTCCAGCCAGGTCAGGGAGAGGGTGACAATCGCCAGGGCATTGAACATGAGGAACAGGCCAAGCGCGATCAAACCGAAATCTGCCCAGCTGATGAAAAGTAGCTCAGGCATTAGCGGTCGACCTCGCCCATCACGATATCCAGCGATCCCAGCACCACTACAGAATCGGCCACCCAAGTGTCAATGAGCATCTGCCGGATGGCGGATAGGTTGCAGAACGACGGCGGTCGCACCTTGAGACGATACGGGCGGTCCGCCCCGTCGCTGACCAGGTACACTCCGATCTCGCCCCGGGGATTCTCAGCGCGCACGTAGACTTCCCCGGCAGGTGGTCGCAAAAGGCGCCGGCTGCCGCCGGGAGCCGAGTTGATGGCAGTCAGAGGCTGAGGGGTGTTATCCGGCCACCTCTCGTTCCACTGTTCCATCGCCTGTTCCACGATCCCTATGGACTCATAGCACTCCTGCACTCGCAGGTAATACCGGTCCCAGCAGTCGCCGTCCAATCCGATGGGTACTTCAAAATCGAAGCGGTCATAGATAGAATACGGCGCTGCCCTGCGAACATCGTAATCCACCCCTGATGCCCTGAGGCAAGGTCCGGTCAGGCCGAAGTCAATTGCATCCTCTGCCGATACAGGCGCAATGTCCTTGAGCCGCGCCAGGAATATCTCGTTGAAGCTGAGCAGTTTGTCAGACTCTTCAAGGTCTCCCCTGATAAGGGGAATCAGCGCCCGTAGACGATCCATGAAGTCTTCCGGGACGTCTTCCTTGATGCCGCCCACTCGAAAGTAGTTGTGCATCATGCGCGCGCCTGAAACTGCCTCGAAAAAGCTCTGAACTCGCTCCCTGCCCCGGAAACAGAACATCGACGGCGTCATCGCGCCGGCGTCCAGTCCCATCGTCGCGATGAAGAGCATGTGGCTGGCAATGCGGTTCAATTCGCAAAGAATCACCCGCACATATTCGGCACGCTCGGGCACTTCGAGACCCATCAACTTCTCGACAGCACGGACGTAGACATGCTCATTGTTAAAGTTGGCGATGTAGTCGAGCCGGTCGAAGAGGGTGATCACCTGGTGGTACTGCTCACCCTCACACAGTTTCTCAGATCCTCGGTGCAGGTACCCGATATGGGGCACCAGGTCGATGATCTTCTCGCCATCCACCCACAGCACCATTCGAAAGACGCCATGCGTGGAGGGATGCTGCGGGCCCATGTTCAGCAGCATCTCGATCTGCTCGCCTTGCACGGCTATGTTAGGGCTCGTCTCTACCATCTCGTCTCAGAAAGTCGGAGTTCCTTTGCCTCGACGCTTGGGCTGGCCTTGCATTGGAAGCTACTCTAGCAAACCTGGAAACACTATTTTCGGTCCCTGGACTGGCTTCACCTCGTTGCTCATCCAAGTGTCCTCTTCGAAATAGAAGCCGGCTTCTATCAGAACCTCATCCAGTGCGCCCAGATTATGGCAGTCTTCCAAGTATTCCGCCACCTGCTTTCGAAGCGCGTTCTTTGCCTCTTCGGCGGTATCTCCGAAGGCAGTAATCGTTAATTCCGGACACACCGCCTGGTAGGCGGTTCCATACCGGGACTCTTCTATCCGGTAAATGACTCTGTCTTTCAAGATGGGTCAGCGAACTCCAGCTGAAGTTCCGTATCGTCGTCGATTTCAGGATATCCCGCTGACGTCAGAGCGATGGCCATGCTCTCCGCGCAGTCCTGGGATGAGATCCACGAAAGCATCGCCTGCACCAGCTCTTCCCGTGCGGAGTCAGCCGATGCACCTTCAGCCCAGAGATCGATACCTTCGATCCGGGCCACGTACCTGGTGTCCTGGTGCTCCACCAGCGCTGTTAATGTCAGGCGATCCACTGAATCAATCGCTCCTCTGGGGAAAGGGGCAGCTAAAACTCGCGATATTCGTAGAAGGGATATTCTTTACGTCCAGGATATCCCTCAAATCCGTCGTACAGGAGGAGCGGCGAAAGGTCCGGGTGGCCCTCAAAGGAAATCCCGTAAAGGTCATGAGCCTCCCGTTCATACCAATCGGCAGCACTCCACACAGAAGTGACGGAAGGAACGTTTGGGTCGTCATAAGGAGCATCCGTCTTCAGCACAATGGTGCGTTCCGGTTCCAGCGACTGGAGCACATACACCATTTGCACGTGTCCGGCGGGCTCCTCTTCATCCGCTTCCTCTTCTTCGTCGGCTTCAACCCGTCCGCGCGCTGCGCCGTGTGCCCCACCCGACGCCCCGCTTCCCGGCGGATAGTCCACGGCTGTAAGGCAGAGCAGCATTTTTGCGCCTACGCGTTCATCGTCCTTCATTGTCCGGCAAACGCCCTGGAGGTGCTGCCGTTCGATAGTGATCTGAGGCAGATCGCCGAGAGTTCCGGGAAGAGGATGATATTCGACAAGCAAGTCGAGAACGGAATCAAGGAGTAAACGGCCGCCTTCAGTCAGCGAGCTGAGGTCCGGCCCTTCGGGTTCCAGCTCCTCAGCCAGTTCCTCGGCTCCCTCTACGGACGAGCCGCCAGTGGCTTCTACGGGGTCGCCGCCGGACTCCGTCACTTGCCGCTAGCATCCTGCATGATTTTTTCCTGAAGCTTCAGGATGCCGTAGAGCAATGCCTCCGGCCGGGGAGGGCAACCGGGAACGTACACGTCCACCGGCACAATGTGGTCGACGCCCATGACCACCGAATAGGACCTGTAATATGGCCCGCCGTTGGTGGCGCAACTGCCCATGGCGATCACCCACTTGGGTTCCGGCATCTGCTCATAAAGCAGCCGTATGGGCTCGGCCATCTTCCGTACGACGGTACCGGCTACGATCATGACGTCGGACTGCCGGGGAGAAGGCCAAGTGACCACCCCAAACCGGTCGAAGTCGTGATGCGCCATGTAGGTGGAGATCATCTCGATAGCGCAACAAGCTAGCCCAAAGCTCAGCGTCCACAGGGACGACTTTCTGGCCATGGCGAAGAGTTGGTCGGTGGTGGTGGTGACCACCCCTGGCGCCCGCGCACCCACCGTCTGGTTGAACAGGCTGGGACCCGGCTGGTTCCCCGTACCAAGTATTATTTCTGCCATTCGAGAACTCCCTTACGCCAGGCGTACACGATGGCGAAGGCCAGCACCGCCAGGAACAGCATCATCGCGTAAAATGGCAACGAGGTGACCTGGTCTTGCAGGAATATGACCGCCCAGGGAAACAGAAACACGGCTTCTACGTCGAATATCAGGAACAGGATCGCGAACACATAAAAGCGAACGTTGATATTCGACCAGATGTAGGGCGTGGCAGGAATGCCGCATTCGTAGGTGGTCAGCTTGACTTCCGACGACCGTCGAGCGGACAGCAACTGAGACGCGATGAACATCCCGATGATCGCCGCTCCTGCAATAAATGCAGAGAGGACTACCGCCGTCCAGTTCTCGGTGAATATCTCTGGGTTGAAGACCTGAAGTAACATATCCGTCAGGCTCTACCATTCCCCGAAACGCGACCTTTGAAAGGCCGCATTTTGTATCAAAATCCCCCGTTGCCAGCGAACGCGAATATATCACCCGGCTATTTGAGTGTCAATTTAAGCGGGGAAGAATCCAGGGATTTTTCAAAGTCGCTCCAGCACCCTGCCATTGTGAGCGGAGCGAAGAATCCCAATCCCGCAGGAGAGGCCCTTCGCTACACTCAGGGTAGAGCCGAAAGACTTTGAAAAGGACACGGGTTGAATCTCAGGGCCATGGCAATCAGATAGCCTGGTGACAGTTCCCGGTTGCCAAGCCCGATGCCACATCCCTAACATTGTCATTGGATGATCGTCAGGGGGATGATCGTCAGAGGGATGGGATGATTGTCAGAGGATGCTTGTAACGGCCCGCTCGACGTCTGCAGCAACCCGGTCGACAAGCTAGTATTCGGTCAAAGTAGTAGTGTCAGGATATAACCGACGGAGTTTGGTTCTGGCCTTCCTGGTAGTGAATCTCCAGTTGATGGGGGCCGCGGCGGCGTTGCGCTCCGACACGTTGGCATTCACGGCCTTCTCCAGGCTGTCCTCGTCGCTGTTGCGTCCCCGTAGGCAGGCCCGGGCCAGGACGCTGAACTCCATCTCCGCCATATTCAACCAACTACCGTGCTTGGGCGTGTAGTGGAACTCCAGCCGCTGGGCGATGCGTCTTGCCTCCGCTGGCGGGAAGGTCTCATACAGCGACGCCGTCCGATGCGTGTTCAAATTGTCCAGAACCACTCGGACCACTGGTACATCTGGGTAGGCCTGGTCCACCAGCCAGCGCATCTGCTGGGCGAAGTCCTGCATGGTTCGTCGCTGGGTGACGGCCACGTGGCGCCAGCCCCGCTGGGGTTCACAAGTCATGAATAGGTTGCGGGTTCCAGCCCTCACGTACTCGTAGTCCTGGCGCCTGGGGCGCCCCGGGGCCGCTGGAATGGGATCCCTGGTCTCGGCCAGCAACTGGGTGGAACTCTCGTCAAAGCAGACCACCGGCCTGGCTGGGTCGTAGGGTTCGGCGTACAGGTCCAGTACGTCCTCCATGTGGGCCACAAAGTCGGCGCTCACCTTGGGAATGCACCACTGCTGCTTCTGCCACGGCTTGAGTTCGTTTTTTTCAGGTGCAGCCGCACCGTCTCGTGGGACAAGGACTCCACCAATCCCAGTTCCACCGTCTTCCCCGCCAGCAGCCGCAGTGTCCAGTGGTCGTGGCCTTCGGGCGCCGTAGTGCAGGCCAGGGCAATGAGATGAGCTTCCACCCGTTCGTCAACTTTCCGGTGCCGGTTCGCCTGGTTGCGCCGGTGCAGCGTCTCCTCCAACCCCTCCTGCGCATACCGCTTCCTGGCTCGTATTACCGTCCGCTCCGAGATGTCCAGGGCCGTTGCCACCTGAGTCGCAGTCCAGCCATCGTCCACCTTCAGCAGAATGCGGGCCCGGGTGATTGCCTGGGCCGAACTCCGTCCTGACCGGACCACCTTCCGCAGATGCCTCTTCTCCTCCAACGAGAGCCTGACCTCATACTTCTTCTGCACCATGGACCCTCACCTCCCACTACACTTACACTGCTTCCCTTATAACGCTACCACTTCTCTCCTGCTATCGCCATGCCTGACACCTCTGCTTTGACTGACTACTAGGATGGCGGAATATGGCCGGAAATGGCGGGAAAATAATTTTCTGCGCTCCGTTCTCGCGGAAGCAATAACGATCGAGGCCTGGGATTCCAACTGCGATCGTCCAGGCACGGATCGCAGTTTCTCTTCTACCTTACGCTCCAGCCTGCCTGAGTTCGGTGGATGATATGTCCCGCCGGAAGTCGGTCTCCGGGATCTCGGTGAACATCGCCGCAAATCCCGCCGGAACGTCCACGTCTTCGAGGGTCCGGAAGGATCCATCTTCCAGACGCCCGGCAACCAGGAATTTAGCCCCTTCGGTCATCATCTCGGCCAGGGCAAGCATCATCTCAGCGTCGCCGCCGTAATATCGGGGCGCAACCAGGCGAACTGCCGTATCCCATCCCAGCACAAAGGCCCCACCCGGAAAAAGCATCGCCTTTTTGTGGAAAGTCTCGGCCCTGGTAAGCACCACCGTGTCATCGGACCCGAACTGCGACAGTCTGCGCTCGATCTCGGTTTTTTCGAGCGGAGGCTTGTCAACATTGGTCACGGACAGTTCGAATGCCCCTGGCTGGCCAGTGTATCGGGCGGCCGTGTCTATCATCTCCCGATGCCCGATATGCAGGGGGTTAAAGGACCCGGGCAGCAGCATCGCCGGGGCTTCTCCCTCGGCCTCAAGGCTTCCATCGGGACCGCGCACCACCCACTGCACGTCCCCGTTCAGCAGCTGGTCCAGTGGTTCGGGCCGCGCCGTCCGCTCAACCTCCAACACATCGCCGTCAGTGAGCTGCAGGTCTATATCCGCGTCCAGCCCGGAAAACTCTGAAAGCGCCTGTACGATCAGGCGGCTAACCACATCTTCTTCCCCCGCACGGTCCCGCAGTCCCTTGTGAAACGTAAGCGACCAAATTGCGGTGTTGTGGCTGTCGCAGGCTGCCACAAAGGCCCGGTGATCGCCTCTTCTGTATCGGTCGGTGGCTATCGCAGCAGCACAGGCCAGTCCCACCGGAGGCGAGTCATCTTCAAGCTGAGTTCGCGCCCGTCTGTATGCACGCTGGGCCATTTGCATAGCCGTGTCCGCTGACGCGGACTGAGCCGGCTCGAAACCCAGGAAGTCCTGCATCGACAGCCGGCCGTAGGGGACGACCACCTCGAGGATGGTCCGCGACGCACCGCTCACTCCCAGCAGCCATGCCACCGCCTGCGTACCGGCTCCGGAGACAGCCAGCACTGTCTTGTGAGGGGTGTCGTGAAGGTGCTGTATATGAGGTCGCATCGGTTCCAGCGTCAAGGGACTGCTCCTCACGACCGGGGTAGGCCAGGTTTGTAGGGCTCGTAGGTCAGGTTTGACATCGTGGCCCGTGATGCCGCCACTTCACCTGACTGCTTCTCGCTGTAGGCTTTCAGCCAGTCCTCGGGCATCAGAGCCCGGGCATCGCGCCACACCAGCGGTTGAGCGTTGCAGATAGTGAGTCCGTCGACGACTTCGGCAAGAAAACAGGTCATGTCGCCGCCGTCCATTGCATTGACCACCCGGCAGTCGAGCCAGCCCCAGCAGTCAGACATAAGAGGGCTTCCTGTCTCACCTTTCTTGTAGTCCAGGCCTTCCAACTTGTTGCGGTCTCGGCCCGAATGCATTCCGAAGCGATCAATCAGGTCCAACTGGTCGGCTCTCAGGAAGTTCAGGGCGAAGGCCCCACTTCCCGTTATCATCTCGTGGCTCTGGTTCGTCTTGTAAATGTGCGTGACCACCCGTGGCCGTTCGGGAACTATGGACGCGCCCCCGATGGAGAGGCAAAGCTGGGCGTTGTCCCGCCCCTGCCAGTGGCTGGACACCACAGCCAGCGGAGACCAGAGATTGCCCATAATTGGAGCGATCTTTTCGTATTCCATAAACGAATCCAAAGGACGAATTCGAGGAAAGTTTAGCACGGGTAGAGTCGGACCTTCCCGACTGTCTTGGTCGCCCCAATCAGCGGCGTGTGAGCGTAGTTACGGGGTCGTTCGCCGCCCGCCGCAACTCAGCCCTCACTAGATGCGCGCAGCGGCTTTGGGGTCCCTGGGCGCGCAGCGCCTACCAGTCGGGAGAGTGGTCCCTGGCGTCATTGTGGGTCAGGCGCTTCTGATTGCTACCATCCGCATCCATCACGAATACCTCGCCTTCGCCGTGAACGTCGGAAACAAAGGCGATGCGATTACCGTCGGGCGACCAAACCGGCTGGGTGTCCTGGGCTTCATTGGTGGTGAGGCGCAGGGGAGGATCATCTTCATCGGTCTTGAGCAGGTATACTTCTGCGTTGCCGTCTTTTTCCGTCACGTAGACCAGCGTGTCGCCATCGGGGGCCCAGTCCGGAGAGTGGTCAGCTTCCGGTGAAGCGACAACGCGCTCAGCTCTGACCGGACCCCGCCAGTCGTCGTCATCCTCGGGACGCAGCAGGTAGATGTCCCGGTTGCCCTCGGTGTTGCGAACAAAAGCAATCGCGTCTCCGTCGGGGGACCATACCGGTGACAGGTCATTGTCGCCGGTGAGCTGAAAGAGATTGACCCCCGCCGGGTTCCGCAGCCAGAGGCCCTGTGTTTCTTCTTCTCCACGGCGGGAGAAGACCAGCCACTGACCGTCGGGAGACCAGTCTCCGAGGAATTCTTCTGTGTCTCCCGCCGTGATTCTCACCGGACTGCCGCCGTCCACCGTAGACACGTACACGTCGGAGTGACCGTCGGCATCCGTCGTGTATGCCACCGAATCACCTTCAGGGTTCCATCTCGGGGAATCTTCATTGCCATCAAGTGAGGAAACCGGACGACCGGAGTCCTCTTCTCCAATGGAAACCACCATTATGTCAGAACCGTCAGGGTTCCCTGAAACAAAGGCAATGTGGTTTCCGTCGGGAGACCATCGCGGTCCCGACTCGGTGGACGACGGCAGGCTCGCAACTGCGTCGGCATCCCCGGAGGCCGGATCCACCATGTATACTTCTGCATCCCCGTCTGACTCGGAAACAAACACGATGCCATGTCCTGTGGTCTCACACGCGACCGCCCCGCCCAGAGCCACCACCCACAGGACAAGGACCAACACTCGCCAGAAGAAAAGCATCACACTCATCCCCACCCAATCTGGCATGGATTATAGCCGTGGCTGGCGCGCCTTTCAGTCGTCACACCGACGCAGATTCCGCCTTTTGGCGCAGGTGAGCCCTTCCGTATTGACAGCATCCAGCGTGCGTAACTAGCATTGCGTCCAACAATCCAACAATTTCCTCTCCTCATGGGAGAGGGCCAGGGTGAGGGCATTCCATGAAAGCGTTAGTGGGCGCCACATTGGTAGACGGTACGGGCAGGCCCGCGGTGGCCGACTCTACGGTCCTGGTGGACGGGGACCTGATACAAGCCGTGGGCCCCCGAGGGGCGGTGGAAATCCCCCCCGACGCCGAGGAAATAGACCTTTCCGGCCTAACGCTCCTGCCCGGACTCATCGACACCCACGACCACCTGGCCGACAAGAACTACACCCTGCTATCGCGCTGGGAAATCGAAGAACCCGCATCAGTGGCCCACCTCAAGACCGCCAGGGCCATTGAAGATTCCCTTGCCGCGGGCTACACCACCATTCGGGATGCCGGTGGTCTCGACGCGGGTTTCAAGCAGGCCATCGCCGAGGGGCTGCTGAACGGCCCTCGGCTGGTAACTGCCGTGTCCATCATTTCGCCCACCGGCGGCATCGGCGACCGCGGCGCACCCTCAGGGCACCGCACGGCCTACGCGACCGACCCCATGCGCCCCGTCGGCGTGGCCAACGGCCCCGCTGCTGTCCGCAGCATGGTGAGGGAGATGGTCAGAGTCGGAGCCGACGTGATCAAGTTCGCCACCACCGGAGGCGCCAGTTCCCGCCCCGGCCATGGCCCGATGGATATCGCCTTCGGTCCCGACGAGGTGAAGGCCCTGGTCGATGAGGCGGCCGGACATGGCAAGCTGACAATGTGTCACGCGCTGGGCGGCCCTGGCCTGCGAATGTGTATCGAGGCGGGCGTGGGTTCCGTGGAGCACGGCTGCTATCTCGCCGACGACCCGGACCTGCTCAAAATGATGGCCGACAAAAACACCTTCTTCACCCCTACTTTTGAAGTCTACGAATTCCATTCAACCATCAGCGCGCCCCACGTGAAGGCCCGTGCCGAAACGCTTTTCCATACTCACCAGGAAAGTCTGCACCGCGCGGTCGATGCCGGAGCGAAGATCACCGCCGGCACCGACGCGGGCGGATTTGTCCACGGCGACAACGCCCGCGAGATTGAGCTGATGGTCGAGCGCGGCCTGTCCACCATGCAGGCCATCCAGACCGCAACAGGATGGGCCGCCGAGTGCATCGGACTCGAAAAGGAAATCGGCACCGTCGAAAAGGGCAAGCAGGCCGACCTTCTGGCCGTTGCCGGAGACCCTCTAAAGAGCGTCAGCGTCTTGCGGGACAAGGATGCGATCAAGCTGGTGATGAAGGGCGGCGTGGCCTATGTGGACAACCTGCCCGCCAAGACCCCCGTGGCCGTCTAGTCCACGGCCGCAAGCAAGATGCGATTTCATGTCCTGACGCTGTTCCCGGAGGCTTTTGGTGAGCCGCTCCAGTTCAGCATAATTGCGCGCGCGGTTCAGCGGGAACAGATTGCCATCGACGTCACCGACATCCGCGACTACACCCACGACGCCCACGGCACCGCCGACGACTACCAGTTCGGCGGTGGCCACGGGATGGTGATGAAGCCCGAGCCAGTCTTTGAGGCGGCCGAATCGGCCTTGTCCAGCTATACCGACGAGGAGCGCGCTGCCATCCCGGCCATTCTGCTCACGCCCCAGGGCGAGTTGCTCAACCAGCGTATGGTCGAAGAATTGGCAACAGCCCCGGCTGTCGTCCTGATTTGCGGCCACTACGCGGGCGTGGACGAACGAGTAGCCGAGGGCCTGGCGACCAGGCAGGTGAGCATCGGCGACTATGTACTGACCGGGGGGGAACTTCCGGCAATGATTGTGATCGATGCGGTCACCCGCCTGCTGCCCGGCGTGGTCGGGTCAGCCGGGAGCGTCGCCGGGGATTCCATTACCACCGGGCTGCTGCAACATCCCCTGTACACCCGACCTGCCGAATACCGGGGAATGGATGTGCCCGGCGTACTGCTCTCCGGCCATCACGCAGAAATCGACCGCTGGCGGCGGCGACGGTCCCTGGAACGGACCCTCGCTCGGAGGCCTGGCCTGCTGACCACGGCGCCCCTCACGGACGAAGACATACGCTACCTCAGGAGTCTGGGATACGACGAAAGCTGTTCTGAGCGGAGTCAAGGGGATGCCCAAGTCTGACTTCAAGTTCTCCACCGAGTTCCGCATCCGATGGATGGAGTGCGATGCCCAGGGCATCGTCTTCAATGGTGCCTATCTTGGCTACCTCGAGATGGCCCAGGCGGAGTACTACCGCAACCTCGGGATAGGCATCTACCACATGCCCCAGTCAGGCTATTTCGATCTGGCAGTGGTCAAGACCAACATAGAGTTCAAGGCCCCTGCTCGCATGGACGAAATCGTGGAGGCCTACGTGCGTGTTTCCCGGTTCGGAAACACCAGTATGGACATGGAAATGGAGCTCTATCGTCCCAACCCGGAGCTTCTGTTGACGAGGATAGAGGCGGTCTATGTCGGCTTCGACGCCGCTACCGGGGCAACCAAGCGGGTGCCTGACGACCTTCGGGAACTCGTCGGCCGTTACGAGGAGACCGGCGAGGTTCTGCCTCTATCCCGCTTTCCCCAACTCGCTGCAGCCGTCGCTCATACGCCCCCCGGCGCCGGGGCGCGGCCTGTTTCGTCCTGATTTTCGGCCTTCGTCCCTGGTATGGCCTCTCAAATTCGTTGACGAAAATCGTAACTGGGCATAAAATCAAGTTGCTATTATTGCAATGACAGATAATTGAAACAGAGGTGCCTCCACTCGATGGCCCGACTCTTCGACCTTCATATCCACACCACCAAGGGTAGCAGTGACAGCAGCCTGACCCCCGAAGATATGGTGCTGGAAGCCGACCGCCTTGGCCTGCGCGGCCTCTGCATCACCGAGCATGCAGGTCCCTGGGACCGTCATGAGTTCCAGAAGTTCGCGGCCCTCCACAGCGTGGTCCTGATCCGGGCCATGGAAGTCGAGACCGACATGGGCCACATGCTCGCATTTGGGCTGGACAAGTACCAGTCCGGGTTCAACAAAGCCACCGAGCTTCGCAGGGCAGCCACCGCCGCCGGAGGCTTCGTCATCACAGCCCACCCCTTCCGAGGTGTTCTAAGCGGAAACGGCAACCGGTCCCGGGCCCTGATTTACCAATCCGTTCCCGACGAGTTGCCCGATGCGCCGGAGCAGGCACTCGAGCATCCGGTCTTCAAGCTCGCCGATGCCGTCGAAGTCGCCAACGGCGGCACCGTTGACCGCGAAAACGACTTCGCCTTCAAGGTTGCCGGTCTGCTGGATCTTCCGGTTACTGGCGGCAGCGATGCTCATTCGCTCCACGGGCTGGGCAAGTTCGTCACCGAGTTCCATGACGAGATCAACTCGGAGGCCGAATTCCTTAAGGCGTTGCACTCCGGTCAGTACCATCCGGTCGTGGGTCTCCGCAATGGTGCGCTTCGGCCATTCTCCGCCTGATCGTCCAGAAAATTACTGACAATCCGGCCCTATTGCCGCTGGGAAGTCCGTGCTAAACTCCCATCGCCGGCCCATGATGCGGAGCGGAACGGGAACGTGATGGCCTCAATTCACCGGTTGCTTTCTCCCCTGGAACAGACCTGCGTCTCCATCGACCTCGAGACCACCGGCCTCCGAGCCGAAAGCGACGCCATACTCGAAGTTGGCGCGGTGCGTTTCCGGGGTGACGCGGTCCTGGACACCTACCAGACCTTCGTAAACCCTGGCCGGGACATCCCCGAGTTCGTTCAGCGCTACACGGGAATTACCCCCCAGGATGTCCAGCGGGCCCCTGCTTTTCCTCAGGTGCGCGGCAAGTTGGCGGAGTTCATCGGCCTGGATCCGGTTGTTGGACACAGCGTCAACTTCGACCTGGGCTTTCTCGAGTCCCATGGGCTGCCATTGTCAAACCCGGCCTACGACACCCTCGACCTCGCTACGGTCTTTCTCCCTTTCCAGCGGCGCTACTCCCTGGCACGCCTCATCGACGAGCTGGAAATCAGGCCAACTCAGGCCCACCGGGACGAGCGCAGCCACCGTGCCGTCTATGACGCTTTGGCGCACAAGGAGCTGTTCATCAAGCTGCTGCGCATCGCGGAACAACAGGATGTCGGCCTGCTGGCCTACATGGCCGCCCTGGCTCGCCGAAGCGGCTGGCCCCTGTACCCGGTGCTGTCCGGACTCGCCACGGCTCAACCCAACACTGCATCGATGGTGGGGCCTTCCGGCCTGAACCACGCCCATCTCGCTCAGCGACTTGACCCCCCCGAACGGCGCAGGGCCGAAGAGGGTCTTGAACATACCGGTCCGGAACAGATTCATGGGATGCTGGGGCCCGAGGGCCCCTTCGCCAAAACCTTTACGGGTTTCGAGCACAGGCCTGAACAGGAAGAAATGCTGGACACGGTCACTTCCGCTATCTACAACCAGCAGCACCTCGTGATCGAAGGCGGCACAGGCGTTGGCAAGTCCCTGGCGTACCTGCTTCCGGCCGCCATTTTTGCCCTATCCAAGGGGCAGCGGGTTGTAGTATCCACCAACACCATCAACCTCCAGGAGCAGCTGATTGACAAGGACATACCGGCCTTGCAGTCTGTCCTCGAGGAGTCCGGCATCCTGGAGCCTGGATCACTGAAGATTGCCCCACTCAAAGGGAGGGCCAACTACCTTTGCCTTCGCCGTTGGGGTCAACTGTCCCGCAGCGACACGTTATCTGCCGACGACGCGAAATTGCTGGCCAAAACTTCGGTATGGCTTCAGGAAACGGAAGCTGGTGACCGCAGCGAAATTAACCTGATGGGCCGGGACGCCGTCGTCTGGAATCACATCTCTGCAGGAGAAAGGGGTTTCTGTCTGGATATGCGAGACGGCTCGCCCTGCTTTCTCCGGGCCGCCCGGCAGAGGGCGGAACAAGCCCACATCATAGTGGTCAATCACGCCCTGCTGATGACCGACCTGGCATTCGGTGGCGGAATCATCCCTGATTACCAGACTGTAATCATTGACGAGGCCCATCACCTTGAAGAGTCCGCGACCCATCATTTCGGTTTCGAGTTGGGCCAGGGAGACCTGGAAAGAGAGTGGGAACCTGTTGCCCGACTCGCTGGCGAAGTGCGGCTTGCCCTGGCTGCGGAGGGTCCGGAGAGCGCCGACGTTGACCTCGGCATGGCGGCCATGGCGGCGGTGGAGACCGAAGCGCCCAGGCTGCGGGAAGCTTGGGAGCGCCTGTTTGCGGCACTGGAACTGCTGCACGTCAGTCAGCGCCGGGGCCGAAACCGCGAACAGGGCGACCAGAACCAGCTCCTGATAACATCGGAAGTGCGAAGCACGTCGGCCTGGGCTGACCTGCACCTCGCCTGGGAAAATCTTGATGCCCGTCTCACCCAGGCCTTGAACGCTACGGCAAATCTCCGCCGGTTCCTGGACAGCGTGCGTCTCGAGGCGACGGTGGACCAGTCCGCCCTGGTCGTGGAAGTCGACTCCCTTGGCGACTCGCTTCGGGAACTGGCCGGTCACCTGCGATCCATCCTGGATCCGGATTCCGATGCAGAAGACCGGGACATTCACTGGTTCAACGTCAATCCGTCCCAGGCCACTATCTCGATGCACTCCGCTCCCCTCGACGTGAGCGGCGTACTGTCCGAGAAGCTATTCGACCAGAAGGATTGCGTGGTGCTGACCAGCGCAACGCTCAGCGCAGGCGGCGACTTCGAGTATCTCAAGCGTCGAGTCGGCGTTAGCGAGGACGCCGCCGAACTGCTTGTTGGATCGCCCTTCGACTACGAACGTGCCGCCCAGGCGCTGATACCTGAGAATATGCCTCAGCCAAATGCCAACGGTTACGTCGCCGCAGTGACGGACGTTCTGGGCCAACTGGGACAGGCCCTTGAAGGGCGGACGTTGGCGCTGTTCACCTCTCATTCTTCCCTGCGGGCGGTGGCGCAGAGGCTGCGCCCTCTCCTGGAGCCTCACGGCATACCGGTCATGGCGCAGGGGGTCGACGGGTCGGCTCCCTATCTCATGTCCGCCTTTGCTGACGAACCCCGCAGCGTGCTTCTTGGCACGGCCAGCTTCTGGGAAGGAGTGGACATGCCCCCGGGGCTGCTAAAGGCACTTGTAATCGCCCGCTTGCCCTTCCAGGTTCCCAGCGATCCCATCGTGCAGTCTCGCTCGGCCTTGTATCAGGACCCCTTCAGCGAATACTCCATTCCCAACGCCGTACTGCGGTTCCGGCAGGGCATCGGACGCCTGATTCGCAACAAGGACGATCGCGGTAACATCGTGGTGCTGGACTCGAGAATTATAAGCCACGGCTACGGTCGGGCATTTCAGGACTCCATGCCCCCCTGTCGTTTCACCCCTTGCCTCACCGCCAATGTCGGAACCCTGGCCGCGCAATGGCTGGAAGGAGGACGACGTGGATCCCGTCTTCGGTAAATTCGAGGTGGAGCAGCCCCTCGACCTGGAGGCCAGTCTTCTGGGCGGACAGGCCCACCGGTGGCGGCGCGAGGGCAACTGGTACAGCGGCGTTCTTCGAGGGGACCTGGTATTGCTCCGGCTACGAAACGGCGCCGTGGAATTCCGCTCAACTTGCGGGGACAAGCACACGATGGTGCCCCGTCTCAAGCGGTACCTCCGCCTGGACGACGACCTGCCTGCGATCTGCGACGAAATTGCCGATGACCCCAACGTGGCGGCGCAGGTGGAACGCTACCCCGGTCTTCGAGTGCTCCGTCAGGAACCTTGGGAGTGTCTCGTAGCCTACATCTGCTCGGCCAACTCCAGCATAGAAACCATTCACCGCAACATGGAACGCATTTCTGACGAATTCGGCGAGGTCCGCACCCTGTACCCTTCCTGTGACCGCGAATCCCGTTACGGCAAAGACCCAGTGCGGCGGAGCACCTTCCCTAAACCGGTGGATCTGGCGGAAGCAGGCGAGATGGAGCTCCGCCGCCTGAAGCTCGGCTTTAGGGCACCCTACGTCTATGCGGCCTCGGTCGCTGTGCTAGAAGGCAGCGTAGACCTCGATCACCTCGTTTGCGCACCCTACGCGGATGCCAAGTCCAAGCTGATGTCCCTCAAGGGCATAGGCGAGAAGATTGCCGACTGCATCGCACTTATGTCTCTGGAGAAGATGGAAGCCTTTCCCATAGACGTCTGGGTCCGTCGCGCCCTGGCCGACTGGTATTTCCCCGGCGAGAAGACTCCTACCAATCGCGTGCTAGTGGAGTGGGCACGGGGCTATTTTGGACGGTATGCCGGCTACGCCAATCAGTACCTCTTCCACGGCAGGCGGCTGCGAGACAGGAAGTCCCTGCAGGACGGCAGCGCCGCCTAGTCAAACGCCCCGCACTGCCACGCGACCCAGACGAGAGCCACGATCACCGCCGCAAGCAGCACCCACTTAAGACAGCCTCTTCTCTTCGTCCCTTCACGTTGCGCCCGCCGGTGCTCCCATGGCGCGGTCGTTCCGCCACCCGCCCATATACCGCGTCGCCACCTCCGTGCGTCCCGTTCGGCCTGCTCCAGCCCCAGTCCATGCCCGCCGTACCGGCTGTACCACCGTGCCAGCCCCTGCTCAACCATCAGCCGGTTCACCGACCTAATGGGGCCCGCCTCCCGATAAAACAGGACACCGACCAGCCTTCCGTACCGATCGGTGTCAACGGGTTCCAGTATCAGGTCCGTCCGATTTCTCACAAGACGACCGAGGTATCCCCTGGCCTCCCGGCCATACTCTTGGTCCATCTCAGGAGCGTCTATTGCGTATAGCCGGAGGGGAATCTCACCGTCATTGCGGCCGTCCGATGCCCGTACGATCAGCGAGTCTCCATCCTGAACTCTCACGACTCGTACAGGGAATGATCGCCTCCGGCGAGTCCTATGCTGTGGCAGTTTTCGGGCCCTCGGCCGACCTCCAAACAGCCAGCCAAGGGCCCGCAAAACAAACAAGGTCGCCCCTCTGTCAGGACCTAGTTCTGTGTCAGCAGCAGCTTGCCGAAGAAGCTCGTTGCCTCCATTGCCTGGTGGGCGGCCGCGGCATCGGACAGGGGGAACGCACGGTCGACAACAGGCCGAACAGCACCGCGGTTCAGCATCTCAACGATCTGACGCATATCTTCTTTGGTGCCCATGTAGACGCCGTAGACTTCCTTCTGCTGACTGAAGAGAAGCCCCAGGTGAAGTTCCGCCCGCAGTCCCGTCGTGGCGCCGCAGATCCCATAGCGTCCGCCCGGTCGAAGCGCGGCAAACGCTGGGACGAAAAAGTCTGCGCCCACATGGTCGACCACGGCGTCAACGCCTGCTCCGCCGGTGATTTCCCGGACCCGCTGGCGAATGTCCTCTTCCGTGTAGTTGATCACCTCGTCCGCGCCCAGATCCTTTGCCTTCGCCGCCTTCTCGGCGGTGCTGGTGGTGGCTATGACCCTGGCCCCGATTACGTCCTTCGCCATCTGAATCGCAGCGGTGCCGACACCTGCCGACGCCGAGAGCACCAGCACGGTCTGCCAGGGCTTTAGTTGCAGCCGGCGCACGAGCATGTTCCAGACGGGCAGATATGTCGTCGGTATGGCCGCTCCTTGTTCGTACGTAACCCCGCTCGCCATAACGTGCGCATTGGCCGCCGGCACGGACAGGTATTCGGCGTAACTGCCGTCCAGCGCACTGCCGAGGAATTGGGACCTGCGGCAGAGATCATCCTGTCCGGACAGACACGCAGCGCACTGCTGGCAGGAAAGCCTCGGGTTGATCACGACCCGATCGCCTTCCTTCAACCCCGCCACGCGCGCTCCAACCTCAGCAACCTCGCCAGAACAGTCTCCACCCAGAATCAGAGGTGGCGGAAACTGCCTTTCAAGCCCACGGTCTCCCGCCCTCGTGTAGAGATCAAGCCGGTTGAGCGCCGTTGCCCGCACCCGGACCTTCACATGGTCCGGCACAACTTCCGGCTCAGGCCGTTCGCCGTATGTCAGTACTTCAGGGCCGCCGTGCGCCTCGATATACACCGCTTGCATTGATCGCTGTCTCCTGTTTTGAATGAATGAGTTCCAATTTCCCGTTAAGGCCGACGGCCATAGAAGCAGTCGTCGCAGAGAAACACGATAGCCAGCGCGTCCTCGTGGCTGCCGATGCGTCCACATTGTGGCGAGTCCGAGTCCTGGCTCCACGGCTGGTGAAACTTGCCTCCACACATCTGGCAGGAAGTTTCATTGAACCCGTCCAGGGCCTCCCCGCAGATGACACAGGACTCCAGTTCCCCTTGCTCAATAGGTTGTTCGGCCATTGCTAATCCATGGGTCCGTCCAATCGCACTAGACCGGCGACACAGACCCTTCAGAGGACTTTACTCCGAATCCACCGACTGCTGGCGGGCTAGTAATTCCCGGGCCATCTCCAGCTCTGCTTCTTCGCTGCTCACCAGGCCGTCCATCCGCGCGTCCCTGAGGATATTCAGCACTTCACCAACCATTGGACCTTCGACGGCCCCCAGTTCCAGCAAGTCGTCACCGGTGATTGCTGGCTTGACCTTCAGCCACTCGCGAACATACCGCCGGAGCGCGTATGCAACCGTTGCATCGCCTGTGAGTCCTGCCCAGGACTCAACCGCTTCGGCACTCAGCCCCGACAGGTACCGAACCAGCTTCGAAGGATGATTGGCTAAATCACGGACTTCAAGCTCCGAATTCCGCAATACAATGGTATCACGAGCTATTGAGGCCTGCTGTCCCGTCAGCCGCAGCCTGGCAATGACGGACTGACCTTCAACAGTGTCCCATCCGCTGAACAGCGCGGCCAGGCACATGCCGCCAGTTACGCGTCCGGATTCCCGCCGAAGGTTATCCAGCTTTCGAAAGCCCTCGTAATCTCCTTCGGGCAGCTTGTCAAAAGCGGGATGCAGCCCCGCCAGCAACTGGCGTTCCGACGCCCTTCGGAGCGGGGCCACTGGGTTGGTCTCCTCGAAGATCTTCTCCAACTCGTGCCGCCAGCGGTCTCCGCTGACCGTATTCATGCAACCTTCCGCCAGGGCCTCTGCAATCAGCTCCAGTGTATCGGGTGCGATACGGAACCCGAGTCTCTGCTCGTATCGAATCGCCCGCATCATCCTGGTTGGATCGTCGAAGAAACTCCCGGCGTGCAACACTCGGACCAAGCCCGCCGCCAGGTCTTCTATTCCTCCATGCGGATCGTGCAGCTCCACGTCTCTTCCGTATACTGGCAGGGCCATCGCGTTGAACGAGAAATCCCTGCGAGCAAGGTCGTCAGCAATGGCGCCAGGCTCAACGACAGGGAGCTGACCCGGCGTCGGGTAGCTTTCCCGGCGGGCACTGACCAGGTCGACTCGTACAGGCCCCTCCGATGTGTCGTTCTGTGGGAATTCCACCGTAGCAGTACCGAACCTGGAGTGCCTTATCACCTTGCCGTCCAAGCTCGCAATCAGTTCGTCTGCCAGGGCTACAGCGTCGCCCTCGACGGAAAAGTCCAAGTCAACGACAGGGAGTCCAAGCAATGCATCTCGCACGGGTCCGCCAACCAGGTATACCCTGAGTCCTCGTTCAGAAGACACCTCGCGCACAGCGTCGAACGCCCTTCGCTGACCACCTTTCAGGTTGGCAGCAAGGGACTCAATGGTGAGAGGTTGGCGAATGAGAACGGCCGTGGCGGCCTCCACAATTCGAAAGACGGGAAGGTTGACGGGGCCAGAATTATATCACAGGGTCATCGTCGTGCGATTCTCTTGCGCTCTGACCCATTGAGGAGATACGGCTGTTCGCGCCTTTTGACATCCGGCAAGGGCATGGCTAAAATTCTTTGCAGGATGGCTGTCTCCCCGGCAGCCAAAATCGGCAGGAGGCACAACATGGCCGAGGCTGAATTCACGACCTATTACGACTTTCGTTGACCCTTCGTCTACAATGCCAACATGTGGTTGGCAAAGGTTCGGGAGCAGACCGGAAACGCCATCGAAATTGACTGGCAGCCTTTCTCTCTGGCACAGGTCAACAATAAGGATGGCGACAATGTCTGGGAGCGTCCCGATGTAATCAGCGGCGAGGATCCCATCCTCTTGGCCCACAAGGCTGGCCTTGCCATCAAGCGACAGGGCAAGGAAGCTTTCGAAGCCTACTTCATGGCCCTCCTCAAGGCCCGCCATGAGGACAAGGCCGACCTCAACGAACAGTCCGTTATTGATGCCGCCGGCGCCGCCGCTGGTATCGACATGGCCCGGTTCCGCGAGGACATCGCCGATCCTTCGCTGCTCGAGGAACTGGCTGAGAGCCACACCAAGGCAGTGGATGAATACGGCGCTTTCGGCGTGCCTACCTTCGTCTTCGACAATGGCAATTTCGCCTTCCTCAAGATGTTCATCCCACCCGATGAACAGTCCGTGGAGATCTACGACAACCTGATGAAGTCGATGAGCGAATTCGTCCATGTCGGCGAATTCAAGCGCCCTCAGCCCCCGTGGCCGCATGGGGTCATCTAGGACTTCAGCGCACCACGACCCAGGGCCTGCATCTCTGCTGGGGTTCCGTTTCCGGGACCCCAGCCTTTTCCGTCGCGCTCTGCTTCACCGGTCCTACTGCAATGAGCACGGGCTAGATGCCAGCGAGTCTTACGAACGCCTCGAGTTTCTGGGCGATGCGGTTCTGGAGCTTATAGTCTCAGACCGCCTGTACGGCCATTTCCCGGAAGCCAATGAGGGACAGCTCACCAAGGCGAGAGCCTCCCTTGTCAAGAGAGAGACACTGGCCACAGTGGCCCGCCGTTGGGGGCTCGGCGAAAGGCTCCTCGTCGGGCGTGGTGTAGAGGTTACCGGAGGCCGCTACCAGGACTCCGTCCTCGCGGCAGCTGTCGAGGCAGTAATCGCGGCTGTATACCTGGACCAGGGATTGGAAGTCGCCAGGCAGTTCGTAAACGCCAACATGATGGATGAGTTCGCTACTGCCCTGCTCCCGCATTTCGAGTCTGATAACCCCTTTGAAAACGCCAAGTCTCGACTGCAGGAATATTTGCAGGGCCAGGGATTGCCCACCCCCACATACCGCCTGGTTGACCAGCGGGGACCCGCTCACGACCCGGTGTTTACCATAGAAGCAATGCTGGGCGACGAAGCAATCGGCGAAGGACAGGGCGGAAGGAAGGCAGAGGCCGAGCGGGCAGCCGCCGAAGACGCGCTGAGGACGCTGGCCAACTGTTCGTCCCCTGGTGAAGAGGGCGTTTCTGATCCTCCTCATCCAGTTACAGAATAGCCACGGCGAGAGTACGGACTACTCGCCAGGCCCCGGCAATGGGGAGTCAGGGCTGACCAGGACCATTATTCTCTGAACTCACGGTGGGTGATGCTGCGACTGTTCCGACGCAACCGTCAGGAAGAAAAGAAAGCCACTGAGCAAGCGGTCAACCAACCCAGCCGCGACCGCTGGTTCGGACGTATTGCAAACCTGCTGCGCTCGTCCCGTCTGGATGATTCCGTCTGGGAGGAAATTGAGGAGATTCTCATTTCTTCCGACGTGGGAGTCGAAACCTCCCTTCGAATGATCGAACGCCTTCGCCAGCAGGTGCGGCAGGAACGACTTGATACTCCGGAAGCCGTAACCGAAGCACTCAAGCAGGCCCTTGTCGAGGATCTGGCTCCAGCAAATGGAGATTCCACTTCCACCGGGGAAGCCGACATCATCTCCACTGAACGGCCCTACGTCATTCTCATGGTCGGAGTCAACGGCGTTGGGAAGACCACCAGTATCGGAAAGTTGGCTCACCACTTCACAGGTTCAGGACGCAGGGTTATTCTCGGCGCGGGCGATACCTTCCGTGCAGCCGCCGCAGAGCAACTGGAAATCCTCGGCCAGCGAGTGGGGGTCGACGTAATTCGCCACGCAGCGGGGTCAGACCCGGGAGCCGTGGCTTTCGACGCGTACCAGGCCAGCAAGTCC
Organism: Dehalococcoidia bacterium; assembly: GCA_963667325.2. GTDB lineage: Bacteria > Chloroflexota > Dehalococcoidia > Lucifugimonadales > UBA3495 > VXOI01. Next base: position 789,658 of record CAXXKY010000003.1, read on the forward strand.
CGGGGTGCGGATGTGCTCATCCTCGACACCGCGGGACGACTCCATACCAAGTCCAACCTGATGGAAGAGCTACGCAAGATTCATCGCGTGCTAAAGCGACAGGACCCGTCGGCGCCTCACGAAGTGATTCTCACTCTCGACGCCACCACTGGGCACAACGGACTGGCCCAGGCAAAGTCTTTCCAGGAAGCTGTTGACTGCACCGGCATTTTTCTCGCCAAGCTGGATGGCACAGCGCGCGGTGGCATCGTCCTTGCCATCAAGCAGGAACTGCAGGTCCCCATTGTGTTTATTGGAACCGGCGAAGGAATGGCCGACATGGCGCCCTTCGACGCCAACGACTTCGTGGACGCACTCCTTGAACCCGTGCCCTAGTACACCCCTCTTCCTGTGCTTCAGCAGCGCGCCTGTCTGACGCCTGGTGACCAATGTCGGACGCACTCATCTGGTTCCTTCTCCTCGAACTGGTCGGATTGGCGGCCCTTCCGTGGGTGCTGTTCCTTTTTCGCAAACTGCCCGATAGGGGCCTGACCCTTGCCAAGCCCGCGGCCCTCCTTCTCTCTTCCTACGCCCTTTGGGTTTTTGGAGTAGCCCGCCTTCTTCCCAATACCCAGCTGACCGTCTGGATTATTCTCCTGGCTATGGGGGCACTTTCGTACTGGCTGGTCCGAACCCGTTGGGCTGAAGTCAGGGAGTTCATCTCGCGCAACTGGCCCGTGCTCCTGGCCTCCGAACTGGTGTTCGCCGCTTTGTTCGCGCTCATCGCCTTTGTAACTTCAGGCTCGCCGTCCATCGACCACACCGAAAAGCCGATGGACCTGATGCTGCTCAACGCCGCACACCAGGCCCGGTCCTTCCCCGCCGAAGATTCCTGGCTCTCCGGTCACTCAATCAGCTACTACTACTTCGGTCACGTCATCGTGTCGCTCGTTACCAAGATGAGCGGGATCTCCACCTCTGTGGGATATAACCTGGCGATCGCCACAATCGCCGCACTTGCCGGTTCGGTGGCCTTTGGACTGGTCTACAACCTCGTCAGGCTGACTGGCGGAAGCCTTCGGCGGTCGCTCGCTTTTGGCACGGCTGCGCCTGCACTGATGCTGCTTGCCGGTAATCTCGCCGGCGCGCTTGAGTTCATCCGCATCCGTGGATGGGGCGGAGAGGGTTTCTGGGACTGGGCTGCGATCAAAGGTTTGGATGCACTTCCTGCGACGGGCACTGCTTTCCCAAGCGACTTCTGGTGGTGGTTCCGCAGTACGCGAGTCATAGACACCCTGGACCAGAATGGAGCCAGCTTTGACTACACCATCACCGAGTTTCCAGCCTTCAGTTTCATCCTCGGAGATCTCCACGCCCACATGCTGGCAATACCCTTCCTGCTTCTTGCAGTGGGCACGACGCTGGCGGTATTCCTCTCGTCTTCGCGGCTGAATGCGTCATGGCTCCGGAGAGAATGGTTGCTTGGGTTATTCCTGGCCCTTTCTGGCGGCGCACTGGCATTCATCAACTTCTGGGATTACCCGATGTTCCTTGCTCTCTTCGCAGGAATTCTAGTGCTGAAAGGACTGCGCGACCATCCCGACTCACTGCTCCGGGCCAGCAGTGCGGCATCTTCGGTCTTGGTACCTCTAGTCGTCTTGTCGATCGTTATGTTTCTGCCCTTCCACCTGTCTGCCTACAGTGGCCAGACTTCCGGAGTGCTCCCGTTGCAGGGCGTTTCAACTCGGCCTTTTCTGCTATTCGTGGTCATGGGGCTTCCCATCATCCTTGGCCTGCTGCTTCTCGCCAAAACACTGTTGCGGCTGCCACGACCCGAAGCGTCTGACGTGCCGTTGGCAGCCACCGCCCTTGTGGTTGCCGTGTTGCCCGTCGGCCTCTGGGTTGCCACTGGATTCCTGTTTCAGCTGGCCACTGATGGAGCAGGCGTCGCCCTCGACGATCTCGGAAGTCGTTTGACCCTCGTTGCACCGGGGGCCGCTGTCGTCGGCGCTGCAGCTTACTGTGCGATGGTATTTTCGCGGCATGGCATGTCGCCGGCCTTTCCGTTTTCGTTGCTGCTGGTTGCCCTGGCTTTCTACCTGCTGATGGGGGCGGAGCTGTTCCACATCGTGGACTCTTTCGGTGGCGCCTGGCGGAGAATGAACACAGTCTTCAAATTCTATTACCAGGCCTGGCTGCTCCTCGGCATAGTCGCCGCATTTTCCCTCAGTGTAATCTGGGCGCGGAACATCGATGACGGTCCCTTGCTTTCCTGGCCCAGGTTGGCCGCCACAGCCACGAAAGTTGTCGGCGGAGGAGTCATCGCTGTTCTCCTGGTGGCGTCCTTCTACTACACCGCCGGCGCAATGACGGACCGCAGCGCCTCCTCTGCAGGTTCACGAACTCTTGACGGACTCGCTTTCCTGGAACAGAGCGATCCGGGAGAATTTGCCGCCATTACATGGCTGCGCGATGAGGCCAAGCCAGGCCGCATCGTGGAAGCCGTTGGCGACGATTACACTGACTACGGACGGATTTCCGCCTCAACGGGCATGGCAACGGTCCTCGGCTGGAAGGGCCATGAAATCCAGTGGCGGGGCTCGCACGAACCCTTCTCCGGGCGAGAGGAGGACATCGTCGCCATTTACTCTGGCCGTGATCCCGAAAAAGCCAGGAGGTTGCTGGAAAACTACGGTGTGCGTTACGTTTACCTGGGAAGTCGGGAACGGGAGAAGTATGGCGTGGCTTCCCTATCCGGTTACGGGGACTTCCTTAGAACCGCATTTCAACAGGACGACGTAATAGTGTACGAATTTCACGAGGAGCAATCAGTAGATTAACCTCGATCCGATGAAGCAATGACCCAACCAGGGATAACCGACTCCTCGTTTTCTCTACCCATGACTCCGCGACGATTCATCCGCCGCTGGGGCTGGTTTGAATTAGCCTTCTTTGCCGTCGTGGTCGCTGCCCTGGCCCTCCGGCTCTTCGAGCTGAGCGGGCGCACGATGCACTACGACGAAGCCATCCATCTCCACTTTTCATTCAAGCTGGCCAACAGCCCCGGCTCTGTTTTCGGATGGCCGTGGATATTCGGCACCGACTACCTCCATTCCGCATGGATGCACGGCCCGTTCCAGATCGAGATGGCGGCTGCCATTTTCACCATCCTGGGAGATAGCGATTTCACTTCCCGCCTCGGATACGCCTTATTCGGCACCGCCCTGGTCGGCCTTCCTTACCTGCTTCGCGACCACATTGGACGACACGGAGCCCTCATCGCGGCGGTCATGCTTGCAGTGTCTCCTGCCCTTCTGTATTTCAGCCGCTTTGGCCGCAACGACATCATCATGATGTTCTGGGCAGTGTCCCTCTTCATTCTCATGTGGCGGTACCTCCACGGAGGACGCCGCGTCAATCTCTACCTCGCATCCGCAGTGCTGGCATTCGCCTTTGCCACCAAGGAAACCACCTACCTGCTCGTGGCAATATTCGGCTTCATCGTCTTTGTCGGCGCTCTTCCTGAACTGCTTGGCTGGATTCGCGGGCGCGCCCCATTAGTGCGGGAGGGGACGCAGACTGCCCTGCTGCTCTTGCTGGTTACGCTGACCCTACCTCAGTGGTCGGCCATCATCGGACTGTTCCAGGACCTGCTGGGATTGACCCTGGCCAATCCTGATGCTCTCACCGGCAACAACGTTCTGAACTCCGACGGGAGCAAGGGCCTCACCGGTGCCCCGGCCTGGCAGGGCAGCACCCTCCTGCTGCCTGTAGTCGCGGTACCCTGGTTGGCGCACATTGCCGCGGTCATCGCTGGACTGGCTGTCCTTGTCTGGATGCTCAGTCGCGGTCCCCTCAACCGGGAACGGGCCTCTGCCTGGATTGCGTTGCCCTTCTTGAGTGTGTTCGCCACTGCCTGGATCCTCTTCCGTCCGTACTCCGGCATGGATGCCTCCAGCGTCGCTCTCAACGCAGCAGACTGGACCCTGTTCTTCCTTGCGGTGGTGATTGGCGTCGGCTTCGCGCTGTGGAGCCGCTACTCCCTTGCGCGTGTCCTCCTCCTGGTCTTCGTGCCAGCCGCTGCCGCGGCGGTGTATTGCCTGCTGTTTACGTCCGTTCTGAACGTGCAGGGCGTGGTAGACGCTGTGTTGCCAGGCAATTCGGTGTTGGGCGCGGGCGATGCCGGAGTACCCATGAACTACGTCGTCGCCTTGATCATGCTACTGGGAACCCTGGCCATTTCAGTGACCATCGGCGTCTGGTGGATGGGTAGAGTATGGCTGATTTGCGCCATCATCTTTTATGTAATCTGGGCCGCCCTCTATACAACCCTGTTTACCAACCTGGCTGGCCTCTTCACCGGTTCCTGGCAGGGAATGGGATACTGGATCGCCCAACAGGATGTCGCCAGGGGCAACCAGCCCTGGTACTACTATTTCGTCGGCCTGTCGGTGTACGAGCTCTTGCCTTTTGCCTTCGGGGTCGCTGCCATCGTCTACTTCGCCCGCAGGCAGGACGTCCTCGGGATCTCCCTATCGCTGTGGGCAGTGCTCTCGTTGATCGCATACACCATCGCCACCGAGAAGATGCCATGGCTTCTGGTGAACATCACAACTCCCTTCATTCTCGTGGCCGCCAAATTCCTCGGCGAGCTTGCCGCCAATGTCGACTGGCGTTCCCTGATCCGTCGCGGCGGGGAGCTTTTGCCCTTCGCTCTCCTTGTCATGGCGCCAGTTACGGTTGCTGCCGCCGTTTACCTGCTGCTGCAATACCTCGACATTGCACGGGATTTTGGCGTTGAACACTGGCTGCTGCTGGTTTCAGTGGTGGCCGCCGCATTCCTTGGAGCTTACTTCTACCGCCTGTCCGGTCCCGGGCGTGCGGGGCCCGCTGTCAGCCTCGGCCTGGCCGTGCTGCTCCTGGCAGTTGGCATCTGGGGATCCTTCCGCGCCGCCTATACCTACGACGACTCCAACGTGGAGGTCATGGCCTATGCCCAGGGTTCAGCCGACCTTCAGCAGACCTACCGTACTCTCCAGGACGATGTGTACCCGCTAAACGACGGTCAGGAAACCGTCAAAGTCGACTATGACATGTGGTACCCCCTGCAGTGGTACGTGCGCCATCACACCCGCGATGGGCGGATGGAATTCCGGTGTTTCGAGACCACCGAGGAGGATGATTCTGGGTGCATTACCCTTGACGGCAGCCAGCAGGACGATGGCAGCTACAACTTCGGCAACCCCGCCGGCCTACTGGTAAAGGACGACCACATCGGAACCGACGACCTCGTTCGCGAGACCTACCAGCGCGATGGAAAGTTCAACAACCTGCTCTGGTTCCCTGAGACCTACCGCCGACCCCACGAGAACCGCACCGAAGAACCCATGCACACCCAACTGCTCAACGACTTTCGCTTCTTCGGCGACACGGCCACCAGCCGCCAGTCCTGGTCCGACGTGCTCAACTACGCACTGTTCCGTCGCCTCGACAGTAGCTGGTACTCCTCCGAATACTACAGCTATCTGCCTTGAGCCACTTTATGTCCACGGCTATACTGGTTACTCAACGATTTTCCGTCATAGTTTGACGAATCCCGCCCTGCCTTTTCGATCGTATACCCGACACGCATCACCCGGAGAGTCCTTTGGACAAGCTCAGATCTCTAGCTGCCAAGTGGCACCTGTGGGCGGGAGTCGCCATCAGTGTCGTTATGCTGCTGTTCTTCTATCAGCAGCTTGAACCCGGCGAACTGAAAGACCTGCTCGCCAACGCCAACTATCTTTACCTCATCCCCGCCATTGCCCTGTATTTCGTCGGCGTACTGTTCCGCTCCTTCCGCTGGCAGTTTCTCCTCGCCCCGCTGCGGCAGTTCCCGGTGCATCGTCTCTACCCGGTCGTAATCGTCGGTTACACGGCCAACAACCTGCTGCCTATGCGCCTCGGTGAGCTCGTCCGTTCCTATCACCTGGCCCGGCAGGAGAATTTCAGCACCAGCTCAGCGCTGGGCAGCGTCGCCGTCGAACGGGTTTTCGACGGCTTGACTCTCGTCGCCGTCATCGCCGTCGCTGCCCCTTGGCTGCTGCTAATGGGGCAGTTCAGCGACGGAGCCGGAGTATCCCACACCACCGCAATTATTCTGGCCGTGGCCGTGGGAGCGGTGTTCGGTGGCTTCCTCGTATTCTTCACCCTTCTGGCCGCGTGGCCAGGCTTCGCCAGGACCATTGAAGGCTTTCTGAGTCTTCTTCCCGCCGGTTTGCAAGCCCCCGCACTGCGTTTCTTCAGGTCCTTCGTGTCCGCCCTCGGCATACTGAGCTCACCCCGCAAGCATCTTGCCCTCATGCTTCTCTCATTGCCCGTCTGGCTGGCCGAAGGATCGGTATATTTCCTGGTGTCCTATTCCTTCGACCTAGGCTCCTACTACGACTCTACGCTGGCATACGTACTGGTGATTGCGCTGCTGACCGCCACTTCAAACCTCGCCACCGGAATCCCCAGTGCCGTGGGCGGCATCGGGCCTTTCGAGGTCGTGGCTCAGCAAACTCTCATCGCCCTTGGGGTTGGCGCAACGGTGGCCGGCGCATATTCGGTGTTCGTGCACCTTGTGGCGCTGTGGCTGCCAGTCAATATCGTCGGGCTCGCCATTATCGTCGTCATCCTGCTGCGCCAGAGTCTCAGCCTGAAGCAGTTCATGGGCGCTCCCCCGGAGGAAGAGACCGGATCGCCTTCCCCCTCTTCGCTCCTCCCGACGCAGTCCTCCAACGGAGGAGCGCCATGAGAGTGGGAATCATCGGCGGGGGTGTGGCCGGCCTGGCCGCCGCCTACGACTTGACGGCCCAGGGGCACTACGCGGAGGTGTTTGAGGTCGCTCCATTCCTGGGCGGGCAGGCCTCGACTTTCCCGGTCGGCGCGCCGAGCAGCGATGGAACGATGGGGCACCTCGAACGCGGCTACCACCACTTGTTCGTGAGCGACACCGCCATCACCGAGCTCATCCACGAACTGGGGCTGGGCGAAAAGCTGGCCTGGCTGGAATCCAAGGTCGGCTTGTTCCACAGAGGCCGGATCTGGGATTTCTCGACTCCCATGGACTTGCTGCGTTTCAAGCCCCTGTCCCTATGGGACAGGTTCCGCGTTGGTCTCTGGACTCTGCGTCTTCAGCGCACAGCCGACTTCAGTCGCTTCGAAAACATCACCGCCCGTGACTGGCTGTCGCAGCACATGGGACGCAAGGCCTACGAGGTGCTATTCGAGCCGCTATTGCGCGGCAAGTTCGGCGACCACTACGACCAGGTAAGCATGACCTGGCTCTGGGGCAAGGTCCGCCTCAGGGTCGCCTCCCGGGGCAAAACCCTGCAGAAAGAACGCCTCGGCTACCCCATGGGCAGCTTTGGCGAGGTGATTGACGCCCTTGCAAGGCGAATCACGGACCAGGGCGGCGACGTTCACACATCAGCCTTCGTGAGCCAGGTTGAGATTGAGGGCAACCGCGCCGCGGGCCTGCGAGTGCAGCTCGGCCGGGATGCCGCTCCAGAACGGCGCGAATACGACGTAGTCATTGCCACCACGCCCTCCTACGTATTCACCCGCCTCGTTCCGCCCATGCCCGACGATTATCAGCAAATGCTCACAGGAGTGGACTACCTCTCTGCCGTTCTGCTGATCCTAGAACTCGACCGGCCGCTCACCGCCAAGTACTGGATAAACATCGCTCCTGACCCGGAAACTGATGGTGAGATGCCTTTCGTCGGCATCATCGAGCATACCAACATGATCGACAAATCCCTCTACGGCGGCCGCCATATCGTCTACATCAGCAACTACCCTGATCGCGACAGCGAACTGTACAAAATGGAACCCGAAGAGCTGCTGGAGCTATTCGTTCCGCACCTGCGCAAGCTCAACCCCGACTTCGACCGCTCCTGGGTGCAGGAGTACCATCACCACCGGGTTGATGGGGCCCAGCCCATCATTAGTCGCAACTACAGCCAGCGCATCCCGCCCCACCGGACGCCTGTCGACGGTCTCTACCTCGCCAACACCACTCAAATCTTCCCCGAGGATCGCGGGACCAATTATTCCATCCGCATGGGCCGCCAGGTCGCCCGAATGGTCCTCGACGACGCCTGCTGACCCGCATCATTGTCATCGCGTCAACTCGCAGTTTCAGCAGTCCCAACCCGCCATCCAAGGGTTCAAGGAAAACTCGCACGAAATTCGACGGGAATGCTACAAAGGGACACCTTGAAGCGCAAGCAAAGGAATTTTCCTGTCGGGGCCCCGTTCTCGTATCTCGCCGTCGCTTCGTTTGGAGTTGCCGTTTCGCCCGAGGACGGACCGTACCCGCGTGGCAGGGCAATCGCGACTTGACGGCCACAATCCATTTTGATGACAGTTGTCCCTAGCCAGGCCTTGTGACCCTTCTCTAGCATGAAATCCATGTCTACTACTGGAAGCAACCTAAACGAAGCTGCGTCCGGGTGGCTCCCCCTACGGCCCTATGCAGTCCCTCCCGGTTCACGCCAATTACCGGAAATTACCTGATATTACCGGAATAAATAAAAATTTAGCCCCTCCAGCCGACAACGTTGATCCATAGGTCCAGCCCGCCCAATTGTGAAATCAGGACGCGATTGACCTGACCTGCTCGGGCTCCGAATTTGCAAAAGTCAATTCGTCAGTTAAAATCTAGAATAGTCTCAAAACAAATGCCCGTATCCGGGCAGGAGCAAAACGTGGCGTCCGAACTCAACCCCGCAGAAGAAACCGTCACCAAGCCCGGCGAGTCCCGTCGCAGTTTCCTTGCCAAGCTCGGCATCGGGGCAGCGGCACTGGCCCTCGTCGCGGGACCTCTTTCCACCCTGCGCGGAAACTCGAACAGCAACTCCGCAGCGGCGAACCAGGAGTTCCCCGGGGAAGACTCCATCTTCCACCCGGCCGTGGACCCACGCAAGGACCCGCGTCGCAACGGCCGCACCTAGGCTCGGCATTCCTCCCATCCGTCAGCCCTGGACTGTCCTGGGGCGGATTGGGTAGCGTACACATAGCGGATCGCGCTGTGCCTTTTCCCCATTCCAGCCAGGAGGATGCACCATGCCCGAAGCCAGGCTGACCGTCGGCAACGTGGAAATCCTCTCCCTCAATGACAACGAGGCGACCCTTCCTCTCAGCGACGTGTTTCCCGAAGTGCCCGCCGAAGCGTGGGCGCCCTACCAGGAGCAGTATCCCAGCGGGTTCAGCGGCGACCATCTGCTGGCCCACTTCGAGTGCTACCTCATCCGTTCCGAGGGACAGATCATCCTCGTTGACACCGGTATCGGTGGCAGGGCTACCAATCCCAATTCCATTGATGCAATGGTAAACGGAGCAGAAGGCCGTCTATTACAGGAGCTAAATTCCGTCGGTGTCACTCCCAACGACATCAACACAGTCTTCTTTAGCCACCTGCATTTTGATCACGTCGGTTGGAACGTTACTCACGAGCCTGACGCCGCGTCTCGTGCCACTTTCCCCAACGCCCGCTACGTCGCACACCGCGCCGACTGGGAAGTCTTTCAGCGCCCCGAGGTGCTGGAACTGTTCCCGCCTCACTGGGACATGGCCCTTGGCCCCCTTCAGGACCTCGGCGTACTGGATCTCCTGGAAGGCGAGCACCCACTGACTGGCGAGATCACGGCCATCCAGACACCCGGCCACACCCCCGGGTCCATGAGCCTCGCCATAGTTTCCGGCGGAGAACGGGCCTACATTCTGGGTGACGTGTTCCACGGCCCAACACAGATAACCGAAACTGATTGGAAGTTCAGCTTCGACATGGACGGCGATCAGGGCGTAGCCACCCGCACTGCCATGATTGAGCGAGCCGAGTCCGAGGACGCCATTATGGCCATTTGCCACCACGGTGGGTTTGGGCGCGTCGTCCGCGCCGAAGGCCGCCGCTACTGGCAACTCATATCCTGAACTCCCCGGCACATGTCCAGATCGTCCCGGGAGAGGGCTGATACCGATCCCAGTAGAGGGAAGGAGTCGGCGAGTGCCTCAGCCTACCGCCGACCGAATTCCCGCTCCACGTGGTAGGAACTGAAGTGGACCATGGTGGGCCTGCCGTGGGGGCAGGTGTGAGGATTCGGCGTTGCTTCGAGTTGTTCCAGCAGCGCAGTCATCTCTGGCTCCGAAAGCGGTTGGCCCGCCCTGATGGCGGAGTGGCAGGCGATAGACGCCGCCATCACGTCTTCCTTCTGCCTCGTCAGTCCTTCCAGTGTTGCCATGTCCAGGATATCGATCAGCGCCTTGCCGGGTTCGTCTGCTGTGAGCACCGCCGGCACGGCCCGTAACAGATAAGTCCTTTCGCCGAAGGGTTCAACCTCGAAACCGTAGCTGGAAATAGCCTCCGAGTTGTCATGCAGCGTCGTTGCCTGGGAAGGTGTCAACTCGACGCTCATAGGGGCGAGGAGCGGCTGCGACACAGAATCCCTCTCGTCCCGCTGCCCGCAGATCCGGTCGAACACGACTCGCTCGTGAGCCGCATGCTGGTCCACCAGGTACATCCCCTCCGGACCTTCCGCCACGATGTACGTAAGCTTCAGTTGACCCACGACCTGCAGCGGCACCGCCGGTCTACCGAACAGCGAAAGCGCCTCCGCGCCGCTGGCTGCCGATGCCCCCGGTACGGGTTCGGTCCTCGCACGTCCTGGCGTAAACGACGGACCCGATGAGCGAAATCCTCCGGTCTGTCCGCCAAACGAAACGGAGGAGTTAGCAGGCGGCGCAACTCTTGGCACCGGCGTGTCCGAAACCAGTGCCGCTCGCACTGCCCGCTGCGTCAGGGAGAAGACGCGGTTCTCGTTGTGGAACCGCACCTCACGCTTGGCGGGATGGGAGTTTACATCTACTTCGGTGTACGGCATCACCACGTTGATGGCAGCCACCGGATAGCGCCTGGTCTGAAGTAACCCTGCGTAGGCCTCTTCGACGGAAAAGGACAGCATTCGGCTCTGTATCAGGCGGCGGTTCACGAAGAAGGTCATGTAGGTCCGGTTGGCTCTGCTAACACTCGGGGCGGCCACGTAGCCCTCAACGGCATATCCCAAATCCGGATCGTCGGCGCTGACTTCAATCATGCTCTCGGCAACCTGTGACCCGTATACCGCCAGCAGGGCTTCTCGCGGCTGGCCATTGCCGGGGGTGGTCAGCGACACCCGTCCATCATTGACCATGCGGAACCGCACTTCGGGAAAGGCCAGGGCATAGCGGCTGACCAGTTCCTGGACCCGTGCCGTTTCTGCCTGGGCCGACCGCAGAAACTTCCGCCTGGCAGGCTGATTGCCAAATAGCTGGGATACTTCGATGGATGTGCCCGGTGCGCTGCCCTCGTTACCCGATTCGACGATATCGCCCCATTGAAGAATCAATCGATACCCGGCCGTCTCGTCATGAGGGCGGGTGTGAATGGCAATGTGGGAAACGGCGGCGATACTGGGCAGCGCCTCGCCTCGGAACCCCATGGTCGACACGCAGTCAAGCTGCTCCGGTGAGTCCAGTTTGCTGGTGGCGTGGCGGCTAAAAGCGAGATGCGTCTCTTCGGAGGCAATTCCTGTCCCATCATCCACCACGCGAATCAGTTCAGTTCCGCCCGAACGAATTTCCACCGAAATTTCCGAGGCGCCCGCGTCGAGGGAGTTCTCGAGCAACTCCTTCACCACGGATGCGGGCCGCTCTACAACCTCACCTGCTGCGATGCGGGCAGCGAGATCGGGGGGCAATATCCTGATCGGCATGGAAGACCGCCGATTAAAGACTAGAAGAGAGGAACGACGGTGCCCTTGGCCCTGTACTGCTTGTCCTCGGAAGTTCCGGTAGCAGCAAAGTCTTGCGCGATCCGGTACACACGCTCCATCTCCCGGTCGGGGGAGCGCTTGAAGAAGTACGGTGGCACCCATACTCCGCCGAACGCAGCCACCACTTCAGGGTAATCGTCTATGACAAAGTCCGGCTCGAAGGGGACGCCCAACTCTTCAAGACGCTCATGGAAATGGTGAGTGGGCTTTTCAAAAACTCCACTTACGAATGGCTCTAGTTGGTGCTTCTCGATGACCTCCCAGCGCTCTCCCATTCCAGACCAGATATAGATTTGGTGATCTTCATCAAGCAGCGCTTGAAACGTCTCCTTGGTTTGAGGTCGAAGGCTGTTATCAAGTCCAAGGATCGTGTAGTCAACGTCAAAGAAAATCTTCATCGGCGGTATTCGGACCTTCCATTACTGCTTTCCCTCGACCGACAATAACGGATACTGACGCCGGGAGGGCATTGAGATTATGTATGATACGCGCCCTGAACTATCGGGCGCAACAGGCAAAGAATTGTGTTGCGACGGAATTTACGTGGCTGCCTCCACCACCGAATCCAGGACCGACCCCCCTCCGCCAACAAAGACCTGGTCGCCCACAAGGATAAGCGGTCTCCTGACCAGCTTGGGTTCCTGGAGCATAAGGCTGACCATCTCGTCTTCAGAAAGCTCCTGCCCTGCCAGTCCCATTTTCTTCAGGCTGGGGCTGCGGCGAGCAAAGATTTGCTCCGCTCCCGCCAGGCCGGCTATTTCCCTGATTTCTGATTCGCTGAAGGGTTCCTTGAAGTAGTCCCGTTCCACAATTGCCACATCATTCTGCAAGAGAAACTCTCTCGCCTTCCTGCATGTCGATCAACGAGGCCACCAGTAAAGTTGTGCTTGCTCGCTCATAACATTCTCTCAGCTATGGGAATTTGAACTCTTTCCTCGCGGTCATTCTATATTGCGCTTCCATCGCGGAAAAGCGAATTGTCCCCTTTTTGTCCAGGCAAATCAAAGCAGTGAATTAGCCTGCTCCTGTAGTTCATAGAGCTTGTTCAACGCTTCCAGCGGAGTCATGTTCGCAACATCCAACTCTCGAATGCTGTCGACGAGCGAGGGTCCGGCGGCAAACAGAGGAAGCTGCTGGGATGCCTCACCGGACGTGCCTGACCGTCCTGTACCGCGCGCCCTTCGCTGCACCGGGGCCCTGCCTTCGGATTCCAGATCGGTCAGGACTTCCCACGCCCGATTTACAACCCCCTGGGGAAGGCCAGCCAGTCGTGCCACATGCACGCCATAGCTTCGATCGGCTCCTCCAGGCACTATACGATGCAGGAATACCACGTCGCTGCCTTCTTCGGCGACTGCCACGCTGAAGTTGCGGACCCCAGGCAGTGTTGAAGCCAATTCGGTCAGTTCGTGGTAATGGGTAGCGAAGAGGGTCTTGCATCCGAGCCTCGGAGAGTTGTGTATGTGCTCTATAACCGAGCGTGCTATGGAAAGCCCGTCGTAAGTGCTGGTGCCTCGTCCGATCTCGTCCAGAATAACCAGGGACCTGGGGGTGGCCTGATTCAGAATTGCCGCCGTCTCCACCATCTCCACCATAAAGGTGGATTGACCGGTGGCAAGGTCATCCTGGAGTCCTACTCGTGTGAAGATTCGATCCACCAACCCGATGTGGGCTTCCGACGCCGGAACGAAACTGCCCACCTGTGCCATCAGAGTTATCAGTGCCACTTGCCGAATGTATGTGGATTTCCCCGCCATGTTCGGGCCGGTTAATACCAGCACCCTGGATTCGGACGAGAGCTCTACGTCGTTGGGAACATATTGCCCCGACGGCAGCACTCTTTCGACCACAGGATGGCGCCCATCCCGAATGCGTATGGTTGTATCGTTGTCCACAACTGGGCGGACGTATCCATTGTCAACCGCCGCCTGCGCCAAGCCGGCAAACACGTCAATTTCCGCCACGGCGGCCGATGCCCTCAGCACGGTGGCTGCCGACTGGGCCACCTGCTCGCAGACACGACGGTAGGTTGCCTCTTCGGCTTCCGCCAACCGTTCCCGCGCATTCAGCACCAGGGACTCGTACTCTTTCAGCTCAGGTACGATGTAGCGCTCTGCGTGGGTGAGGGTCTGTCGTCGAATGTAGTCGTCTGGCAAGCCATTTGCCTGGGACTTTGAAACTTCGATGTAGTAGCCGAATACCTGGTTGTAGCCGACCCTCAGTGAACGTATGCCAGTGCGCTCCCGCTCCTTCTGCTCGAGGCTGGCTATGTATTGCCGCGCATTGGCGCTGGCGTTCTTGAGCTCGTCAATCTCGGTGGAAAAGCCCGAGCGCACGACGTTTCCGTCGCCCACCCCACCCGAAGGCTCAGGCTCAATAGCCGCTTCAATAACGTCCACGACTTCGGGGCAAGGCACGAGACCTGCCTGAAGCCACTGCAATTCAAAACCGAAGCCGTCTAAGGAGTTGCGAAGTTCCGGTATTGCCTCCAGACCGGTCTTCAGAGCCACCAGCTCTCGCGGAGCGACAGTACCTGCCACCACCCTTCCTATGATACGTTCCAGGTCAGGAACTGTTGACAGAGTGGACGCGACCCTGTTCCGCGCCAGTCCATCAGCGTGGAACCCGTCAACGGCGTCCAGCCTTCGTTGGAGAGCTTCCAGTTCCAAAAGCGGTTGCCCAATCCAACGGCGAAGCAGACGCGCACCCATTACCGTTTTTGTGCGGTCAATTGATGCGATGAGAGACAGTTCCTTTTGCTCTCCCTTCCCTCCCTGAAGGAGCTCAAGATTCTTTCTCGTTCGGTTATCGAGCGCCATGTACTGCTGGGTGGAATATATGGCCAGGTTGTTTAGCCGTATCCTCTTGAGGGCCTGTGATTCGGTTTGATCATTCGGTCGTGTGATGGGCCTCGTGCGTTCGAGATATTCCACGATGGCCCCGGCTGCCGATACGGCCAGCGGCAGGTTTTCACACCCGAAGGATTCAAGAGTTTGAATACGAAAGTACCCCAGGAGATTTTCCGTCGCGGTTTTGGTTTCGAATGATGTGTCGTCGGTGGCTGTAAGGCTGAAATTGACCTCCCGGGAATCGAGGGCCTCCGCACTTTCCCAGCCGGACAAGGCAGACTGGGCGACAATTACCTCGGCCGGCGAAATCCTGGCGAGTTCCAGAGGCAGTTGGGAAAAGGACATTTGAGCAGCCGCGAATTCTCCAGTGGTGATGTCGGCATAGGCAAGACCGACGGTATCCCCTTCGGCAACCATCGCTGCCAGGTAATTGTTCGCCTGCTGGTCGAGCAGGGAATCCTCAAACACGGTGCCCGGAGTAACTACTCGTACCACGTCCCGATCAACCAGGCCCTTCGATTGAGCTGGATCGCTCAGTTGCTCACAGATAGCCACTTGGTGGCCCTTCTTCACCAGGCGGGCGAGATAGGAATCCACGGAGTGGGCGGGGACCCCGGCCATGGGC
Organism: Dehalococcoidia bacterium; assembly: GCA_963667325.2. Classification (GTDB taxonomy): domain Bacteria; phylum Chloroflexota; class Dehalococcoidia; order Lucifugimonadales; family UBA3495; genus VXOI01. Next base: position 804,948 of record CAXXKY010000003.1, read on the forward strand.
ACCCGAAGGTTCTTTCCCAGGCTGCGACCGGTGAGGGTGATGTCCAGTTCGCTGGCCACCAGACGGGCGTCATCGTCGAAGGTTTCATAGAAGTCGCCCATACGAAACAGCACAATGGAATCGCGATAGGCTTCCTTGATCTTGAGGTATTGACGACGGATGGGCGTCACAAGTCAGGTCCCCTGAACGGGCGGGTTGGGATCAGTAATGTGGGATAATTCTATACTACCTCGGTCCCGCGGAGCTTTCGTCACGTCCTTTTTCAAAAAAATCCCTCTCCCAATTGGGAGAGGGGGTTAGCGGTCACTGAACCTGAAACTCTTGCTCACTCCTTCCAGAACCGCTCTTCTTTAAAGCGCCAACCCTGGGGCGGCAGCTTTGACTTCAGGTCTTCGATCATTCCAGGGTGGCCACAGGCGTAAATCAGGGTGTCGTCCTGGGGAAGCTGGTATTTTTCCAGGTATTCTTCCGCAAGAAGATTGACGCGCCCTTTGGGTCCTTCCCAGTCCCTGTTGCGGGGATCATCGGGTCGGCTTACCGTGGGCACAAATTTGACCACGTCCGGATGCTTGCTTGCCAGTTCATGGAACTCCGTATCGTAGGTCAGCTCGTCGCAATAGCTGGCACCCAGCAGCACGTAGAAGGTGTGTCCTTCCCTGTGGTTGTACAGATAGTCTCGCACCATGCTCACGGACGGCGAAACGCCTGTGACTGTGGATAGCATGAAATGATGATGCGCTTTCTGGTCCATGGTGAAGATGCCCTTCGCTCTGGGGCGGACGGACATTGCATCGCCAGGCTGGAGACGCCACATTAGCGGCGTTAGTTCTCCGTCCGGGACGAGCTCCACAAAGACCTCGAGGGTATTTTCATGGGGAGCAGACGCAATTGAATATGCCCTTTCAATCGGCCCCAGACCCAGCGTGCAGTACTGGCCAGGCTTGAAGTTAAAGCTGCCTCCCTCTTCGGGTTCCAGCTTGATGACCATGAGGTCTTCGGTGATATCTCTACGTTCGGTCAGGAAGGCCTTGGGAAAGGCGGGGTTGGGGGTAAGATCTACGTCTCTTGCAACGTCGCTGGTTACCGAATCCACCATGACTCCCTCCTGTTCCCTCTTGTATTGAACGGTCGGAAAATGGAGCGTTCAACAGAGACCACCGCGTGCGCAATGACCCGCTTCACGGTCTATTCTGACTCCACCTTGACCAGCTTGGCCGGTCTCACTTCCAGACCCTGGAGCATTGCTGCCGGGTCCGGCTCCTGACTGGCCTCCATATCAATTGCCAATTGCCCAAACAATCCCGTCGTACCGATCACTCCTCTGGGCAGACCAGAATTGAAGCGCACGACACCCGGCATCGTCCCATCAGGAGTCTCTACGGCCACCTTGTCCCCTTCCGCCACGCCGCTATCCGAGGCATCGGCAGGATTCAATTCCACCCATTCCTCGCGCCGGATCATGTTTCTCCTGCCCTTTACAACTTCCATTTCGCGGTGCTGCTGCAGAAGCACTCGGCCAGGGCTGAACCACATAGTATGTTCCGGCGGCAACTGCGGGACAGGAAGTCCAAAAGCAGGGGTCATTGGTTCCGCTTTTCGTTCTCCAAAGCCCTCAACATACAGAGACGCCGTACCGGGGTGGCCATCCTCGGTACACGGCCATTGCAGGCCATTATGCTGCCGGCTGGCATACAGCACCTGCGTGGGTTGTGGGCTATCCGGATGGGTCCTGAGAACCAGAGAGCCTTCACTCTCCAGCCGGCCGTGAGTAATCCCTCTGTATATGGACGCCACCATCCCTATTTCGTCCATCGTATCGGCGGACGAGGTCTCTGGCAAAACACCTGGATTCAAACGCTCGGCCAATTGAGAGAAAACCCACGCCTCCGACCGAGCACTGTCGTTTCGGTGCAAGCCGACCTTCAGCAGCTGAACGCGCCGTTCCAGATTGGTATAGGTACCGCACTTCTCTGCGAAGGTAATCCGGGGAAGCACGACATCGGCACTCTCTGCCAGGGGTGTCAGGAAGGTGTCGTGTACCACCAGGGTGTCAATGCCTGCCAAGGCTGCGATGGCATCGCCAAGACGGCCATTGGAAAAGTTCGGGCTATTTCCGATCACCACGGCAGCCTTGAGTTCATTTTCCTTTGCCGCATCGATTGACTCGGCCAGGCCCAATCCCGGCCATGCGGGGACTTCAGCACCCCAAACCGACTCAACGTCCTGCCGGTCCTGTTCTTCCGACACCCACCCGTACCCTGGGAGACGGTTGGGCAAACATCCCACGTCCCAACCACCCTGCTCGTTCGCACCTTGCCTCATGGGATAGAGCCCGCTTCCGGGCCGGCCCAGGTTTCCGGTCAGGAGCGCGAGGTCAACGAGGGCGAAAACGCAATCCCGTTCGTGATCGTCGGGGATGTTATCCAGCCCGTATACCACCGCGGCAGTTTCCGCGCCGGCGTACAATTGAGCAGCTTGGGCAATTGCACTGGAAGAGACGCCGGTTGTCGCTGCTACTTCATCCATGTCCAGCGACCGCAGAGCGTAGTACAGCGTCGCAGGGCTCTCGCAGTTTTCCTCAAGCCATTCCTCGCGCGCCAGGCCTAGGTCCAGAATGGCTCGCAGTATTCCGCCAAGCAATAGCAACTCAGTTCCGGGCGCGGGGCGGAGCCACAAATGGGCATATCGCGTCAGTTCGACTTCCCGCGAGTCGATTACCACCAGCTTGGTGTCCTTTCTGGCTGCTCGTTTGATTGGCACAGCAAGGACATTCTGTTCTTCGGTAACGTTGGTGTTGAACGACAGGATGCATCCGGCCTGCTCCAACTCCCAGATGGAGTTCGTCGCGGCTGGAATTCCAAGAGTCGACTCCAGACCCCATACAAGTTCGGGATTCGTATTGGAAGTCAGGTCTACGTTGTTTGAGTGCATCACCGCGCGGGTAAACTTCTGTGCCAGGTAGAGTTCTTCATTGGTGCCGGAGGGTGAAGCGAGCAGTGCAAATTGATGTCCGTCCACCTGCTTCAAACGGTCCGCAATAAAGTCCAGCGCTTCTTCCCAAGTGGATTCCGTCAACTGACCATTGCGTCTGATCATGGGGGCTGACAGTCGCTCCCGATCGTTGACAAACTCCAGTCCGAACTTGCCTTTGAAGCAGGCCTGACCCTTGTTGGCAGGTGAATTGATTTCAGGCACGGCCCGAATCAGTTCGTCTTTGCCGTTGAACTCAAGGTTAAGCTGGCAACCGACCGGACAATGGGGGCAGATAGACCGCTCTACACGCCGTGCCTTTTCCCATTTGTGGCCCCTTTCTACCAGGGCGCCCACCGGGCACACATCAATACAGGCGCCGCAGAACTCGCATCCTGACTCCAGCAAGGATGTGCCGAAGGATGTACCGACGAGAGCCTGACCGCTTCGTTCGGTAAACCCTATGGCGTCATCTCCCCGTAATTCCTCGCAGGCTCTGACACACCTTCCGCAGACGATGCAGAGGTTGTAATCCCTGTCGTAGAAGGGGTCCGCGACCTCAAGGGGTATGTTGCGATACTTGTAGCCGAGCGGCGATTCAAGGTTCATACCCAGGTAGCGCACAGTGTCTTTGAGCTCGCAACGCTCATTTTTGGGACAGGTCACGCAGCGGTCATTAACCGATACGTGCCGCAGGCAAACGTCGTTCGGCCCGCAGATATCGATGCGATGGCACGTCAGGCAACCATTGGGGTGCTCGGCGATTAGCATTTCCATCACCGACCGGCGAAGCTGGTCAACTTCCTGTGCCTCGTTGCGGACTACCATTCCGTCGGCCACAGGCAAGGTACAGGCGGCCGGGTAACCTCTCTGACCCTCGACTTCCACTACGCACATCCTACAGGCGGCGTAGGGCTTCATGCCCGGGTGGTAGCAAAGGTAGGGAACATATATCCCGGCGTCGATTGCCGCTTCCAGCACCATCTTGCCGGGCTGAGTAACAATCTCTATCCCGTCAATTGTGATGATGATGTCGTCGGGCATCTTCGTAATGCTCCATGCCTGCTTGAAATAGTATTACCTTCGCGATCTGCTGGGGGAAAACCGTGGTTCATGGCACGTTCCAGTGGGACATGTGCGCTCCAGTATGTGGGCCTCAAATTCGTCCGGAAAGTAGCGCAGGGCCGAAGACACCGGGTTGAAACCCAACTGACCATGTCCGCAGAGTGAGCCGGCCTGCATGTTTTCACCCGTGCTGCGCATCAGGTCCAGGTCCTCGGGTTCACCCTGCAAATCACAAATCCGTTCCAGGACTTCCAGCAAGTGGCTCATGCCCATGCGACATGGGAAACACTTCCCGCAGGACTCATACTGACAGAATGCAACGAGCGCTCGCGTCAGGTCCACGACGCAGGTATCTTCGTCGGCGGCAATGATTCCTCCGGACCCCAGGATAGCTCCGGCATTGCGCAACACTTCGAAGTCCAGCAGGACGTCGACGTTGTCCGCTCCCAGCACTCCCCCCAAGGGTCCGCCGGTCTGCAGGAACTTGAGCTTCTTGCCCCCTCTTATGCCGCCGGCAGCATCATACAAAACGTCCTTCAGGTTGATGCCCAGCGGCACTTCCATCATGCCAGTGTAGTTCAACGCACCGGAAAGACAGAGTATCGCAGTGCCAGTGCTGCGTTCGTGACCGATACTTGCGAACCACTCGCCGCCCCTGGACACAATCTCCGGGACATAGGACAGTGTCTTGACGTTGTTGATGTTGGTGGGCTTTCCAAACAGACCGTACTGCGCAGGGAAGGGGGGACGGAAACGAGGCATGGCTCGCTTTCCCTCGATCGCCTCCATCAGCGCACTTTCTTCACCCGCCACGTAGGAGTCTCCCGTCAGGGCGACTTCCACGTCGAAACTGAATTCCGAACCAAGGATATTCTCGCCGAGTAGACCCAACTCCTGGGCCTGTTCCACGGCTGCCCGGCACCGGTCAATGGGTCCGTCATGGCCGTGGCGTATGAAGATGTACCCCTTGCTTGCTCCCGTGGCATACCCAGCCAGGATTACTCCTTCCACCAGGGTGTGCGGGTCACTTTCGAGGATGGCCTTGTCATTGAAGGCGCCCGGGTCTCCTTCTTCGCAGTTGCACAGCACGTATTTGTCGCGGGAAGGATTCCCAGCAAGAAATCGCCATTTGGTGGCGGTGGGAAAGGCCGCGCCGCCTCTGCCCCGGAGCCCCGACTCGTTCACCTGCTGCAAGGCATCTTCCGGAGTCATCTCCGAGAGGGCACGGTTCAAGGCGCGATAACCACCGGAGGCTATGTACTGGTAAATGTCCAGCGGGTCTATGTTGCCAGCATTGCGGAGCGCTATGCGATTTTCCCACGCCCTCATCGGGTGAAGGGACAGATTTCGCAGTCCAGTCGGTGGAACGAAATCATCCCCCACTTCATCGGGCTCGAGGTAACCCAAGGCCAGATCCACCAGGGGCTGTCCTCCGGAGACATGAGCAGAGACAACGTCAGACGCGCGTTCTGGGTCAAAGTTGCCGTAGAACACCCTGGCTCCACCCGGCACCTGCACATCCAGAAGGGGCTCTGCATAACACAGACCAATACACCCGACCTCGCTCAGCCGGGCGTCCATCCCCTGGCTATCCAACGCGTCGCGAAGGGCGACAACCACGGCGTCGGCTCCCGCCGCCTGGCCGCACAGGGCGGTACCGACTCGCAGCCAGGGACGTCCGCTCTCCGCGTTGCGACGCTGGATCGCCTCCGTCTCCATTTGCCTGAAATCAGCCGCCATTGATTTCACCATGCGCCAGTATCGCAGGAGGCTGGGCCTGCAGGATTCCTGACACTCTGTCAGCAGCGGATGCCGGGTTTACCCGTCCAACCAGGTGATGGTCAAAAGACATGACAGGAGCTTGGGAGCACGCTCCCAAGCAGGTATTAAGTCGAACAGAAAGACGGTGGTCCGGGCGCTCTCCTTCGCTTTCCAGTCCAGCGGCTTCCAGCACCGCGTCCACCACCTTCATTGCTCCCATGAGGTGGCAGGATGCCCCCCAACATACCTCGACCTGCCGTTGCGCCGGCGGTTCAAACCTAAAGTTAGGATAGAACGATGCAACGGCCCAAACGTCGTTGACCGTCGCCCCCATGAACCGGGCGACCCAGTCCACTGCCTCACGAGGAATGTAGTGGAGTTCATCTTCGACAGCGAGGAGGGAAGAAAGAACAGTAACCGTGGGTTGAGCCTGACCCCGGACAGCCTTTTCTATGCGCTGTTCCAGACCATCCATTTGGCCGGACTCCTGAAGAGGACCCAGTGGCGGCCATCGGCCTGCCATCAGGCAGGAGAACGCTGCCTGCGGCCCATTAGTGAAAGAATTTACAATCAATCTGATACTAACATACCGGCAGATTCCGATTCAATAAAAAGTGTCGCTCACTTCACTGCGGCACGGAGCAATAGCAAACAGGGGCGGGAAAAACCCGTCCCCTGTTTGAGATCATCGCCATCTGCCACTGCCCGAGGCGTTCTTGATGGTGTTACTCGACGCGAGCAAAACTGCCCAGCAGAATCCGCTCCACGTCGGGAAGTAGCTCTTCTGCCCGTCGTCGGCATTCCTCGTCGGTGAGACTGGACAAGGGATGCGGGGCGACTGCGTACTCATACTCAGGTACGCCCATCATCCTCGTCATTGCCTTGGCCGTGTTGTTGAAAACGTGCGTGATGATGGATGCTGTGGGAATGCCCAGGCGCTCCATCTCGATTCCGTCGTGCACACTGCACGAACTGCAGGACCCTCAATCGCCCACCCCGGTGATGAGCACATCAACCCCGTTGAGCATGTCTTCAATGGTCTCTGACTTGGTGGGCAAAGATGCGGAGTGCTTGCTGAACATTCGGACTTCTTTGAATCCGTACTTCTCCTGGAGCATTTGCCCCAGCTCGTTCAGCACCTTGTCCGAATTGGCCTTGGAATTTTCCAACAGCCCCAGTGTCTTGCCTTCCAAGGTAGCGGGCCTGTCGTTCAATCGAAAGTCACCGACTGGCAACTCGACGCCCGACGGGTCCACCAACCTCACGTTTCTGACGGTCACAGTGTCAGCCATCATTCTCTCCTGCGCGGTCGATTCCGTGCTGTATGCCAGTGAACAACATTCCGCCTGGGATTTCAACCACCTCGTTACTTGCCCGGTACTGGTTACTTGCCTTGCACTTCAATTTTTCGCGTTCGTATCTGGTAGTTTGTCGTGTCGATAATGGCGCTGTTGCGCCCGCCTGTCCCTCCACCCATGACTATAATTATGTCATCCGGCTCCCGCGAACAGCGGCGAAGCAACTGCTCGTCTCCTTCCCGTTCAGGGCCCTGAGCTATGCCGAGGCGAATCAATTCCGCCTGGGGGCGGGCAGCGTGTTCGATCAGGTATTCCTGGATGCCCCGCCTGGTCCAGCCGCCTTCATTCAGCGTAATCGCGTGCTCCGGACCGAATACCAGGGCCCACTGCGCCGGAAACCGCCAAGCGAGGCACGCACTCTTCAGGGTGTCAGCTACTGACGCCAGGATCATCTCGCCGCTGTGACCGTAGGCATTGTTGACGGTAATGGGATTGTATGCCACGGCTATGGTTACGCAGCTGTCCTCCGGCTGGAATCCCCTGCTCACATGCAGAGGCTCCCAGGGAGAATCCTCTTCGTTTTCTGCGAAAGTGAGGGTGTACTTGCTGGGGTTGCCCAGGGTACCACGGTCCAGAATGCCCGGACGGGCTTCGAAGCCATTCATGAAACAGAGCCTGACCGCCCTTCCCAGACAGGCATTGGCCCTGTTTCCGGGGCCGAAGATCCCGTCACGGGAATTCATTTCCAGGGTGTGGCGGATGGGTCCGTTAACTATCATGAGTACGGCAGGCGAACTCGTGGATGAAGCGGCCATGTTGACGTAGTTCTTTTCCTCATCCAGGGTCCGCAAAGCTGTGGTCAGCACCGGGAAATACTCCGGCAGACAGCCCGCCATCACCGCGTTGGCCGCGGCGTTCTCGGAGGTGAGCACCCGGCGGCGCATGTCGAAGGTGATTATCTCCTCCTCACCGGTCATGCCGGATAGTTCCAGCATTTCGCGCACCTTGTATTCAACAGGCGGCACGACCGGAAGGCCGTCGCTCCAACCCATCCGGTAACATTCTTCGATAACTTCCACTGTGTCGCTGACTTCGACAATGTCGGAACGGTTCATTTTTCAGCCATCCATGCTAAAGCCTTAGTGCTATTGCCTTGGTTTCCGTATGGAGTCGGGATTGGAGATATGGGTCATACGTTCAGGCGGAGCTGCACGCCCGCCTTTTCTTCCTGCAACCGAGCCACGGCGTCGGAGTCCTCGGGCCCAAACCCGCGGAACATCGCCTCTACGTGTCGTTGGTCGACCAAGTTGGAAAGATCCATGGGCACGCCGTATTCCCGCCCCAAATCGGTGGCCAGCCGAACGTCCTTGGCGGCCAGCGCGGTTGCGAATCCGGGCTCGAAGTTGCCCTGGAACAGGAATCGTGCGAACTTCTCAGTGAGTCTCCGGGAACTGCCGGAACTGTGCGCGATTACGTCCGCCAGGGTGGCGAGATCCACACCCGCCTTGACGCCTAGCGTCAGTGCCTCTGACAACAACACGCCTATGCCCATGCTCATCAGGTTGTTGCAGATCTTGCAAACGGAGCCAGCGCCGATGTCCCCGCAATAGACCACATGGGTTCCGATAGCGCCCAGGGCCGATTCGAATCGATCGTAAGTTGCGCGGTCGCCGCCGACCATCACGGCCAGCGTTCCCGCCGCTGCGCCGTAGGTGCCGCCGCTTACCGGCGAGTCCAGCAGCGTGACCCCGCGCTCGGCGCAGGTTTCGTGTAGCCTACGAACTACGGTCGGGGAGTTGGTGGATAGATCGAAGATTACCGAGCCACTATCTGCGCCCTCCAGTATTCCGTCCTCGCCCAGGACCACCGCCTCTACGTCCCTGGGGACGGGGAGGCTGGCTAGCACCGCGTCGTTGCCCGGGACGGCCTCTCTGGGGCTGTCCGCCCACTCGGCGCCCATCTCCAGAAGGTTGATTGCCGCCTCGCGCCGCAGGTCGTGAACGGTTAGCTGGTGGCCGGCCCGTATTAGATTGGCGGCCATCGGATTGCCCATGTTCCCGGTTCCGATGAACCCTAGTTTCATCCCTTTCTCTCCTGTCTCCCTGTCCTCTGTCTCCTCGTCCTCTGCCCTGTTGGCCGGCTCCATATGCGAGCTGCCTCGGGCCTGCCCGATCTCCAGATTCCTGCCCGGGGCCAACTCTGGGACGCACGCGCGGGGGCTCTTCGCTGGCCAGTTCTTCCGGCCCGTGGTCTCCAACGTTCTCCCTGCGGTATTGAGGTGCGTATCCGCTGGGCGCAGCGGTTCCCGGCTGCGGCCGCCCGGTTCCTCCTGATGAAGGCGGCCTGTCGTCCCGGTCTCGTTGCTCGTCAAACGTCTCCTTCGCTATGCGAAAGGCGTTGACTGCCGCGGGCATTCCGCCGTAGAAGACCATCTGCGCGATGATCTCCGATATCTCTTCTTCGGTAACGCCTATGTGAAGCGCGCCCGTGATGTGGCGCTTGATCATCTGCGGACTGTGCCCCAGCACAACGAGGGCCGCAATGGTGCACAGGCTACGGGTCCTGAGGTCGACCGCCGGGCGATTGTAAATCTCGCCATAGATGACTGCATCGACGAGTCCCATCACGTCTGGTGCAAGTTCCACCATGGCAGCGGGAGGTTCGGGGTTGTTTTCTGGCCCGTAGTACCGCATGCGGAACTCTGCTGCGGCTTCCTCCAGGTCCACTACCTCTTCGTCGTCATCCTCAAGGTCCTCTTCCCCCTCCAGATCGGGTTGGTAGGGATGGAGGTACGGGTCATCATCAAATTGTTGTTCGCTGCTCACTGCGCCTGCCTTGTGGAGATAGTCGTGGAGTATCGGCGGAATATGCGTTTAAAGAATCTGCCAGTAACGGCGCCCTTCTTTCCTGACAACTCGCCCGATGTGGTCGTCGGGATGGAAATGCCCCGCAGCGATGACGATGTTTTCCGCCTCAGCCCGAGCGAGTACTCGCTCGCGGTTTCGTTGGCTGTCTTCCTTGTCCGTATCAACGCCTGCAGTCCATTCCGGCCGCTCGACCTGCACCTTGCTGTGCAGCAGGTCTCCCACGACCATGGCGCGTTCACCCTGGGAGGTGATGTCGATGACCATGTGGCCGGGCGTGTGTCCCGAGGCGGTCAGCATCTTCACCTCGCCGGTGATGGTGTGCTCATCGTCCACCAGGTCCATCGCCCCCATGCCTTCCAACGGCACGACGCTGTTGGTCACCTGAGGCGCGCTTCCGATGACGTCAGACTTGGTGAAGTAGTCCCAGTCCAGGCGAGGCACGAGATATCTGGCCTTCGGGAAGGTGGGGGCAGGAGATTCACCGGTGTAGTCCACGTTCCAGCCCACGTGGTCGCCGTGCAGGTGGGTGTGGGCCACCACATCGATGTCCTCGACGTTAACTCCCTTTTGCTTCAACTGATTGACCAGGTCTCCGGTCCGGTTGCCCCGGTCAGGATGCGGTCCGGGACCCATTCCGGTGTCCACCATGATCGTCTTGCCTTCCGAGCGGAGGAAGAAATGCAGGTAATAGAGCTGCAACTGCCCGCATTCCAGCGCGTGCTGCTGGTCAGCCCAATCCGGCTCGGAAGTCGTCGGGAACATCATCCACGGGTCGCGCGGCGGCGGCACCATGTCAAGCACCGCCACGATGTCAACATTACCCACCTTTATCTGGCCTGCCATTCCAAGCCTCCTAGCATTTACTCGGGATTATCCGATGAGCCATCGTATATCAATGTCCCATTCAATATTGGAGCAGTGAAACGACTTCTTGCCCCTCCAGACTCTGCCGACCGTTCAGGAAGGAAAGCTCGATTACCACCGCCATCTTGGCCGTCACGCCACCGCAGGCTTCCACGAGGTTTGCTGCCGCAGAGAGAGTGCCGCCGATGGCCAGCAGATCGTCAACTATCAGCGCACGTTGGCCGGGCGCGATGGCGTCTTTGTGTATTTCAAGAACGTTGGAACCGTACTCGAGGTCATACTCAACCGAGTGCGTATCGGCAGGCAGCTTGCCAGCCTTTCTTACGAGTGCCAGCGGCTTCCCCAGTTCCCTGGCCAGCGGGGCGCCAAAAATGAAGCCGCGAGATTCCACGGCCACAACAATGTCGAAGTCAGGTGACCTGCAGATGTCTACCAGCTTTACCACCGCGTGATCAAAGGCTTCAGGGTTCGCAAGCAGTGGTGTGATGTCCCGAAACAGAATGCCAGGTTCTGGAAAATCTGGAATGTCGCGAATGAAGTCTTTAAGGTCCATGAAACACTGCCGAAAGTCCGGGCTGAGGCGTGATTATGCGCCCCCGCATGACGTGGATTAAGCGCGAGGAGTGTATGTCACGGCCCAAATACAGTCAACCCGAACACCCTCAGCCTCATCGCCCTTTTATGAACGGAAAATCGCCATTCTCCCCGTTTGACTTGCAATTGTTTGGTCAATATAATGTTGCTGTTTAACACTTCCAGATAGCCCCCAATAGTGGGGCTATTTTCTAGTGTGGTCTGCTGCACTACGATTCACGGCTTCGTTGATGCCCCTGTGGCGCAATGGAAGCGCAGTCGATTTGTAATCGACAGGTTAGGGGTTCGAATCCCCTCTGGGGCTCCAAACGCCTTTCACTCTGCCCTTCAACAAAGGGGCAACTTGTGCAGATTGCGTCCCTGACGGCGAGTGTGCGAATATAATAAGGTGTTTTGACTGGAGGGATGGGTGAGTGGTTAAAGCCACCAGACTGTAAATCTGGCGTCCGGAAGGGCTTCGCAGGTTCGAATCCTGCTCCCTCCACCAGTAAAACTTAGGGTAGCGGGTCGCAATCTGCGCCGGCATGACGGTCCCTGCCCCGGCATTAAAATAACGGAACAGGCCCAGATAGCTCAGCGGTAGAGCACGTTCTTGGTAAGAACGGGGTCGGCGGTTCAATCCCGCCTCTGGGCTCCATAAATCGCGACCACAATAGTAGCGAGGTTTTAAGGAGGACACGGCATAACATGGCCAGACAGCAGTTCGACCGGTCGAAGAACCACGTCAACGTCGGCACCATCGGGCACGTTGACCACGGTAAGACGACTCTTACTTCCGCCATCACCAAGGTCCTTGCCGATCGGGGTCAAGCCCAGTACTTGGACATGGACTCCATCGATAACGCTCCCGAGGAAAAGGCCCGCGGCGTAACCATCGCCATCGCCCACGTGGAATACGAGACGGAGACTCGCCACTACGCCCACGTGGACTGCCCTGGCCACGCCGACTACATCAAGAACATGATCACCGGCGCCGCTCAAATGGACGGAGCAGTCTTGGTCGTCAGCGCCCCAGACGGCCCCATGCCCCAGACTCGCGAGCATATCCTTCTCGCCCGCCAGGTGGAGGTTCCCCGTATCCTGGTCGCCCTCAACAAGGTCGACATGATGGACGATGAGGAACTGTTGGAACTGGTTGAGCTAGAAATCCGCGACCTGCTCAACCGCTACGACTTCCCTGGCGATGACACGCCCATCGTTCGTGTCAGCGGCCTCAAGGCTCTCGAGGGCGAAGGCGAATACGAGGAGAGCATCATCAATCTGGTCGAAGCCATGGACGACTGGATTCCTATCCCGCCTCGCGCCACAGAACTGCCCTTCCTGATGCCCATTGAAGACGTGTTCGGCATCAAGGGCCGCGGCACCGTCGTCACCGGTCGGGTCGAGCGCGGTGCAATCAAGGTCGGTGAGCCCGTCGAGATCATTCGCTTTGGCGACACCCGCGCCACCGTCGCCACCGGTCTCGAAATGTTCCACAAGCAGCTCGACGAAACCGTCGCCGGCGACGCCGTCGGCATACTCCTGCGCGGCGTGGACCGCGACGAGGTCGAGCGTGGCCAGGTGCTGGTGAAGCCCGGCTCCATGCGGCCGCACACCAAGGCAAAGGCCGAGGTATACATCCTGAGTCGCGAGGAAGGCGGTCGGCACACCCCGTTCTTCAGCGGATACAAGCCCCAGTTCTACATTCGCACCAGCGACATCACCGGCTCAATCGGCCTGCCGGAAGGCGTGGAAATGGTGATGCCGGGAGACAACGTCCAGATGGACATCGAACTGATCTCTCCCGTGCCCCTGGAGAGCGGAATGCGCTTCGCCATCCGTGAAGGCGGCCGCACCGTGGGGTCTGGGGTGATTACAGAGGTGATGGACTAATATGGCCCGAAAGAGCGCGGACATTCGCCAGATTATCACTCTGCAGTGCGGGGACTGTCGCGAGCGGAACTACACCTCAATGAAGAACCGCCGCAACGACCCTCAGCGGCTGGAGTTGCGCAAGTACTGCTCCCGCTGCCGTACGCACCGTACCCATCGTGAAGTGAGGTAGCAAATGGCCAGGGCCGGCTCACGCGCCCAGAGGATTCTTGCGCCATCCGGGGGCGGGCGCGTTTCCCCGGTTCAGTTCATACGGGAAACGTATGAGGAACTGAGGAAGTGCGTTTGGCCCAGCCGAGAGGAAACTGCGCGGCTAACCATGGTGGTTATTGTCCTTTCGATAGCCGCAGGATTCTTCCTCGGCGGGTTGGACAGAGTATTCGCTGAGCTATTCAACCGCGTGATCTTCGGCCTCTGACCTCGGCCTGATTATAGGCCGTTCCTTTGGATTCCATAGCGCCCGCCCCCGGCCAGGTACGGCTTGGGGGCGCGGTCAATTAGTACCGGAAGGCCCGAATGACGAACAGAAGCGACATATCGGAGACCGGAACGCAGACAGACGGGATGCGGTGGTACATAGTTCATACGTATTCCGGACAGGAAGACCTGGTAGAGAAGAATCTGAATCTGCGCATCAGCAGCTTGGACATGGAAGATAGGATCAAGCAGGTGCTGGTGCCGACGGAGGAAGAGGTCGTATTCAAGGACGGCAAACGCCGCTCCGAACGAAAGAAATTGTTCCCGGGATACATCCTCGTCCATATGAGTATGGACGACGAAAGCTGGTACGCTGTCCGCAACACCCCGGGCGTTACCGGATTTGTTTCCACCGAAGACGAGCGCGACAGCCGTCCCAAGCCTGTGCCCCTGGAAGACAAGCAGATCGAGGACATCCTGCGCCAGGTCGAGAACGACTCCAGTAGGATCAAAATCGCCCTGGAGCGAGGCGAGACCGTTCGCATCACGGAAGGTCCCTTCGTGGACTTCATCGGCGCGATCAACGATGTTGACGAAAGCAAAGGGAAGGTCCGTGTGCTCGTCTCCTTCTTTGGTCGCGAGACCCCAGTGGAACTCGATTTCCTTCAGGTCGAAAGAATCTAGTTTTACGTTCGCTTGCCCCGGAACATAGCCGGATCACCATAACTTCATTCAGGAGTCCCTAGTGGCGAAGAAGGTACGCGCCATTATCAAGCTACAACTCGAAGCAGGGAAAGCTTCCCCGGCCCCTCCGGTTGGTCCTGCACTGGGCCAGCATGGTGTCAACATCATGGGGTTCGTAAAGGAATACAACGCCCGCACTGCCAACGATGCCGGGACGATAGTTCCGGTGCACCTGACTGTGTACGAGGACCGCTCATTCTCATTCGTTACTAGAACTCCTCCAGCGTCCGAGTTGCTTCGCAAAGCGGCCGGAGTGGACAAGGGCTCCTCAGACATACGCCAGGGAAGGGTGGGTAGCATCACCCGTGATTCACTGCGGGAAATCGCGCAAGCCAAATTGCCGGACCTGAACGCCGGCAGCGTGGAAGAAGCTATGGCAATCATTGAAGGCACCGCCCGAAGCATGGGCATTCAGGTGTCGGGAGAGTAACCCATGCCCAGTCGCAGTCGACGCTACAGCAATGTCGCCGAGCGTGTGGAGCCGGACCAGATTTACATCCCGGGCGAAGCAATAGATCTGCTGAAGGATATCTCGACGGCCAAGTTTGACGAGACGGTGGAACTCCATCTGAGGACCAACGTCGACCCCAGGCACGCTGACCAGATGGTGCGTGGCGTGGTTGGCCTCCCCCATGGCATTGGCAAGACAGTCCGTGTGCTGGTCTTCGCCGGTGCGGAAGGAGGGGATATCGCGAGGCAGGCCGGTGCGGACTATGTGGGCGAAGACGATCTCATAGAGCGCATCGAGGGCGGCTGGGTGGATTTCGACGTTGGACTGGCCACGCCCCAGGTAATGCCCAAGATAGGCAAACTGGGCCGTGTGCTGGGCCGCAGGGGTCTGATGCCCAACCCGCGCTCCGGGACCATGGTGCAGCCGCAGGATCTGCCGCGCGCTATCCAGGAAGCCAAGGGAGGCAGGACGGAATACCGTACAGACAGGACGGCAATCATCCACTGCGCGATCGGCAAGATCAGTTTCGAGACACCCATGCTGTTGGGCAACTTGGCAGCCCTGGTCGATGCAGTTGTTCGCGACAGGCCGGCCGCCCTGAAGGGCCAGTACTTCCGATCAGCCTACCTCACTTCCAGCATGGGGCCGAGCGTCCCCCTAGACCTGGCCGCCCTTCAGGCGTTGCGACCTGAAGACTAGCGTGATAGGCTGGGCGATACTGAGCCAGCGATCCAGCCCGCTGGCCCCTTAAATACAATCGAATAGGTTGAAACGCCTGAGACAGCGGGCCCATTAAGGTTAATGGCAATGCCGCCCGCCGAGGTGCGACGTAGCAAAGTTCTGTTGGGGAATCTAGCCCCTCGCCGCGTCTCTTGATGTCAGGCGAGGGGCTTTGTCTTTGCCGACAAAGTCTTCAGGCCATCTTCCCTTCAGGCTATCTTCAATGAGGAGGTAACAATTGCCAACAGAGGAGAAAATCAACCGGGTTGAGGACCTCAAGGAGCGATTGGAGCGAAGCACCATCACCTTTGGGGCCGATTATACCCGTTCAACGGTGAACCAGATGGTGGAGTTGCGCCGCGCGATGCGGGCCGCCGGCATCGAATTCACCGTGGTCAAGAACACTCTGATGTACCTGGCTGCGGAACAGGCGGGACGTCCCCAGGTTAAAGATATAGTGCAGGGCCCTACTGGCGTGGCTTTCGGGTTCGATGACCCGGCGGCTGCCGCCAAGGCTATGGCTGACTACGCCCGTGCGAACGCAAATTCCTTTGCCATCCGGGGAGCCGTGCTCGGCGACGGAGCCCCCATGGGGCCGGACGGGGTCACCCGACTGGCAACACTACCACCCAGGCCTCAGATGCTCTCCATCCTGTTTGCCCAAATGCAGGCCCCCATGTCGCGACTGGTTGGAGCGTTGAACGGTCCCGTTCAGAATCTGGACAACGTATTGCGTGCCCGGATGAATCAACTGGAAGGTTAGCAGCTCAATTCCCCCATTCTCACACTAAAGAGGTTAAGAGAAATGGCACTGTCCAAGGAAGAATTAATTGACGCAATCAAGGCAATGAACGTGGTGGACCTGGCAGACCTCGTCAAGTCTCTGGAAGATGAGTTCGGTGTGACCGCCGCCGCCCCGGTTGCCGCTGCCGCCGCCCCTGCCGGTGGAGACGGCGGAGCTGCCGCCCCTGCCGAGGAAGAGAAGAGTGAATTCGAGGTCCATATCCGCGAGATCGGCCCCAACAAGATCAACGTGATTAAGGCCGTTCGCGAGGTCACCTCCCTCGGTCTTCGGGAAGCAAAGGAGCTGGTGGAATCGGCGCCCGCAGCTGTCAAGGAGTCCGTGCCTCGCGATGAGGCGGATTCGGTAAAGGCCAAGCTAGAAGAGGCCGGAGCTGTCGTCGAGGTCAAATAGCCAGAGCCATCTGGTTGAGAGGACTGCCATGGGTCGAAAAGACCGCGAGCGATTTCTTCGCATAAAGGAAGCCAACCCCGGCTACCAGGGATTTCGAGGGGCGGCTACTATGGCAACTCCTCCCCCGCCGCCTCAGCCAGTAACTGAGTCAATCACCTGCTCGCAATGTGGGCGGCGGCGAAACGTGAACGTTGACAGCCTGCCTGAGGACCGCAGCACCTACGTGTGTCTGAGGTGCCAGGACGATCAGGCCGCCTGACCAAGCAAACCAGAAAGGGTTCGTCCCTTACACAAGGGGAGCACGATGGTGCTCCCCTTGTGGTTTTCCACCATTCAGGCTAACGGAAAAGCGGCAATTGTCTGTCCAGCAACTCATAAGTCGCATTGAGTTGCCTTTCCCCACCAATTCCATCGGGAACTTCCTCGTATTCAACGTAGACGTCCGGCTGCAACGCTTCCTCTCCCAGCCATGTCCCGTCAGGTGTGAACCACCGGGATGTCGGCAGGTAGAGTGCCGAACCGTCAGATAGTTCCACGAACCCATACTCCGAGCCCTCGCCGTACGTCGGGACACCAACCACCGGAATTTCCGCGCCCTGCTGCAGCGCCGCAGCCAGTGCTTCGGCCTCCCCCGCCGTTCCTCCGTCCACCATCACCGCCACGGGCAGGCCTTCCAGCGAGATCAGGTCGACGTCTTCTGGAATTGCGTGATCGGTCCTGGACCCGTCCCGTCCCTCGATGTAGCGGAACGGGCTTCCCGATGGAAGGAACTGCGCAGCAACATCAGCCGCGGCGTCTGCTTCCCCTCCCGGGTTCCGGCGAAGGTCAAGTATCAGCGCCAGCATATCAAACCGCTTGAGGCGCTCCAATGCCTCAAAAACCTGGTCCCCGGTGTTGTCTCGAAAGCGCGCCACCCGGATGTATCCGATGCCACCCTGTATCAGCTGGCTTGCTACAGAGTCGAGTTCGATGTGCCCGCGAAATACCTCCAGTTCCAGCGCGTCCGCCTCGCCGGTTCGCTCCAACAACAACCGGACCTTTGTTCCTTCCGGGCCCTTCACCCGTTCCCCAACCTCCGATGGATTCGAGTCCTCCACGCCCAAGCCTTCTACGGCCACCAGAGTATCGCCCTGCTCGATTCCTGCCTTTTCCGCAGGGGAGTCAATGAAGGGGAATAGCAGAATCTTGCCTTCCTGCGCCACGACACTTGCCCCAATGCCCACGTAGGAACCTCTCAGAGTGTTATCCATTCGTTCCCGGGCTTCAGGAAGTTGTTCTGGGCTCAGATACGCTGAAGTCCTTCCCGGCAGACCCTCCATCATGCCCTGTACCAGAATACGCCCGAACTCCCCCGGCTCCATCTCCGGTGAGGTCTGCAAGTAAACCTGCGACGCCCGCCAGACATCGATCAGCCTGTCGGGAACTTCCGGCGGCACCTGTCCCCTCATCCTTCCAAGGTCGGTCAGAAACGGGTAGGGTTCAAGATCGCCAAGGTCCATAATCCGCCCTATGGTTGCACCTGCCACAGCATCTTTGTCCAGTGAATCCGGGGCGGCATAATTGGCGTTGACGGCGTCCCACGCTTCCCATACCAGGGCAAGGTCGTCCTGGGCAGCAGACCCGGATTCGTTTTCACTGGACGTGCATGCTGCCACCGAAAGCAACAGCAATGCAGGGAGAGCCATTATCACCAGTATGGGCCTGACTGAGAAGAAAATCTTTGGAAGCAAGACAAATTCCTGTATCTAAGAGTCCAATTAATAGAAAGGGACGATAGTCATTGTAACAAACGGAGCGTAGCGCATATTGGACGCAGGCGTTGCGAGCCCACCTTCCTGAGGGTACACTTTCTGCAACGGACTCCTGCCTCCCCACGGAAAGGCACAAATAATCATTAGTGCAAGGAGAATATTGATGATCAAGGTAACCGTTCTGTACCCCAATGAAGAGGGCAAGAACTTTGATTTCGACTACTGGACAGGCACCCACATGGAGATCGTGCACCGCCTGCTCGACCCAATGGGCCTGAACCGAAGCGAACTGGAGAGGGGGGTTTCCGCGGCCGACCCGAATGCACCTGCTCCGTTCCGCGCGATGGCGACCCTGTATTTCACTACCGAGGATGAGGTCCACGAGGGTTTCAAGACCCATGGTCGCGAGATCATTGGGGACATCAAAAATTACACCGATATTTCCCCGCAGTACCAGATCAGCGAAGTCCTGTAGTCCGGATTCAGGCACGTCCAATGAGGATTCCTTCACAGGGGCGGCGTAATATCCGCCTCTACGTTATTAGTCAGTGTACCTGGAGGAGGCGCCATGCCTCAGAATGGCCAAGGCTCTGAACTGAACGCCCTGTCGGAAAAACTGATCGGAGAACACTGGGACTTCTACCCTACTGCTGGATCCCGAATCGGCCGACACGAGTATGACGGCAAACTACCCGACCTTTCCCCTTCCCAGGTCCGGCGCAGGGAACAGGAGATACGACGAGGCATCGCAGATCTGGGCGCCTTGGATTCCGCTTTCCTAGACTCCGGCCAGCGACTGTCCCACCGCATGCTCAAACTGTTCCTCGAGCGGGAGCTGTTCACTTTCGAAGATATGCGGCCCCTGGAAAACAACCCGATGCGGCAGGCCGGTTTCCTGAACATGGGCAACTATGTTCGTCGGGACTACGCTCCTCTGGAAGACCGGTTGCGGTCCGCCACGGAGGCCTTGAGTCAGGTGCCCGAATTCCTGGAGACGATCGATGCTGCCCTGCGGGATGATCTCTCTCGCCATGTGGTGGACATGAGCGTCGAAAGCTACGGCGGCATGGCCCAATTCTATCGCAACGATCTGGCGGCTTTTGCCAAAGAAACCAGTGACAAGGAAATTGGGGAGTCATTTACCTCGGCCCTGCAGGTGGCAGCATCGTCCCTCGACTCCTTTGTGGAGAAACTGAAAGCACGAGCCAGGGGCAGTGAGAACAGCTTTGCCATTGGCAGCAACCTGTACGAGAAGATGCTGGCTACAGGTGAGGCTCTGGATATCTCAGTGGAACGCGTTACCGCCGTGGGGCAGGCCAACCTTGAAGAGAACCTGGCACGCATTGAGGAAGTAGCCTCCTCTATCTCTCCGGGAAAATCAGTAAGAGAGATCGTCGAGGACATCAGCCGCAACCACCCGTCCGCCGAGAGGCTGATTCCGGATACCCAGGAACTGCTTGAAGACATTCGTCATTCGTTGACCCAATTCGACATCATTTCTCTTCCTTCAGAAGACCGTTGCCAGGTTGTGGAGACCCCCGCTTACATGCGTTACGCCTTTGCTGCCATGGACAGTGCAGGGGCGCTGGAAACCAGGGCGACGGAATCCTTTTACTATGTGACACCGGTGGAGGATCACTGGACCAGTGAGCAGGCCGAGGAGTGGTTGTCAAAGTTCGACTACAACACCCTGAAAATCATTTCAATCCACGAAGTGTACCCCGGCCACTTTGTCCACAACCTTCATAACCGTTATGGAACACCCTTGCCCCTCATCAACCGGGCGGCAACATCGTACGCCTTCTCCGAAGGGTGGGCGCACTATACCGAACAAATGATGGTGGAAACGGACTACGGGAGGAATCACAAGGAACTGCAATTAACCCAACTGCTGGAAGCTCTGGTGCGAAATTGCCGGTATATGTGCTCCATCGCCATGCATAACGGCGATATGACGGTGGATGAAGCGACAAGGTTCTTCGTCGACAACGCCTACATGGCGGAGCACCCTGCCCGACGAGAGGCGTTGCGCGGCACCTTCGACCCGGGCTACCTGAACTATACCCTCGGTAAACTCATGATTCTAAAGTTGCGCGAAGACTATCGTCGCGAGCAGAACGGCGGTTACTCGCTCCGGAACTTTCACGACAAGCTATTGTCATATGGCGCGCCTCCTCTTCCCCTATTGCGAGACGTCTTGCTGGAAGATGGGGGAGCACCTCTATAGAAGACAGATTAATAGGGAAGCAGGCCATCGCACCGGACCTTCTCAGATAGCCCGGGCACGGGGGGTTCGAGAAGACGCATGCGAGAATATCGTGGCAGGCACGTGGCAACTCAATATGGACTCGGCCTGCCCTCAGGCAACCGGAAACCCATACGACCGTTGACCGTGTGATGAACAAGGAGCTCCCCTTGCCTTGCAATGCCGGAAAGGTGCCCGCCCATGCACATGCATCGTTGATATCAGAGGAGCACTGCCTTCAAGCCTCCGAGGTAGTGACTCACTCGACTGCATTGTCGGAGCACATATGCTCAGGTACTGAAAGTGATTCTCCGGAACGCCTCACCATAGGATCCACCTGAGCACCCTGTCATCTCCTGGCCTTGCTTGTCAATGAAGGAGCTGATCTCCTCTTCAGCTGTGCCCTCGAGCCGGCTATTGTTGGCCAAAACCGCCTTTTTCTTGGTAGCGATGGTGTCGCTTATATCGACGAAGACGTTCGGATTCTCGGTCCCCCAGAACAGGACGGTCCCGGTCTTGTGCGGATCAAGGCCTTCGTCACGCCATAATTCCTCAAAGTGGAGGTGGTCCCGAGCGCAGGGGAAGACGGCGTCCAGTGCCACCTGGCCTGCTATGCGGTTGTCCCGATGCCAGGCCAGATTCCTGCGATACGGTTCCGGACAAACGACAACATCCGGTCGTACTTGCCGTATCTGGCGGACCAGCTCCCTTCGGAAGTCGTCCACGTCCTCCAGGCCGCCGTCGGAATGCCCGAGGGAAACTATATCCTGCACTCCCACCTCGCGGGCTGCTTCCGACTGCTCCTTTTCTCTGGTCGCTGCCAACTCAGACTGGGACGCCGCCGGATTCGTTGTCCCCTTGCTGCCATCGGTGCAAACTACGTACCGCACTTGGGCGCCATCATTGATCCACTTGGCAATACTGCCAGCGCACCACAACTCCGAGTCATTGGGATGAGGAATAACTACAAGAACACGCTCCGGAGTACCTTCCATCGTCTGAGAACCTCCTGTTCCACAGGTTTACTTTTCCGATTCCCGGTCATATGCACCCATGCCGTTGCCGCCGATTTCCGACTCCTCAAATACCGTCCGCTCAAACACACGCTGCGTGAGTATTCCACCCGAAACCACCACTGTCATCGCGTCCTCCACTGAAATGTCCGTCGTAATAACCTCGCTGTCGGGAACAATGACCAGGAAACCCGATGACGGTATGGGCGTAGTGGGAACGTATACCGACAGGAATTCACCTCCGTCTGGATTGTCCATCCTGGAAGTGACCAACCCTATTGAGTGAATACCGGCCCTGGGAAACTCAAGCAGCACCACTCCCGTGTATTTGTCCCTCTCATTGGCTTCCAGGTTGCCTCCCAACAATTGCACAGCGGTACGGGTAGTGCTGTAGATGCCCTTCACGAACGGAATGACTTCCATCGCCCGGTGTGCCAGGTCGATCAACCTGCGCCCGATGACAAAGGCGGCCACCAGCCCTACAAGGTAAATGAGCACCAGTAGCGCAATGAGGCCCGTACCATGAATGTCCGGACCAGGAAGCAAATCTGTTACTGGCTGAAGAATGGGAGTAAGGAGATCGAAGATGAACTTCAGAACCAGGGCGGTGATGCCTATGGGTAGCATCACCAGTACTCCGGCCACCAACGTACGCTGAAAATGACGTGCAACCCGGCGCAGAATTGTGAAGCGGCGTCTACTGCCAGGTTCTGAATTTTCGCCGGGATCAGCAGGCGAATTCATGGCATTACTGGCCAGCCTGGCCTTCGGGTTCGGTCAACGCCAGGTACTCATCAGCGATCATGGAAGCAACATTGCTCCATCCCATCAACTCGGCGCGCCGACGCGCTGCGGCTCCCATGCTCTCCTGCAGGTCCGAACTGGAGATGATCATCTCCAGGGAATTGGCAAAGGCTTCTGGGCATCTCCATGACTTCAGGTAACCCGTATGCCCGTGGTGTACGATAGTGGGCAGCCCTCCGACGCGCGATGCCACAACCGGAGTGCCGCATGCCATTGATTCCAGCGCTACCAGGCCAAAACTTTCGTAATAGGAAGGCACGACACAAACATCGGCAGCGTTGTAGTAGAGCGGCAGTTCATCGTGGTCCACTCTCCCAACGAAGTCTATTATGCCCTCCACCTGCCTCTCTTTTGCCAGTCGGCGCACCCGGTCGGTCTCCGGCTCTCCGGGACCTCCACCACCCACCACCATCATGCGGACGTTTTCTTCTTCCGCTTCCATCTGAGCTGCGGTTTCGACCAGCAGGTCAAGGCCCTTCAGGGGCTCCACACGTCCCACATATAGAAGCACCTTTTCGCCGTTCAGGCCCAATCTTTTCCGCACTTCCTTCTGGTCAAGGGGACGGAATTTCCCCAGGTCAACGCCGCATGGCACCAGCCTCACAATTGCCGGATCGGCACCGTAGAGACGTGCCATTGCGTCCCGCTCGTGTCCGCTGAACGCGATAATCCGCTGGGCGCCTAGCATGGCCTCGCGCTCAACTTCGGGGCGTTCCTCCGGTTCCACCTCGCCAGCTCGAGATTGCATTTTGATCAGGCCCAGCGTGTGAAATGTCACCACGTGGGGGATTCCGAGCCCTTCCGAGAAGCGTTTACCTATCCAGGCGGACAGCCAGTAGTGGGAATGGACAACGTCGTACGCCGTTCCCTCTCTGGCCTGGAACGAGCGAAGTTCGTGCAGAAAACTCGGCAAGTGAGCATAGAGATCTCCCACACCGGCCGACGGAGGGCCGCCGGGCAGATGGATCACTCGAACACCGGGCGTTATTTCCTCGATGCCTTCCTGCCCGTCGTGGTGCCTGGTGAAGATATCCACCGGGATTCCGGATTCACCCATGGCCCGTGAAAGTTCACGCACATAGACATTCATACCTCCCGACTTCCCTTGTCCGGGAGCGGCCAGGGGGCAGGCGTGGAACGCAATGAACGCCGCTCGTTCTACGCTCAACTTCGTTTCACCACCATCTTGTAAAGACTCTTCTGGCGCCCGCCGAGATGCGCCTTGTATGGCTCGGAACCGCGAAGGAAATCGAAGTATTCCAGTCCCTCGTCTATGGCGTCCTTCACGCATGTGGCATGCAGCAACAGACCCACGCTGTAATACGAAAGCTCCGGGTCGTAACCGCTATTGTATAGCAGCCTCGACGACCCATAGTCGAAACACAGGCTCGCGGCAGCCTTGGCGCCATTGATCTCCATAAAGAACAGGCGGATACGGTCTAACTCGGCCATCCGCCGTGCCATCGCCCTGAAGAAGCGCTCCCGTTCGGGCGTCATGTATTCTTCCTTGTCCGCACGGCTCAGCCGCATCAGACCCAGGAAGTCATCGAAATTCGCGCTCACTTCCTCCGGGGTCTTGGCGCAATACCAGCGCCACTCGGTCTGACCGTCCAGCCGTCGCTGCTTGCGCCGCAACTCATGACGGTCCTTTTTGCTCAGGGTACTAACGTACTCGTCCCAGTCGCCTGGCAGGTTCACGCCGGAGGTAACGTCTTCATATTCGACTTCGACGGCGTGCCCACGATTGCGGGCCAGTTCAGGGAGGTGGGCCAAAGTGGGGGAATCCTCGATCAAAGAGCACAGCTGGAATTCGTCCCATTGCCATCCATCCACCACGTCCAGCAGGGCAGGGTAGAAGGAGTCCTCGAAACCGGGCCGCACCAGGAAATCGTTGTAATCGAAAGTATCAGGGGCGCCGACGAACCCGATGTCATTGCCGGTCCGACAAAGTGAGGCAAGGGCATCAACGCCACTGCCGGAGGAAGACACCGCGAAACCCGTCATTTCGCGCCCGGTTCCAAAGTGCTCCCACCAGATCTCCTGCCACTCAGGAGAAAGAAAAATGCTGGCAACTGGAGAGTCCCGCAATACGGAATCCCAATCCCCTTGCTCATCCTCAAAAGAGGTGACGGGACTGATCGCCAAGGCTAGCTGGTGTGCATCAGATTCAATAATGTTTTCCTGATCTCCTTGCGCGCTGGGACTCCCCTTGCAGCTGAAGTTACCATGCGCGCTCCAGGTTTTCGTATTCCTCTCATGGACATGCACAGGTGTTCGGCTTCCAATTCAACGACCACGAATTCCGGCTCGAGTGCACAGTAAATGGCGTCCGCGACTTCGGCAGTCAACCTCTCCTGTACCTGCGGTTTTGCAGCCGCTACTTCAAGCGCCCTTCCAAGCTTGCTGACGCCCGCGATGCGGTTCCTGGGCACATACCCGATCCTGGCTTCTCCGAAGAACGGCAGCAAATGGTGCTCGCACATGGAATAGAAAACCAGATTGGTAAGCGCCACCGGGTCAGTCGACTCAGTCTCGAAAATCGTGTCGATGGCATCTTCTGGTCGCGCCCCCACACCCGCGAAGAGGGACTGGTACATTCCCGCCACGCGGGCCGGAGTCTCCTTCAGTCCTTCCCGGCGGGGATCTTCTCCCGCGGCTTCCAGAATCTCTGCAACCGCACGCTGTATCCGGCTCTGTTCGACCGTGATTCCTCCAGGTTGCTGCCGAAATTTCCTCAGCCCTCAGGACAGCGCTACCGCTTCCACTGCCTCGAGCGTTGGCTCGACCACGATGGCCTGGGTTCCTGCGCTGCTGACCGCCAGGTCCGGATCTTTCAGACCAGTCCCGGTGAACACGCACACCACCCGGCGGTCCGACAGGTCCAGTCCCTGCTTGTGCAGCTTGACAAGTCCCGCAAATGAGGCTGCAGATGCCGGTTCGCAGAATATGCCCTCCTGCGACGCCAGCAGCCGGTAGCTTTCCAGGATTTCATCGTCAGACACCATGTCTATGGAGCCACCCGAGCCGTCGCGGGCCTCAAGGGCGCCCTTCCAGCTTGCCGGATTCCCGATTCGGATGGCGGAAGCGATGGTCTGCGGGTTGGCGACCGGCTCACCGCGCACTATTGGCGCTGCCCCTTCCGCCTGGAAGCCCATCATTTTTGGCAGCTTTGAACTTCGTCCCAGTTCGTGGTATTCGCGAAATCCGCGCCAGTAGGCTGTAATATTCCCCGCATTTCCGACTGGAATGAACAGGTAATCCGGGGCATCGCCCAAAGTGTCGACGATCTCGAATGCCGCAGTCTTCTGGCCCTCAAGACGATACGGATTTACAGAGTTGACCAGCGTGACCTCGTGCTTTGAGGTAAATGTGCGTACCAGTTCCAGGGCAGTGTCAAAGTTCCCGTTCACCATGATCAGTTTCGCCCCGTATGCCATGGCCTGGGCCAGCTTTCCCATTGCCACTTCACCCCGGGGAATGATGACCAGGGATGGCAAACCGCTGTAGGCCCCGAACGCTGCTGCTGAAGCGCTGGTGTTTCCGGTTGAAGCGCACATAATCGCCCGGCTGCCCTCTTCGAGAGCCTTGGCGATGGCAACGACCATGCCGCGGTCCTTGAACGAACCGGTCGGATTGCAGCCTTCCAGCTTGAAGTACAGCTCTGGGCAGCCAAGTTCCGCCGCAAGTCTGTTCGACTTGACCAGCGGGGTATTTCCTTCGCCCAGCGTAATCAAAGGCGTGGCCTCTGTCACCGGCAGCAGATCGCGATAGGTTTTCAGTACGCCAGCGCTCATGTCCCCTTTTATGCTACCTACATTCAAAACCGCCGCGCCCCGTGCGGGCGCAGCATTACTCTTCCACTCTGATCATGTTGCCCACGCGCCGCACCGGGGGCAGGCCGCTGATTTCTGTCAGCGCTCTCTGCACTGACGATTCTTTCGCCGGATGGGTCATGATAACGATTTCCGCGCTTTGCGTTTTCAGATCAGCGTCCTTTTGCAGGACGGAAGCGATGCTGATGTCGCAGTCTCCAAGGGCCTTCGCTATTTGCGCCAGAACTCCGGCACGGTCCGCAACAACCAGTCGGATATAGTACTTTGTTTCCAGCTCATCTATGGGGCGCACACCGAGTCTGTCCGACAGTTCTCTGGGCTGGCCTGGAACAGCATTGTCTCGCACTAGGCGGGCAGTCTCCACCAGGTCTCCCAGCACTGCGCTGGTGGTGGGACCGCGGCCCGCGCCCATCCCGTGAAACAGCACGCGCCCGCACAGGTTGCCGTTGACCTCCACCGCATTGTACACGCCATTTACGTTGCCCAGCATGTTGTCCACTGGGACTAGGGCAGGATACACCCGTAATTGGACCGAACTTCCTTCGAGGTCCGCAATGGCTAAAGACTTGATCGCATATCCAAATTCCTGGGCATAACGAAAATCCTGAGGCTCAAGCTCAGAAATCCCCTGCCGGAAGACGTCCTCATGCCGAAAGCGGCGCCCATAAGCAAGGGTCGCAAGGACCGTGAGTTTATAGGCCGCGTCGATACCTTCAACGTCGTTGGTTGGGTCTGCTTCGGCATATCCCAGTCCCTGAGCCTCGGCCAGAGCCTCGGAGAACGGGGCGCGCTGCATAGCCATACGCGAAAGAATGTAGTTGGTGGTGCCGTTGATGATGGACCGGATCGAATAAACTTCGTTTGCAGCCAGTTCGTTCATCAGGCAGCCAACGATGGGTATTCCGCCGCCGACGCTGGCTTCAAAGAGCAGGCTGACCTGATTTGTCCGCGCCAGTGCCAGCAACTCGGCTCCGTCCTTCGCCATCACTTCTTTGTTAGCCGACACCACATGTTTTCCCGAAGACAGAGCCCTCCTGAAATAATCCGAGGCCGGGTCCGAGCCACCCATCACCTCGACCAGTATGTCTATCTCAGGATCATCAAGTATGTCTTCTGCGTTGGTGGTCAACACTCCCGGCGGAAGCTCCAGGTCTCGGGATTTTGATATATCCCTCACGAGAACCTTGCGAAGATTGACAGGACGGCCGATCCGGGCGGAAATCGGCGAAGGTTGCTGCAATAGGGCAGAGGCCACACCGCCACCCACAACGCCAAGACCCAAAAGGCCAACATTAATGCCGGATTCTCTGCTCATAATCCCGGCCGTCTACTGCCCAGGCTGCACAACAGATGGTACCCTGGGCGCCGTAACAAACACTTGGTCGGCCACCCATTCGTACACTCTGCTGTTGAAGTTCATTTTCACCGATCCGTCCGCGGTACCTTGCTGCAGGACTTCATCCAGCCATCTTTGCGTCAGTTCCAGTGTCAGTTTGATCCCCATTCGGTCGTTTACAGGCTGTTCTTCCGGACCTGAGAGCATCTGGACGATGTAGATTCCGCCCGTGACGTATTCGGGAGCGCTGGTTTCTCCGACTCCAAGGGGGACTTTTCCCTCATCTTCGTCGCCATACATCAAGGGGTCCAATTCAGGGAAGGCGCCCTTGGGTACCCATCCCACGTAGCCGGAACGGTCTGAGTAACCTTCTGAAACGGAAACCTCGCTGGCAACCGTTGCGAAGTCCTCAACCTCCAGGCGCTGAGCCACCTGCGCGGGTTGGAGCCGCGCTCCCCCCGATTCTTGGGGATCGATCGGAAGCCTGATCCAACGTACTTCCACTTGTTCCTGTGGAGTCTCAATGCCCTGGGCTTGCATTGAAGCGAGGGTTGCTCGCGTCAAATCCTCTTCCAGGATCACACGATACTCCGAGTCAGTGAGGCCTGTGGCAGTGAGGAAAGTCTGATAATTGTTTTCGAACTCTCGGTCCAGCTGTCCACTGTCAACCTCCTGACCTTCCGGAACGGTTGGCTGGAACTGCCGGCGCAAGGTGGACTCAATTATTTCTTCCGTTGGTTGAATGCCCAACTCGGGTGCCTTCTGGCGCAGTATTTCGGCGTTGATCAAATTCTGCAGGTACTCGAAGGGTACCGTGCTTAAATCCACATCTCCGCCTTGATATCTGTTGACACCCTGGAGCACCCGGATCCGTTGTACCAGGTCCCCCATGGTGAATTCTACGTTATTTACACTGCCAGCCCATATACGGGGAGGGCGATAGAATTCCCGGTAGTATCCTACGAGCACCACTCCAATGATCACGGCCACGAGGAGAGAACCGATGGCGACGGACCAGTAGAGCCTCCTTCGTTCTTGCCTTTCCCTAGGGTCGGTTGCCCTTTCCGAAGGTTCACCCTCCGGCTGCATCCTGGCAAGCCTGCGACGACTCGCCCTTCCGGGCGAATTCCTGAACCGGCCACCGAGCCGCGCGAGCGCCATTATTTAGTCTCTAGCGGTTGCTGTTGCTGCGGCACAGACAAATCCGAAAACGGAGGTCAGCGACGCGCACTGGGAAATGAGTGGTGGGCAACGAAGGGAATCAGAGCAATGTGTCTGGCTCTCTGAATCGCAACTCGAAGGGCTCGCTGGTGCTTGGCGCAAACACCCGTGCGGCGGCGAGGCTCGATCTTCGCCCGGTCTGAAACAAACCGCCGAATCTTCTCGATGTCCTTGTAGTCGATAATTTTTATATGTTCCACACAAAATGTGCAGACGCGGCGGCGCGGCACGAATCGTCCACGGGGTCGTCCGCCCGGCCTGCCGCCGGGCCTGGGACCACCGGGACCTCCTCCTGGACGGCCTCCTCCCGGGGGTCCTCCTTGCGGCCTGTTTGCTGGACCTGCTTCGGTCGTCATACGATACGATTCCTCATTGTCTTTCCAATTGGATAATTGCCGGGACTAGAAGGGCAGATCGTCCGTTTCGTCATACGGCGGTTCGTTGCCACCGTAGCCGCCGCGGTCTCCAAATCCGCCACCACCAGAACCGCTGATTTCGTTCTCTCCGCGGCGGCCTAGCATTTGCATCTCTGTTAAGGTGATGTCCAGCGAATACCGGGGCTGTCCATCTCTGTCAGAATAGCTGCGGCCACGGAGGCGCCCCTCGACATACACCTGTTGACCCCTGGTCAGATATTGGTTGCAGACGTCTGCCAGTCTACCGAATGCGCTGCAACGGAACCACTCCGTCTCTTCCCTTTGTTCACCATCTGCTGTCCGGTACCTGCGGTTCGACGCAATGTTGAAAGACGTAACTGACTGTCCGTTAGGGGTGTACCGCATTTCCGGGTCATTGCCCAGGTTGCCGATTACGATGATCTTGTTCACGGCAGACCCCGTTATTCCGAAGGTTCTTCCGGCTGAGGTTCTTCAGCGGGAGCAGCCTCAGGTGTCGCCGCTTCCGAAGGAGCCTCCGTCTCGGCAGGCGCCGCAGCCTCGGGTTGAGGGGCAGCCTCAGACGACTCCGCGGGCGAGGCCTCGGCAGTTGTCGCCTCCACAGTAGCGGCCTCGGCAGTAGCGGCCTCGGCTGTCGGCGCCGCAGGAGCTTCGGCTGCGGCGGCCGAAGGTGCGCCTGCCGCTGGCCCTCCGGCCGGAGGAGCCCCAGCCGGCGGCCGTGGAGGACGCGGAGCACGAGTCTGAGCCGCGTGGGCGGCCAGTTCTTCTTCGGAAACGGTGGCTGTTACCAGTGAGCGCAGGACGTTGTCATCCAGCTTCAGGTAGGTTTCCAGCTCGCGATTGAAAGATGAATCAGTGGTGAACCTCGTGAGGTGATAGTTGCCTTCCAGAAATTGATACTGGCCCTTCTTTACGGGATAGGCAAGTCGCCGGGTTCCCCAGCGCTCCTCATGTACAATTTCTGCTTCGCGAGTTGTGAGGAAGCCTTTAATTCTTTCCCAAGCCTGTCCAGCTTCATCGGGGCTGATCATCGGGCTGAGAACTACAACAAGTTCGTAGTGACGCAAGAGTACCCCTTAATTGCGAAATGCTCGCGGAATTATAGCACCGGGGCGGGTTTATCTCAACCGGTCGCTAGTCGTCTATACCCGGCACGGGGAAGCGAGACGTCAGTTCCTTCACTTCGGCTGCAACCTGCCGGTGCATTTCCTCGTCCTTTATGTTCGTGAGTATTCGCACCACCATCGACGCCACCTTGCCCGCCTCTTCGGTGCCCATGCCTCTGCTCGTAATGGCGGGCGTTCCCAGGCGAAGTCCGCTCGTCACCCTCGGTGGACGCGAATCAAAGGGGATCGCGTTCTTGTTGGCGATGATACCGGCGAATTCCAGGGCCTGTTCCGCCTGGCGGCCGGTAATTCCCAGCGGAGTTACGTCAACAAGAACGAGGTGATTGTCAGTACCCCCCGAGACCAGCCTCATGCCCGCCTCAGACAACTCTGAAGCCATCACCTGGCAATTCTCGACAACCTGGTGGGCGTAACGCGAAAAGTCCGGTTGCAAGGCCTGGCCGAAGCACACCGCCTTGCCGGCGATGGTGTGCATCATCGGTCCCCCTTGCATCACGGGAAAGACTGCAAAGTCGATGTCCTTGGCCAGGTCCTCGGTGCACATGATGAAGCCGCCACGCGGACCCCTCAGGCTCTTCTGCGTCGTCGACGTTACAATCTGCGCGTGTGGAAACGGCGAGGGATGGGCCCCTCCCGCTATCAGGCCCGATATATGGGCCATGTCGACCATCAGGTAGGCTCCCACACTTTCTGCAATGGACCTGAATCGCGGAAAGTCAATAGTCCGTGGGTAGGCGCTGTATCCCGCGACAATGATTTTGGGACGATGCTCCTGCGCCACTCTCTCGACTTCATCAAAATCGATGGTCTCCGTCTCCCGGTCAACGCCGTAGGAGACGAAGTTGTAAAGCCTGCCCGAGAAGTTGACCTTGGCTCCGTGTGTCAGGTGCCCACCATGGTCCAGCTGCATGCCCATGACCGTGTCGCCGGGCTCCAGCAGCGCAAAATACACAGCCATGTTGGCCTGCGCCCCGCTGTGGGGCTGCACATTAACGTGTTCGGCACCGAAGAGTTCCTTGGCCCTATCGATAGCAAGGCTCTCTACCACATCCGCGTTTTCGCATCCGCCGTAATAGCGCCGCCCCGGGTATCCTTCGGCATACTTGTTGCTCAGGACGCTGGAACCGGAAGCCAGCACCGCTTTGCTGGCGTAGTTCTCAGATGCGATCAACACGATGGACTCTCGCTGCCGGCGATCTTCCTCGTCCAGGGCTGCGGAAACCTGGGGATCCAACTCTGCTAGTGAAGGCATGAAACACTCCGAAATAGTCATCCAAAGAGCCGCAAACAACGGCTCTTTACTAATTATGTTCTAATTCTAGTCTACGGTTAGCCCTATACACTGTCAACGAAGCCGCCTGATACGAAGGCGTCTGCACCCCTAATCCCGAACCATGGTCCGGAGGAAGCGCTTCGTCACCTGTCGCTTCGTTTTACCATGCTCAATGAATTGGTATAAGCATTTGCACCAGGATTGTCTCTCTACGAATCGGGAGTAAGTCGTGAATTATGTGTGACCCATTTCGCCCGGAAACTCTCCTCACTTCGGAATTCGCCATTTTGTCGACGCAAATGAGGTTCAGAAGTGCGATTGACTAATCAAAACCCACTGTTAGAATAACAAAACCTTCACACGCCCCCATTTGAGAGACCACAGTCGCAACAGCACATCTGGCCAGGGTTTTTGTGAACGCCACGTCTACTGCAGGTATTACTCAGGCTTGGGAATTGCCGGAACCGGCGGCAGTCCTCGAAGTCCTGACGCCGGACGGCGCCTTGGTGTACGTAAGGCGCCACGGCAACCCTGACGGCCGAAGAATCGTGTTCAGCCACGGTTGCGGGCTTGCTGCCGACTCTTACTTCCCGTTTTGGTCTCTTCTCCTGGAAAAATTCGACCTGTTCATTTTTGATGTTCGCAGTCACGGATGGAACCCTCCCGCCGAACTGCGAAATCAAAATGTTCCCCATTTCATAACGGATTTCGAATTGATTCTGCGGGCTATCGGAGAAAAGTTCGAAGAGAAGCCTGTAATAGGTCTGTTTCATTCCGTTTCAGCCCTCGTCGCCATGCTGCACGAGGAACAGTGGAAGGGATTCTCCGGTCTCGTCCTTTACGACCCGCCCATTCAGCCTCCGGGCGGAAAGCCAGAGGACCTCGTCGAGATCGGCGAGTCCATGAGCGCAGACGCCCGCCGCCGAAGGGACCGTTTTCGCTCCAGGACCCAGTACGCGCGGCTCCTGCGCCGGTCGCCAGCGCACCGCCACCTGCTGCGCGGAATGCCGGAGTTCATTGCCGAAACTACTCTCCGACCCGTGGACGGCACCGACGAATTCCAGTTGTGCTGCCCAAAGGAGCATGAAGCCCAGCTCTACGAATATTTATTTGGCTGGGCCATGCGAGTGGATTTGCAGAGAGTCTCTTGTCCAGTCAAAGTCATTGGAGCCGACCCCACCGAGCCTTATTCGTTTATGCCGACGTCTGACTTTAGCAACCTGATCGACGTCAATTACGACTTTCTACCAAACACTTCTCATTTCCTGCAATTGGAAGAGCCCCAGTTGTGCCTTGATATGGCCCTGGAGTTTCTGGAGAGCCAAAGACTGATATGATGTATCTGTAGCACTCAGACCCGGCCCCCACACCAGGGGCCGCAGGTGGTGCGTATCAGGCTTTTGGGGGCATGAGGCATGGCTGGCGATTACGATGTTGTGGTGTTGGGCGGCGGGATGGCGGGCATGACCGCTGGGATGTATGCGGCACGTCACGGACTGAGCGTCGGTGTCATCGAGCGAATGATGGGTGGCGCTTCTATCATTAACGTGGAGAAAGTTGAAAACTACCCCGGTTTTCCGGAAGGGATCATGGGTGCCGACCTCGCCGCCATGACCCAG
Source organism: Dehalococcoidia bacterium (assembly GCA_963667325.2). GTDB lineage: Bacteria > Chloroflexota > Dehalococcoidia > Lucifugimonadales > UBA3495 > VXOI01. The sequence goes on from CAXXKY010000003.1 coordinate 838,383, forward strand.
GAACAGGCGATGACCGCCGGAGCCGAATTCGTGATGGGCGAAGCCTCTGGCATTTCCAGGCAGGGTGAATACTCCCTCGTGAATTCGGATGCCGGCGAATATCGGGCCAAGGCGGTGATCATTGCCGCGGGCTCCACTCTGCGTCTTCTGGGTATCCCCGGCGAAGAGGAGTTCATGGGCCGGGGCGTATCCCAGTGCGCTACCTGCGACGGCCCGCTTTACAGCGGCGAAGTTGTGGGAGTAGTCGGGGGCGGAGATTCGGCGGCTGATGAAGCGCTTGTGCTGAGCCAATACGCAGATCGGGTCCTTCTCTTTCACCGTCGCGATGAGCTGCGGGCGCAGAAGTCGCTGGTCGACCGCGTTATGGCAGATCCCAAAATCGAAGTGGTGCGGAACTCCGTTGTTGACGAGGTCCTTGGCGAAGACACCGTATCCGGTGTGCGGCTTACCGACCTGTCTTCCGGAGAACAGGGGGCTCGGGAACTCACCGGTCTCTTCATCTACGTCGGCCTTACCCCCAACTCCGGCCTGGCCCATGGCCTGCTGGAGACCGACGGCGGCGGACACATTCCCGTCAATGTCTCCATGGAAACGTCCGTACCGGGCGTCTATGCCGTTGGAGACATCCGCCAACACTCTTCGTCTCAGCTCGTGTCCGCGGCGGGCGATGGTGCAACGGCGGCCCTCGCGGCCTGGCGCTACATCGCCGGCAAGACCTGGGCATAACAGGTCAACGACCCCGACATAACACCACAATTCAGTTACCCCACAATTCAGTATCTAAGGAGGGATTATGGCCACTGAATACGTTGACCTCGTCGACGAGCAACTCCGCAATGCCAGGACTATCGCCGTCGTCGGCCTGTCCAACAACCCCGAACGCGACAGCCACCGGGTGTCTAGCTATATGCAAAGCCAGGGCTACCGCATCATTCCCGTGAACCCGGTAATCGAGGAAGCCCTGGGCGAAAAGAGTTACCCCGACCTCAAGTCCGTCCCTGAACCGATTGATATGGTCGACGTCTTCCGCCGCTCCGACCAGGTCATGCCGGTAGTGGACGAAGCCATCGAGGTGGGCGCAAAGTACATCTGGATGCAGGACGGCGTGATTAACGAGGAAGCCAAGGCCAGGGCCGAGTCCGCCGGTATCCCCGTTATCATGAACGATTGAACTCTTCGACAACACCGCCGCCGGTTCGGCAGCGCCTAAACAAACACCCGAACGACAAGGGCCGGAGACTCAGCGAGTCCCCGGCCCTTCAGTACATTGTCGGTGGACTGGACGTTGCAACTGCTCTTTGGGCACCTGGATTACTGTACCGTCCTCCTCGATGTAGTAGCCAACGACGGGAGAGAATTTTTCGTTGAACACACCAATCCAGGGCGAGTCCAGGCCCACGCGGTCTGCCCAGTTTGGAATTACTCCCTCGATCACCGCCCTGTCACTCTTGGCCCTCAGCTCCGGTGAGAATTCGATGTACTCCATTCCTCCGATCTCGACGTTTTTCAGCAGCCCTACTTCATTCTAAATGGCGCCGAGCCGCAGCATCTCCATTCCGGCCTTCGCCGCCTCTTCCATTACGATTGCCTGCAGGTCGGAGGGCAGACTCTCCCATACTTCCTTGTTCATCACCATATCGTTGGCTGGCCAGCTTACCAGTGGTGCGGTGATGTAGTCCGCAACCTCGTACCACCTCTGGCCGAACCCTGCGTCCCCGCCGGTGACACTTGCGCCCAGGATGCCACGCTCCAGCGCCGCGTAGACCTCGGCAAAAGCCACGAATTGGGCGTCGGCCCCCATGCCGTTGATCCAGTCAGAGATGGAAGTGCCGAACGCTCGCGTCTTCACCCCCTCAAAGTCCTCCGCCGTCGCTGGGGGACGTCGCTGTCGGCTCTTCCTGCATCGCCTAGGGCGTGGCCGTGGGAGGAGCCTGGGTGGCCGGCACAGCAGTGGGTGCAGCGGCAGGCGCCGGAACTTACGTTGGCGATTCAGCAACTCCGCCGCATGCCGCTGGCGATATCAAGAGCACGACCGACAGGCTCAACATCAGGAGCTTTCTCATAGCCGCACTCTCGAATGTCATTGGATTCTGTTCCTGATTTGTATCCGTCTCTTCCTTAATAGCCCTTCCTCATCACTTGTACTGCGGCGCCTTGAACCCCTCAAGAGGCAAAGTCACGGGGGCCGAAACCACTGAACCGTCCGGGTTTACCTTGACCCCCACTATCGGGCCGACCTTTTCGTTGAACACTTCAACAACTGGTTGGTCGGCCCCTCCCACGCGCTTCACCCATTCGGGCATCAGAGAGCCAAGAACCGCCTGCTCGAATGCAAAGTCCTGCAAATCCGGCGAGAAGGGCTTGTAGATCAAGCCGGCTTCGGTGTTCTTGAGCAGGCTCTGTTCATGCTGGATGGAAGCAGTCCGTAACTCCTCCAGTTCATTGATCGCGGCTTCCTCCAGCACGATGTTCTGCAGATCTTCGGGCAGCTTGGCCCACTCGTCCTTGTTCATCACAATAGCCGAGTTGTCCCAGCTGATCACGGGACCGTTGATGTAATCCGCAACTTCGTACCACCGCTGACCGAACCCGGCATCGCCGCCAGTCATTGCGGCATCAAGAATTCCCCGCTCCAGGGCCGTATACACCTCGGTGAAGGCCATGAACTGGGCATCGGCTTCCATACCTTCCAACCAGCTGGACATCGCTGCGGTCGGGGTGCGTATCTTCTTATTCTCCCAGGCCTCAATCGTGTCCAGCGGGTCCTTGCTGAAGAAGAAAACATTGTTTCCCGAATGCCAGTTCAGGGAAATGTACTGGCCTCCGTCCGTAGCCTGGACAGCCAGGTCCTTCAATTCCGGAGTGACGTGGGCCATTGCTATGTAGTTGTGTTCCAGGGAGGGATATATCCCGAACAAACTGCCGATCTCAATGGCGGGGAACGCACCGGCGATGTATTGGGCGATGTCCGCCATGGCCAGTGTTCCATCCGCCACTAGGGTGTGGACATCAGGTCCAGCTAGGCCCAGTTCGGGGAAGGAGGTCGTTACGAGGTTGAGCTGTCCATTGGTGCGCTCCAACACCCGCGGAAACATAAAGTTCTCTTTGAGTGCACACCACAACAGGGCACGGTTGATGCACGCGTACTGGATGTCGATATCCAGTCCCTCGGTCACCAGTTGCGTTGGGTTCTCCAGGTTGGCCCGCTGTAAAACGCTCTGGTAATACTGGGATTCGAAGATGTAGGCATGCTTCTCAATCGCATCCAGGGTAACGTTGCCGTCGAAGTCGCCCAGCGCAGGATCGGGAGCCGGCCCCGCCAGTTGCCCCAGATCTCCGACGAATATGGCTCCGGGCCCATTGGCGTGTTCATCAGCGTAGGCCTGCAGTGCCGCCGATACTCCATCCATTCTTTCGGATTCTTCCTGCATTGCCGCAGGTGTGGCTGTTGGCGGCGCTTGGGTCGGAGGAACAGCGGTTGGTGCTGCCGTGGGTGCCGGAGCTTCTGTTGGAGATTCAGCAGCTCCCCCGCAGGAGACGACTAAGGTAAGCAGAATAATCGCCAGACCCATCAACAGGAAACTTCGCATGGCTACACTCCTTTCGCAATCGTCTTTCCTTCTAGTCTTCCCCGTTGGTGCGCACCTCCTTTCAATAAATTACGGTAAACGTAGTATATTACCGAATTTTGTATTATCTCTATACATCATTTACTGTCAACAATCAATTTTGCTATCAAGTCTACATAGAACACATTCTCAACCAGACAAGAATTTGCCGATGAGTTTTGCGCTTTACCGTTGGGCATAGACAATTTCAGTTGAGAATCAATATAATCAGCCCCACACAAGGGGTATTGCGCCCATCACCAATCCGCTTCATGTACCACACGGCCAGACATCAAGGCAGGAGAGGCATTCATGGCCAACCAAAATATTGAGCTTATGGCTCACCTCATGCGCCGCGCCGGTTTTGGCGCCACCTATGAGGAGGTCGAGCGGCGGGCGGCCGAGGGCTACGAAGCCACCGTCGAAGAGCTCCTCTCACCTTTGGAACAGCCAGACATAGACCGGCACATTCTTGACCGCTACTTTGTTGACTGGAAGGAAATGAACGCCCTGGAAGTGAACCAGGCGTATCTGACCTATCGCATGATCAACACCAAGCGTCCGCTCCAGGAGAAGATGACTCTGTTCTGGCACGGCATTTTCTGCACTGGCAACTCCAAGTGCGAGCACGGCCGCCAGATTCAGGACCAGTTGGATATGTTCCGTGCCATGGGCATGGGCAGCCTTCGCGACCTGTTGCTTGAGCTGTCCCGGGACCCGGCAATGGTCTTCTACCTGGACAACTGCATGAGCCACAAAGACGCCATCAACGAGAACTGGGGCCGCGAGCTTCTGGAACTCTTCTCGATGGGCGTCGGAATGGACGGCCATGCCAACTATTCAGAGGATGACGTCAAGGAAGCGGCCCGCGCCTTCACCGGCTGGACCATCACCAACGCCATCCCCCGCTACCCCTATGGCCGGTACACCTCCCAGTTCGTGTTCAACCCAGCCGATCACGATGAAGAAGAAAAGACCTTCCTCGGCGAGACCGGCAACTTAAACGGCGAGGAGATCATCGACATCATCTCCCGTCAGCCGGCCACGGCGCGTTTCGTCGCTCGCCACCTATACAACTTCTTCGTGGCGGACGAGCCACAGGTCCCGGCGTGGCAGGAAACCCCGCCTCGCGATCCCGAAGCCATCAAAATGATGGAAGACGCGTACTTCGAGTCCAATTACAGCATCACTGCCATGCTACGAACCATGTTCAACTCGGAGTTCTTCAAGAACGCCCGCTTCGCCAAGGTGAAGAGCCCCGCTGAAACCGTCGCCGGGACCATGCGCCTGGTGCAGGACTTCACCCACCCGAAACCCGGCCTGCACCCCATTGCGATGGAAATCCGCTACATGGGCCAGGACCTGATGAACCCGCCCACGGTCGAAGGCTGGCATACCGGCGCCGAGTGGATCGACAGCGGCACCCTGGTTGAGCGCATCAACTTCACCGCGGATCAGATCGGTAACACCGATCTTCCCGGCGTACGGGCAATCATCGACCGCCTGGGATCCGAGGGAATAACCGACCCGAACGCCTTCGTCGATCGCTGCCTGGACATGGTGGGCTCCTACCAGTTGCCCGATGACACTCGGGAATACCTGATCGACCACATCCAGAAGGGTGGTCAGTTGCAGCCTGGGACCGAGGACTATGGCCGCCGTGTTGGTCAGACCCTCCAGCTCATCGTTGCCACCCAGGAATACCAGTTCGCGTAATCGTGAGAAACAACGAGTGGGCGGGCAATAACCGCTCACTCGTTGCTCAATTCCCCACCCTCGGAGATAGAGATGGGCAGACTGGACGGAAAGGTTGTCTTGATCAGCGGCGGGGCCCGGGGCCAGGGCGCAGTGGAAGCTCGCATGATGGCCCAGGAGGGTGCCCGCGTGGTGATCGGCGACATCCTTGATGACCTTGGACGGCAGGTGGAAGCCGAGTTGGCCGAGGCCGGGCTGGATGTGACTTACGTTCACCTGGACGTGACTAGCGAAGAGGACTGGAGCTCCGCGGTTTCAACCGCCGTCTCCTCCTACGGGCATCTTGACACGCTGGTCAACAACGCCGGAATTCTCATTCGCAAGGGCATCGAAGAGACCACGGTGGAAGACTGGGACAGGATCATGGACATTAATGCCAAGGGCGTGTTCCTCGGCACAAAGGCCGCCATTCCCGCCCTGCGCGAGTCGGGCGGCGGGTCCATCATCAACATCTCGTCTACTGCCGGTCTGGTGGGAAGCCCCGAAGGTTCTTCCAGTTACACCGCCACCAAGGGCGCAGTTCGCCTGCTCACCAAGTCCACCGCTATCCAGTACGCCTCCGAGGGAATACGGTGCAACTCGGTGCATCCGGGACCCATTGACACGGAAATGATCCGAGATTCTTTTTCCGACCCTGACCGGTGGGAGGCGCGAATGCGACGCCTTCCCTTGAAGAGGGTCGGAACATCCGAGGACATCGCTTACGGTGTCATTTATCTGGCCTCCAACGAGTCATCCTTCGTTACCGGCGCCGAGCTGGTGATCGATGGTGGCACGACGGCTGAATAACTGCAAAACAGAACGAAACGACACGGCTACAAGACACCCAAGAAGGAGTGGCCACACGATGACTTCAACCAAGAAAGACCCGGTTCTGGTGGTCCTGCAGCTTTCCGGCGGCAACGACGCAGTGAACACCCTGATTCCCTATGGCGACCCGCTCTATGCTGACAACCGCCCCACGGTTCGCGTCTCCGAAGAGCAGGTCCTCCAGCTCAACGACTACGTGGGCCTCAACCCCGCCATGGGCCCGCTGAAGGGCCTGTACGACCAGGGCAAAGTGGCAGTGCTCCAGGGCATCGGCTATCCCAACCCCAACCGCTCCCACTTCCGCTCCATGGACATCTGGCACACCTGCGAGCCGGACAAGGTCGGACTCGAGGGCTGGATTGGACGGGCCATCCGCGACATCGATCCCCAGGCCGAGAATGTGCTGACTGGCGTGAACTTCGGTCGTGGCCTGCCCCGCTCCATGGCGGCTCCGCAGGTCCCCGTTGCCTCAGTCGGCAACCTCGAGACCTACGGCGTGCTCACCGGAATAGAAGAAGAGGAGCGCGACGACGCGCTGGACCTCTTCTCCCGAATGTACTCCCCGGCTGTCGGCCGCGGGGCAGTGGTTGACTACCTGTCCCATACCGGCATGGATGCGCTCAAGGGCGCCGACATCCTTGCAACCGCTCCCGGCATGTACGACTCCACCTTGGAGTACGGGAACGACACCGTTGCCCAATACATGAGGAACATCGCCATGGTGCACCTGGCCAACCTGGGCACCCGCTTCCTCTACACCACCGCTCCATACAACAGCTTCGACACCCATGCTGGCGAGCTCAGCGCTCACTCCAAGCTGTGGACCGACACCTCGCGCGCCATCTCGACCTTCTACCAGGACTTGAGCGAAAAGTCAGCCAGCGACAACGTAGTCCTGTTGGTCTTCACCGAGTTTGGTCGCCGCGTCCACGACAACGGATCCGGCACTGACCACGGCTCCGGAGGCGTTGCCTTCGTTGTTGGCGACCGTGTGAAGGGCGGCCTGTACGGGGAGTATCCCTCCCTCGCGGCCGACAAGCTGCTGGAGGGCGACCTGCACTTCAACAACGACTTCCGGGGTCTCTACTCCACGTTGCTGGAACAGTGGATGGGCCTGGATGCCAAGCCGATCGTCGGCGGAACCTTCGAGCAGATGGACTTCATCGCCGCCTGAATGCCTTGGTGAACCCTTCCTCTACCCGACTCTCCCCCCAGGGTGGGAGGGTCAGGGCGGGATAAAATCACCGTGAAACGCAATCGGGCGACACTCGAATTTAGCGAGGTAACGATGGCAACGCAGACAATCGGCATCACTTTCCAATACAGCCACACCATCGGGCGCGGGGAGTTCTCCGGCCCCGGCTTCCGCAACCCTGTCGCCGTGGCCCTGGGCGAAGACGACACCATGTATGTCGTCAACCGCTCCTACGAATACCGCCCCGACGGCAAGCGCATCACCATCTGCACAGTGGATGAAGACTACGTGGGTGAGTTCGCCCGCGGCGTTCACACTGCTGGCGAGACCGAAGAGAACGAAGACGACGGCTCCCTCATCTGGCCCACCTCCGTGGCCATCAACAGCAAGGGCGACGTCTACGTGGCCGACGAATGGCTGAACCGCATCTCCATGTTCGACCGCGACGGCGAGTGGCTGGGCAAGTGGGGCTCCAAGGGCTCTGGTGATGGCGAGCTTGACGGTCCCTCCGGCATGGCTTTCGACGCGGACGACAATCTCTACATCGTGGACAGCAAGAACAATCGTGTGCAGAAATTCACCGGCGACGGTCAGTTCATCGCCAAGTTCGGAACCACCGGTTCCGGAGAGGGCGAGCTGAACCTGCCCTGGGGTATTTCCATTGACAAGGACGGCAACGTCTTCATCGCCGATTGGGGCAACGACAGGATCCAGAAGTTCAGCGGTGGCGGCCAGTTCCTCGCCCAGTACGGCAGCGGCGACCTGCAGCGCCCCACCAGCGTCGACACCGACAGCCAGGGGCTCGTCTATGTCGCCGATTGGGGCAATGAGAAAGTGCGCATCTACAGCCCCGAGGGGGACTTGGTTTCGACCCTGACCGGCGACGCCACCATCTCCAAGTGGGGCAAGGACAAGCTGGATGCCAACTCCGAAATGTGGCAGGAGCGAGAGATCGCTCAGGGCATCGAGCGCGAGAAGGACTTCTGGGGCATCTGCTACGTCGAAGTCGACGACCAGGACCGCCTCTTCGCCGTGGAGTCCTGCCGTAACCGCATACAGATCTACCGCAAGCAGCAGCCAATGTTCTTCGGCGGTCGCCTGTAGGCTGTCCTCTTTCCCTACCGGACGGAACCAAATTCAGGGAAGGGGGACATCAGTCTCCCTTCCCGAAATTTTTCTTCGCTAAAATGCGCCAGGCTGTGCCGGGACAGGCCCTGCCAGTGGTCGAGGTGTTTTGACTTCACCAGAACAGTTAGCTTCCAGGCTCAAGTCCCTGGGAATCCGCCAGACACCCCAGCGGCTTGCAATCGCTGAGGTGGTCGTCAACTCGGGAGATCATCCTTCAGTGAAGGAGATCTACCAGCGGGTCAAAGAGTTCTTCCCGTACGTTACCCTTGCCACCGTCTATTCCACGCTGGAAACGCTGGAACAGGCAGGCTTCGTCCGTGCCCTTCCATTCCAGAAGCAGTCCCGTTATGACTCCAACCTGTCGCCCCATGCCAATCTTGTCTGTGTGGGTTGCGGAGGGGTCGTCGACTCAACTGCGGGCGAAGAAATCGTCAACAGGCTAAAGTCCGAGCTGGAAAACACCTCCGACTTCGAATTCACTGGCCAGCGAATCGACTTCTACGGCTGGTGCAAGACCTGCGCCGACCGCCGCGACCACAAGGCGCGGGTGGCCTCCAGCGGTCCCTGACGGCTGCCTTGCTCCATCAGGGTGCGGCCTACAGGTTTTCGATGGCCACCGGTTCAATGGAGTCTGCTGGTTCGAAGCCGAATACCCTTGAGTAGAAGTACAACTCCGCTTCCAGCGCCCGCTTGATGTTTTCCGAACGGCGGAACCCGTGCTGCTCGCCTTCGAAGGGCACGTAGGCCGTCGGCAATCCCTTGGCCTTTACCGCCTCGAACATCATCTCCGCCTGGTTCGGCGGTACTATTTCGTCCTCCAGCCCTTGCAGCAGCAGCAACGAACACGACAACAGCTGCGTGTGGTTGATTGGTGACCGCTCCACATACAGGTCCTTTCGTTCCGGATACGGGCCTACCAGGCTGTCCAGGTATCGCGACTCGAACTTGTGCGTCTCCTTCGCCAGGGCCTCCAGGTCACTGACACCGTAATAGCTGGCTCCCGCCTTGAATACGTTGTGGAAAGTCAGGGCCGCCAGGGTCGTATATCCCCCGGCGCTACCCCCGTCTATGGCCAGCCGTTCGCCATCCGCATCTCCCCGTTCCGCCAGGAAGCCCGCCGCACTCACGCAGTCATCCACGTCTACTATCCCCCAGGACCCGTTCAGACGCCTGCGATACTCGGTGCCATAGCCCGTGCTCCCGCCGTAGTTCACGTCGACCACTCCGAATCCCCGGCTGGTCCAGAACTGTATTCCCAGGTCCAGCGCAGTGGACGCGGCTGCCGTTGGGCCGCCGTGGCTCTTCACCAGCAACGGCGGCCTCTCGCCCTCCGGTGCAGCGAAGTCCCCGTTTCGTGGAGGATAGTAAAAGGCATGGGCCGTCCTTCCGCCCGTCGTTTCAAACTCGATCGCCTCTGGCGACGACAGGTATGCCGCATCTACTTCCAGTCCATGAGCCTGCTGCAGTGTCTCGACTGCGCCCGCCGACACATCCAGCGACACCATGGTCATCGGCCTGTCCGGCGCGCCTGCAGAGAAGACCAGCCTGTTGCCCGATGCCCTCAATTCCCCTCGCCCCATTTCGGAAAAAGGTAGGTCGAGGTGAGTCAGACCCTTGCTCCCCGTTTCAATGACACCGATGTTCCACACCCCGAGTTCGACATAGCTACACGCAATGCGCCCCCCGTCGAGAAATCCATACGCCGCAGGGTCAAATTGCCACTGTGGACGGGCGAACTCAGCTTCCATTTCGAGCACCAGCCGCGCCTCTCCGTCAACCCAGCGATACAGATTCCACCAACCACTCCGGTCGGACACAAAGTAAAGTTCTCCATCGGGAGACCACAGTGGTTGCAGTACCGACTCACTCGGACCGCCAGCGACGGTCCTCGTTGACCCCAGGCGCCCCTCTGCGTCAAAGTCCGCCAGGTGCAGCGCGGTGCTGTCCCACGGCATATTGGGATGGTCCCATGCCAGCCAGGCCAGGGACCTGCCATCAGGGCTCACCCTTGGCGAAGCACAGAAATCCGATTCGCCGTACAGCACTTCCTGCGCCAGCTTGCCCTCGGCGTCCACCGCCACGATTGCGTTGGATGGCTCACCTTCGTCGGAATGGTCCTCCCTGACGCAGATGATGCGCCCGCGTTCCCCGTCCGGCGCCCCGTCCGCATACCGCAGCGGCGCTTCCGGCGTGATGGGCACGGGCTCAGCCCCACGTTCCTGCCGATACAGCCTCTGATCAGCGAAGTTGGAGAAGAACACCGTCCCGTCGCTTACCAGGAACGCACCTCCGCCGTACTCATGCACCCGTGTGCGAACGCTGTATGGCTCAGGAGTGACATCGACCGTCGCTCCATCGGCGGAACGTCGCACGATCACCATCCTTCCCCCTTCCGACGGGCGCATCTCCACCCAGTAAACGTCTTCGCCGTCAAGGGCGATCTGCCCCAATCCCACTGCTCCTGACACTATCAGGTCAGTGGTAATTGGAGATTTCCAGGAGCCGTAGGGTGCAATGGAAGGCATTTTCGCTTCTCCGGTTACCGGTTTAGGCATCTCGGTTTTGGCATCTCGGCTTAGGCATCTAGTGAATAGAAGCCGTTAGTTACTGTCGACTGATGCCCTTAGTTTCTGTCGAACGATATTGTAATTCCCGACGCGGGTCTCTCGCCATGATCGCAGGCGCTCACCCAAGGTCTTTTAGTTTTCGCAGTCAAGCCGTCAAGTCCGTTCATGGTGAGCCTGTCGAACCACGAACGGACGGCCCTTCGACAGGCTCGGGGCCAACGGATTAGCTACAATTAAAAGGCCCTGGGCGCGCCCTTAGACAATCGCGTCTGAGTGGCCGCAGTCCATTTGGATGACAGTCGTCCCTTGCCAAGCCTTATGACCCTTCTCTAGCATGAAATCCATGTCTAAACATGGAATCCATCTTTACTAATGAAAGCAACCGCAACGGGGCTGCTGCGCAGTGGCTCCCTCTTCGACCCAACGCAGCCCTCCCCGTTCACACCAATGACCGGAAATGAACAGAAATGACTGGAAAATAAAAAATCATCACATCCAGCCGGCAACGCTGATCCATAGATCCAGCCTGCCCAACCGCGAAATCAAGTCACGATTTCCCCGCTCGCACCCCCTCATGACCGATGCATGAACACCCTGCTATCCCGACGGGATCCCCTCATGACCGATGCATAATCACCCTGCTACACTGACAGGATCCCCCCAGGACCGATGCATAAACACCCTGCTATCCCGACAGGATCTCCCTGTGTTACCCCTACTTCCGGTTGACTACTTCCGGTTAACGGTCTGGCCATATGCTCTCGAGGAAGTGAATGGCGAGGGCGTTCCCAGACAGCTATCATAGCCGCTGGTATTCAGGATCTCCCCTCACCCTGGAAATCTCCCCGACGAAAGAGGGAGAATCCAGGGCCACTGCCACGACGCTGAGCAGGTTGACCGCCGCCGGGCTGAGACGTATATTGGGCCGAGCCACAATCGAGGTCCTTCATGCCGGAAGACGCCAGCACAGACCACGCCCTTGACGCGAGCGAACTTCCACCGCCATCGGTGGAGGAGGTGAGCCCGGGCGTTTTCGCTTACATCCAGTTGGACGGCAGCTGGGGCCTCAACAATACTGGCTTCATCGCGGGCGAGGACGCAGTGTCGGTGGTGGACACCTGCTTCACCGAGGCCCGTACCCGGGCATTTCTGCAGGCCATCCGCAGCGTCACCGACCTGCCTGTTCGAACGCTGGTCAACACCCACCACCATGGCGATCACACCCATGGCAACTACCTGCTGCTGGGCGCTTCCATCGTTGGCCACGAACTGTGCCGCCAGACCGTAATCGACACCGGGATCCATACCCTGCACCCCCTTTTCCCCGGTGTCACATGGGGCGACCTCGAACTTGCCCCGCCCTTCATTACCTTTCAGGACCGGCTGGACCTGTACGCAGACGACCTGAGGATGGAATTGCACTACATGGGACCCGCACATACCACCAACGACGTTGTGGTATGGCTCCCTGAACGGCGCCTTCTCTTCACCGGCGACCTCGTGTTTAATGGAGGCACTCCCTTCGTGGCGATGGGGTCCATCGCAGGTTCTCTCGTCGCGCTGGAACGCCTTCGGGAGTTTGACGCCCAGACGATAGTACCAGGCCACGGCACGGTCTGCGGTCCGGATGTAATGGACGATATCGAAGCCTACCTGCGGTTTGTACAGGACACTGCGCAGGCTGCCTTCGATTCCGGCCTGACTCCATTGCAGGCCGCACAACAGACCGACCTGGGGCGTTTCTCCCATTGGCACGACACTGAAAGAATCGCCGGCAACCTGCATCGGGCCTACTCCGAGCTTCGCGGTGAACCGCTGGGTACGGTGCTGCACCTAGGGCCGATTGCGGCGGACATGGTGACCCTGAACGGCGGCCAGCCGGTGCGATGCCTGGCCTGATCACCACGCGATAGAACCGTTCGCTCTACAGTTGCGTAAGAACTCTTGAACCCTTAAATATTCGGGAACATCGGAAGCATGTTGTCTGCCATCAATTCGAATCTACTCAAGAAGATCTCCCTGCTGTTAGCCACCACTTTGGTCGTCTTCGCCCTGGCGGCCTGCGGAGAGGAGGCTGCAACTTCCCAACCTGCTACCCAGGCTCAGCCAACCCAGCCTCCTGCGACCGTGGCGCCCGTCGATCCGACACCCGCGCCACCTGCCACTTCCGCCCCTGCAACCGTGGCGGCACCGCCGACGTCAACGACGGCTGCTGTCACAGCTTTGCCGCCCGATACTCCCACCCCTGCGCCAACTTCGGTGCCGCCAACCGGCGAACCCTCGCCCGAACCGGATCCTACGTCGACAGAGGCCCCTCCTACGGAGGCCCCCACCGAATCGGCGCCGTCGGCTACCACCACACCAACGCCCGCACCCCACGCGACGGCGACCCCCGAACCGACGTCAACGCCCATGCCAACTCCTGAACCGACAACCGCGCCAACTTCTACCCCGGAACCCACCGTGGCGCCGACTCCTGCACCTCAGGAACCGGAGAATGCGGCATATCTGTTCTCGCTGCCCAGCGCAATGGACGGTGAACCCATAAGCCTCGAGTCCTTCCGGGGCAACAAGAATGTTGTATTGATCTTTTACCGTGGCTTCTGGTGAACTTTCTGCCGTGCGCAGCTCGTAGAGCTGCAAGGGAATTACAAGGCAATATCCGACATGAATGCCGAAATTCTGGCCGTCAGTGTTGACGACCTCTCCCAGGCGAGCTACGCGGTCCAGGAGTTGGGGTTGGACTTCCCAATCCTCTACGATTCTGCTGCCGAAGTGGTTAAAGCTTACGGTGTCTTCAATGCATCCGCGGGCTATGCCACTCCTTCCACCTTCATCATCGATACTGATGGCGTCGTCCGTTGGGAATTTGTAGGCTCTGCCTCGCACCGGACGCCCAGCAGCGAGATTATTGCCCAACTCCAGAATTTGAGCTGAGAAAAATTGCCCCTTAAGAGGGTAAACAGGATGGGAATGTCTTTCAGGGAAAATATCTCCGGCCCTATAGTTCGGATGGCAGTCGTTGCAGCGCTGTTCTCGGCTTTGCTGGTGCTGGTCGCCTGCGGCTCTGCCGACGAACCAGCGGCCACAGTAGCGCCCCCCGAGCCTGCCGCAACCGATGCCCCCACCATCGCGGCCACGAGCGAAGACACCTCTGCCGACACCGAACCTTCGGCAGCTTCGGCCAAACTGGCTCCAACCTTTGAACTTCCCAACGCAAAAGGAGAGAACATAGGCCTCTCCTCATATGCCGGCGACAGGAACGTAGTGCTGGTCTTTTACCGGGGGTTCTGGTGAACTTACTGCCGGGGGCAGCTCGTTGAGCTGCAGAAAGACTACGAAACCATTTCCGGTCTCGACGCCGAAATCTTGGCCGTAAGCGTTGACAGCCTTCGAGGAGCACAGAGGGCCATCGAGTCCATCGGACTCGAGTTCCAGGTGCTTTCCGACCCCGACGCCGACGTGGTTGAGGCCTATGGCGTCTGGAATCTCTTCCAAAACGAACTGCCCGCCCCGTCGACCTTCATCATCGACAAGGAGGGCGTAATCCAGTGGGAATATATCGGCAGCACATCGGCGACCGACCGCGCTGATAACGAAGACATCATCGCCCAGCTTCAGCAGTTGAGCTGAGCGTTAGGCGAACTTCGTTTCAACCCACCCTTTCCCATCGAAGGGCGTCCAGAAGTGGGAGGTCAGGGTCAGGTTCTGGAATTTCCACTCGCCATTGACGCGAACATATTCCTCGTCATAACGGGCTGAGCCCCAGATGGCCCGTTCGCCTTCTGCATAGGTGCAGGGCTGGAACAGGTACCATATTCCAGTGGCGCGGTCCCCGTCCACTTCTATGATCGGGTTCAGGACCATGTGGATGGCGAACGGCAACCGGTTGGGGGCGTTCTTGAAGAAAGCCCGGATTGCCTCCCGACCGTCATTGCGTCCTCGTTCGCGGCCGTCCCACACGGCATCTTCAACGAAGAGTTCCGCCAGCGCATCCGCATCGTAGTGGTCGTCGCAATAGGCGCAGTAGCGGTGCTTCAACCTCTTAATCTCTTCGATATCTTCCAGCACCCTGATTCTTCGTTCCAGGTCTTCAGACGCCATATCCTCCCTCCTCATCGACGTTTATTGCGAGCTAAAGAGCCGTCCATCCTCCGTCAACCAGCAGCAGATGCCCGGTTGTCGCCCCTGCGGCCGGACTCGACAGGTACACGGCGGCCCCGACCAGTTCTTCGGGCTGCATCCGCCTTCCCAGCGGCATCTTGTCTGCATATTCGGCCTGCAGCTCTTCAGGGGTGCGGTTGTAGGCCGCGAGTACGCCTGGCGTTTCCGTGGGACCAGGTCCGATGGCGTTGACCGTGACGCCGTGTCGGCCCCATTCGGCGGCCAGCGCGCGGGTCAGCCCCGCAACTCCATGCTTGCTGGCGATGTAGGGAGCACGGTCAGCGGAACCCACGGCGGAAAACTGTGAGCCGATGTTGACGATTCGGCCCCAGCCTTGCTCGATCATCGGCCGAACGGCAGCCTGCGCGCAGAAGAATAGGCCCTTGAGATTGGTATCGACGGTAGCGTCCCAGTCCTCTTCGGTCACTTCAAGGGCCGGTTTGGGAATCCGGATCCCAGCGTTGTTGATGAGGATATCCAACCTCCCAAGGTCGGCAACTACGCTGTCGATGACAGTTGGAATGCTATGAATATCCAGGACGTTCAACTCGTAGGTCGCGCTTCTGACTCCATTGGCTTCTACCCTAGACTGGGTGTCGCGGGCCAATTCGAGCCGCGACGCCATGTCGGAAACGGCCACGTCCGCCCCTGCTTCGGCAAGCCCTACCGCGATAGATTCTCCTATGCCTCGTGCTGAGCCGGTCACCAGAGCGACCTTTCCTTCCAAATTGAGTCCCGAATAAGGCATCATCCCCTCCGTGGCTGTGTAGAGCATCCGAGCCGTGCCGTAGCATAGCACAGCAATAGTACGCACCGGCCACTATCAGCGGCTTGCGCTCCCGTTGAACGCAGGAATAGAATCAGCAGGCATCCCAACTGGTGGCCAGCGAAATCCGCCGGCTGCATTCTCGAAGCAGGCGGGCGAAAAATGGCCGAAGCGGTACAGGCATCAGGGGGACACCGGCAGAAACGCGGGTTCATCCTGGGCTCGCTGACCTTCGGCCACGGCGTCGCCCACCTCTATGACCTCGGCTTTCCCGTTTTCCTCACCGCCATTGCCAGTTCCCTCGGCCTCAGCACATTCCAGTCCGGC
Organism: Dehalococcoidia bacterium; assembly: GCA_963667325.2. Taxonomy (GTDB): domain Bacteria; phylum Chloroflexota; class Dehalococcoidia; order Lucifugimonadales; family UBA3495; genus VXOI01. Next base: position 854,703 of record CAXXKY010000003.1, read on the forward strand.
ATCATTCTCGGCATTCGCACCAGCGGCTCCGGCCTCGTTAGCATGGGCGCGGGAGTCCTGGTCGACAAGTTCCGAAACGAATGGGGCTTGATGCTCACCGCCTGCATGGTGCTGAACGTCTTGGCCTTCGTGGTCATCGGCCTTTCTCCCAGCCTGGGCATCCTGCTCATCGGCGTGATCCTGATTTCCGTTCCGGGTTCGCTGTGGCACCTTCCCGCCATCGCTTCCCTTTCCCGCCGGTTCACCGACAGAAGAGCCTTCGCCATTTCCATACACAGTTTTGGCTCCACCGTCGGCAACGCCCTTGGGCCTCTCGTGGCAGGCCTGCTGCTCTCCTACATCCTGTGGCGCAACGTCCTATTCATCTATGCCATTCCGGCGGCCATCGTCGCCTTCTTTGTCTGGTGGTCATTGAAGGACCTGGGGCGGGAAGAGGAGGCCGAAGCGGAGACCGGCGAACAACGCACCCTTGGGACTCTGGGACTGGCTGGCCTGAGCCTCTTCAAGAATCCCGCTATGCTGGCTCTCTTGGTGGCGGCCTCACTGCGCGGCGTTGCCAACAACGCAATGTTTGAGTGGACACCCTTCTATCTGGAAAGTTCCCCAGAGGATGGAGGCCTTGGATTCTCCTACATCTGGACGGGCTTTCAGATGGCATTGCTGACCGGAATGGGCGCCGTTTCCTCTCCCATCCTTGGACAGCTCTCCGACACCCTTGGGCGGAAGCATATCCTGGTGCCGGGCCTTGCCATCGCTGCGGTCCTTCCCTTCGCTATAACGCCCGCCGGGGACGGGTACCTCGTGTCAGTAGTGATGGCCGGTCTGGGGTTGTTCAGCTTCGCGCTCCACCAGGTCATGCTCGCCGCAATCCTGGACGGCGTGGTGCGGGGCACAGAGGCCACGGTCGCCGGTCTGGTGTTCGGCATCAACGGTGCCGTGGGCTTCGGTTCATCCCTTCTGGCGGCCACCATCATCGAGGACTTCGGTGGTTACGGAACAGTCTTCATCTATGTTGGGGTGCTAACTGCCGTATCAGCCCTGATCGTCGTCTTCACTCCCTTCCCCAAATACGAACGAGAAATTGCTTGATTTTCTCTTTCCCCAAAGCATTCTGTGAACGGAATAGCTAGGAAGGATTAACGTCTCGTTGAACGACACCATCACATCCGTCGACGGCATACAGGCCGGACACTACACAGACCTCGACAACGCCACCGGCTGTACCGTGATCTTGTGCAGAAACGGCGCAGTGGGAGGCGTGGATGTGCGCGGCGGCTCCCCGGGAACCAGGGAAACTGACCTGCTTCAACCCGCCCGCCGCGTTGATCAGTTGTTCGCCGTGGCCCTCAGCGGTGGCAGCGCATTCGGGCTGGACGCTGCATCCGGGGTCGTGGCATGGCTGGAGGAGCATGGCATTGGGTTTCGGGTTTCACCCGAAGTGATTGTTCCGATTGTTTCCTCTGCCATCATCTACGATCTCGGTCTCGTGAACTCAAGGGTGCGGCCCGGTCCCAAAGCAGGCCGCGCTGCCTGCGATGCAGCAACGAGCCTTCCCCTCGCCGAAGGCACAATCGGCGCCGGCACTGGAGCCACCGTCGCAAAGACAGGAGGAACCGCCCGGGCAGTCAAGGGCGGCCTTGGCACGGCCAGCCTCCGCTTCGATAGTGGAGTGACGGTGTCCGCCGTGGTTGCCGTCAATGCTATCGGCGGAATCTGGGACTACTCCAGCGGACAACTGGTTGCCGGTCCCCGACGGCCTGGCGGTGGCTTCGACGACCCCGTGGGAATACTACTGGACGGATCGCCTCCTGCATCGCCCACCGGACCAGTCAACACGACCATCGGCGTCGTTGCGACTGACGCGAAGCTGAACCGAGAAGAGGCCAACTATCTCGCCAGAGTGAGCCACGATGGCCTTGCCATGACCATACGCCCCTGCCACACCATACGCGATGGCGATACAATGTTCGCCATGGCTACAGGCGAATCCGGCGTTACCGCCGATCTCACCTCACTGGGAGCTGCTGCGGTCGAGGTAACAGCGCAGGCCATCCTTCGTGCCATCAGGCTGGCCTCCGGCCTTGGTGGTATACCTTCCGTCTCAGAACTCTGATTCCAGAGCGAAGTCGTTCGAATCCGTGATTTGACCGCCAGGTCGAGTTTGCAATGAAAGTCGTATCCTCAAAGGACGAAATGCGGCATTGCTGCCGCGGTTCGGAACGTCCCCTGGGACTGGTGCCAACCATGGGAGCCCTGCACGACGGCCATTTGTCCCTAGTGGACCGTGCCCGTAACGACTGCGCCACAGTCGCCGTGAGCATCTTCGTCAATCCCACTCAATTTGCCCAGGGTGAAGACTTCGCCGAATATCCCCGCGATCTCGACGCCGACCTGGAAATGCTCGCGCAAAGCGGGGTTGACCTTGCGTTCGTGCCTGAGATCAGCGAGGTTTATCCGCCGGAATTCGACACCTGGGTTGATGTGGGTCCCATCGCTGATCGACTGGAGGGCGCTGCCCGACCGGGACACTTCCGGGGCGTAGCCACAGTGGTTGCGAAGTTGTTCGGCATCGTTGAGCCCAACCGCGCGTACTTCGGCCAGAAGGACGGACAGCAGACCATTGTGATACGGAAGCTGGCGCGCGACCTAGACATGGGACTCGAAGTAGTGGTGCTTCCCACTGTGCGCGAACCTGACGGCCTGGCCATGAGCAGTCGCAACGTCCGCCTTAACCCCGAGCAGCGGCGGGCCGCACCAGTGGTCTATCGCGCCCTGTCCGCAGGAAGGGAAGTATGGCAAGCGCACGAGGCGGATACCGCAACCATTCTTGGCGCAGTCAGGCGGGAGTTGGAGATGGAGTCCTTGCTGGGTGCCATCGACTACATAAGCCTCGCCTCGCCCGATACGCTGGAAGAACTGGAAGTCGCAGTCCCGGGAGCGATGCTCTCTGTAGCGGCTCATATGGGAGCCGTCCGGCTGATCGACAACCTGATAATAGAATAGGGGCGCATCTGATGCGCCCCTCCCTGAATCTCTTCGACTACGCCAGAGGCGGTAGTCCGCCTTAACGACTCCTAGCTGTCCATCAGCTCCCGGACCGCTTCCGTCAACGCCGGCAGAACCCTCTCCCAGTCTCCCACGACGCCGTAGCGGGCGTCCTTGAAGATGTTGGCGTCAGCGTCCTTGTTGATGGCGACTATGCACTTCGCTCCCGAGCAACCTGCCATATGTTGACTGGCCCCGGAGATCGCTACCGTGATATACAGGTCGGGAGTGATGGCCTTGCCCGTCAGTCCAACCTGGTAGGATGGTGGCACCCAGCCAGAGTCCACGGCTGCCCGCGATGCCCCCACCGCTCCTCCCAGCAGCTTGGCTAAGTCTTCCAGCCCCGAGAACGGCTCAGGACCGCCAAGACCCCGGCCACCGGAAACGACTACCCGCGCTTCCTCCAGTTTCACGCCCTCGGACTCCTCGCGCACGGTTTCAACAACGCGGGTCTTGGCCTGGGACGCATCCAGCTCCACAGGGAATGAGACGACCTGACCCTGACGGGAGCCGTCTGCTTCGGTAGGTTCGTACGCCTTGGGCCTGATTGCCGCGATCTGCGGGGTGCGTTCGCAACTCACCACAGCCACGGCATTTCCACCGTAAACCGGACGGTTGGCAAGCAAGGTTGCGGATGACTCGTCAATTGACACTTCCAGACAGTCCTGTGCCAGACCCACTCCCAGGCGAAATGCCAGGCGCGGGGCTAGTTCGCGTCCCTCGGGAGTGCGGGACACCAGCACCACCCGTGGATTAACCTCGCGGCACAGCCCTTCCATGGCGGCAACATACAGGTCCGGATGGTACTGTCCCAACAATGGATGGTTAACGGCGAATACCCTGTCTGCGCCGTGGGCTATCGCCTGCTGCGCTGGACCTTCCAGCGTATCGCCCAGCAGGCCGATGGAAAGTTCTTCGCCCAGTGTGCCGGCGAGATTCCTGCCCGCCGCCAGAAGTTCGGCCGCTGTCGAATCCAGGCCATTCCCTGACGTTTGTCCAATTACGAGTACACCGACGGCATCAGCCATTGCGGCCTCCAGAATACAGTGGCTATTGTTCATGGGCAGGCCTGACCTGCCGGCAAAAATGAGACCCGGCTACCGGGACTTCCCGGCTACCGGAGCTAAATTATTTTGGCTTCGCGGAGTCTCAGTGCCAAGAGGCGACCTGCATCTGCAGCGTCGTCTCCCTCGATAATTTCGCATTCCTGGTCGCTGGTCGGAATAAACAACTGGCGCAGGGTGACGCGCGCCTCCGATTCGCTTTCATCCAGTCCAAGGTCTGATTTACTCCAGATCGTCGGACGCTTGCGAGTAGCGGCCATAATGCCGCGCAGCGTGGGGTAGCGGGGCTGCCCAAGCTCGTTGCTAACGGTAACGAGCGCCGGTAGCGTTGCCTCGACCACTTCGAACCCGTCGGGAACTATCCGTTCCACGACAGCTTTGCCGTCGACGACATCCACTTTCTTGCCCAGAGCAACGCAGGACACTCCCAGGATTTCCGCAACTCCCAGCGGTACCTGCGCGTTGTCCCAGTCAGATGCTTGTCGCCCACATATGATGAGGTCAAATCCCTCCAGCTTTTGTATCGCCGCAGCCAGCAACTGGGCGGTCTGATAGCTGTCGATGGTGTTTTCGAAGGCGTCGTCCTGCAGCAGGACCAGTTCGTCGGCTCCCATGGACAGCGGCTTCTTCATTACATCCAGTGCAAACTCCGTTCCCGTAGATATTACGGTGACGGTGGCTTCTTGCGCGTCCTTGATCTGCAAGGCTGCCTCAACGGCGTTCTCGTCGAAACCATTTACAACAGGGGGTATGTTCGCTGGAGGAACAACGCGCTTGGCGTTTTCATCAATACGAAATGCCGCCATCGGCATCTCGGGATCAAGGACCTGCTTGGCCAAAACGGCAATCTTCAAAGCCATAAAAAAACCCCGCGCAAATGGGTCGCCGGACTATGTGAAATATATCACCAGCCACTTTGGAGTGTCAATTTCCATAAATTCCATGTGGCTACCACACCGAGTGCTGCTGGAGTGAGGAAATATGCAGCTTTCTTCCCAGCTTTCTTCCAATGTTATAATTCTGGCAAGTTGCTGAAGGAAATTCTTATATTTCTCCGAACATCGTCGGTCGAATTTCGGCTTTAACATTAACGGAGGATATCTAGACTTGAACACATTCAAGACTTTTTTCCTGCTGATGGTACTTTCCGCTATGCTTCTCGTTATTGGCGGGGCCATCGGCGGACAAGTCGGCATCATTATCGCCCTGATGTTCGCCATCGTATTGAATTTTGGAGCCTACTGGTTTAGCGACCGTATTGCTTTGAGCATGACCCATTCTCATCCCATCACAGAGCAGGAAGATCCTGTGCTTTACGGTATCGTGCGAGAGCAGGCTGAACTTTCCGGCCTGCCCATGCCCAAGGTCTACGAGATCGACACCCCGTCGCCGAATGCTTTTGCGACCGGTCGAAGTCCCGACCACGCCGCAGTTGCGGTCACCACTGGCATACGCCGCATTTTGAACCGCGAGGAACTAAGTGCCGTTCTGGCCCACGAAATGGCCCACGTTGGCAACAGGGATACGCTGATTATGGGCGTCGTGGCAACCATTGCCGGCGCAATCTCTATGCTGGCCTTCATGGCCCAGTTCGCTGCCATATTCGGAGGATTCGGCAGCAGCGACGACGACGACCGGGGCGGCAACATCTTTGGGCTGATCATTCTCGCCATCATAATGCCGATAGCAGCGGCACTCGTCCGTGCCGCCATTTCCCGCACCCGTGAATTCCAGGCCGACGCCACCGGCGCACACAACTGTGGAAATCCCCTCGCCCTCGCCAGCGCTCTCCAAAAGCTGGAGAGAGGATCCGAGGTCCTGCCCATGAAGGTTGCTGAAGGCGCTTCCCACTTGTTCATCGTCAACCCGCTCAGCGGCAAGAATCTCGCCAGCCTCTTCTCCACACACCCGCCTACGGCAGAGCGAGTCCAACGACTGACTTCAATGGATATCCGGGCCAGGTTCTAGGCCCTTGTCGATAGTCTTCGGCGGTGGACCGCTACTGCTTCTGAATGCCCAGGGCCTCCACTACAGGGAGGGATGATCTTGGGCTGCGTAATGGCTCTGATAAGGGTGCTAGGTCGCCTGGTGTTGGGACTGGCTATTTTTGCGGGCCTTCTCCACTTCCTCGTCATCTCCAACTTCACCCAACGTCTGGCCTCTCCAGAGGTCTACGATGTCGCATTCAGCGACACGGATGCGTATAACCGCATCTACGACGAGGTGTTGGTGGATGACGCGCTCTCCGACCAGACTCAGGATCTGCTGGGTGGCCTGGAAATCGACGTGCAGGAAGAGGCCGTTGAGTTGCTGCGCCAGGTCATGCCTCCGTCGTATCTTCAGGAGCAGACAGAGAACAACATCGACAGATTCACCAGCTTCCTGAACGGCGATGCCCAGCGGCTGGACCTGTACGTCGAGCTGAAGGAACCTCTGGATCGACTGGAGCCCACCGTCGAAGGTGAGGTGAATCGATATATTGACGAACTAGAGATCGTCGAACCACCGGATGCGGGGTGCTCAGCATCGACGATGACATGGCTGGCGGCAAATGCTGCCAAGCCCCTTGACCAGATTTCCAACGGTGAGTTGCCGGACAGCGCTCCTTCTCTGCAGGCCATGACGCAACAGTGCCGGGAAACGGAATTTGAGCGGTGGTTCGATCAAGTGGTGGCTGATTCCGGCCTGAGTTCGCAAGCGTCCCTCCTGTTGCAGTCGGCTAAGGAAGACCTGCGGGAACCGTTTGTAGCTGGCGACACCCGCGCTTTCCTGAAGGCGGCGGCGATCCCGCTGACCAGGCCTCTGGTGGAGGACGCCGTTGCCGACATACGGCGGGAATTGAAGCCTGGGGACCGGCTTGACCTGATAGAAAAGCTGGTTGAGGAGTCGGACGACTTCACTCGGGAGGAACTGGATCTTCAGATGGAAGATCTGCGGGATGCGCTGTCATTTTCGAACGGGACGGGAAGGGTGATTTCGCTCGCCCTGATTGTGGTGGGCGGGCTGTTGCTGGCACTGGTACATTTGCCGAACCCAGCGCAGGTGCTGCGTTGGCCGGGGGTGTCACTTGCCCTCGGTGGCGGTGTGTGCCTGATCGCTGGATTCGTGATGAATTCGGCGATACCCAGCCAACTGAATCGTGCCGTCACTTATTCAACGAACTTCTCTGCAGACGTCCCGGCCACTGCAGTGAACCTGGCGGGCGACCTGTTGGAGTCTTTCGGCCGCCAGGCTACCGCAGGATTCCTGACCCCGTCGCTAGCGGTCCTGGTAGTCGGCGTGGTGCTGATTGCCGCATCTTTCGCGGCAGACGCGTTGGTGGGAGCGGCAAAGAGGCTGCTGCCCGGATCGCGTGGGCGGGATTGAATACTACTCTCCGAGCCATTGGGGTCTTCGTTCGTGGCGAAGCGGAGGGGCTTCCCGCCATAGGCGGGTACTTCTAGAACATCGCGATGGGGTTGACCGGGGAGCCGGTAACGTTGCGCAGACGCAGCGGAGCCAGGGTCAGCATGAACTCGTAGCGGCCGTGCCTGGCGCAGGCGGCAGACAGCTCCTCCAAGTTTGCGTTGTCGATGAACCACAGCCCCAGGCTGACCAGGCAAATGGTGTGCAGCGGATTTCCGATGGTCTTGTACGGATTCGGGCGTGCGTCGTTGGAAGTGTCGGTTCCCATCATGGCAATGCTGCGCTCCTTGAACCAGGGGGCACATGCGGCCTGGTGCGCAGTCATCGGGTCGGACTGGGCCAGGGGACCTCGCTCTATCCGCATGCGGTAGTTGCCAGTGCGGGTGAGCAGAATGTCGCCCTCTTGAAGTTGGACACCGAGGGCTCGCTCCGCTTCCTCCAGGTCTTCAGGCATGACCGGCTCGGTGGGATCAACCCAGTCGACGCCTTTGACCGCCGGCAAATCCAGCAGTACACCGCGGGTGACTATGCCCTCGTATGCGGCCTCGATGTTGTGGGACTTTGCTCCCTCCCGTGAAGTGATGAGGCTGGATGGGACCCCGTTGTACATCAGACCGTTCCAGGAGTAATGGGACATGGCATCTATATGGGTGATGGTCTGGCCGTGAAATACCATGCCGATGAATTCACCAGCGCCCCGTCGAGTGTAACGGCGTTCCGGCGGGTCGGTATCACGCCCCTCGCCGCTGTCCACCATGAACCTCTGCACCTGGTAGGTGACATCGGCCGCCATCTCGGTGGTGATCGGGCGCGCGCAGCTTACCGTCTCACCTTCGCTGACGAGGCCTACTGCCCGCTTGCGCTGTTCAGGTCCTATGAAGTTGAGGCAGCCGAGCTGGTCGTCAGGGCCCCAACGGCCCCAGTTCTTCAGCGACTCCAGCCACTGCAACACCTGCGACTCATCCGGAATTGCTCTCGTCATATCAGTATTCTCCTGTTTGCGCTTATTCGCGGGTCAGGCGCCCGGGTCAGGCGTCTAGGATATCTCCAACGACATTTGGATATCCTCTCAGAAACTCCTCACCGGTGACAGCTTTCCTGCCTTCCAGTTGCACTCTTTCTAAAGCGAGAAGCCCTTCGCCGGTGCTGGCAAACATCTGCCGCCCGGATTCGATGGCCACCACCTGCCCGGGTGCAGCCTCAGCTGACTCCCAACCTCGGACGGCGGATGCCTTCAGAACTTTAAGCATCTTGCCGTTCCAGTGGGTGAACATGCCAGGCCAGGGAGCGTAAGCCCGGCATTGGCGCGACAGCGACATCGCCGGTAAGCGCCAGTCAGCCAGGCCGTCTTCGCGCTCCAACTTCCGGGATATGGTAGCCCGTGTGTCATCCTGAGCTTGTGCTTGCAACTCGCCGCAAGTCCAGGGCCGCAGGGATTCGGCCAGGAGTTGCGCGCCCATGTCAAATAGCAAGTTAGTGAGTTCTCCTGCCGTCTCTTCTCCGGTGAGAGCGTACTCGCGCTTAGCGATAACCGGGCCCGTATCCATCCCCTCATCAAGGAGCATCAGGGTTATTCCAGTCGAGACGTCACCCTCGAGTATTGCAGTGGCTACCGGGGAAGGCCCGCGGTGCCGTGGCAACAGGGACGGATGTAGATTCAGGCACCCGTATCGCGGCAGGCCAAGAACAGCGGGAGGCAATAACCTGCCGTATGCGGCCACCACCACCAAATCCGGACTCAGTTCCCGTAACGTGTTCACCACATCCTGAGGTCGCAGGCTGCGCGGTTGCAGCACCGGTATCCCCAGTCTTTCGGCCGCCTCTTTGACCGGTGGAGATTCCGGCCGTCGACCCCTTCCACGCTCTCTGTCAGGTGGCGTCACAGCGGCGACTACTTCCGCAAAACCGAGCCCGCAGAGAGTCTCCAGTGTTGACACCACCGGATGCGGAGTGCCCATGAAGATTATGCGCAATTGTCTGCGCCCTTGGTTTCGGGATGGTCTGTGAGACCTGTGTTCGATATGCAGAAAACGAATATCCGAATTGCTGTTGACATTAGCGAAATGACCGGGTTATCATTCCGATAACCGCTGTGCGGAAATTTGAGTAGGAGGTGATAAGAATGGACGATAGTTTAACACGCAGGGGCGATGGTAGGCATCAGTCTGGACGCGACGAGGTGATTGTTTCGTAGCTTTCCGCCACGAAATATAATGACCCGAACGTCGGGCCCAGGCCAATGTCTACCATCGCCCCTAGGATCCGGGATGGATTTTCGGGCGAGCCTTAGCCAGAGTTGGCCGGGCCCGATTTCTTTGTCTGTTCCATGCCCTTTTAGGCCCTCGTGTAAGCACGTAATAATTGACATCTAGTTACGTAATTCGTACAATTCCCATTCAGATAAATCAACGTACGGAGACCAAATGCTAAGGATTCGCCTGGCCAGGGTGGGAAAAAAGAAAAAGCCTTCTTACAGAATTGTTGTCGCGGAGGCCAAATCACCCCGCGATGGCTCATATCTGGAATGGATCGGCACCTACGACCCCATGCAGAATCCTCCGGCCATCACCATCAAGATGGACCGCGCCCAGCACTGGCTGAATCTCGGCGCCCAGGCCTCTGATCCTGTGCAGCGAATCCTGGACAGACAGGCGACCCTTCCCCAGGAAGCCACCGAGGCGCCTCCTGAAGAGAGTGCTGAGGCTGTCGCAACCGCGGTGGAAACAGAGGAATGAAGGAACTCATCGAATACATCGCCAGTTCGCTGGTAAGTAACCCCGAGGCCGTCGAGGTCACTGTGACCGAGGAAGGCGGACGGACGGTCTTCCGTCTTCAGGTAGCCCAGGAAGACAAGGGCAAGGTCATAGGGCGACAGGGACGCGTGGCCCAGGCCATGCGCACGATTCTGAGGGTAGCAGCCGTCAAGAACGGCTCTCAGGCTACCCTAGAAATCGAATAACACCTTCTTTCTCCTCTTTTCGTCTTGGCCAACTCCTCATCCGGCCCCCAAGAGCAGCGCCAACTGGAATTGGTTGTCGTGGCGCGCATTATTCGGGCCCACGGCGTCGATGGAAGCCTGAGCATTCGGCTCCTTACAACAGTCCCAGGTAGGTTCGACTCTGGGGCGCAGTTGTACATAGAAGACACCCCCCACGCTGTTACTTCCTTCAGCTCAACAGGCCCGGATACCGCCCTGATCTCCCTCGATGGATTCCACTCACGGCGTGCTGCCTCCTCATTGGCAGGCAAATATTTGAGCGCCTTGCCTGAGTCCAACCCCGCATTGGAAGATGGGGAATATTTCCACTATCAACTCATCGGAATGCAGGTTTTCGCCTCAGACGGAGAGGACTTGGGCCGTATACAGGAAATTCTCGAGACGGGAAGCAACGACGTCTACATCGTGCGGAGCAATTCCGGAGAATTGTTGATTCCGGCCACTGCACAGGTGGTAAAGCAAGTGGAAGTGGCTCATAACCGCATGGTGGTGGACCTTCCCGACGGATTGCGCTGAGCTTCCCGCTTTGACCCTCCATCTGGGCCGATGCTAAAATCGGTCTCACCCTTTGCTGGGCCGGGAGGTAGTGTTATGTCCGGTCATTCCAAGTGGTCAACCATCAAACATCAGAAGGGCGCTGCCGATGCCAAACGCGGCGTTCTTTTCACCAAGCTGAGTCGCGAGATTTCTCTCGCTGTCCGGGAGGGCGGCGGTGTCGACCCAGACATGAACTTCAAGCTGCGGCTCGCTCTTGATCGCGCCAAGGGCAACAATATGCCGCAGGACAGCATCAGCCGCGCTGTCAAGCGCGGCAGCGGTGAAGGTGGCGACGGGGAGTCCCTGGAACAGGTCACTTACGAAGGATACGGTCCTGGGGGAGGCGCCATCCTGCTCCAGGCTGTGACTACCAATCGCAACCGGACCGCGGCCGATGTTCGCTCTGCCTTCAACCGGGGTGGGGGCAATCTCGGCGAAAGCGGTTGCGTCGCCTGGAACTTTGACCTTCGCGGCGTTGTCACTGTCGACATTGACGACGAGGACCGGGCCGAAGAACTGGGTTTGCTGGCCATTGACGCGGGCGCCGAGGACATCCAGATAGACGAAGGCGTGCTGGAAGTATACGCGCCTGTCGAGAATCTTCAGGAAGTGCAGACTACAATCCAGGCCGAGGGCGTGCCCGTTCGCTCCGCAGAGATGTCCATGGTTCCTAAGACAACCATCGCCCTGGGCGACAAGGAAGCAGAGCAGACCCTTCGTCTGCTCGACACCCTTGAAGACCTGGACGACGTGCAGAAAGCCTTCACCAATGCCGACTTCCCCCCAGAAGTGCTGGAGCGCTACCAGATCGGATAGCCTGCTTGGCAGACCACCGCATCGGCTAGATTGAAGAAGCTTAGAGGCAACTCTGGCCACGACTACGCATCGGCCGGTTAAGATCCTCGCAGGGAGCACCGAATGACGATCCTGGCAATCGACCCGGGCACCCTGCGGATGGGCTACGGAGTGTTGGCGGACGTGCCGGTACTTGACGCGGTCGACTACGGTGTAATCGCGCTGCCTTCGTCCATGTCCATCGAGAGCCGCCTCTACCAGATGTACACCCACGTAAACAACCTCATCGCCATCTTCCGCCCTGATGCCGTCGCCATCGAAGACCCCTTCGTGGGGCAAGGCGAGCGCAGCTTCCCAAAGTCGTCTTTGGCCATCGGGCAGGCCCAGGCCGTGGTCTTCGTCGGTGCGGCAAGCCAGGGAATCGAAATATTCAAGTACGCACCGGCCCAGGTCAAGCGAGCCGTGGCGGATCACGGAGCAGCGACCAAAGAACAGATACGCGGCATAGTAACTTCCACATTTGGCCTTCCGCTGGCACTGGAACTGGATGCCTCGGATGCCCTGGCAGTGGGACTCTGCCATCTGGCACAGCGTCACGCATCGGGAGTCATGCTCAACGAAATTCCGCCGGGACAGGAACGGTAGCGGCCGGCTGCCGCTGCCATCTGCCCGTTGACAAAGCCTTGATAGTCGGCATTCGCGGAAGCCTGGCCGCCATCGGCCCTGACTGGGTTCACGTGACCGTTGGAGGCGTTACACTCCAGGCCTTTGTCCCCGCCAACGCAATCTCAGCCCTGGGGCCAACCGGGAGCACCGTATCCCTGAACACCCTCCTGCGCATCCGAGACGAGCAACCGGTACTGTACGGCTTCCCGGACGAGGGTTCCTCGCAATTGTTTACGTTGCTTACGGGGGTGTCGGGGGTAGGTCCGAGGCTGGCACTGGCGTTGCTGTCCTCGCTCGAGGCTGGGGCGTTGCATATGGCCATCGCATCCGGCGACGCGGCGGCCCTGGCGACCGCGCCGGGAGTGGGACGACGGACTGCCAACCGCATCATCCTGGATCTTCGAGGCAAAGTGGAAGACATCGAAGGTGAGGGCATGGTCTCTTCATCGAGCGCAGACGGAGAGGTTTTGGCTGCCTTGTCTGCCCTCGGTTACTCCGCTTCTGAAGTCAAAGCCGCAGTGGACGCACTGCCGAATTCGCAGGATCTTACTGTGGAAGACCGAATCCGCCTTGCCCTGCAGCAATTTGCCAGCCGCTGAGCCTCCTGACCGGGCCAGAGCTTTCGCATTTGGATAGCCTGGTGACATTTACTTGTTGCCAAGTCCGACGGCGCATCCTTATCATTATCCCGGAATGCCTTGTCATACACTGAATACCTTGTCAGATCCCTCGGAGCCACCTGATGTCCGCCAGAACTTACCTCCCAATTCGGAATGGCAGAAAATGAGAGAAAATGGCAGAAAGATTATTCACTACCCCACGCTTGTGAAAGCAGGAATGATCAAGGCTTGAAATTCCAAATGCAATTGCCCACCTGAACGTCTCCAGGTTTGGTCAAAGAAGAATCGTAGACCAGATATAATGGCATTGTCCCTTCAAACAGAAGCCGAAGGTGAGCGAGCATGACCACCTATACACGGGGCAAGAAATGGGCCGACGCCGGGCTCGAGGTGAACGAACGCCGGAACGCCCAACCTGAAGATCGCCAATTCCAGTTGGTGGCCGATTTTGGCATGACCGGAGACCAGCCAGGCGCAGTTTCCCGTCTCGCTGAGTCAGTTTCCAGGGGCGTGCCCCGCCAGACTCTGCTCGGCGTAACTGGGAGCGGCAAGACATTTACTATGGCGAACATCGTACAGCAAGTACAGAAACCGACCCTGGTAATGGCCCACAACAAGACTCTCGCCGCACAGCTCGCCTCGGAGTTCAAGGAGTTCTTCCCCCAAAATGCCGTGGAATACTTCGTCTCATACTACGATTACTACCAGCCGGAAGCCTACGTTCCCCAGTCAGACACTTATATCGAAAAGGACTCCAGCGTCAACGAGGAGCTCGACAAGCTCCGGCTTTCCGCCACAACATCGCTGCTCACCCGGCGCGACGTTCTAATCGTTGCCTCCGTTTCCTGTATCTACGGCCTGGGCGACCCACAGGACTACTTCAACCTGGTCGCGCAGGTAAAAGTCGGCGAGATACGCAATCGCAGCCAACTGGTCCGCCAGCTGGTCGACATGCAGTACGAACGCAACGACCTGGACCTGGCGCGCGCCAGGTTCCGCGTCCGCGGCGATGTCCTCGAACTGGTCCCCGCTTACGAGGAAGCCGCCGTTCGCATACAGTTCTTCGGCGACGAGGTCGAGCGTATCGTTCAGCTGGATCCATTGACTGGAGAAGTGCTGGCCGACCTTCCGCAGGTGGCCATCTACCCGGCCAACCACTTCGTCACCACCAAGGACAAGCTGGACCTTGCCGTTGTCGATATCAGGGAAGAGCTGGAATGGCGCCTCAAGGAACTTCGAGACTCGGGGAAAATCCTGGAAGCTGCACGCCTTGAGAGCCGCACCAACTACGATGTCGAAATGCTCCAGGAGACCGGCTTTTGCGCCGGTGTGGAAAACTACGCCCGGCACCTTTCGCAGCGCCTTGCGGGAAGCGCCCCATGGACGCTGCTGGACTATTTCCCGGAAGACTACATTATGTTCGTCGATGAGTCGCACATGACCCTGCCCCAGGTGCGCGGTATGTACCATGGCGACGTCTCTCGCAAACGGACCCTGGTCGATTACGGGTTCAGGCTGCCGTCCGCGCTCGACAACCGTCCTCTCAACTTCGAAGAGTACGAGAGCCGCATCAACCAGGTCGTCTACGTGTCGGCCACCCCAAGTCCCTTCGAGATACAGCACAGCAGCAGCGTCGTCGAGCAGGTCATACGCCCCACCGGCCTGCTGGACCCCACTGTAGAGGTCCTTCCCACAACCGGCCAGATCGACGATCTGCTGTGGAAAATCAAAGACCGCATTCAACGGGCCGAACGGGTTCTCGTAACCACTCTAACCAAGCGCATGGCCGAAGAGCTCGCAGACTATCTTTCCGAGATGGGTATTCGTAATACATATCTCCACTCGGACATCGAGACCCTTGACCGGATCGAAATCCTCCGCGATCTTCGTCTTGGCGTCTACGACGTGATTGTCGGAATCAATCTGCTGCGGGAAGGTCTTGACCTCCCCGAAGTCAGCCTCGTCGCTATTTTGGACGCAGACAAAGAGGGATATCTCAGGTCCGAGACTTCCATGATCCAGACCATCGGGCGCGCTGCACGCCACGCCGATGGGCATGTCGTGATGTACGCCGACAAAATGACGGACTCAATGAAGCGGGCTATCAGCGAGACCGCCCGCCGCCGTCAGATCCAGGGCGAATACAACGAGCGCAACGGGATCGAGCCTCAGAGCATTCAAAAGGAAGTCCACGACATCACCGAAGGTATCAAGGCGATCGCCGAAAACCGCGCCCGCTACAACACTGTCCGGAAGGAAATGTCGCGTGCCGACATGTACAAGGTGGTCAAGGACCTCGAAGTACAGATGAAGGATGCCGCCAAGGGGTTGCAGTTCGAAAAGGCTGCCCAGTTCCGCGACGAAATATTTGAGCTTCGCCGCCTGCTCGCAGTGGAAGAAAAGATCCTGGCTCCTGCCGCAGACTGAAAGACTCTGGCTCCTGCCGCAGACCGTTCGCGAGGTCCGCTATTCCTCCAGCGTGCGTATGTAGTTCACCACGTGCCAGATCTGCTCTTCAGTAAGCCTGTCGCTCAGAGGAGCCATACCGGTACCCGGGATACCATCGCGAATAAAGCGGAACAGGTCTGCCTCCGGGTGCAGCGGTACGTGCACCACCAGGTCCGCAGGCAGCGGGTCCAGAGCCACACCCGCGGGGCCGTCCCCTCTCCCCTCGTCTCCATGGCACGCAGCGCAGATCTGGGCATAGGTGTCCGCCCCGGCTGCCAGCGACTCCGGCCCAGGCGGGTACGGATTCTGTAGCATCTCCTCTCCTCCAATGCCCAGTTGAGCGTTGAACAGCAGAATCAAACCTGCCGCCGCTCCCGCCAGCCCGGGCGTCATCACGCCGGCCCCGTTGCGCGAGAACCACCCGCCAAGAGGCAGACCAGCCGCCAGGAAAATAGCGCCCAAGACCAGCAACCCGGCCCCCAGCATCACGTACGCAGTATCTGGCGACGGTGAGATGGCCGCGCTTCCCGCAGACCCTGTTGACAATGCCTCAAAGCGGAATGCCGTGCGCGCATCGAAGGCGTCGGGCCGTCGCACGATCAGCTCTGCCTGCCACACTCCGGCAATGCTGAGTTGCGCGTCTTCACGGACGTACCGGCCCTCGCCCACTGGCGCAGCCGTCTGAGTGTCTTCGCCCAGATCAGACTCCAGGAACACCAGGCGTACCAGCACCTCGTCGGCATTGGTGACGGGTCGGCCCAGTCGGTCGCTCAGAGTGACGGAAACGTCGTTTGCCCCCACCCTTCCGGGTGATATCTCCATACCGATCGTATCGCCATCCACTGTGTCGCTGAAGCTGACGGATTGTCTCGATTCAGCTAGGTCTCGCGAAGCCACCTGCCGGGCCGGCTCCAGGCTGGTGAGCACACCAACGGCGGCTAGAATCATCACCGCCAGCACAGCCTCCCCGATCAGGAGCCGCTTCAACCACGTCATGGGTGCCATGCCCCCTCGCAGACGCGGGCGAACCCAGAACAGGTTAACCCCTCCTAGGAAAAGGAGCGGCGCCACAAGGGCCACCTTGGCGATGAGGATAATCCCGTACGGGGTGGAAAGGGCCCCCGTCTCAGTAACCTGCGCCCAACCGCTGAATACGCCGGTAACGGTTATCGTGGCAACGCTAAGCGAAGCCACTATCGAAAACCGCGACAGCATATCCGCAAGGCATTCCCGACGCTGATGCTCCGATAGATCCTTTGACAGCAGCGGCAATCCGGCCACAAGGTGGAACAGTGCCCCGATCCAGAAGGCCGAGGCCGCCAGGTGCAGGAAGTCGGCCGCTATTGCCATGTTTCTGATGTCTACTGTGGCGGCTCCGTGGCTTGTCAGCGCCAGCGTCCACAGCACCGCACCCGACAGCGCAATTGCCACCGTCCTGGCTGCTGGTTGCCACAGTTCCGAGGCAAGACGTGGCCCGAGCAGGGCCAAGGCGAATGCCGCAGCTGCAGCAACTCGCCAAAGCCACAGCTTCCCCCATCCAGTCCCGGCGATCGTGCTCCACAACGGCCCACCCAGCGCATCCCACAGCGAAACGTCAACGGTTACCAGCGTCAGCAATTGCCCGGCGGACGCGGCTACGAATACACCGACCGCGATCCACATCACCCGCGAAGTTCGGTGCGACAACCGACGGCCCACTGCCATCAACGAATCCGGCGCATGCCGGGCAAGCAGCACCGGTCGCGATACCAGCAATTCGAAGACAAGTCCGCCCGCCATGGTCAATGCCGACAGCAGTACCAGCCAGCGCAGCAGGGGTGAAAAAGGCGACTGCAGCAGCGGCTGCTCCTCCACCTGGGCAGGCACGCCGGACAGTGGCTGTCCCACCGCAAACAGGAATGAACCACGCACGCGGTGGCCATCCACGGTGGAAACATTCTTCCAGGCCACCGTGTATGTGCCGTCAGGTACGTCTCCCAGTCCGACCGACATCACCAGCGGGTTGAGGTCATCAACTACGCTGTCGCCCAGGTCCACTTGCTGGCCTGCTGCGTCCAGCACCCTGATTTCGCTGAACGACGGCTCAATCGGTTCAGTGAACCAGATGATAATGCGGCTCGGTGCTGTTTCCAGTTCCGAGTTGGCCGACGGATCGGACGACGCGAGGTTTGCATGGGCAGCCACTCCGGACGGCCAAAATAGCCACCATGCGCCCGCCGCCATCAGTGCCAGGAGGGCTGCCCAGACAGTTATTCCGGCGCGGGCCGACAGCACGGTCTTGCTGTCGGCCCTGTCATTCGCTGATGCAGTCAACGGTGCCTCGTCCGGTTATCCCTGCCGTCCTCGCAGGCCGAACCAGATGCCGCCGAGTCCCAGGATACCACCAACTATGCCCACTGCCAGGGCAACGATGGCCAGTGTGTTGCCTCCTGACTCCTGGGCTGCCAGCGCGGCGTCCTGCGCTTCCTGCGCTGTCTGGATTGCACCCCGTACGCCTCTCTCTATTTCCCGCAACTCCGGCAGTTCCTCGGGGAAGTTCAAACCCGCTGAGGTTCGGATGTCGTCGAAGCCCCCTCCTCCTCCCTTGGAAGAGAAGGCCTCGTCTATTGCAGTACCTTCTATATCGCCGAACAACCTGAACTCGTACACCCCAGCAGCGGTGGGCACCATGGTGGCAACATAGTGTCCCGGTTCACCAAAGACCGCGATCAGGTCAAAGACGCGCGAAACTCCAGTTGGAACGTGCGTCACTTCAACTTGTATCGAACCCTCCAGGCCCTCCACGGGGACACTGCCGTGGTCGGCCATTTCCATGCCCCCCTCCGACATTTGTCCGCTGTCTTCAGAACCTCCACCGTGATGACCTTGTTCGCCGCTCCCCCCTTCTTCCACTTCCAAGACATTGTTCACCTGGACTGATACGGCATTCCTTGCTCCTTCGTAGGCAGGCTCTTCCAGCCATCCCACTATGAAGCGGTAGTCTCCTACGGGTCGGCCCTCGTGGGCCAGGATCGTTCCTGCGGCCAAGCCCATGACGATCGCGAAGGTCATCGCGAGCCAGGCGCCTTTGCGGAAATGCCTGAGCATAAACACTCCTTCCGTGGTAAATCGCTTGACAAGCCGATTTCGGACAGGAGTTATGCTCTGGGTGGCTGCAATAGGGGAGACACAACCGTACCTTTCATGGCTGATGTCGCCCCAGATCTGCGCAGAAGCAATGGGGCGTCGCTTTCGTGGCGGGGAACCACTGGCGCCGCTACGGGAGGAGCCAAGTCGGCTGGGGGATGAGTGGCCCCGTCGTAGGGTACCAAAAAAACTATGCCTTCATTGCCGGAGGTCGGCGCATACAAGGCGTCATAGTGGATGTGGGCTTGTTCGAAAGGGTGCGAGTGGTCCGGATCAACAGAGTAGAGGTACATATGGTTGTGCCCGGGGTGTCGCTCAGCGAAATGGTGGTCCAGCATCGGCCCGAAGGACGACAGCAACAGCAGGACAACCGCCAATAGCGCAATGGACTGGCCCGCCAGGTCCTTCAGGACGAGATAAAGCGTGGTCAGCTCCGGCCACCTTCCGCAACCAGGTGCAGTCGGGCCAACAGCGCCCCGTTCTCTTCCATCGAGAAGTTGTCGACCGTAGGTACTGCGTCTCCAGTAGTGCCGTCCACCGCCCCGGCATCCACCATACCCTGCACCATCCGGGATTCCCCCTCGGGCGCGGGCAGCAGATTTCTGCCGATAATTCGCGAAATAGCCGCCACCAGGCCGTAGCCGCCCCAGTTGGATACGCTGGCTATGACAAGCTTGTCAACCTCAGCGATGGCAGGATCGCTAGGCAGGCTATCCACAGACGGGATGACCTCCGCCAGGTTGCCCATCCCTATTTCATTTCCGCCATCCCCTATACCCACCGACGGCACGGACCCATCAAACAGGTAATCAACCCGCGCCGTGTTCTCAGTTATGCTGCGCCCTCGCATGTTCAGGTACTCATCGTTCCTGTTGCGACCGCATCGTTCTATGGAGATCAGCAGCGCGGGATCTAGGCGAGCGAGTAACTCAGTGGCATGCTCCTTGCTCTCCTCCACTGTAGTGACTGGAAACTCGATGACCTCGGCATCCCCGGCCCACTGTCGAAGGACCGGGAAGGTGCATGCGTCTGTAACGTAAGTTACGCGTCGCCCCAGGCTCTGCAACGCTTTGCCGATCGCAATCGCCCCGGGTGGCCCGTCCGTCTCCGGTTTTCCCGCCATGAGGACATAAAAGCCGGTAACGATCACGGTGTGCCCCGGATGGTCGACGACGTACTGCGCCGCCTGCTCGCAAAAGTCGGACGGCACGTGAGGCCGGAGCGCCAGCATACCCCGCTTGTCGAAGTCCAAGATTATGTCCTCGATCGTTTCCGGCAAGGGTCCTCCCGCTCGATCGTCTGCCTAAAGGACCGCGTAATCGGCGTCCTTTTGGTCTGTGATGAACATCCTGCCGGGCGCGTGGGTGATCATCAGCGGGGGCTTGCAGTTAAGAGCCACCGCCTGTGGAGTCACCCCGCAGGCCCAGAACACCGGCTCCTCGTCCGGCTTGACTTCCACAGCATCCCCGAAATCTGGCAGGTCGAGGTCTCGGATGCCTATGTCGCCGGGGCTGCCAATGTGCACCGGGGCCCCGTGGGTGGCTGGGAACCGCGAGGTAACCTGCACCGCCCTGACCACCTGTTCGCGCTTGATCGGCCGCATGCTTACCACCATCGGGCCTGAAAACGCCCCCGCCGGAGCAGTCTCAATGTTGGTGATATACATCGCAACGTTTTTGCCTTGCTCCTGGTGCCTCAGTGGAATTCCGGCGTCTGTCATCGCCGTTTCGAAAGAGAAGCTGCATCCCAGCAGGAAACTGACGAGATCGTCTCTCCAGTATTCCTCCAGGGTGTCGACCTCGGCTGTGAACTCACCGTTGCGGTAGACCCTGTAACCGGCGGCATCCGTACGAATGTCCGAACCCGGGGCAGTAAGCACCGGCTCGACGCTGCCAGGCTCGATCACTTCCAGAAGGGGGCACGGCTTCGGGTTGCGCTGACAGAACAGCAGGAAGTCAAAGGCCATGTCCCGAGGCAATATGGCCAGGTTCGCCTGTACGTGACCCGGCGCCACTCCCGAAGTCACTCCGCGCCACTGATTCGTGCGAATGCGGCGCCGAGCTTCTGCGGCGGCGGATTCAATTACCTGAGCGGTCATGTCTTCTCTCCCCGTTGGCTGAATTAGCCATCAAAGACTGACCATCATCTTAATTTGCCGCCGATTTAGCGTCAAATCAGGCCGGTGTGCATGGGGAGGAGTTCTTTTTTCGCTCCTCTCAAAGCGCCCGCGGCACATGCCGGTAAAATTTTCGATCTCGGCTCAAAGGCGCTTCGGGCTCATTTACCAGCGATAGCCCCGGCGTGAGAGCTCGAACCGCGTAGCAGACAACGCCAATTCGACGGTCGTCGCACTGTCTCACGCGGTTTTGCACGGTCGAGGTGGGATAAGCGCCAACATTGGCGAGTATCGACCCTCTTGCCCTTGCCTTCGTTGCAAGATTATGTAATCAAACATCCTCAAATTGCGAGCGGCCTCCCATCTTTTTGATATACTGCGGTGTGAAAGAAGCTTGGTTGGCTTCCTCAGGCTATATCGCCACCAAAGGGGTCGAGCGCGCGCCAGTTGTATAACTTAGTTGTCCTGAACAGCCACGGAGGCGGACGCGGGCTGGCTGAGGCCGCCACACGCTCGGGAATGTCCTGTCGCTTGGAAAACGATGTCGAGGGCCTCCTGGAAGACGACAGCGCTGATTCCCCAGATGCGGTGCTCCTTGATCTGGACACAATGGAGACCGCCATTGCCACAAAGGTGGTCGAATATTACCGCGGTCGAAAGGTACCCGTAGTGGCTGCCTTACCCAAGGAGGCCATCAGGCGCTACGATCCCGTGCTCAATCCTGACGAACTCTTGATCTGCCCCGCTTCCGACGAAGAGCTCTCACTACGGATACAGCAGGCCGTCTATCGGGTCAAGGGCCCTTCGGGATCCCACACACTGGCCGTGGGCGATCTGACCATTGACCTTGAGCGATATGAAGTATCGTCCGCCGGTCGGCGAGTGACATTGACTTACAAGGAATTCCAACTCCTCGCCCTGCTCGCTTCGAACCCAGGCCGCGTCTACACTCGCGAGGCACTCCTGAGCCAGGTCTGGGGCTATGACTACCTTGGGGGCACTCGCACAGTCGACGTTCACGTCCGTCGTCTGAGGTCAAAGGTGGAGTCGCCGGGGCGCTCCTTTATCGAGACCATCTGGAACGTCGGCTACCGTTTCAAGGCGCCGGGCTGATCGGCACTCGGGAACCCTACCCTGACTCGCGTTCGGCTAGCTGTTGTCCGAATTCGCCCGACTCGTAAAGCGGGCGACCTGTGCAGCCAGGCGAGCATGTTGCGGCGCGGACAATTGGGGATCTTCAGTGAAAATCTGGCCCGCCATGTCCCGCGCAGACTCCAGTAAGTCTCGATCGGAAAACTGTGCCATCCGCAATTCTGGAAGACCGCTCTGTCGCGTACCAAAGAAGTCTCCCGGCCCTCGAAGTTCCAGGTCTATCTCCGCCAGTTTGAAACCGTCGTGATTGTCCTGAAGCGCCATCAGTCGGTCACGAGCCGACGAACCCATCTCGCCATGCGTTTCTGAAGGAAGCAAGAGACAATAGCTCCTGTGCTCTCCTCTCCCTACTCTCCCGCGGAACTGGTGCAGTTGGGCCAACCCAAATCTTTCCGCACCTTCAATCAGCATGAGCGTCGCGTTGGGCACATCTATGCCCACCTCTACCACTGCAGTGGTCACCAGCACGTCAAATTCACCCTCGCCAAAGTCGCGCAGTGTTCGGTCCTTATCTCGCGAGTGCATACGTCCGTGCAGCAGACCCACCCGAAGGTCCGGAAACACCTGCTCCGATAGCCTTTCGTATTCCTCGGTTGCCGCCCTGGCTTCAATGCTCGCCGATTCTTCGATCAGCGGACACACCACAAAGGCCTGCCTGCCACTCTGGATATGTTCTCTCGCAAACCGATAGGCGTCTTCCCGTTTCTCCTGCGCCACGACGTAGGTGGCCACCTGCTGTCGTCCCGCAGGAAGCTCATCAATGGTGGAAATGTCAAGATCGCCATATAGAGTGAGGGACAGCGTCCGCGGGATGGGTGTCGCCGACATTATCAAGGTATGCGGGTTCTCTTCGCCCCGCCTTCGTAGGGCCGAACGCTGCATCACCCCAAACCGGTGCTGCTCATCAGCGATCGCCAGGGCCAGATTCGGCATCGACACCCCCTCCTGGATTAGCGCCTGGGTGCCGAATGCCAGGTCCAGCGTACCGTCCCCCGCCATCGCCGTCAGCATCCGCTTTTCCCGGGCCCGCACACTGCCGGTCAGGAGGCCTATCGAAACAGGTCGGTCCATTCCTTCCAGCGAGACCGAAAACAGGTTGCCTTCCTCCAGCTGCCGAGGCCGTCCCTCCAGCAACCGCGATGTCGACCGAAAGTGCTGCTCGGCCAGGACCTCGGTGGGCGCCATCAAGGCTCCCTGGTATCCCGAAGCAACCGCAGACAGAAGCGCCGCCAGTGCCACAACCGTTTTGCCGCTTCCCACATCTCCCTGCAGGAGCCGGTTCATGGGTGGCGCTCCCCTCTTCATGTCCCTGGCGATCTCATCGATGCAGCGCGACTGCGCCGCCGTCAGTTGGAACGGCAAAGACTCCAGGAATCGCCTTGCCACTACCGGAGACGCTCCCACGGAGACCCCCCGGACTTCCTCCTGGCTGTCCCTGCGGCGCGACTGCATCGCCAGCTGCAGCGTCAATAGTTCATCGAAAGCCAGCCGCGATCGGGCTCGCTGCCACGCCTCGGGGCTATCAGGAAAGTGCGCTTGAAATATCGCTTCTCGCAACGGCACTCGACCCTGCCGGAGGACTGGCGGCAGCGTTTCCTCAACACCGCCCAGCCAGTGCTGCAGGGCCTGCCATGTCAGGTTCCGCAGGGCATTCATCCTCAGGCCTTCGGTCAGCGGGTAGACGGGCACCAAACGGCCCGTGTGCACACCAGCAGCCTCCGAGTCAGCGGGATGGACCGCGGGGGAATTGAAGACCAATTGGTCCCTGAAGACCTCGGGCTTGCCGCTGATGGCGACCCTGGAACCCTGCCTGAGCATCCGGGCAACGTATTGCTGCCCAAACCAAATGGCACGGACGCTGCCCGTTTCGTCCTCAAGGATGGCCTCAGTGTCCCTTCGCCGGCCCTTGATTCCCTGGGCTACGACCCGTGCCTCCTTCACAGTCGCGACGACCGTACATTCCCTTCCGTGCATGACTTCCGCCACATGCACCATTTCGGAAAAGTCATCGTGGCGCCGGGGAAAGAGATAGAGCAGGTCTCGAACTGTTTCCACATCCAGCCGCGCCAGCCGCTCTGCCGTTTTCGCGTCCGCCCCTCTGAGGCAGGTTACTGGGTCGTCAACGCTGTACCCATCGGGTGGTTCGCCATAAGCGGGGCGTTGCTTCGGCAACCCCTTGTCGGGAAAGTCCCGGAGCCTTGTGGGATCCGTTAGTCCTGCAGATTCAGAACGCCCTGCTACGGCACTGGTCCCGCTCTGCTGTACAGTGGGAGCTACGCTACGAGGCAGAGTGGAAGGATGCTCTGGTGACTCGAAGTCATGTGAGAGGTCCGCTCCTGATACACCAGTGAGCGACAGCCATCGCGCGGCCCACAGGGCCCGGCGCTCCGGGTCCATTGCGGAATACTCCTGGCGTAGAAGGAAGGTAGCGTCTGCCTCATCGTCGGCAACCGCTGCCATTTCGGGCTGCCAGCGCTCCCGAAACCTGTCCAAGCCGCCGGTAACCGAGCTGTTGTTGTATCCGCGCTGGGACTCAAGGGCAAGGACTTTGCCCAGCAATTCGTCCCACTGCAGATCTCGCTTTCTCTGACCTGTCACCGGGCGGACACCCCAGTGGCCACCGCCGGTAGCCTGGCTAAGTCCAGTCGGCGCTGCCCTGCGCCACCGTGACACCCAGCGCATCCGGTCCGAGATAGGTTCCCAGCACCGGGCCGAATCGGGACTCGATCAGGTGCTCAGGGTCAACCATTTCCGCCAGCTCAGCCCGGACCGCCAGGGCCTGCACGCGGTCGGTGCTGTAGCTGATATTGATCTGGCGGACAGGCGCTAAGTTGCGCACCAGCTCAATGAGGCGGGCCTTGCCTCGCTCTCGGCTTCTCGGGCGTTCCACCGGGTGCACTTCTCCATCCTGGACGGTCAGGATGGGCTTGACTTTCAGCATACCCCCGACAAAAGCCTGCGCTTTGCCGATGCGGCCTCCCTTTTGCAGGTACTCCAATGTGTCCACCAACACATAGCTGCGATAACGAGGAAGCGCCTGCCGTACCCGACGGGCTACTTCGTGGAAGTCCGACATTTCCCTGGCCCACTCTGCCGCGTTGAGCACAGCCAGGCCTTGCGGTGCACTGGCGAGCTGAGAGTCCACGATTTCAATTTGCGAAGCGTCCCCCAGCGCAGCCTTCGCCTGAGTGGCGGAATTGACAGTCCCGCTCAATTTTGCGCTAACGTGCACCGAAACAATCTGGTGCCCCTGGTCCAGCAACTGTCGGTAGACTTCCTGAAAGTCAGCCATCGTGGGCTGGGATGTGGTTGGCAGGCGGGGCAGTGTCCCCAACCGTTCATAGAAACGGTCTGCGGAAATATCCAGGCCGTCCCTGAAAGTCTCATTTCCGATGATGACATAGGCAGGCACGACTGTTATGTCGTTTGCGCTTGCCAGGGCGGGAGGTAAGTCCGCCACGCTGTCCGTTACGATCTTTATGGCCATTCAGACTCCAGTCTAGTATTTCCGAGCCCAGTTTCCGATTCCACTGCAGGGAGCTATTCCACCGAGGCCAGGTAGTGATAATGTGGCTGGCCGCCGTAAATCTGGTCCACCTGGAGGCCGGGTATTTGCGTTTCCAACGTGTCCGTGCAGGCTTCGGCAGCAACCTGGTCCGCGTCGGCGCCCCGATAGATGGTAAGGATTGAGTCGGCTCCGGCTCCAGACAGTTTGACCGCATTCTCCAATGCTGTTTCCGGGGAATCAGCAGTTATCACCAGTTCGTCATCCAGCAATGCGATGTAATCACCCATGCTGACCGAAACTCCATCCACGCTTGTGTCCCTCACCGCCTGTGTCACTTCGATGGTTACGACGGCGCTCAGGGTCTCCTGCATCGCCGCAATGTTTTCTTCCAGCGAAACATGCGGATTGTATGCGAGAAGAGCCGTTACCCCCTGCGGAACGCTGCGCGTAGGCACAACATGCACTGTGTCATCGTTGGCCGCCACCTGCTGCGCCGTGAGAACGATATTCTTGTTATTTGGCAGAAAGATCGTGTTTGCAGCACCCGCGCGCTGTATGCCCTGCATGATCTGCTGCACACTTGGGTTCATTGTCTGCCCGCCCTGGATTACGTGGCCGCATCCGGACTCCATGAACAGACCTGCCAACCCTTCTCCGGCCGCTACCGCAACCACCGCCTGCTCCGCTCCCGCCGTCGCTGCGGGAGCACTGTGCCCGGCGGCCCACTCGACGTTCTGGTCATCCATACTTTCGATCTTTACGCTCGAAACGGTGCCCAGGGATACCCCGTAACTGATTGCCGGGCCCGGATCGTCAGCGTGGATGTGTACCCTGACGTTATTAGGGTCTCCCACAACCACGGTTGAACGGGCATTTTCTTCGAAGTATTGACGAACGCCCTGGGGGCTCAGACCAGATCCGCTGATGATGAATTCGGTGCAGTAACCCCAATCGGCTTCCAGCGACTGGTGAACGAAACCGGCCTGCTGAGACTGGTTCGACCCCCCCAGGGAAGCCATGCTGTCGCCTATGATGCCTTCTAGACCCGCCTCTTCCGATATGTTCTCCAGGCGATCTGGCGAGACTCCTTCCAGCACGCCTCCCAGGATAACTACGATGCCCAGCCCGCCTGAATCCACCACTCCCGCTTCCTTCAGCACGGGCAATTGCTCCGGAGTGTTCTTCAGGGCAACACACGACGCCAGGTAGGCAGTTTCCAGAACGTCAGAGACACCTCCGCCG
Source organism: Dehalococcoidia bacterium (assembly GCA_963667325.2). Classification (GTDB taxonomy): domain Bacteria; phylum Chloroflexota; class Dehalococcoidia; order Lucifugimonadales; family UBA3495; genus VXOI01. The sequence goes on from CAXXKY010000003.1 coordinate 881,425, forward strand.
CTGGCTTCTTCAATGGCTGCTTCGGCAGCTCGCCGGATGACCGTCAGCATGGTGCCTTCCCGGGGATTTCCCACTGCTCCGTAGGCGGCCTCTCGGGCCATGTCCAGAGCGTGGCTAAGGTCCGAGGAGGAGCAGAATTCACTCCCGTCCAGAGCGTCTCCAAAACCCTTGAAGAACTGGGAGAGAATGACTCCGCTGTTCCCGCGAGCGCCGAAAAACGTTCCTTGAGCCAGTTCCTTGGCGACTTCTCCCGCAGTCGGTGCTTCACTTTCTGCGCAACGTTCAATGCCTGCGCGCAGCGTGAGGGACATGTTAGTTCCGGTGTCGCCGTCGGGTACCGGGAAGACGTTCAGTGCATTGACGGTATCCCGATGCTCCTCCAGCCTGTCAAAGGCCGAACGAAAAACCCGGCGCAGTTCCCCTCCGGACAACCCTTCCTGATTCGTAGCCGCCACGATGCGACCTCCTGCGTACGCAAAGCCCATTTGAGTGCGGCGATATTATACACCACTACCTCACTTCACTTTTGCATTATCAACGTCCACAGTTGCCGCTTTTCGTTGACAGCGTTACGAGCTTGAAGTAAGATTGGAGACCGAGGTCTTCATGGATTACGCGGTTATAAAGACAGGTGGAAAACAATACCGGGTCCAACCCGGTGATACTCTTGACGTTGAGTTGATCGGCGACAAGGTGGATTCCCTCGCTGAGTTTGGGGAAGTGCTGGCAGTCTCCAGGGACGGTCAGTTAACCGTGGGTTCTCCAACCGTTCCGGGAGCTACGGTGAGGGCGCAGGTCAAGTCTCACTACAAGGACCGCAAGGTCATTGTTTACAAGTACAAGGCCAAGACCCGCTATCGACGCAAGAGAGGGCACCGGCAGGCCTACACCAGGCTTGTGATTCAGGATATTCTCACGCCCTGACATCGGCGCCAGCCGGTCAAGGGCTTTTTGGGCAGGAAAGGCTATGGCTCACAAGAAGGCAGGCGGCAGCACCAATAACGGCAGGGACAGCAACTCAAAGCGCCTCGGCGTAAAGCGCTACGGTGGACAGCGGGTTACCAGTGGGTCAATCCTGGTTCGCCAGCGAGGAAGTCGAATTCGCGCCGGCACCAACGTGGGACTCGGTCGAGACTACACTCTGTTCGCCACCACTGACGGCGAGGTCAAGTACGAGTGGGCTGCCAAGGGCCGCCGTCGCGTGAGTGTATACCCCTTGGAACAGTCCTAGGTACAGGAATCGACAGACCACACGAAGGAACTTTCGGAAATGAAGACCGACATTCATCCGCGTTTTTTCAACGCGACGGTGACCTGTTCCTGCGGCCACACCTTCCAGACTGGGGCGACCAGGCCGCAGCTCAGGGTGGAAATCTGCAGCAAGTGCCACCCCTTCTACACGGGTGAACAGCGCATCGTGGACACGCAAGGTCGCATCGAGAGGTTCAATCGGCGCTTCAACCGCCGCTAAGACCAGCAGAAAATTGAGGGCTTTGGCCCTCCTTTTTCTTTAGGCGCGTGTCGCCAGACTGAATCGTTCATCCCGGAACGGACCGTGGATGAACGATTTGATTTCTGATAAATTTCTCGTAAACCCTGTTTCTGCTAGAGGCGTTCTTGGCAACTCAGCCCGCACATGCATACGGTGGTCAGGCCGTTATTGAAGGCGTAATGATCCGAGGCCGCGAGTGGTTTAGCCTCGCGGTCCGCAGGCAGGACGGTAGCATCGAGCACCATCGGGAACGCCTCAACCCACTCTACAACGGAAGGCTCCGGCGCTGGCCCCTTTTTCGTGGCGTTCTCGCCCTGATGGAAACCCTCGTCCTCGGAATCAAGGCGCTCCAGATGTCCGCAGACTTGGCCTCCGCCGAACCATCCCAACATGTCGGAGAGGGCGGCGGCATCCCCGGGTGGATGATGGCCTCCACCTTGGCGTTCTCCCTCATATTCGGCATCGGACTGTTCTTCCTGTTACCCATTGGAGTGGTACGACTCCTTGAGCCCGCCCTCGGAAGCGGACTCCTCAGTGAGGCCATCGAGGGGGCGTTAAGACTGCTCATCCTTGTGGGATACATTTCCGTCATTGGTTTGATGAGCGATATCCGCCGCGTATATGCCTACCACGGCGCTGAACACATGACCGTACACGCCTTCGAGGCAGGACTGCCACTGAACGTGGACAACGTGAAAAAGTTTGGCACTCCCCATCCTCGTTGCGGCACAGCCTTTTTGCTCACAGTGGTCCTGGTGTCAGTGGCCGTATTCATCGCCTTCTCCCTCCTTGATCTCTCATGGTGGTGGCGTATAGCCTCACGAATTCTGCTGCTCCCTGTCATTGCAGCGGCGAGCTATGAGGTTATCCGCTTCAGCGGCCGACATCAGGCCGCAGTGATCGGGAAGATTCTCGCCGCCCCCGGACTGTGGTTGCAGCGGCTTACCACCCGGCAGCCCGACGACATGCAGATCGAAGTTGCCATACAGGCGATGGAGACTGCCGTAGCCGCAGATGCGGAGTCGAGCCCACAACCGGCAGCACTGTAGGCTTCACCGCGACACCATCGCTGCGACGCTTTCACCTCGACACAAAGAAGAGCGCCGGGATTGCAGCCCCGGCGCTCTTTCGTTCTACACGAGAACAGAAGGGTTACCAGAGGTTCCATCGTGGATTGCCCGCAGCCTGCTCCTGCAGGTAGGGAACGATCCAATCTCGAACTTCCTCTGCTATATAGAAAGTGGGCTCAATCAGTTCGCTTTCATCCGAGATGATGCCTTCTTCCAGCGCCAGCGCAGCAACGTCAGTATCAGGCATGATACTGACACCAACCCGCAGGTTGGCCAGGGCCGGATTGATCCTCCGCAGGAAATCCAGCTTGTGCTCCACCGACTCCCTTGTCTCCCCGGGCTCCCCGAATGTCCGGGCAACGGTGTAGTGGAGACCGCCCTCCTCGCACAGGTGCGGTACTTCCAGTTGCGCATCCATTCGCTCTTCCATTGTGCCCAGGCCATCGTGCGGGTCGCCGCCACGATTCCCCATCAGCACCAGGGCGCACCCCGCGTCTCTCATCAGACGCACAAGTTCGGCGTCGCAGTTGAAAGAGGCCAGGCAGGTGTTCCATCGAACCCCGATATCGGCCTCGATGAGCGCGCTGCAGAGCGACTTCGCATGGTCAAGAGGGAAGTTGAAACCATTGTCGACGAAAAAGACCTTGCGAAGCTGGTACTTTTCCCACAGGTCCTTGACTTCGTCGACTACCTCGTCGATCGGCCGGATAACCCGGAAATCGGCCTCGCTCATTCCTGCCGTGGACGCCGGCGTCGGATACGAGAAACTTCCGAGCTTGGTCAGCACACCAATACCGAACCCTGCGTTCCGGTACTTGTCCATCTCCAGGTCTTCCAATCGGGGCCGGCTGGCGAATGCCGATACGCACAGACCCTCGTTCAGCACTACGTCGCCTTCCTTTGCATGCACAACTCCGGGCAAGTCGTACACGGAACGCTCTCCGATTTCGATCCGCTCGCAGACCTCTGCAAAGGTCTCTCCCGCGTCCCCGGCTACGCCCAGGTCGGGCTTGAGGTACTGGAAGCACTGCTTCGGCAACAGGCTGAAGGCCGGCCCGCCAACGATTATCGTCGCGTCGCTGTGCTCGCGAATCCTGTCGATTACGCTCCTGGTGATGGGCAACGCCCACTGCGTGTCCGTGTAGCTGTGGTTGCTGAGGTTCCTCAGTGAAATCCCGACCACGTGAGGCTGGAATTCTCGCACCGTCTGCTCAATCTCAGCCAGGTAATCATCGGCAAACATCAGGTCAACCACCTTGACCTCGTGCCGTTCATGATCAAGATGGCCGGCAATGTAGGCCAGCCCTATCGGCATGGGCTGAGCGTTCATTCGGCTGTTCAGCCGGTCATGCCGGTTGGTGGCCACTAGAAGAACACGCATTGCAATCTCCTGCTGCGCCAGTTGCGCCCCATCGCCAACCCATTGCGGGTTCGCTGACGAGCGTTTTTCGATATTATGGATGAAGAGACACAGTTTGACAAAACGCCATCCATGGCATGGCAGGGCAATCGTGTCTCAATGGCCGCAATTCATTTGGATGACAGTTCCCCCTTGCCAGGCCCTGTGACCCTTCTCTAACATGAAATCAATGTCTACTATCAAAGGCAACCTCAACGGGGCTGCTGCACAGGTGGCTCCCTCTTCGACCCAACGCAGGCCCTCCATGTTCACGGCAATTTCCGGAAACTACCGGAAACTACCGGAAAAAAACAAAAAATCAGACCCTCCACCCGGCAAAGTTGATCCATGAATCCAGCCTGCGCAACTGGAAAATCAAGACGGGATTGCCTTGCATGGCGTGGCAATGCTGCTTGACATCCGCGGCTCCTTAACATAGAGTTTTCTAAATTTTTCATACGTTGGTGCGGTTATGGTAACGACCTTCAACGAAAATATGTTCGCGCCCGAAATCATGTACGACCCCTATTCCTATTACGGACAACTTCGCGAGGAAGACCCGGTCCATTGGAACGAGTTGTACGAACTCTGGGTTATCACCAGGCATGACGACTTGGTATGGCTCACCCGAAACCATGAACTGTTCTCCAGTTCTGTGTGGCTGAACGATCCGCGAGGGCCGTATCCTGCCATCAACGAGTCGGACAACGAGTTGTACGAGTTCGTCCGCAACTACCAAGGCAAGCAGTTCATCCAGTACGACCGCCCGGACCACTTGGAAATGCGCAAGGTAGTTCACACCTACTTCACGCCGAAATCCATGGAAGAGTGGCGCCCGCTGGTCCAGAACGCCATCAACGAGCTGCTGGACGAAGCCGAGCAGAAAGAAGACTTCGACCTGATGCGGGACCTGGCCACGCCGCTGCCGGTGCTGGTCATCGCCGAGATGATGGGCGTACCGGTTCAGGACCGCCCCTACATCCGCAAAATCGCCGAGAAGCTCCTCAACATCGCCCGCGGTGAGGCTGACCGCCTGCCTAAGCTGGTGGAAGGCATGGAGGACATGCTCGACTATGTCAATCCCATGATGGAAGAGCGGATAGTCAAGCCGGGCGACGATTTCATCTCCATCCTGGCCCAGGGCGAAAAGGCTGGCGTATTCACCCGCGAGCAGGCGCTGGTCAACACCTCCCTGCTGCTGCTGGCCGGCCACGAGACGACCATCAACCTGATCTGCAACGGCACTCTGGCATTCATGCAGAACCGTGACCAGTGGGACCTCCTGAAGGCCGACCCTCAGGGCATGATGGTTCGGGCCAATGAAGAAGCCCTCCGCTACGACTCGCCCGTGAAGTCGATCCAGCGCCTGGCTGCCCAGGACGTGGAAATGCGCGGCAAGCTGATCAAGAAGGACGACCGCCTTCGCTGGTTCATTCCTTCCGCCAACCGCGACCCCAACAAGTTCGAACGCCCAGACGAAATGGACATCACCCGCTGGCCCAACCCCCACGTGTCCTTCGGCGCGGGCATCCATCACTGCCTCGGCGCCACCATCGCCCGGGTGGAGGGGCAGGAAGTCTTCCGCGAACTGGCCGAGCGTTACCCCGACATGGAGTTGGGACAGGAAGAGATGGAGTACGAATCCAGCATCACTTTCCGCTCCATCAAGCAGATGCCCATCACCACCAACGCCTAGTTCTGCAGCTCAACGGGACAATAAAGAAGCCCCCGGTTTGGCCGGGGGCTTTCCTTTTGCCTGTGTTCACTGATCTTTACCGTTTAGAGGAGACTACCAGATTGCTGTCAAGTCCAGCACAAAGCCAGGCTATACAGAGTCGGCAGAAACGCCAGGCGCCTCTTCCAGGATCTCCACCGGCTCGCGCGGATGGTAGACATGCACCCGCCGGTTCTGAGGGGCAATCAGCCTACCCAGCATGACGCCGTTCTCCATGTATTTCAGCATCTTGTCCTGAACATCTCTGAGTCGGTCTGTTTGAGGGCGTAGTTCAATAACAAAGTCCGAGGCTGATTTCGGCTAACTCGTTTCTCTCGTCTGCATTCAGCGCTTCCCATCGGGATTGTAGTATCCAGGAAACATCAGGGTCCCGAACCGCGCCATTGGGCGGGGTAAACCCGGCGGAGGGACTGATAGCGCGGCCTGTTCCGTCCTGCTTGGCCCGAACTGCAACCTGCGACGCCACTTCCAGTTCCTGCCGACCACCCTCAGACAAACCAAGGCGCATGATTACGAGGTTTCCCTTTGCCGTGAGCTCCAGCCGAAGATCGGAGTAATCGGAGCATAGCCTTATGAACCATTCGTCCGTCGTCTTCAGGCATCCGACATCCGGGACCAACCGGTGAGACGGGTTGCATCCTGTGCTGCAGCGACCGGTTTGGCCGTGGTCATTTTCAAGGTCTCCGGTCCTTCCTATGGATGTATCCACACCATCCAAAATACATGGAATAACTGGTGGGGAATCTCGCTAAAGCTATCGGCTGCCGAACTGGTTGAAGGAACTCACTTCTTCCGCGGGTCTCCGTTGCGTGGGACCAAAGCTGCCTCGCGGATACCCCAACGGCGTTAAGCATACCGTCTCCACACGCTCCGGAATCCCAAGCCACTCCTTGATCTGTTCTTCCTCCCTGATGTGCACGGTCGTTATTCTGGTGCCCAATCCGAGCGCACGTGCCGCTAGAAACAGGTTCTGGATTGCCAGCCAGATGGACGATGCGTAACGCCCTCTTTCGATGGATTCACCCGGCGTGTGCCCTGCGTGGCCTCGTGAGTGGTCAACGCAGACCAATATCATCGCCGGCACTTCAGGCATATGGTTGGCTAGGTATCGCGCCTGTTGGTAAGCCGGGGGTTCGTCAGGTCGCGGCTCCGCCCCCTGTGCACCAAGCCAGACGTCACGATAAAGACCGCCGACCTTCTCAATCAGGTCCCTGTCCGTGATGGCTATGAAGTGCCACGGCTGCGTGTTCCCGCCGCTGGGCGCGCGAATGGCAGCGTCAATGATCTTCTCTATGTCCTCGCGTGAGACAGGATCCCGCCGATAACGGGTTATTTGCCGCTGGCTGTATATTGCCTCCATCACTCCGATGTCTTCAGCCATGACGCGCCTCCCGATGTTGCGTTTTCATTGTAGGATGTCCGCGCTATATGTCGGGCCGCCGGGTAAGCCAGTCGGTAGCCCTTTCGTAGGCGTGGGCCACTCGGAAGAGTGTCTCCTCCGCAAAGGGCTTCCCGACGATTTGCACACCTAGGGGCAATCCAGATTCGGTGAATCCGCAGGGAACGGAGATTGCGGGAACGTTGGCCAAGTTGAACGGTCCGGTGAAGCTGATGCGCGCATTCAGTCCAGCCAGCGCCATCTCCTTGCTCGGCACGCCGGGAACGCTCTCCACCGGCGGGGCAGGCCCGACTCCGGACGGGAGAACCAGCACGTCCACCTCTTCCAGCGCCGCCAGCACCTGCTCTCTCAACATGGCGCGGAGCTTCTGAGCCTTGTTGTATGCCTGTGCAGGTATTACCAGTCCTGTCAGGAATCGGATCTGGTTATTCCGGTCCATTTGCTCAAAATTAGGCTCGAAGGTCGGCCGGTGCAGGTTGGACCACTCCACGCCTATGATGGTCATGCTCAGCGCGCCTGCAGAAGGGGCCAGAGGAATCGAGACATCTCGGGAATCGGCTCCCAACTCCCCTAGTGTGCCTATGGCGGACGTAACTGCAGACCGCATCTCAGGGTCAAGGTTTGGTGCGTCCATTCGCTCCGATATGACGCCCACCTTCAATCCGCTGATGTCCCCGGTCAAGGCAGCCCGATAGTCCGGCACCGGTAAGTCCACTGTGTATGGGTCCCTGGGGTCGTAGCCAGCAATGGCCTGAAATGTAATGGCCGCGTCTTCTACGGTTCGAGAAATGGGCCCCACGGTATCCATGGACCATGAACCGCCCATGACGCCGTACCGGCTCACCCTGCCGTAGGTGGGTCTCAAGCCGACCAGGCCGCTGAAGTTGGCTGGGCTTCTTATGGACCCGCCCGTATCCTCACCCAACGACGTCGCGCACAGAAAAGCGGCTGTGGCTGCGCCGGAGCCGCTGCTGGAAGTGCCGGGGTTCCGGGTCGTGTCCCAGGGATTGCGGGGCGTCCCATAGGGATGGTTGTAGATGTCTGCCATGGCAAACTCGCTCATGTTGAGCTTGCCCAACAGCACGGCGCCGGCATCGTACAGCCTGGCCATCACCGTGCTGTCCTCATCAGGCACAAAATCGCGGAGAATGGAAGATCCGCCCGTCGTTACCATCCCGGCGGTGTAGAACTGGTCCTTCACCGCAACCGGTAGCCCATGCAACGGGCCGCGATAATTACCGGCAGCAATCTCGCCTTCAGCACGCCGGGCTGCTTCTAGTGCGTAGTCGCGAGTCACGGCGATATAGGAGTTCAGCTTGCCGTCCACTTCTGCGATACGCTGAAGGTAAGCCTCCGTCGCGTCCACCGGCGAAACTTCCCGGGACTCAATGAGGCGCGCAAGCTCCGAGGCGCTCAGGAACGGAATCTCGTTCTGGTTCATCACTGACTCCTCCCGCGCTATGAATGTTTTCAAACATTCCCAGCAGTGATTTCATCGAATTGGCAGTGAAACTGTGGCACAGTGTTCCACGCTGCGGCCCGGAGCAGATCGCACTTCGCCGGCAGATTAATCGTTCGGCACAGACGCTACGAGACGGCCTGCCTCGACTTCCACCGGAAAAGCAGTCATGCGGGAGTTCGGACCGTTGATGCAGATTCCCTCTGACTTTTCAAAGAGCCAGCCGTGGTCAGGACACATGAAGGTGTTGCCCCAGTCCACTACCTCACCCATTGCGTGCGGGCAGACTGTGGAAAGCAACTGGTATACCCCTTTCCGGCTCTTGGCTAGAAAATAAGACCAGTCCCCGATTTCCACCTGGGCAGGCAGCTTCGTGAACGACGATTCCGGTCCAATGTCCACTTTGATTGTCTTGTAATCGGCCATGAAAGCGCATCCCCTGTTCTGCAAAGCCTCGGCCGCAAGCGATTCGGCCGGAGCGCTGCCAGTATAACCCAATTCCTGTTCCAGGCGGTGAATATTGATACGCAGCGACGGAAGAGCGCAAGAACTCCAACTCCAAGTCGGCCCTCCAAAAAACCATTGCCGGAGTCCTGATTCAATTAGCTCCCTTCCGAACTGGAACCAACCATAAATCACCAACCTTGGAGCTCTGCCCGCTGAAATCCACATCCTTACGAAATTCTGCGGCTTTTCGATAGGACAATTAATGTACAGTACGAACATTTGTGTGATTTACAGATCGATCCTTTCGTTTAGCCCTGTCGTCAAGTCTCAAGTCGCAGACTCACAAAATCGCTGAATATGGCCGAATATTGGCGGAAATTTGTTACCTCGATTCCCAACTCCATACAATCGCTTCCTGCATCGCTACCAGTCCCCGTGTCGGCGTCCAAGCACCTTGGTTGGCAAAGTTCGTTTTCGAATGGGAAGAGATGGCACAAATTATTTCTTCCATTCCCGGGTCTTGGCATGAGGCCTGTCTCCCTGACACAGCATCTTGACGGAAGCTGCTTTATCGCGCAGTATGGGCCCAAACCAAACCATCGCATAATCGGAGGCACTCATGGCCGATTTGTCACGAGAGGACATCCAGGCTCTGGGACGTGCTGTGGGTCTGGACATTCAGGAACCAGAACTCACCGAGGTTATGTACAGCCTGAACGCTCTCCTGGAATCCCTGGACGCCATCAATCCCCCAGGCCTCGAGGAAGTGGAGCCCCTGCCGATTATCCTGCCGCCGGCATAGTCAAGCGGGTCGGATCCATGGCCTTACCATTTAGATTGACTCGGAGGGTCTAATGGACAAGTCCGAGCTTCCTTTGTTGTCGGCGTCCGAGGTCTCTGGGCTCATAGCTTCCCGCCAGGTTTCTCCCGTAGAAGTTACCCAGTCCTACATCGACAGGATCGACTCCCTCGACTTCAAGTTCAACGCCTATCTCACTGTGACTCGCGAGATGGCAATGGAAGCTGCCCGTGAGGCCGAGAGGGAAATCGCCGCCGGCAGACACCGCGGGCCGTTGCACGGCGTCCCGGTTGCCGTCAAGGACCAGTTCAACAGCGCAGGCGTCCGCACCACCGGCGGCTCCCGCATCCTGGCGGACTCCGTGCCGGACGAGGATGCCACTGTGATCGCCAACCTGAAGCAGGCTGGCGCCGTATTGCTAGGCAAGACCAACCTCACTGAATTCGCTATCACCGGCTTTTCGCACCGGTACAGCACCCCTCGCAATCCCTGGGACCTGAACGCATACGCCGGTGGTTCCAGCAGCGGGTCAGGTGCTGCCACCGGTGCTCGTCTTTGCGCTACGTCACTGGGCGAGGACACGGGCGGATCCATACGCTTCCCTGCGACCTGGTGCGGTCTGGTTGGTCTGCGTCCCACATGGGGCCTCGTCAGCCGATACGGCGTGATGCGCGGAGTCTGGTCCATGGACACAGTGGGCCCCATCTCGCGCACTGTGGAAGACGCAGCCATCACTCTGAATGCAATCGCGGGCCATGACCCCAAAGACGGCCATACTTCAACCGCGCCAGTGCCTGACTATCGGTCTGCCCTGGGCAAAGGCATCTCAGGGCTCCGAGTCGGCGTCGTAACCGAACAGATGGAGTCCGACCTAGTGGAAGCGGACGTCCGACGCACCGTGGGACAGGCCATCACCGTACTGGGAGAGCTCGGCGCAACGGTAGAAGAGGTATCGGTGCCCCTTGCCGCATTGGCCGGCGCCGTATCGGGTGCGTTGTTGGCTGTTGAACCGGCTAACAATCATGCTGGCTGGGTCCGCCAGAATCTCCAGGACTATGGCCACGACGACCGGATCCTGCTGCTTACCGGAAGCGTGATGCCCGCCAACTACTACTACAAGGCTCAGAAGATGCGCGAACTAATTCGGAGGCAGGTCCTTGAGGCCCTTGGAAAGTACGACGCCCTGGTTTTCCCCACCTCCGGAAAGACCGCACAGGCTGTTGAGGATGATCCCCCGGTTACCAGCAAGGACGAGTCATCACGGCTGCCCTTCCTCTTCACCCGGCTGTTCAACCTGGCCAGTTGTCCGGCAATGTCGATTCCATGCGGTTTTGATGACAGCGGCATGCCCGTTGGTCTCCAGATCGGCGGACTACCCTTCTCAGAAGAGACCCTGTTCCGCATCGGACATGCCTACGAACAGGCGACGGACTGGCACACTCGCCTTCCTACGGCTGTTGCCTGATCCTTCAACCTTCGGGCAGTTCCAGTCAGCAAACGTAAAGACGGCGACTCCGTTCAAGTGTCGCCGTCTTTGTTTGCCTGTAGAATCGCGCTGTTATGCCGGATACATCTGGTCCGCCAGCGCCTCCTGCCATACGGCATCTGCGGGCAGGACGCAATCTATAGCTCGAAGCTTGTAGTAGCTCTCCGACAGACCCGGCGGATCTCCGCCATCAGCAACCGTGTCCGCAGCTCCCAACAGCATCCGGCGCGCCACCACGATGGCCATATCACTGGCAGCCAGGTTCTCAGTGCTGCGATCGACAATCGCGCCCATGCTTTCCTGTACCGCCTGGTCCTGGGTGTTGATGCCCTCGATGCCCGTAAAGGTCTCGTACTTTTGAACCTTGCGGTCGATCATCCAGTCATTGTCCCTGTTGCGGATGGCCCGATGGTCGGAATCCAGGTCTTCCGGTCCTCGACCCAGCTGACGCTCGATGTCCCTGTCAGCCTCCGACAGTGGCTCCTCTCCGTAACTGTACAGCCAATTGAATACCATCGTGTTTTCGTCATCGGTGGGTACCCAGCAGTGGCCGGCAATCATCGTGCGGGTGGTCCCTCCCGCAAGCCCGAACTGTTGCGGCCGCATCTGGTGGAAGGGCAACACGTAGTGATACGCTCGGATGAAGTTCTTGTCTTCTCCTTCCAGCTCACGTACTCCTGCATACCGGTAGCCGTAGTCCGTCCGGTCGACCTCAACCTTCGGCGCTTTGCCCTGAACGAAGGGGGTGTCGAAGCCGATGCCCGGTCGCGTGGTGTTCGTAGTGATGCGGCGATGCAGTATGGGTGCGTGAGCGGTGTCGATGCCACCCTCCAGACCCTGCAGCCAGTTGCACTCCTGCCGGTTTTTGGTGATCAAACGGTGGCTGTCGGGCACCTGAGTCCACTCGAATCGGGGAGGCGGCGGCTGTCTGTCAGTTGGGCCCATGTAAGACCATACTACTCCCCCCATCTCTACTACGGGATAGGAGACTGCTTTCAATTTGGTGTGATAGTCGCTGTCTTCCGGTTCATTCATCATGTCCGTGCAGTTACCCGCAATATCGAACTTCCAGCCGTGGTAAACGCAGCGCAGACCGTCCTCTTCGTTTCGCCCGAGGAACAGCGATGTACGACGGTGGGGGCAGAATTCCTCGATCAGCCCCACCTGCCCGGACGTATTGCGGAACGCCACGAGATCCTCTCCCAGCAGGCGGACGCGTACAGGAGGACAATCGGGTTCCGGAAGTTCGTCGCATAGGAGAGCCGGCAGCCAGTAACGGCGCATGGTATCTCCCATGGGTGTACCGGCTCCTACCATGGTGAGCCTCTCATTGTCCAACTTGGAAAGCACCATACGAGCCTCCTTACTCGATAAATGGAACCATGGGACGTTCCTTGGAGACGTCCTTTCGTTTTAGCCTGATTCTAATGTCCAACTTGCCTGCTGTCATCCTTCCGCCAAGTTGACAATGCATAACTCGATTCCTAGAATCGAAGAATCCATTTCTCGCTGTCACCAAGGGCGGTAGCGGATGACCACAATTAGACAACTGTACGCCTTGCAGGAAGTCGACCTCGATCTCGACAGAGTCGACCGTGAGCTTTCGCAGGCCGACGAAGAACTCAAGACTGAAATTTCTATCGAAAATCTGGAATCCACTCTTCAGGCGGAAGAAGAGCAACTGAAGGATGTGGAGGCCCGGCAATCAGAGAATCAGATGGAGACCGAAGTCCGGCGTGAGCGTTCCGAGAGTCTGGAATCGCGACTCTATGACGGTTCCTTGATAAACGCTCGGGACCTTGAATCTCTGCAACTCGAAGCAGCCAACGCTCGACGGCTTCTGGAGCAAAACGAAGCGCTTTCCCTGGAACTCTCCATCCAGTTGGAAGCCTCTCAGACTCGATGCGCCCAGCTGTCCATTGAATTGACGGAAGTCAAAGCCCAATGGGAGTCTCGGCGAGAACAATTGCACCGCATGGTAGGAGATCTTCAGTCTGAGCGTTCCCAATATACGGAACAGCGAGGACTGCTTGCCAGGCAAGTGGACCAGTCCGCTTTGCGGCGATACGAGACGCTTCGCAAGTCGAAGGGTGGCCGAGCCATAGCGAAGGTTGAACGTGATCTCTGCCAAGGATGCCGCATGTCCCTCCCCACCCAGTTGCGCCAGAGGGTAAAGAACGGACGCCAGACAGTGACATGCAGCAGTTGCGGGCGGATGCTCTTCGTGGAGTAGCCCTCCATTCCCTCTGCAATCCTCGTTATGGGGTAGTCTGGATCGTTGGTGTATCATCAACGCATGGGCTTAAAGCCCTCCAGGGCACAACCATCCCTCCTAGGTCCTCGCTGCCGCTTAAACGTCTGACCACTATCGAGTGTTGGGGTTGCAGGAGATGGGAGCCCAGTTGACCTGTCTTTATACCCGATGCTAGATTGGAATCGGAGGCCCGACGTGCCGGGTGACCGCCCTGAATTCTTCGGGGAGGAAAGTCCGGGCTCCACCGGGCAGGGTGCTGGGTAACTCCCAGGCTTTCGCAAAGGATCAGTCCTGCGCGTTAGACGGAAAGTGGCGCAGAAACATACCGCCTCGGCGCACTGAAGGGTGCCGGGGTAAGGGTGAAATCGGGCGGTAAGAGCGCCCGGCCGACTGCGGTGACGCAGCGGCGGCCAAACCCCACCTGGAGCAAGGCCAAATAGAGGGACTATGAGCGCCCGGCTCGTCCCCGGGTTGGCTGCTTGACCACGGCGGCAACGCCGTCCCACTTTAGTGGGTCCCGGCCCTGGTCGGGAGGCTAGATAGATGGTCACCGTCCCGAACCTCTCGGGATACAGAACCCGGCTTACAGGCTCGCCGGGCCTCCCGCTGCCAAAATTTGCTGACTGGTGCTTCGCCCTCGATCAGCTTTAGCTATGGGTGTCTCGCTTTTACTTGTGCCTTGCGCAGGCAGGACGATTTTGCCCCCGTGGGTTGCCGGATCAGTTATCGTTGTTTAAGATACTCGGGAGTGTCCCCTATTAATTCCATCTGCCATAGAGGAGTCCTGCAGAAGTGTTTCTGGACCTGCATAGTCATTCAGTTTCCTCCGACGATTCAAGGGCAACAGTGGAGCAATATGTGAAATGGGTGCAGGTGCTGCGAAAGAGGGACTACGTAGTTGATGGCATCGTACTGACCGAGCACCGAAAGTTCGACTTTGACAAGGACTATTCGTCTCTTGCTGAGCAATATGGAGTTCTAATCCTGAAGGGGTCGGAACTGGACACCAGGTTCGGACATTTCCTGGTATATGGGGTAAGTGAGGGACTCACCCGCGACATGGATTTCTCCAATGTGCGGATGGACGCTCGGGAACTGATGAAAGCGGCACGCCAGCACGACGCAGTCGCGATTCCGGCACACCCAGGTAGATTTGGTATCGGGTTGACCGAATACATCCAGCAAGGGGAGAGCTTCCCCGACGTCAACGTCGTGGAACTGCTGAACGGTGGCGGCAGGGCTGGGGAAAACGAGCGGGCCGATGAGCTTTGCCAGGAATTCGGTTACCTGGGCATTGGTGGAAGCGACGCCCATCTCACCAGCCACATTGCGGCTTGCATGACCGACTTCAAGGCAACCATCACAAGGGAAAGCCAATTGGTGGATGCCTTGCTGAGCAAGGAGTTCCGACCAGTGCGACTGGAGGAAACAGCGGGAGTCGCCACTGCCTGATTGGGGAGACTTGGGGACCTGATGTCAACCGCCAAATAGCTGGAGATAGCCAATGACCCTCGAGCTAAATTACGACCGGTCTCTGCACGAAAAGGAACACCGAGCCGGGCCATTTGAGATTACCCCTCAGATGATTGAGGCGGTCAACGCCAGCCTGAGCGAAAAGGGCCCTGCCTTTACGTCGGACGATGGAGCGAAAGAGCTCGGCTACCGGGGAATGATAGCGCCGCCCACACTGTGCTCCATCTACGTGCGTGAGGTACAGTTACCCGACGTGGGACTGGATTTCGGCAAGGTCCAGATGCACGCCGGGCAGAGGGTCCAGCCGATCGCTCCGGTATATGCCGGGGATTCCATCACTGCTTCGTCCCACCTCAAGGAAGTTTACGCCAAGACCGGCCGCTCCGGAACCATGGTGTTCGTTGTTTGGGAAACGACTTTCCGGAACCAGCACGGCGATGTTGTGGCCGAAGTTCAAGAGTCTTTCGCCCGACGGTAGCCATCGACTTTCCCGAATCACAGATCGACCAGAACATCAACCACCAATCAGGGAACTTGCGAGGGGACAGACAAATTGCCCTACTATGAAGACGTAGAACTGGGAGACCAGATCGGTCCCATGGAAACTGTAGCCACCGATGAAGCTGTGGCCAGTTTTTGCGACGTTTGGCGTCCACCCGCTCCCAACCGGTTTACCGACGTGGAAACAGCCAAGCAGTCTGGCATGGACGGACCTATTGTGCCGGGCATCATGGCGATGGCTATGATGGCGCAGTTACTGACCGATTGGGCCGGGCCTGAGGCAATTCGAGACTTGGATGTCGTCTTCCGGCAGCCTGTGCCACACAATCGCCCTCTGACGCTCGAGGCGACGGTAACGGATCTCCGCCAGGAAGACGGTTTGAACCTTGCCGAGTGCGATATCCTGATGCTGGGAGCCAAGGGCGAACGCCATGTTGGTGGCAAGGCTGTAGTTTCTCTCCTCAGCCGCGAGTAGCATCGCGGCTGTTCCTTATCTCGCGACCTCCGCGTTACCAAGGAAGGTGACTGCCGTGCTTCACCGATTGCGCCAGGTCAACTTTGTTGTGAGCGACCTCGCCTACGCAACTTGGCTGTATAGTAGTTACCTCGGAATGCCAGTTGTCCACAGCTACGAAACCCCGGATGGTCCTCGTTCGGTGTTCTTGGCAGGCGACGGTACATTTGTCGAGTTGTGGCGCCCCGATATCGGCGATGAAGACACTTCTCTGTTTCGCCAAAGCCGTGGTCAGGGACCTTTCGAGCTGATATTCGAGACCCATGAGATTGATGCCCTTCAGAAGCGCCTGCTTGGGATGGGAGTGCGAGTATCCAGCATTGTGGAACACCAGGCTTGGCGCAGCGCGACAGTGGACCAGTCATCGGCCAACGGTACTCGGATAAGAGTCGTTGAAGTGAACAAGGGATATAATTCCTGGCCCCTCGCAGGCAATGACTGGATAAACGCCCCCGAACCGGGAGTGTTACGCCTCCGTCAGATCGCCGTCCTCGTGCGTAACCTGGATGCTGCTCTGGTGCACTGGCACAATATGTTTGGGGTCAGCGCAACTGAGCGCTTCCAAGTCAGTTTCACGGAGCTGGAGATCGCTGTGATTCCGCTGCGGGGACGGGACACCTTCATCGAGCTTGCTCAACCCACTGGGCCGGACGCCCCGTCACACCGCTTCCTCGACCGGTACGGGGAAGGCTTGTATCTGACCATCTACGAAATCGCGGACTCGCTCGCTACGGATGCGCATCTATCTGAGCAGGGTGCGCGCTTCACTTCATCACGACAAACTGCCAACTACACAAACCTGGGTTTCAACAGCATATGGCTCCATCCGGCAGGGTTCTTGGGAGCATTTACCCAGTTGTCTCAAGTGTTTTCGGATGCCAACCCGTGGCCTCCCGCTGGCGAAGAGTGGCATCTATTGCAATAGACAACCACCCTGACCCGGCGAATTTTCAGTGAATTTTTCAGTTGACGGTACCGGCAAGACAATGTAGAATGCCGTCCAAAGATACATCGTATCAATAGATACAGGTACCGTTGCGATGGCAATAACAAAGAGAAGTGTTTCAGTGAGCGAGAAAATCCTGGAGGCGTTGGATGAGCGCGGTTTCCGATCGACTGCGCCTCGCCGGGCCCTGGCTGCAGCTATCGGTGAGCAGGATCACCACTTCACGGCCGAGGGGTTGCGGAAACAGTTGCCGCCCAGGGTGGGACGGGCTACCGTCTATCGTACACTGAAGATACTCGTCGAAGCAGGGGTGCTTTGTCGCGTTCTCCTGGAGGAAGGCGATCTTCACTACCAGTTAAGCCATACTGGACACCACCACCACCTACTGTGTGTACACTGTGGGTCTTCCCAGGACCTGATGGGCTGCGACATCGAGGACGTGCTGGCCAGCACGTCGGCCCGCCACGGTTTTGAGCTCAGCGGACACTGGCTAGAGGTTTACGGACGCTGCTTGGAGTGCGTCAGAAACGGGCAGGCAGCGGCCTAGTTTCTTTTTTACGGCTAACTGAGACTAACTTTTATTTCATGAATATAATTGATACTTAATACCAATGTACAAGGACAATTGAGACTCAGTATTGTTTGCTTATTTAAATCGATACTATGTCTGATTTAGGCCGGTTTTTGATACGGACACATACCTTTCAACAAGGAGATTGCGGTTCAACCATGACTCGAAAGGCTCTCAAATCCGTTTGGATATATATCATCCCCTTGCTGCTATTGATCGCGGTGGCCTGTGGCGGCGACGACGCCACTGAAGCACCAGGGGCCACAGCTCCACCGGCTGCGACCACGGCTCCACCGGCTGCAACCTCGGCTCCGGCAGCCACTACGGCAGCAGAATCACGAGAACCAACGACCGTGCCCTCCGTGGCGGCCACCACCCCGCCACCTGCAGCGGCTACGGAACCTCCTGCAGAGAAACTGAGTGTCGTAACGACAAGCAACATAGTGGCTGATTGGGTTCGCGCAATCGGAGGCGATCGGGTCGATGTGTTCCCGCTCCTACCTCCAAACGCCGACCCTCACACCTACCAGCCCGGCGCGCAGGACATCACACTTATCGCCGACGCGGACCTGGTGTTCAGCGTGGGACTGCAGCTGGAAGGCGGCTGGCTTGAAGAACTCCTTGAGAACGCAGCCCGCGACCACGACGCCATTGTGGCCGTCGGGGACTCGGTCGACCCGATAGATTTCGTGGAAATCTTCGACGAGCATGCTGGAGAAGGGGCCGAAGAACTGGTCGGTCGCCTGCTCATCGGCGACGGTGAGACCGGCATGATGTCGGTCATAGACCTGGAACACGGGGATGTGGAGCAGGATGCCTTCGACCTCGGGTCGAGAGCTGGGCGAATCTATGCGACCAAGAGCGGTCGTTTCGCCATCGCAGTGTCCAGCGACGCCAACACAGCACATGTCTTTGACGGTGGTATCTATCTCGAGGCCCACGGGGATCACTTCGACCAGGTCGAAGATGACGTTGAACGCCTGGACATAGATCTGTCCGGCGACCGCCCCGTGCATCTGTATGTTGGAACCGAATGGGCCACCATCTTCTATGATGGCTCGGGCGACGTCGTTTTCCTCGAAGAGCACGAACTGGAGGAAGAGGGCAGCGACTATGTTCCTCCCAAGCTGAACTTTGGTCCCCAACACGGGGCAGCAGTGCCGCTTGAAGACGAACTGTTTGCCGTGAGCGCCCAGCATCCCAACTACGAATCAGACCCTGGGGAATACGGACTCCCCGTTGGCGCAGAAATTGTCGACCTAGACGGCAACGTGTTGCATCGCGACGAGGGATGCGAGGGTCTGCACGGCGACGCCGGCAACGGCCACATGGCCGCCTTCGGCTGCATGGGCGGCGTGCTGGTAGTCGAGGCCCATGACGGCGAGTACGAGGGAATGTTCATCGGGGCACCGGAAGGTTCTCCGGACGATTTCCGGATCACATCCGTCTGGGGTTATCCGGGACTGGACCATTTCTTTGGTCTGGGCTCGGCGGTTGGCCTGTACATGATTGACCCCGAGGGAGGCGGAATGGAGCAGCTCATCGCCGCGTCGGAAGAGCTAAATCCAATCAACGTCGCGATGAGCCACGACGGCGAGGCCCTTCTGGTGTTGATGAGTAACGGCGAGCTCCGGATGTATGACGCCCACGACCTGGACCTCCTGGCCTCGGCGGACGATTTCCTGACGGAACCCGTGGAGACAGGCTTCTGGGCCCGCCCGCACTTTGTGACAGCCCCCGGGGCGGTGTTCATCACCGACTCCCTAGGCGGCGAAGTCATGCAACTGGACGACCATGATCTGGAAGTTGTTAACCACTGGGAAGTGGCAGGCAATCCAACCAAGGTCGCATTCGTTGGCATCTTCGGCGAGACCGAAGGACACGAAGAACACGGGCACGAGGAAGAAGGCGAAGGCATGGAGGGGGGAGAGGAACACGCCCACGGCACCCTTGACCCTCACTTCTGGTTCGACCCGGTCCGTGTGCAGCAGGCGGTAAACAGCATCGCAGCGCAGCTTTCGACTGCCGACCCTGCGGGACAGACCTTCTACCGCGACAACGCCGCCGCCTATAACAAGGAGCTGGACGACCTGCATGCCTGGATAACGGAACAGGTGAGCGTGCTGGAAGAGGACCATAGGGTGTTGGTCACCTCACACGACAGCTTCCAGTACTTTGCTCAGCGGTACGGCTTCGAGGTCGCAGGCGCAATATTCCCGGTAACCACCGAGGCCGAGCCCACCGCGCAGGACCTGGCCATGCTGATCGAGACCATCGAGCATGAGGGCGTATCCGCAGTGTTCACCGAAAGGTCTCACAGCGAACGCCTGGCCCAGCGAGTGGCCGAGGAGACAGGGGCCGACTTGATCGGCGGTCTGTACACCGGTTCGCTTGGTGACAAGGGAAGCGAGGCTGCGACCTACATCGAACTCATGCGCCACAACACCACAACTATAGTGGAGGCATTGCGATAACCATGACAACCAAGACGTCCATCCCCCCGTTGGCTGCCGAGGACGTCACGGTGGAGTTCGGGGGGGTCAAGATTCTGGATAGCGTTACCTTCAAAGCAGGGCCCGGCTGCATCATGGGAGTCGTCGGGCCCAACGGGGCGGGCAAAAGTACATTGTTCAACGTCATCACCTCTCTACTGCCCGCTACCTCGGGGAGGGTTTTGATACACGGTAAGACCATGGAACAGTCGCGGGGCACAGTGGCCTACGTGCCTCAGTATGAGCGCGTGAATTCCCGAATCCCCGCCAGTGCGTGGGACGTGGTGATGCAGGGCCGGGTGAGGCACGCCGGGTGGTTCCGGCGGCCACGGCGGGCGGACAAAGCGGCCGCTGAAGAGGCCCTCAATCGCGTGGGGATGTGGGACCGGCGGAAGACGCTGATTTACGAGCTGTCGGGCGGACAGCGGCAGCGGGTGTTCGTGGCGCGTGCCCTGGCGCAGGGCGCGGACATTCTGCTGCTGGACGAGGCATTCAGCGGTGTGGACATAGCGTCGCAGACGGCGCTGATGGACGTGCTGCTGGAACTGCGGGACGACGGACGCACGATAATGATGTCGTCCCACGACATCAACCACATGGCGCACTATTGCGACGAGTGCCTGTGCCTGAACTGCAATGTCTGCGCCTGTGGGCCGCCAGGGGAAGTGCTGAACGAAGAGGTGATGACGCAACTGTACGGGCCTTTCGGGGCGGTGCCGTTCCACGGACACGGGCTGGCAGGAGACGAACATGGACATAATCACTGAGGCTCTCGCCGGTCCATTCCAGTACGGATTCATGGTGCGGGCCCTGATCGTGGCAACGATAGTGGGAGTGATGTGCCCGGTTGCAGGTGTTTACGTGGTAACCCGCGGCCTGGGGTTCATGAGCGACGGGCTGGCGCACTCGGTGCTGCCGGGGATCGTGGCGGCGTCCATTTTCGGCACGGCCGCGGCCAGCGTCTTCGCCGGGGGAATCCCGATGGCCATTATTATGTCGTTCCTCAGTGGTTACCTGATCAAGAGAGCCGGGGTGGGCGAGGACGCATCGGTAGGCATATTGTTTGCCGCCCTGTTCGCCATCGGCGTCATCATGATCAGCGTCGCTTCGGCGCAGGGAGTATCAGTCCAGGTCCGGCTTGAAGACATGCTGCTGGGCAACGTTCTCGGTGTCTCCAAGATCGAAATGTATGTCACCATGGGCGTGGCCGCAACCGTAATGCTGATGCTGTATGGCCTACATAAGGAGCTGGTTTTCTCGAACTTCGATCCTACAGGGGCGGCCGTGGTCGGACTGCCGACGGAGAAGCTGGAATACCTGCTGCTGGCAATGCTGGCGATGGTAGTTGTGGTTGCGTTGCAGGCAGTGGGAATAATCCTGGTCATCTCAATGCTGATAACTCCAGCGGCAGCTGCCCTTCAGCTAACTCGCAGCTTCACTGGAGCCATGGTGGTCGCGGCGCTGATTGGAGTTGCGTCTGGCATCTCTGGCCTGTATCTTTCTTACCACTTCAACCTGCCGTCGGGGCCGGTCATGGCACTGGTGGCTTTCAGCTTCTTCATTCTTTCGATCAGCTGGAAGCAGAAGGCGGCTGGGATATTGCTACGCCAGAGGGCCTGATATGTATGACCTGAACGGGAAGATCGCACTTGTAACCGGCGCAGGCGGGCGCCACGGCATAGGCCGCGCAATTGCCACGCGCCTCGCCAGCGAAGGGGCCAATGTCGTTGTGACAGACGTGCCCCAAAGCCTTGAGACCATCAGAGCAGAAGATCGGCAACAGGGCTGGGAAGGGCTGAACAGTGTCGCCGCGGAAATTGAGGCCATGGGGCGAGAGTCCCTGGCTCTGTTCTCCGACGTCTCCGACAGCGACCAGGTGGATGACATGATCGGCCAGACCCTGGCCAGATTCGGTCGCATTGACATCCTGGTCAACAATGCGGGTTCGCGCCCAGGCAAGGACCGGGTATTGGTGGTCGAGTTGGAAGAGGAAGCCTTTGACGAGGTGATGCGAGTCAACGTGCGCGGCACTTACCTTGTCTCGCGGGCGGTAGCCCGGCACATGACGGCCCGAGGCGGCGGCGGCAAGATCGTCAACATCTCTTCAGGCGCCGGCAAGCGGGGTATCGCCCGGTATGCCGCGTACTGCGCTTCCAAGTTCGCCATTGTCGGTTTCACGCAAGCCATGGCCCAGGAAATGGCTGATCACAAGGTGAACGTGAACGCCATCTGCCCCGGCCTGGTGGATACCGAGCGGGTGGACTACATCGCGGCAGCCCTTGCGCCGGAGGGCGAGTCCAGCGAGGAATATCGGGCTGGGATGATTGCCGACCGGGCTGTAAGAGTGCCCATGGGACGTGTGGCGCAGGGCGACGATATAGCGCGTATGGCGGCGTTCCTTTCCTCGGCCGAATCAGACTATGTGACCGGCCTGTCAATCAGTGTCTCCGGTGGCTCGGAGATGAACTAACCGATCATTCGACATCGTCGACCGTTTACGCTTCAAAGGGGGAGCACGATTCGACTCCCTCTTCTTCGCCTTCAACACTGTCGGCATTGAAAGTTTCTGCTTTAAAGTGGTTGTTGTCGGACATTCACATTCCCCGTTTTTGTGCCGGAAGAATTAATGCGAAGCCGGGCTTCTACTGGAGCCAAAATGCCTCTACAGCAGGCGACTTACGCACCAGATTCACTCATCAAAATTACCTCGCCTCTGGATGGAGGGCGGGCAAAATAAAGCAGCAATGCAGAAAGGAAATAGGCAACCACCATCACGACATACAGCAGCACGTAGCCTCCCGAGAAGTCCCGCACGAGAGAGGCCATTGACGGCCCAAGTCCAAGGGCCGCCGTCTGGAATGGTGAAAAAATACCCAGCAACGAACCGTAGGAGTCTCGCCCATAGTATTGGGCCAGCATCATGTTTTCCATAGAGCCAACAGCTCCGGAAAACACTCCCCACACTAGGGCGAAAACCAGTGCTTCGGCCAACGAGTCAACGACCGTGAGGTAGAATAGGAGCGCTCCCGACCCGGCCATGGTAACCATGAGGCATCGCCGGGGGGTGAACTTGTCTGACAGATATCCCCAGGCAACATTGGCGATGGACAGGACGGTTCCAAAACTCAGGACCCCGGCCGCTGCCGTGACACTGAGCCTCGCCCCCTCCACCAAGTAGGGCACCATGCTGAAACCGACGCTGCTGGATGCCAGCGTTCCCACCGACGCCGTTGCCACGATAAGCCAAAAGGACCGCGTTCGGATTGCTTCCCGCACCGTCCAACTTGCTTCGGGCGGCGGCAGTGCCTGACGTGTATCGCCCGGCTCGGAGCGCCCCGTCTGCGAGACGGAGGCTCCATCGGGCAATAGGCCAATATCTTCCGGCCTTCGCCTCATCAGGAGCACCACGGGAATGATCAAGGCTAGGCTGAATATGCCCAGATAGCGGAACCCCTCCCGCCACGACTGGCTGATTGCTATCAGGACGAACAGTTGGATATTGATCGCACCCGCGATAGGCCGAAACGTTGACACCATCGCGAGAGCAATGTTTCTTCTTCTCCGGAAGAAATTGACGGCCGCGGTCCTGGGTACCAGCCCGATCAGCACCGGATTGGAGACAGCTCGAGCCACGACATAGGCAGCTAAGAACTGCCAGACGGCATCCACACCCGAGAGCATCAGGAAACAGACGCCGGCAATCAGCAAGCCTGCCGGCATCAGCCAACGCGGCCCATGCCGGTCAGCCAGGCGCCCGATCGCAGGTGCGATGAGGCCGGAGCACCAGGTCCCAGCGGTAGCCGCATAAGACAGGGTACTGACACCCCATCCGGTGTCCTCTGATATGTAAACCTGGATCCCACCAAGCACCACTTGAGAAACTCCGGTGGCGCCAAATGTGGCAAAAGAAGCAATGCCGAGGATGAGCCAGCCATAGTAGAAGGGCGTCGTAGGTCGCCAGTTAAGCAGACGATAAAGCACTAGCGGGGGTAATCCTTCATGGGAGGTGCGGACCGAATTCCATGGACCGCACAGTTACGAACTGAATAATACAGCATCGCACGATATATTCGCTGGCCTATGTGTTAAATTGTCAAAAAATGTTCGAGGATTCGCCATGCCCCTTGACAGGGACCAAGTTACTCACATCGCCTCGCTGGCACGAATCGGCATTGCTGACGATGAATTGGAGACTTACGTCGAACAACTTTCGAGCATCATCGACCAGTTCGAGGTGCTGGCAGAACTCGACACCGCCGGAGTCGACCCAACCGGGCACGCTGGCAATTTGCGCGGTGTCATGCGAGAAGACGACCCGGATAGCTCCCTTTCGCCAGAAGAGGCCCTCAGCAACGCTCCACGGCGGGAAGGCGAGTTTTTTCGCGTCAAAGTGATCCTGGAAGAATAGAGAAACGTTTTGCTATTCCACCAACCAAGGGCATGCCAGAGCGTGCTCACGAACTATGGCCTCGTTTCAAACCATTGGGAAGTGTGATAACTGTTGTCTGAATTGAATTGGCTTACTTTGCAAGGAGCCCGAAGGCTCTTGGACCGAGGGGAAATCAGTTCCGTCGAGCTTACCCGCGCTTGCCTTGAGCGCATTGGTGCCGTGGAAGGAACAGTGCAGTCTTTCATCACCCAAACGCCGGAATTGGCGCTCTCTCAAGCGGAAGACGCTGACCGGCAGTTGGCGGCAGGAGACACGTTGCCACTGACAGGTATTCCGATGCAGATCAAGGATGTGATGTGCACCAAGGGAGTGAAGACAACATGTGCTTCCAGAATGCTCGACGACTATGTCCCTGTCTATAATGCCACGGCCGTTGAACGCCTGAATCGACAGGGTGCCGTAATGCTGGGCAAAGGCAACATGGACGAGTTTGCGATGGGCTCGTCCTGCGAAAACTCGGCGTTTCACCTAACTTACAACCCATGGGACATCAGCCGTGTCCCTGGCGGTAGCAGCGGCGGGGCCGCCGCTTCAGTTGCATCGGGCGAAGTGATATTCTCTCTGGGTTCCGACACAGGCGGGAGCGTCAGACAGCCCGCCGCAATGTGCGGTGTGACTGGACTTAAGCCCTCATACGGATTGGTCAGCCGGTACGGGCTTGTGGCCTACGCCTCGTCTCTGGATCAGATCGGACCCGTTGGACGGAGCGCCGCCGATTGTGCCGCGGTGCTTAACGCCATCTCCGGTCATGACCCGCGGGACGCGACGTCGCTGCCCCTGGAGGCCCCTGACTTCGCGTCCGACCTGGCGATGGGGGCAGAGGGATTGAGGCTGGGGGTGCCGGGAGAGTATTTCGCGCAGGGGATAGAGGACGGGGTGCGCCGAGCGGTGGAGCAGGCAGTCTCCGACTTGGAGGGACAGGGAGCTTCAATTCGGGAAGTATCCCTGCCTTCGACGAAGTACGCCCTGGCCTGCTACTACATCATCGCTCCCTCCGAGTGCTCGGCAAATCTGGCACGCTACGACGGCGTTAAATACGGATACTCGGCGCAGGACGCCGGAGACATGTGGGGGGCGATGGAGCAGACGCGCCAGCATGGCTTCGGAGCCGAGGTAACGCGCCGCATCATGCTGGGAACGTTCGCGCTTTCGGCGGGGTATTACGACGCATACTACCTCAAGGCACAACAGGCGCGCACGTTGATACGCCGCGACTTCGCCGAAGTCTTCGAGAGCGTGGATGCGCTGCTCACACCCACTTCGCCGGTGGTGGCTTTCCCCATTGGGGAAAAGATGGACGACCCCCTGCAGATGTACCTGGTGGATGTTTGCACCATACCGGTGAACATCGCCGGACTGCCGGCGTTGTCAGTTCCCTGCGGGTTTTCCGACGGCATGCCGGTGGGGATGCAGGTCATCGGCCCCCACCTGTCGGAGAAGACGCTGCTACGCGTGGGACACGCTTACCAACAGGCCACGGACTGGCACACGCAACGCCCTTGCATTTAGCGACGAACGAGAAAACGGCGCCAGGCCGCAGCCTGGGCGCCGTCTCTCATTCTTGGGACCGGTCTTCGTTTGCTAGATTACCAGCGTGGCGCCTCGTCGAGAGTTACTGGCATCAGCCAGGGTGGCACGCTCCTTCTCGATGCTGGTTACGGGAGGACCTGAGATCCAGTCATACAGGGAGACGGGAACCGCGGCAACCTGTCGCACAATCCGGGCGGGACGTCCCTGAAGCGCGAGGGCGCGCCTGGCCGCAGGCAGGGCAGCGTTCCTGAGGCCGAGGGGAGTCTGTTCGTCAATATGTGTACCCACACTTCCTCCATTTACGACTGGTGCAGTAATTTCAACGCGGGCTGCCGGTTGGTGGACCTGGGATGATGCCGGGACGGGCGTTGCTCCAGCCCCGGCAATGTATTGCTAGAGGGCCAGCTTTCGCCAGATGCCAGTCTCCATCTGGTATTTGGCATATTCATCATTCATCTTGGAGACTTCGGAGAGCAGCCGAGTGATGGGGCTGGTGTGCTTCGCGCGATCCTTGGTTTTGGGAGCTACGGGGGTTTGGGGATCCTTCTGGGGAACGTGAGTAGACAACCTGTTCTCCTCGGCGGAAAGTCCGCAATTCATTTGTAATCGTTGGCCTTGAGCTTTCTGGTTATGCAGGGGCGGGTCTTGTTCCCGCCCACTGAGAGAAGCTAGACTGCGATCCTGCGCCAGTCACAGTGCTCGTAGTGGTAGTCGGCGTACTCCATGGACCACTTGGAGACCCTGGCCAACAGGCGGGACACGGGGCCGATGTGGGGCAGGGAGTCATTGGCCGGGAACTGGGCTTCGGAGGTGCCGGAGTCGGTGGAAACCTTGTCTGAAGTGGAAACGGCCATGTTGGCCTCCTTTGTGGCTTGTCAGCCACTCGCGGGCTGTACTTATCATTGAGCCTATTCAGCTCATTGGCAAGTAACTAATAAAATATTAGTCTATAATGTATAAGTTGTCAACAGGCAGATAGTAGCTAATTAATTTTCAGTGTGCTAGTATCCGCGAAATTCTTATGTAACGGAGCCAGGACGATGGAGCACCTTGAGCCTTGCCCGCGTTACGACAGGGCCATAAACATTCTCGGCAAGAAATGGAACTGCATGATCATCCGGAGCATGCTGTCCACGCCGCGACGCTTCAGTGACATTTCCAATTACATTGAAGGACTCAGCGACAGGCTCCTCTCCCAGCGGCTGCAGGAGCTGGAGGAGTCCGGAATTGTCGAGCGAAGGGTGTATGACAGCAAACCTGTGTTGGTGGAATACGCGCTGACCGAAAAGGGAGCCGCCTTCAGGCACGTGGTCGAAGCGATCCAGCACTGGGCCGATCAGTGGGAGGCGCACTCCTTGGAAGAGGCCCTCACGCGGAAATACCAATAGCCGGCTCCCGAGCCCGCGAAGGAGGCGTCAGATGCAGCGGACCAGGATCAGCGACATATTCGCCAGTGACGCTCCCTTGGGCGAAACGCTGGTGCAAGGGTGGGTCAAGACGCGACGCTCGTCGCGGTCGGTGTCGTTCGTGCAGGTCAACGACGGGTCGACACTGCGGGACCTTCAGGTGGTGGTCGGCGAGGACAGCCCGGCCTACGAGACCGCAAACACCCTGACCACCGGGTGCAGCGTTTCTGTCGTGGGACAGGTGGTCGAGTCGCAGGGAAAGGGGCAGCAATACGAGGTTCAGGCGCAGGAAGTGCAGCTTCTTGGCGGCGCCGACCCGGAGACTTATCCGCTGCAGAAGAAGCGGCACACGCCGGAATTTCTGCGGGAGATCGCGCACCTGCGCCCCCGCACCAACACCTTCGGGGCCATGGCGCGGGTAAGGAACACGGCCGCGTTCGCCATACACTCCTTCTTCCAGGAGCGTGGCTTCCAGTACATACAAACGCCCATCATCACGGCTAGTGACGCCGAAGGCGCCGGTTCCATGTTCAGAGTGACCACCCTCAACATGGAGAATCCTCCACGACAAAGTGGAGCGGTTGACACAGCAGAGGACTTTTTTGGTAGGCCGACCTATCTCACCGTGAGTGGGCAGCTGGAGGCGGAGATTTTCGCCCTGGCCCTGTCGAACGTTTATACCTTTGGGCCAACTTTCAGGGCCGAAAATTCAAACACCTCCCGCCACTTGGCCGAGTTCTGGATGGTGGAGCCGGAAGTCGCATTCTGCGAACTGGCGGGGCTGGCTGAACTGGCCGAGGACTTTCTGAAATACATCTTCAACTACGTGCTGGAGAACAGCGGGGAGGACATGGAATTCTTCAACCGCTGGTACAACGAGGAGGCCATTGCGACGCTGGAGGGTATAGTCAACTCCCCGTTCGAGCTGATCTCCTACACCGAGGCCGTGGACATGCTGCTCAGTTCAGGGGAATCTTTTGAGTACCCCGTGAGCTGGGGAGTCGACCTGCAGTCGGAGCACGAACGCTATCTGACCGAGAAGCGCATCGGACGACCCGTTATAGTCACTGACTATCCCAAGGAGATCAAGGCATTCTACATGCGGCTCAATGATGATGACAGGACCGTGGGCGCTATGGACGTTCTGGCCCCCGGTATTGGTGAAATCATCGGGGGAAGCCAGCGTGAAGAACGCCTTGACGTGCTTATGCGCCGGTTGAACGAGTCAGGTCTGAATGCCGAGGAATACTACTGGTACCTGGACCTTCGCAGGTATGGGACTGTTCCCCACGCGGGATTCGGGCTGGGGTTCGAACGGACGGTGCAGTTCATCACCGGCGTGTCCAACATTCGCGACGTGAACCCCTTCCCTCGTACGCCCAAGAACGCCGAGTTTTAGCCTGCCAGTGGCCTCCGTCGACTTATCGGCGCTGTCTGAAGTCCTTGGGCGCGACAGCCCTGCCGCTCGCCAGGCCATCGAAGGCTTGTCACTACTGTACCGGGAGACGGAGAATATCCCTCCCGTAGCCAACAGCTACTTGGCTTGGGTTTCGTGCAGGGGAGCAAATGCCACAGATTCGGATACTTTCGTAGGCCATACCTTACTGTCACTGTTTTGCCGGCTGGCCGCGTATCGCTTCTTGGAACCGCTGCCATCAGACCGGCACCTGTGGTCGGTCATCAACGGCGATTACTTTGCAGGCGAGGGCATTGGCAATTTCCTGGGCGAGGACTTCTTTTCGTGGCCTTACTTCAGGCGTTCGATGGGTATCGGGGAAGATCTGGAAGCTCTGGAAGTCGCTGGGAAAGTGATGTCGACCCTGCAATCCCTCGACTTCCGCGATCCGCCGCTGGAGATGCTTGCGGACCTGAAAAGGGAATATTCGGACGACACGGAAGGGCAGGCGCTCAGGCATACCCAGGGAGCACTGGGGGAGTTGGCGGAAAAGCCGACGTTGGCCTGCCACGCGCCCCGCTGCGGTGACGGAACGGAGCTTGCCCGGTGCGCCAGGGCGGCAGTGGAAGGGCGACTGGCCCACGAAGAGCATCCGCTGGATTTGCTACTGGGGGTGACTGCACAGTTCCATGGAATGACCCCCGATCCACTGGATTCCGTTGTGGCGAGCACGGCCTTCCTGTTGGCGTTGGGCGAGACGGCAAAGGGCCCTCACCCGCCGATCCTGATTCCAGTGTACCTCGCCGACGCTAATGAAGTCCCAATTGAGCGGCAGGAGGCGAACGGAGTGCGGTCATACGCAATCGACGCGGCGAGGGAACTGGTGCTTCCTGAGCAGGTTGCCGCCGACCCAGTGTACCTGGACTGGTTGTTTGGGCGGCTACCCAACTACATGCGAGGTACCGCCCTGAGGCTGCGGGCCCAAGCCGAGGAAGTGGCGCTGCAGGAGGTGTTGAACGCCTGGTACAACTACCTCACCTCGCCGAAAGCGCGCACGCCCATCCCGGAACCGCTTACTCCCGGCGCTGCTGATGTGATGGTGGAAGCTGCACGTTCCATCATTAAGGCGTACGTGCGGGGCTCGGGGCCAGCGCCGCTGCATTTGGCGCGCAATAGACCTGCACCACTCTTCGCGGCGCGACGAGAGTTTGATTTGACCATCCGGTAGCGATGCCTCTGTAATCAGCCATCAAGGAGCAAGACGGCGAGGCTATCTCATATTGAGTATCTCGTGACATTTCCTTGTTGCGAAGCCCGACAGCGTATCCCTAACATTAGCAGTGGTATGCCTTGTCAGACCCCTCTCCATCCCATTTGCCGTAAACCAGAACTCAGCAGGCTGGCTGGAATGGCAGAAAATGGTAGGATTTGACAGAAGAAACTATTAAGCCTCCACTTTTTCAGGCCTCTGCTATTGTGAAAGCAGGAATGATCATGGCTTTGGATTCCAAATGCGATAACCCTGAGTAAAACGGCGTCCCTGTTTGACGCTAATTGTGGCTACTTAATATAATGGCGGGCGTCCCGCAGGTTCCTTTCAGTGCCAGACCGAACCATTACGGCGGGGCAAAAAGGAGCGGAATGACAACTTACGAGGTCGTACTTCACCCCACCTCAGTGGTGGAGGAGCTCAAGAAGAACAACATCAGTCACGTGGTCTGGTTGCCCGACAGCGAGACCAACTTCATGTACCAGCTGCTTACAAATGAACCTTCTCTGGACCTGGTGCCGGTCTGCCGTGAGGGGGGAGACCATGGCCATCGCAGCCGGATTGTGGGTTGGCGGCGCGAGGCCAATTGTATTGATCCAGAACACTGGCATTTTCGAGTCCGGAGACTCAATCCGCGGCCTGGGTCTGGACATTAACCAACCGCTGGTCATGCTGGTGGGCTATCGAGGATGGACTCGGCGCGGCGTTACGACCGATTCCGCCGCCGTTTTCATTGAGCACATACTCCACACCTGGGGCATCAACTACTACCTGATAGAGACCGACGAAGATGCCGAACGCATCAGTGTAGCGATAGAGGAAGCAGAGCGTACCAGGAAACCGGTCGCCGTGCTGGTGGGCACCGAGTTCGGCTCCTAATCCCGTGCTCCAACCCCCCGTCTCATCGAGAGGGAAAAGCTCCAAGAACCGGCAGCCTCACGAGAAGTAACTTGAGGAAACAACCTTATGATTGACAACCAGGAAGCAGTCAAGGTGATAGACGCCAATCGGGGAGATGGCGTAATCATCGCAACCATGAACGCTAACAACGTCCACTTCGGCCTGCCCACCGTCACCACCAAAGAACAGCTGGACATGCCAGTTTCCGGAGCGATGGGGAAGGCATCCAATGTCGGGCTCGGACTGGCTCTAGCCCAGCCAAACCGCAGGGTGATCGTACTGGACGGCGACGGAAGCCTGCTGATGAACCTGGGCGCGATGGTCACCCTGGCCAATAAGACGCCAAAAAATCTATGCCACATGGTATTCGATAACGGAGTGTACGCCGTAACGGGCGGCCAGCCGGTGCCCGGCTCGGGGCGAGCCGACTGGGAAGGCATGGCCAAGGCCGCGGGATATGCCGCGACCTTCTCTTTCGAGAACCTTGAGGACCTGACCACTGGAATCGCCGAAGTGATGGCCGCCGAAGGCCCGGTTTTCGTGCATCTGCGGATCAAGCCGGAGATCGAGAACACTCCGGTCCAATTCAGGCAGCGTTCCTCGCGCACAATTCATGTTGCGCTCCGTGATATGCCCGGAGTCCTGGCAAGCGACTAGGGACTGCTCAGAGCAGGAGCGCGATTGAGTTATACAATTCGCCGCGCTCCCTGCAACCACTTTTACAACATCGGGCGCGGAGGCTACGGCTATATGTTGGGCGGTTTAGGCAAAGGCTTGCTTTTTCGGCTTGCAGCCTACGCGCTTTTCGTTTGGGGCTTCTGGTTGCTGTTCCAAGCCTTCGAGCGCTCGAGCGTTGGTCTGGGATTTGGAGGCGCCGTTGCAATCTTGGCAGCCATGTGGGCCATGGTGGGCTTCAGGCGGCCTCCTTCAGGTAAAACGCGAGAAGCCAAAGATAAGCAGCGCTCCGACCCCTACCGGAGTCCGGATTAATGACCGAGCAAAATTTCGTCCCCCATCCTTCCCCGGGAATCCCCTACACCGAAGCAGTCAGGGCAGTGAATTATCACCGCGGAAATGCGCTCGTGGTGTCCACATCTTCAGCCCTTCGCGAATGGAGCGAGGTTTCAGACCAAAGAGAGATGGACGTGGACTTGACCGACTGCATGGATCGCGCTTCCGCAGTGGGCTTGGGTCTGGCATTGGCCCAGCCGGAGCGCAGGGTGCTGACATTGGATTGTGACGCGACTGTGCGCACCAACTTGGGCGGACTCGCCACAATAGGGGAATCCCAGCCGGGAAATTTCGTCCACTTCGTGTTCGATGACGCGACTCGTCCATCCACCGGGGGAGTGGCGATCAAAGAACTGGACCACCTCGACCTCGAGACAATGGCATTGTCTTCGGGCTACACCAAAACTTACCATTTTGACCGGCTGGAGGAAATGCTGCTGGGCCTGGATGAGGCGATGAGGGAACAGGGGCCGGTGTTTGTGCTGGTTAGCGTTTACCGCGACGGAGAAGCACCGGACTTTCCGGATCGCCCCATGGCGGAAGGATGGGCCGAGGTAAGGGCCAACTTGGTGAGTGGGAGTTAAAGTCCAACGCAGCGACCTTGACCGGTGGGCCAACGCCATCAGTAACCGGCCTGGTTGCTGTCAATCGACTGCTCTGAACTTCGCGTCGCATACCGCCCTTATAATTCCGCTAACGGCGCAGGGCGCACCACGATCTGCGATGCGACGGTGTAGCCTATCGAGACCTGTCCCTGTCTTGTGGCAACCTCCATCACTCCAAGAAACGGCGTCGCATCTGCGACCGTAACTGTTTGCTCCGGAACTATTTCCGAAGCCGCAAGAAACTTTAGGAGTTGAGAGTCTTCCTCAGGGACTCTGTCCACTATGTAGGGCTGACCGGTTATCGCCGTATCCAGGGTAACAGAGTTAGGCGGAATCTTGGGCTCACCGGTGCCTGGAATGGGACGCCCGTAGGGAGAGCGCCGAGGATCGTCCAATATTTCAACGAGCTTCTCCATCAATTGTGGGGACATTCCGTGCTCTAACCGATGAGCTTCATTGTGGGCCTGGTACAACTCCATACCCAGCAGGCGCACCACCATCCACTCGGCGAGCCTGTGTCGGCGTGCGATGTCCTCTCCTGCTTCCATGCCCGACCGTGTGAGTCGGATTCGCTTGTCTGATCCAATGTCAACCAGACGCTGCCTCGCCATCCGGCGAATCATGCCAGCGACGGACGGAACCGACGTTCCAAGTCCTTCGGTGGGCGGCAAACGGCGCAAAACATCGGTCAACTGGGTAACGGTAGGGCTTTCGTCGTCTTCCCAGAGTCTATACAGACACAGCAAATAGTTTTCGGTGCCAGATGACAGACGGTCGCTCTGTCCTTCCCCATTGGGCGACTCGGTTTGTGTTGCTGCGGACTTTCTGGGTCTCGGCATCTACCTTCTCGATATGCTCTAATTTCAATCCACTATAGCGGCAGGGAAATTATAGCAGAGCGAGACGAAAAGCCCTGGCCTCGGATTACTGCATTCAGTTAGTCGGTGCGGACGGAGAAACTGGACAAAGCACCGTTGACAAACAGACGCATCCCATGACCGTCCCGGAGACGTGGGGTGACGGGAGTACCGATAGGCAAATTCGTCGTATGTGACATGAGAGATTGAACTTGTTGACCGGACCGAACTCGAACCCCATACAAATAAAACGGACCCTGAAACTCTCGAGAAACAATTTCCCCTGGACCGTCTGCGTTCGGAATGCATTCGATACAATCCGGTCGGACCATCAGCTCGATGTTGTCGTTCATCAATGTTTCCAAGCGATCGCCATGCTCTCCGGAAGGGCCTGAGCACGTGTCCAATGAACCGGCATTAGCCAATTTGCCAAAATCACTGGCCCATTCTCCGTTTACCATCGTGACGGGCAAAAAGTTCACCGCACCAATGAACTGGGCGACAAATTTCGTCTTCGGCGCATGAAACACCTCAGAGGGAGGGCCGTATTGCTCCAGCCGGCCCTCGTTCATCACCGCTAATTCGTCTCCAACTGTCAGGGCCGCCTGCTGGTCGTGGGTTACGAATACGGATGTTACGTTACCGTCGTGGAGAATCTTCACGACGTCGTGCTGCAACTTGTCTCTCAGGTTCGCATCCAGGTTGGAAAAGGGCTCATCCAGCAGCAATAGGCCGGGGCGTGGCGCGAGGGCACGTCCCAGTGCCACTCTCTGCTGTTGTCCACCTGACAACTCATGAGGCATCCTGTGGCGCAAGGGGGATAGCCCAACCAGATCTAGAGTCTCCTGAATTCTCAGGGACTGTTCCTGAACTTTGCGAAGCCCATAACCGATGTTTTGCTCGACAGTTAAGTGCGGGAACAGTGCGCCCTCTTGAAAGACCATCCCAATGCGACGTTTTTCCGGCGGCAACACAGCTTCGGATGTGCTCACAACTTGGCCGCCTACGGATATTTCGCCCTCGTCAGGCCTTTCGAAACCAGCTATCAGCCTTAGCGCAGTGGTTTTTCCACACCCGCTGGGACCCAGCATGGCCAAAATCTTGCCTGACTCCAAATCGAGATCCAACCCTTCCACCGCCGCGACATCACCAAACCTCTTCACTACACCGACGCAACGTAGCGCTACGTCATCTTCGCACTCTGCAGCATTCAGACTTAGGTTATTCTCATTGGTTGTCGCACTGATGCTCGACACGCTGACCCTGCTGAACCTAATATATCTCTATGTTCCAAATGCGCTCTTGCGTCGTAACCGTATTATCCGCAGGCTATACATCCTAGCCGAAGTGTAGGCATATAAATTCGATGTGTCAATCGCCACGACAAATGTCACTCACAGTCTGGAATCTCAATACCGATGTGCCCAACTCTAAGGTATAATCTGGCTCCAGATGCGATTAGTATATGCTTATAAAGTTACCCTGTTGAAACAAAGGCTATCTGCGATATTGCTCGTTTTCTGGATGGAAACCGTGTGAGGAATCCAGTCGCTTCGATAGTCAGAATTCGTCCCATTCCCTCAAGCGCGCCCGCCTTTCTGTTCATTCCTGCGCTCGTAGTCGGAGCTGCCCTGCTCCTTCCGCCCGTGTACCTGTTGGTGCGGTCGCTGGGCGGTGGCGCAGAGCTTTGGGACCTTCTTTTCAGAATTAGAGTCGCGGAAATACTTGGCCGCACCCTTCTGCTTATAGCGACTGTCACAGCTGCTTCCGTAACTCTGGCGGTACCACTGGCATGGCTGACGACACGAACAGACCTCCCTTGGAGGCACACCTGGGCTGTCTTGACCTCTCTTCCTCTTGTGATCCCCAGCTACGTCGCTGGTTTCATAGTCGTGGTCGCCCTGGGCCCTCGCGGAATGTTACAGGGAGCCCTGGAGGGTCCGTTTGGCGTTGACAGGCTCCCCAGCATTTACGGTTTTCCGGGGGCTTTACTGACCCTTACGTTTCTGAGCTATCCATACGTCCTGTTGACTGTCCGCGCCGCTCTCCATCGAATGGACCCCGCAATTGAGGAATCCGCTCGTGGCCTCGGTCTGGGTCCGGTTGCTACTTTTTTCCGAATCGTAGGCCCGCTTCTGCGACCCTCCGTGGGTGCCGGGGCCCTTCTCGTTGGCCTGTATACTCTGAGCGACTTCGGGGCAGTGTCTCTGCTTCGATATGAGACCTTTACCTGGGCCATTTTCTCGCAATACGAATCCGCCCTGGACAGAACTCTGGGAGCTGGCCTTTCGCTGGTATTGGTGATTTTGGCACTAGGGTGGGTGGGTCTGGAATTCGTCAGCCGTGGCCGTTCCCGGTATTACTCCACGTCATCAGGATCCGTCAGGCCCCCTCCCATAGCGACTTTGGGTCGGTGGCGGTGGCCTGCCGTCGGACTATGCGCTTCCACAACGGCAGTCGGACTCGGTCTGCCCATTGGAATTCTCGTGTACTGGGTCATTCGGGGAGTCCTGGCAGGAGAATCCCTGGATCCCCTCTGGCAGGCCGCTCGCAATTCCGTTTTCATTTCAGCTCTCGCCTCAGTGGTCGCAACCGCGGCTGCTTTGCCCGTCGGCTTTCTTTCTATACGATACCCTGGCTTCATCAGCGGAACGCTCGAGCGACTCGGTTATGTAAGCTTTGCGTTGCCGGGAATCGCAATTGCCCTGGCTTTGGTGTTTTTCGGATCCAACTACGCAGGATTCCTCTATCAAACAATCGGCATGCTGCTCATTGGGTACGTGGTTCTGTTCCTGTCCCCGGCGTTGGGAGCCGTTCGAAGCTCCCTGCTACAGATGAACCCACGGGTGGAGGAAGCAGCCCGAAGCCTTGGGCTCTCTCCGTTGGGTGCTTTCGCATCTGTTTCAGTTCCGGCAGCCCGGCCAGGCATTATCGCCGGTGCCTCTCTGGTATTCCTGCTGACCATGAAGGAATTGCCTGCCACTCTGATCCTGAGCCCAACTGGCTTCAGCACCCTTGCCACATCAGTCTGGTCTTTCACCTCCGAAGCCTTCTTTGCCCGCGCCGCCATGCCTTCTCTATTGCTTATAATTCTTTCCGGAGTACCCTTGGCCTTTCTTATGCTTCGGGAAAGACGCTAGGACTGCTTACCGCTATAATCCCATGCAATGTTTCGGACCCACTCACCCACTCTCTCCCGTAACAGGCATGCAGGAGACTCGGAAATGACCAGCTCCAACGGAAAGTTGACAGTGATCTTGCCCGGCAAACTCGTCGACGGCGTTCAGAACACCTCCCAAGAAGGTTTGGCCATCGCTTTCGACCAGAACGGAATCAAGTGGATCGGCCGGCGAGGGGATGTTGAGAACACGGAGCCGGACAGACCGAGCGAAATCCTGGACTTTCCGGACTCGACATTGCTCCCGGGACTGTTCGACTTGCACACCCACACCAACATGCCGGGCGACGGCCGGACGGGTGAGGAAGTGAATAGGGACGATTCAGACGACGTACGCCTGCTTCGTTCTGCCAGCAATGTCTCAGACGCAGTGAGTACTGGGGTGACCACACTGTGCGACTGTGGCTCATGGAACGAGACCGCCTTTTCCCTGAAGCAAGGTCTGGCACAGGGAATAGTTTCCGGCCCGCGTACACTGGTATCCGGACCTCCGCTGACCATTACCGGCGGACATCTCTGGTTCATGGGCGGTGAAACCGACGGAATCGACAGGGTCCGGGCCAGAGTCAGGGAAAGGGTCTGGCAGGGAGCTGACTTCATCAAGGTGGCCGCCTCGGGAGGCAGCACCCTCACCAGCGACCCTTACCGCCCTTCGTATACTCTGGATGAGCTGCGTGCCCTAGTCGACGAAGCCCATGGTCGGCGGCGCCCCGTGCTGGCCCACTGTCGATGTACCGAGTCCGTCAATTTCGCACTGGATGCCGGCGTAGACGCCATACTGCACTGCTTCTTCGCCGACGAAGACGGTTCTTACAGGTACGACGAGCCAACTGCAGACCGGCTGGCTGAGTCCGGGGTATGGCTGAACCCGACCATGCACCTGGGAAGGGTGTCCCGTGCCCACCTGGAACGCATCCGGCAACAACGCCCATTCACTCCCGCTGAGCAGGAACGCTGGGAACGTTCCAATCGCATGGGGGGCGTGGCGATGGAGCAATTTGGAAGGTTGATAAAGGCGGGAGTCCGGCTGGTCGGAGGGTCAGACTGCGGTTGGGGCAGCTATCCGTTCGGCGACTTCCAGGGTGAGGTCATCGCAATGCACGACGCCGGACTGTCGCCCATGGAGGCCATCAAGGCGGGAACCTGCAACCCTGCCGCTGCGATGGGAATTCAATCCATGACGGGGACGATCGAACCGGGAAAGGCCGCTGATCTCCTGTTGGTGAAAGAAGACCCGTCGACGGATATTAACGCCCTAAGACAGGTGCAGTCGGTGTATTCCGGGGGCAGGCTGGTACCGTCTGCTCGACCGGCCATCGCCATGGACTAACAAATCTCGACTGATTCAGGTCTGCAGCCATGCACCACTGGGAAGTTGGGGGAAGCATCAATATCGGTTGGCCCGACTACAATGTTCCTGAACGCCCGTACACAATAGTGGAGTTTGATCATTTTGGCCCGGTCTTCCGTGCCCGTGTCTCGGATGCTACCAGCGAAGGAAGGCAGGGTGGATTCTTGGTTGTGTTTGGTTGCCCCGGTGTGGTCCTGGATATGCTCGCGGAAAAGGCGACAGAGAAGTTGGGATTCCAGGTGGTTGTCTCGGACCTCCGCTGCAGCATAGAAGGTCACACCCTTCACAGCTTTGATTACGAATGGTATCCGACCCCGGAATTCGCCGAAAGACCTGGAGCCCTGGCCCGCACTATTGCAGATTCACTGGAAGAAATGCGCGCAAGGGGTTGAATGGCAAGAACGATCTCGTTGCACCTTCTTTTGTGGCAGATTGCGGGTACCAAGTGCAGCGAGAGCCAAGCAGGAAATATGAGTCCTCAAAGCGCCTGCGAGACGCACCTCCAGAAATTATTTCTCATTGGTAGCGGCGGGATAGAACCAAGTGCGACGGCAGGGCTGCTTTTCGCCCTGGCGAAGGCCGACTCTGTTCCAGCGGTGGAAACGACTGTTGCATCGAGAGCGACTTTACAGTGCAGGCATAGTTGAATACCCCGAGTGGGAAAAGCACTATCTCCGGGCCGACCCGCCGTAATCCAGCCAATCCCGGCTCTTATGACGAACGAGAGCCTAGTATCGCAACGATGGGGCACTATCAGCGATATGAGACGACAACGCTGATGAATCGATATCCCTGATCCTGAGTCCAGGGCAATCGCATTAGGAAAACACGTCTTGATCATTCCTGCCTTCACAAGAGTGGCGGATTTAAGATTCTCTACCATTTACTCTCATTTTCTGTCATCCCGGCATCCCTGTCGGGTCCCGTCGGACATCCGAGGGCGTCGAGCGGAGCATGACAATGCCTTCAAGAATAATGTTAGAGATGTGCTGTCGGGCGTGGCAACAAGGAAGTGTCACCAGGCTATCCATACCTCATAGCCCTGCACTAGCCTTTTGCTGGACTATACCCTAAGCGCGAATGTATGATTGTCGACGGCAATCATGGCATCGGCCGCATTGGCCGGTGACGACTACCAGTCTAGGGCAGGAGGAATGAGCATGAAGAAAGTTACAATGGGAGATATTCCCAGGACCCAGGCGGATATGGCTCCTCTGGGAAGCGGCGGACTGATGACTGGCACACAGGTATGGCGGCAGTCAATTCTGAATCCGGACGACTCCAATAACTTCAACTTCGCCATCGTGGCCTTCGATGCAGGATCACGCAACAAGTTTCACATACATTCCGGGGACCAGATCCTGGTCATCACTGAAGGAAAGGG
The DNA here is from genome assembly GCA_963667325.2 of Dehalococcoidia bacterium. GTDB lineage: Bacteria > Chloroflexota > Dehalococcoidia > Lucifugimonadales > UBA3495 > VXOI01. Next base: position 920,800 of record CAXXKY010000003.1, read on the forward strand.
AAAAGTGGCTACTGATGATGAGGTATTGGAGGTCGCTGAAGGCGATGTGGTCGTTATTCCTGCCGGCGAGAATCACTGGCATGGGGCACCGGACGACACAGCAATGGCCCATATCACCATTACCGTGAAGGGAAGCCAGACCGAACAGACCGAAGCATAGTTCGGGCAAGCCGTACCGGTTGAGACGGCGAATCAAAAGCCCCGGCGAAATTGCCGGGGCTTTTGATTTACCTTGAGGGGCCTTTGGGCGGCACTTGCCTCCCAAAAGACGGTGCTCAGTCACCCTCGTTCTTAACGGGCTCAACAGACAGGCCCATCTCGGGTTCGACAGGAGCTGCAACAGGGGCCGCCGTCTCGTCCCGCTGTCGCAGTGCTGCAAATCGCGACCGAAGGCCGGAGTAGGCCATGGCCGCCGCGAAGACGCTCGATTCGACCAGCACAATGGTCGCTCCGGAAGAAACGTCAACGAAATAGCTCAAGTAGATCCCGAGGAAGCCACATACAGCCCCTATGGCCGAAGACAGGACCAGCATACGCGGAAAGCTGTCGGTCAACATTCTGGCTGACACTGGAGGTATGACTGTGGCTCCCGCTATGAGGAGCACCCCAAGCACCTGGAGCGATACCACGATGGTGCCGGCCAGCACTAGCGAGAACATCGCTTCCACCCAGCCGGTTGGCACTCCGTAAAACTGCGCGACATCGCCATCAAATGTGGTGAATAGAAAGTGTTTGTACGCAATGAAAAGTACAAGCGCGGTGGCACCAGTGACCGCCAATAGCGCGAACAGGTCTCCCGGAGTGACGCCTACGATGTTGCCAAACAGGGCTGTTTCGAAATCGCGGGTGAAGCTCTTGTAGCGGCTGATCAACACGATTCCGACGGCAAAGCTGGACGTGGTAATCACCCCGATTGCGGCGTCATAGGCTATCTTGCGCTTCTTGGTGGTGAGTGTAATCAGCTGAGCGCAGAGGAAGCCCCAGATCGTCGACCCGATCAGGAAGTTAAAGGACATTACGAATGACACAACCGCGCCACCCAGAACCGCGTGCGCCAGTCCATGGCCGATATAGGCCATTCGCTTCAGAACCACGAAGACGCCGATTCCACCACAGAGCGCGCCAGCAAGAACGGCTGCGCCCATTCCACGGAGGATGAAAGGATATCCGAAGGGTTCCGCTAACGTTTCAAGCATGGCTGTGACTGTGTCCCGTTGGCACTCCATTGCCTCGGCCACCACCGTTTCGGCCATATCGGTGCGGGCTCTCAGCTACTATGGGCATACCCTCATAATGAATCACCGGCATATCGGCACCGTAGGTCTCGTACAGTACATCAGGTGTTATGACCTCAGAGGGAGGCCCTTCGGCCAGGATTCTCCCGGATAGGCACACCAGCCAGGGCAGATGGACTGCAACCGCGTTGATTTCGTGGGTCGTAATGACGATCGTGACGCCTTCATGATTCAGGTCGTGAAGCAAATGCATCACATCATCGCGGGTTTTAACGTCCACACCGGATGTGGGTTCATCGAGCAGTAGCAGCGACGGGCTGCTGACCAGGGCGCGGGCCAGGAAGGCTCGCTGCTGCTGTCCCCCTGACAGTTCCCGGATATGACGGCCTGCCAGGTGGAGTATACCCAACTGTTCCATCATACGGTCTGCAAGTTCCTTTTCTTCCCGGCGAAACCAGGGAAAGAAACGGTTTTCCATCGTGCGGCCCATCATCACCACTTCCCGCACTGTTACCGGAAAGTTCCAGTCGATGGTCTCCAATTGGGGAACATATCCGATTCGAGGGCGCTTCTGCGTTGTGCCGACACCGTCGACCAGAACCTCCCCTTCGTACACATCAACTGCGCCCAGCATAGACCGCAACAAGGTGGTCTTACCTGAGCCGCTGGGGCCCAGCAATCCAACAAAATCTCCCCGCATAATCTGCAAATCGACTTTGCTGAGAACTTTCTGTTTTTCGTAACCACAGGACAGCCCGTTGATCTCCACAATCGGGGAACCGGAACGAGATTCGTGAGGAAGAGGGTGTAGCATCGACTAGGTCTGAACCTTTATATAGATTTCCGCAGAGCAGGATCGGCGTACCCAATCAATCGGGAATGGCTGATTATCGGGATTCTTACTTTAATGATGGTGATGGTGGCTGCCATGACCTGCAGTCCATTCTGCAGGAATCTCCGGCGTGTGACCATGGTGACCCTCGCCTTCGGCCTCTGCGTTGTGGCCGTTCCCGGCGCTCACCAATTGCGTCGAAACCAGTTGGGCGTATAGACCCTGCTGATCCAGAAGTTCGTGGTGGTTCCCCTGCTCCAAGGCTTCCCCCTTGTCCAAGACCACAATACGGTCGGCATTGCGGATGGTGGACAGGCGATGAGCTATAACTAGAGTGGTCCGGCCCTCCATCAGATTTTCGAGGGCTTGCCGCAGCTGGCTTTCGCTCACGGCGTCGAGATGGGACGTCGCCTCATCGAGTATGAGCACGGGCGAGTTCTTAAGCAGGGCGCGGGCGATGGCAATTCGCTGGCGCTGTCCCCCTGAAAGCTGCATCCCCCGTTCGCCGACGACGGTATCGTAGCCTTCGGGAAAGGCGCTGATGAAGTCGTGGCAGTTGGCTTGTCTGGCGGCCGCCTCCAGTTCCGCATCGGTAGCGTCTGGACGCCCCAGCATAATGTTTTCGCGGATGCTGGCGTTGAACAGGTAGGTGTCTTGCGACACCAAGGCGATCTGTCGACGCAATTCATCCAGTTTGAATTCCCTAATGTCGTGGCCGTCCAGTTGCACTGACCCTACTGCCGGGTCCCAGAAACGCATGGCCAGGCTGGCACAGGTAGTCTTTCCTGCCCCTGAGCGGCCAACGAGGGCAACTGTATTTCCTGGCTCTACGGCAAAGCTGACCCCGGCGAGGGCCTGTGACTCCCCGGGACCGTAATCGAATTCCACATGGTCAAAAACCACGGACGGGGCGGCTCCGTTGCGCCGGTCTTGATGGCTCTGTACGCCGGGGCCATCGGTAACCGGAACTGGCTCATCGTGAATGGCGAACAACCGTCGGGAAGCCGCCAGGGTCTCCATCAGTTGTTTCATGGTTCGGGCGATGTCCGACACCGGGGCAAAGGCGGCCACAGAAAGGACCACGGCCAAGATCAACTCCGGCCTCGTGATATTGCCATTGGTGAGCAGCCAAACTCCGACAGTCAGCACGATCAGGCCACCCAAAGCCGTCATGGCTTCTATGAACCCGATCTGGAAGGAACGCTCTTTCAGGAACCTTAGTTGGAAGTGAGCAAATCGCCAGCTGTTATCGACCATTTCAGCGGTTCTGGCTCTGCCTTGCCCGAAGGCGGAGATTTCCCGCATGCCCTGGATGCTGTCGACCATGTGCGCATGAACGTCACCCAGCTGCTGGCGCAATTCCTCTCCCAACTGCTCGGAGCGACGCTGGGCGAAGAATGGACTCAGTGCGACCGCCACCAGGAACGGTGCAACTGCCAGGGCCATTGGCCAGGCTATGAAAGCCAGCACCGCTACCACGACCCCGGGAACCACCACGGCAGTGAATGCCGGCGTGATGGTGTGGGCGAAGAAGAACTCCACTGTTTCCACATCCCCGCCTACCACGCTGACCAGGTCCCCAGACCGACGTCGCGTCATATAAGCGGGAGCCAGGGGATCGAGCTTTCGGTATACGTCCACTCGCATCTCTGCCAACAATCGATAGGCCAGATCATGGGCGACCCACGACTCCGTCCAGATGAAGAATGCCGCGAGGGGAGTCAGTACTGCCAGCAAGATCAGCAACAGGGTCAGGTCACCGCCGGTAATCACCTGTCCAACAAGCAATGCGCTCACGACGCCGACGCCGATGGCGGTCCCGTGGTGCGCCACGCCGAGCAGGAAGGTAAAAAAGAGCTCGGTGCCCCAGGGTTTTACCAACCCCAGGAGGCGGACCCAAACAGTAACGATTCCCAGCTTGGCAGGCTCGCCCGCGTGGAGATGATCATCGTGGTCGTGACGTCTCGCCGGCGCGGCCTGATGGTGATGACCATGCCCGTCATGACCTGGCTGAGGCATAAAAGCCGTTGCATCCGGTTCCGGGACGTGGTCGCCCTGCGTATGGCTGACGGTGCGGTGGTGGTCATGCCCGTCTTCACCATCACGACGTTGTGCCTGCGGGGAGACATGACCGGCGTGATCATCTTCGTGCGTCCGGTGATGGCCATGGCCAGAGTGGTGGCGTTCACGGCTGTGCGCCCCTTCTTCGTGGCCACTATGGGCATTGGGAGCCTCGTGGTGATGATGACCGTGCGCTTCGCTGGCTGGTCGAGGCACAAATGCGCCGAAGTCCGGTTGCGGGATCGCGGAACCATGCTGATGAGTTTCAGCGGAGGGCGAAGGGGCAAAGTCCAGCCGTTCCTGCTGCTGAGCCATCAGATTTGCATACAGACCACCCGTGGCAACAAGTTGGCTGTGGCTACCGGATTCAACCAGCCTGCCTTCGTCGATGACCAGAATCCGGTCCGCATTGACCACACTGGACAATCTGTGCGCAATTATCAGGGTAGTGCGACCCTGCATGAGGCGATCCAGAGCTTCCTGAATAACTGCCTCGTTTTCGGCATCGACGCTGGACAAGGCTTCGTCCAGAATCAGGATTGGGGCATCCTTCAGCAGGGCCCGGGCGATGGCAATTCGTTGCTTCTGTCCACCGGACAAGCGAACCGCGCGCTCCCCCACAACGGTATCGTATCCCCGGGGCAGGTTCCGGATAAATTCGTGAGCGTTGGCAGCTTGTGCCGCGGCTTCCAGCTCCTCCTGGGTGGCGCCGGGGTTACCGAAGCGCAGGTTCTCGGCCACGGTCCCGTGAAACAGATAGGTGTCCTGTGTTACCACAGAGATCTGCTGCCTCAGTTTCTCCAGTGGAATATCTCGCAGATTCTTGCCACCGATGCGAATTACCCCATCCTGAGGATCGAAGAATCGAAGCATCAGCCACACGACGGTTGACTTGCCGGCGCCGCTGGGCCCGACCAGCCCTAGGGTCTCGCCTTCCCCGAGGGTAAAGGTAAGGTCATGCAACGCTGGGCGGCGCCCCTCACTATAGGCATGACTTACATTCTCAAAGGCAACTTCAGGCTTGGGGTCAGCACCCTGTTCGGCATCCCGGGAGTTTTCCGGATCTCGCACCGATACGGGGGAGTCCATAATGGCGAAGATGCCTTCCGCCGAGGACATCGCCATCACCCCGTCGTGGTACAACTGCACCAGTTCCCGGAGAGGGCGAAAGACCTCGACTCCCAGCATCAGCACGATCATGAGGGCGCGCAGTTCCAGTTCCCCATCCGCAACCCGGACCGCGCCCCAACCCAGGGCCACTGCCGCCCCGCCGGTTATGCCAAGGATGGTCAGGGCCCCAGTGGCGGCGTTGGCAGCCAGCACACCCATGGTGGTACGGAAGAGATTTCGGGCTCGGTCAGCCAGAAGTTCTCCACGCACTCCGCTCTGCCCAAACGCTTTGAGCGTCGTGAGTCCTTGCACCGCGTCGAGGAAATCGGCCCCGAGCGCGCCGTAAGCGTCGCGACGGGCCATGCTGCGCTCGCGGTTCCAGCGATGAAACAGGTTCGGAATGATCAGGGTAAGGAGTGCGAATGCGAGAAAGATCAGCCCGGTCCTGAAGTCAATAAGAGCCATGAAAATGAAAATGGCCACTGGCGCCAATGCCGCGACAATCATCTGTGGCAAGTAGCGCCCGAAGAAGGCTTCCAAACGTTCGACCCCCTCTGCCAGCGACATCAGGGCATCGCCAGTGCGTGAGGAGTCGAAGTGGCCTGGGCCCAACGCCAGGGAATGCTCATAAAGGCGCTCCCGGAGCTTGACCTTAACCAGGCTGGCAGTATGGTGGCTCATGACCTCCTGCAGGTATTGCAGGTAAGCGCGGGCCACGATCAGGACCGCCATTATGACCAGGGGCCATGTGAGGGATTCGAACGTAGCGTTGCCGCGCACCACGTCGACGATGATGATTGCCGCTACGGCCAGTCGTGCCACTCCTGCCGCTGCGGCCAACATACCCACCACGGCAGAGATGATGATGCGCCACCTCACATCAACAGCAAGTGCAAGCAGCCTGGGATGTAAGTACATCGCTACATCTCCTCCGTGGTCGGCTCGCTTTTCAAATCAGGGTCCACCGAATCGTCGCAGCACTATTGTGGATAAACCGCTCCGCTTTCCCCTTCGAACACCTGGCTGACGTCGATATCGTCGAAGGCGTCTGCGCTGCCCCCGAGCGCGGGAATCATGACTTGCATGTTCCTGAGCATCAATCCGAGATATGAGTGGTCAGGATCTCCCGGTGCCCCGGGCAGGTCATCGTCGGCCAGTTCATCAATATACCGGGTATTCCCCTCGCGGGCGATGGTTTCCAGGACGTCACTCGGGAATTCTTCGGAACCGAAGACGGCTGGAAGGCCGAGCTCCTTGATCTGATCAATGATCTCAGCCACCTCACGAGCCGATGGCTCGGCGAAGTCGGACGGCTGTACGGCGCCGATGACTTCCATTCCGTAGGTCAGGGCGAAATACGCCCACGAATCGTGATAGGTTACCAAGCGCCGATTTTCGGGCGGTATAGTGCCGACCGCCTCCCGAATCGCCGCATCCATGGCGTTCACCTGCTGCCGGAAAGCCTCCAGGTTCTCCCTGTAGTACTGAGCATTATCCGGATCAAGGGACGCCAACTCTGCTTGCGTCAGCTCGGCATATTTTAGCCCCAGGGTAGGGTCTGGCCAAAGGTGCGGATTCGGATGGCCTTCAGACTCAGGAAAACTGAAATCGAACCGCCATTGTTCCGGAGTGATTGACCGGTCGCCTAACAGCAGGACCGGAGTGTCTTCCTTTTTGTTTGCTTCGGCCAACTGCAGGGTCGGCTCCTCCAGAAACAGGCCATTGGCGATGATCAGGTCCGCATCTGCCAAGAGTTTCGCCAATGAGGGCTGCGGCTCGAATATGTGGGAGTTGACTCCTTCCGGGACTACTCCCTCCAGTTGGATTCGGTCGCCACCTATGTTTTCGACTATGCTTGTAATTGGTGAAACCGTGGTAACCACCCTTAACTTTTGATCGCCGGTTTCCTCGTTGCCGCACCCCGTTGCCAAGGCTATTGTGGTGATGATGGAAAGTGTCAGCCAAAGAGTTGAGAATCGTAGAGCTTTCCTGGAAAACAACTGAATCATCTCTTGTTGTCGGGAGTATCAATCCCGGGATTGTGATTGTCCTGCGAATCGGCAGCCTGGCATCCTGCACACACACCAGTAATCGAGAAGTGCTCGAGATCCGGACGAAAACCAAATTCCTGCTCCAGCGTATCGCGAAACTCCGACAGATAATGCGGGCTGAGATTGAAGGCCCCGCTGCATACACGGCAGACCATGTGATGATGCAGGTCATCAGGCAAGGTCAGCTCGTAGTGCAGGCGATCCCCTATCTCCACCTCAGTTACCACGCCAGCGTCTTTGAACAGGCGCAGGGTGCGGTACACCGTGGCTATGTCCATGAACTGGTAGGCTTCCCTGGCCCGGCGGAACACCTCGTCCACGCCCATATGCTGTCGGCCTTCGGCCATCACAGACAGCACGAGCAGCCGTTGAGGGGTGACCCGATGGCCCTGAAGACGCAGTTTTTCCAAGGCTTGTTCGTGATGCAAAGCGCTTCCAACCGCAGTTGCAATTAATTGCTGAAGACAATTCTAACGATACACCAGGAAAAGTCAATTGGGGCAAGGAGGTAGTCCCGAGGAGATTCTCAGTGCGCTATGCGGATTATGTCGTACATGTGCCGGTACAGACGGAACGCCTCTCCCAGCAACGCACCGATACCACCGCCGCTGGGCCGAACGTGTTCGAATGACAGAACTTCCGTGTACCTGACGTCCCCCCGGTCTTCGGTGGCTGCCAGGAGGCGCCGAGACTCGGCCGCCGGCACCAGGCGATCGTGCCGGTCGTGGAGCACCAGCAACCGGGCTTCTATGTCATCCACATGAGCCGAGGGTGAGATTCCAGTGAGATCCCGGCGGAAGTCTTCTGGTAAGTCTCCATACAGAACCTCCGCTTGTTCCGGCGTTGTGCCGTCCAACAAAGCGGCAACCGTGCGTGCCTGCGGCGAAAGCGAATTAACTTCCTCATCTGAAAGAGCCTGATTGTGCATGTACCGGCGGGTCAATGCATCAACATCGGATGGTTCGTCTACGGTTTCGATCAACTCGTTGGCCAACACTCGCATAGTCAAGGAATCAGGTTCCCACGGAGTGCGCTCTCCGTCGTAGACCACCGACCGGGAGGCCGCCTGGAGCAACAGCTCCCTGGCATCGAAATAGGGTCCGAAGGCATTCACAAAATACACGTTATCGCGAATGCGCGGATCGGCGGAAGCCACCAACGCGAAAGATGCGCCGACACAGAAGCCACCCAGCCCCGCACGGTCCGGGTCCACGTATTCACGCTCCGTCAGGTATTGAAAGGCCCACACGAGGTTGCCCGTTTCGGCCGGTTCGATGTTGGCCTGCAGCGCCATGGTCGGTGACCAGTGAAACATGGCTACGTACCCGGCCCTTGCGAGAGCATTGCCCAGATTGATGACGTCCGGATCGTCCCGGCCCGCTGCATTTGCCCCCAGAAACAGCACCACTGCCGCATGAGGCTTTTCGTCGGCGGGTCGATAAATGTCGGCCACAGTGGTGCCGTCTGATGATGGGTAGTGGGCTTCGTGACGCAACGGTTCGTCAGTGAACCAGGTCTGTGGCTTGATCGGCAGCTCCAGCACCTGGGAAACAAAGAGTGCGGTATGAAATCCGGTACGGCCCTGTGGGGTAAGAGCAATGAATAACGTCAGCAATGCACCTACGACAACCAACGCCTGAAAGAGCCAGGACGCGCCCTTTCGGATTATCCGAATCAAAAGAACACCACCTCTGTTGCCAGTGTTCCGCCCAAGGAAAGGCCACGAGCTGAACAACCGTTGTGTCTAGACCCGTACCACCCGGATCATGAAGAACGAGACAACCCGCGTGGCAGCCATCGCCAAGAATACTATGGGCCAAGGGCTGCCTGTAACGTCAAGCACCACACCGAACACGAGGGCCTGAGCTCCCGCGTATAGGTATCCGTGGGCATCCAGTATTCCGGACGCCGTTCCTGCCATTCTTCTGCCACCCATGTCAACAGAAACCGTGGACATGGGTGACATCCCCATTGCCACTCCACCGGTCAGCAGGAGAGCCGCTCCCAGCAACTCGTTGGAAGGCGGCACCATAGCAATCGCGGCGATAATTCCCGCACTGGCCAGGCAGGAAGTCATAACGAGTGGCCTGCGCTGGCTTCTCAGGAAGCGATCTGATATGAAACCGGAAAGAGGAGGAGCGATCAGGTAACCAACCGGCAGGAGAACCGTCACCAGTACCGTGGACTCAATGGACAGCCCTCCGGCTTCGGAATAATAGATCGCCACCCACGTTGTCAGGCCGTAACGTACGACGTTCTCCAGACCTTTCACATGGCATGCCAGCAGGAACCGGGAGTCGCTTAACAGCACCTTGTACGGTCCCAGCCCCTGCAGCCGGGCAGGGTCAATGGACTCCGGCGCGGCAGATACCGCGTCTTCTTCGACGTACTCGGGCATCCCAATATCCGAGGGTCTGTCGCGAACGAGCACGTAATACGCTATGCCCAGTCCCGCGAATATCAAGGGCAGGTACCGAAAAGCGGCACGCCAACCCCACTCGGAGCCAACCCAGCCGGCAAGCGCCCACATTAACAGCATCGCGCCGCCGGCCGCCGTTCCAACTATTCCCAGGGCAACGCCACGGCGACTCCGCGGCCACCACTGGGAAATCATGCTCATGGCTGGAGCCCAGCAGGCAGCGTTCACAAAACCGGCCATCCCCAGAGGGATTGCCATAGTCAGGGGTGAGGTGGCAAAACTTGTGGCCCAGTTGAAAACCGCAGTCAGCACGGCTCCCAGCATCACCCACAAGCGAAGGCCAAAGGCCTCCGCCAGTCGACCATGGCATACATCGCCCAGTGCGAACCCCCAGAACAACATTGCCCAGATGATCGCAATTTCGACATTGCCGATGCCCAGTCCTTCCTTGACCAGCGGGGCCAGGGGATAAAGGCTGAATCGACCGAGGTATGCAAACAGGTAGAAGACTGCGAAGGTGAGCAGCACCCGCCACTTGAAAATGTGGTAGGCACGCGGCAGATCATCGAATCGAACTGCGTCCAGGGAAATCATCTGGTCTTGCTTTCTTCGCCGCCCTCAAGAATCAGGACAAACTGTGGCTGGAAGCGAGGTGGGGCAAATGCCGTTTTTGAAAGAGGCTTGAAGGACCGTTAAGGGCTAATGTAACGAACCCGGGCAGTCGCGCGGCTGCCCGGGTTCAAATGCGCGTTGTGCGTCAAAATCGAAGGGCGATTTAGCTTGCCGGTATCGCAGCTCGGGCTATCCCGATCAATTCCTCGTTGGAGGCTTCTAGGTCGATAGGGTCGCCGTGGGGTTGAGGTACGTCGAAACCGGTCTTGCAGTAAAGCTCTATGCGATTGCCCTCAGGGTCAAAGAAATACATTCCGAAAGCGTTGCCATGGCTGACGATTCGGTCTATTTCCACACCCTCCGCCTTGATCCGCTGGTGGAATTCCTTGAGATCGTCCAGGCCGGGCACGATGAAGGAAATCTGCTGGATGACCTTTGCATCTCCAGAAGACACTCGACCCTTCATAAGGACGAACTCGTGATGCTCCCTTTCCGGATCGGAACTGAGGAAGGACATCCCGCGGCCATCAAGGTCTTCGTCGGCGATTTGCAGTCCCATCACCCGGGTGTAGAAATCGCGCTGCTTCATGATGTCCTCGGCGTAGATGCCGACATGTCCCAAGCCCTCTATCGTTGCCATTGAAATCTCCCCGCCGGAGCAAATCCCGGCAGTCCCGCGGTTTGGATTTTGCGAATTATACACCAATGTTCGTCCCAAGATGTGCGACTTCAGGGTAAGTCGTCAGGGCAATCGCGTCTCAATCTCACAGTTGAGCAGGCCGGATCTATGGGTCGACGCTGCCGGTTGGAGGTGCTGATTTTTTTGTTTATTCCGGTAGTTACCGGTAATTTCCGGTAATCGGCGCGAACAGGGAGGGCCTGCGTTGAGTCGAAGAGGGAGACACCTGCGCAGCCGCCGCGTTGAATTGCTTTCAATAGTAGACATGGATTTCATGCTAGAGAAGGGCCACAAGGCTTGGCAAGGGAGAACTGTCATCAAAATGGACAGCGGACATCATTACGCGTTTGCCCTGGGTGAGACGTTGGCCAGGTTGACAGCGAGCTGAGCCAGGGTGCGGGCCGGAGCGCCAGTAGCGCCCTTGACCAGGTAGCCGGAAGCCTTCTCTGAAGTGGAGGTGCCCGCAATGTCCAGGTGTGCCCAGGCCGCGCCGTCAACGAACTCCTGGAGCAGGAGCGCAGCGGTGATGGAGCCTGCCTGTCTTCCGCCGCTGTTCTTCATGTCGGCAACATCGCTGCGGATGAGTTCTTTATATTCGTCGAACATCGGCAACTGCCAGAACTTCTCGCCGGTCTGTCTGCCTGCGTCAATGACGTCCCCTATCAGTGTGTCGTCATTGCCCATAACCCCGGTACAGGCCTTGCCAAGGGTAGTGACCATAGCGCCGGTCAGCGTAGCGACATCCACCAGTCGCGTGATGCCGCGTTCACGAGCGAGGCAGAGGGCATCGGCCAGAACCAGGCGGCCTTCGGCGTCGGTGTTGATGACCTCGATGGTCTTGCCGTTCATTGCACGAACCACGTCGCCCGGGCGCTGGGCCGATCCGCCGGGCATGTTCTCGGTGGCTGCCACCATTCCCGTGACATTGATCCGAGGTTTGAGTGTGCCAATGATTTGCATGGCCGCGATGACGGATGCCCCTCCAGCCATATCTCCCTTCATGGCTTCCATGTTTGCAGCAGGCTTCAGCGAAATGCCCCCGGTATCGAAGGTTATGCCTTTGCCGATAAGTCCAAGGTTGTTGTCGGGGTTATCGGGATCCCCACGATAGGTGAGAATGATCAACTTTGCTGGTTCATCAGATCCCTGGGCCACGCCGATAAAGGCGCCCATACCTCTGGCCTGCATATCTTCATTGTCAAGGACTTCGAATCCAAGGCCTTGCTCATCCGCGACGCGTCGCGCAACCTCCGACATGGCTGTGGGGGTCATGGAATTTGCTGGCTCGTTTACCATATCTCGAGCGATCAGGGACGCTTCTGCCATTGCCTTGCCCATTGCGACGCCGTCCCGAGTGCCCTGCGTTCTGTCCTCGTCCTTTTCTGCAATAGTCAGCGCGGTTACTTCACCATCAGCGCCATTGCCGTTCGTGTGATAGCGGTCGAAACGGTAAAGACCCAGCAGGGTACCCTCCGCGATGGCGCGTCCTGCTTCCTCTGACGACAGGCCCCCTGCTCCAGCGCCGTGGGCAATGGTAACTCCCTCGGTTATGCCTCGACGGCGAAGGAACCGGATAGCCTCGGATGACACTCTTCGGGCGACATCCGAGTCAAAGTCATCCTGCTTCCCCAACCCTGCAACGACTACCCGTGAAGGTCCAATTTTCCCCATCGTGTGAATCAGGGTTAGTTCACCCTGTTTCCCCTTTATTTCTCCGTCATCGATCAATTGTGAGATTGCTCCGTCGAGCGCCTGATCAACAGCGCCCGTTGCCCCTCCTGGGCTCTCGACGCCGCTGAACAGATTGACTATCAGAGCGGGGGTGGCGACGGAAGTAATGTCTATTTTTTCTACGTTGATTTTCATTTAGCCTTCCTCTTCTACAGCTGCCGGATTTACAAGAGAGTTGCGAATCAGCGCAGGTTGTCCATCCCAAGCGAACAAAGAACCAGAGACACTGCTATTCTTTTGTCCATTCGAGGACCTGGCTAAGAGCTTCGTTGATTTCGGTGGATGTATCCACCTGAATATGCGGCCTCCTGACGTTTTGCCATGAAGGCGCCATGCGCAGATATATTCCCCAATCGGCGTCGGACCAGGAGTCTGGATCTCGACCTGCCTTTCGCTCCATCAGCCTTCTGCGTATCACCTCAGAGGGCGCTGATAGCACAACCACCGCGAGAGGGACCTTCCGCCTGTCCGCTATGGCGTAAACCGGTTTCCGATTTCGCTCGCTGATATTTGTCGCGTCGAACAGGACTGGATATCCCTCGGCCAGGAACTCATCGATCAACCTGTGGCAAGCCCGAAATACCCTGTAGTGCTCCGCAGGGGAATATTCTGGTTGAGGCACCAGCACTTTGCGCAAACGATCGGACTCTACGGTCAGGAACGGATGCTGAGTGTTGACCCTATCAGCGAAGGTGCTCTTGCCAGATCCCGGGAGGCCGGCCAGCATCAGTAGCTTCGGCTGACCGGGAGTGATTTGCGCAACGCGTGCGTCGGACAGCAACGTCAGCCTGAGGCGAGTGACATCATCGTCCTGTCTGGTTGGGCGGGAAACCAAGCGCGTGAGCGGCGAACGCCGCTAACTGGTGTCCGAATACCAGCTGGAGTTTTCATCTCCCTGGCTGGCGACACTCAATCGGTCTCGCCGATTGGCCTGTGCTTCCAGCACCGCTGGCGAAAGCAGGAACGCCACCGAAGCAAGAATCATCAGTCCCACCGCGACAAATCCCAAATCGACCGGCAACGAAAGCGCTGTGATGATGATCAGAATTGAAGTGGTAAGGGCCAGCAGGCCTATGCGGAGCAGCCGCGGTCCTACCTTCAGAAATACAGCCGTGGTAACGGCCAGGGCCAGAAATATGAAGGCACGAGCAGTGTCCGTCTGCTGTATCCGTTCGCCATGGTCGCTCCACAAGCCCCCGGACCAATTCAGGAACAGCACCCAGGAAGTGAGGAAGGGGAACGGCAGCGCCGTCAACGAGACCAGCAGCCAGTCCCTTTTCGCGATCTTCGACACCACGTTGTAAACGATCCACATTGAAAAGGGAACATATCCCACCAAGAGAAAGAACAGAACGGTGTTGAAGGGAAGCCTGCCCGTGGTGACCAGCGTCCAGCCTCCATAGCCTAGGGCGATCAATGACAACAGCCAGGATATGGCAGGGGCCGCGAGGGTGTAACCCATCCAGGAATAGGACCACTTGCTGGGCCTTCCGGCTCGCCAGTTTCGCCATGTTACGAAGGCGATGCCAACCAGCACCACGGTAACCAGGAAATAGTGGCTCCAGAGGTGTAGTGCGAAGAGGGCGGCCAGCAAGAAATGCGGGAACATCGCCAGGATGACGTCGCGCCAAACGCCGGTGCTATGAACGGCGTACATTCTGCTGGCCAACGCCCGGGGAGCGCCCATTTCCTCAACGGCACAAGCCATGGCAGTATCACGATCGAGTCCGCCTGCTTCCAGCTCGGCGGCTTTATCCTCGATGTGCGCCTGCAACTCCTCCAGAATTTCCCGCTCATCGTGCGGGTCCAGATGGAGCCGTCGGGCTAACGAATTGAGGTAGTTGTTGATCGGACCCGGCATTACAACAACTTCCTTAGACCGGCTATTGGGCTCCTGCCAACATGATGGCATCCATGGCACGACTGAACCGCTGCCACTCTCGCAGTCTGTCGTGCAGGGCTTGCCTTCCTTTAGCAGTAATCAGGTAGTAGCGTCGCCGTACGCTGTTGGGCGTGTGTTCCCAGAGCCCTTCGATCAGACCGGCGCGCTCAAGGCGGTGAAGGGCGGGGTAGAGCGTTCCTTCCTTGAAGGCGAAGTACCCGTCGCTGCGCTGGTTGACTTCCTTCACTATCTGATAGCCATACATAGGCTCATCTTGCAGCAGGGCCAGCAGCAACGTATCCGTGTTTCCCTTGAGTAGCTCTTGCTGTTGCATTCCATTTACCAGAGAAAGGCGTTCCGGGCCAGTTTATGTCCTGACCCCCTAAAGGTCAACCAAGCCCCGTCTTCAATTGATGTTGGACAGTACTTCCCTGATGATCATAAGGACAATGATTACCACCATGGGGCTGAAATCGAGACCGCCGAAGCTCGGGAGCATTCGCCTTACCGGAGCGAGAACCGGTTCGGTTATCTGGGTAACTATTCTGTCTATGGAAACGACCAGAGGGTGATAGGGGGGTCTGGTGAAATATGGCAGAAAAGAGATTACCGCCCTGACGACGATGGCCGCAGTAAACAGAATGATGACATAGTTGATTAGCCGAGCGAGCAGTTCCAAAACGGTCCCATCAGCCCTAGACGGCTAACCCTGCCCCAGATGGACAGATTTCTTGAATGCCGCGTCCACAGCGGAGACAATTGCGGCCGGAACCGCCTCCTGCTCAAGTACCCGCAATGCCTCAGCGGTGGTGCCTCCCGGAGAAACCACCATATCCTTCAATTCGGCCGGATGCCTTCCGGTCTCCATCACCAGCTTCGTGCTTCCAAACACTGTCTGTAGAGCCAATGTACGGGCCATGTCACGGGGCATACCGATATAAACTCCGGCATCAATCAACGCCTCTATGAAAAGGAACACGTAGGCCGGGCCGCTGGCGCTCAGAGCCGTAGCCATGTCCATGTATTTTTCATCCGAGACGTAAATCTCTTCACCAACGCTGGAGAGAACCGCCCTGGTCATATCTCGCTGAGATTCGGTGACCCCGGATGAACAGGTCCAGAGCGTCATTCCGCTGCCGACCTGCGCGGGCGTGTTGGGCATCACCCTGACCACGGAGCCGTGACCCAGTCCATCAGACAGCGTCGACATCCTTGCGCCAGCGACAATTGACAACGTGGCCTGCGATTCACCCAGGTTGCCCTTCAGTTGGGCCAACACTGGGCCCAGGTCCTGAGGTTTCACCGCAAGGACCACCAGATCCGATCCGATTGCGGCCTCGATGTTGTCGGCAACCGGCGAAATCCCGAACTCGCCCTTCAGGAACGAGCGGCGCTCTGCCACCGGCTCGCCAACAGAGATATCTCCGGGGTTTGCAAGATTCCCGGCCAGAACTCCATGCACGATGGATTCGGCCATTTTTCCGCCGCCGATAAACGATAGCTTCATGCGTTTTCCATCCCGCAGCATTATAGCATCGGGGCCAGTTTAGTCTCTTGTCAAAAGGCAGCCAGCAAATTGCCACATCTTCACACTTGGAAGTAGATGGGGCGAAACATTGATGGCCAACGGTCAGAAATCAGCCAAGCCATCCCCCTTCACGAGAGCGACCGCCAGGCGAATCGATTCCAGCATACTCGTATGGGTTGCCACTCCTTTCCCAGCGATGTCGAATGCGGTGCCATGGTCCACGGACGTGCGGACGAAGGGCAGGCCAAGGTTCGCAGTTATGCTTTCCTCGAATCCGTAGACCTTCACCGGAATATGTCCCTGGTCGTGATACATCGCCAGCACAACGTCGTAGCGACTCTCGGCGTGGTGGTGGAAAACTATGTCCGCGGGAATGGGACCGAAGGCGTTTATCCCCTCGTTGCGAGCATCCTCAACCGCAGGGGAAATCTCCTCCGCTTCTTCATTACCCAACAGTCCGCCATCGCTGCCGTGTGGGTTCAGCGCTGCCGCGGCGATGCGCGGCTCCTGAAACCCAAATTTCACGAATGACTCGTGTGTCAGTCGGAGGTAGTCCAGGATCCGATCCTTCTTCACGTAGTCGCAAGCTACTCGCAGTGAACGGTGAGTGGTCAGGTGGACAACCCTCATGTTGCGAGCCATCAACATCGTGGCAACCGTACGCGATCCTGAGAGTTCCTGCAGGAGTTCCATGTGCCCAATGGACTTGTATCCGGCAAGGCTGGCTGCCTCTTTGTTCAGGGGAGCGGTCGCCAGTCCGTCCACCGCACCGGCCATGGCGAGCTCACCAGCGCGCGTTACCCACTCCATGGCTGCCCTGCCGCAAGTGGGATTGATTTCGCCGACAGTGATATCTTCGGGATTGAGATTACCGATATCCACTACGTCGATCAGCGAACTGTCCATGCCAGCATCAGCGCCATCGTCGGACCTTACGACCCGTAGCGGAACACCGATCAGTGCAACCGCCTGTTCCATTGCGTAACTACTGCCAACCACGACTGGCCGACAAGTTTCGTAGACCCGTGGGTCGGCAAGGGCCTTGGCCACCACTTCCGGGCCAATCCCGCACGGGTCTCCCATGGTAATTGCTATACCGGGTTTACGACCGCCTTCCATATTGTTGCGCCTCTGCATTTATGCGGATTATAGCACCGGTTGACCGCAACCCCGAAAGAAAACGTAGAGGGCGTTCTGGGTCTGCGCTTGCTATTGACCCTCACGCCCTCCAACGAAATTTAAGATCAGGGTTACTCTCGCTTCGGAAAGTAAACTATTCGCACTTGTTCCAGCCGCAGGAAATACACATCAGGCAACCCTCCTGATATATGACTGGAGTATTGCAGTCGGGGCATCTGCGGCCGGACAATTGAACACTGCCATTGCCATTGCCCTGGAGCAACCCGTTCTCGTGGCCATTACCATTACCGTTGCCGTATCCGCCGTGGACGACTTCAGGGGCAAAAGCCATCTGGACCGCTTGGCCAGCGCCACCTTCGCCATGGATACCGTCGGTGTGGCGTTCAAGCGCCAGGGCCACCGCGTCTGGCCCCGAACGTACCAACGTACCTTCGTCCCACGCCGGACAGCAGGTAATACCCCTGAGTTGCTCTAGGACGGCCGATGGGTCTATCCCAGAACGGAGAGCCAGCGACACCAGCCTAGAAATAGCTTCGAGCTGAGCCGAGTCGCAACCGCCGGCCTTCCCCAAATTGCCGAACACCTCGAAGGGCCTGCGGTTCTCGTCGAAGTTTATGGTCACGTACATGTTTCCATGGCCGGTGCGCACTCTTTCGGTCACACCTTCGATCGACTGAGGGCGCTCTCGTGGGGTTGCCCTGACCGCGTCCTCGGAGGCTTCGTCTTCGGCCGCTTGGCCAGAATCGCCAGTGCTTAGTACCTGTCCATCTTTGCTGCCGTCGCGATAAACGGTTATTCCCTTGCAGCCAAGCTCGTAGGCCAGCATGTACGCATCGGAAACGTCCTGCACTGTGGCAGTGTGCGGGAAGTTGATGGTCTTCGAGACCGCATTGTCGGTGTAGTCCTGGGCTGCGCCCTGCATTCTCACGTGCCACTGGGGTGAGATGTCGTGAGACGTACGGAAAACCTCCTTGACCCAATCCGGTACGTCGAGGCCTTCCAGGGTCCCCGTTCGTGCAATGTCCTCGATCAGGTCCTCAGAGTAAAACCCCTCATTTCGGGCGACTGCCTCGAAGAACGGATTCCCCTCAACCAGACGGGTGTTGTCCATGACGTTCCGCACATAGCCCAGTGCAAAAAGTGGCTCAATGCCACTGGAAGCTCCCGCAATGATGCTGATAGTGCCGGTGGGAGCGATAGTGGTGGGAGCCGAATTACGCATCAGGCGTGGCTCCGTTCCCCCTTCCGCACTGTTGTAAATGCTCCCTTCCCAGGCAGGAAACGGGCCACGAACGTGGGCCAGTTCTGTGGAGGCCTGGTGTGTTCTCCGCTGAATAAAACCCATAACCTGGCCTGCAATTTCCAAAGCTTCCTCGGAATCATAGGGCACTGCCAATTGGATAAGAAGGTCTGCGAACCCCATGACTCCCAGCCCGATTCGCCGGGTCTTCTTGCTCATTTCCTCGATTTCCGGGATGGGATATTGGTTCATATCGATGACATTATCCAGCAGATGAACAGCAATCCCAATCGTCTCGTCGAGCCGCCCCCAATCGATGTCTGCGTCGCCTTCCTCAAATCGCGCCATCCTGGCAAGGTTAATGGATGCCAGATTGCAGGACTCGTGGGGAAGTAGCGGCTGCTCTCCACAGGGGTTGGTGCTTTCAATCACTCCCAGTTGCGGGTTAGGGTTATCCCTGTTAATGACGTCAAGGAATACAAGGCCTGGATCGCCAGTCTTCCACGCCATTTCCGCCAGGAGATCAAACACATCCCTGGCATTTAATTGTCCGGTTGTCCTGCCGGTACGGGGATTAACTAGATCGTAGAACTCACCCCTCTTGACCTTCTCCATAAAGTCCGCGTTTACGCCGACAGAAATATTGAAGTTGACCAGGGTCTGGCCGTCTTCCTTGGACTTGATGAATTTCAGGATATCCGGATGGGTAACGTCGAGGATCCCCATGTTGGCGCCGCGTCGTGTCCCACCCTGCTTTACCACATCTGTGGCGGTGTCGAAAGCGCGAATGAAACTGACAGGGCCACTGGCCACTCCGCCGGTAGAGCCAACTACATCACCTTCAGGGCGGAGTCGGCTGAAAGCAAACCCGGTACCGCCTCCGCTCTTGTGTATCAAGGCGGTCTGCTTGACCTTGTTGAAAATGCCGTCCAGGGAGTCATCGACCGGCAGCACAAAGCAGGCGGACAGCTGTTGCAGTTCCCGACCGGCGTTCATCAGGGTCGGTGAGTTCGGCAAAAGCTCAAGCCGACGCATGGCCAGGTAGAAGCGGTCTTCCGTGGCTTGCCGCTCTTCCTCGCTGGCGCCATACAAGTTGTCGGCCTGCGATAGGTTGCGGGCTACGCGCCGGAACATGCCGTCTGCATCTTCCAGAATGTTTCCTTCGCGGTCCTTTGAGAGGTAGCGCCTCTGCAGCACCACTTCCGCGTTGGCACTCAACTCTCCGTCGCGGTCGTTGAACCTCCCGGCAATGCCAGCGGACCCGAGGGCAGCCGCGATGAGACGTCGACTCTCAGGGTTAGGGTTGCTGGGAGACACTTTTTCGGCAGGGTGGTTGGTGACAGTCATAGCCCCTCACAAACACGAGAGCGGGGATGTGGAGCGTGGAAATCAGCTCCCTGCCCCGTCTTCCATTAAATACCAATGGCTACCCCACTGTAACCCAGCAAGTGTCAGCAAAATTGGAGCCGACACTAAGACTCGACGCCTATACTACATATAGCGCACAGTGTCTGCGGCATACAGCAGGTTGTAGCTGATTCTAGCGACACGATTATGTCGTGTCAATAGTAATAGAAACCGCTTGGGTCGGTTTGAGAGAGGTGTTAACCGGGAAGGATGTCTTCGTCTTCCCAGCCTTCATCATCCAATTCAAACTCGCCAGTCAGCCAGCATGTGGCTAAGCTAGCCCGGCGGCGGACGTCGATGTTGTCCTGTAGATCTGCAATACGCCCCGTGAGCGACTGGCCCAACAGGGAGGACCGCAACTCGTTTATTTCAGTGTTCAGGGTAAGCAGTCTCGTTAGCGGCAAAATTTCCAGGCTGCTATCCATGGGGGCCTACTCCTTTTCGCCTCCCTTCGTCCCTACAGCCTCACTTACTCTTTCTTCTTCAATTGGCCCTGAAAGATTATCTACATCCTCTACCTCCACGCTCTCCCTGCCATTGAAGGCAGGCACTACCGCCGGAGTAGACCGGCGGCGACCCCTGGTCGCAGGGCGTGGAGTTGGAGGCATATCAAGGAGCGGCAACTGCTGGGTGCCGTCGCGCAGGTCGCGTACTGCTTTCTCGAAACTTTCTATTTCTTCGAAATTACGGTGCACACTGGCGTATCGGATGTAGGCCACGCGATCAAGGTCCCTCAGGCGGTCCATAATCGCCGTGCCAAGAACATCCGATTGCACTTCCCCACTACCGTTCTGCTGAAATTCAGCCTCGATCTCATCCACCAATTTTTCTATCGTCCGGGCAGTTACGGGGCGTTTGGCGCATGCCAGACGGAGCCCGGCGATCATTTTCTCTCGCCTGAATTCTTCTCTGCGTCCGTCTCGCTTGGAAACCATCAGAGGAACTGACTGCACCCTCTCATGTGTGGTGAAGCGACGTTCACAATTCAGGCACTCACGGCGACGCCGAATACCGGCATCGTTGACCCGGGAGTCCGTAACCTTCGAGTTTGCATCGGAGCAGTATGGACAACGCATAACTTACGTTCTCTATCTGCCTTCCTAACCGGGGGAAAGATTATGTACACTATTTTGTGCCGATATCCATTGGCGGTACCATTTGTTGTGGGATTCCTCAAATTGTGGTGGCATTCTAATTTAGAGTTCTGGGCAAGTCAAATCCGAAAGTACTTTCCGATTATCTAACACACAAAAAGGGCCGCCCTCATCAGAGGAACGGCCCAACGAAGATTCACGGCGCCCAATTGTTGCGGGAATATGTTGGATAAGTGCGTCAGGCTGCCGAGAATATTACTCCGTGTAGATTACCCGATTTCCGGGCGGCGGGCCAGATACCTGGCCCGCCCTTGAAGTCGCCTAGCGGAAATTGCCATAGGGTCGGTTGGAATTGCGGCGCAGGAAGCTGGGAACATCCAGTTCATCCTCAGAGAGAGGAGAGACGTCCGACAGCAGCCGTTCCAGTTCCTGTTCCCGCATCTGCCGGGTCTCGGCCATCACCGGGAACGCAGCTGCGACCATGGTAATTTTGATCTCATCTTCCAGGCGCGGGTCGCGGCAGGTTCCAAAGATGATGTTGGACTCGGGATCGGACATATCCTGAATGACCTGCGCGGCGTCCTGCACTTCCTGCAGGGTTAGGCTGGCGCCGCCGGTGATGACGAACAAGATCCGCTTCGCCCCATCCATCGTTATGTCCAGCAGCGGGCTCTTGGTGGCCATGCGGGCCGCCTCGACCGCCCGATTCTCACCCTTGCCCTTGCCGATGGCCAGCCAGGCCGGGCCAGCGTTGCTCAGGATGGTCCGCACGTCGGCGAAGTCCACATTGATCTCGCCGGGGACCGTGATGACCTCGGCAATGGCCTGAATGCCCTGCTGCAACACCGAGTCAGCCATCTTGAGCGCGTCTTCCCAGGTGTAGTTCTGCTCGCCGCCGTCGACCAGGTGCAGCAGCCTGTCGTTGGGGATCACGATCAGGGTGTCAACGTGATCCTTCAACTTTACTATGCCTTCCTCCGCGTTCTTCTTGCGGGTGGCGGACTCGAAGGAGAATGGCCTGCTAACAACACCTACCGTCAGTGCGCCCGATTCCTTGGCGATTTCAGCCACTATCGGAGAGGCGCCGGTGCCGGTGCCGCCACCCATGCCCACTGCCACGAACACGAGGTCTGCGCCCTGCATCGCCTGCGCGATCTCCTGCCGGCTTTCTTCAGCAGCCTGGCGGCCCAGGTCGGGGTTTGCCCCGGAGCCAAGACCGCGGGTCAGGTTGGCGCCGATGGCCATGCGATTGGGCACGTCAAGGCGGAAAAGGTGCTGAGCGTCGGTATTGATGCTGTAATACTCCACCACCGGGAGCTTTTCTTTGTACATTCGGCTGACCGCGTTGGATCCGCCGCCGCCCACTCCGACGACCTTGATCGTGGGGGCTCCTGCGTTGACTTCCTGGACCATGTCAAAGGTATTTTCCGGATCTCCCAAGGGTTCCCATGCCGCCGATGTCATTTCGCTTCCTCCGCACCAATTGATGTATTTGCTGTCCGGTCCAATCCGGTCTAGTGTGAGATCTGCCGTGGCTTTCGAAGATAACTCTGTGGTAAGTAGGGCTTCCCATCTTCGTGGGTTCTGCAACCACTGCACCCCGCCCGCTTGCGGCTATGGGTTAACCCGTTTCCACCTTTTTGTTCTTTCGCCCTATGGGACGGAACCTCGGCACCCAACGC
This sequence comes from Dehalococcoidia bacterium, assembly GCA_963667325.2. Lineage (GTDB taxonomy): Bacteria > Chloroflexota > Dehalococcoidia > Lucifugimonadales > UBA3495 > VXOI01. Next base: position 943,503 of record CAXXKY010000003.1, read on the forward strand.
CTGGTCTTGGTCTGCTTCGGTTCTGCGTTGAGCCTCTGTGCGCTGTCTTGATGCTTGATGCCCCACAGCAGGAGGCCTACGGCCGCCGAGTACTTGGGCTTGCGCAGAAGGTCGGGCAATCCATAGATGCCGTACGGGTACCCCACCCGCACTGGTTCACCCACAATCCTTGCCGCCAAGGAGGGCAGACCTGTCATCTCGGCTCCCCCTCCAGTTATGACCAGACCGCCGATTGGCCAGTCGTTCATACCAGCGTTTCGCATTTCCGCGATGGCCAGCTTCATGATCTCCGCCATGCGGTCATGCAGCGGCTCTGCCATGGCCGTGAGCGGGACGGTCCGTCGGCGCTGCCCCTGGACTTGGGGCAGTTCCACCTCTTCGCTGGCCGAGACGCTTTCCAGATCCACGCTGCCGTACTTGATTTTGTATTCTTCGGCAACGTTTAAGGGAACCCGAAGAGCTGCAGCCAGGTCGCGGGTTAACGCATAGCCGCCCAAAGGCAACACCGTAGAGAACCAAGGGGCTCCCTGCCGATAGACGACCAGGTCAGAAGTGCCTGCACCGATGTCCAGCAACACAACGCCCATTTCTCGCTCGTCGCCGGTGAGGGTTGCCTCGGCTGAGGCCAGACCTTGCAGTACGAGGCTTCTGACCGAAATGTCTTTTGATTCCACAGAGTTGATGGTGTTCTGCAGGACTACCGCGTCCCCGATAACGACATGCGCCTCAACTTCGACCAGTTTCCCGGCGAGGCCCATGGGATTTCGCACTCCCGACAACCCGTCGACCGTATAGCCCATAGGGATGACATGCAGGACCTGTTGCCCATGCTGGATGTTCGGAAAGGATCCCCGAAGCAGGCCGTCTATCCGCCTGGCGGTAATGTCATCAGGACTTTCCTGGTTGTCCAGTATTTCCGTACGGTTGATGCTCGAAATGTGCGAGCCACTGACGCTGACGTAGGCGCCGCTGGACACCGACTGGTCCCCGACATATCGCTGGGCTTCCGTAAGGGCGGCGTTTACCGAGGCCTTGACCTCTTCAATGTTCTCGACTCTGCCTTTCTGAATGCCTTCGGAGGGAACAACGCCGATTCCGAAGATTTTCAAATCTCCCTCTGTACCCACGCGCGAAAGCAGAGCAGTTACTTTCGACGTACCTATATCAACTGCCGTATAGAACGTATCTCTCATCCTGTCACCACCCTATCCTTTATCGGAGGTCCTGCAATTTTTGCCGGGATCAAATCTTTCTGGCCACCCTCAGCCGGGCGCTTCGGCTGCGGGGGTTTGAAGAAACTTCTTCGAGTGTTGGCCGGATCACCCGCCTGTTGATCAGCGATAACGTCGGGGTGTGCCCACAGACGCATGCGGGAAGACCGGGAGGGCACACACAACTTGCTGAGCTCAAGGAAAGAAAATTCTTGACTATCCTGTCCTCCAAACTGTGGTAGCTGACTACCGCCAATCGCCCACCTGACAACAGCAATTCGACTGCGGCTTCCAGTCCCGCCTGCAGGTTTTCCAGTTCCCTGTTTACCGCAATGCGGAGCGCCTGAAAAACGCGCGTCGCCGGATGAATTCTTCGGCCATGCCTGCGGCCCGTCAGCTTTTCGACAAGAGACGCGAGGTCCCCTGTGGTGGCCAGGCTAGTGTTGGCTCGCTCCCTGACGATGGCCCTGGCAATCGCCTGCGCTCTTGGTTCCTCACCGAAAGTTCGGAATATCGTAGCCAATTCCGCCTCGGAACTGCTGTTGACTACCGTCGCTGCATCCAGAGATTGCTCGGCGTCATACCGCATGTCCAACGGCTCATTGCTCCGGAACGAAAGCCCGTACCCAGGTTGATCGACCTGTCTCGAAGAGAACCCGAGATCCAGCACCGCACCATCTACCGCACTCACACCCTGCTCCGCCAACAGCGACACCATGTCGGCGTAGTTGCCTCGCAGAGCCAGGAACCGGGGCCCGAATGAGGACAGTCTCGCAGCCGCCGCTGCAACCGAACGCCCGTCCAGATCAATCCCTGCAACTAGTCGCGGTTCCGGATCAGCCTGAAGGATGGCCAGGGAGTGACCGCCTTCACCCAGTGTTCCGTCAAGAAAAACGCCGTTTTCCGCAACTACCAGGTTTTGGCTCACCTCGGCAGACATGACCGGGAGGTGGTAACCTGATTCTTGGTTATCCGAATTCCCGAACGCAGGGTTCAGCATCTCGCCATGATCGTCTGCCGGCGTCATGCCTTCCCTTGCCGCGATTGCCTCGATGCGCGTAGCCAATACCACGTCCCCACCAATCCTCCGCCCGCCCGGCGGCGCTGCCTCGACATCTGGAAGTCGGGAGTCCTTCTTCGGCCCTCTCGACATAGAACATAATGAACTTACCAATCCTCTCTGCGAAAGTCAACCAAAATATAAGAAAGTTTTTAGACAAATTTTGTAATTCAGAAAAAGCGGCATCCAGGCCGCGCGCCTCGCTGGACGATTCCTTTGTCTTTCCAGCAACCTTCGGTGTCCGGCTTTTGCCCTCATCGCGTCTGTGCTATAATTTTCCAGTCCGTGAAAATGCATGGGCAACTTGTTTGCCCGCGACTATCCAGTCGCGGCGAATACGGAAATTCGCAGGACATACAGGACGTATAGAAGGTAGCTGGTGAACGTTACTCGGGAGTCGGACAATTCAACCGAAGTCACTCTTAGCGTCCTCATGGACGCCGAAGACGAAGAGCCATTCCTGACTCGCTCCTACAGAAGGCTGGCAGGTCGCGTCAGGATTCCGGGATTCAGACCGGGCAAGGCGCCCAGATCTGTAGTCGAGAGTCATCTTGGGCGTGCCACCTTGGTGCAGGAAGCACTTGAGTTCATGATTCCCGAATCCTTGGACAAGGTGCTCAGAGAACAGGAGATCAGCGCTTTCACCGAGCCGCAGCTTGAAGTGCTGGACCTGGAACCCGTTACGTTCAAGGCGGTGGTCCCCCTGGAACCCACGGTAGATTTGGGCGAATTCAGATCTATTCGCCTTGAGGCCCCGGAAGTGGAAGTCGGGGATGAAGACGTAACCAAAGTCCTGGAAAGCCTTCAGTTCGAAAGCGCACCGTGGGAACCAGTGGATAGGCCCGTGGCATTCGGGGACCTGGTTACCATGAATGTCCGGGGCACTGTCGGTGGTGAGGACGTAATTGACGAGCAGGGAGTCGATTTTATCCCGCAGGTGGATAACAACTTCCCTGTGCCAGGCTTCTCTGTTTACATGGAGGGCATGACCGAGGGGCAAGAGAAAGAATTCACCTTGCCGCTACCGGAAGAATCTGTGCCCGAGGACTCCTTTGCCACGGAATGCCATTTCAAAGTGGAAGTCGTGTCGCTAAAGGAAAAGCAGTTACCCGAACTTGACGACGAGTTCGCCAAGGGAGTGAGAGAGGGATTCGAAAGCATGGAAGCCCTTTCTCAGCACGTACGTGAGCGTCTGGTGGAAGATGCCGAAGTTACCGCTCAGCGCGAACTGGAGCGGAACAGCCTTGAGGAAGTCAAGAAGGTCGCCACCATCCAGGCTTCAGAACTGATTTACCAGCGTGAGATGGAGTCTATTCGGGAAGACCACGAAAGGACTCTTCGGAACCAGCGCCTGGATATGGACACCTACCTCCGTCTCACCGGTCAGACGGAGCAGGAATGGCAGGAACAGATTCGCCCGCAGGCAGAAGACCGGCTCACAAGCTTCCTTGTGCTCCGCAAGTTGGCTGAGCAGGAGAACCTGGAAGTCGAAAGCAGCGAAGTGGACGCCGAGATCGACCGTCTCATGGAGAACTCCTCCGAAGAGACAGCAGAAAGCCTGCGCAGAATGCTGAGCACGGAAGATTCTCGAGAATCCATACGTTCATCTCTGCTGAACCGCAAGGTAATGGCCCGCCTTGTAGAAATCGTAAGCGCCGAACCAGCAGAGGAACCGGGCGAGTCAGAACAAACTGCCACCGCAGAAGTCCCTGAGTCTGCGACCGACGACGGTTCGCCGGACGACGCCACAGAGACCGAGCCGGGGGAGCCTGAAGATGCTTAGCAATCCTTCCAGCAGTGGTCTCTTTGTACCCCAGGCAATCATTCCCACGGTGATTGAGACTAGTCCAAGGGGCGAGAGAGCCTTTGACATTTACTCCCTGTTGCTGAGGGAAAGAATTGTTTTCCTCAATACTCCTATCAATGACAGGGTAGCCAATACCATTATTGCCCAGTTGCTGTTCCTGGAACGAGAAGATCCGGACAGAGATATCAATCTTTACATCACCAGCCCCGGGGGCGTAATCAGGTCTGGACTGGCTCTCTACGACACGATGCAGCTAATCACGCCGGACGTATCCACAATCTGTCTGGGAATGGCTGCCAGCATGGCCTCCTTCCTCCTAGCAGGAGGAGCAAAGGGAAAACGATACGCTCTTCCCAATGCCACTATTCACACTCACCAGGCAATGGGCGGCGCTCAGGGGCAGGCTTCTGACATCGAAATTGCCGCCAGAGAAATACTGCGTCTTGAGCACACTCTGAACCAAATACTGTCAGAAAACACTGGCCAGCCATACGAGAAGGTAGCCCAGGACTCCAGCAGAGACTTCTACCTGACTGCTGATGAAGCTCTCGAATACGGGTGGATTGACGAAATTCTTGGCGCGAACAAAGGGGACAGCGCGGGAGCATAGTCCCTGGGAATTGCGCAACACACGGGAACTTTGAAAGGAGACTTACCAAATGCCTGAAACACCCCCGAACAACGGACTTTTCGTACCTCAGAGCATAATCCCAATGGTGATCGAGACCAGTCCCAGGGGTGAACGGGCCTTCGATATTTACTCTCTTTTGCTGAAGGAGAGGATTGTCTTCCTTAACACTCCCATCAATGATCAGGTGGCTAACGTCATCATTGCCCAGTTGCTTTTCCTGGAACGCGAGGATCCCGACCGGGACATCAATTTGTATATCACCAGTCCGGGCGGCGTAGTCAGCGCGGGTCTGGCCATTTACGACACGATGCAGTTGATCAATCCCGACGTTTCAACCATTTGCCTGGGGATGGCTGCCAGTATGGCCACAATTCTGCTGTCCGGCGGGGCCAAGGGAAAACGCTACGCCCTTCCAAATTCAACCATCCACATGCACCAGCCACTGGGTGGCGCGCAGGGCCAGGCATCGGACATCGAAATCGCTGCGCGTGAAATCATACGTCTGCAGGATAAGTTGCGGTCAATGCTTGCAGAAAATACCGGGCAGCCCTATGACAAAATCGCCACCGACACCGACCGTGACTACTACCTGACAGCGGAGCAGGCAACGGAGTACGGTTTGATCGATGAAATCCTCGGGGCAACCAAAGGCGAAGAGAGTAAGGAAGCCGAGGAAAGCAACTAGGTTTCAAGGGAAGGGAAGCGGCGACATAGCCGAGATGTCGCCGGTTGGGGGTTTGAGAATTGTCTATCGGCCATGGAAGCTCGCGGTTGTCCCAATGTTCTTTCTGCGACAAGGCTACCTCCCGGTCGGAAATCATGCTCTCCAGTCGAGGACACGCAGCGGTCTGCTATGACTGCATCAGGGTCCTGGCCCAAGTAGTCGCGGAAGAGACCAATGAAGAGGTCCACGAGCCACAGTACTTCCTCCAATTGGCCCCTCGCGAAATCTACGCCAACCTCGATTCCTACGTGGTCGCTCAGGAAAGAGCAAAAAAAATCCTGAGCGTTGCGGTTTACAACCATTTCAAGCGGATCCGCACTGCAAGCGCCTCGGGTATCGAGATACAGAAAGCCAACATTTTGCTGATCGGCCCAACCGGCTGTGGCAAGACACTGCTGGCCGAGACTCTGGCTCGCACTCTGGACGTTCCCTTCGCCGTTTGCGATGCCACCTCCCTTACGGAGTCGGGGTACGTAGGAGAGGACGTCGAAAACATCCTCCTTCGCCTTATTCAGGCAGCTGATTGGGACATCGCCAAGGCAGAACGCGGCATCATCTACATTGACGAGATGGACAAAATCGCCCGCAAGGAGGGTGTCAACCGGTCCATCACAAGAGACGTGTCAGGGGAAGGCGTTCAGCAGGAACTTCTGAAGATCATTGAGGGCTGTATTGCTAATGTTCCCCCTCAGGGTGGGCGCAAGCATCCTCACCAGGATTTCCTTCAGATTGACACCCGGAACATCCTCTTCATTTGCGGCGGCGCTTTCGACGGCATAGAGCGCATGGTCGAAACCCGCGCCAACTCCGGGTCCGCCCGTCTGGGCTTCTTGGCCGGGAGCCGCAGCGATTCTGCGGTTCCTGGTGGCGCCGTCAACAATGTTACCCCTGACGATTTGCTGGAATACGGATTTATTCCCGAGATGGTGGGACGGCTCCCAATTACTGTGATGCTCGAATCCCTTGACCGAGAAGACTTGGTGCGGGTGCTGACAGAGCCGAAAAATGCCATCGTGAAGCAATACCAGGAATTGTTCAGGATGGATGGCGTGCAACTGGAGTTCACCCATGAGGCCCTTGAGGCTGCGGCTGACAGGGCGCTTGAGCATTCCACCGGCGCACGCTGCCTGAGGTACGTAATAGAAGACACGCTCCTTGACGTTATGTACGACCTGCCCTCTCTCACCAGTGTTATGCGGTGCATTGTCGACAGAGACAGCATCGAAGGGCTGTCGCCGCCGTCCCTGCTGGACCCCAAGGGAAACGTGGTGCCGCTGGCCACGGAGCCTCTGCGAAAATCGGCCTAGGCGCCTCCGTCCCTCAACATCGCTTCCTCTACTGCCCTGGTCAGACAAACTCCCCCGAATCCCTCGGGGTCATTTCCTCTAGCCTGCAACACGACTCCCTGACTCCCTCCCATTACCACGTCACCTTTGCTGATTGCGCGCAACGTTTCCAGCAACAAATACGGTTCCCTGCGATACTGGGCTGACCGAATCAGGCGGAACAATTCGAAATCCTCTCTATGGGCTTCCTTTACCGAAGCCACATGAGCGTTGCCCAGACCATTCCAAAGATGCGCCAGCTCCGGGGTGTCCAGCGGCACCGTTACGTAAGAAACGACAGGTCCCCGGTCCACTTCCTCTGTTGCCAGGTGCATCATGGCGCCGGTGCGAGTGGCTCTTTGTTCGATAAGTTGCCACACCACTTCCTGCCAGGTGCCGATGGGTCCATCGGGAAGCGCGGGATGCAGATTGAGAAGGGGGTAGTTGCGGCAAAGGTCTCCGCTGGCGATAAGCATGTACCCTGCCAATACGCAGACATCGGGCCGGTACACGCTGAGGTGTTCCATTACCTCGGCGTCGAACGCGGCGCGATTGTCAGCCACGCGGGTCCCCGTCCGGCGCCTGAATTCGGAGGAAGAGTGAGCAATCAGTGTCAGTCCCAGTTCCTCAGTCAATCTGAAGAACTCGTCCGAGCCCTCCGCTTCTCCTCGAGCGCGGTTGCTAAACACGAACTCTATGCGGGCATTGACATCGCACAACCTCTCATGCACAAAGCGCAGCAAGCCCCTTGATCCCTCTCCTCTGCCCGTCGAGAACCAGCCGATTCGCAGCATTAACAGCCCAACAGCTTTCTGAATTTGGCAAAGGCCGGGGTCATTAGCAGCCAGGGCGATGGCAGCCGACCCACGCAATGGCCGTTGCGAATGGCCTGCATCAGGCCAGCAGGCGTTCCGTCCAGGTGGTTTGCCGGCACTTCCGTGTAGGTACGCCCCAACTCAAGGGCGGAGTGAGAATCGCTGCAGGAAACGGCGGGTACAGAGTGAAGGGCCGCAAAATCTATCCCCTTCCTGTTGTCTCGGGCCAGCACCGTATGGGCGTTATACCCCTCCAGGAAATCCACCCATGGCAGGATCTCTATCAGGGTCCGCTCACCCATGGCGGTCGGTCTGATTCGGTCAAAGGGATGGGGAATTCCCACCAGACCTCCCTGGTCTTTGACCCGCTTCACCGTTTCCAGGGGTGTCAAGCGAGGCGGTATCTCTTTTTCCAGGAAGAGACCAATGACATCGCCTTTGAGCGATTTGATTTCCTCCCCTACGATTACAGGAAATCCGCCCCTTTCTCGCGCCTCCAAGGCTCCACGGATATTGTCGTGATCGGTTATCGCGACCATCCCCAAGCCGGAATCCTGACATCGTTGCAAGACCGAAGACACTGGCGCAGCTGAGTCATGGGAGTGGCGCGTGTGGACGTGGAGATCTATTCTGATTGAGCTTGGCGTCATGTCAGCGACGGCTCAAAAGGGCAGTGTGTCTTCGTCCTCTTCGAATAGTTCTTCATCATATTCATCGGAACCGAATCCCGGGTCAGCCTCACCTGCAAATCCAGCACCGGCGTCCTGCCTCAGGTAGCTCTCTCTGAGCTGAGTGATTTCCAGTTCCGCAGTGTCGAGCAGGTGGTTGCAGTGCTGGACCAGCTTCATCCCATGTTCGAATCGCGAAGTGGCCTCGGCCAATGTCAGACCGCCCTTCTCCATCCCTTCGGCGATCTCCGATAACTGCCGGAACGCGTCTTCAAAGCTGAGAGGTTGAGAGTCTTCAGAGGTCATAACACACTTTTAGCAATATCCTTCGATTCCTGAGCTAAACCCGGCGCCACAGATGCGGTTGGTCTTCCTGATCCCCTATAGGAGGGCGGCGGAGGCAGGCGCAGGCTTCTTCTTTTGCACCTTCTTTCGGGGTTCAATCGGCTTCAGGGGAGTAGCATCCGCCTCAGATCCCGCCATTGCGGGGAACGTTCCATCGGCAACGGTGATGCTCAATGCATCGCCGGGGTGTGCCTGTTGTATGGAAGTGAGCGCCGTAGCCGTATCGACGTGTTCCACTATGGCGAACCCACGGGACAATGTGCCCTGCGGGTCCAGGCCCCGCAAACGCTGATAGAGACCATCCACCTGCAGTCGCCGCTGTCTCGCCAAGGAATCCACGGCGGCTGACGCGATTCGGGACTGATCGTCAATGCGACGTCTCAGGGTGCCAACATCTGGCAGGGCTATTTCCATTTGACGCCTGGTGCGCTCAACAGCCGAACGCTCCATTTCCAGGTGCGCCCCTATCCTCCGGCCCATCATGGCCGCAAGGTGAATTACCGTTGCTTTCAGGTCCCGTACGTCAGGAGCTATCAGTTCGGCCGCCGCGGAGGGCGTAGGAGCGCGAACGTCGGCTACGTAGTCGGAGAGCGTCTCATCCGTTTCGTGACCAACGGCACTGACCACAGGAGTGCGGCAGGCAAATATTGCCCTCGCTACCACCTCTTCATTGAAGGCCCACAGGTCTTCCAGCGAGCCTCCTCCACGGGCCACTATGATCACGTCGCATTCGCCTTCCTCATCCAAACGACCCAGGGCTTGGGCAATGCTTTCCTTTGCCTGCTGTCCCTGCACCATGGCGGGAGAGAGCACCAGCGTGGCCAGCGGATAGCGTCGACTGAGGACGTTCTGAATGTCCTGGTACACCGCACCGGTCGGAGAGGTGACTACGCCCACAACCTTCGGAAATGCGGGCAACGGACGCTTGCGTGCGGCATCAAAAAGCCCCTCGGCAGACAACCTTTCCTTCAACCGTTCCAGCTCCAGGGCCAATTCGCCCAGGCCCTGAGGAGCGACCACGTCGACGGAAACATTCAGTGTGCCGCGGGGCTCGTAGAAAGTCACCCGACAGTGGACTGCCACGGACACGCCGTTGGCCAGCAGCTCGATTCCACGCCGGTTTCGGAACATGACAGCCTGAAGCACTGATTGTTGGTCCTTCAGGTTGAAGTAGGCATGGCCGGAGGATGCAATGCTTAGATTGGAAATCTCACCTTCGATCCACAAGTCAGCCAGAAAAGGGTTGCCTTCCAGTAACTCCTTTATTTCCGCAGTAACCTGGCTGACCGTGAAGGTTGGCACGCCGTTAGCTCACGCGCTCGGTATAGGCGCCAGAACGAGTGTCAACGCGGACCACGGTTCCTGGGGTGATGAACATCGGCACGTTGATGCGAAGGCCGGTCTCCAGCGTGGCAGGTTTGTTACCGCCCTGTGCGGTGTCCCCCCGGAAGGACGGCGGCGTTTCAGTCACCTGGAGTTCAACGTGGGTGGGAAGGTTGACATTGATCGCCGAACCCTTGTAGAAGACCACTTCCACCACTGCGTTCTCCTTCAGGTAACCGAGAGACTCGCCGAGGATTTCTGTGGTCAACTCATATTGATCGAACGTTTCCTGGTCCAGGAAGTAGTAGAATTCGCCATCGGTGTACAGGTACTGGGTCGGACGATTGTCTATGTCAGCGATGGTGAAGCCCGTATCGTAGCGCTGGAATGTCCTCTCGACCACCGCTCCACTGAGCAAATTCTTCATCTTGATTCGGGTAACCGGCGCCCTCTGCTGCATCTTGTGGCGCTCATAGTCCATTACCATCCACGGCTGGCCATCCAATTCAATAACCAAGCCGCGATTGAGATCACTGAAGTTTATGCTCATTCAATCCGCCCGCCAGATCTGTCTGTTGTTTCCGGCCAGACGCATCGAAAAGTCAGCGCAGGCCGGAATCCCTACCCATGGGGTCTTACTTCGATGCCTTGCTCAAGGGGGTCGCGCCCTCTTGCCCCAGAATGACTATATCCTCGATGCGGACTCCACCCCATCCAGACAGGTATATTCCTGGTTCCACTGTGAAGACCGAATTAATGTCAAGGGGATCCTGGGAGCGCGGACTGACACGAGGGATCTCATGTACCGCCAGTCCCACGCCATGGCCGAGACTGTGGCCAAAATTGTCGCCGTATCCGGCGTCCGCGATGACGTCTCGGGCCAGGCCGTCCGCTTCCTCACCTGTCATTCCGGTCCGCACCCTGTCAATCGCGGTTAACTGGGCGTCGAGTACGATTCCATATATCTTGTGGAACATCTCGTCCGGTTCTCCGACGACCACCGTCCTGGTGATATCGGAGCAATACCCGCCAACTTTTGCTCCCATGTCGATGACGATTGGCTCGCCCTGCTGGATGACCTTGTCGGTAGGCATATGATGGGCCATGGCACCATTGGGTCCGGCCGCCACGATGGTGTCAAAACTGATTCCGTCAGCGCCCGCATCCCGCATGGCCATTTCCATGCGCCAAGCGACCTCCCGCTCCGTCATTCCTTCGGTGATCGTGGGGCACACCTTCTCCATCGCCGAGTCGGAAGCATCAATGGCCCGTTGCAGAAACACCAGTTCATCGGCATCCTTGAAACAGCGCTGACCATCCGTCAGATCCCCGATGGGGACCAGTTCGATCCCAGAGAGGTCGGAGTCTTCCGCGATGGCGTTCATCAGGCTGTTATAGGTCGCCACCGTCATGGCCTGGCTCTCAAAGCCCACTCGCTTGGCGCTGGTCTCTTTGAGCTGGGTGAGTAGCCACTCCCATCCCACTCGCACCTGCTCCACGTCGAAGTGCGCTGCCTGCGCCGTGGCCTGCTCCGTGTAACGGAAGTCTGTGGCGAGGTGGGCCTTCTCGTTTGTGATATACAGATAGCCCGCCGAGCCCGAAAAACCCGACAGATAACGCCTGTTTTCCGCCCCGGAAATCAGCACTGCATCCACTTCCCGCTCAGGAAGTTGGGCTACAAAAGTGCTAAGTCGTGATTGCATCATGGGGACTCTTCCTCCACCAGTGCGGCCAGTATTTCTAACGCAGAAGTATAACTTCTCCACCCGAACCCCGCAATTTGGCCCCGAGCTATGTCCGATAGCACGGAATGCCTGCGGAATTCATCGCGGGCGAGCGGATTGCTGAGATGGACCTCGATGAAGGGCAATCGTGCGTCGATGAGGGCGTCCTTCAACGTCAAACCATAATGGGTGAGCGCTCCGCCGTTGACGATCAGGCCGTCGATGCGGTCCCTTGCCTCCTGTATGCAGTCAACGAGGGATCCTTCATGGTTGGACTGGAAGAACTCAACCTCGACGCCGATTCGAGAGGCAACGGAGCGGATCTCATCGTTGACTTCGTCCAGCGTCTTTACTCCGTAAAACCCGGTATCGCGCCGGCCCAGCATGTTGATGTTAGGTCCGTTGAGAACCAGGAACCGGGCCATAATGCTTTCAGTCCTCGTCGTCCGGATCGGGAGTCGCCGAAGCTGTTGGCTCATCGGCGCGCGGGTGGTGCGTCAGGTAGGCCTCCAGCGCTTCGGCCTTGGTGATGTGCGTGTAAATCTGGGTCGTCTGCGGACTCGAATGACCCAGGAGTTCCTGTATTACCCGCAGGTCCGCTCCGCCCTCCAGCATATGGGTGGCGAAAGTGTGCCGCAGGGTGTGTGGATGTACATCTTCCCTCGTTCCTGCAGCCGCAGAATACCGCTTCACTAGGGTTTCTATGCTGCGGCGGGAGAGGCGCTTGCCGTAACGATTGAGGAATACGGCGTCGGAAAATCTACCAGAGTCGCCTTCTTCCGCCAGTACCGGTCGGCCCTCATTCATATAGCGAAGAATTGAGTCTTCCGCCGGAGCGCCATACAGCACCTGTCGTTCCTTGTCGCCTTTGCCGACGACCCGCACCGATCTCTGTCCGAAATCAATGTCATCGACGTCCAGGCTTTGAATTTCCGCCAGGCGCATGCCGCAGCCGTACAGCATTTCCAGGATGGCCTTATCCCGCATGCCCAGCGGCGTGGTGTCGTCGGGGGCATCGAGCAAGCGTTCGGCTTCCCGGTGCCCAAGGAACGTTGGAAGGGGCTTTGAAACCTTCAGGCGGAAACTCCTTCCTGAGGGCACCGGAGTGGACTGGAACATCCCTTCCTGGACCAGGTAAAGGTAAAAGATACGCACTACGGTAAGCTTGCGGGCCACGCTGACCCGTTCGTACCCCTTTCCTCCATCTCGTTGCGGAGTGGCCAACCAGGCCAGATAGCCACGCAGAGTGTCACGGTCCATGTCGGCCAGAGAAAGACCGTTCCGCAGTAGATACTCCCGGAAGGCCAGCAGGTCGCTCATGTAGACCCGCTCGGTGTTTTCGGAAAGGCCCCTCTGACCCCGAAGGTAGAGGGGGAACCGTTCCCGGCAATCGTCAAATTCCGCTACGTTGGCCGGAATCCCGTTCGGGTCTGCCTGATAGACTTCCTGGCTAGTCGCCAACTACTGCCATTTCCTCTGCCTGAGTAGGCTGCGACACCGGCTCCTGCCAGGTGCACACAGTGCAGGCGATATCGTTTCGGTTCTTATGTACCATCATCTTGCCGCACTCCGGGCAGGGCTTCTCCACGGGCCTGCGATTAACAATGAACTCGCATGCCGGATATCGAGAACATCCCCAGAAGGGCCTTCCACCTCGGCCTCTTGCCCTGCGTTCAACAAGGTCTCCGCCGCAGTCCGGGCATAGAACCCCGATCTTCTTGAGCAAATTCCTGCGGTTCTCGCATGGATTTTCCTCGGCGTTGTAACCGGTGCAAGCCAGGAACCGGCCGTATCTCCCGGTCCTGATCACCATTGGCCGCTCGCATTTCTCGCATACTTCGTCGGTCGCTTCTTCGAAGGGCCCGCTGGCGTTGTCGCCCAGATCCTTTGTATTCCGGCACTTGGGATAGCCGGTGCAGGCCATGAACCGCCCGAACCGGCCCGTCTTTATGGCCATGGGTTCGCCGCATTTCTCGCAGACCTCGTCCGTTTCCTCGGCACGCGAGAATGTTTCATTGGCCTTGCTGACCGCCTCATGGAAGGGATCATAGAAGTCCCGAAGCATGGGCACCCAATCCAGATCACCCTGAGCCACGCTATCGAGCTCCTCCTCCATCTTGGCGGTGAAGTCCAGGTCCATCACGCTGGTGAAGTGTTCGGTGAGGAGGTCGGTTACGGTAATACCCAGCGGGGTTGGAGTCAGCCGATTGCGTTCCCGCTCCACGTATCGGCGATCGACCAGTGTTCCTATGGTGGGAGCGTAGGTGCTGGGACGGCCTATCCCTCTTTCCTCCATTGCCCGTATCAGAGTCGCCTCAGTGTATCGCGGAGGGGGCTCCGTAAAGTGCTGATTGGCATCCAGTTTCGAGCAATCCAGAACGTCCCCTGCATCCAGCGGCGGCAAGGCATTTCCGCTTTCCGCGTCCTCCGCAGCGTCGTCCCTTCCTTCCAGGTAAACGGTCCGGAAACCTGGGAATCGCAGCACAGAGCCTGAAGCGCGGAAGTTGTATGTATTACCCGAGTCCTGACAGACGGCGTCGATATCCACCGTGGTGGCTTCCGAAATGGCATCGGACATCTGGCTGGCCAGCATCCGTTCCCAAATCAGAGTGTAGAGATTTAGCTGTTCCCGCGAAAGGAAGGAGCGAAGGGAATTGGGGTCTCTTCCAATCGACGTTGGTCGAATTGCTTCGTGAGCTTCCTGGGCTGCTTTGGAACGCCGGGAATGTACACGAGGCTTGTCCGGCCTGTATGAATCGCCGTATCTGCCGGATATGTAATCGCGTACTTCGGACACGGCCGAGGTGGCCACCTGGGTAGAGTCCGTGCGCATATACGTGATCAGTCCAACTGAGCCCTCTCCGCCGACCTCCAGGCCCTCGTACAGTTGCTGGGCAACCGCCATCGTTCGCTGAGCGGTGAATCGCAACTTGCGGCCCGCGTCCTGCTGCAGGGTGCTAGTCGTGAAGGGCGGCGCCGGGCGTTGGCGTACATCTCGCTTTCGCACATCGGCGACCTTGTAAGAAGCTCCGGCGAGTTCACTCTCCAGTGCTCGCGCGTCTTCTTCAGTTGGGACGTTGAGCCGGCCGCGTTTGCCTTTCAAAGAGTGAAGTTGGGCCCCGAACTCCGTCCTAGTATCATCGCCTTCACGTCTTCGCAGAATGGCATCAAGCGTCCAGGATTCGACGGGGACAAAGGCCGTAATCTCTCTCTCCCGGTCCACCACCAATCGCAAAGCCACCGACTGGACTCGTCCGGCAGAGAGTCCCCTCTGCACACGGCGCCAGAGCAATGGGCTTATTTCGTACCCCACCAGACGGTCCAGAATCCGGCGTGCCTGCTGGGCATTGACCAGCTGCATGTCGATTTCCCTGGGCTGCTGAAAGGCTTCCTCCACGGCCTCGCGTGTAATTTCATGAAACACCACCCGCTTGGGCAGGGAAGCTCTTTCGTCCCATTTCGCAGCAGATTGCAGGTGCCAGGATATTGCCTCGCCCTCTCTGTCCGGGTCAGTTGCGAGGTAAATTTCCCTAGCCGCATCCCCGGCAGACTTGAGGTCCTTCAACAAGGACCGCTTGTCCTGCATCACTACGTAAGACGGTTCAAAGTCCTCTTCGACTTTCACGCCTATCTTGCTCTTGGGCAGGTCCCGAAGGTGACCCTGCGACGCTGTTACGACGTACTTCCTACCCAGGATTTGACCCACCGTTCTTGCCTTTGCCGGAGACTCCACAATGACCAGGTCTTTTCCCCGCGTGTTTGCGGAGCCCTGACGGGAGGAGCCGCGAGCTGTGGTCTTTTTCCCTTTGCTCGCTGCCCGAGTCGTAGCCTTGGTTTTCTTTGCCGCTGTTCCCTTGGCCTTGCCTTCAGCAGCGGAGGGGCTTTCCTTTTTGTTGGATGTGCTTTTCGCGTTAGCCGCCATGAGTCACCTCCGCGACAGACGCCCTGACGTAGTGCATGCTTCCCACCTGTTCTACCATTCCCTTGAATTCCAGCAATGTCAACATACTCGAAATTGATGCTATTGGAAGCCCTGATTCTCGGCAGAGATCATCGACGTGAACCGGTTCGGCGGAAAGATAACCCAACAGCGCCGCCTCTGCCTCATCCAGTTCCACAATCTCTGCATCCTGCGATTTACCTGGCTCCCCACCTTCCATCGAAAGTGCCGAGTCCTCTTCCCTCGACCTTCCCGCAGGAGAGGGAGAGTCGGGGAGATTCAATTCTTCCAGAATGTCAGTGTAGTCGGCAACCAGCTTGGCCCCCTCTTGAATCATACGGTTGGTGAAGCGGCTGGCGGGAGAGAATATATCTCCCGGCACGCAGAACACCTCGCGATTCTGTTCCAGTGCCTGGTAGACGGTCCATCGGGTCCCGCTGCCTTCTGCGGCCTCCACTACCAACGTGCCGAGGCTCATACCGCTGATCAAGCGATTTCTGCGGGGAAAGTTGCGAGCGTCCGGGCGAACTCCCAGTGGATGTTCGCTTACTACTGCGCCCTTGGCTTGAATCATACCGAAAAGGTCAGCGTGTTCTTTCGGGTACACGGAGTCGAGTCCTCCAGCCACCACCGCGATTGTTCGCCCTCCGCATTCCAGGGCAGCTCGGTGGGCGACCCCATCGATCCCCAACGCCAACCCGCTTACCACCGTGATCCCGGCAGAAGACAGGTCGCTACTAAGTGCAGCCGCCGCCTTACGGCCATATCCTGTCGGGCGGCGCGTTCCCACAATGGCGACCGACCACTCGTCTTCCGGCCTAATGTCTCCTTTGTAATACAGCACAGGTGGGGGATCGGAAATCTCCTTGAGCCGAGGCGGATAGTCTTCGCGGTTCCAGTTGGTGGCGGATACGCCTGAGCGGGCCAGCGGTTCCATAGCTTCGTCAGGGTCAATGTGCTTGACCCGTGTCGCAACTTCACCCGCCGTCCGCGAATCCAGGCCTGCTTCCCGAAGAAGTCTCAGGTCAGCTCCCCATGCGTTATCCATGCTGCCAAAGTAGGATTCCAACCGACTAAAGCGGGCGGCGCCAAGTTGAGGAATGGTACTCAACGCAACCCAGTATTTCAGATCGTCCATGCTCGGGATTCTAGCACAGGGAAAAATAGGCCAACAATGAGCACTGGGTCACCAGGCCCCCTGGTGGAGGAATATCGAACCCTTTTCTCAAATCTCTTCCCCATGGGGCAGTAATGCCCCAGCTATGGAGGGCAATAAACTCTCTTGTGGTAAGCATTCCATAGCCTTCACCAACCCTTAACCGAGCCAGGCGTCGTTATTTCGAGGCAGCGTCCCCAATGAGCGATAGGCGCATACTATCCCTACGCAATAATTAATGACGTCCAAAAGTCTTTCCGGTTGCGCGAAGGCTGACAGGCGATCTTTCCCGAGTTTCGGATGCCGGTTTCGGCGCTGGTCCTGCGCCGTTGCGGTATTCGTTGACAAGGTTGGGTGGCCGATGTATAGTTCGTAGACTTAGACGACCGCACAGAATTGGGTTGGGTGAGTACCCGCGCAACGCGCCAAGCGGTGCCGGCAGAACCTCCAGAGGAAGCAATCCGTAAGCTGTCATGACCGTCGCAGCTGAACATCCCGATACCAATCGGGATACCTCTTTTCCCTCTCTGGCAGCTTTCACTCTTTTTCTCATGTATCCTTCTTCTTTGCGGCTGTGTCCCAATCTCTTAAGCACCTCACAGTGAGCTGGGAGGATTACCCCTATGCAAATGCGTGATTTCGTCGTTCGGTTCGCCGGAGAAGGCGGGCAGGGTGTCGTAACCTCTGCAGAAGGTCTGGCGCAGTCATCTACACAGGTGGGCTATCATGCCCTGACCTTCGCCACTTTCCCTTCTCAGATCCTGGGCGGACCCACTTGGACACAGGCTCGCATCGCCGTCGACCCCGTCCTGGCGCCGGGAGACGACGTTGACGTGCTGGTAGCGTTCAACCAAGAGGCTTACGACAACCATGCTTCGGAGGTCAGGGAAGACGGAGTCGTTATCTTCAACTCAACCGAGTTTGAATTGGATGGAGACTCCCGCGCCTTTGGACTTCCGATTGAGGAGTTGGCCCGCTCCACTGGAAACAACAGAGCGGCAAATATGGTGATCATGGGAGCGCTTGCTCACTTGGTCAACATGCCCCATGAATACCTCGAAGAGTTCGTCGAGAAGCGATTCAGTCGTGGCCGCGAAGGTGACGACGAGATTATCCGCTCCAACATCCAGGCATTGAGGCTTGGACGGGAGCACATCGCCCTCAGCGGCTTCAATCTCGGCGAACTGGCTCCAGCGAAGATGCCTGATTACGAACAGTTGATGATTAAGGGCAACGAAGCCCTTTCCATCGGCGCAATCGCAGGCGGACTGGAGTTCTACGTCGGTTATCCCATCTCTCCTGCCACTCCCATTCTGCTATACATGGAACGAAACCTGATCGGCAAAGACCGATTTGCCTACCAGGTAAGCTCCGAAATCGAATCGATCACAGCCATCCTGGGCGCCGGCTACGCGGGAAAGCGTTCCATGACCGCCACCGCGGGACCCGGGGTCTCGCTGATGAGCGAGGGTTTGGGCCTCAGCTGGGTCGCAGAGATTCCCCTGGTGGTGGTCAACGTCCAGCGCGGAGGACCGGCCACTGGGCTTCCCACCAAGACTGAGCAATCCGACCTGATGAGCTGCATGTTCCCGGCCCATGGCGACGTGCGATTACCGGTCATCGCTGTTGGGACCGTTGAAGAATGCTTCTACGGTGCCGTGAAAGCCATCGAATGGGCAGAAAAGTACCAGGGCCCGGTGATCCTTATGTCCGAGATGGCCCTGGCAGAGCGTGCCCAGAATATCCCCAAGCCTGACTTGAGCAAGATCGAGCCTGCAAAACGCTGGGTCTACGAAGGAAACAACGGTTACAAGCGTTACGCAGGCCACGAACTCTCTCCCATGCCTTTGCCGGGCGGCCCCGGAGCCTACGTTGCAAACGGCAGCGAACACGATGACGTCGGAGACACCACCCACTTGCCGGAGCGCCATATACAAATGACGCAGAGGCGATTCAGCAAGATCGCCTTGCTGGAAGAAGAAGACTACGAACGGGAAGATACCGAACACTCTGTCGCTGTCCTGCCTTGGGGCGGCAGCAAGGGACCGGCAAGAGAAGCTTTCGACACCTTGAAGCTTTTGGGAGTGCCAGTAGCCTGGTATTACACCATGTTCCTGAACCCGCTTCCTCCCAAGCTTCTCGAAGAATTGAAGCAGAAAGATCTGGTCATAGTCCCGGAGTTGAATTATCAGGGGCAGTTCTCGCAGATTCTTCGGGGCCTTGGCGTAAAGGCGGAATCTATCACCCAGTACACCGGCTTGCCATTCAAGGCCAGTACGCTGGTGGACCGGATTTCCGAAATGACCAACTCCAGGTCGACGGAGGCAATAGCCGTATGAGCAAGAAGAACCCCGAATACGATTTCAAATGGTGCCCTGGCTGCGGAGACTTCGGAGTGCGCCGGGCGTTGGAATTGGCCATGATTGACCGGCTCGAGGAGACCGGCAAGCCAATGGAGAACAACGTCGTGGTGGCCGGCATTGGTTGCTCCGGCAACCTGGTTCACCTGCTGGAAGGCGACCAGCCCTATGGAATGCATGGAATCCATGGCCGCTCTCTTCCCATCTCCCTGGGCGTCAAGATGGCACGACCTGAACTGAACGTGGTTGTGGTCGCAGGAGACGGCGACTTCCTCAGTATCGGCGGCGAGCACATAGGCCCTCAGGCCGCCCGGAACGTCAATATCACAGCCGTTGTTATGGACAACGGGGTCTACGGTCTTACCAAAGGACAGAGCTCCCCCACCACCAAGTTGGGCGTCATCACAAGTTCCACCCCCTACGGCAAAATCGAGAGCCAGATCAACCCCCTGGAGTTGTACCTGACTCTGGGAGTTTCATTCATCGCCTCCGGATTCTCCGGACAGCCTCGGCCTCTCTCACAGCTGATCAAGAAGGGAATGGAACACGAGGGATTCTCCATCGTACATGTCCAGTCCCCCTGCACCACCTACAACGACACCTTTGAAGAACTGAAGGGCAACCCTCGCAAGGGCATCGAGCCCACTCTGTGGGAAGTTCCCCAGGAACATGACGCCAGCAGCAAGGGCGCCGCATACGACATAATCCAGCGCGGCGGACTCCCCGTGGGAGTGGTGTTCCAGGACGAGGATCGTCCCGCTCTCGAACACCGAGTTGAGCACATGTGGGACACGGCCCGCGCGCGCTCGGCTGATGAATTGATGTCAGCGTTCGAGTTCTAGAGATACACTGCCAACATCCCGGAAAATAATAGGGGCGGGTTAGATACCCGCCCCTATTGAGTCGACAGCCATGTGGAGCCGATCTAGGTGGTTCCCCCGTAGCCGGGCTGTTCCTGCTGGCCCTCCAGGTCCTGGTACTTGGAAGGACATTTGACCAGGATTTCACTTGCACTGAAGACGCCTTCCTCGTTGTAGCTTCCCTCTAGAATGATTTCCGAATGGGGGTTGAAGAATAAATCAGGAAGTACGCCTTCGTACTTGGCCTGGAGCATGGCAGATCCAGAAGCAACGCCTTCTTTGTCCGTTATCTGAAAGTGCGAAATGGTTGATTTATCAGGGCGGTCAAAGGTGCCTTCAACCAGCATTCCGGAAACTCTCACCATCTGTCCGTCTTCTATTCCCTGGACGGCCTGCTTGTCGTTGAACTCGCTCACCGTGAGGAAATACCTGGTGTTCTCCCCGAACGCCGCCCAGATCATGAACGCCAGCGACAGCACTACAACCGCAGCTATAATTAAGAAGCGAGTTCGATGGGAGCGGCTTTCACCCAATTCCTCGTTCTGGACTTCTGCGCCGAAGCTTGCCAATTTAATTTCCACCTGTAGATTTGATTGTGATAATAATAACAAATCCGGCAGGGGGTGCCAACGCAGGAACCGGACGTGACTGAGCTTGAGGACGGGCTCGCCGTTTCGGTCAAAGGCCTGGAAAAGAGTTACCGGGATTGGCCTGTCCTTTGGGACCTCGACTTGTCCCTTCCTTGGGGCGCAACGATGGCCCTTTTCGGGGCCAACGGTGTTGGAAAGACAACCCTGCTCAAAATTCTTTCCACCGGCGTGAGACCCGACGCCGGGTCCATTCAAATCGCCGGGCATGATCTGAAACGTCAGACTTCTGCCGTGCGACAGCGCATTGGGGTTGTTGGCCATCGCAGCTTTCTGTACGACGACCTCACTGCTCGCGAAAACTTGGTCTATTACGCCAGGCTTTACGGACTGGACGACCATGATGATCGCACAAGAGACGCACTGAGCCGGGTCGGCCTCGAACACCGGGCAGACCACCGAGTGCGGGCACTCTCCAACGGTATGCAACGAAGGGCCTCAATCGCCAGGGCCATCCTTCATCAACCGCAGGTTCTATTGCTGGACGAGCCGGAAGCCGGCCTGGATCGAGACTCGCGTCTAATGCTCGGCGACCTTGTCGCGGAATGGAACGAGGAAGGCCGCTCCGTTATTTTCACCACTCACGACATCGACCTCGGCTTATCATGGTCAAAACAGGTGGCCGTTCTGAGGAATGGCAATCTGGAATTCCCTACTGGAAATGCCGCGGAAATTCAGCATGATTTGACTAACCTGCTTCCCGGACGGAGTACTCTGTGAGCAGGTTTCTCGGACCGGTTGCCACGATGGTCTGGAAGGACATCGTGCTTGAATTCCGCTCCCGTGAGCTGATCGTATCAGTAGTCGTCTTTGGACTTCTCCTGGTCGTTGTTTTCAGTTTCGCTCTCGACCCCACTCCGGCTCAGGCAACCGACCTTGCCCCCGGCATTCTCTGGGTGGCCTTTGCCTTTGCCGCCACCCTGGCGATGAACCGCTCGTTCGTTCGGGAACAGGAGGCGGGAGCATTGGAAGGCCTCCTTGCTTCCCCTGTCAGCCGTGACGCCATCTTCCTCGCCAAGGCTACAACCAGCTTCATTTTCATGTTGCTGATTGAGGCAGTGTTGCTCCCCGTGTACGCGGTCATGCTGGGGTTTTCCGCATTTTCCTTCACCCTCGGCGCCACTATCCTTCTGGCCACACTGGGGTTTGCCCTGGTTGGCACCCTGTTTTCTGCCCTCGCTGCACAGACACGGTCAAGGGAAATAATGCTCCCCGTGCTGTTTTTTCCCATTGTCCTGCCGGTCATTCTCGCCGCCGTTCAGGCTTCAACTCGCGCTGTGGGTGGCGAGACCTTTATCGGCCTCGGTCGATGGCTGCCGCTTCTCGGAGTTTTCGACGTGCTGTTTCTGGTAATATGTCCCTGGCTATTTTCATTTATCGTAGAGGATTAAGAAGACTTGGAAGACGCAGACAGGATTGCCCGTAGATCCGGCGAGTACGTCTCTCCAAGGCAGGGTTGGCGATTGGCGCCCCGGTCAGTCCTGGGCATAGTGGCTGCCGTTCTCCTTATCGTCGACTTGTATTTGATATTTGCCGTGGCGCCCACCGACGCCAACCTCGGAAACGTGCAGCGCGCCCTCTATATCCACGTGCCTATCGCGATCATATCTCTCCTGGCGTTCATCGTTGTCTTCATCGGCAGCGTCATGTACCTGCGTAAGAGGAATGGCAGGTGGGACAATATGGCCGTGGCGGCGGGCGAAGTGGGGTTCGTATTCGTATCGCTGGCGCTGATCACGGGAATCCTCTGGGCCAAGCCGGTATGGAACGTCTGGTGGACATGGGAGCCCCGCTTGACTCTCACACTGGTTCTGTGGCTGATTTACGTGGGTTACCTGATGGTGAGAGCCTTCACCCCGGACCGTTCCAGGGCTGCGGTCTTCTCAGCCGTCGTGGGAATTATAGGCTCCGTGGACGCCTTCATCGTCTACTTTGCCGTCCAGTGGTGGCGCTCTATACACCCGCCCCAGGTGGTAGGGCCGTTGGCCGAAAGCGGATCTCTGAGCGGCACGATGAACATGGTCCTGATGGTTTCCTTCGTAACTTTCCTCCTCTTCACTGTGTGGCTGATACTGGAGCGCATGGCCACCCTGAGCACGGAAGATGAACTGGGACGCATCAGATTCGAGTCAAGACGTAGGGGCCAGACTGCTGACGCCTAAATCGGTTTCGGGCGGCCAGGATGGCCAGACTGGACACCGGCGGGACTGGTGATTGAAATGATTCCTCTTCTGCAGACTTCCCTGCCACCTTCAAACCTGTCCTTTCTGATCGCAGCCTTTGTCGTAACCGGTGTGGTATTCATCGCCTACGCCTTTTTCGTCTTCCGCAGGCGTCGCGAGACGCGAAACGAAATCGACCGCCTGTTGGCCGAAACAAAAGACAATGAAAACGCCGGGCAGGACATTACCTGACCCGGCGTTTGATCCCCGTTATTGAGCGACAGACTGGCGACCCCCGATTCCATCGCACATGATCTACGATAGCGGCCTATCGGCCAGTGTCATAGTCCTGGTAAAGGTCGCGCAGAATCTTCTTGTCGAACTTCCCGACGGAGGTCTTGGGGATTTCGTCGATGAACACCACGTCATCAGGAATCCACCAGGACGCAAAGCGGGGCCGAATAAAGTCCAGGATCTCGCTCTTTTGCAGAGTATCCCGGTAATCCGCATTGGCCACGACGCAGGCCAGCGGGCGCTCCTGCCACGTCGGATGGGGAATCGCGATGACCGCTGCTTCCAGCACGCCGGGATGGGCGATGATGGCGGTCTCAAGGTCTACCGATGAAATCCATTCGCCGCCACTCTTCACCATATCCTTGACCCGGTCACCAATTTGTATGTTGCCCAAGACGTCCACCGAAGCAATGTCTCCGCTGTGATACCACCCATCTATGAACGCCTCTTTGCTCCGTTCGTCATTCAGGTATTCCGCCGCAATCCACGGCCCCCGGAACAGAAGCTCGCCTCGCTGTTCACCGTCCCATTCAAGGTCTCTCCCGTTCTCGTCGACAAGCCGCATGTCCACGCCGAACACCGGCGTACCCTGTTTGCCCTGCTCGGCCAACCGTGCGTCCCCTTCGAGACCGTCGAGTTCGCTGGGCAGACGGTTGAAGGACACCAGCGGAGAGGCTTCCGTCATTCCGTAGGCCTGGATCATTTCTACGCCGAGGCGCTCCTTGAACGTCTTTATCATGCTGATGGGCACTGCGGAGCCGCCGCTGACAACCGCCCTGAGACAGGAAAAGTCGAATTGCTCCTCACTCCGCGACAGGTAGTCCAGCATGCCAACCCAGATGGTTGGCACACCGAGGCTGATGGTAACGCCTTGCTCGCTGATCAGTCGACAAATGGCGCCAGGGTCGGGCCTCGCACCGGTAAGAACCTGGGTAGCCCCGGTCATTGTGGCTGAATATGGAACGCCCCAGCTATTGGCGTGGAACATCGGCACAACCGCCATGACCACGTCCCGTTCCATGACGCCGGCAGCATCCGCAGAGCACTCCATCATAGCGTGAAGGATCTGCGCGCGATGTGTATAAGTAACGCCCTTTGGCAGCCCGGTAGTGGCGGACGTGTAGCAGAGGCCGGCCGGGTCATTTTCATCGAGCGAAGGAACTTCAAAGCTGTCCGACGCCCGTTCCATCAAGTCTTCGTAAATGTGGGCGGAGGGAAGCGAAGTCTGGAAGCCGGAATCACCAGTCATGATCACGAAATGTTCCACCGCTTCCAGCCTCGGGGCCAGGGGCTCGAGGATCGGAACCAGGTCCGGGTCCACCAGCATGACCTTGTCACCAGCGTGATTGACGATGTACGTCAGGTCGTCGGCAGACAGACGGATATTGGTGGTGTGAGTGATCGCCCCCATTGTAGGTGGGGCGAAATAGGCTTCCAGATGGCGGTAGGTATTCCACCCAAAAGTTCCAACCCGGTCCCCTTTTTCCACGCCGAGGCTGGCCAGCGCGTTGCAGAGCCGATTGACCCGGCCCTTCAGATCGCGATAGGTGTAACTGTGCACCCCGTCACCTTCGCGGGTGATAATCTGCTTCTTCGGAAAGTAGGTGCTGGCCCGGTCCAGGAGTCTCGGGACCAGAAGCTGGTAGTTCATCATCGCTCGTCGCCTCCGCCGTTGGAAATGATGAGAATCTCCGTCGCCAATCAGGGCGACATTATGTTCACTCCGCCGTCCACAGCCCAAGTCTGACCTGTAATATATGCCCCCGCAGGTGAAGCAAGGAAGACGCAAAGGTAGCCCGGTTCCTTCAGTTCTCCTAGCCTGCCAAGCGGTACCTGGGCTCTGGCCTGTTCCTGACGCGCCTGATAAGCCTCGGCGGTCATCTGTTCAGGGTCCGGGAAATATCCCGGCGCCACACAGTTGACCCGGACACCGTAAGGCGCCCATTCCTGCGCGAGGCTTTCCGTGAACCGCATCACACCTGCCTTGGCCGCATCATATGCTGCCGAACCCGCCCTACCTCTAAAAGACGCGAAGCCGGAGATGTTGATCACGCTTCCACTTCCTCGCGCAAGGAAATGCGGACCAAGGGCGCGGCAACCCTGGAATGCCTCGGTCAGGTTTACGTCGACCACGAAGTGCCATTCCTCTTCGCTCATTCCCTCCGAACCGTTGGGCAGGGAAGCCACGGGTTTTCGGATGGCATCACCCACGCAGTTTACCAGCGTGTCCACCTGTCCAAACTCCCGAATCGTGCTTTCCGCGATGCGCTCCATATCCAATGCCTTGGTGGCATCGCCAGTCAACGGAAGTGCGTTCTGTCCCAGGGAGCGTATTTCTTCGGCCACCTGCCCCACAGTAGCCGGCGAGAGGCTGGTGACCGCCACATCTGCTCCCGCTTCTGCAAAGGCGAGGGCAATTCCCTTTCCTATGCCCCTTCCGGCACCGACCACCAGGACTCTCTGCCCGCTTATGTCAAACTGCGGTAGGTTCATTGATCAATTCCCTCCAGTCGTCCCACATCGTCGGTGATACCTCCGCAGCCCTTGACCCGTTCCAGGACTCCCTTCGGGATTCGCATCCTGTTACAGGACAACGAGAGCACTCCGGCGACCGAGCACAGCAGACCTGCCCGTGCAACCTGAGGATCTCATGCACATCGACCATCGCAATGCCCAGGACCCCGAATTCCTGGCGACGCTTACGATAGACACATTTTAGACCTTCGCGCAATGGGGCAGGCGATTGCCTGCCGGAGTGGAAGCCAAAGACACGCTCAAGTACCCGTACGCAATTTGCGTCCAACGGCAGGGCTTCTTTCCCCCAACCATATACCAGAACACATTCGGCAATCTTCTCTCCAACCCCGCGGATTCGGAACAGTTCATCAGGCTGTTGTGGAACCCCATCCCCTACGGCTCTTGCCATGGAGGCCACAATCGGCAACTGAGTCGGACGCACAATGGACTTCGTTTTTTCTGTAACTACGCTCTCCGATTCCGACAGGGCCTTCGCATCGGGGAACATCTGGAAAAACCTCCGGCACATCTCAACCAGAAGACGGTCCCTGGTTCTGGCGCTCAGGCCGAACAATATCAGGGTGCGGTAAGGGCTCCGACGATGGCCTCGTTCGGCCCAGATCATCGACTCCCAAATGAAGCTCCCATACCAGTCCTTCAACTCTTCAACGAGGCGCACGACCCGGTCTTCAGGCATCACAGTCATTGAACGTCTCTTTTGACGCCGCAGGTAGGCGCGGGTATCATTTGGCGGGAATCTCCTGATATACACCAGAACATTTTACTATTCATGTAGAAAGCGTTGCCTGCTGGTTCGCGGAGGATGGCAGATGAAGGCAGTATTTATTAACGAGCACGGCGGGACAGACAAGCTGATTTGTGGCGACCGTCCCGAACCCGAAGTCAGCCCCGGGGAGGTCATGTTACGGGTCCGAGCCAGCGCCCTGAATCACCTCGACCTCAACCTTCGGGAGGGGCGTACCTATCGGGGCCCGCTTCCCCGTATCTTGGGTTGCGACATAGCCGGTGAGGTGGCTGCCGTCAGTCCCGCATCCAACTCCAGCCTCAGGGTGGGAGACAGGGTCATCCTGAATAACCGGGTGACCTGCGGCTCCTGCCACAACTGCCAGATGGGTCAGGATCAAGGCTGCCCAAACCAGAAGCGCCTGGGAGTAGACCTGGATGGCGGCCATGCTGAGTACATTACCGCTCCGGCCATAAATGCCCACGTAATCCCTGACGACATGGACTTTACTGAGGCGGCGGCCCTGCCGATAGCAGCACATACCGCCTGGCATTGCCTCGTGACCCAGGCCCAGATCCGTCCGTGGGACGACGTCCTGATTCAGGCAGCCGGAAGCGGTGTGGGCAGCATGGGAATCCAGATCGCCAAGATGATGGGTGCCAGGGTCATCACGACCGCCGGAAGCCAGTGGAAGCTCGAACGCGCTTTGGAACTGGGAGCCGATGAGGTCATCAACTATAACGAGACTGCCAGCTTCAGCCAGCGCGTGCAGGAACTCACCGATGGACAGGGGGTGGACCTCGTGTTCGACTGCGTGGGCGCCTCCGTCTGGGAGGAGAACCTCAACTCATTGAAGGCGGGCGGACGCCTGGTCATCACCGGCGTCACCAGTGGGGCCACCGCAAACCTGAATCTCTCCCTGTTGCAGAGCAAGCCGCTCCACCTGATGGGAAGCGGTGGCCGCAGCAATCGCACCTTCGCCGATTTCATGAAAGTCGTCCATCACGGCTCGCTGCGCGGCATCGCCGGCAGAATCTTTCCCCTGGAAGAGGTGGGCGCAGCGCATCAGGCCATGGCTGATCGCGACTTCTTCGGCAAGATAGTGATCGAGAGCTAGACCACGGGCGCAGCTCACCTCGGTAGCCAACAGACAGGCCAATCGCTAAAATCTACCTGGAAGAAATCAAGCATAAAAGGCACAAGGAGCAATCGATGAGAATAGCCCGTTACGAGGCCCACGGAGACATTCATTACGGCGTTGTCGATGGCGACAACGTTACGGCTATCGACGGCAACCCGTTCGGAGACTTCACGGTCACCGACCACGTCCACAAGCTTTCGGATGTAAAGCTGCTGGCTCCGGTGGTCCCCGGAAAGATTCTGGCCATGGGACTCAATTACACCAGTCACATCGGCGACCGCCCTGCCCCTGAATATCCCATGATATTCCACAAGACCCCTACCAGCGTTATCGGCCCCGAGGATACCATCATCCGGCCCAAGGAAGTCCAGCGTTTCGACGCTGAGGGCGAAATGGTGGTGGTCATCAAGGACACCTGCCGGTACGTCTCCAAGGACGACGCCCTGAATCACGTCCTTGGCTACACCTGCGGCAACGATGTCTCAGCTCGTGACTGGCAGCGCAGGGACCGCACCGAGAACAACTCGGACTGGTGGCGCGCCAAGTCAGCCGACACCTTCTCTCCCATGGGCCCGTGGATTGAGACTGACGCGAATCCCTCCGATCAGTGGCTGCAGACCCGGGTCAACGGCAACGTCGAACAGGACCAGAGCACTAAGGACCTAATCTTCGATGTGCCGACCATGATCGAGTTCATCACCAAGTATGTGACGCTTCATGCCGGCGACTGCATCTACACGGGCACCCCTGGCACAACCCAGAACATGGAAGAAGGAGCGGTCTGCGAAATCGACATCAGCGGCATTGGTGTCCTTCGCAACCCCGTCAAGCTCGAGGCGTAATCCGCCGTCTCGCACCTGGCCGTTACCGGGAAATTCGAAAAATGAGCGCCGACGGTTTCTCGACCGTCGGCGCTGGCTTTTTTCTTACCCAAGGGAATCGGCGTCTACGACGGCTTCATCACCCGCAGTGTGTAGTCGTCTCCATCCATGATTTCGCCGATCTTCGGTGCAAGCCCGCGGAAGTCGTCCGCTGTGGCCGAGATTATCCTCCCCGAAAGGCCTTTGCTCTCGTCGCTTGCGAGCCACACTGCCAGTTCAGCGCAGTCGTCGATGGACGCGCCCCCGCCCGACGTCACCCGCATCCCCAGATCGCGAATGAACTCAGCTCCTGCCTGCGCTGCCTGGTCCGTCATCTTCTCCCACATGCTGGTATGCACCGAGCCAGGTCCCAGGGCATTTACGGTTATTCCCTTGCCATCCAGTTCCTGCGCCAGCACCTCCGTGAGCCGCACCACTGCTGCCTTGCTTGCGCAGTAGGCCGACATGTTGCTCCAGGCGTTCGCTACTCCCGCACCCGAAAGGTTGATGATCCTGCCGCTCCCCTGACCTACCATCACTGGCACCACGGCCCGGCAGACCAGGAAAGTTCCAGTCAGGTTGACATTGATAGTATCCACCCATTCGGCTATATCGTTGTCCTGCAGCGGACCGATGGGGCCGGAGATGCCAGCGTTGTTGACCAGCACATCTATACGCCCGAACCTCTCGACGGTCCTCCGCACCATGCGTTCGGTGCCGACCTGACTGGTAACGTCGGTGCGAATCGACACGGCTTCTCCGCCCAGACCGGAAACCGCGCTGACGGTCTCCTCCAATTCCGGCTCACTGCGAGCCGCCAGCGCCAGTTTCGCGCCCTCTCGAGCATAGGCTAGTGCGATGGCACGCCCGATTCCGCGTCCCGCACCGGTTATGACAGCTACCTGACCATCCAGTTTCATTGCACAACCTCGAAGGAAACTCGCGACATCCGCCGCTATGGCCGCCAGGGGTATGCAAGCATCTCAGTTCGGTGCTCAGGCGGCCAGACGATCACCTTTCGTCCCTCCCTCCATTGCACCAGGAGTGCCGGTTTGTCGAGTGGCCTTCCCGTCTTCGGGTCTATGCGAAACCTGCCGTAGAAGGTCATGAAATCCAGAGTTCCGGCAATACGGCGCAGCTCGGCGTCTTCCAGGCTGCCGCTTTCTTCGACGCAACGCTGGATGACCACGCCGACAGCGTAGGCTTGCGCCATCGGATAGTCAACAACCGAGTGTCCGGCCCGTCTCAGCGTATCCTGAACTTCAACGACAGTTGGGCCGTAGTCTACGCTTGAAACAGCCTCAGGTTCCCACTGGCTGGGACCGATAAAGTTCTCGGCATCGTCGCCGAGCCGCTCCCTGAAGGAGTCCACGCCTGCCGCCACAACGGCCACTGCTCCAATGCGGGTGGCCCTCTCTGCGAGCAGTTGCCCCAATATCAGGTCGTTTTGGAATCTGCCAGCCACAACCACCACATCCGCGCCCGAACTGTGCATTGCTTCCGCAACTGGCCCGAAATCCTCGGTATCGGCTTCAAACTCCAAGGTGCTCATTACGTGAAATCCAAGTTGATGAGCGGATGCCGTCAGCCCACGCATCACATCCTTGGAAAACGCCCCCGTCGAGGCGCTAGCGATGGCAACCGTTGCTGCCTTGGGGCTGACTTCACGCACCGCCGGCAACAGTCCGGCCAGGTATTCATCTGCCGGCGTCAGAGTTCCCACAACCCAGGGGTTCTCCCGCTGGTATATCAGAGGCGACGCCCCTCCCTGGTTCCACATCAGCGTCTCAAGGGATTGTGCGACCTCGGTGGCGGCGTTGCTGAGCACGGCTGAGTAGGGCCCTATCAACAGGTCCACTCGATCTTTTGCTATCAGTTCCTCGGTGATCGTCCGCACTCTTTCCCGACGGCTCTCGTCATCCCGCCAGACCACCTCCACTGGCCTTCTGCATCCCCCGACTTTCAGTCCGCCAGCCAGGTTGACGTCTTCTGCCCAGGCACGAACGCCATCCAGGGTCTGACGGCCTTGAAGCTCAAACTGGCCTGTAATCGACACTGGAATGCCAATCTTGATCTTCATTCTCTAGGTCGAGGGCCGAACAATAACATGAAGTCCGTCCCTAAAAGCTGGTTCAGAAGGGACGGACTTCAGCGAGTGGGATCAGATATACATCGCTAGTCGCGAGAACGAAAGAGCCCAAACGAGCTCGTGTAGCCATGCAGGAAGGTGGTGCCGCCCACTGGTCCAATCTCCCCGTTGCAGAAGAATCCGCCAAGCGGAACTTGTCCCAGCTTTTCACGAAAGATGTCGGTGTCATGGTTGGGCCGTCCGTACAGGTACTGGCCACGTCCAAGACATGAGAACAGGAGGGCCCCCGGGACTTCGTTCTCCCGGTTGTCCGCTGCATAACGCTCGAGCACGAAGGTCAGGTCCTGTGCCGAAGTTTCGGCGTCGCGAAGGTGGAACTGCACAAGCTGGCCTTCTTTCAGCATCTCGCCGATGGCAAGGCTCCCTGTTCGCTGGTCCATACCCACCACGTTGCGAATCAGGAAATCCCCCTGCAACGGACTGTCCAGCAACTCATCCATGACCACGCCGAGGAACAGGGAATGGCCCATAAGCTGCTGGTCTCTTTCGGAAAGGGAACGGTACAGGTCCTGCAGTACAGACATTGGCGGGTTGCCGTCCAATTCCGCCAGCACATTCCTGCGGCTGGAGGTTATTCTCATCGTTTGACCGATAGGACGGCATCCCTGCGCCACCACGGTGTCGACTACTATGTTTCCGTGCAAGGCCAGTCCGATTGCCCCGGTGTCGTACACCTCTCCGTCAAGAAACAGCGCGTTGTCTCCGGGTCGCTGAGCGCCGCTGGCAAGGCCCCCGATCTTTGCCGCACGAGGGAATGCAAAGTCCAGCCCCATAATCAGATTCTGGACAGGAAATGAGAACGGGTCCGCCAGCAGCACGAACTGAGGGTCCTGGCCCTCAGTGACGCCCACAAGGTCCCGCCATCTGTCAGGGCCAGCATCCAGATCTGGCAGGACTTCTCCACTAAAATGAAACGTCTCCACAGCTACTCCAGGCAGCGTTGCCGCGGTGACCGACAGGGCTGGTCGCTGCTCAACCTCCATCCCTGCGCCAATAATACCGCCGCCAGAGCAGCCAAATGTATGGTCAGCCCCCAGTTTGTCCTTGAGGCCCTGACCAACCTGTTCGTATACAGCTTGATAATGTGGAGATACGAAGGCCACCGCCAACTGCGGTGACTCTCCCAGTTGTCCGCGAATCGACTCTGCGCACTCCGCCAGAGCGCCATCCAGACCGGGTTCTTCAGATATGGCAGATGCCCATTTCATCAGGCCTCCTCTTCGCTGCCACCTGTTCGTTTGACCCAGTATAGCACCGGATTCAGCCCGGGCGTTGACGATGCAATGCTACGACTCTACGATTGCCATTGCATCCAATCCTTTTGTCTTACTCTCACACAGCCCCACGATTACAAGGAGCACCCCAAGATGGAGCAAGCGCTTTCAGA
The DNA here is from genome assembly GCA_963667325.2 of Dehalococcoidia bacterium. Lineage (GTDB taxonomy): Bacteria > Chloroflexota > Dehalococcoidia > Lucifugimonadales > UBA3495 > VXOI01. The sequence continues at coordinate 975,354 of CAXXKY010000003.1, forward strand.
CGAGGACAGGATCAGGGAGCTCGCCCGGCTTTCGGGAATACCCATCCCAGAGGAAGAAGTGGCCGAAGTCGCGAGTCGCTTTGGAAGCCTCATGATGGAGCTGGACAAAATCAGCGAACTTGACCTTTCTGACATTCAGCCGGTCAGCATTTTCCCCGACGAGGGGTAGACCGCTCTGGACCCTGCGCATTCTGAGGCAGACCAGCACATTGAGGCAGCTTTATGGACAGCAACGAAATCGCATTTCTCTCCGCCGCCGATACCGCCCGGGCAGTGCGGACCGGTGAATTGGACCCTGAGGACGCAGTCCGCGCATACCTGGACCGCATCGACCGGTTGGACTCCCACCTGGCCGCCTACATTACCGTGACTCGCGAGGAGGCGCTGGACGCCGCTCGGCAAGTCCAGTGGACGCTGTCGGCGAACGGCGACCCGGGCCCTCTGAGCGGTGTGCCCATGGCCATCAAGGACCAGTTCTGGACTGACGGAATACTCACCAGCAACGGCTCGCGGGTATACCGGGACTTCGTGCCCAACGAGGACGCCACCATCGTTCGGCGTCTAAAGAGCGCCGGAGCCACCCTGTTGGGGAAACTGAATCTGAGCGAATTGGCCATGGGTGGCACTCAGGAACCACCCTGGGGCATACCGGCGAACCCGTGGGACCTCGAGCGCACCCCGGGCGAGTCCAGCAGCGGCTCCGGTGTAGCCTTGTCGGCCCACCTTTGCGCCGCTTCAATTGGCGAGGACACCGGCGGCTCGGGACGGGGCCCTGCCGCGTACTGCGGTGTGGTGGGATTGCGGCCCACCTTTACCAGGGTGAGCCGGTATGGCATGACCCATATGTGCTGGTTCATGGACGCTGCTGCGCCAATGACCAAGACGGTGGAGGACTGTGCCATCGTACTGGGAACCATCGCGGGCTACGACGATAAGGATCCGTACACCAGCCGCCGCCCCGTGCCCGACTACACGGCGACTCTCCGTGAAGGAATCAAGGGCCTGCGGGTGGGTCTCATCAGCGAACTGCACCAGAGCGCGGATATGCACCCCGAGGTCAGGTCCGCGATTGAGGACTCCCTGGAAACCCTCCGGGGACTGGGCGCTGAAGTCCGCGAAGTTTCAATCCCGCTTGTGGAGCTGGCGGGGGCCATTTTCGTCGGTGTCGCCGATACCGAAGGCGCCGGAGCCAGGGACGAAATACTACGGAATCAGGCCGGGGATCTGGATCAGGCCAGCAGGACCCGTCTCCTGTCTGCCTCCCTTGTGCCTTACAAAGTCTACAACCGCGCCGCCAAGGCCCGGGTCCTGCTTCGGCGGCAGTTTATGTCGGCCCTGGAGCAGGTGGACGTCCTGGTTTCCCCAACTTCGCCGTATCCGGCTCCCCTGCACACTGCCCTCACTGCCCGTTTTGAAAGCGCAGACGACGTCAGGGCCCGCTTCTTCTTCAGGCGGGCATACACTGGGTGCTACTCCCTTACGGCGCTTCCAGCAATATCCATTCCGGGTGGCTTCACCAGCGATGGCCTGCCCATAGGGCTTCAGCTGGGAGCGCGCCCCTTCGCCGAGGAAACCCTGTTTCGCGCTGCCTATGCCTACGAACAGGCAACGGACTGGCATACGCGCATCGCGCCAGCCGCACTGGCATAAAACCGGAGGAGGTCTGCCATGACCGAGAAGATTCGTGTTGGAATCATTGGAGCCAATGCAAACTACGGGTGGAGCAAGCGGGCACACCTGCCCGCATTGCTCGGCATGCCCGACTTCGAGCTCGCCGCCGTCTGCACCTCCCGACCGGAAACCGCCCAGGAATCCAAGGCCTTTTACGGCGCTGAACATGCCTTCCACGATTTCACGGAAATGGCCAACCACCCCGATGTCGACCTCGTGGTTGTGTCGGTCAGCGTCCCGGCCCACTACGGCATGGTCAAGGCCGGCCTTGAGGCGGGAAAGCACGTTTTCTGTGAATGGCCTCTGGGTGCAAATACGGAAGAGGCCGTCGAACTGACAGATCTCGCGCACAAGAAAGGCGTACGAACACTCATCGGCCTGCAGGCACGCGGCGGTCCCGCCTTGCTCCGCTTGCGGGAACTGGTTGCCGAGGGATATGTCGGCAAGATGCTGGCCAGCAACATGACCATGTTCCTTCCGGGCCTGCTGCAGAGGGGCTCCGATCGCGCATGGATGGCCAGTCGGGCCAACGGCGCGAACACGCTCAGCATTGGCTCCGGCCACGCACTGGACATCTTCTGCCACTGCGTTGGCGAGTTCGCTGAACTCTCTGCCCAGGTTTCCGTCCAGCTGGACCAGTGGAACACCACCGACGGCAACACAGTGCCCGTGGACGCCGCCGACAACGTGGTCGTATCGGGCACGCTGGAAAACGGCGCCGCTGCGTCTGCGCACATCGCCACCATTCCATGGAATGGAAGTGGCTGGCGCATGGAGATTTACGGTACAGAAGGGACCCTGTCCGCCAGTTCAGTGGAAATGGTCCAGTACGGAAACGTCCAACTCTCAGGCGCCAAAGGATCAGGTCAACCGCTACAGCCGCTGGAAGTGCCCGCACGCCTGTCCCTGGCCCCCGAGACCGTCCCGCCGGGCGAAGCCTACAACGTGGCACAGCTCTATCAAATCATGGGCGATGCTATTCGTAACGATGGTGAGGCCCAGCCCGATTTCGACACCGCGGTGGCCAGGCACAGGTTCCTTGACCTGCTGCAGCAGTCCTCTGATGAGGGCCGCAAGGTGAAGGTCAAATAGAGCTTCACCTGTCGTCAATGATTGGCATTACACTGGAATCTCTCTCCCAATGACGAAGACAATCCTTCCTCGCTGTTGCACCTGAAGCGGAGCGTCCATGAGGGATCACCTACTGTGGCAATGGTGGGTGGGTACCACCATCGCTTTGGAGCCTTCAGGAGCAGAGTTCAGTGCATTCAGAAAGATAATACCGCCGACATCGGCGGGTGATCTGCCCTAAACGGCAGTCGACTAGGCCGCCTCGCCTGGTCCGTCATTCGTCGCGGAGTCTGGTCGTCTCAATTCGAACAATTTCGCCAAGGCGTCTGCTTCTTGAACCTTGGGCAGAGATGTCGCGTTTGGTTAGCTCAGTGACATTTCCTAGTTGCCAAGCCCGACAGCGTATCCTTAACATTGTTCCTGAATGCTTTGTCAGACCGCGCCCGACGCATTCTGCTGTCTGCCAGAACCCAAGGCAACCTGGAATGGCAGAAAATGAGCGAAAATGGTAGGAGAAACCAAATTTTATAGTCCGTCTCTCCTTGTGAAAGCAGGAATGATCGAGGCTCCGGATTCCAATCGCGATAACCCTGAACTCTGCGATGCCTGGGATGGTAAAATAGCGCTGGTTCAACTGTGGTGCGGTGTTGTGTAGCTGCTAGCCTTCGTTGAACGATTTCCCAAGATATGAATTCGCGCTCCAGTTTTATCGGGCTCCTCTTCAATCTGCTGCCTGGCAGGTCTCGCCGGGCAATTGCTTTTCCCTCCATAAACGGCCGTCATGGCCTTGATTCAGGCCCCCGCATAACTGTTATCGGCGGTGGCACCGGGCTCCCCAGCCTGATCCGCGGCATTAAGCATTACTCCCACAACATAACGGCCATTGTCACAATGGCGGATGACGGAGGGAGTTCAGGCAGGCTTCGAAGCGAACTGGGCATCCAGCCGCCCGGCGATATCCGCAACTGCCTGGTTGCCCTGGCCGACTCCGAAGCAGTTATGCAAAAGCTGATGGACTACCGCTTCTCCTCCGATGGACAGCTCGACGGCCACAGCTTCGGCAACATGCTTATTGCCGCCCTGGCGGGCATCGGTGGCGATTTCTCGAGGGCGGTAGAGATCGCTGGTGACCTCCTTGCTATCCACGGACGGGTCGTACCTTCGACACCCACCGACGTAACGCTCATTGCCTCCACGGAATCGGGAGAAACGTTGGTGGGCGAAACCAATGTGGCCAGCGCTTCGAGTCGCCTGGTTTCCCTCAGTCTTTCTCCTCCCAACCCCCAGGCGCACCCCGCGGCATTGTCTGCCCTTTCCGAAGCGGACCTGATAATCATCGGTCCCGGCAGTCTCTATACCAGCATCGTTCCGAACCTCCTGATCCCGGGCATAGCCACCGGTGTCGCCCAGTCAAAGGCCCTCAAGATCTACATTTGCAACGTTGCCGAAGAGCCCAGGCAGACCGAGGGATATTCAGTGCAGGACCATCTGGACGTCGTCCGTCGTTACACCGGCAGCAACTCGGTGCATGCCGTCGTGGCGAATTCACGCATACCCTCGGGGCCCACTCCAGCCGGCCTGGACTTCATCAGACCTGAACAACCCTGGCAGGATGAAGCGCTCCTGATTGAGGCCGACGTAATAGACCAAGGCGCCACTGCACGCCACGATGCTGTCAAGCTTGCTTTGAGTGTGGCAGCCACGTATCGCAGTCATCGCGGAAAGCGTCGCCGATTGCCCCGTCCAAGGGTCTCTCCCGATGCCAGAAGAGATGGACAGCGCTTGCAGTCCGAGGCCCTTTGCGGAGACTGAACTCCCTCGCTCGATAGTTCATAACTGGCGCGGTTGGGGCGTAATCAGGGCGCAAGTTCCCACAAATCGACGATCTTACGTATCAACCGTACACCGCTTCCCACTATAATTGAACAAATACCTGCCGCAGGAGACTGACGGTATGGCTCAACTAAGCCCCGAACAAAGAGCCGCGGAACTTCGGCGGGAATTGAACTTCCACAATCACCGCTATTACACGCTGGACGATTCCGTCATCAGCGATGCCGAATACGACGTCCTCCTTCGCGAGCTACGGGCCATAGAAGCGGAGCATCCCGGGCTTTTGACCGCCGACTCCCCCACGCAGCGTGTCGGCGGGGACCCATCTCCCGCCTTCGACGAAGTCGAGCATTCCCGGCCCATGCTCAGCCTCGGCAACGCCTTCGATTTCGACGAACTAGCGGCCTGGCACCGACGTGTCTCAGGACTCCTGGACGGCGCTGACTTTCAAATGGTATGCGAACTCAAGATCGATGGCCTGGCTGTCAATCTTACGTACGAAAACGGCGTTCTGTCCCAGGGGGCCACCCGAGGAAACGGAATTACGGGCGAAGACGTTTCAAGGAACCTTCGAACCATTCGTTCCATTCCCCTTGCAGTTGAAAACGCCCCTTCGCACCTCGAGGTTCGTGGAGAAGTGTACCTGCCGGTCGCCGAGTTCCGCCGCCTCAACGAAGAGCGGGCCGAGAGGGGCGAACAGCGTTATGCCAACCCTCGCAACACCGGGGCAGGAAGCATCCGTCAGTTGGACCCTAAAATTACAGCATCCCGCAATATGCAGATCTGGGTCTATTCCCTAAACAGTACAGAGGGAGTGGAGTTTATCGAGAGCCACTGGGAAGCACTGGAATGGCTGACGGACTTGGGTTTTCGAATTAATCCCAAGAACAGGCTTTGTTCCTCCCTCGGAGAGGTTGAGGACTATTATCGCTATTGGCTGGAGCGAAGGCACGATCTCCCTTACGAGGCCGACGGCGTAGTCGTGAAGGTCTCTCCGTTACAAATGCAGGACCAGCTCGGCGTGGTAGGCCGCGAACCCCGTTGGGCCGTTGCCTACAAGTTCCCTGCCGAGCGAGCCACCACCAGGCTTCTTGAAATCGGAATCAACGTCGGCCGTACCGGCAGCCTTAATCCCTATGCAATTCTGGCTCCCGTTGTGGTCAGCGGCGCGACCGTCCAGCATGCCTCCCTTCACAACGAGGAAGACATTCATCGAAAGGACATCAGAGTAGGGGACACAGTCGTTATCGAAAGGGCAGGCGACGTTATTCCCCAGGTTGTGGGGCCAGTGACGGATATGCGCACAGGCACAGAATCAGTCTTTCGAATGCCGCCGAATTGCCCAGAATGCGGCTCGGATGTGTTAAAGACAGACGAAGACGCCATGCATCGATGTCCCAACCCCGCCTGTCCCGCTCAATTCTACGAACTGCTAAAGCATTTCGTCAGCAAGGGGGCGGCGGACATAGACGGTCTGGGCGAAAGATGGTGCGGCATCCTCATCAAGAACAACATGGTGGCCGACGTCGCCGATTTGTATCGTCTCAAAAAGGAGCGGCTCCTGGAGCTTGACCGGATGGGCGACAAGCTGGCCACGAGAATAATCGCCAACATAGAGGCCAGCAAGACGAAACCCTTGCCTCGGTTACTCTTTGCCCTTGGAATTACCCACGTCGGAGCGGAAGTCGCTGACCTCCTCTGTCAGAATTTCCTTGGCATAGCCGAACTTGCGGCCGCGACGGAGGAAGACCTGACTGCTATAGATGGGATCGGGCCAAAGATTGCTGACAGCATCATCGGCTGGTTTGGGGAACCGGATAACACCGCCCTGTTAGAAAAGTTGCATGTAGCCGGCGTGAAGCTGACCCAGGACGCTCTGCCAGTCGCGACGCACTCATCGACCGACATTCCCTTTGGTGGCTTGACATTCGTTGTTACCGGAACTCTGGCTGGATTTTCCCGCACTGAGGCGGAGGCACAAATCAAGAGGTTGGGCGGAAAGGTGACCTCCTCGGTAACGAAGAAGACCAACTACGTCGTCGTTGGTGCGTCTCCCGGGTCCAAGGTCGCCACAGCCGAAAAACTGGGAACTCCGTTACTGGATGAAGAAGCCTTCCTTCAACTGCTGGAATCTCCTCCTGAAGCTCTGGCCGACGAGCAGCAGGGCAGCCTTGTCTGATACTGCCCTGATCGTTGGCCTGGGCAATCCCGGCCCCCGCTTCGCGGAAACGCGTCACAACATAGGCTGGAAGGTTCTCGACCTCGTCTCTTCGCGGGTCGGCATTACGATCAACGAGCGTCGCCCCAAGGCGGTCCTGGGAATCGGACACCTAGGCGGTCGCCGTGTGGTGCTGGCCAAGCCCCGCACCTTCATGAACAACAGCGGTGAGGCCGTAGAATATCTGCTTTCCAGATTTGGAAGCAAACCTTCCAGCCTCCTCGTGATCTACGACGAAATGGCTATTCTGCCTGGCCGGATCCGCCTCCGCGCCTCTGGCAGCGACGCGGGTCACAACGGCATTCGTTCCATCATCCAGGCGGTTGGAGGAACGGGATTCCCTAGGCTCAGGATTGGCATCGGCGCCCCGCCTCCCGGTCTCGTGGCCCGAGACTACGTGCTGGGCAAGTTCGAGGACGATGAATCGGAGTCAATCCTGGGTGCCGTCGACCGGGCAGCAGCTGCGGTGCTCTGCGTGCTGGAAGAGGGCATCGACGTGGCGATGAACCGGTTCAACCAGGACCCCTCGAAACAGGAAGACCCGCCTCGGGAATCATAGCGCCACGCCTAGCGAGATCACCACGCCTGCCGCCAGAGAAAGGCACAGCACGATCGGCAGGCATCCAAACCGCTTGCCTCCGGGTCCTCGTCCTCCTCCCCGCCGTCCCCTGTTTCGCCGCTGTGTGCACTCCACGCAGGTACAGGCCGGCGGGTGGGTCCCTCGAAGGCGGTTGACATCATAGGACATGCTGCACACTCACATGAATCCGCTTTGGTGCGCTCTTCGTATTGCCGGTATCCGTTATTATGATGCCAGAGGCCCGGCGTATTGTCGCCTTCCCGACCATTGTGAAACTAATGACCTTCAGACTCTACCATCGTCTAAAGGTGTTCATCCTGACCATCTTGGTTGTGGGAGCTGCGCTCCTGGGCCTGGTCGCATGTGGCACCGATGGACCAAGTGAAGCGCCTCCGCCCACTGTCGCATCGCTCACTACCAAAACACCGGCGCTTACAGAGCCGCCAGAGCGCAGGCCAACTTCGATCCGCAATAGTCCTGTCCCTCCCCAAGGCGTGGTTCAGGCAACATCTTCTCCCGGCGGCGAAAACGAAGGCGCAGTGGAGCTGGTGGACATCAGCGACGGATTTCCCGCGCCTCCTGAACGCGACCTTTATCGCCTAGCCCGAGAATTGATCCCTGGTCTTGAAGATATCCAGCCTGTCGCTGCCTCCCCTGCATTGCCACTATCCGTGGGGCATCGCCAGCGGTTCGAATTGGTGGATTTGCGGAACCTGGAGCGCTACAGCAAAGAGTTCGAGTTGCGCCTTGTTACCCCGAACGCTTATTGGTTTGTCGAGGAGGGAGTAGACGTCGATCAAGAGGCTATTCAAGAATCTGCCGAAATCTTTGAAAATTCCACCTATCCGCGAATCACCAGCGTTTTCGGCAAAGAATGGAAACCAGGTGTCGACGGCGATCCCCACTTGTATATACTCAATGCCTCATTGGCTCTGGTGGGCGGATACTACAGCCCAGCAGATGAATATCCACGGGAGATTCGCCCCGTCAGCAACGAAATAGAAGCCGTGTACATCAACGTGCGGTTTATCAATCCGGGCACGATAATCTACGATCAGGTCCTCGCTCACGAACTACAGCACGCAGTTCACTGGAATGCTGACCCAACGGAAGAGACCTGGCTCAACGAGGGACTTTCCGAGCTGGCAGTCACCCTCGCCGGCTACGAGGAACTCAGCATCCGGGAATTTCTGCGCGCGGGCCCGACGTCGCTGACAATCTGGCCTGCAGGGGACGTCGGAGGCACCGCCAACTACGGGGCGGCATCCCTGTTCGCCCACTACTTCACCGAACACTACGGAGACAGGAATAACCTTCGACCGCTCCTTTCAGAGCAGGCCGACGGGATTGAGGGAATCAACGACTATCTGGAGTCTATCGGTCATTCGGCCAGTTTCGAGGACATATTCAGGGACTGGGGAGTGGCAAATGCCCTTGACGAGCTGACTGGCAAATACGGATACGCAGAACTGAATGTAGCGGTTCCCGTCTTTCAACGGCTACGACCCGGTGGAGAATTTGAGGCATCCATTCCCCAGTACTCGACCAGCTACGCCAGAATAAATGATGCAGGCTCGGAAGCCACTCTCTCCTTTGAAGGTGAGCCTTCCGCAACGCTCCTTCCTCTTGAGGTCGGCGAGGGGTGCTGGTGGAGCAACTCAGGCGACGTGATCGACTCCCGATTGATTGCAAGTGCCGATCTTCGACAATGGAGCGACCCACATCTTGAATATCTTGTCTGGTATTCCATCGAAGAAGACTGGGATTATGTATACCTGGAAATTTCCGCTGACCAGGGCGACACGTGGCAGATCCTCGAAACGGCCCACACCAGCTCATCCAACCCCCTGGCCAGCGCCTTTGGTCCAGGCTACACCGGGAGCAGCGACGGATGGCTGCAAGAGTCCATTCCGCTTCTGGAGTGGGCTGGGCAAGAAGTAATGCTGCGGTTCCAGTACGTCACCGACGCCGCGATCCACGACCATGGCCTGTGCGTGCGAAACACCTCGCTGGTCGGAGAGACTAGGCCCCCTGAAGGCCTTGACTGGGTTCCGAACGGGTTTGTGTGGATCAGCAACGCAGTGGAACAAGCGTACAATGTCCAGGTTATTTACCAAAGCCAGGACGGCACAGACAGCCGAGTAGAGCGGATGCAACTCGACGACAACAACTATGGTGAACTGGCGATTGCCCCAAAGTCAGACGATGGCAGAATTATAGTCGCTGTGCAGGCCATGGCGCCTTCCACCCGAATGCCCGCCAGCTACTCGCTCCGCCTGGATTTGGCTCAATAGTACTTGAACGACAAGACCTTTGGAGAACGCAGGATGTTGGGATTGTGCGTAATCGGGTGCGGGTCATTCGCTCGTAGCTTCGCCGCCGCGATACAGGATCAGCTATCCGATATCGACCTGTATTTCGCCAGTCGAGACACTGCAAAAGCCGCTTCATTCTCTGGCGAGTTCCATGGCAGAGGAAGCTTCGGCTCCTACGAAAGGGCTCTCGTTGACGGAAGGGTTGACGCCGTCTATATCTGCACTCCCCATCACCTGCACCTGGAGCATGCCGCCCTCGCTGCACGTGCCGGCAAACACATTCTGATGGAAAAGCCCCTCGCCCGGACGGCCAGTGAGGCGCTGGAAATCGTCAGCATCGCAACAGAAGCCCGCATCACCCTGATGGTGGCGGAGAACTACCGCTTCATGCGGCCGGTTGTCTTCGCCAAGGCGATGATCGATCGTGGCGGACTTGGTGACATCAGACTTATACAGCTCCAGGAAGACTTCCCGTTCCAGCCCGCGGATTGGCGCAACAACGTGGACCAGAACGGCGGGGGAGTCCTCATTGACGGCGGCATACACAAGGCAAGTCTGTTGGCCCACTTCGCCGGCAACCCCTCAGAGGTGTACGCAGCGCAGGTCCCTTCGGCGCATGCCGGACTTGCGGCGGAAGACGGAGTGGTAGCCATGCTGCGTTACGAAAGGGGAACTGTAGGCGTGATAAACCACTCCTGGAGTGCAGGCCCACACACCAATCGTCCATGGGTGACCGTGTCGGGCTCGAAAGCGAGCATTGCCTTTGAACTCGGCGGCGACTGGATCGACACAATCTCCCCTGAGGGGAGAAGTAGGCTTCCCTTGCCAGGAGGAGAGGCAGGCCTTTCCGGAATGGTTCGCGAATTTCGCCGGAGTCTGGAGGAACGCTCGCAGCCGCCCATGACCGGGGATGAGGGCGCTCGCGACGTTGCCCTCGTGGAGGCCTGTTATCAATCAATGCACAGGGGCGGCCCGATTCCATTCCGATGGCCCTCGAACGTTAGCTAACGGGCCAACGCCTTACTGGGAAATCCGTTGGCAACCACATGGGGTTCGCGGTCGAAAGAATTAGCGCCGCATTCTGCAATGCGGCGCTTCAATTCTCGGGTTTTATCCGTGGCCCTTATATCACTGACGCCACAGACTCGCTCCAGGCAGTAGGCTACCCGGCAGTGGGGCCCACGGTCTCTATGATCAGACGGGTTACGGTGTAAGGGTCGCAGTTGGCGTTGGGACGTCGGTCTTCGATGTAGCCCTTGCCGTCCCGGGCCACCTGCCAGGGAATTCGGACCGAAGCGCCACGGTCGGACACGCCATACCGGTACTCCCGGTACGAGCAGGTCTCATGCAGCCCGGTCAGTCGCTCTTCAATGCGATGACCGTAGTTGGCGATATGGAGGTCGTGGCGTCCCTTCAGGGCCTCTGCCGCGGCCACGCAGGCGTCGAACTCTTCTCGCATCCGGTTGGTGGAGAAGTTGGTGTGGGCTCCCGCGCCGTTCCAGTCGCCTTTGACCGGCTTGGGGTCCAAGGTGGCGCTGATGCCCTTGCGACCGTCAACGGTCTCGACATCCTCTCCGATCCGATAGAGCAGCCAGCGGGCCAGCCACAGGTGGTCGCCAACGGTAGGCGCGCCGATCGGACCGATCTGGAATTCCCACTGTGCCGGCATTACCTCTCCGTTGATGCCCGCAATAGCCAGGCCGGCATGGAGACAGGCATCCATGTGCCTTTCCACAACGGGCCTGCCGAACACTTCGTCGGAGCCTACGCCGCAGTAGTACCCCCCCTGGGGTGCGGGGAAACCGTTGTCCGGCCAACCCAACGGCTTGATACCGTCAAAAAAGGTGTACTCCTGCTCGATACCAAACCACCAGTCCAAGCCCGCGTACTGCTCTGCTGCAGCGGCGCATCCGGCACGGGTGTTGGAAGGATGTGGAGTCATGTCGGTGAGCAGGACTTCGCACATCACCAGCTTGTTATCGCCGCCTCGTATCGGGTCGGGGACCGCCAGAACCGGATTGAGCACGCAGTCCGAGTTTTCCCCGGGCGCCTGGTTGGTGCTGGATCCATCAAAGCCCCAAACGGGAGGCGCTTCGCCGTCGGGAACAATCTTTCCCTTGGAACGCAGCTTGGCTGTTGGCTCCTGTCCGTCAATCCAGATGTATTCCGCCTTGTAGCTCATATCATTCCCTCACCTGCGGAGTTTGCCTTGAATTATAACTTAACCAGGCTTCCTTTTTGGACTATTTGGCTCCAGTGGAATTCCCTCGTGGCAAAAATTTAGCCCATGTCCGCAGCAGGTACTGCAAACATGGACCGAATAATTCGAGGGTAACAAATAACTTGGGCAGTACCCGCGATCTCTATTTGCGAAGCAGTTTCTTCGGGAGAACCACCCAGAGAGCGAACAGTCCGATGAAGGCTCCGGCGGCGGCGATTGCTAGCATCTCGAGTGTCCTCCGAAATCGTTATGCCATCAGTATGCCGCCGGGTTGTTACATGGTGTTTACACGAATGTTAAAAGTTTGTTACGTCCGGAATTGCTGTACACTCAGCATCCCTGCACAATTTCGGCCGATTCATGCTCCACAGGGGGCGGATGAGGCGGAGCCGCACGGAGGCTCCTCTTCCTTGCTATCAATGAACCGGGAATTCCTCGGCAGCCGAGGAGGCCGATCGCGCAGAAACTTCCTTGGAATGATCACCCACAGGGCGAACAGTCCTACAAATGCTCCGGCGGCGGCGATGGCTAGCATTAAGGACACCCCTTCTCTCTGACAATGCCGTCAGCATTCTACCCGGTTGTTACACGCCGTTTTTGCAGTTGATAAGAGATTGTTACACGACTGGGAAATAAAATCACTCCGCGCCTAGTCTCTATGGACAGCACGGAGTGAAGGAACGTACCAAGTCTGGCCCTCCGTCGGGCCGTTTATCTGAGGCGCCTATTACTTTCTGCGGATGAAGACCCGGGGAAGAACGACCCAGAGGGCGAATAGTCCGGCAAAGGCTCCAGCGGCGGCGATGGCTAGCATTCTTGGCGTCCTCCGAGTTCGTTGTAGCCACAGTATCGCGCCAGGTTGTTTCGACCCTTTTACGCGGATGTAAACTTTTTGTTACACCGGTTAACCTCCCTATATCCTGGCTCCAAGTAGTTCCAACTCCACTTTGGCCAGTAATGAACGCAAAAAGAAGACTCCACGCTCTGTACAAACGTGGAGCAATATTGCGAGAGTATCAGCGCCATCCTTTCGGCGCCCTGACAAAGCTTTTCTACTTTCTGCGGATAAAGACCCGGGGAAGAACGACCCAGAGGGCGAATAGTCCGGCAAAGGCTCCAGCGGCGGCGATGGCTAGCATTCTTGGCGTCCTCCGAGTTCGTTGTAGCCACAGTATCGCGTCAGGTTGTTTCGACCCTTTTACGTGGATGTAAAATTCTTGTTACACGTTTGGAAAATAAATTCACTCCGCACCTCGTCTCTATGGACAGCGCGGAGTGAAGTAATGTACCAACTATGGCCCTTCGTCGGGCCGTTTATCTCAGGCGCCTATTACTTTCTGCGGATGAAGACCCGGGGAAGAACTACCCAGAGGGCGAATAGTCCGGCAAAGGCTCCAGCGGCGGCGATGGCTAGCATTCTTGGCGTCCTCCAAGTTCGTTGTAGCCATAGTATCGCGCCAGGTTGTTTCGACCCTTTTACACGGATGTAAAATTCTTGTTACGCTCAAATGGCCTTAATACTGCCCTTTCTGACAGTCCTGCAGCAGCCAGTCCTGCAAGCGAAGACCCAATGAGGCCCAGGGAAAGATCGCCCAGCGTGTCAGTATATGCGGTGTCCAGCTCCGGTGAGCGCCGGATGAAGGCGAAATATTCCGCCACCTTCCACAGGATTGCGGTTACAGCGCCAAATCCCACAACGTAGGCAAGGGTCTCCAAGGGCCGGACCCTGATTCTCACAGCCAGGGAGCCGACGGCTCCCGAAAGCAATGCCCAGTTGACCAGGTGATTGGCGTCGTCCCACCACTCGATGGTGTCGTACAGGTCGAGAGCATTTCCCGCAGTATCTATGAGGAACGGCAACGTCAAGAGAATGTCGCTGGCGAACGGGTATGGTGTGCTTCGGTAACGAATATACCAGACCGCCGGGATCACAAGCGCCGCCACCGGATAGGTGGCGAGCCGCCACAGGAAGGCCTTCCCTTCAAACTGTTGTAGCCCCGAAAATGCCCCGAAGACCAGCAAGACAATCAGGGCTGCTTTCACCGCGACATTTACCCATTCTGCCTGCAGAAACACTTTCGGATCCGTCGGCCAGGACAGGATTTACCGACAATGATGGCGTGCAGACCGCCTTAACACCACGACCCAATCGAGATCCCGGGGGCGTGTGGCAAAAGAATGCTCCGCGTCCGTCACTTTGGACAGACGCGGAGCATTCTCCAAGCCGCTGCCTTAAACTCTGCAATATAGTCAGCGGTCGATCGGTCGCCAGTCTTCGTCGTCGACGGGCCTCCTGGGCCTGATCACCCACAAGGTAAACAGGGCCAGAAATCCCCCGGCAATAGACAATGCCAGCATCAGCACCACCACCTCCCTGGAGATTCGACTAGGACGACTGTTCTAGATGTTATGTTCCCATTATAGCCCACGGTTATTTCTCAACGGTTGCTTTTTGGTTAAGTCTTTGTTGCATAAGTACAAAAAATGGGCCGGGGACATACCCGGCCCATTCATTTGTCTGTCGGGATAATCGGTTAGAAGTCGTACGCCGGTTGATTGTGCTCCGACAGGTCCATGCCTTGTTCCTCCTCTTGGCGGGAGGCGCGAACACCCATGGTGAACTTGAGCAGCAAGAACATCGCGAAACCGGTGACCAGGGCCCAAGCGAGCACCACGCCCATGCTGATCAACTGCGAGACAATTTGGAGCCCTTCTCCACCCACGAGACCGTTCACGTCGTTGTTCCCGTTGGCAAAGATGCCGACTGCCAGTATTCCCCACAATCCGCAGGTGCCGTGTACCGAGATCGCACTCACTGGGTCGTCGACCTTGAGAACATTCTGGATGAACATTATCGATCCCATCATGATTGGAGCCGCAATCGCCCCGATCACAACGGCAGCCCACGGGTCAACGTGCGCGACAGGAGCCGTTATGCCGACCAGTCCGGCCAGGGCCCCGTTACAGGCCATGAGAATGTCTGCCTGACCTGTGCGTACTATGGTGATGTAAAGCGCCACCACTGCGCCCGTGGAACCGGCCAGCAGCGTGTTGATCGCGTTGAGACCGATGGAGCTACCGGAGTTGATGTTGAAGCCGAACCAACCGAAGAACAGGATGAAGGTCCCGATGATCACGAAGGGGACGCTGTGGATCGGCAATTCGTTGGCGGAGCCATCAGAGTTGAACTTCCCGATGCGCGGGCCGACCACCGCTGCGCCGGCCAGGGCGATGAAGCCTCCCACCGCATGCACCACGCCGGAGCCGGCGTAGTCAGCAGCCGCAGGCAGACCGATGGCGTCCAGAGAGCCCAGCCAACCGCCACCCCAAACCCAGTGGCCATACAGCGGGTAAATGATGGCTCCGATCATGAAGCTGTATGCCAGGTATGCCTGCGTCCTCGTGCGTTCGGCGACCGCACCGGCCACGATGGTGGCTGCGGTTCCAGCAAACACCATCTGGAACATCCAGTCGACGTAGACCTGCCAATCGTTACTTCCGTCAACCAGGAAGAAGTTCGAAGTCCCCAAGATCCCGGCTGCACTGGCGCCGGTCATTATGGCGAATCCAAAAGCCCAGAAGGACAGCGATGCTATCGCAAAGTCCATGAAGCTTTTGGTCATGTAGTTCGTAACGTTCTTGGAACGGATCAGCCCCGCCCCGAGGAAGGCAAACCCCGCCTGCATGAAGAAGACCAGGAAGGCAGCCATCATTGTGGTGAGGTTGCCTATGTCTGTGGCATTGGTCTCTACCGGTTCGGCATCCTGGGCAAAAGCTATGTTGTAACCCACCAGCAAAGCCGCTGCGAACAGCCCTGCAATACTGTAGGGCAAAAAGCGTCGCATCAGCGCCGCACTCCGCGAGTAGGGAGCCGTCTGAGCCAGCATCGCATTCCTCCTGCTTACCCAATGATGGAAGTTTAGTACCATCGTGAATTGCAATGTAAACCGTCGATGTTACAACCAGATTTCAAACTTGTTACGCAGATTTGTCCGATGTGTTAACCGTGTTTTACAACGCCTCAAAGGAACTCCTCGCCCCGTTGCTTTATGTCAACTTCACGATTATATCTTTGGAATTGATTACTTTCTAATAGTCTGTAGTCCAATTTGTTACAGAAATCCGGGGCAAAAAGAGAGGACCGGTCTTTACAACCGGCCCTCCAATTGACCACTTGCCACCTCTATGAAGAAGACGGGGGCAGGAACTGGAAGTCACTTTTCTATGGGAGCCCCCACTATGCTGCCCCATTCGGTCCACGACCCGTCATAATTCCGCACATTCTCGAAACCCAAGAGCTGGGTCAGCGCAAACCATGTATGGGAAGAACGTTCCCCGATGCGGCAATAGGCGATCGTTTCCCCGCTGCCGTCGATCCCCTGAGCGCCATAGAGTTCACGGAGAGCGTCGGCAGACTTGAAGGTGCCGTCCTCGTCCACTGCCTGGCCCCAAGGGATGTTCGAAGCTCCCGGAATGTGACCGCCCCGCTGTGAGCCTTCCTGCGGGGCTGCAGGAGGCGCCAGCAGTTCACCGCTGAACTCTGCCGGAGAGCGCACATCTACCAAAGATATGTTCCCTGCATTGACCAAGGTCAAAACTTGATCCCGATAAGCTCGGATGCTCTGGTCTCCATCGGACGCGGCGTAAGAAGTAGCGGCATGCGAGGGGACATCAGTGGTCATCGGCCGGCCCTCCGCTTCCCACTTGGCCCTGCCACCGTTCATCAGGCGAACATCCGGATGGCCGTAGTATTTTAGCTGCCAGAATGCCCAGGCAGCGAACCAGTTGTTGTTGTCGCCGTAGAGGATAACGGTGGTATCGTTCCCAATCCCCGAACCGCTGCAGAGTTGCTCAATTTCCTCTCTGCTGGCCAGGTCCCGTTGGACCGGCTGCTGAAGTTGTGATTGCCAGTTCCACCCCACGGCACCGACGATGTGGCCCTGCTCGTAAGCTGAGGTGTCCACATCAACCTCTACCAGGCGCACGTTGGCATCCCCTCCGTGCTCAGCAACCCAATCGGTGCTCACGAGAGATTCAGGATGAGCGTACTCAGCCATGCAATGCCCCCTTTCCTAAATACTAAGATTTCGAATCACTGGTCTAACCTGGATTCCTTGGCGATGGAATCCTTGGCGATGGTGTTGGGGATATTGTAGCACCGTGTTTACTGGTCAACTCCCTTTGCCCGGCGAAGAGACCGGACCTTCGGCATTGCCCGTTGGATAATCAGCGAGGACTTCGCAGGGCAATCACATTTGGAATCCCGAGCCTCTGTCTTTTCTGCTCTCACCGATATAGAGGCTCGAATATAGAGGCTCGAAAGTAGGGGCTTCTAAAAATCCCTCCCATTTTCTACCATTTTCTGCCATTCCAGCCATCTTGCAGAATTCTGTCAGACGGCGAAGAGCATTGAGCTGGGGGTTGGCAAGGCATACTAAGGACCATGTTAAGGATAAGTTATCGGGCTTGGCAACAAGGGAATGTCAGCAGATTTTCCAAATGCGACGGCCCTGCCACTCTTTTGCATTTTCTCGATGGCTTGGATAAGATAAGTTAAAGTGTGCAATACCGATTTCGGCCGGGAATGTCTCACCCGGCCGTTTAGGGGTAGGTATGGGCAACAGCAGGTGGCTCCGCAACAGCTTCGTGTACCTGATGATCATCATTGGTGTGATCGTCATATTTTATACGCTGATGCCGTTCAACAGCAGCGATGAACGGCCTGTCAGCGAAGTCATAGCCAAAGCAAAGAGCGGTGAACTCTCCAAAATAGAGGTGAGCGGCGACAAGCTCACTGTCTATCCGAAGGGAGATGTTGATCCCTTTGAAAGCAAGCTGGAAAAGGGCGACAGCATAACTTCGCTGCTTCTTGAGAGCGGGGTTTCCATCGGGCCGCCCAGCGGTGTCGAGATCTACCCCAAAGGCTCCAGCGGTCTGTCAAGTTTCTTCGGCTTGCTCCTCAACTTCCTGCCGCTGATTTTCTTCGGTGGCCTGATCCTCTTCATGATGCGGCAGGCCCAGGGTAGCAACAACCAGACCCTCAGCTTTGGCCGTAGCCGAGCCCGGATGATGCCCTTCAATCGCCCCTCCGTGACCTTCGCCGACGTTGCGGGCGTTGAAGAGGCCAAGGTGGAACTACAGGAGATCGTCGAGTTCCTGAAGTTCCCGGAGCGTTTCCTCTCCCTCGGCGCCCGCATTCCCAAGGGCGTGCTCCTCGTCGGTCCGCCAGGCACAGGGAAGACGCTCCTCGCCAGGGCCGTGGCCGGTGAAGCGGGGGTCCCCTTCTTTCACATCAGCGGCTCGGAATTCGTGGAGATGTTTGTTGGTGTCGGCGCCGCTCGCGTTCGCGACCTCTTCGAGCAGGCCAAGCGCAACGCTCCCTGCATAGTCTTCGTGGACGAAATCGATGCCGTGGGACGGCATCGTGGTGCTGGCCTCGGCGGCGGGCACGACGAGCGGGAACAGACCCTAAACCAGATCCTGGTAGAAATGGACGGATTCGAAACCAACACCAACATCATCGTCGTTGCCGCAACGAACCGTCCTGACATCCTGGACCCTGCACTCCTTCGCCCCGGCAGGTTCGACCGCAGGGTCACATTGGACTTGCCTGACCTCGAAGGCCGCAAAGCCATACTGAGAGTGCATGCTTCGGGCAAGCCCCTGGCTCCGGAGGTCACTCTTGACACCGTAGCCAAGGAAACGCCGGGGTTCAGCGGTGCAGACCTGTCCAACCTGGTCAACGAAGCTGCCATTTTGGCGGCGAGGCTGAACAAGAAATCCATCTTCATGTCGGAATTTGAGGAGGCCGTTGACCGCATCATAGCCGGCCCGGAACGCAAGAGTCGTCTCATCAACCGGCGTGAAAAGGAGATGACTGCCTACCATGAGGCTGGCCACGCCCTGGTCGCCTGGGCTCTGCCCCATGCCGATCGCGTTCACAAGATCTCCATCGTCTCCCGTGGCTCCATGGGAGGACACACATCGCTGCTTCCCGAGGAAGACCGGTACCTCTGGACCAAGAATCAGTTCAGCGACATGATGGCAGTAACGATGGGCGGGAGAGTCGCAGAGGAACAGATCTTCGACGAAGTGACGACCGGCGCGAGCAACGACATCGAGCGTGCCACCAAAATCGCCCTGGGCATGATAAAGCGCTACGGAATGAGCAAGTCCCTCGGTCCCCGCACATTCGGGAAGCGGGAAGAGATGATCTTCCTTGGCCGCGAGATCAGCGAGGAGAGGGACTACGGCGACAAGATTGCCGAGGAAATCGACGAAGAGGTCCACAAGCTCATCAACAACGCCTACGTTCATGCCAACGAGATCCTGGTTACCCACAAGCCGAAACTGGTCCGCCTGGCCGAGTATCTGATCGAATTCGAGACGGTCTCAGGAGAGGCGCTGAATCACCTGTTCAACGACGACCAGCCCGGTGCCGAGCCAGGGGAGTCTCCGGCCATTCCCCCCGAGCCGTCGCCCTACACTCCGCCGCGGCCACAACCGAACATACAGCCACAACCCGCACCAACTCTTCCGTCAACAAGCGAAGGAGACGGATAGGCGGCCGGAACAAATACAGGACCGAAACCACACGCGGAAGGGGCGGGAGTTGGACTCCCGCCCCTGATTTCTATTCTAAACCCTCTTCTTCTTGAGTGGCTGGCAGTTGACGGTAATAGAGTCCCCATTCTTTCATGAGAGTTTCCACCCCGGGGTGCTTCAGGGCCATCAGTTCGCGGAAAAACCCTGCCAGGGCATGAGCCGGCATAGATTCCGGTGTGCAAACCCAGCTCCGTTCGGCAGGCACAACGTAAATCAGCCCCCTTTGGTGTTCGCAAACAGCCCGGATGCGAGTCATGTCTTCGCTGGCCCTAACCTCAAGTCCCGCCAGGGTTGTCATTCTTCTTTCCTTCCTGCAGGTCTGGATTTCGTAAGTCGGTGGCATTATACCCCGTCCGAATCTGTTACAGGATTATAGCCGTATACCACTAGCGATGTTATTATCTTTGACAGGCCAAACGCCGGACCTACCGGTGTGGCAAGGAATTGTCAAGAATGTACCAACCCGGAGGACAACCCCCCAGACAGCCCGAAATGAACTTCGACCAGATGATGGGCGGAGCTAGGGATGTGTTCGGACGCATATCCCAAAGGTTGGGCGGCGGCGGTGTCGGACTTGCTGTTGCCCTCATCATCGCACTGATCGTAATCATTTGGGCTGCAACTGGCATCTACACAATCAGCCCCGGTGAAGAAGGGGCTCTCCGCCTGTTCGGAGCGGCTCAGCCCACGACCGTAACTGAGGACGGCCTGCATTGGTGGTGGCCTTCGCCCGTAGGAAACCGGGATGTGGTCAGGACCGATTTGCCCCGGCGCATGGAGCTGGGATTCAGGCGGGACGATGGTGTCGCAGATCAACCGGTGCCCGTCGAAGCGCAAATGATCAGCGGAGACCTGAACATCATCGACGTCCAGATGGTCGTGCAGTATGACATCCAGAACCTCAACCACTTCCTGTTTAAGGTGGATGATCCCGGCGAGGACGCGGGAGCGCAGCGCATAATTCCTGCAGGGCGGCCCGACGGCCGCACCCTAAAGGACGCCACCGAGGCCGCCCTCCGCTTGGTGGTGGGCCAGAGTTCAATCGCCCAGGTCCTCGCAGAAGAACGTATAGCCTTGGAAGACTCCACCCAGGAGAAACTCCAGGAGATCCTCGACAGCTATCAGACAGGCATAAACGTACTTAGCGTGGAATTCCTGAAGGTGGAAGCACCCGAAGATGTTCGCGCTGCCTTCAACGATGTGCTTCAGGCGCGCCAGGACAAGGTGACCGCCACCAACCAGGCCCAGGCCTATGAAAACCAGGTTATCCCCGAAGCGAGGGGGCGAGCGGAGCAGATCATACAGCCCGCCCAGGCTTTCAAGCAGGCCCGTATCGAAAGGGCCCAGGGTGAAGCCGACCAGTTCCTCTCCATCCTTCGGCAGTACTCGGACCAGTCCATTCGACTTACGAACACCCTGCAGGACACGGACGGTTCCGATGGCGACGGCAATACGGCCACCGGCATCGGCATCGAAGATGTCACAGTTATCGGCGCAGGGCATTCCGGTATGGACGATACCGACCTGTTCGTGGCAGACCTGACCGTGGTCGGAGCACCGACATGCGGATTTACTGCAATGGAAGTGGAGACCACGGACGCCACCGCATTGTGCGGATTCAGCGTGTCGGTCGACGGGGTGAACGGCGCGCCAACGAGTGGCGAGCAGTTTACTGCTGCCTACCTTGGAAATGAAGACTTGGCCGTCCCTCAGCTCAGTTCAACCGGGTTCATCAACATCCGCCTCGGCAATATAGTCCTAGATATTGACAATGCCGATGGAGACAACGACCTCACCACAGGGGTGACTACCTCGGACATCACAGTCGTGGATGGACCGGACGGGGGCAACAGTCCCGGCATCGACCTTTCCGTCTCGAGATTCAACTCTCTCACCAACATCCTGACCCTGGAAGTACAGCCCGGGGAAACCCTGGAACCGGGCGCCGCCTTCACGGTGCGGTATCTAAATCGCGAAGAGTTGACGGTGCCTTCTACTAGCCTGGTCACCCAGGAACGTCTCTACCTCGAGGCCATGGAAGAAATCCTCCCCGCAGTCAACAAGATTCTTGTACCCGAAGGTACGGAGCCGGTGTTGCTTATCGGCGGACAAGAGGGAGTAGTTCCGGTACCGGTTGGGCCGAGCCCCAATCCGTAACGTCAGATCCGACAATAGCTATGAATGGCAACTAAGGGAACGAATAAGGGGTATCAATGGGAAAACTGGTAATAGCGGGCGTAGTTGTCCTCATCGCGATTATCGCGCTGTACACCGCCCTCTACGTTGTGGATGAAACAGAGCAGGCGGTGGTCACGCGATTCGGTGAAGTCCGTGCCATCCAGACCCAGCCCGGTCTCTACATTAAGGCTCCCTTCGGCGTTGACCGGGTCCTCACCTACGACCGCAGGGTCCTGCGCATTGACGCGCCTCCCGGTCGCTTCCTGGACGAAGACATCAACATCCTGGAAATCGATGTTTACGCCCGATACAAGATCACTGATCCCCGCGGATTCCTGCAAACGCTGAACACTCAGAACAATGCCAGCACCGTGTTGGGGCAGCGGATTAACGGTGCCTTGCGCGCCGAAATCGCCGAGCGAAGCCGCGAGGAAATCATCGGCGGCGACGTCGCTCTCGACGACGACGGCAACCCTACCACCGACGATGAGGGCAACTCAGTCGTGATCCCCACCAACACCAGGACCGAGATCCTTGACGAAGTGCTGGCTTCGGTAAAGGCCGATCTGGCCCAGGAAGACCCCAGCTTCGGCGTAGAAATGATCGATATCCGCATCAAGCGGGCGGACTTTCCCGCGGAAGTCGCTGGTCGCATCTTCGAGCGAATGCGGTCCGACCGCGAAAAAATCGCCCGCCGCCTGAGGGCCGAGGGTGAGGAAGAAGCGCGAAGTCGACGTGCCGCCGCCGACCGTGAGGTTGAGGTCATTATCGCGGGAGCGGACCGCGACTCGTCCAGGCTCCGTGGTGAAGGTGAGGCAGAAGCAATCGCCATCCTTGCTGATGCCCTTAACCAGGACCCGGAATTCTATTCGTTCCGACGCAGCCTGGACGCCTATCGGCAGTTCCTCGGCACCCAGTCCACCATGGTGCTGACGTCTGATTCCGACCTGTTCCAGTTCCTGCAAAGTGCGGGCGGAGACATACCCTCCCCGAGCGAGTAGCCCCTCTGGGGAACCTCAGGCTCAAAAAAGCGAATGGGCGGAAATTGTTCCGCCCATTTTTATTGTGCTACTTCACCAACCACCGGTAATCCGTTTGGCAAGTTCGAGTCGTAGCTAGCGACCAGCTATCCGGCGTCCTTCCTCGAGCCCGTGAGTTGTCCTCTCCGGCGATGTAATGATGATGCTGAAACCCTGCTCCAGGCGCATTGAAACCTCAGCGGCCGTGGCCCCGGTGGCGCACGGTACCCCCGCGTCCTTGCACGTCTCCAGGATGCGCAGCAAATTGGCCTGGACATCGGGGTGCCCTGCGTTGCCCTTGTGACCCATAGCCACCGACATATCTCCAGGCCCGGCCCATACGGCGCCGATCCCCTTCACTTCTCGAAGAATGTCCTTCAGGTTTTCAACACCGTGAGGTTCTTCGACTATACCCATCAGCAGCATATTGCCGTCAGGGTCAAGAGGCCACAGATCAGCGGCATCATAGTATTCCGCCGGCGTCAGGCCCCAGTAACGTGGCGCGATCCGGTACCACCATCCCCGCTCGCCCTCAGGCTCGAAGTCCGCTGATCCGGGAACCTGCGGATAACGGGCCGCTACCACAGCAGCCTTGGCATCCTCCACCGTGTTCAGGTGCGGCAGCACAAGTCCATACACCCCGGTGTCCAGGGCCTGTTTCAGCACCCACTGGTTCTGCTCCCGGAAGTTGGGCGGCACGCGAACGAACGGCGCCGGGTCCGCCTGTAGCGACCCGCCATCCGCGATCTTCTTCCTCGACAGCAGAAACTGCAATGACATCCTCAGCTTGTCTAAATTGAAGTCCTGGTGCTCCATCTCGATTATCGTCATGTCATAGTCCGAGTCGGACACAAAGGCCAAGTCCTCGAGGGCCCCGTTCCAGACCAGCCCCGAACAAAAAACCGGCTTGCCCTGTTCCAGCAGTTCGATCACCTTGTTGTACCGGACCATACTCCCTCCTGCGCTCAGTTTAGAAGCGACGTAAGGTTTGGGGTGCGACGGGATTATGCGTCGGGCCGTAACAATTGTCCACAGACCCGTTTGCGTTGACGTATGTGGCAAAATCGCCTACATTGCTAGGGGCATTTTAGACAATGGTCGTCATGTAAGTTGCGCCTTTGGGCGGCATGCGCCAACGGCCACTCAGCCCGAAGTCAGCTGGCTTCCCAGGATTCTGTATGAAGCTTCATGAGTACCAGGCCAAGGAAATCTTCGCGCGTTACGGCATCCCCGTGCCGCGTGGAAACGTCGCGTCAAGTGCAGAAGGGGCCCGCCTGGCCACGGAACAATTCGGCGGACGGTCCGTTGTCAAGGCCCAGGTCCATGCCGGTGGTCGCGGCAAGGCAGGCGGAGTGAAGGTGGCGCAGTCTCCTTCGGACGCCGCGACAGCAGCCCAGTCAATCCTGTCCGCAAGCCTGGTCACCAACCAGACCGGACCCGAGGGCGTTCCGGTAAACCAGGTCCTGGTGGAAGAACTGGCCGATATAGCAAGGGAAATGTACTTGGCGATCACAGTGGACCGCGTGGAACGCCGTCCGGTTATTCTGGTGAGCGCCTCCGGCGGTATGGACATTGAAGAAGTAGCGGCCACTTCCCCAGATCTGATTCATACCGAGCCGGTTGATCCCGTTTTAGGTCTTATGCCTTTCCAGTCCCGTCGAATCGCCCGCGTTTTGGGCCTCGAGGGCTCGGTAGCCGCCGCAGCGCCCGGCGTCCTGAATTCCCTTTACCAGGTCTTCGTTGAAAACGACTGCACTCTGGTTGAGGTTAATCCCCTTATCTCTACCGGGGACGGACAACTCATCGCTCTCGATGCCAAGATAAGTGTGGACGACGATGCCATGTTCCGGCGTCCCTCCATTGTGGAATTGCGCGACCCGTCGCAGGAAGACGAGCTCGAGGCGCAGGCCGCGGACCTGGACATCGCCTATGTCAATCTGGACGGCGATGTTGGGTGCCTAGTCAACGGCGCCGGGCTGGCGATGGCGACACTGGACGTCACGTCGGCAGCAGGGGCTGCTCCAGCCAACTTCCTCGACGTCGGAGGCGGGGCCACCGTTGAAAAGGTTGCAAGCGCGGTTGGCATCATCCTGTCGGATGACAAGGTTCGCCGGGTCCTCGTAAACATTTTTGGCGGCATCTTACGCTGTGACATTGCAGCAGAGGGCATTGTGCTCGCCTACCGCAACGCGGGTTCCTCGCTGCCAATCGTCGTGCGGATGCTCGGCACCAATGTCGACGATGGCAAGCGCATCCTCACTGAATCTGGCCTCCCTGTGGTCTTCGCGGAAACTCTGACAGAAGCCGCCAACGCCATAAAGCAGGCCGCCTGAGACAACGCCACTTACTCTTTTGGAGCTTCCCTGAATGGGCATACTCGTAAATGAAAATACCCGCGTCATGGTGCAGGGCATTACGGGCCGCGAAGGCGGCTTCCATGCTCGAAATTGCATAGCCTACGGCGCCAATGTCGTGGCGGGCGTAACGCCCGGGCGCGGCGGCGTGATGTTCGACGATTCGGTGCCGGTGTTCAACTCTGTCGACGAAGCCATCGAAAATGCGGCCCCAAACATGGCGCTGATTTTCGTGCCGCCTCCCTTCGCTGCCGACGCCATCGTGGAGTCGGCCGACGCTGGCATTCCCCTCATAGCCTGCATCACCGAAGGTGTACCCGGCCTCGACATGGTGCGCGTGGCTCGCTACCTCGAGGACCAGCCGGTGCGTCTCATTGGGCCCAACTGCCCGGGATTGATAAACCCCGGCGCCCGATGCAAGGTGGGCATCATGCCCGGCGCAATCCACCTGCCGGGTCGAGTCGGCATCGTGTCCCGCAGCGGCACCCTGACATACGAGGCCGTGGGTCAGCTCACCGGTCTTGGCATCGGGCAGTCCACCTGCGTCGGCATCGGCGGCGATCCTATCATTGGCACCAGCTTCGTCGAGATCCTGAGCCTGTTCAACGATGACCCCGACACCGACGCAGTAGTGCTCATCGGCGAAATTGGGGGCAGCATGGAGCAGGACGCAGCTGCCTACGTGAATGCAGAGTTCACCAAGCCCATCGCCTCCCTCGTGGTCGGAGCCAGCGCTCCCCCTGGCAAGCGAATGGGCCACGCCGGCGCCATCGTCACAGGCGAAAGCGCCACCGCCGAGGCAAAGGTCAGGGCATTCCGGGAAGCGGGAGCCAACATCATCCCCACTCCCGCCGACATTGGTTCCACCACCCAGGCCATGCTGCAGGAAGCGGGTCTGGCGGGCTAGCACGTACTGCAGACCGGGGTCGTCGTTCTCTGGATTTACCGGAATGTCTATCTGGGAGCCACCATGCCTTACGCCGATATCAACGGCATCAATATTCGCTACGAAGTAAGGGGTTCCGGCGCCCCCTTGCTGATGATGGCTCCTGGCGGTTTCGACTCCACCATCGAAAAGTGGACCACCTCCGGTATCTGGGCCGACATGAACCCCCTGGAGACTCTGACCAGTCGCTACACCTGTATCGCCTACGACAGGCGAGAGGCGGGACAGTCTGGCGGCAAGGTCGAGCGTGTCTCGTGGGGCACCTACGCTCATGAGGCCAAGGGCTTGCTCGGCGTGCTGGGCATTCCTCAAGCCTTTGTGATGGGCGGTTGCATGGGGTGTTCCACCGCTACCGCCTTCGCCGTGGCCTATCCCGACTCCACCCTCGGCCTTGTGCTGCACTGGCCAGTCGGAGGTGTGCGGTGGCGCCAGAACGGCCTCGACCGCTTCCAGTCTCATGTCGACTTCGTGAAGGACCACGGACTCGAGGCGGTGGTCAATCTTGCAAAAAAGGCGGGAAGTTTCTGGGCTGAGCCCAAGGCCGGACCCTGGGCTTCCACTATCTGCGCCGACGAGTCTTTCGCCGAAGGCTTTGTTGACCAGGATCTCGCCAGATACTTGGCCATGGTGTCCCTGATGGGCCGGGCTCTTTTCGACCGCGACACTGCCACGGGGCCTGATCCCCTGGAGCTGATGGCCCTTCGCACCCCTTCTGTCATCATTCCCGGCGCTGACGCATCCCACGCCACCAGCGCCGCTCGCTACTTGCAAGAATGCATCGAAGGCTCCCTCTACCACGACGTGCCAGTTGAGCGGCAGACACCCGATGCCGTGCGCCAGTGGATAATAGAATTCCTGGAGTCCAACGCTGTGATAGAGGCGGTCTGATCAGTCTGCCGGAATATCGATTGGAATTGGAATGGAATACGAGACAGTAATCGGCCTGGAAGTCCACGTGCAGCTGCAGACGCAGAGCAAAATGTTCTGCTCCTGTCGCGCCGACTACCAGAGAGCACCTGTGAACAGCCGTGTCTGCCCCGTCTGCCTGGGCCTGCCCGGTGCCTTGCCGGTAATCAACCGGAAGGCCGTAGAGTACACCATCATGACAGGGCTCGCGCTCAACTGCGAAATTCCCCAGCTTACCAAGTTTGACCGCAAGAACTACCCCTACCCTGACCTGATGAAGGGCTACCAGATTTCCCAGTTCGACCTGCCTATCGCCATTTCAGGGCATCTCGGCATTGAAGTCGATGGGTCCCCCAGGGACATCGGAGTACACCGCGTTCACCTGGAGGAGGACGTCGCAAAGCTGCAGCACTTTCCGGACGATGACGGCGGCTACAGCCTTGTAGATGTCAACCGTTCCGGCGTCCCCCTGATGGAGATCGTCAGTGAACCGGACATGCGCTCCGCCGAAGAAGCCCGCGCCTACCTGATGACGTTGCATTCCCTGCTTCAGTACCTCGGCGTTACCACCGGAAACCTGCAGGACGGCAGCTTCCGTTGCGATGCCAACATCAGCATCCGTCCGGCTGGAAGCGAAGAGTTCGGCAATCGCTCCGAAATCAAGAACATGAACAGCTTTCGCTCCGTCTTCCAGGCCTTGAACTTCGAAGTCGACCGTCAGCGCCGCGTCCTCGACGAGGGAGGTCGGGTGGTGCAGGAGACCCGCGGTTGGGTCGAGGAGCGCGCCGTCACCGTATCCCAGCGCAGCAAGGAAGACGCTCACGACTACCGGTACTTCCCCGAGCCGGATCTCCCGCCACTTGACGTCTCCCCCGATTGGGTTGAAGAGCTACGCCAGCGCCTTCCGGAACTGGCCCCCGAGCGTTGCCAGCGCTTCTGTGACGAGTATGCTCTTCCCGAATACGATGCTCGCCTGCTCACCTCCAGCAAGGCCATGGCTGATTACTTCGAAGCAGCGGTTACAACGAAGGGCACAAAGGGTTCGGCTATCGTTCCCCATGCCAAACAGGTCAGCAACTGGATGCTGGGCGACCTCTCAGGACTGCTGAATCAGGAAAACAGGGATATTTCCGACTCTCCTGTTTCACCCAGCCATCTGGTAGAGTTAATTGGAATTGTGGAAGACGGGACAATCAGTGTAACAATGGCGAAGACGGTACTGGAGGAAACCTACGCCTCTGGAAACTCTCCGAAACGCATAGTCGAAGAACGCGGCTATACCCAGATCAGCGACACTTCTTCCGTGGAGCCCATGGTATGGGAGGCGCTGGACGCCAATCCCCGCGCCGTTGCAGACTATATGAGCGGCAAGGAATCGGCGGCTAAATTCCTGGTTGGCCAGGTGATGAAGCTGGCGCGGGGCCAGGCCAAACCCGATCTGGTCAACCGATTGGTCACCGAAGCACTGGAGCACGCCAGGGCCGAATCCCCGTAGAAGACTCGCGATGGCAGATTGAAAACAACCCTGAGGGCATTGAAGTAAATTAGATGGATACGGCAATACTGGTAGTCCAGCTTCTCGTCTCCGTAATACTGGTGCTGATCATCCTGTCTCAGGTCAAGGAAGGCAGCGGCGGCCTGTTCGGATCAGCCCAGTCCACCGTGCGGACTCGACGCGGCGTGGAGAAGACCCTTTTTCAAATTACCATCGTTCTGTCCATAGTATTTCTGGTCATTTCCATCATTGTGGTGCGACTGTAAATCGTCGGGACCCCAAAGCATATCCTCAATCCCTTTCGATTGATGGCAACGATTTCCAGATCGACGCTATGAAATGAGCGAGCCGCTACTGGTATTCACAACAGACTTCGGTCTCTCCGATTCATATGCCGGAGTCATGAAGGGTGCTGCCCTCTCCATCAACCCTGACCTCCGCTTCATCGATCTCACCCACGGAATTGCTCCCCAGAACGTGGCTCAGGGCGCCTTCGTATTGGGCGTCAGTTATCGGTACTTCCCTGACGACGCCATCCACGTCGCCGTAGTAGACCCCGGGGTCGGCACCAGCCGCCGGCCCATCCTGCTTCAGACGCCGCACGGCTCCTTCGTGGCGCCCGATAACGGGCTGTTGAGCCGGGTTATAGGCGGGCACCTGACCTTACCTCCGACCGACGCGGGGATGGTGGAACTGCCGCCAACGATCCGCGCCTTCCACCTCACGAACCCCGACTACTGGCTCTCTCCGGTCAGCGACACCTTCCATGGCCGCGACGTCTTCACACCGGTAGCAGCTCACCTGTCATTGGGCGTGGCCCCGGAATCTATGGGTGAGGAGACTACCGAGTTGGCCTGGCTTCCGATGCAGCAACCACGCGTCACGCCCGAGCGCATCAGTGGCGAAATCATCTACTGCGACGTTTACGGCAACTTGATCAGCAACATTCCGGCGTCTTTTCTGGAAGGCCGCACGCTTGGGGAAGTGCGCATTCGCGGGCGGGCCATAAAGCGCCTCAGCCGCACTTTCCTTGATACCAACGCGGGCGATACTCCAGACCTGATTGCTCTCTTTGGCAGTCACGCCTTTCTGGAGGTCGCCGTGCCCAACGGCAGTGCCTCTTCCCTGCTCTCCGCTGGACCGGGCGAACCCATCACTGTCATCTTCGACGCCGATTAGCTCTCGCTGACCCCTGCCCAAATGGCAAAGCGGTAGAGAATGAGCTTCAACCGCCTTCTCGTCTGTCTCCTGCAGCTCTTTACAGAATCCGGCAATGGCTGGCGTGCCTGAAAAGGTCTCCCGCACTGTAATATCGCAACGTGTTGTCCGCCCTGTAGGAACGGCCTTTCTATTGACATCGTTTGGCCCCATGCTAGTATTGGGTCAAATTCCGTAAATTCGCCATTCGGGGGGAATATGGACCTCGACCGTGCCACTCTGATAAGACTCTATCGCACCATGAAGACCATCCGCGACTTCGAAGAGCGCGGGATTCCGGAGACGGGGCAGCGCGGCATGTCCGCCTCCGTCCATTCCTCCGCCGGTCAGGAGGCAGTGCCCACCGGAGTTTGCGCCAACCTGAGCGACGACGACTACATAGGCAGCACCCACCGTGGCCACGGCCACTGCATCGCCAAGGGCGTCGACCCCAAGGGGATGATGGCAGAGTTGTTTGGTCGGGCGACCGGCCCCAACAAGGGCAAGGGCGGCTCGATGCACATCGCGGACATGAGCAAGGGTATGCTCGGCACCAACGGCATCGTCGCCGGTAGCGTGCCCCTCGCAGTCGGCGCTGCCCTGACCTCCAAGCTCCAGTACAAAAACGAACGTGTGGCCGTGGCCTTCTTCGGCGACGGCGGAGCAAACCAGGGCGTGCTGCACGAATGCATGAACCTCGCTTCGGTGTGGAAGCTGCCCGTTATCTTCTGCTGCGAAAATAACGGCTACGCCGAGTCCACGCCGGTGGAATACGGCACATCCGTGGAGCGAATTTCCGACCGCGCGGCCGGTTACAACATGCCCGGCTTCACCGTGGACGGAATGAGCGTGTTCGACGTTTACGAGGCCGCCTACCACGCAGTAGCCCGCGCCCGCGCCGGCGAGGGGCCCACCATGCTGGAGTGCCGCACCTACCGCTACTACGGCCACACCGTCTTCGACAACCCCCTCTCCTACCGCACTCAGGAAGAGGAAGACCACTGGCGTGGTCGCGACCCCCTCAAGCTGTTCCGTGAAACCGTGATTCCCCAAGGTGAAATTACCGCCGAGGAACTGGATGCCATCGACGCCGAAGTTGGCTCACTGATGGAAGAGGCGGTCCAGTTCGCTGACCAGAGTCCCCTGCCCGAGCCTCACGAACTCTACGAAGACGTTTATGTCGAGTACCCGCTGGACATGATGCGCCGCGGCGCAAACATGCCTGCCTAGACCCCGAAAACCGAAGATTGCTCCCTTTCCCACCTGGAGAAGGGAAGGGGTGAGGGCGGCTTTCCCTCCCTTAACCACCACCAACAGGAGCTAGCAATGACGACAGCCACTGGCACCAGGGAATTGCAGGTACGCGAGGCTATCAACGAGGCCATCAGGCAGGAGATGCAGCGCGACGAGACGATCATCATCATGGGCGAGGAAATCGCCGGCGGTGCTGGCCGGGAGCACCTCGGCATCGTGGACGCCTGGGGCGGCCCCTTCCGCACCACCGTGGGCCTGATCCAGGAATTCGGAAACCAGCGCGTGCTGGACACCCCGCTATCCGAGGCCGCCTTCGTCGGCACTGCAATCGGCGCTGCGTCCACCGGCACCAGGGCCATCGCCGAGCTCATGTTCGTCGACTTCATCGGCGTATGCATGGACCAGATGCTGAACAACGCCGCCAAGATGCGCTACATGTTCGGGGGGCAGGTCAAGGTTCCGTTCACAATGCTGACCCGTATCGGCGCAGGGTTCGGTAGTGCCGCCCAGCACTCCGAGTCCTACTACTCCATTTTCAGCCACATCCCGGGGCTCAAGGGTGTGATCCCTTCCGACCCTTACACTGCCAAGGGCCTCTTGATCTCCGCCATCCGAGACGACGATCCTGTCGTCTTCTTTGAGCACAAGGGCCTCTACACCAACCGTGGCCCGGTGCCGGAAGAGCCCTACACTTTCCCCATCGGCAAGGCTCGCACAGTCCGTGAGGGAACCGACGTTACTCTTGTCGGCCTGTCCAAGATGACCTGGATCGCTAACGCCGCCGCTGAGGAACTCGCAAAGGAGGGCATCAACGCCGAAGTGGTTGACCTCCTGAGCATTTCCCCCATCGACTACGACCACGTGTTGGAGTCGGTCCGCAAGACTCACCGCATCGTCGTCGTGGATGAGGACACCCCTGTGTGCAGCCTCGCCTCCGAGATCTGCGCCCGCGTCGCCGAAGAGGGCTTTGACTACCTCGACGCCCCTCCGTCTCGCGTTACCGCCCCTCACACTCCAGTGCCATACAGCCGGTCTCTGGAGAACATATACCTCCCCAACGAGGAGCGCGTCATCAACACCGTTCGCGGCTTGTTCAAATAATCCGCTCTGTCGAAGAGCACTGCGTTGGGCCGGGGCAGGTTCTCCACCTGCCCCCTTTTGTTAGCATGCTATTCGGCCCTTGCTGACTTCTTGACAGTCAGGTCCGCCAATAGGCACCTCAGGTCTCCTAAACGCCGATGAGAAAACTGGACTACAGGTGGCTGATCCTCGCTGCAGGATTCCTGATCCTGTTCTTCAGCGGCGGCTCTCGCTTCGCCTTCGGTCTCATGCTGAAGCCGATGTCCGAAGACCTCGACGTCAGCCGTTCCACGCTGTCCCTCGCAGTGACGATGTTCATGGTCGTCTCCGCCGTGGCCATGCCCTTCGTGGGCCGTCTCGTCGACCGCTGGAGCCTTCGTGGCACCATCGCCATCGGCGCGGGAATCGCCGCAGCAGGTCTGGTGCTGTTGGGCCAGGTCCAGAATTCATGGCAAGTCTTCATCGTCTACGGCCTGATCTACGCCCTCGGAAACTCCGGCACATCCATTGCCCCGGTCGTGGTCATGGTCAGCCAGTGGTTCACCGAGCGACGGGGCGTGGCGACGAGCATGGCCGTCTCCGGCAACGCCATTGGTCAGCTTTTCATAGTTGCGGCGCTTGCGTCGTTGCTCGTGGCCATAGGATGGCGCTCGTCCTTCACCATCCTTGCCATTGCCAACGTCGTCGTCTTGCTTCCCCTGACGCTACTGGTGGTGCGGCCGGGCCCGCCCGCTCCCGAGCCCGAAAGTGCCCCTCCGTTAGCGCCCGGCAGCGAACCGCCTCCACAGCCGCTCAGCCTGCAACAGGCCCTTTCCTCCCGGCCCTTCCTGCTGCTGGTCGGCATCTACTCCATCTGCGGCTTTCAGGACTTCTTCGTCGCCACTCACATCGTCGCCTTCGCCCAGGACAAGGGCGTCGGCGACGTGCTGGCGGGAAACCTGCTGGCATGGATGGGAGTAATGGGGCTGCTGGGAGTCCTGGTGGCTGGCGTGATGGCTGACGCCCTGGGGGCTTCGCGGCCAACGGCGCTTTGCTTCGTGATGCGAATCGGGATCTTCGCGTTGATCCTGCTGTTCCAGGGGACCCCGGCCATCCTGATCTTCGGGCTGCTCTACGGCTTTACGTTTCTGATAACCGCGCCCCTGACCGTGGTATTCCTGGGAAATATCTACGGCCCGCACCGGCTGGGCACACTCACCGGCACCGTCTCGATGATCCACCAAATAACCGGCGGCCTCGGCGCATTTGCCGGCGGCTGGATCTACGATCTCACCGGCACCTACAACATTGCCTTCGTGCTGATGCTGGCGCTCTCGCTGGCCGCAACCGCGCTGACTCTCGTTGTACGCGAACCCCTGCTGCGGCAGCGGATCCCCCTCGGTGCCGCCGTCTGTTGAAAGACACCCGCCAAGTGTGCGATCCGCGCGGTCGCTTAGTGGAACAGCAACCCGCCGTTCACGTTGTACGCCTGCCCGGTTACGAAAGATGCCTCGTCGCTGGCCAGGAAAGCGACCATGTTGGCCACGTCCTGTGGCTCAGCGATGCGCCCCAGCGGACTGGCCTGCGCTCCGGCCTGCACAATCTGGCCGCGGAATTCCTCCTGCGTGATGCCCCGCTCGGAGGCTTGGTCCCGCTCCCAGTAACTCATCCGGTCCGTGTTGATCGGCCCGGGGCATACCGCATTCACCGTGATGCCGTAGGGAGCAAGGTCGAGCGCAGACGCCTGCGTCAGCCCCAGCACCGCGAACTTGGAAGCGCTGTAGGCAGCCCCGGTCGCGCTTGCCTGCTTCGATGCATTGGAGGCAATGTTGATGATGCGACCGCCGTTGCCTGCCTCAATCATCCGGCGGCCCACCTCCTTGGTCAACAGGTACGGCGCGGTGGTGTTTATTCTGAGGAAGTGCTCCCACACCTCCTGTTCCAGCTCGGTAACCGACACTTTATCCCTTCCGATTATGGCCCGGGCGTTGTTCACCAGGATGTCGATACGGCCGTAATGGTCCATTACCTGCTCGACCATCCTCTCGATCTGCGCACTGTCCCCGAGATCGCAGTACACCGGAAACGCTTGACGTCCCTCTGCCGCCACTTCTTCAGTCACCGCGTCGATGCCTCGCCAGGAATTGCGCACTTCGGCGGGCGGCAGATCTTCCGTCTCGCGGTGAACGTCGCTGAGGGCGATGTCCGCCCCTGACCCTGCCAGCTTCATCACGGTGGCACGCCCCACGCCTCGCATTCCGCCCGCTCCGGTGACCAGCGCCACCTTGCCTTCCAGTCCTGCCATCTCGACCCCTCGCTACTATGTCTTTGCTTCTGCCTGAATTGGCCGCATTATAAACCACCTCCAGCCTTGACACGGCATTTGGCGGCCCTATCATAGGCGCAACCACTCAGGCAGGGAGACGACATGGCATCGTCGCTGATACGAGGTAGATACGTCATCTGCGAGGCAGGGTCGGAGCCGGGAGGTAGCCAAGTCATCACCAACGGCGCAGTCCTCCAGCGAGACGGCGTTATCGAGGCCGTCGGCACCTACGACGAATTGAGAGAACGCTCCGTGGACGAGGTCGTCGGCGGGCCGAGATTCCTGGTTATGCCGGGCCTAACCAATGCCCACCACCACGGCCGGGGCGTGTCCACCCTGCAGATGGGCACCGTTGACGGATGCCTCGAGACCTGGATAGTCGAAGGCTGGAGTCGCCGCCCCGTGGACTGGCGCCTAATTACCCTTTACACCGCGATCCAGATGATCAAGTCAGGCACCACGTCCGTGATGTACAACCACCCACGCACGCCACCGGAGGGTCTCCTCGACGAATGCGGCGAGGTGCTTGGCGGCTTCGGCGCGGCCGGTATGCGGACAGCTTTCTCCGTCTACTACCGCGGCCAGAACCGTGTCGTTTACCAGGACGACGAGGCTTTCCTGTCCGGCTTGCCGGCTGACTTGGCCTCCGCGGTTAGGGGATATGTCGCTGCCACCGACATGACAGAATCCGACTATTTCGCCTTTTTCGACACGCTTTGGGAGACGCACGGCCTGGAAGCATCCGGAGGCATGGTTTCAGTCCTGCTCAGCCCCAGTAACGCGCAATGGGCCTCCGACGATTTCTTTCTGCGCACCAAGGAGTTGTCCGCCCGCTACGGAGCCGCAGTCCACATGCATCTGGTGGAGAGCTGGTACCAGAAAGAGTTTGGCATTCGAACCTGGGGCAAGACACCTGTCGCACACCTGGCCGACCTGGGATTTCTGGGCCCCGGGTTATCCTGCGCCCATTCCGTTTGGCTAACCGAGGGAGACATCGAATTGCTGGCGGCCTCCGGCAGCACAGTCTGCCACAACCCCAGCTCGAACCTGCGCCTCAAGAACGGCATCGCTCCCGTCAATGCCATGCTTGCCGGTGGTGTGAATGTGGCCATGGGCACCGACAGCACGGCCATCAATGACGACGACGACATGCTGCAGGAGATGCGCCTCGCCGCCAAGCTGCACCGCCAGCCCGGCCTCGATCGCCCGGCCCTCGACTCCCACCAGGCCCTGCGCCTCGCAACCGCCAACGCCGCTCGCCCCACGGGCTTCGACGGCCGCATCGGCGCGCTGGCCCCCGGCCGTTACGCCGACATGGTGCTGGTCGACTGGGATGCCATGACCGCTCCCTACTTCGAGGGTACCGGGGACTCGGTGCAGGACGCCGTGAACGCCGTTTTGTATCGCGGCAAGTCCGGCCATGTCGACACCGTCCTAATCAACGGCGAGGTGGTCCTGCGCGACGGCCGTTTCGTAAAGGCCGACGAGGAGCAGGTGACCAGAGAGTTGCGCGATCAGCTCTCCCGCCCAATCGAGCCCGAGACCCAGGCAAACCGGCAGATGGCCGCCCGTCTATTGCCATACATCCACCGCTTCTACGACGACTGGATCATCCCTTCCGACGGCGCCCACTACCTTTACAACGGCCGCTAGGCACGACCGTTCGTGCGTCCGCCGCCGTCCCTCTATGGTAGTATGTAACCGTCAGCCCGCTGGCTGTTGAATCTATGAGAATCAGGAGGCACTTGCTTTGGCTACTGTGGGAAGCGGCAAGTACACCTACGAAGTAATCGAAGACTGGGCCCGCCTGCCCGACGGCATGACCTTCGGCACCGTCAGCGCAGTGGCCACTGACTCCCAGGACCGCGTTTACGCCTTCCAGCGCGCCGAGCCGCCCGTCGTGATCTTCGACCGCGACGGCAACTTCGTTGGCTCGTGGGGAGAAGGACGCTTCGAAAACCCCCACGGCATCTACATCGCCGACGACATCGTCTACCTCACCGACCGCGAGGGCAGCATAGCCCAGAAGTGCACCCTCGACGGCACTCCCCTGCTGACCATCGGCACCCCCGGCGTCTTCTCAGACACCGGCTGCGAGGTCGCAGGCGAGGTCTGCCCCCGTTCCGCCGGGCCATTCAACTACCTCACCGAACTCGTGCCCTCGCCTAGCGGAGACCTCTACGTGTCCGATGGTTACCGGAACGCCCGCGTTCACCGCTTCAGCGCCGCTGGCGACCTGATCTCTTCCTGGGGCGAGCCTGGCAAGGGCGGCCCAAACCAGTTCCACCTGCCTCACAGCCTCATCGTCGGACAGGACGGACGCATCTACCTGTGCGACCGCGAGAACAGCAGGGTGCAGGTATTCTCCCCTGACGGGGAGTACATCACTATGTGGACCGATATGCAGCGCCCCCTGGACATCTCTCAGGACAGCGAGGGTATCTTTTACACCAGCGAGCGCCCCGAGGACGGCAAACCGCCGCAGATGAGCGTGCTGGATGGCGAAGGCAACGTCCTCGAGAGATTCCCAGGCCGTTCCGCTCACGGCTCCTGGGTCGACGCCCACGGAGACCTCTACCTGGCCCTCACCGCTGAAAAGAGCATCGACAAGTACGTCCGCGTGAGCTGAACGCAGACTACCTGCAAATTCAAACGCAGATATAGGGAAGGGGAATGAGCGAGGAGACAAGACCACCCGAATACCGCACCCTTTCTGGACTTGAAGTCAAGCCGGTCTACGGCCCCGGCGACGCCGCCATCGACTTCAACCGCGATCTCGGGCGTCCCGGCGAGTTTCCCTTCACCCGCGGTCCCTATCCGGATATGTACCGTGGCCGCCTCTGGACCCGTCGGCAGATCGCGGGCTTCGGCACGCCCCAGGCCACCAACGAGCGCTACCGCTTTCTCCTGGAGCACGGCCAGACTGGCATCAGCACCGACTTCGATCACCCCACCCTCACCGGTTACGACTCCGACCACGAACTTGCCGAGGGTGAGGTCGGTCGCCTCGGCGTCGCCATAGACACTCTCCACGATATGGACGACTTGTTCCACCAGATTCCTCTGGATCAGGTCAGCGTGTCATTGACCATCAATCACCCATCGATTGTTCTCCTTGGCATGTTCCTCGCCGTAGCCCGGGGGCGGGGAGTCCACTGGTCTGCGCTCCGCGGCACCGTGCAGAACGATTCCCTCAAGGAGTTCCACGGACAGAAGACCTTTGCCCTCGGGCCCGCACCATCCCTCAAGCTGACTACAGACATCGTCGAGTTCTGCACCAGCCACGTCCCCAACTGGTACACCATCTCCATCTCCGGATACCACACCCGCGAGTCCGGTTCCGATGCCGTCCAGGAGCTAGCCTTCACCATAGCCCAGGGCATGGCTTACGTGGAGTCCGCCCTGGCTCGAAACATGCCTGTCGACAGCTTCGCGCCCCGGCTGTCTTTCTTCTTTGGAGTGCACAACGACATCTTCGAGGAAATCGCCAAGTTCCGCGCCGCCCGCCGCATGTGGGCCCGCATTATGAAGGACCGCTACGGCGCAACCCGCCCAGAATCCATGCGAATGCGCTTCCATACCCAGACCCTCGGCTCCACGCTGATGCGACAGGACGCCCAGAACAACATCGCTCGCGGGACGCTGCAGGCTCTCGCCGCCGTCCTTGGAGGAACCCAGTCCCTCCACGTCAGTGGCTACGACGAGGCCTATGACATTCCCTCTGAAGACGCCATGCGAATGTCGCTGGCCACCCAGTTGATCATAGCCCACGAATCAGGGGCGGCCGCTACCGCTGACCCGCTCGGAGGCTCCCTGTTCGTTGAATCCTTGACCAATGGCATAGAAGAAGCCGCCTTGGAACACATCAACCGCATCGATGAGATGGGTGAGGGATCAATGCGAAACGGCATGCTTCGCGCCATTACCTCCGGTTACATCGAGCGCGAAATCGCCCGGTCTGCCTATGAGTACCAGCGGAGCATCGAGTCCGGCAGGCAGGTCATCGTCGGACTCAACCAGTACCAGTCGGAGACCCAACAGAAGCTGGAACTGTTCCAGTTCGATCCCGAGGAGGAGGAGTGGCAAAAGGCCCGCCTCGCGGAAGCCCGCAGCAAGCGAAGCTCCGCCGACGTTCGCAGTGCCTTGTCCGCCATTAAGCAGGCCGCGAAGGACGACGCCAACCTCATGCCGGCAACCCTTGAGGCAGTAACCGCCATGGCCACCGAGGGCGAAATCCTCGACACCTTCCGCGACGTCTACGGCGAGTACGTGGATCCCGGCGTGTTCTAGGTATTTGGGCTCAATTAAGTTGAATTTCAGGGGTCGCCCGCGTTCCACCAATAGCAAATCAGGCATACTGAATTGACAATTCTTAACCAACAAACTCCCCCCAAGGTGCTCCTCGCCAAGATGGGACTGGACGGCCACGACCGTGGCGTGAAGGTTATCGCCCGTGCAATGCGCGACGCCGGCCTCGAGGTTGTGTACATGGGCATGCGCGTCACCGCCGACCAGATTGCCCAGACCGCGCTGCAGGAAGACGCCGATGTGGTGGGCATCAGCATCCTGTCCGGTGCACACATGCGCCTTATGCCCCGCCTTACCAAGGCGCTCGATGAACGCGGCCTCCAAGGCGAAATGCTTCTCCTCGTCGGCGGCACCATACCGGAAGATGACGTGACCCCTCTCCAGGAAATGGGTATACACGGCGTGTTTCCGGTCGGCAGCTTCACCTCCGATATGATCGATTTCATATATGCCAATTACCGCCGGGATGGGTAGGCCAGGTACAGCGGCATGACTGAACCGAATTGGCCTCCACACTACCCGGCAGGCTACGTACCTCCTTTGACGCAGGAGCACTGGTCCCCAGAAATCGAGAGCATGCCTCCCGAAGGACGGGATGTCATCGTTCTCGCCAAGCTCCGCGAGCAGGTCCGGTACGCTTACCGGAATTCAGGCTTTTACCGCGAATTCTACGCCGATGCGCCAGTAGATCCCGATAACCTCCAGAGCCTCGATGAGTTCGCCCAGTTGCCCATCCTCACCAAGGAAGACATCCGGCACGAGCAGGAAGAACATCCGCCCTACGGCCGCTTCCTCTGCGTCGAGCCTACCGAAGTCTTTCGAGTCCACGGAACCTCCGGCACCACCGGCCGTCCCACTGTCTTCGGCATCGGGAAAGACGACTGGGACCGCATCGCCGAGGCCCACGCTCGCATCCTCTGGGGTGCAGGCTTGCGCCCGGATGACCTCGTGATGGTAGCCGCCGTCTTCAGCCTGTACGTTGGAAGCTGGGGCGCTCTGGTCGGGGCCGAGCGCCTGGGGGCAACCTGCTTCCCCTTCGGCAGCGGCGCTCCCGGACAGACGGAACGGGCCGCCGAGTGGGCCGCCATGGTCAAGCCCACAGCCCTGTACGGCACCCCTTCCTACGCCCTCTATCTCGCCGAGACTGCCCGCCAGATGGGCCTGAACCCACGAGATGATTTCGCCTTCCGGTTCATGTTCTTCTCCGGCGAGCCCGGCGCCAGCGTACCCGCGACTCGGAAGCTGATCGAGGATACCTACGGCTGCTACGTCGTCGACCAGGGCAGCATGGCCGAAATGACTCCTTGGATGAGCAACTCTGGATGCCGCCACCTTTCCCAGGGCATGCATCTCTGGCAGGACATCGTCTACACAGAACTGGTAGACCCCGAGACCAGGCGCAATCTGCCCATGGGCGCCGAGGGGGTGCCCGTCTATTCCCACACAGAGCGGACATCTCAGCCAATGATCCGGTACTGGTCCGGCGACATTGCCCAGTGGGAAATGACGGACTGCCCTTGCGGTCGTACCTACCCGACCCTCACACGCGGCATCTACGGGCGGGCCGATGACATGATCATCGTGCGCGGACAGAATGTGTTTCCCTCCCGCATCGAGGACATTCTTCGCAGCATGGACGTATTCGGCGGCGAGTTCCGCCTCTTGCTCGAACGGGAACGCGGAGAACTCGATCGCCTCACCGTGCAAACTGAGGTTCTCGCCGAGACATTTGCGCTTCGTGAAACGGACCCCTCGGCCCTTGACCCAGTGCAAGAGGAAATTTCGGACGCCCTTCGCCGTGCTCTCGGTGTCGGCGTCGCCGTTGAATTGAAACCGGCCGGTGAGTTCGAGCGTACACAGTTCAAAGCCCGCAGAATCATCGATCGCCGCACCATTTGATGCGAAACCCGATTCGTACACTTCAGTAGTTTTAGCATGACTTCACGGCGCCAGCTTTGGGCCACTCTGAACCACGACTTGGGCGAGACTGTGGACATCGTCCGCGAGACCGTGCGCCAGTTCACTTCTGCAGAAATTGCCCCGCGCGCCGAGGAAATTGACCACAGCAACGAGTTTCCCCGCGACCTCTGGCCCCGCCTAGGTGAGTTGGGCCTGCTGGGCATAACGGTCTCGGAGGAATACGGCGGGGCAGACTTGGGTTACCTGGCCCACACAATCGTGATGGAAGAAGTCTCTCGTGGCTCCGCCAGCGTCGGGCTCAGCTATGGGGCCCACTCCAACCTGTGTGTCAACCAGATCTATCGCAACGGGACTCCTGACCAGAAGCAGCGCTACCTGCCGCCATTGGTGAGCGGTGAACACGTTGGCGCGCTGGCCATGAGCGAGCCGGATGCCGGCTCCGACGTGGTCAGCATGGGCCTGCGGGCTGAGAAGCGCGGCGACCGCTACGTCCTCAACGGCAGCAAAATGTGGATCACCAACGGGCCCGAAGCCGATACCCTGGTCATCTATGGCAAGACCAACCCCGACGCCGGTTCCCGGGGCATCACCGCCTTTCTGGTTGAGAGTGGTTTTTCCGGCTTCAGCTCGGCGCCCAAGCTGGATAAGCTGGGAATGCGCGGTTCCAGCACAAGCGAGCTCGTCTTCGCAGACTGCGAGGTTCCCGAGGAGAACGTCCTGGGGGAGGAAGGTCGCGGCGTCGCCGTCCTCATGAGCGGCCTGGACTACGAACGACTCGTGCTCACCGGAGGGCCACTGGGCATCATGCAGTCATGCCTCGAGGCAGTAGTCCCCTACGTTCACCAGCGGGAGCAGTTCGGACAACCCATCGGCGAGTTCCAGCTCATCCAGGCCAAGTTGGCGGATATGTACACGTCCCTGTCGGCCTGCCAGTCCTATACCTACGCCGTGGCCCGCGCCGCGGACCGCGGTCATATCTCTCGCAAGGACGCCGCTGGCTGCCTTTTGTTCTCTGCAGAGCGGGCCACCCAGATGGCCCTCCAGGCCATTCAGACCCTGGGCGGCAATGGCTACATCAACGAGTTCTCCGTAGGCCGTCTCCTCCGCGACGCCAAGCTCTACGAAATAGGCGCTGGCACCAGCGAAATCCGCCGCATCCTCATTGGGCGCGAACTCTTCCGTGAATCCACATGATGTCTCCACAAGCCGTTTTTACCTCGAAAGCCGTATTCTCGCAACCCATCACTACCGCGCCTACCCCTCAGTCCCGCCTTCTCGGGGATCCAACCCCCGTCGCACCCGAGCTCTGCCGGGAGTCCGCCTGATGCCCTTGCGATTGGCCCTACTCACGCTTGCCAGCGCCCTCGTGACCTTGGCCTTGACTGCCGCCTGCACTTCGGAGCCGGCCACGCTACCTCCGTTCATCATCAACCCGCCTCCCACGGAAACGCCTTTGCCATCAGGTTCAACTCGGGCGCAAACTCCAGCTTCGACACCAGCACCGACGATGCCTGGACGATCTCCGACGTCCGAGCAGCCGTCGCCAACGGCCGGCGAGACTCCGTTGCCTCCAACCGAGGCTCCAACCTTCCCAGCGCCTCAAACTCCGCTGAACGCCGACGACCTCGGCCATTTGCCCGATGACCCCACCGCGTTGATGCTCGCCACTCTGGACCGGCCCCTTGCCGAAGTCGGTCGCAAGATGGCCTACTCCCACAATGCCGCCTTCATACCGGTGATCATGGAATTCATGCGCTTCCAGCAGAACGAGGAAGCCCAGTTGACCCTCTCCTCCTTTCTGGTGCGCATCCGAGATGAGATCCCCGAAGAGGAATTCGCCATCGTCCCCCAGGAACAGGGTAACTGGAACTATTGGGTGCAGTGGCTTTCCAGCCACCCTGAAGTTTCTCCCCCGCCCGGATACGACGGCTGGAAAGGAAAGCTATTCAGCTTCATCGACGAGCCGATGGGCGCGTTCATGTACGATGGCGTACCCACCAACATACGCCTCGAGGAGATCGTCTGGGGCGGAGTCCGCCGAGACGGCATTCCCGACCTCCGTTTCCCGAAGCACCTCTCTCCCGAGGATGCCGATTACCTGGAACCCGACGACCGAGTCTTCGGAGTCTCCATCAACGGCGAACACCGCGCTTACCCCCTCCGCGTCCTCAACGCCCACGAAATGGCCAACGACATCCTCGGAGGTGTGCAGTTCGCCCTCGCATATTGAACCCTCTGCGGTTCTGGAATCGTGTATTCCACCGAGTTTAATGGCCAGATAACCGAGTTCGGCACTTCCGGGATGCTGTATCGCAGCAACAAGCTGATGTACGACCGTGCCACCGAGACACTTTGGCACCAGTTCCTGGGTACTCCCGTGGTCGGCCCCCTGGCCGCCACTGACATCCGGTTGGAGGTCCTGCCCAACGTGCTCACCACCTGGAGCGAGTGGCTGGCCGACCATCCTGACACTACTGTCATAACCAACGATACGGGCGTCTATCCCGCCACCTTCTACACTCCTGAAGAAGACACCTCGTCAATCTATTTCTCGTACCGGGTAGACCCCGGCACCATGTTTCCAGTAGCCGACATAGACGACAGCCTCCTGATCAAGGACCAGGTATTCGGCTTGACCTTCGGCGATACTGCTCGCGCCTACCGCCGTTCCGAGGTGTCGCTGGCCGGGGTGGTCAATGATTCTGTGGGCGGTCAGGACGTGGTTCTCGTCGCACTGGAAGGCGGTCGGGGAGCCATTCGCGCTTACGACGGCGGCGGCTTGGAGTTCGAAGGGGCCGATACAGGTTTTCTGCGAGACGACAATGGCCAGTCTTGGAGAGTCCTCGAGGACTCCCTGGAAAACACAGACGATCCGTCCAGGAGCTTGTCCCGTCTGCCGTCCCGTGACGCCTACTGGTTCGGCTGGCAGTCCTTCTATCCCCACACCGACATTTACAGTCCGTAAGTTCTTCGTTTCGGGCTCAATTCCCCATCGCTGGAGGGTTCCCTTCGCTTGCCCCTGCGATTCCCATTGGCCGGGTTTGAGCCTACAATATGTGCTGCCAAACTCGGTTATCGATTCGGAGGTCAAACATGCCTAGAAACACACCCACCCTGACTCTGGCAGAGGCAGAGCAAATCCTTGCGGGAGCCAAGG
This sequence comes from Dehalococcoidia bacterium, assembly GCA_963667325.2. GTDB lineage: Bacteria > Chloroflexota > Dehalococcoidia > Lucifugimonadales > UBA3495 > VXOI01. The sequence continues at coordinate 1,018,987 of CAXXKY010000003.1, forward strand.
CCAAGGTGCTGGAATTGGGAGTCAACATGAGCATCTCGGTGGTGGATCCTCGAGGTGATCTCATAACCATGATGCGCAGCGACGGCGCTTCCTGGCGGACTCCGGCCATCTCAAGGGCAAAGGCAGTAGCGGCATCATGCTTCGGGCGTGCCAGCGGCGAGCTGACGGAGAACGCGCTCGCGCCGGTGTTCCGCGGTCTGATGGCCATGGAGGGAGGACACATGATCCCCGGGCAGGGCGCCCTTCCTGTCTTCAGGGATGGAGTGCTGGTGGGGGCCGTTGGCGGCAGCGGCGGCACTGCCCAGGAAGACGAGGACTGCTCACTGGCCGGCATCCAGGCCGCCGGCTTTTCGGCCACGCCGTAACGGTAAATCAAATCCATGACAATCAACAGGGGCGCACCGGAGTGCGCCCCTGTTGCATTTGCGTGTCTCCCTGGACAGTAAGCCCGTTATCGCTTCTGGTACACCTGGAACCGATGGCGGTTGGTTTCCACCACGTACAGATGCCCTTGGCGGTCCAGCGATACTGCCACAGGCCCCCAGAAGTAGGGCTCTGTCTGCGATGAGACGTGATAGGGAGTGTTCAAGTGCGGGGGTAGATCGGGCGTCAAGTTGGAACTGTGCCGTTCCGCCGCCTCTTCCGGGTTCGCGTCGAAGTACTCCTGGGCCCACTTGGACACAGTTGCCTCGCCCCTCAGCAGGGCCTGGAACTTCCCGTCGGAATCTAGGATCTGAACCCTCTCGTTGCCCCAGTCCGAAACGTATATGTAACCCTCGTCGTCCACCGCCACCTGCGTGGGCCGCTGGAACTGCCCTTCGGCATAACCAGGGGTGCCAAAGGATGCAAGAAACTCACCGTCACCAGTGAACTTCTGGATGCGATCGTTGCGCCAGTCTGCGACGTACACGTTGCCCGCTGTGTCGGTTGCTGCCCCCCAGGGAAGGTTGAATTCACCTGGAGCATTGCCCAGGGAACCCCACTGGCCCAGGTAGTTTCCTTCGGAATCGAACTTCTGCACGCGGGCGTTGTGCTGGTCCACCACGTAGACCACGTCGCCAGGTCCGGCCGCCACGCCGGCGGGGCCGTTGAACTCACCGTCGCCGCGCCCGGGAGATCCCCACTTGCGCAGATAATTCCCGTCGGCATCAAATACAGTGACGCGGTGGTTCTGCTCGTCGGTCACGTACAGGCGGTCCTGGCTGTCGAAGGACATGGCCACCGGCCAGCGAAACTGCGTGTCGCCGTTTCCTGCCCCGTCGCCGAACTCGAACAGATAGTCCTCGTCCAGGTCACATACGCCTATACGAATGCCGGAGGCGCGCGCCGGATCGCAACGGTTCAGCACGAAGATCCTGCCGTCGGTGCTGACTGCGAGGTCATACGGATTCGCGTATCCCCGTCCGTTAAGGCCGTTATTCACTATACCAATGGTCTTTACGTATTCCACCGTGATGGTGGAGGTCTGTGTCTGGGTGGTCAAAGCCTGGACTCCAGTCGTTTCTCCTGATGGATGGAAAATTTACGCCAGCTGGTATTCGCGGGTAGCCGCAATGAGTCGCAGCATGTTGCCGACGCGCTTTTCAGACTCGTCTCCTGGCTCACGGCCCCTCAGGTCGAGGTCACCCAGGCTGGAGGCGTAGTCCACCAGCACCGAGCGGGTCTCATCGCTCACACTGATAGGGCCAAGCAGGTCCACGCACCCATCAGCGAATTCCGAAGGGGACAGCACGCCATCGCTGGACTCGGCCAGCCGGTTGATGATGGACTGTACGCCTGGGCTCTCGGTGTTTGACAGCTCCTTGGCGGCGAAGTTCACGCGCTCAACCAGCGATCCGCTGTCGATCCACTCCACACCCTCATGCCAGCCTTCCACGGTGGGGGGCTGCAGCAGGCCCTGGCCCATGTAAAGCATGCTGTTGGAAACCTTTTCTATTCCCAGCGTGGGAGTCTGGTAGCTGCCAGCCATTCGAATGGCGCCGACGACCAGTTCCACCGGTCCCTTGACGCGAGCGAACCGCGCCTCGTTGGACCTGAAGTATTCCGAGTTGAACAGGGTCCGCAGGACGTTCTTTATTTCGTAACCGGACTCGAAGTAGGTCTCCTTCATCGCGTCGATGGCCCGACGACCCTCAACGGTAACCTCGTCCGCCGCGAAGAACTGGAACAGGCGCGTGCAGATGAACTCGGCAGTTGCATCCTGCCTGGCGATGATCCCGATGATGTCTCCACCGTCGAAATTACCAGTCTCGCCCAGGAAGGTTTTCTCCCCGTTGTCGTGATCTTCATCGCGGTAGTCGAAGTGCCAGGCAATGCGCCCATAGGGCCAGATCGAGTCCTTCTGTGCCCGGACAGCCATGTATTCGGCATTGCCCAGAGTCCAGCCGGTGAACGCCCGCGCGCATTCCTTGATGTCGTCCTCTGTGTAGTTGCCGATGCCCATTGAGAACAACTCCAGAAGTTCCCTGCCGTAATTCTCATTGATGGCATCGCCGTGGTTATCGTTGTTATCCAGCCAAACCAGCATGGCCGGGTCCCGGGAGATTTCCACCAACATCTCGTCAAAGCGCCCGAGTCCGTTGCGACGGAACATCTCGACCTGGTTCAACTGCGACCGAGCCTGATTAAGCTTCGTGTAACCAGTGGCAAACAGGCCGTGCCAGAAGAGCGCCATTTTTTCTTCAAGCGGCTTGTCGGTGGAGATCATTCGGTACATCCAATACGCCGCCGACCCTGCCAGGTCTCGCAACTCCGACTGCTCCACATGGTAGCGCCGAATCAGGTCATCAGGCATGTTGTCGGCATTGCTGGTGTCCAGCAATTCTTCCACCGTGGCCTCATATCCCTGGTCTGAGCATCGCTCCAACTCATCTCGACTGGAGCCGAATCCGGCGCGCCGCATGAGGTGGGCCATCAACTCTATATTGTTTTCACTCATAGCAGAACCTCGTTGTCAGTTTGCTTTCTGCCTGCTGTTGGAAAGGGAAGTCAGGAGCGGAATAAGTCGAACTGCTCGAACTGCCCGTTGACAATGGGGTCCGGGTCCAGTCCCAGCCACTTGTCCAGTATGGCCGAATAGGTGGACCGGAAGTCGTTGTTGGGCCGAAGGTCTCCTTCCAGTTGATCAGCCTCTGCCAGCGACGGGTACTCACCGTACAAACCGCCGTTGACGGCGCCTCCGATCAGGAATGCCACACCACCAGAGCCATGGTCACTGCCGGTGCCGTTGTCCTTGATGCGGCGTCCAAACTCGGAGAAGATCAGCACCGCCGCGTCGTTTTCGCGGCCGTGCTCCTTCAGGTCATCCATCAGGCTTCCCACCGAACCCGCAACATCGTCCCAAAGTGAAGCGTGAGTGGGCAACTCGCCGGAGTGAGTGTCAAAGCTGCCGTGCTGGGTGTAATAGATTTTCGTACCCAGGTCGGCCAGGAAAACCTGCGCGATGCTCTTAACATTCTGCGAAAGGGAATCGCTGCGGTATTCCACGTTGGAGGCATACTGCTCCGGCGCGGTCCTGAGGATGTCGGCTCCAGTGTAGGCGTCCTGTCCGGTCTTGCTCAGCAGGGACATCACGGGATCGCGCCCGGCGACGTTTCCATACATACGTGCGAATGCCTCGAGGGTGAACATCCGCAGTTCCTCGTCCTCGATGTCAGGGAACAGGCCGTACGTAGCAAGGTCTCCCACCGAGGCCACTGACACGCCCGGGCAACCCAGGGCCCGGGGCAGGCCGCGCCCGAAGTTGACCGCTGTAAGCACGTTCTCGCCCTGCGGATCGATGTCTCGAATCGCACGACCCAGCCAACCTTCGGTGCCTATGACGTCCGGCTCGGCAGTGTGCCAGATATCCATCGCCCGGAAATGCGAGCGGTTGGGGTTCTGGTATCCGATGCCGTTTATGACGGCCACCTTTCCTTCGTCCCACAGCGTCTTCATCGGGCTCATGCTGGGGTTGAAGCCGATTTCGTCGTTGAGCGGGATTACCCGTTCCTGAGGGATATGCACCTTGGAGCGGGAATCGTAGTATCGCCCGTCGCTGTACGGTACCACCGTGTTGAGATAGTCATTCCCCCCGGAGAGCTGGATAACTATCAGTCCTTTTTCGCGCTTTGTAGTCGTCATTAGATGAATCCTCACGGCATCTGCAGGATTGCCATAAATGTACTATGCCCAAACGAATCCGGCAAGGCAAAAGACTGGTAATGTATGCCAATCGTATCTCTACACACTGACGTTGTATATGCTACCTGCCTCTCTTCTCAATTCGGATTGAAAGTCCGGATGAGAAATGGCAATCAACTCCTGAGCCCGCTCCCGCAGGGACTTGCCCCGCAGATGCGCAATACCGTGCTCGGTGACCACGTAGTCCACCATCGTCCGAGGGATAGTGACGGCCGCCCCTCCGGGCAACGCCGGTACGATCCGTGACACCCTCTGGCCATCGACCAGGCTGGACGAAGGCAGCACCGAGATAGACCGCCCGCCCCTGGAGTAGTTCGCAGCGATCGAAAAGGCCGTCTGGCCACCAACCCCACTCCAGATGGTGCTGCCTATGGTCTCCGCAGCCACCTGGCCGGTGAGGTCGATCTGCAGGGCGTTGTTGATGGCGACTAGGTTGTCCTGCTGCATCAGGTACCGGACGTCGTCGATGTAACCGAACTCGTACAGCTCGAACGTCGGGTTGCCGTCGATGATCGCCATCTCTTCTTCCGGAACGAGGGCAATGCTGGCGACCACCTTCCCTTGGTGACGGGTCTTGCACTTGCCCGTGATCACGCCGTCCCGCACCAGGCCCGCAATCCCGCCAGTGATTATTTCCGTCTGTATCCCAAGGTCATGCTTTTCTCCAAGGAAAGCACCCATGGCGGAGGCAACGGTTCCGATTCCTATCTGGATGGTGTCACCGTCGTTGACCAGCTCCGCCGCCACCAGTGTTCCGACGACTTCGGTTACAAGATCCTCTTCTTCGGACCTTGGCGCCACGGGAAGCACCCCGCTGGGAGCGGCTGCCTCGCAAATTCGATCAAGCTGCGAGACATGGACGTAGTTGTCGCCGCCAGTCCGGATGAAGCTCTCGTGCACTTCGGCGATGACCGTACTGGCGTTCCTGCAAAACGTGGGCGAGAAGAACACTCCCGGCCCGAAGCTGCAGAAGCCGTTGCGGTCTGGCGGCGAGACCGGCAGCATGTACACGTCCGGGTGCTCCACGAAGCCGTCGGGGGGGAGGTCGGCCCTCCAGCGGGCCACGGGGCGGTACTCCACCCTGCCGGCGTTGACCATCTGGCGGTCGGCAGGGGTGGCGTACAGGTCTTGAAGCGCGAAGGGACCTTCGTCTCCCGGCTGGACCCAGGGGAACAAGGGCGCTGGATGGTCTATGCGGACTCCCTGCAGCTCGGAGCGACGGTCGTACAGGGCCTGACACAGAGTGTAGGGAGTGCAGTTGATCGCGGCGATGGCCACGACGTCCCCGGACTTCACCGTCTGCACCGCCTCGGCCGGGTTCATCAGCTTGTCGGACACCATCTTTCTCCAGTTCATCGCCCTTCTACTCCTTACGGTTGGCTGCCCGGAATTGCCGGTTGTGCAGGATGGTTGCGCCTGGAGGAGGGTGGTTCATCATTTATTGAGACTAGTTATGCTATGATAAACAAAATTCCCCAATGCAGGGGAGGAAAGCGTTATGGTGACTTTGCCCGAATCGTCCCACATTGTCCACACGGAGTATGAAACCGTATTTCTCCACGACCAGGAAGTTCAGAAAGAGGACTTGCGTCGGCTGTACGAGAACGCAAAGCGCGACCAGTGGAACGCGTCCACCTACATTGATTGGGACAAGCCCGTCGACCTGGAGCAGGGCTTCGTCGCCGATGAGCTGATCGACATCTACGACTCCCCTTACTGGCACAAGATGAACACCGCCGAGAGGCAGGAGATGAACCGCCTCTTCTCGGCGTGGCGCCTCAGCCAGCTCTTACACGGCGAACACGCTGCGGTTCTTGTCTGCTCCCAGTTGGCCAACGTCCTGCCGGACTCCGATACCAAGTTCTTTATGTCGACCCAGGTGATGGACGAAGCACGACACACTGAATTCTTCCAGCGCTACCTGCACGGGCGGGTGGGCCAAGTTTACGGCCAGGCCGACGTGGGCCGGGAGCTCTTCGACTACATCCTCAGCGACCCGCGCTGGTACATCAAGGTCATTGGCCTGCAGCTAGTCGGAGAGACCTTCGCCGTGGCGTTGTTCAAGATGCTGGCGGAGACCGCCAAGGACGAGCTACTCCGGGAAGGATGCAAGCTCATCCTCCGCGACGAGTCCCGGCACATGGGCTTCGGAATGCTCAGCCTGCCGGAGCAGGTGCAGCAGCTTGCGCCGAAGGAGCGCGAGGAGATGGAGGACTTCACCATCCACTTCCTTCGCAACACCCTGACCGGCGGGTTCCCGCGAGAGGCCTATCTCGACATGGGCTTCAACAACCACGAGATCGACGACATACGCAAGATGCGCCGCGACCGCGCCCAGAGCAGCGACTTCATCCTGTTCCGACAGCTCTTCAAGAGCGAGATGCACAACACCCTGGTGAACAACCTGTTCAAGTGCGGTGTCCTCAGCGAGAGCGTCCGGGAGCGTCTCGAGAACGAGCTCCGCGTTGACGTCGAGGGCAACCTGCCCGTCGACTAGAGGGTGGGCCATTTGTTGGAAGTGGGCCAGAAAGCAGGGCGGCGCGGCCTTACACCCCAACTACTTCAGTCCATCCTTGACGAGGCTTGACCGGGGACGAAGCCGATACCAACGCGGTCATCGGCGCCGTCCCGTTCAGCGAGACCGTGCTGGATTCGGCCTTCTGCATTGGCTTTTATCAGCGACTCGACCGTGTGCTTCGGAATCCTAAACCGTCTTTCGTCTGATGACTATGAAGCGACCCTGATCTCGCTTGGCCCGGGGACCTCGTAGCCCGTCCTTGATTGTCCCTGCTCTACCATTTACTCTTGAAGAAGTTGAATCCTTCAGGACGGTGCCCCATGCACGTAGGTATGTCCACGGTGTTCCAGAACCCCGACAAGCGGATTTCCGACTACGAGGTCTACCGCAACGAGTTGCGCCTGGCTGACCTCGCCGAGCCTCTTGGCTACGAGTCCATCTGGGGCGTGGAGCACCACTTCACTGACTACACCATGTGCCCCGACGTGCTGCAGTTCCTGTCCTACATGGCCGGCCGCACCGAGCGAGCGAAGCTCGGCTCCATGGTCGTGGTGCTGCCGTGGCACGACCCGGTGCGCGTTGCCGAAGAGTTTGTGATGCTCGACAATCTGAGTGACGGACGCGTCGTTGTGGGCGTCGGTCGCGGCTTGGCGCGTGTGGAGTACGAGGGCTTCGGGCTGGACATGAACGAGTCCCGCGGTCGCTTCAACGAGTCTGCGGAGATGCTGGTCAACGCGCTGGAACATGGCTACGCCGAATTTGATGGCGAGCTCGTACACCAGCCTAGGGTAGAGATTCGTCCCAACCCCTTCCGGTCCTTCGAGGGACGCACCTACGCCGCTGCCATCTCCCCCGAGTCCAGCCTCGTCCTCGCCCGGCTGGGCGTCGGCGTCCTCATCATTCCCCAGAAGCCCTGGCACGACGTGCAGTCCGAGTTGGCCACCTACCGCTCCACCTATCAGGAGGTGAACGAAGGTGAGCCGCCGGCGCCTGTGGTGGTCACATTTGCCTTCTGTGACGAGGACGAGGAGCGAGCCGTGGAAATGTCCCGCGAGTACGTCGGCGGATACTGGGACTCGGTGATGAAACACTACGAGTTCCGCAGCGACCACCTGAAGACCACCCGTGGCTATGAGTACTACGGCAACTTCACCGACAAGATCAACACCTATGGCGACCGCGACGTTACCGACTTCTTCGTCAACCTGCAGGTCACCGGCACGCCGGAGCAGTGCTACCAGAAGGTCATGGACATTCACGGCTACACCGGGACCGACTCGCTGGTGGCGGCCTTCAGCTACGGCGGCATGCCCTACGACGACGCCGAGCGCAGCATGCGACTATTCGCCTCGGAGGTAATGCCGGAACTCAAGAAGTTCGATCCCGCTCCTCCCTGGGACTAGCCGACACCCACGGCGCAACTCGCGTCCCATGCGAAAAGAGAAGGGCCGGCGAAGTGCCGGCCCTGTCTCTTTCGGGAGTCCCAGAATGTAGGTAGCACACAAAAAGCGCTATTCCCCAGCATACCTTGTCGCTTCACCCGGAGCCTCACCCCGAGGTCGCCAGGCGAACCGGTCGGCGTAGCGGTTCGGTTTGCCCTCGACCACGTCAGCCGTGACTTTGCCCAGCACCGGCGTGAACTTGAAGGCGTGCCCGCTTCCGCCGGTGGCGATGCTGAGACCCTTCACCTGCGGATGTCGCGTGATGTAGAAGTCGGCGTCCCACGTGTCGTTGTAGAAGCAGGCCCGGCTACCCGCCAGCGGCGCGTTTGCCAGTTCCGGCAGCGAGTGGGAGAGAAACTCCCTGCACGACTCGATGACCGCGTCGTCGGCGTCCCTCGGGTCGTCGGCGTCCACCACCCGTCCCGGGCCGTGGTTGGCCATCTTCACCACGCCCTCGGCGTTGGCGGGAAAGCCGTACCACCCCGTTTTCGGAATGTCCGCGCCCCAGGGAGGGAAGGACGGCGGCCTGAAACGCTCCGGCAGCGTCGGGCGCAGGTACACCAGCGTCTGCGCCACCGGCGTCATCATGTCCTGCATCTCCCGTACCAACCTCGGCGTCCATACACCGGCCGCCACCAGCACCGCATCGGCACGAACTTCATCACCATCGGCCGACCGGATGCCCACCGCTCGCCCGGAGTCAATCAGCAGCCTCTCGGCCCTGAACTCCGAACGCACTTCGATGCCGGCCGCCTGCGCTTCCGCCGCCAGGAACGACACCGTCTCCCCGGCCTCCGCCCAGCCGCCCCGCGGGTTGTAGTACCCGTCGGTGTAGTGTTCAGCGTTCCACAACGGGAACCGCTCGGCGACCGAGCCGGAGTCCAGCCTCTCCAGCGGCCACCCCGCTGCCGTCAGCAGGTCATACGACTGCCGCTCTACAACCCCGCCTTCCAGCGGATGGCTGGTCAGCACCAGGAAGCCGTCCTCGTGGTACAGCGGACGACCCCGCCGGTCGTTCCACTCGTGCCAGCCCTCGATGGCCTCCGCCGCCAGATCGCTGTACAGCTTGTCGTCGGCGTAATCCATCCGCACCATTCGGCTCACGTCATTGGACGCTGCCAGCGGGTGCGGCACCGGGCCGGGGTCTACTACAGTCACCGCATACCCTCGACTGTGAAGTTCAAGGGCAGCCGATAGGCCGAAGATTCCGGCCCCTGCTATAACTACGGAGCCTTGAGAAACCATGAGTCTACTCCGCAAGGCCTACTGGCCCACCGCCTGAATTATGGTCTTGAGCTCGTCCACGCCGAGGTCCCCGAACTTTCGCCAGCCGCCGATCAGGTAGGTAGGCGTGCCGCCGATGCCGCTGGCCCGGGCCGTTTCGTTCGACTCGAGCACCGCCTCCCGATAGTGGCCCGACTCGAGGCGCGGGCCGAGCTCCGACCAGTCCAGTCCGGTCTTTTCGGCCAGGTCCCTGATTGCCTCGAGGCTACCCAGGTCCACGCTTTCCTCCCAGTACGCAGCCCCGGCCACGTGGTGGAAGCGATCATCCAGACCCTGCTCCTTGGCGTACAGGGTTGCCTCGTGCACGTAGAGTGTGTTGGGCGACCATTGGGGACGGCGCATCACCAACCCGGCGCCCCGCGCACGCTCCTGCATCGCCGGATTCAGTTCCGTCTCAGTCTCGCCGTCGAACAACCGGCGCGGTTGGCCTTCCGGCGGACAGTCCGGCCGCAGCAGGAAAGGCCTGCGGTCTATGGTGATGTCCAGTTCCTTGGCGACAATATCGAGCCTGCCCAGGCCCACATAGCAGAAGGGTCAAGTGTAGTCCTGCCAGACTGAGACCTCTACCGGATTTGATGCGACCATCGCTTTACCTTCTCCATCGACATAATATATAGAGGACACAGGGGTCTTTCACCCTGCGTCCCCGCGTTTTCTGCTTACGCCAAGTCGTGCCTAGTCGTCTGCCGGAGCAGGCACCCCAGACTCGGCGAAGGCGGCCCGCAATGCTGCGTTCGCCTCGTCCATCACCTGTCCGCTCTTGTCCATCACGCCCACCATTCCGAAGAAGCCGTGAATCATGCCATCGTACCGGCTGATGGTGGTCTCGACCCCCGCCGCCTGCAGACGACGTCCATAGGCCTCGCCTTCATCACGAAGCGGGTCGAACTCGGCGGTGATGACCAGCGCCGATGGCTGTCCCGTCAGGTTGTCCGCCTTCATCGGCGCGGCATACGGGTTGGAAGCGTCGGCGTCGCTGGCCAGGTAGGCTTCCCAGTACCAGATCATGGCATCGCGGGCCAGCAGGAAACCCTCGGCGTTCTCGGTATAGGAAGGCGTCTCGTAGTTGACCTCCGTAACCGGGTACACCAGCAGCTGGTGAACGATGTCCGGGCCACCGCGATCAGCGGCCATCAGCGAAATCGCAGCGGCAAGGTTGCCGCCGGCGCTGTCGCCGCCGACTGCCAGCCGAGAGGCATCGGCATTCAGAGCTGCCGCGTTTTCCACTGCCCACACCGTGGCGGCGTAGCAGTCCTCGGCCGGGCCGGGGAACTTGGTCTCCGGGGCTAGGCGGTAGTCAACGGACACCACCACGCAGCCCGCGCCCTTGCACAGGTGCCGCGCCGTCGCGTCGGACGACTCCAGGTCACCCACGACCCATCCTCCGCCGTGGTACCAGGCCAGGATGGGGAATGGGCCACTCCCCTCGGGCGTGTAGATGCGCACGGGAACGTCGCCATCGGGTGCTGGAATCATGGCGTCCCTGACTGCCCCGACCTCCGGCCCGGCGGGACGGGGACGGGCGGCGGCGTTGATGCGCGCCTGTTCGGGCGATACTTCCCACACCGGCGGGAGACCGAGGGAGTTGACCGTGTCGATTACTACTTGAGCTTGCGGGTCCAGCGGCATAATACGCCTCCAAATGTCATTGGTTTCAGGTTAAATTGATTTTCGTTCAGTTAGGCGTCCAGGCCAGTCCGCGAACCTCGCTGAACTCGCGGGGCAGCTTGACCCACCAGTCGCCTCCGTCGGCGGTCGCGTAGATCTGTCCGTAGTGGCTGCAGCACAGGATGAAGTCGGCGTCCGACGAGTGGGTGCCAAACGCCCACATGGGCGTGTTGGGCTCCTGCGGCAGGGCCACCCTCTCCCAGGACTTGCCACGGTCCGTGGAGCGCTGGATCGCCCCGGTTACACCGAACGGCGAATCGCCGGTCGCCACCAGCAGGGTGTTGGGGTCGTCCTGCTTCACCGTTATCCCTCGGCAGTAGCGCAGCGGGAACGAGTCGCGCACTCCCAGTCCCTGCCAGCTCTCGCCGGTGTCGGTGCTGGCGAACACCTCGCCGGGCGTGCTGGTGAAGACGGTCACGTCCGCACCGGCACTGACCGTCATTCCGTGAATGTCCGGGTCGTTCAGACCACCGTTGATCCGAGTCCAGGTATCGCCGCCGTCCACGCTGCGACGGACGCCGTCGACCTCCACGCCCGCCCAGACCACGCTGCTATTACTGGGATCGACCTCAAGCGCGGTGACGCGAGGCACACGGACGTTGGGACACTCCTCGGCCATGTCGACGTTCAACTGCTCCCAGGAGGCCCCACCGTCGGTGGACCGGAACAGCGCCGACGGGCTTGTGCCGGCAAAAATGACCGACGGGTCCGAGGGGCTCACCGCGATGTTCCAGACCTGCATCGAGTTCATCGGCGAGTCGAGGCGCTCGAAGGCTCTGCCCCGGTCGGTGCTGCGGAAGATGCCCTCGTCCGTCCCAGCGTAAACCACGGCGGGATCCGTCGGGTCTACCTTCAGACCGAAAACCTTCGTGTCGCCCCAGATTCCTGCGGCCCGCCCGTAGTTTCGCCCGCCGTCGTGGCTGACCCACAGACCGGCTCCGATGGTTCCCACAAGGATCGAAATATCTTTCGCCATGAAAGCCCCTCCTTCTATATGAGGTACTTCCCTCTGTTGGGGAAACGTCCACTCACGCCCTGAACGTTGCGAACACCTTGTTAGACGTGAACACCCGCGACTCCACGAAGTCCATGCTGTCCGGTTTCGCGCCCAGCTCAGACATCGCTCCCAGCATGCAGGCCCAGTTCAGCAGCTCGTGCTGTCCCGATGCCTCCATCTCGGCAGTGGTGCGGGTCCGCCACGCATCGTAGTTGCCCTGCTTCAACTCCTCGTACAGCGCGCGGTCAGCCGGGACATCCGGCCACAGGTAGTTGTTCTTGGCCGTCAGGAACGCGTGCGACCAGCTCGACGACGCCACCAGCACCACGCGGTACGGCGAGTCGCGCAGCACCCGTGCGAGCGCCGCTCCTACTTCCATGCAGCGTTTCGGCGAAGGCCCCGGCGGGTCCGGCTCCATCGTCTGTCCGTTGACCTTGTGCGGCAGGATTCCACCGCGGTTGCTGATGACTCCCCGTCCGTAGCAGTTAACGGCGAAGGGTATTACGGGAAAGTCGAATCCTTCGCGGTCGTAATCCAAGTACAGCAAAGTGTTGATGAAGGCGTGGGCCAGTCCTGCCTCGTGCAGCGGCTTGTAGGCGTAGGCCATGTCCACGCCCGAGTCCAGCAGGCCTGCCGCCATGTACCGCGCCGCTTCCGGGTGCCCGCGATAGTTGAACACCTTGTCCGCCGGTTCCTCCCACACGTTCCGTCGCGGGTTACCGTGCCGCATGAACGGCGTGCATTTGAAGGCGTCGTAGGCCAGTACGCAGAAAGGAGGGACTATGTCTTCCCGGAAGTTTTCGTACTGGTCGTCGCCAAAGATGATCACGAAGTCAGGGTCAAAGTCGACGATTTCCTTGCGCACCCGCCTGAACCCTTTCACCAGCCTGGCCCGGTGTACAGCAGCCGAGGCCATACCCTGGTCATCGCCGTATTCCGCCTGCATCGGCTCCGGCCAGTTCAGGGGGTTCTTCAGCTCTTCCGGCAGTCGCTCGTCGCGGCTCAGAGTGACGTTAATGGGAAAACCGCGGTCTTCATCAGGGGTAATCAGAGCAGGATAATGGGTACAGCCAACGCCGATTATGTCTGCCAAGAGACACCTCCGTCAGAAGGGCAGAGAAGTCATGCCAGGTAGGTTGGCTAATGATAGCAGACGGTGACGCGCGCCGCTAACCAGCATGTGTCATCGCCTACATGCCGACCTATTCGACAGCCAGAACGATCTTGCCGAAATTGGCGTTGCTTTCCATCAGCCTGTGCGCCTCCGACGCTTCCGCCAGCGGAAAGACCGTGTCCACAATTGGCTTAATCGCTCCCGACGCAATCAGCGGAAGGACATGGCGCTTGATCTGGTTGGTGACCTCTATCTTCTCCTCGATGGGCCGAGAACGCAGCACCGTCCCGGTGATCCGCAGGCGCTTGAACATCAGGGGACGCAGGTCGGCCTCGATTCCTCCGCCGCCCATGGTGCCGACCAGTACCATCCGTCCCCGGAGGGCCATCGACGCCAGGTTGCGCTCCCAGTAGTCGGCCCCAATGACGTCAAGAAGCACGTTCACGCCGGCCCCTCCGGTATGCTCACGCACCACCGCGCTGAAGTCCTGCTCACGCTAGTTGATGCCCACGTCCATCCCCAGCTCGCCGGCCTGCTGCAGCTTGTCAGCGCTCCCTGCCGTCCCGAACACGTACGCCCCGGTGTTGTGGGCCAGCTGCACCGCCGCGGTGCCCACGCCGCTGCCCGCCGCGTGGACCAGCACCGACTCACCCATAGCGAGATCGCAGTGGTTGAACAGCGCATCGTAGGCGGTGAAGAACACCTCGGGCACCGCTGCCGCCTGCACGAAATCCAGGTTATCCGGAATCCGCATCGCCATCCGGGAGTGCGTAACCACCCGCGAGGCGTATCCTCCACCGCCCAGCAGGCCGAATACGCGATCCCCTTCCTTCAAGTCGGTGACGTTCGCTCCGGTCCCAGCCACGACGCCCGAGAACTCCAGCCCCGGAATCTCGTCGGGGCTGCCCGGCGGCGCCGGATACCCGCCCTGCCGCTGCAGGGTGTCCGCCCGGTTCAGCGCTGAGCCCTTGATGTCGACCAACACATCATCGGGCCCAGGTACCGGGTCCGGCCTTTCCTGGACTTTGAGGACTTCGGGGCCGCCCGGCTCGGTAATCACAACAGCGCGCATAAATTCCAACACCCACAGAAAAATTGACACCACAAGTCTACCACCCGGCAAAAGAAAACGGCCCCGGCGAAATGCCGGGGCCGAGGGACTCACTTGTCCGATGAGCCTAGTTTCCGTTCGAGCTGGAACGGGTCGCGATATACTCCTCGGCAAGGCGACGGCCCGTCTCCCGCATCAGCTTTTCGTCCTCTTCCGGTGTCGCCGCAGGCGGGGCGTAGACCACGGTGTCGTTGCAGTAGGTGGAGAAATGGTCGCCATCTAACTGCGCGTGGGAGTCGCCGATCTCTTCGCCATTCTGCACCGCACGGATCCCACGGCGAATCTGACGGCGGAACATAGTGATCCCCCGATCGGTGGCTCCAAGGTGCTCCAGGCCGTGAACCGCAATAGGCCGCTGGGTCACCTGGGCCTCGTAGTCGCCGGGCTGAAGCTGCTGCTCGCGCGGGTCGTCGGATATTGGAAGCTGGGCCGGAAGCATCTGGCTGCGGTCCAGCCACCAGGCCGGCTCCTTCTCCTCGGCCTCAGAGATATGGCGAAGTTCCAGCAGCATGGTGCTGGTATCGTCCCGCGGCACTATCCACCGCGTCATCATCGGGCCGTCGAACCCGTGGACGTCCCGTCCGTCCTCCCAGATGGGCGCAACCTGCTGAAGGTTGGGCAGGACGTTCTCCACCGAGCGGACCCAGATGTTGTCGCCCACGCGACGGGTGGCGATGTAGATGATCCCCGCAGGCGTCTCCATGAAGTCCAGGTTGGGCACCACGCCGAACTCGTCGGTAAACTGCGAGCCGCTGACGATGGTGTGCAGGAACGATGTATGCACCGGGTCCATCGCGTTTTCCAGGATCTGCAGCCAGTTGCACGGGTAGTCGTACCGCTGACCGGGCATCAGGCGATAGCCCTCCCTGTCGAAACTGTCCGGAATGGGGAAGGGAGGCATATCTTCCGGCGGGCCCATGTAGGCGAAGATGGTGCCGCAGTGCTCGTGGACTGGGTATGCGCCGTGACACAGCCTGTCTTTGAATGTGGACCCGGCTGGCTCACCCGGCGTCTCAAGAATTGTGCCGTCAACGTCGAACAGCCATCCGTGGTAGCAGCAACGAATGCCCCGCTCTGAGACCAGCCCGAACTCCAGCGACGTCCCACGATGCGGGCAGTGTGCTTCCACCAGCCCGATTCGACCGCTGAAGTCCCGGAAGGCCACCAGTTCCTCTCCCAGGATCTTCAGACCGACGGGAGTGTCGCCCAGCTCGTCCGCGTAGCACACCGGCTGCCAGAACCGGCGCAGGTACTCGCCGCCTGGGGTCCCGGGGCCAACGTGGGTCAGTTCTTCATCCTCTTTGGGAACCTGCGAGTGATAGTAGCCGCCGTACTTGGTGGAAAGAAACGGAGCGCGGGTGGTTGCCATTATCTCCTCCTGTTATCCCTGGAGCGATTCTCAAAGCCGACGCCGTTTCGGGCGAAAGCATTATGTTTGGGCGAGATTATATGTATCACTAATGGAGCGGTCAATAATCTTTACCGAAACGCCCCATCTTTCACAGCATCTACTGAATTGGCCCCGGTTCCTTGACCTGCTCCATCAGCTCGTTGTCCCACTCGCCTTCCACCGTGAGAATCGCCTTGGCGTCGTAGAGGAATGCTTCTATCAGGTTGTGGGAAAGGTAAACATACGTTCCAGGCTGACGGAGGGAGTGGATCGACGCCCCCGCCGATCCCGAGGCTATGTCCCACGTTTCCAGGTCCAAGGCAGGGGGGTTGTTGAAGCTTCCCCTCTCCCACACGTAATCGCCGTGCCCACCTATCAGGTGTGGATACGACTGCCGGTTGGCCTGCGAATGCACGATCAGAACGTTCTCCCCCACGTTGGCCGTCAGTTGCCCGTCTCCCTGCAGTGCCCCCATCACCCCGTTGAACACCACGTGGGTGGGAACCAGGGTCTTCATTACTTCCAAATCATCGCCGAAAGATGCCGAAGGATTGTCGTAGCGCTTGAACTCGCCGTCCTCATCCTGCGGAACGTAATAGTCCTGCTCCCCTATGTAATACGCCCGGTCGTACTCCACCGGGTTGCCAGCAGGGTCCTTCAGGCCGCCCCTCGGCAGGACCATGATCGCGCCGTTCATCCCATGGGTCACGTGCCAGGGAACCATGGTGCCTCCGGGTGCGCAGTGATAAACGAATACGCCAGGCTTCACCGCGCGGAACCGCAGCACAACCTCTTCTCCTGGATTGACGTGCGTGAGCGATCCTCCGCCGAGCGCGCCGATTGACGCATGGAAATCGATATTGTGTAGCAACTGGCTGCTGGACGGATTCACGAGGGTAAGCTCGACGTAGTCCCCTTCGTTGACCACTACGATTGGTCCTGGAACTGAACCGTTAAAGGTGAAGGCCCAAATGAACACGCCCGGCGCTATCTCTATCTCCTTCTCCTCCACTTCCATCCGCACCTCCACCACACGGGGAGCCCCTGTGTAGTTTTGCTCATGCCTGGGCAGGAAGGGCGGCTCCACAAGCTTCTGCGTCACACGCTCCAATCGGGATATGTCTTCAGGTTCCCAGGTCGTGGGTCCGCTCCAGTACGCAGACGCAGCTGCACCCGGCGGGACTGTGGGCTTGGCGTAGGGGTCCGGCGTCGCCGTTGGAGGCGGAAGGGTGGGTGCAGGCGTGGAGGTGGGTGCGGGTTCACTACAGGCAACTGCGCCGGCCAACAGCGCTGCAGCTATCAGGACTACCATCGTCAACGCGAAGGACGTCGGCCTTGTGAGCAATTTTTTCCCGTGTGCATTTTCAACTCTCGGTTTCCAGCCATTTTGTTCGTGGGTCTCTCCGTATTTTAAATGTTTAGATCACCATGGACTTGTTCATGTGCTGACCACAGCCTGTTGCGCTTCATCTATGCGCCGCATCAGGTCCACTACCATCGGCATTGCCGGGCCATAGCGGTCGGCGTCGTCGATCGCATACCCCTTGTGGTACGCTCCCCGGAACGACGAGAGGTCGCTGCCCTTTCCGGTTACCGCCGACTTGCCTTCCCCCTCGTCTTCGTCCCAGTGCCCGCCGTGGATGAGCGACGGCATGGCGGCTGGGTCGCGGAAGACGTTCATCGGATCCCCGCCGTCTTCCACTATGCGCATCTGCTCCTCGAACTGCCGCCGCATGAACACGATCGGAAGGTCCGTCCGGCCCAGGTGCTCCTGCGTCCGGTCGGTTATCTGCCCCTGTGAGATCCAGGCGTGGGCGTCCTGCGCTAGGACAAAGTCCAGTATCGGCTTGCCGTCGTCATCGAACAGCGGCACGTCATAGTACGGGATGGCTTCCTGAACCGGGGCCGGCACTTCCTCCGGAGCCATGTAGCAACCGTAGTTGATGTGGTACGTATTGGTGTCGTCCACCGGCACCCGTATCTGGAACTCTTGCCGCACCATCCCCGGCCCACCCGTCTGAGTGTAGAACGGGAAGATTACCGTTGCGTGCCGCGAGACGTGGTCCCGTTCGGCACCCAGCGCCTTCGAGTAGTTGATCCCCTTCTCCATCCCGTACCGGGTCGCGTTCACGTACAGGGATTCGATGCCGATCCCCGTCTTCATTCGCGCGTACAGGGTGTGCATCTGCCCCTCGGCGGCCCGCTCCTCCAGCTTCCCCTGCTTTTTCAGCACGTACTCGAACAGGTTCCCATGCAGGTACACGCTGTGCGCTGGGTCTCCGGTATTCTCGTGGCACTGCAGCCAGTTGCAGTTAAGGTTCATGATTCCAATCTGTCGGACCGAGTTCGGCATTACGAACAGGTCCCACGGCGGCAGCAGCGGAGTCGGATCCGGACCCATGTATGCCCAGACCAGTCCGCCCATCTCCTGTACCGGGTAGCCCTTGATGCGAATGCGGTCCTTGAAGGGGTCGTTGGCCGATTCTAGCGGAGTCTCTATGCACTGCCCTGAAGGGCTGAACATCCACCCGTGGTAGCAGCAGCGCAGTCCTCCCACGTCCGGAATCCCATACCTCAATTCAGTCATCCGGTGCGGGCATCGGTCGCCTACCAGCCCCATCTGACCGTCCGCCGACCGGAACAGCACTAGGTCCTCTCCCAGGATACGTACGGCCATTACCTCTTCTTCCAGCAGTTGGGCCGTGGGCCGGACGGGAATCCAGTAGCGGCGCATCAGCTCGCCCATCGGTGTTCCCGGTCCGACGCGTGTAAGTCGTTCGTTCGCTTCGGCGGTCAGCATTCAAGTCCTCCGTGGCAGGTCCATGATTTGGTGTCCGACAGTATATCGCACCCTCTGATGGATGTTGGACTATACTGGCACCCGAAGATTGCACCGGGAGATCGTTAATCATGACTACCAACCGGCCTCCCCTGAACGACACCCTCGACGCCTTCTGCACCGACACCGAAGCCTATCTTGATGGCGTGCCCGGCGGACCTCTCTCCGGCCTGACCTTCGCCGCCAAGGACATATTCGACGTGGCCGGGCACGTAACCGGCGGGGGAAACCCGGACTGGAAGGCGACCCACCCGCCAGCAGAGCGAAACGCCTGGATTGTCCAGAACCTCGTGGACTCCGGCGCAACCATGGTGGGCAAGACCCACACCGACGAGCTCACTCGCGGCATCCTGGGAGAGAACGCCCACTACGGCACCCCCGTCAACCCGCGCGCGCCGGGCCGCGTACCCGGCGGCTCCTCCAGCGGCTCGGCCGCGGCGGTCGCCGGTGGCCTGGTCGACTTCGCCCTCGGCTCCGACACCGGCGGCTCCGTGCGCATCCCCGCCAGCTTCTGCGGCCTCTACGGCCTTCGCCCCACCCACGGCCGCATTCCGTTGGAAGGCATCCTGCTTCAGGCTCCCAGCTACGACACCATCGGCTGGTTCGCCCGCGACGCCGCGACATTCGCCCGGGTGGCCGAGTCTGTCTTTGTCGGCTCCATCGCGCCTGCGGCCCCGTCCCGCGTCGTCATCGCCGAGGACCTGTTCGGCGAGTGTGAGCCCGCAATCGCCGGCGCCCTTCGCCCCGTGGCGGACCGCGTGGCCGGGATGGCCTCCACGTCGGAGACCGTCCGACTCGCTCCCGACGGAGTGGACGGATGGGCCTGGCAGCAGAACACGCTGCAATCAATCCAGGCGTGGGAGACCGTTAAGGATTGGATCGACGCAGTGAACCCGCGGTTCAGCTACATGGTGGCCGACAGGTACGCGCTCGGTACGTCTTTCACCCAGCCCCAGATGGAAGCCGCCCGCGCAACCCGAGACGCCGTCCGCCGTCGCCTCGACGACGTAGCTGGCCCCGGTACGTTCCTCTGCTTTCCGACATCGCCCGTCGTTGCGCCCCCGCGTGACCAGCCCCTGTCCGGCAAGCGAGCCTCCCAGGTCCGCATCGTCCGCCTCACCTGCATGGGCGGCACCACCGGCCGTCCCCAACTCTCGATGCCCCTTGCCGAAGTTGACGGATTTCCCGTTGGCCTATCCATCATGGGCAACCGCGGCGACGACGAGGCTCTCATCGGCTTCGCCCTGCAGATAGAGCGCGCACTGGGCAATTAAAGGCAACTGCGGACCCTGTGTAGACAAACCCGGTGCCCCAAATTACTATGCCAGGGGCATCACGCAATTGAGACTGAGAGGGAATCACGATGGCCCATCAGGTCCAGGGTGTTATAGCTGAAAGCAGGGGAGCCCCGGTACGGCTCACCACCATTAGCGTTCCTGACCCCGGTCCCGGGGAAGCCTTGGTGCGAGTGCAGGCCTGTGGGGTCTGCCATACCGACCTCCACTACCGGGAAGGTGCGATCAACGACGACTTTCCTTTCCTCCTCGGCCACGAGGCAGCAGGCGTCGTTGAGAGCATTGGACCCGACGTGGACAACGTCGCCCCCGGCGATTTCGTCATCCTCGCCTGGCGCGCGCCCTGCGGCACCTGTCGCTCCTGCGTCCGGGGTCGCCCCTGGTACTGCTTTGCCAGCCGCAACGCGGCGCAGCCCATGACCCTGCCCAACGGCACTCCCCTGTCTCCTGCCCTCGGGATCGGAGCATTCACGGAGCTGACCCTCGTTGCCGCCGGCCAGGCCGTCAAAGTCCCCGCCGATGCCAGCGCCGCCGCCGCCGGTCTCATCGGCTGCGGCATCATGGCGGGCCTCGGAGCTGCGGTGAACACCGGCGGCGTCTCCCGCGGCGATTCGGTGGCCGTCTTCGGTTGCGGCGGAGTTGGCGATGCAGCCATAGCCGGCTCCCAGCTTGCCGGAGCCCACACCATCATCGCCATCGACATCGACGATCGCAAGCTGGAATGGGCCCGCGACTTCGGCGCCACACACACAATCAACGCCCGCGACACCGACCCAGTGGAGGCCGTGCGCAATCTGACCGGCGGCAACGGCGTGAACGTCGCCATCGAGGCCGTCGGCAATCCCGTCACCTTCGAGCAGGCCTTCTACGCCCGCGACCACGCCGGTACGGTGGTCTTGGTCGGAGTGCCCAGCCCCGACATGAAGATCGAACTGCCGATGATCGAGATATTCGGCCGCGGCGGCTCCGTCAGGCCGTCCTGGTACGGCGACTGCCTGCCCACCCGCGACTTCCCGATGTTCATCGAGCTCTATTTGCAGGGCCGCCTCGACCTCGATCGGTTCGTATCAGAGACCATCGGCATCGGGGAAGTGGAGGAGGCATTCCACAAGATGGAGCGAGGCGAAGTGCTGCGCTCTGTGGTGGTATTTTAGGTGGCCTACGACGAGGACCTGGCCGACCGCGTGCGAGCCCTCTTGGCCGGAAGGTCCGGTGTTCGCGAACAGAAGATGTTCGGTGGACTCGCTTTCATGCTGAACGGCAATATGGCCTGCGGAGTACTCGGCGGGGAACTCGTGGTTCGGGTGGGTAAAGAAAACCTCGATGATGCGCTGTCGCACCCGGGTTCACGGCCCTTCGACATGACTGGACGGCCCATGCGAAGTTTTGTCTACGTTGCCGCAGAAGGCCTGGCAACAGACGAAGGGCTGACACGCTGGGCTGGCAAGGGCATTTCCTATGCTGAATCTCTTCGACCCAAATGACGAACGTGGCGTTCTTCAACCTGGAAAAGACGACAAGATTATCAGGAGTTAGAAATGGACGTTGGCGCAATGATGTTTGTTACCGACTACTCCATGCGTCCCGACGAGTTGGCGCGGGCGTTGGAGGAGCGGGGATTCGAGTCCATGTGGGTGCCGGAGCACACTCACATCCCAACCAGTCGAGTCTCGCCGTGGCCCGGCGGCCCGGATCTGCCACAGATGTACTGGCACACCTACGATCCCTTCGTCGCCCTCACCGCAGCAGCAGCGGTCACCACCAACCTGAAGCTCGGCACCGGCATCTGTCTGATGATCGAAAGGGACCCCATCACCACCGCCAAAGAGGTCGCCAGCCTGGACCTCATATCCAACGGCCGGTTCATCTTCGGTATTGGCGGAGGCTGGAACTCCGAAGAAATGGCTGACCACGGCACCAATTTCCGTCGCCGCTGGCGCATCCTGCGCGAGAACATCCTCGCCATGAAGGAAATATGGACCAAGGACGAGCCGGAGTTCCACGGCCAGTACGTCAACTTCGACAAGTGCTGGGCCTGGCCCAAGCCAGCTCAGAAGCCCCATCCTCCCATACTGATGGGCGGCGACGGCCCCACTACTTTCGACCGCGTCCTGGAGTACTGTGACGGCTGGATGCCCATCAGCGGGCGCGCCGCCGAGGGCCCGAGCCTGCCTGAGAAGATCCAGACGCTCAAGCACCGAGCCGAGGACATCGGCCGCGACCCAGAGTCCATTAACATTACCGTTTTCGGGGCCCGCCCCGATCCTGAAAATCTCGCAAGAATGGAAGAGTCCGGCGTAGACCGTGTCCTTTTCAGCCTGCCGTCTGAGGGCGCGGATACCGTCACTCCCATTCTGGATGACTGCGCGAAACTCCTATAGCTGACGCAAGCCGACCTTCTCAGCCCTACGCATGGTAATTGTGCGGCACCTCAGCCAATGGGGCGGAGTTAAACCCGCCCCATTGCTTCCTCTTTCATACCTGGCGAATTTCATACCTGGCGAACTCGCCCATTCTTTCGCCCTGGGGGACTGTTTCGAGTCTGCTCTAAGTTGCCTGTTTCAGTGAAAACAAGGCCATCATGCGAAGATTGCGCCCTGCAAGTGATTCGATGACTTCGAGTCTCAGCAGTAAAAGGGACTGTGGCGGGCTCTTTCTGATCACAGGCGTGGCTCGGGACTGAATTTAACTGCGATTCCATATGATTTCTGGTATGCTTGCCACCTGAGGAAACGGGACAGAGCGCAGGACTTCCAACCCGGTTTGGTTTCCGGCCGGACAGCTCAGGCTGAGTCAACAAAGCAATCGCTCCGGTATTTGGCGAACGGCCTATGGCAAACCTGTTTGCTAAGCCTCAACATGAGTTGCACATTCGCCTTCAGTGAGGAGAGACCATGGCTACTTTGCAGGGCCATCCAGCCTACAGGATGGGCGAACGCTACGGACAGCACCCTGACGACGACGAGTACCCCGGTACCCTGATTATCGTCGAAGGAATTGACGGGTCCGGAAAGAGCACACAAATCGATCTCCTCCAGAAATGGCTCCGCAGCCGAAATCTGGTGACCGTTTTTACCGAATGGAATTCTTCACCTATCGTTAAACGAACGACCAAGCGGGCCAAGGTCGAGCAGATGCTCACCCCGATGTCGTTCAGCCTGATCCACGCCGCAGACTTTGCCAGTCGGGTCCATGCCCAAATTCTGCCAGCGCTGAGAGCGGGGGCTATCGTCCTGGCGGACCGCTACGTGTACACAGCCTTTGCTAGGGACGCGGCCCGCGGCGTTAACCGCGACTGGGTGCGCCGCATCTACTCCTTCGCGGTAAAGCCTACCCTCGGACTGTATTTTCGCGTTCCATTGGACGTATCCATTGAGCGCATCAGCGCTGGACGAGAGCAGCTGAAGTTCTATGAAGCAGGCCAGGACATGGGGTTCGCCAGCGACCCCAAGGAGTCCTTCCGCCTTTTCCAAAGCATGCTTCTGGATGAATATGATGAAATGACCGAGGAATTCGGTCTGATTTCAATCGACGCAACGCAACCCATCGCCGTCCAGCAGCAAATGGTCCGCACCTACGTGGAGCCACTGATCGAAGACGCCATGCCCCTTCACGGGCAGAGCGTGCCCGAAGCGCTCGGCAGGGCCGGGTTGACCGGCCGCTACATTACCGAGCCAGCGCGCAGGCGCCTGACTGAGCAGGACGTACTTAATCGCCAGACCTGATCCCCCGTTGCTTGCACCTTTGCAGGAGGGCCAGTGAAATGACAACCCTGGAGTTCTACGGCCACACGCCACCGGGCATTGGCGAGGAATCGATGCCCGGTCGCCTTATCGTGATCGAAGGGACCGATGGCGTGGGCAGATCCACCCAGATCGCCATGCTGCAGGAGTGGCTGGAAGCAGAGGGGTACGCCGTTCTGGTCACGGGATTCCGGCGCTCTGAACTGGCAGCGGCTGGCATAGACCGGGCCATGCGGGGCAATACCCTGGACGGCCTCACTCTAAACCTCTTTTATGCCACTGACTTCTGGGACCGCCTGGAAAAGAGCATTCTGCCCGCCCTCCGCACTGGCATGGTGGCCTTGGTGGACCGATACATCTTCTCCATCATCGCCAGGGCCAGGGTACGCGGCGTACCCGCTGGTTGGCTCAACGACGTCTTCGAGTTCGCCATTGTGCCCGACAGAGTCCTATATCTTGATGTGGACGTGGAGCACCTCTTACCCCGAGTTTTGTCTGTAAGACAACTGGACCACTGGGAGTCTGGCGAAGACTTTTTGCGAGGACCTGACCTTCACTACAACTTCATGCGCTATCAGGGAGCAATGCTCGAAGAATTCCGAAGCCTCGCCAAGCAACACAATTTCATAACGGTGGACGGTCGGGGCAGTGTGGGTGACGTCTTCACGTCCCTTCAGCGCGAAGTCAAGGAAGCGCTCAACGGAATGAGCGACATCTAGGCCCTCGTGGCCACTGCCCACCCGGCATATCTCACCACTCGATAATCGGAAAGGCCTGGCGTTAGTGCGCCGGGCCTTCTCTTCATCGCAGGATATAATCCAACTCACCCTTTCAGTGGCCTCATAGAGCGGCCTTGACGTTTTTCAGGAAGTCTTCGCCGCCAATTCGCAGTAGTCCCCAGGCGGAAACCGTAACAAAATTGGCTCCCTGCTTTACAAACTCGGCTACGCCGGCAGTGTCAGCAGGATTGTTTCCGCCCACGCCAACAGACTTGCCGCCGGCCCTGACGCGCGGGATGACTTCACTCATCACCCGCCGTACTTCCGATACCCCGGGGTTGCCCATGCTTTGGCCCAGGTCCGACGCCGCGACGTGGAGCACATCGGCGCCGGTGACCTGGAGTATGTCATCCAGGTTGCCGACGGCCTCAATGTCCTCCACCATCGGGATGACCAGCACCTGCGAATTCACCCACGAAGTTGCCTCGTCCCGAGACACGCCGATTCCGTAGTCCTGCGCTCGTCCGCCGCCCATACCCCGGTGGCCGTCCGGATGGTATCGGGCCGCCTTTGCCACCGCCTCCGCCTGTTCGCCCGTGTTGACGTGGGGCACGATGACGCCCTGCAACCCTCTGTCCAGGAACCGCAGAATAGTCGCGTCCGCATGGTCCGGCACACGGGCAATTGGCGTAATGCCGAAGGATTCGGCGGCCCGGACCATGTGCTCAACCTGGTCGAGATCGGCCGGCCCGTGCTCGCAATCGATCATCACGAAGTCGTAACCCAGCGCTCCGAAAATCTCCACCATGTCCGGAGCATAGCGGGTGATTATTGCCCCGAAGACCACCTCGCCTTCGTTCAGTTTTGCCTTGGTAGTGTTGGTGCGCATGCCTGTGTCCCCGCAGCGAAGATTCCAATCACGGGTCCGATCAGCCCTAGTGGTCGACTCTATACCGAGCCGTCTATCACCATGTCCAACAGGGTAGGCTTGCCCGAGGCCACCGCACGGTCAACCGCCGGCTTTATCTCGGCGGGATCGGTGATGTGCTCTGCCGTGATACCCAGCCCATTGGCTATGGCCACCATGTCGAAGGGTGTAGTGAAGTCGGAGTACAACAGCCTTCCGCCGGATGTCTCCGGCAGCTTCAGGACTTCTCCCTGGTAGGTGTTGAAGTTGACCTTCAGGACCCGGTAGGCCCCGTTGTTGCAGATGACGAAGGTGCAGGGAATGTTGTCGTTGGCCGCGGTCCAGAGACCCTGGATGGTCATCATTGCGCTGCCATCGCCGATTATGCCGAACACCGGGCGGTCAGGATGTGCGCACTGTGCTCCCATCGTGGCTCCGATTCCACCACCGATGGACTGGCCACGCACGCCAATGATGTCGCCTCGCTGTGCGGCCTGGAAGTAATGGCGCATCGTTCCCCGGTTGCTGATGGAGTCGTCAACCACAATAGCGTTTTCAGGCAGCGCCTCCGACAGCTCGTACATCATCCGGGCGGGCGTCATCGGCTTGTGGTCCCAATTCTCCGCAGCCGATGCATCGAGAGCCGCCCTGTTGCGTTGCTTTTCTTCGGCAACTCCCCTCTTGCGATCCTCGTTCTCAGCCCTGTCGCCAGGAGAGAGTCGTTCCTCCAGCGCCGCGATCAGGTCAACGAGGCCCAGCTTGCAGTTCCCGACGATGCCCACGTCCGTGGGTTCCGACCGGCCGACACGGCTGGGGTCCGGATCGATGTGCGCCAGCTTTGCCCCATTTCGAAGGATGACATCTCCCCAGTAGAAAAGCTCTTCGAACGGGTCCGATCCCACTGCCAGCACGAAGTCGAATTCTTGCAGTGCGGCCCTCTGCGCGGACGCCCGCAGCGACATCGGCCCCATGAACTGCGGGTGCCGAGTCGGGAAAGCCACCTCCGCCCCACGAGCTTGGTACACCGGCAGCCCCATCAGCTCCGCCAGTTCCACCGCCTCTGGCAGCGCCCCATCGTCCGACAGCCGGTCTCCTACCAGCATCATCGGCCGGCTGGCGTCCAGCATCATCGCCGCAGCCCGCTCGATCCCTCCAGCGCTAGGGCGAGCGTCGTCGTACACCGGACGCGACGGCTCAATGTTCATTTCCGCCATCCCTTCCAAGGCGTTGGAAGTGAATCCCACGTACACCGGCCCCTTCGGATGGCTGTTCGCTTCATTGAACGCTCTGCGCATTACGCTGGGTATCTGGTCTGGATGCGAAAGCTCGACGGCCCACTTGGTCACTGGTTTGACCAGACCTGCCAGGTCCGTGATAGTCTCGTTGGTCTTCCGGATGTCGTAGTTTGCCGACGTCACCACCATCGGAGTTCCCGAGTTCAGGGCGTCCAGCATTAGCGCAATGCCATTGGCCAGCCCACTGTCCACGTGAAGGCTCACGAAGGAAGCCCGGCCCTTCGCCCGCGCGTACACTTCCCCCATGCCCATGGCCACGCTTTCCTGGAGCGTCAGAAAATAGCGCAGTTCTGGGTAATCACCCAGGATATCGATTATAGGCCCTTCGCTGGTGCCGGGGTTGCCGAAAATGTAATCGACTCCTTCTGCCTTTAGCATCTCCAGCAGGGCCTGCTTGCCGGTCATCATTTGGGCCATTCACGCCTCCGAAGGTTTGCCGCCGTATTCTATTCGGGCGGCGAAATATCTTGGCAATTCTACAACAGGGTCGAAGAGAGGGCCTCTCGCCTTCTCTGTGTTTCAGTTCCGTTCTGAAAGTTGCCTTTCGATCCGGGCCAGGATATCCCTGATTTCTGCCAGCGTCTCGCCTGATGAAACCTTATCCTCAATGGGCGAAACCTGAACTCCCGTCGACTGCTGCAAACGTCCGCTTTCCGCATCGATCACCCGCTGTCGTTGCGCCAGCACCGCATTTCGGAAGCCTTCCGCGTCAACTATCCCAACCAGGTTTCCCTCAGAGCTGGCGCTTTCCCAAGACATACCCGCCGTTTCGATCTTCAATCCCCTTAGTCCATAGTGCCTCATCACTGGCCCGTCATGCAGCCTTACGTCGGTGATCCGGTTCAGAGGTATGGTCGACTCTTTTCGGAAAAACACACCAATCCTGATTTCCACTGCCTGATCAGTCAATCTCGCCGACACTCTCCGCAAGTATTCCGCTCCATACCAGTAGCTGACTATCAGCCAGAACGGAATCAGCAGGATGCCCACCACCGAAATCGCCAGGTATCCCGATACGATCACTCGCGACCATCCGGTGATGTTTCTGTCGAAGTGGGCCTCGGCTATGACGTCTCCAGTAACCGTCGCCATCAGAATAGTCCTTCGATTGGCCTCACGGTTCTCGTGGGACCGGGGCTATGTCCGGCCTGCAGCACTGCGAGACAGGGGGAGCAATCCAAACACCACCGCCGCCAGCGCGAAGAGGGCGGCAACGAAGTACATCGTCTCCGTAAAACCCATGGTCTCGTAAATTGCGGCGGATACCAACACCGACCCAGCCGACATGATAAAGGCGATGCATGCTACGACGCCCAGTCCCGTGGAAGCCACTTCCCGTCCCACCACATCGAAAACGGCGGCGGTCAGGATGGGCTGGTCGGGATACAAAAAGAGCCCCAGCAATGCCACCGTTATGGTGAGGGCAATACCGTCATTGAACGGAATCAGCGCCAGCGTAACCAGGCACGACCAGATCAGTCCCGGCACAAGCACCTGCTTTCGTCCCCAGCGGTCGGACAAATACCCGGCTCCCGTCTTGGCTACGAGACCCACCACAATCAGCAGGGAGATGTGGAATCCGCGCCAGAACTCGCTCATGTTCAACGCATCATCAAAATACAGGGAAAGAATGGTCACCAGAGAAATCAGGCACATCCCGCGAAGGCCGCGCACAAAGGTTAGCCCCCACAATACGGGATTGCGAAGCAGCTGCCGGGTTAACTCCAGCCGCCTGTCCATGGTCGGAGGATCGGCGGGCGTTCCCGATTCGGTGGTAACACGGCCTATGTGACGGAATGTCCATACAGCCATGAATCCGAAGAAAAATGGGGCGATGGCATAGATGCTCATTAGTCCACGCCATCCCAGGAAGGCCAGCAAGGCGCCGGTGGCAAGCGGACCCACAACATCGCCGATGCTGCCGCCGACTCCGTGGAACGAAAGCGCCGTACCCCGTCTCTCGGAGAAATGGTAGGACAGAGAGGCCGACGCCGGAAGGTGCCACACCGAGTGGGATATCGCGACCACACCGATGCCGATCAAGAGCAGCCAGTACACCGGGGACACACCCATTACCAGCGATCCCAATGCAGCCAGACCAAGACAGCTTGCCAGCAGAATGCCCCAGTATTTTCGCAGGACATCGACCACCACGCCGCCAGGCAGTGCGATCAGTCCCGCTGCCAGGTCCCGAGCCGACATGACCCCCGCTGCTCCCACGCTGTTCAGCCCGAAGAACATCTGGATCTCAGGCAGCACAACGGCAAAACTCTGGAGGATCCAGTGGAACGTAGCGTGGCCCGACGCCAGACCGGGGATCATCAACCTTCGAGATGTTGAATCGAGACCACCGGGCGCTGTGTTATCTTGGGCCATAAGATTCCTCGCTGATCTATCCCTGTACGGGTTACGTGCCGATTCGCACCGGGTCGAAAACGTCGCGTACAGAGCGAATAATCGACAATGCCGTAAGCCTGCCGGTCTTCGGGTTCTCTGACGGTATGTTCTCTATGTGCACCTGCAGCAGGCCGAATTCGCCCTCCGCGGTAATGTCGTGGCAGTTGCGGCTCAGTGCCGGGTCCGCCACGATACGCACCATCGTGCGATCAGGGCCGATCCCAGCGAGGCTCACTGCCGCCGACACGTTGAGGTTGGAAGGAAATCCCTTGACGGCCTCGCGGGCTGGCCCGAAGAATACTTCCTCCTCTCCTTCCAGCCCTTCGATCCGAATCTCTTTCTCCACCAGGTACGGAGCACCTTCAAGCGCTGCGATGGGCTTTCTGGAGACCATTTCCACACGATCCACCCTTCCCTGGCATGCCGACTTGATTCCATCCAGCCCGGCGATGGCGCCAGATGGAGCATAAAGCCGGCAGCCCTTCATTCTTGCCTGTTCAATAACCTGTGAGTGTTCCAGCAAAGCGCCGATGCTTATAACCATGAGGTCCTTGCCAGCGCTGAAGGCTACTTCGGCCAGCGACGGCACGACATGCCCTCCAGCGGTTTCGATCAGCAGCGAAGAGCGGTCAACCAGTTCCTCCAGCATCAGGTATGGCGGAGGGGATTCCAGGGTGTCCAGGAATTCCCGGGCAGTGTCGGCCGTCCGGCTGGTGACACCGGCCACCGGTACCCCCAATCGTCCATCGTCTCCGGCCCTGAGGATAGCCCTTCCTATGGCCCCACAGCCGACAATTCCTATGGCGCCATTCATCGAATACCTCCGGCGTACCTTCGGCGCAACTCTACCACATAAATAAATTAGGCCGACAATAAATTAAGCCGCTCCAGATGGAGCGGCTCAAGGACTTGCCGTTGGGTAGGCCTAGCGGCGAATGCTGCTGAAACAGTCGCTGCAATACACCGGGCGATCGCCCCGTGGAACGAAGGGGACCATGGTATCAACGCCGCACTGGTCGCAGACCACCGGATGCATCTCGCGGACTCCACCCTCGCCGTAGCCGCCGGACCGCTGCTGGCTCTTGCGAGCGCTGCGGCACGGGGAGCAACGCTTGGGGTCATTGGTATAGCCGCGCGAAGAGAAGAATTCCTGCTCTCCCACCGTGAAGATGAAAGGACCGCCGCACTCCACACAAGTTAGTTCTTTGTCTGCCAACGCCATTCGGATAACCTCCAGATTTTTGGGTAACCAAGGGGCTCAGTCCAGGTCATCCGAGGCAGCGGTACGGAATAAGTAACCAACAGCAGGACACCTTAACTTGCGCCAATTACCATTATATCATCACTGGACAAGAAGGAAATGGGTTCCGCACTGAATATTCCTGCTTCGATATTCGGTAATGCCTATTCTTCCGGAGGCAGATATGCGTTGGGGACCACTGCACTTCCGCTACCCACACCCGTGGTGTCCCCTCGCTGGTTCTGAGCCTCAATCTTGACGTTTACTTTAAGGCCATTCGCCTCTCTGGACGTCCCAATTACTTCGCCGCTGAAAGTGATTGTGTCTCCCGGCCTTACTGGCCGTATGAACCGAAGATCGACCATCCCGCTGCGATTGAAAACGTCGTTGCCGAAGTGCCGGCGCATCATTTCCAGTGCAAAGCTGATCGACATCCTTCCCGAAGCTACGGTGCCGCTGGTCCCCAGCGTCTCGCGGGCCGCCTCCTCATCTGTGAACTGCGACGGCTCCTCGTGGCCGGCGCTTCCCTCAAACAGGTTGATGGCCTCCTGACTGATCTCCTTGATTAGAGGTCCAACGCCATCGCCTTCCGAATAGCTGCGGACTACTCTCCCCATTTCTTGCCGACCTCCCAGGGTTGCTTCAGCTCGTGAGTGATCACCCGGTCGATCAGCCGCCCGTCTTCGTCCACCGACAATGCTTCCGTGACAATGTAGTTCTTGCCCCGGCGGAGGTACTTGTCCGCCACCCATGCCGTTACCGTCAGCCTCTTCCCCGGCACAGGTTCATTGTAGCAGTGAAAAGCACAGCGAGCGTTGACCGACCCGTTATCGCTGTACTTGGCATTGAACTGTCGCACGTCCACCTTGTGCGAGATCGTAGGGAACGACGCCTCCGGGTCCATCACCCCGCGACGGTATTCGTCGATCATTTCCTGCGTAAGAACGTATTCGAACTTCTGGAATGTTTCGCCCACTTCCAGGGCGTCCCAATCGAGAGGAACTCGACTGTCTGTTCCAACCATCTCTCTACTCCTGCCATTATCGGTTGATTACAGCGCCTGAATCACACCAAAACATCACCTGGACCTTAACGAACCTGAGGAACTCCGCTCCTCCCATCCACATTACCGTCCCTTCCACATTGGGGGCCGCTTCTCCGCAAAAGCCCTCGGACCTTCAGCAAAATCCTCTGTACGCGTCAACGTAGAGAAGAGCACATTCTCGAATCGGAGAGCATCTTCCAGGACACGGCCCAGGCTGCGAATCATGGACTCCTTGGCGGACCTCACTCCCAGCGGCCCATTGGCGCAAATGGCCGCGGCGTAGCGCTCCGCCGCCGGCATCAGATCCTCCGTCGGCACGACCTCGCTCACCAGCCCAATACGCAGCGCTTCGTCCGCCCCAATATGGTCTCCGGTCAATTGCATCCTGAGCGCGTTGCCAAGGCCAACTATGAGCGGCAACCGCACGGTTCCTCCGTCGCAGTGATGGAAGCCCCGTTGGACCTCCGAGCAACCAAAGATTGCGTTTTCCGATGCCACCCGAATATCGCAGGCCAGCGCCAGTTCCAGTCCTCCTGCGAGGGCGTACCCGTTTACCGCGGCTATGATGGGTTTCCAGATGTTTAGCCCTCGCGTTATGCCGCCGAAACCCGGCCGGTCGGCATCCTGTCGTAGATCGTAAATGTCCCTCTCGCCCAGCACCGGTGTGTAGGTCTTCAGGTCCGCCCCCGCGCAGAAGGCCCGGTCGCCTTCCCCGGTAATTATCGCAACCCAGGCCTCCGGGTCGTCCCGAAACCTCTCCCAAACTTCTATGATCTCTGCCTGCTGGTCCGGACCGAGAGCATTCATCGCCTGGGGTCGCTGAATGGTGATGTACGCGGTGTGTCCGCGCACCTCATAGCTGATGTCGGGCATCGTCCCTTCGGCCTGAGACATGCTCATTGTCCATCCCGCCAGTCAGCCAGAACCTGCGCCGCCGAAAGGTGGTCGGTGCCCAGCAGCGGAAACACGGTTTCGGCGATCCAACGTGCATACTCCGAGTCCGAGGCTGCCATCCGCGCCGTTGCCTGGTCCGGGTCGTCTCCCTCAAGGTAGGCGATGATCAGGTCGCCCTGCGCCGTCTCCTGCAGGCTGACGAACTCCCGCGTTATACCCATCACATGCCGGTTGTCCACACACTGCTGCTCTCGGGACCCCTCCATCTCTGCGAAGGCCGCCTTCAGTGCCTCTGTGTTTCCCTCTGGTATTGGAATGACATACACTTTTGCTGACATCAAGAACTCCCTTTATACAAATTAGCCCAATCCTAGAATCACCCAATAGTTCCGTCAAGGCAGGTCTGCTTGCCCGCATCCTGCTCTCGTGCGACACTAAGCCCGATCTCCACCTAAACGGGAGGATGCCATGAAACTCGCTCTATACGACGATTTTCAGCTCGGAGTGATCAGCGGAGACCGCATCATCAACGCCATGGGGGCAGTTGAAGGCATGACCTTCCGTCGTCCCCAGGACATGATGGAAGAGGTAATCATCAACTGGAGCGAAATGCGTCCCAGCATCGAGTCCGCCGTCTCCGGACAGGAAGGTGTGCCCCTCGGCAGCGTCCGGTTGCGCGCGCCCGTTCCGAAGCCGCCCAAGCTCATCTGCGCCGCCGTCAACTACCTCGAGTTCGGCATGCGCGAACCAGCCATCCTCGACGCCTTCCTCAAGTCACCAACTGCCGTAATCGGCAGCGGCGACACCTGCGAGCTTCCACCGGCCCCCGCTTCCGTCTTCCACCACGAGCCGGAACTTGCTTTCGTCATCGGCCGCGAGGCCCGCAATGTGGAGCAGGACGACGCCCTCTCCTACATTTTCGGCTACACGAACTTTCTCGATATGTCCGCCCGTGGCCTCCAGGGCGCCGTGGGCAACAGCTTCTTTCTAGGCAAGTGCTGGGACACCTTCGCGCCCATGGGCCCGGCTCTCGTCACCGCCGACGAAATCGCCGACCCTCAGGACCTCCAGGTGCGCCTCTGGAACAACGACGAGCCCCGACACGACTTCCCCACCAGCGACATGGCTCACCAGATAAGGGAACTTATCTCCGAAATGTCCAAGGTAACCACCCTCGAGCCCGGCGACGTCATCGCCACCGGCGTCAACCACCAGCACATTGGTGCAGTCCAGAACGGCGACGTCATCCGCATGGAAATCGAGGGCCTTGGCCCGCCCCTGATCATCAACATCTCGGATCCTTCCGGCCGCGAATGGCCGCGCGGCATCGACAAAGCCTTCGCCGACGCCATAGTAGCCATGGCCCCTGTGCAACGCGGCTAGGCCAAGCCCTGACCCAGCAGCACCGAAACGCAATAGAGGCGGGCTGGCTGCCCGCCTCTCGCTCGTTGGCGCCATTTCCAGGACTACCGCATGAGTATGGCCTGGTGACATTTCCTTGTTGCACTGCTCAATAGCGCATTAGTAACATTATTCCTGAATGCCTTGTCAAACCCTGTTCATCGCCCTTCGCTTTCCCCCGGGGTCCTGCAGACAAGCTGGAATGGCAGAAAATGAGCGGAAATGAACGGGGGAAAAAATTTCGGGCCTCCGCTCTCGTTTTAGTTGGGAATGATCGAGTGCCGGGATTCCAATCGTGCTTGCCCTGGATGCCTGACCGTGTCATCTAGACTGCTGCTTTCCAACACCGGCCCCATTTGCCCTTGACATCCCGCGAGCGTATCATTCCGCCATCATCATCGGCTGAATCAGCAGCAGGAGGTACCCCATGACTCAGGCTGCCATCCTTAACGATACCCTCGAGTTCGGGCTCTTCGACTGGATCGAGTGGGACAAATCGGGTCCCCACGAAATTTTCGAGAACCGCCTCAAGATGCTGGAATACGCCGACCGTAGCGGCTTCCACAGCTACCACCTGGCCGAGCATCACATCACGCCTCTCAGCGTTTCCCCCTCGCCTTCCGTGTTCCTGGCCGCCGCTGCCCAGCGCACCTCTCGCCTGCGCCTGGGCCCTCTGGTCTACCTGCTGCCCTTCTACAACCCCATCCGCCTCTACCACGAAATCTGCATGCTCGATAACCTCAGCAACGGCCGTCTGGACCTGGGCATCGGACGCGGGGTTTCCCCGGTCGAGGCTAAGGAGTTCGGGGTCGACCTCGAGCAGAGCTGGGAAGTCTTTAACGAGCAGATGGACCTGTTCACCAGCGGGTTCGCCAACGGCGTGTTCAACCACAGCGGCAAACATTACAACTATGAGAACATTGACCTGTGGATTCAGCCCTACCAGAAGCCCTATCCTCCGTTGTGGTACGCCAGCAACAACCTCGAAACCGTTCCCTGGATGGCGCAGCATGGTTTCAACACCTGTCACGTCTTTGCCGACAACTCCGTTACCAGGGAGCACTACGAACTCTACAAGCGCGTCTGGCACGCGGAAAGGATGTCCGACGGCCTTAACAGCCACGTTTCCGTTCCGAAGCTGGGGCTGGTCCGACACGTCTATGTCTCCGACTCCGACGAACGGGCAAGGACGGAGGCGCGCTCTGCCTTCCAGGCCTGGTTCCACAATATCAACTATCTGTGGGGCAAGGCCGGTTACGACTTCCTGAATTTCATTCGTGACTTCGACGACCTCGAGCCCCGCGAAATTGTGATCGCCGGCTCCCCTGCTACCGTGCTGGATAAAGTGCAACGAGCAGTGGACGAGACCGGAGTCAACTATTTCTGCCCAATCCTCGCCTGGGGAGATCTCACACCGGACCAGGTGATGAGATCCATGGGTCTCTTCGTCGACGAGGTCATGCCCAATCTGCGTCCCGCCTCCCAGGCCTAGCGCCACAACATCCGCAGGAGTATCGCCCATGACTACCGGCAGCCCCTACGTCCCGGCTTCCGCGGAGTCCATTCAGCGCACCATCGACGCTCTCGCCGCCCGCAACGTCGAGGCCATCTTGATGGAAGATGGGGCAGCGGCTCTCGAACAGTTGAAGAAGTTGGTGCCGGAAGGCTCTGAGGTATTCGTCAATACTTCAGAAACGCTGGCCACCATCGGCTACACTGACTACATGCACGACAATGCCAGCTACGCAAACCTGCATGACCAGATGCTGGCCCACGCCGACCCGGCCGAACAGCGCGAGTTCCGCCGCAAGACCACCACCGCCGATTACTTCGTGGGCAGCGTACAGGCTATCGCCGAGACCGGAGAGATCGTCGTCGCCAGCGGCTCAGGCAGCCAGATAGGTGCATACTCCTACGGTGCTCGCCGCCTCATCCTCGTCGTCGGCACCCAGAAGATCTGCCCCACCCTCGCCGAGGCGGAGGCCCGCACCCGCGGCTGGACCCTCGAGATCCACGACCGCTGGCTCGAGGGCCGCGGCGTCGCTCCCACTCCCATCGGCAAATACCTCGTCATGGAGCACGAGCCCGTCGTCGGCCGCATCACCATGCTCCTCATCCCCGAAAGCCTTGGGTGGTAGACTCAGCGGGTAATCTCCCTCATTTAAAAATAGTAATTGCGCATAGACAATAATTGGGGCGCACAGCGGTGCGCCCTTCTTCATACATTGCTCACCGCTATTACGAAGCTTCAGTCGAAGTAGATCGGCTCTCCGTTCAGCGTCGACTTGTCCTCGAACGGCGTCGGGTTCGCCACCGCCGCCCTCACCCAGCAGCCATTGCGGGCGTTTCGCAGCACCGCCGCGACCCGGTTATTGTCGTCCGGCGACTCGATTTCATAGCTGGTTTCGACTTTGGGCGCGCTGGCCTCAATCGTCCCAGCCAGAACCGAACCCTGCAGACCGAAATGCACCGCCACGTGCGCCTTCACGCTGCTGATTTCCACCTTCATTAATTGAGAGTACCTCTCAATCTGGGTCATCTCTCAAAATACTATGGACGCCGCGAAGTAGTGCAGTGGAGCCGGTGCCGTTCCGTTCCCCCCAATGGTTCCCGGTTCGTCGCAGTAGATCGTGAACTTGCCATGAGTATCCACAAATGCCCTTCGCAGCATGTTCCCCATGTCTTCAACGTCCAGCTTGATCACCATTGACCTGCTGGACTGTCCGGGCGGAAAGGGATTGTAATTGGGCTCCGGTCTTTCTCTTTCTTCTGGCATATATCCCTCGGGTACGAAAAGTGGGGCAACCCTAGCACATGGCCGGTACTCGCGCAACGCAAGTTTCGAGAATACTGGGCAATCGCGTGTTAATGGCCGCAGACCATTTTGATGACAGTTCTCTCTTGCCAAGCCTTGTGCCCCCCCTCTAGCATGAAATCCATGCCTACTACTGAAAGCAACCTCAGCGGGGCTGCTTCGCAGGTGGAGCCCCCTTCGAACCCTCACAGGCCCACCCTGTTCACGCCAATTACCGGAAATTACCGAAAAGTACCTGAATAAACAAAAAAATCAGCTCCTGCAATCGGCAAATTGGATCCATAGATCCAGCCTGACCAACTCTGAAATCAAGACGCGATTGCCCTGTCTGGGGTACCAGGGCGCGGTCCGTCGTATGCGATGTCCGTCGTATGCAAGGTACATGCCTGGTCTCATACTCAGAATACTGCGGCGCTGCTATACTTTCCGACCAGTGGTCAGGCAGTATACCGGCAGTTTCCAGTCCGGCCCCATTGGCCCGAAGTGATAAACAGGTTTCAGGGCCAAACAGCAAGGAGCAGCCCCTGCCAATGCGCACCGTAGACATTCACGCCCACATCAGCCCCGAAGGCATGGTCAAGGCCATGGCCGACGGCCGAGACTGGCACGGCATATCCTCCGCAAAGATGCTTCCGACCCACGAGTACACCCCCCGCACCATGTGGTCCCCCGAGCAGCGTCTCCGGGAGATGGACGAGTTGGGTGTAGACGTACACGTCCTCTCCACCAACTCATTCTTCTACTTCTACGAGCGCGACGCCGCCGCCATCACTTCCATGGCCCGCGAGTGCAACGACTACGTGTCGCAGCTCACGAAGGCCCGTCCCGACCGCTTCGCCGGATTCGCCACTCTCCCCATGCAGGATGTCGCCGCCTCCATCTCCGAGCTTGAACGTGGCATACAGACCCTCAGCCTAAAGGGAGCGATGATCGGCGACCATGTCAACGGTGTAACCTATGACGACCCTTCGTTTATGCCCCTCTGGAAAACCGCCGAGGCCTCCGGCGCGGTCATGTTCATCCACCAGTCTGGCGACACCGTAGTCAGCGACCGCAACAACCGCTACCACCTGCCCAACACCATCGGCAACCTCGCCGACCGCGCTGTCACTTTCGCCTCCTTCGTCTTCGGCGGCGTGATGGACGCTTGCCCCGAACTCAAGGTATGCCTGGCCCACGGGGGTGGCTATACGTGCTTCGGGGCGGGCCGTATGGACCGGGGCTGGCAGGTGCGCCGTGAGGCTCGCGTCAGCATCCGGCAGCCCCCCAGCGCTTACCTGGATCGCTTCTACTATGACTGCCTGACTCACGACGAGAACGCCCTTCGTATGCTCATCGACATGGTGGGCATCGACCGCGTCGTCTTCGGCACCGACTGGCCCTTCGACATGGCCATCGACGACCCGGTCACCTGGGTAAGAAGCATGAATAGCCTCACCGATGGGGAGAAAGCCGCCATACTGGGCGGAAACGTTTCGGCGTTGCTCGGTCTGTAGATCGCCAATGGCGATTGGGAGAGACACCACGCAAATTGCGGATTAAGCGTCGTCTACCGTGACGGAACTGCTGTTCTCCTGCGTCGCCTTCGTGAGCTCTCGTAGAAGCGTCGTTGCGTAAGACCCCCCGGGGAGGGTGAACTCTACCACGAATCCGTCTGGGCAGGGCCGGAGTTCCACGCCTTCCGGGCGTACCCGGCTAATGCGCCATGCCCCGCGAGAGTGGGACCGAAATTCACTGCGCCGCAGCCCGAAACGCTCCAGTATCGAGTCTTCGTGCTTTGCTGCTGATTCCAGTCCACCTGCTACCTTGCGTCCATAGAGGGGCAGAACCGCGCTTATCTCCAGACGCCCTGCACGCTCCGATTCCACCGCACCGTCGCCCACCAGGAACATGCCGCCCGTATCGTGCCGCCGCGCGCGATCTCCCGTCAGTACTAGCTCGTATACGCCTGATTCAATGCGTGCCTTGAGGTTCCAGTTGAAGAGGTGTGCCTGGATCGCGGAAATGAAGAACTGGTTCAGGCCACGCCCACCCGGCACCCTCTCACCCCTGAGCATGCGAACGCCGTCGATGGCATTACTGTTGAACCGTCCAAAGCGCTGCGGCCCAAAGTAATTGGGAAGACCTGCCTTTTCCAGCCGCATCAGGATGTCATTGGCCGCTTCGCGCCATTCTGCTATGGGGTCCCTCACCCGGACTTCGAAGTGGTTCCCTCGCAGACGGCCACGTCGCAACCCTTCTACATGTCTGGATATTCGCAGGACTTCGACTCCGTCTACCTGGTCCAACGCCTCCAGGTCGGAGGAGAAACGGACGGGCACACTGAACCACTGACGAGTTACCGCGAATTTGTCCTTGAGTCCTGCTACCCCGATTTCGTTGTGGGGCACCCCGCGCTCTCGAAGACTGGACACCAGGTCGTGGGTGTTCAGATCGATTTTCTCCACGTAGGCGTAGGCAAACTCGCCGTCTCCGCTGGGCTCATACGATGGCAATTCCGAAACGACAAAGTCTCCTGGTTCCAGGAATGTCAGTCCGCCAGTCCCTGCCATTCCTTCCGTCACCCGAGGCAGCAGACTCCAATCAAACCGAAACCGCTGGAGCTCCGACGACGCTGGGATCTTTGATGCGCTCTGGAATGTCATTTACATGTCCAAAAGGGGCGGGTTGCTGACCCGCCCCTCCATCGTCGTCCTGCGGTTGCCATCCGAAAGACCGTAGATTATCCCAGTCCCCTGGAACGAAATACCTCGTTGGCGGCATCTATGGCAGCGCGGGTGAATGGAATGCCGCCGTAAAAGGTGGTGTGTATGAAGACCTCAACGATCTCTTCAGTCGTCAACCCGACGTGGAGCGCCCCGTTGATGTGGCTTCGCAGCGGCCCCTCGCGACCCAGGACCGTCAGACAGGCAAGGGTGCAGATGGAACGCTCAACCAGTTCCAGCCCCGGCCGGTTCCACACCGAGCCCCAATAGTATTCCGTGCTGAGGCGGTTGAAGTCACGCTCCGCCTGGGTGACCGGGCCCGGGCGGCCTTCGGCGGGCGGACCCATCAGCTCTTCCCGTCGTACTGTGCCGCGCTGGTACAGATCGTCGGGAGTTTCGGCCGCATCAAAGACCAATTGTGGCTCATATTCGATGCCTAGACCGTCGAACACCTGTTTGGCCACACCCATCGCATTGAATGCAGTGGGCACCCCGCCGTACCAGGAGGCGTGAATCATCACTTCGATGACCTGCTGCGGCGTCAGCCCAAGGTTCAGGGCGTTGGCCACGTGCCGAGTCAGCTGGTTCTCGCGCTGCAACGCAGTGAGAACCGACAGGGTGATCATCTCCCTGCGGCGAATGGGAAGTCCGGGCCTTTGCCAGATGGTGCCAAACAGCGCCTCCATCGCGATCCGGTGCAGGTCCGGCGCCAGTTCCTGCGACTCTGGGACCGACCCGCTTCCAATCGGCCCGCCACCGACAAATTTTGACCGCGTCTCCAGCCCCTTTTCGAACCTTTCGTTCAGGGTTGTCATTTCAATCTCCGCGCCGCGAGCTAGTTGAGGTGCGCCACCTTCGGAGCCACCTGTTCCATTAGAAGCTGCTGCGAACGCTGCACCAGCGTGTGGTCGTCCGGGTCCTGGGTAATTCCCAGCAGTGTTCCGAAGCCGCCCGTCTCCTCGTAGGTCTGCTCAATCTTCTCGACAACCTCTGCCGGGTCGCCAACTATCCAGATGTTCTCCATCATGTAGTCGACGGTCACGTCCTCGTCGGCCATGCCGGGATCGTTCTTCAGGTGGCCCAGGATTCCCCCTGCCTGACGGTTCTTCCACTGGTGCTCCTCAAACGGCTTGCCCAGCACGATGCGCGCCTCTTCCCGCGCTTCCTGCGGAGTCTCGCCCACGTAGATGTCGCGGCCCAGCCGCAGCTCACTGCGGTCGGCCACTCGCCCGGCGCTCAACGCTCCCTGCTCGCAAGAGTGCCACAAGTCGGGAACGTACTTGTTGGGCAGATTTGTCATCGGGATCCAGCCACGTTCCCCTGCCATACGGATGGTCTCGGTGTTCGGCGACGAAGCGGCCACGCCGATGGGTGGGTGCGGGGTCTGGTACGGCTTGAAGTACAGCCGCCTGCCCAGCTCCGCCATCTCCTCCGGTGCATGTACCTGGTAGTGCTTGCCCTCGTAGCCAAACTTGCCGCTGTCCGCGTTCTCCCAGAGCCCCAGGACGATCTCCAGCGCTTCCCGGCCGCGCTCCCGCACGTCGTCCATGCTGTCGTACTCAACGCCGTAAAGCTGCAGATCTGTTGGCAGGGACCGGAGGCCAATGCCCCAGTAGAACCGTCCCCGGGCCATGTGGTCCAGCATCGCGATGCGGTGCGCCGTGTCCACCGGATGGTGCAGCGGTAGCATCGTCACGCCCGTAGCCAGGATGATGTTCTCCGTCAGGGCCAGGGCCTGCGCTATTATGAGTTCCGGAACCGGCGCGTTCTCCCACGTCTCGGTAATGTGCTCACCTACCCACGCCTCCTTGACGCCCAGTTTGTCTGCCTGCACGATCAGCTCGACATCGCGGTCATACGAATCTGAGGGCGACCGGCGTGGCGGATGCAGCGGCATCATGAACAGTCCAAATTCCATCAGGTTCCTCCCGTTCGTCCGTATGTGTTTGCCCTATGTACTCTTCCGTAGCCTTGCTGCCCTTCATGGTCCAAGGCGCGAATGCGGGTAAGCATATTGGCCTGCCACCGAATTTACACCGGTTTCGGCGTCGGCACCGGAATCCCCGGTATATTGATCCGCACCGACCACAGCCTGTCCCAGCTGGTGAAGTACAGCGTCTTCCAGTCGCCTCCGCCGAAGCACATATTGGTATGCAGCGGCGCCCCTGTCTCGATGCTACCCAGGTGCTTGCCCGTCGGGTCGATGATCCAAATCCCGCCGGACCCGCCCACGTATACGTTCCCCTCCACGTCCACCTTCATCCCGTCGGGAATCCCCGGGCGCTCACCCAGATTGTGGCTGAAAACGCGGCTCGTCGCCAACGCCAGCGTACCGTTCGGTTGCATGTCGAACGCCCGCAGGTGCCCGATTCTCGAGTCGATGATATAGATCACGCTCTCGTCCGGTGAGAACGCCAGTCCGTTGGGCCCGATATAGTCCCGCACCAGCAGCGTAATCGTCCCCAGGTCCGCCGAAACCCGGTACACACCCGGGAAGTTCAGGTCAGACTGTGTCTGAACCGGCATCCCGGCGTTCGGGTCCGTGAAATAGATCGCTCCGTCCGACTTCACCACCACGTCATTGGGCCGGTTCAGCGGCCTCCCCTGGAAGCTGTTTGCTACCACCGTGGTGCTGCCGTCAGCCTCCAGCCGCGACACCCGCCGTCCGTCATGCTCCGCCGCGACGAGCCGTCCCTGTTGGTCTCGCGTCAGTCCATTGGCACGGTTCGTCGGCTCGAGGAACAACGAGAGTCCCTCGGTCTCTGACCACTTCATTCGCCGGTTGTTGTGAATGTCGCTGAACAGCAGGTAGTTCCCTTCCTGCCACCAGACCGGCCCTTCCGCCGGACCCTGTTCTCCTCCGAATCCGCCGGCCAGTTCGTTAATGGGCTGCGATGTCGATATGATTCGCTCCAGCTCCGGGTCAAGCGCCACAATGGGCATAACCTACGACCTCCTTTCCACCGTCGGCCTTCCGACTCTCCCCTACTTTGTCAGAACGCCGATGACTCCATCAAATAAACTCATGGGAACTGATGGCCACTTCAACCGTTGGCCCTGAGCCTGACGAAGGGCCGTCCGTTCATGGTTCAGCAGGCTAACCAGGAACGGTCTCCCCAGTTTCTCCTTCGATGCCGTGTGCTGTTCTACTGGTCCGACAGCGGAATAGTCGCTGTCACTCGCGGGCGGTCGCCCACAGCCCGCGTCGTGTGCCCCTGGCCCGTCAGGTCTTCGGCCAGCGTCGCATGGCCTGGCCCGAACCTATGCACGCTCCCGTCGCCCAGACCGATCTCCACCTCGCCGTCCAGCGTGATGACGAACTGCCGCCTCGGCGCAGTATGCCAGTCAACGAAGTATCCCGGCTCAACTGTTCGGAACACGATCCCGGTAGTCGACTGCATATCCGCCAACTCCGGATGAGAGTCCGGGCTCATCATCTCAATATGCGTTTGCCCGTCGTCGCCTGTGTAAAGTCGAGCGATGCTCATATCTCTTCCTCCTGCCCCTGTCCGCTGTAGCTGCCCTATATTACCATTCCCGAACGCGATCGTTTCCTGAACGCGATCGTTCATGATGCCATCCCCGGCGTCAGACCCCAAACAGAAGCGGCCACGGCTCCCGCTATAGCCGTGGCCACTCCGCCGATTGTGCTGTCAGCCTATTGCGAAGCGCGCAGCACTTCCTCCACCGTGCCGTGCAGCCGGGCGTCTCCGCCGAAGGCCGCACCGGTCGTCCCGGTCTGGAACTTGCCCAGCGCCAGCCCGTAGATGGAGTCCGGGAAGGGAATGTAGCCAGTGTCGCTGATCAGGTCTCTGTTTGCAGTGTCAAGGAAGAACTCCACGAACCCCTTAACGTGCTCCTCCTCCAGCGCGTCCGCTGCCACGTAGATGAACAGCGGCCGCGACAGGGGCGAGTAGGTCCCGTTGTTGATCGTCTCGTCCGTCGGGGTTATGCAGCCGCTCCCGCCGTCGATCGCCACCAGCTTCAGCCGGTCGGCGTTCTCCGCGTAGTACGCATACCCGAAGTACCCCAGCGCTCCTCGGTCCCCGGCGATGCCAGTCACCAGGACGTTGTCGTCCTCGCTCGGGAGGAAATCCCCCCGCGAGGCCTGGGATTCCCCGTTCACCGTCTCCGTGAAGTAATCGAACGTGCCAGAGTCCACGCCCGGTGCGTACAGCCGGATGTCTTCTTCCGGCCAGCCGGTTCGCACCTGGCTCCACTTGGTCACCACTTCCTCGGCCTCAGGGGCCCACAGGGTGTGAAGTTCATCCACCGTCATGCACTCGACAAAGTCGTTGGCCGGGTTGACCATCACGCTGAGGCCGTCAATGGCGACGGGCAGCTCGATGAACTCGATTCCAGCCTCAGCGCAGAGGTCTATCTCCGACTGCTTGATCGGCCGCGAGGCGTCAGAGATGTGGGTCTCTCCAGCGCAGAACTTCTTGAATCCGCCGCCGGTGCCCGATACACCCACGGTGACCCTCACGTCGCCGCCAGTGGCAATACCGAACTCTTCGGCCATCGCCTCGGTGATCGGAAATACCGTGCTCGAACCGTCTACCCTTATGTCTCCGGACAGCTCGGAAATCATCGCCGAAGGCGCGCTCGTTGCTGCCGGTGCCGCGCTACCCGATGGGGCAGTGGTCGCCGCAGGCGCGGCCGTCGTTGCTGCCGGTGCCGAGCCACCCGATGGCACAGTGGTCGCCGCAGGCGCCGACGTGGCCGTTGGATCGTCGCCGCCGCACGCCGCGACGGCCAGGGCGAAAAGACCTGCTGCCAGCAGGAATGCCAGGGTCCGAATGTGTAAGGGAACCTGAATCAGGTTGAGGCGCATTGAGTTTACATCCTCCGATGAATCAGAATTGTTGCATCCAGATCAAACCCGGGAAGGCGGTCGACCAGACTTCTTGCGCATGAAGTCATGCGTCATCTCGACCACCGGATTTCTGGTCTCCAACGACGCGTCGGTCAGCCAGCGGGACCTTCCTGGGTACAATCTCAAAATTATTGAGCCGGGACCCGCGATCAGCACGGGAGCGGACTCCACGCAGTGGAAGGGATGGACTGTGTGTTTGAAAGCGAAGGCATGCCCAGGCCACAGCAAAAAATAAGCCCCGAATAAATCGGGGCTTACAATCACTTGGCTTAAATAATTGAAAAAGCGGAAGGGATGGACTGTGTGTTTGAAGGCGAAGGCATGCCCTGACCACAGCAAAAAAATAAGCCCCGAATAAATCGGGGCTTTGGATACTGAATTGAATCGCTTTGGGATAAATGAACGCCTCAGGCTCGAAAAAAATGAAGCCTCTGATCGATAGAGGCTTCTTTCTTGTCATTAATCTCATTGCCATCATTCCTAGTACAAGTGGCAACTAACTATATGTCCGCTGCCCACATCTTTTTGGACCGGCTCCTCCACAGAGCAGCGATCCATGGCAAACGGACATCTGGGGTGGAACCGGCAGCCAGAAGGCGGATTGATCGGCGAAGGCACCTCCCCCTGGAGGACGATTTCCTCGCGCTCGACATCCGGGTGAGAGGGAAGGGCCGCTGAGAACAGCGCCTTCGTGTACGGGTGCAGCGGGTTTTCGTACAGTTCCTCCGTCGGACTGTACTCGACGATCTGCCCCAGGTACATAACCGCTGTCTGATGGGCCATATACCGCACCGTGGCAAGGTTATGGGCCACCAGCAAATAGGCTACG
Organism: Dehalococcoidia bacterium; assembly: GCA_963667325.2. Lineage (GTDB taxonomy): Bacteria > Chloroflexota > Dehalococcoidia > Lucifugimonadales > UBA3495 > VXOI01. The sequence goes on from CAXXKY010000003.1 coordinate 1,063,693, forward strand.
CCCGTGTCCTGCTGCAAATCGACCAGCAGATTCATCACCTGGGCCCGGATGGACACATCCAGGGCTGATACAGGCTCGTCAAGGATAATCAGCTTCGGGTACGACGCCAGCGCGCTGGCCACAGCCACTCTCTGCCGCTGGCCTCCGCTGAACTCGTGGGGGTAAAGGTCGGCCTGGGCGCTCCGGAGGCCAACTTGGTTCATAACCTCTTCGACCCGATCGTCCCGTTCCTGCTTCGTGACATCGCGGTTCACCACCAGGGCTTCAGATACGATGTCGCGAACTCTCATTCGCGGGCTCAGAGACGACCAAGGGTCCTGGAACACTGCCTGGACCTGAGTCCGGTAGTCCTTGAGCTCGGCCCCTCGAAAATCCTTGATATTGTTTCCGCTCAGGTATATGTCGCCGTCGGTCGGTTCTTCCAGGCGCAACACCAGCTTGGATGTCGTGGTCTTGCCACACCCGGACTCTCCCACCAAGCCAAGGGTTTCTCCTTCATTGATGGAGAAATTGATCCCGTCGACGGCCTGCACATGACCGACCGTCTTCATCATTATTAGCCCTTTGGTGACGGGGAAGTACTTCGTCAGATTGTCCGCTCGCAGCAGTTCAGTCGGCATACGACTACTCCCTGCTTCCTGCCAAGGCTGGTTGAGACCACGACTTATCCAGCATCCAACAGTTAGCCGTGTGTCCGGCCTTGACTTGTGTAGTCTCAGGATAGTCCCTGCGGCACAAGTCCTGCGCGTGCTGGCACCGCTCTGCAAACCGACAGCCGTCGGGCAGGTCGTAAAGCGCCGGGGGCTGCCCTTCAATAGCGTAGAGGCGGTCGGTCCTTTCCATTTGAGGCACGGAGGCCATCAACGTCTGAGTATAGGGATGTTGGGGATTATTAAAGAGATCACGTACTCCCGCGTCCTCTACCACTCGTCCCGCATACATCACCGCCACTCGGTCGCACATTCTGGCGACGATGCCAAAGTCGTGGGTAATGAAGATAATCGCCAGCCCCGTCTCGGCTTGGATTTCTTTCAGGAGACGCAGATACTGAAGCTGAATGGTAACGTCGAGAGCAGTGGTTGGCTCGTCAGCAATAATCACCTTGGGTGCACAGGAGATGGCAATGGCCCCGATCACCCTCTGCTTCATCCCGCCGCTCATCTGGTGCGGGAAGTCCTCCATCCGCCGTTCCGGGGCCGCCACACGCACGCTCCGCAGAGCGTCGATGGCTCGACTCGCCAGATCCTTCCGTCCACCCGACTGGTGAATGCCCAGCGCCTCAAGGATCTGGTTACCGATGGTGAACACCGGGTTCAGGGACGTCTGCGGGTCCTGCAGGATCATGGAGATCTCCCGCCCCCGAACCTGCCGCATCTCCTTGTCGCTCTTCTCGACCAGGTTCTCTCCAGCGAGAATGATCTCTCCGGACACAATGCGGGCTGCCGGACGCGGTATAAGCCGCAGCAGTGAAAGGGCGGTCATCGTCTTGCCGCAACCCGACTCACCGACGATGCCGAGGGTTTCTCCTTCACGAAGGGAAAAGCTTACTCCATCCACCGCCTTGGTTGTTCCCCAACGGTTGAAAAAGTAAGTGTGGAGATCCTTGACCTCCAGAACCGTATCGCCAAAGTTAGAAGCGATGATTCACCCCTTTGCCTTGTCGAGATTTGGTTCCACGCATTGACTTGGCTGACCGCCGCCTGGAGAAGTATTCCTTTCTCTAAGTGGTTACGCCATAGTTAACACGGGGCAGCAGGGCATGTCAAGGGGTTAAGCGCGAGATTCACGAAACGAGTCCACCTACCAGTACACTGTGCCGTTTGCGCCCCTAAAATTGACGTTGCCTCTTGTACATCCCAACTCCACAATGCAAGCATACGCACTGAAAAACCGCAAGTGGTCTGGATGACAAGCCAGGGTAATCGCGTCTTAATGGCCTTAGTGCATTTTGATGACAGTTGTCCCTAGCCAAGCCTTGTGACTCTTCTTTAACATGAAATCCATGGCTATAACTGAAAGCAACATCAACGGGGCTGCCGCGCAAGGGGCTCTTCCTTCGACCCAACGAAGGCCCTCTCTATTCAGGCCAATTACTGGAAATTACCGGAGAATACCGGAAAAACCAAAAAATCAGCCCCTCCAACCAGCAACGTTGATCCATAATTCCAGCCTCCCAACCGCGAAATCAAGACGCGATTGCCCTGGATGACAAGCGTACTGCTGAACCATATAATGCCGATAGCGTAAGGTGGGGACTAAATCTGGGATTTTTACCCGGCAGAACTGGAAAAAGACAAGATTGAGGAGGCCAAGCATGGCTACCCAAACGAAGTTCGAAGTCGTGACCCAGCCCCTTGTAAATATCACTGAAATGGACCATATCGTGTTACGCACCAGGGATGTAGAGCAATCCCTGCGCTTCTATACCGAGGTGCTAGGACTCAGAGCGGAACGGGTGGAACAGTGGCGCGCCGGTGAAGTTCGCTTCCCTTCGGCACGTTTGAACGCTGATACCATTATCGACTTCTTTGCGTCAGACAATATACCGGCCGACAAGGACGATTCGAGGAATCAGGACCACTTCTGCATGGTCATTGATTTCACAGACATGGAGGCACTGAAGACCAGGTTCGAGGAAATCGGTGTCGAGATTCAGGCCGGTCCAGGAAAGCGCTGGGGCTCCCATGGCGACGGCATTTCCCTCTACATTTACGACCCCGACGACAACGTCGTGGAACTCCGCCACTACTAGGCTACCGGCGATCCCAGGCATTCGCCATTCGCAGAAATTCGCCATTGGTATGGAAGCGCCCCGGCGACCGGGGGCGCTTTCTTGGCGCCTGACCAACCGCGGTGCTAACCCCTAACCTGTCTGCTGGATAATCCAGTCGGCGACCCGTTCGCCGATCATGATTGTCGTCAGGTTGGTGTTGGCGCGGATTACGTCGGGCATCACCGATGCGTCGGCCACCCGCAAGTTCTCGATGCCGTGCACCCGACCAAACTGATCTACCACCGCTTCCGGATCGCTGGAGGTCCCCATCTTGCAGGTCCCCGAGAGGTGTTGCCCAATGTCCACCGTCTCCAGCATCCACGCGTCCAGCGAGTCATCTGATTGGATTTCTTCCCTGGTCGGGGAGATCGCCTCTTCCACGATGTCCCTGAAGGATTCGTGCTCCATGAAGTCAAACGACATCCGGATCGCCTCCCTCATCCGCTGGCGATCGAACTCCTCCTCCAGGTGACGACAGTTGATGTCCGGGTTGTCCCCCGGGGTTGTCGACTTGAGCTTTATCTCCCCTGAGCTCTTCGCCAGCTCCAGTATGCAGGTGAACCGGATACCTTCTTCCGCAAACGGGTCTCCTCCCAGCGGCGTCGAGAACGACGATGGCAATATCTGCATGTCATTCCGCAGTTCGGAGCCGCTCGCAGTGTACCTCAGCACCGTCTGAATGCGTGGCGCCTCAGGATCCAGCGGGAACCCCGACTTCGTCTTGACTCGCACGGCGCACAGCGGATGGTCTCGCAGGTTCTGCCCCACTCCCGGCAGGTCCTTCACCACTGGCACTCCCATTTCCTGCAGGTGAGCAGCGGGTCCAACACCTGACAACAGCAGAATCTGGGGCGATGCCACCGCGCCCGCGGACAGGACCACCTGTTCCGCTTCCACCGTGAAGGTCTCTCCGCCGCTCTCCACTTCGACGCCGCAGGCCCGCTGCCCGTCGAACAGAATTCGGCGCACCAGCACGTTGCCCCTTATTGTCAAGTTCAGCCGGTGGCGGTTGTCGGCAATGTACGTCAGCGCCGTGCTCATCCGCACGCCGTTGGGATTGTTCATCGGCAGCGGCCCCACGCCCGTCGAGTCCGGGTGGTTGTGGTCATACACTTCCGCGTACCCCGACTCCATGGCCGACACGTGGAAGGCTTCCTGAAGCGGCAACCAAGCCTCCCTCTTGTGTCTGCGCACCGGCACCGGTCCGCTGTTGCCGTGGAAGTCGTCCACAATGTCCGTATCCGTCTCCAACTTACGGAAATACGGCAGGCACTTGACGAAAGACCACTCGTCGTTGCCCCACTCGGCCCAGCTGTCATAGTCTTCGGGGACACCGCGCAGGAACACCTGCCCGTTGATGGCGCTCGTTCCCCCGACCACCTTTCCACGAGGCACCACCACATCCTCCGACCGTGTCGCGCTACCCTTCCCGGTGAACGACCAGTTGTGGGGAGCGCCCATTTCCGATGCCCGCGGCGCGTATCCAAACTTCAGGTCGTCGGGGGTCTGATCTAGGTCTACGTAGTCCGGCCCAGCCTCCAGCAACAGCACCGACCTGTTGGTATCCTCTGCCAACCTTGCGGCCACCGTACCCCCGGCTGACCCGGCTCCGATAACGATTACGTCGTACTTCATTTCGTCCTCCGATTTAGAGCCCCGCGGACTCACGTTGCAACCAGCGCAACTTCAGGATCAGTCGCCCACCGGCTGCACCTCCATGGCCTCGCCAGCCATGACTTCATAGTGCTCCGATGCCTGCGCCACCAACCGCTCCACGTCTTCTTCCAGCAGATAGCAATCGGCCACCAGCTGGCGGGCAGCGCCTTCAATTATTTCAAGAAAAGCTTGCTTTGAAGCGTATCGTTCCTCGATGGACAGGCGGGGATCGCCTGTCTCCTCTCGTTCCGCACGGGTTGCCGCAAAGGGGATGGATGATCCCCTCAGCGTCCCACCCGATGCACCACCTGTGGACAGCGTCTGCCCCTCGCCCCCTATGTCGGCGTGGCGTCGGTTCCAGCCCAAGTGGGTCGCCAGAGGCGCCGAAACCAACGGTAGCCGAATACCGGCCAGCTCATTTCCGTCAGCGTCCACATGGGACACCAGCGTGGGATAGTCCCTCCCTATGGCCGCCGGTACAACAGTTGGCACGCCGGGATCAGGACCAAAATCCAACCGCGTGAACTTGCGAAGCGGCCGTGGCAGCCTGACACCGGGCACTTTCTCAAGATTCTGCGCGGCTTGAGCAGGGGACACCGCCGTTCCATCGTTGATCCGAGGATGTTGACTGGGAGGCGGAGCGATATCCTCAGACACCCACCGGTCCAGGTTTACAAGTGCGGCCCGCAGCAGACAGCGGTAATCCAGGCAATTGAAAGCATGGGCCCCGCGGTAGCCGTCCACGGGGTCAACATCCGTCAGCGGAAGGGATCCGAGGGCGTGCTGTGTTCCAGCGAAGGCGTAAATCCTCACCGCGTCGGGTGGCTCCACGTCTCGTTCGCCTTCCACGTCCGTATGCACCAACGCCCCATGGCCAGCCCAGTATTCAGATGGCGTATACGTGTACATCACCTTGGGCAACTCTCCCTGCTCTGCCAGCCTAGACAGCAAGCCGTCAGTCAAACCGGTGTCAGCGTCCGTCAATGGCGAGTCTGCGAAGGGAAAAAGGCTATTCACGCTGCGGGTTGCCTGGCTTGAAGGTTGGGCGAACCGCTGGTTGAACTCGCCTCTCTTTCCGCCTGCAACGTGGGGGATGAAGCCGTCGAACACATCCCTTCCTGCCTCATCGCGGTTCAGCCCGTGGTACAGGAACGACCTGAGGAACCTCCCGCTCTGCGACACCCCGAAGGCATACGCCCGCTCCAGGTCTAATCCGCCGTCGAACCGCAGATGCGAGGCGAAGTCGCGAGTCGCCGCCAGCCCAAACCCAGCCAACGGTGCCCCTGTAGTTTCGTATATGACCTGATACACTTTGCCAGGCTGGAACCCTCCATCCAGATGGACGTAGGTGCGGTCGGGAATAATCCGTCCTCCCTCGGCCCGGGCAAACCACCATCTCCCCCGTGGGACTACCTCTTCGGGCGCGTCCTCATCATCCTGAACCGTCATAACCGCATCCCACGACTCCGGATGGTTCGTCGGATAGGCCCGATGCATTCGGTCCGACAGGTACTGAGACTCCACAACGGAGTTCGGCTGGAAGGTGACTACGACCTTCCCCGATACCGGCTCACCATTCTCCATCGCATCTGGCACGCTGATGCGCAACAGTCCCGGTGCTTCCGGAACGTCATGCTGCCAGCCGCACCACACGACGGTGTACCCTTCGCGCATGAGGAACCCGTTGCCCGGGTCCATCGGCGCATCGGGGGCAACGTCCGGCGCGCTGTTGATATTCCTCAACGCCAGTGCCTTGCCCCGGTTGAGCACATCAAGCAGCAACCGCCTGTTGCCCTTGACGGGATCATCAGGCTGCAGGATGCGAAAGTCCGAGGTGAATTCGACCAGCCCCTGCGCGTTGCGTGGAGCCAATAGAATATCCGCTATTTCTTCATTAGCAGCATGACTGGGGTCCAAGGCAAAGTGGGCAGTCCCATCAATTTGCGTGTAGGAACCCACCTCGCCAAAGGCCTTTCCCTCCGCGAATGGTTGCTGTGAAGTGATGTCAAGCCTGGTTACGGGCATGGTTCACTCCTAAACTCCAAGATTCATTTTGCATCTGGATCTACCTGAACTGCCGGAAGAACTCCCTCACCTCGTGAGCCAGCAACCCGGGCTCTTCAAACGCAGCAAAATGGCCCCCTCTTGGCATTTCCTGCCACCGGCGCACGTCGTAAGAACGTTCGGCCCATTCACGTGGCGGGCGGGCAATTTCCTGGGGAAACATAGCCATTCCTGCAGGCGCCCCTACCCTTTCTTCCTGCTCCATATCCCAGACATGAGTCTGGTTTTCCCGGTACATCCTGACCGACGATCCAATGGTCTGCGTAACCCAGTAGATGGTGACCGTGGTCAGGAGTTCGTCCTTGGTATAGGCGCTTTCCACGTCCCCGTTGCAGTCACTCCATGTGCGCCACTTCTCCACGATCCATGCACACACTCCGGCAGGAGAGTCGTTCAGCCCGTACGACAGTGTTTGCGGCTTCGTCCCTTGAATGTGGTTGTAGCCACCCTCGTCGGCGAACCATCGCTCCCGCTGCGCGCTGTGGGCCTTTTCGGCGGCCGTCAGCGGACGTGAGTCAGGCCCCAGGTAAGGTGTGGGACGTGTAACAGACGTGAGGTGTATGCCATGCAGTTTGTCTGCGTGAGAGTAGCCCAGCCGCGAAGTCACCCCCGCGCCGATATCTCCGCCCACGGCAACGAATCTGGAATAGCCCAGGGTCTCTGTCATCAGCTTGGCCCAGAGGTCGGCGACCTGCCCGATTTCCATACCTCGATCCCGCGATGCCTGCGAAAACCCGAAACCCGGGAGAGAGGGCGCGACGACGTCGAAGGCGTCGGCCGGGTCGCCGCCATGGCTGCCGGGGTCCGACAGCAGCGGAATGATTTTGCTCATTTCAAAGAAAGTGCTCGGCCACCCATGCGTAATAACTAGCGGGATAGGGTTTGGCCCCTTACCTTTTTCGTGAATAAAGTGGATGTCCAGCCCTTCCACCATCGACTTGCAGTTATTGAAGGCATTCAGCTTTCTTTCCTGTGCGCGCCAGTCGAACTCGGTTCGCCAGTACTCGCACAGCTCCTTGATGTAGTCGAGGTTGCTGCCATAATCCCATTCCGAACCAGGTATTTCGTCCGGCCACCGGGTTTCCGCCAGTCGCTGTCTCAGGTCCTCCAGGACGGCATCTTCTACTGCAATCTCAAAGGGTCTGACCTCTGCCATCTGGTTTCCTCCTACCAATCGTTTTGTGAAGCTGAAGCGACCTGAAAGTCTTTCTGCAGCCTGCACATTCCGCGGGTTGGATATTCCTAGTCGTCCAACCGGTACACCCTCGCGGCGGTGTCGTGGAACATATCCGCACGTTCCGAAGGGGAATAGCCCTCGGACACACGCTTGAAGGCATTGAATAGCACGTGATATGAGAAAGACACTTTGTCCACCGGGAAGTTGCTCTCAAACATGCAGCGCGAGGGACCAAACTGCTCTATCAGGTAGTGGATGATGGGAGCAATGGAATCCGCTATTTCCCGGGAGCCCACCGGCGTCTCGCGTTCGTGCCAGTCGAATCCTATTCGCGGCATGCCGATGCCGCCCAGTTTCATGACGATATTGGGGCAGGCAGCCACCGCAGCAATACCCCGCCGCCACTCTGCCATGACCTCCTCGTCTCGCCCTGCGTATGGGCCAATCCGGCAGAATCCGCCGAGGTGATTCAGAACGATTGTTACCTCTGGCACGGCATTGGCAAAAGCTGCGAGATCGTGTAACTGTGGGAAGTAAAGAGAGTTTTCCAGCACGTGTCCCATATCTGCCAGGACCCTGGCCCCGGCGCGGTAGTCGTCTCGCAGCAGGCAGCCTTCCACTTCCCTGTTGTCCAGTTCCGGGCTCGGATCCCAACCCACGGAATGCCGGATGCCGCGGAATCTGTCGGGACTCGCCTCCTGCAGCGCCTCTAGGACCGGACGCACCGCATCGCCCATTTTCAGGTCTGCCCGGCCTACGATACCGTGAGCCGGCTTCCCCGGGCCGTGCTGACCGGTCAGAGCTGCGTTGGCTATGGCCTGCACGAACTCCACTTCTCCCACCGACCGCAACTCTTCCGGTCCGTACCTGCGATAGTTGGAACGCGCCTCCACGAACACTGTCGAACGGACATTATGTCCGCTGTTGATGTCTGATGCCAGTTCGTCCAGCAGGTACCGCTGATAGTCCACTGGCTCGGGTCTCTGCACCCAGAAGTGATGGTGCGGGTCGCAGATGGGGATATCCGGTTCCAGAGTTTCCTCTGTGGTCAATGCCAGCCACTCGTTGCCACGCGGAGACATAATCACCCCCATTAACCTTCAGCCTGTACCGCACCTGCCCTCATTTCGTCAGGGTACTGCCAGAGGGCGGTGTTTGCGCGAATCATAGCACAGGGTACCTTTGCCAAAGCACTACTCCGATAGAGCAAAAGTCGCCTTCACTATCCTCTTTCCTATGCAAGCCTGCGGCATCCATTACCCTGCATTCTGGCAAAGCCCGCCCCTTGCCAGGCCCGACAGCACATCCCTAACATTATCATTGGTAAACCTCGTTAAGGGCTTGCCTTGTCAAACCTCGCTCGACGCCGTCAGCCGGAACACGGCTGGCTGGTCAAAATGGCAGAAAATGAACGGAAATGACAGAAGAAGAAAATTTCAGGCCCCATTGTTTTGAAGGCAGGAACGATCGGGGCTTGCAATTCCAAATCCGATTGCCAAAGATAAGCGGTCCCAAAAATGACGCAGCCCGACAGGTGGGATAGAATTCACTCAGCTGTAGATATACAGTTGAACGCCCTGACTTGAAGGCCCTGACTGAAGGTAACGCTAGTGTCGGCTCTCGACTTCAAGCTTTCCATCCTGGACCAGAGCCCGATCCACGAATCAGAGAGTCCCACAGACGCCCTCTACCGCACCATTGAGTTGGCGCAGAAGGCTGAGGAGTGGGGATATCACCGATTCTGGGTTGCGGAGCACCATGGTTCCAATCGCGTGATGGGTTCGTCGCCGGAGGTGCTGGTCTCGCACCTGCTGGCCCACACGTCACGCATCCGAGTCGGTTCCGGCGGCGTGATGTTGCAGCACTACAGCCCCTACAAAGTGGCCGAGAATTTCAACGTCCTCGCATCCCTTGCCCCCGGCCGCGTTGACTTGGGCATTGGTCGCGGACCAGGAGGGCTGCCCCGTTCCACTGCCGCCCTGCGTCGCGGCGAGGGCGAACCTGCGATGTCTCTTGCCGAGAAGCTTGGCGAGCTCAAACGATTCCTGCACGACCAGCTCGACTCCGATCATCCCCTGCACGGTCTGCAGGCGAATCCACTGCCAGCCCGGCCTGCCGACCTGTTCCTGCTTGGCACAACCCGCTCCAGCGGTGGCATGGCCGCCGAGATGGCCTTGCCCTACGTATTCGCCCTCTTCTTGAACAATGATGAAGAGGAGATGGAAGAGGCAGTGCGCCGATACCAGAAGGGATTTGACATCAGCAAAGGCTCCTGCCCGCGAACGATGCTGGCCTTGCCCATCATTGTTTCTGACTCTGAAGAGGAAGCTAAAGAACACGCGTCCAGGATCCAGGTCGTCCGAATTCGCTTGGAAAGTGGCCGCACCCTGACGGTGGGAAGCGTCGAAGCAGGCGAAGAATTCGGGCGTCAATCGGGAGAGGGTTTTGAGATAATCGTTCGCCAGGCTGGTGTGCTCTTTGGCAATCTCGATTCCGTCCGGCGCCAGCTCGAAGACGTTCAGCGCAAGTACGGTGCCGACGAGATTATCGCTGTCACCGCCATTGACAGCTTCGAGAAGCGTCTCCGCTCCTTCGAATTGCTCGGTGGCCTGATAGACTAGATGGCAGCGTCACTACGGTCCCGCCCAAGCAAGCCGGGAAGGAAGCAAGGGAAGCAGGAGAGGTAAGCAATTATGGCTGAACGGCGGATGATGCGCATCGGGACTTTCCTCGCCGGCACCGGCTCCAACATGGCCTCTTGGCGCCACCCGACCGCCGTGCCCGACGCCGCCATCAACCTCGACTACTACCGCCGCCTGACCCGCAAGGCCGAAGACGCCAAGCTCGACTTCGCATTCTTCGGCGACGGTCTGTACATAAGCGAAAAGTCCCACCCAAATTTCCTCAACCGCTTTGAACCGCTCACGCTATTGGCAGCACTAGCCATGGATACCTCCCACATTGGCCTTGCGGCCACCCTCTCGACCACCTACAGCGATCCCTTTACCGTAGCCCGACAGTTTATGTCGATCGACCACATTTCCAACGGTCGGGCCGGCTGGAACGTAGTTACATCACCGCTGGAGGGATCTGCCCTGAACTATGGCAAGACAGAGCACCCTGCTCATGACCTGCGCTATCGCATGGCTGCAGAATACATCGATGTTGCCCAGGGTCTGTGGGACTCGTGGGAGGATGACGCGTTCTTAAGAGACCAGGCTAACGGCGAGTTCATTAACGCGGACAGGATGCACCGCCTCAATCACTCCGGCGAGTTCTTCTCCGTCCAGGGTCCGCTAAACATTTCCCGTTCGCCCCAGGGACGGCCCGTCCTGATTCAGGCAGGCTCGTCCGAAGCTGGTAGGGGATTCGCTGCCAAAATCGCTGACGCAGTGTTCACCGGACAGGCCAACCGCTCCAGCGCCGAAGAGTTCAGCGCCGATGTCAAGAGCCGGGCCGATGCCGCCGGTCGGAACCCTGGCGAGATCCTCATCCTCCCAGGCTGCTCACCCATCGTGGGGCATACCCCCGAGGAGGCAGAACGCAAGTACCTCGAGATAGCCGGGCTTGTCGAGGTCAACCAGGCCCTCAACTACCTGGGCCGTTACTTCAACGACCTGGATTTCACCCAGTACGACCTGGACGCCCCATTCCCTGAACTGGGCGACTTCGGCCGAAATGGCTGGGAAAGCTCCACCGACAGCATCAAGAAGACCGCTCGTGAGAATGAGATGACCCTGCGTGAGATGGCCTTGCAGGTAACTACCCCGAGGCACGAGTTCATCGGAACGCCGGTCCAGGTGGCTGACACAATGCAGGAGTGGTTTGAGTCCGGAGCCGCAGATGGCTTCATGCTCAGCGGGGCAGTGCTGCCACAAGGGTTCGACGACTTCGTCGACTACGTATTGCCCATCCTGAAAGAGCGGGGCTTATTCCGCAACGAGTACGAGTCCGACACCCTACGCGGCAACCTCGGTCTGCTCAAGCCGGAAAATAGATACACCGCCGCCCGCGGGGCGACGGCGGCAGGCAGGTAACCCTTATGCCCGGCACTTTACTGGCCATACATGGCACCGTGACGCGTCCCGGCCGCCTGCACCAGGCCATCCAGGCCGCCCTATCTGGCCTGGAAGGGCCGGACGCACCTTCCACCGATGTTCTTCACCTGGGGGACCAAAGCATTTCCTTCGCGGACGGCCGTCCTCTATCTGATTACGGCGATGACACCCAGTCCGTCGTGGAGCGTGTGATCTCGGCGGACATGTACCTGATTGCCACCCCCGTATTCCGCGCTTCCTTCACTGGAGCTCTCAAGAACCTGCTGGACCACGTTCCCGTTGAAGGACTCCAGGGTAAGGCGTGCGGACTCATCGGCATGGGGGCCACCGACCACCATTACCTCAGCATAGATGCCCAGTTGCGCCCGGTCTTGGCCTGGTTCGGAGCCCACGTGGCGCCAGGCATGGTCTACCTCCAGTCACGCCACTTCCAGGACGGCCTTCTCGCCGATCCACAGGCGGTCTCTGATCTTCAGTCCCTCGCCCGTTCCGTCGTCGCCCTCCAACGAGCCATAACCGAAGACCCCCTTGCCGGCCCTCCTCCTCTGGCCGCCCGCTAGCCCTGCCCAACGATCCTTCTTCCCCTTCCCGGCCAAATGCAGGACTGTTTCCCTTAATCCCCTAATATCTATGGGAGCTAATGGGATGAATATTGTTCATTTCTTATTCTAAATACAGTAATCCTATTCACTGGTTTGTAGCATATCTAATTGTGACTCTTATAACGAATTACGTACTGGGTGTTATGGGAGAACTACAATTGAGCCCTCGAAGCCTCTCTCGAGGCAGAAGTGTTGGAAGCCACGACGGCCCACCTTCATTGCCATAGTACCCAGGCGCTACGGGACTACCGGCTTTTCAGCCCATACCAAGCAGGGTTCCGAAACGTAACAAGCTCGACATCCGTCCTATAGGTATTGGCTGTACATTCATTCACCGCCCGATTGTCGCTGCGTGAGGCAATCGGGCTGTCCTCTTTTGTAGTCCTGCCAATTCAAGCGACTACTGCAGCCATACTATTTTACGAATATCGACTATGTAATAGCATACTATGCCTGTTTGTTATTTTATTCACGAAGATTATTTAGTTAATGAGGGTTGCATCGATAATTTCTCTTTGCTATATTGCCGCGCAATTGCAGGCGCAGACGTTTCTAGGCGCCTGCAATCGGGCAATTCTTATCCAGGAGTGTCTCTATGTTAAGGAAGACTATACTTGTTGCGGTGCTCGCCCTTTTGATGGCGGTGATTCTTGCCTGCGGTGAAGCGGCCGAGCCAACGGAGGCACCTGCTCCCACGGAGGCCCCGACAGCCACCACGGCTCCTGCGGCCACCGCAGTGCCAACGGAGGCGGCACAGGAAGAACCCACTGAGGCCGCCATGATGTCCGGCGATGAGGACCTGATGGCAGCAGCGGCCAGGCTCGCAGGAGGGCCAGGGGCGATCTACGTCGGCGACCTCAACCAGCTCGTTGGCCCCGTCCCAGAACCCATTGAGGACGACATCGGCGACTACGATGGCGTTCCATACGAAGGCCTCGAGGACTACCTGTACGTCTTCGATTCCGACTATTACCGCGAGATGGTTGAACGGGCCAACTTGACAAACCCAACGCAGGCCACCTCAACCGGACTGGAACTCACCTACCAGTTTGCCTGCATCAACCGGGCGCTCACCCACTGCAAGCTGGCCGAATGGTTCTCGGAGCGAGTGGAGGAACGAACCAATGGACAGTTGGTGATCGAAATCATTGGTTACCCGGAACTGGGCATTGCCGGACCAGATATCTTGGAATTGCTGGCCAATGGGACGCTGTCCTTCGCCGAGCTCCCGGCTGCATATACCGCAGGCGACCTGCCGGCCATGGACATGAAGTACCTCTGGGGCATGTATCCCGACAACGAGACTTTCTACAAGGCCACAACTGCCTCTATCCCTGACCTTGACAGGTTGATTGAGGAACGGACAGGAGGAGGAGTAACCATTTTCCAGCTGTGGCGAGTACCAGAAAACGAAATCTTCTTTTTCAGCAAGGAACCCATAGAGACACTGGAAGACTTTGAGGGTTTGAAGGTACGCAGCTTCGGCGGCGCCCTCTCCGACATGATTGACGGAATGGGATCGGAGGCCCAATGGGTGGCCTTCTCCGAGGTCTACACAGCGCTTGAAAGGGGAATCCTGGATGGTGGAGTGACAGGTGCCAATGCCGCTTATGGCCAGCGCTGGTACGAAGTAGCGGATTACATGGCTGGCCCTCTCCCCCTTTTCACAGTCGAGAACGCCACCTTCAACTACGACGTTTGGCAGGACTTGCCCGAGGACTTCCAGCAGATTCTGTGGGAGGAAGGGGCTATTTACGAGCTCGAATTCTTCCGGTTTACCCCCGTCCTGTCTTCTCTCGGCATTCCCAAGCTCCTGGACCAAGGGATGATCTACACGCCATTCAGTGACGAAGTAAAGAAGCATTTGTTTGAGGAAGTGGCCCTAAATTACGTGATCCCGCAGTGGGTGAATCGCGTTGGCGGTTATGAAAGCGAAGCCGTGCAGCTATTCAACAAGAATGTCGGCCCTGTGGCGGGCATCACAATCAACCCGGACGGCTCAGCGTCGCTCTCTGGCAACTAGCCTGCTTCGAAACACGTCCTGCAAATGGGTCCCGAAAATATTCGGGGCCCATTCTCTCGTCTACGGATTCTCTACCGTTGTCAGTTCATATAGTCCTGCAATATTCTTGCCCAAGTTACCAATACGTAATAATTATTCCTAATATCGTCAAGTAACAATTCATATATATAAATTCATGACGAAACACTCCTTGCGGTGGCTTTTCCTTTTTGCTATATTCCGCCGAATCGTTCAGCGACCCTGTCTGTGCCACACAGACTTTAGAAGCAAGTTGGGCCCGCAAGGACGAGTTGGGAAATTACAGAGGAGAGTGTCTGTATGGTGAAACCAATCATTTTGGGCGCAGCTCTAATCTTGTTGATGGCCTTTATTCTGGCCTGCGGCGAGTCCGCTACGCCGGTGCCGACGGAAGCACCGACAACCGCTCCTCCCACTGCGGCCCCCACTGAGCCGCCAGCCGCCACCGAAGCAGCGATGGAAGAGGAGGAAGAGGGCGACTCAATGATGGAAGTCGACCCTGCCTTGGTCGCGTTAGCAGACGAGCTAGCCGGTGGGCCCGGCTCAATCTACATCGGTGACGGAGACTTCAGTCGCCTAGTCGGCCCTGCTCCAGGTGTCTCCGAGAAAATGAATGAAGATACCGGCGAACTTGAACTCGACGACCCCTTGGGGGACGGGAACGGCATGGTGCCGTTGGCGATGGTGGAGAAGCACCGCCACATTTTCGAGACGGACTATTACGGGTCATTGATCGAAAAGGCAAAGTTGACCGATCCAACGCCGCTGACCTCCAGCGGAGAGAGCCACAACATCCAGTACGCCTGCATCAACCGGGCCCTGCTGCCCTGCGTCCTGCAGACCGTTTACTTTGCGGAGAACGTAAAGGAACGCACTAACGGGCAGGTTGACTTCGAGGTGTCAAGTTACCCCGAGCTGGGATTGGCCGGTTCGGATATGATCGAGCTCGTTGAGCAGGGAACCATCGAATTCGCTCAGATCCAGCCAGCTTATGTCGGCGGCACCTGGCCCCTGATCGACATCATTTACGTCTGGGGTCTCTGGAAGGACTTCAAGTCAGAACACGAGGCCAACACCGCTCTGCTGCCGGACCTGGATGCCGGAGTCGAAGAGGAGACGCAGGGAGGGAAGCTGATCTATCACATCTGGTACGGTGGCAATGACCAGTACTTCTTTTCCAACCGAGGCGCGGAATTGGAGGATTTCGACGGGCTGAAGACACGCAGCCACGGCACCACCATGACCGACGCCATCAACGGTCTGGGCGGTGAGGGGCAGTTCATGGCCTTCGCCGACGTGTACACGGCCCTGGAACGCGGCATCCTGGACGCCGGCGTAACCGGTGCCCACGCAGGCCACGGTCAGCGATGGTACGAAGTAACTGACAACCTGA
The DNA here is from genome assembly GCA_963667325.2 of Dehalococcoidia bacterium. Classification (GTDB taxonomy): domain Bacteria; phylum Chloroflexota; class Dehalococcoidia; order Lucifugimonadales; family UBA3495; genus VXOI01. The sequence continues at coordinate 1,079,457 of CAXXKY010000003.1, forward strand.
TTGGTCCCTTCATTTCCATGCCAATGGGATTCGAGACCATGAACCGGGACACGTGGAATCGCATCCCTGAGGACCTCCAGAACATCATCATCGAAGAAGGCGCCAAGATGGAGCTGGAGAATCTCCGCCTGGCCGCCGTCTGGAATGAGACAGGCGTACAGGTCAATGTCGATAAGGGAATGACCTTCCTCGAATGGTCTCCCGAGATGAAGCAGTACGTTTATGAAGAGGTGGCCCTGGGCCGGGTACTGCCCAATTGGATCGTGCGGGTTGGGCCAGAGGAGATCGCAATTTGGAACGAAGTCGTGGCACCATGGGCCAAGGTGGAGATTGAAGACGACGGCACCCTCACGTTTATCGAGTAGACTGGCAAACAGATTCGCCGTTTTCCAACCACCGTCCAGGTGAAGCACGGACAGCCCCGGCGTTCTCCGCCGGGGCTGTCTTCGTCGAGTTGAACTCTCAAGATTTAGTCGAACTCTCAAGATTTAAATGTGGCTCTTTATAGAATTGCTTTCTTCGTATGTCCCCTATAACGTCGAATATCTTGCGAATATCGTAGAAGTGCACTAAAAATATGCGCTTGCATGTGATATTCCCATTTGCTATATTCCGCCGGGCCAAAAAGGATAGCGTCCAAGAGGCATGGATTAACCTAAATTTCCCAGGAGAGTGACTTAATGCTCAAACCCCTTCTGCTTGGCGGAATTCTCATTCTTGTGTTGGCCTTTGCGCTGGCATGCGGTGAAGCAGCCACACCGGAGCCAACTGCAGCCCCGCCTACGGCGGTCCCGACAGCGGCGCCAACCGCCACTACAGCTCCTAAACCCACTGCGACGGAAGCAGTCATGGAGCAGGAAGATGACACCGCGATGTCAGACATTGACCCAGCCCTGCTTGCCGCAGCGGAAGCACGTGCGGGAGGACCGGGCGCCTTCTACCTTGGAGACGGCGACCTTAGCATGTTGGTTGGCCCAGCGCCGGCCGAGGGCCTGGGAGACGCTGATGATATGGTCAACCTCGCCGGTCTGGAGCGAGAAGGCTACCTTTTCGACTCCCAGTACTACAAGGACCTTGTAGATAAGGCCAACTTTACCAACCCTACCGAGATGACCTATGACGGCGAACCAATCGAGATCCAGTTCGCCTGCATCAACCGCACGGTGGCCCCCTGTGAACTGTGGGCCAACTTCTTCAAGCCTCAGGTCGAAGCTCGCACCAACGGCAAGGTTTTAGTTCCCATTACATCGTTCCCTGAACTGGGTATCGCCGGTCCTGACTCACTTGAACAGGTGACAAACGGAACCCTGTCGTGGGCGGAAATCACCAGCGGATACGTGTCCGGTCACATGCCCGAGGCTGAGCTGGCCATCATGTACGGCGTATACCCCAACCACGAAGTCGAATTCAAGGTTACCCAGGCCATCGGCCCCGAACTCGACCGTCTCTTTGAAGAGAACACTGACGGTGGTATTGTCCTCTCCCACATGTGGGTCTCAGGCGGTGACCAATTCTTCTTCTGCAAGGACGGAATTTCGGAACTCGCGGACTTCGAAGGACGCAAGGTACGCAGCCACGGATCCGCGCTTTCCGACTGGATTGAGGGCTTTGGAGCCGACGCCCAGTTCGTGGCATTCGCCGAGGTATACACGGCGCTGGAACGCGGCATCCTGGACTGCGGAGTAACCGTTGCCTTCGCCGCTCACGCCCAGCGCTGGTATGAGGTCACAAACTACATGGTCGGTCCTCTTTCCAGCCAGTTGCTGAACACGGTCATAGTCAACAGGGAAGTCTGGGACGAACTGCCTTCCGACATTCAGCAGATATTGTCGGAAGAAGGCGCACGGCATGAGCTCGAGGCCATGAGGGTTACCCCCGCATGGAACGAGGTCTGGATCCAGCGTAACATCGACGCCGGCCTCGAATACCAGGAATTCTCACCTGCGCTTATGGATCACATGAGAAACGTGGTTGCCACCCAGCACGTGGTGCCTGGGTTCATCAGTCGACAGGACGAAGACAACAGGGACAACATCATCGCCCTGTTCAATGAGAGGATCGCCCCCATTGTGGGCCTGAAGGTACTCTCTGACGGCACCACGGAGCGTGTTCCTATTACCCAGTAGATCGGGGAGATACTCCCTACAATCACAATCCTTTCCCATACTGGATCCCCGGCATCAACAGCCGGGGATCTTCTTTTCGGCAAAAGAAACGCATCAGCATGATATGCACTTATTATCCGAATGCGCAGATGCGAAACGTAGCATGCACGTTAAAACTCTGCTCCGACCAAATATCGGCTCATTGGCGACAAGATGCTATCCGTCCAATTAATTCTTTGCCTTTTTTCGATTTGTTGATCGAAAGGCCAGGACTACGGGGACCGCATGGCTGAACTGTTCAACTAAAATACCGGTCCTGTCGTGGGAAATCATTATTCAACCTGACGACAAGGGAGCACATCCGGTGTCACTGGATTCGTCCGACTGCAGAATACTGAGAATAACAACAGGCCCCGGCTCTTGATGCCAGGGCCCGTTTGTCAAAACCACGCGTATTGACCGGCCTAGTCGTCTCCGGCAGCTGCGGCAGGCCCTCCCAGCGGCTGAGGTCGCTTGCCCCCTATGGAGAGCACCAGGAACGCAGAGGCGATGAGCAACGCTATGTTGGACCACATGGCCCACTCGTAATTGCCGCGAATATCGAACAGGTAACCGCCAAGGAAGGATCCCAGACCTGATCCTATGGGCATCACTGCAAACATCGTGCCGTATATCTTCCCCATATGGGCTGTCCCGAAGCCGTCAGCAGTGTAGGCAGCAGTTATGCCGACTACCGCGTTCCAGGACAGCCCCACCAGCAGAACTCCTGCAACCAGCGCCACTATGCCCAACGACGGTATGCTCAGGAAGGGAATGCCCATAGAGAGGAGCACCACGACAAATCCCAGCGCCCTCAGCTGGTAGGAAATGGCCAGCCATGTGCGACGTCCGTGCTTGTCGGAATAGTGTCCCAGCAAAAGGGCGCCAATGATGGAGGTGGCTCCGATAATGCTGAACATGAAAGCGGCAGTAATCGCAGAATAGCCGAGGTCCTGAGCGTACGTTACAAAATGAGCATTCACGAAGCTCATCGAGTACCCTCAAACGAAGTACCCGAATGTCAGTTTCTGGAACATTGGCGTGCGGACGGCTTCCATAAAGGAGAAGTTCACGTCTCCGCCGCGGCGTCTGCCGCCACCAGACTGGTCATCGGCGCGGTAAGGCTCTAGCCCCTTATCCTCGGGACGATCTCGAATCAACAGTATTCCCACGGGCAGAATCACCAACAAGAGGAGTACCGCAAGAAAGAGATACGCCTCCCGCCACGACAGCAGCACAAGGAAGACGGAAGTGGCAGGAACCAGGATCATGGCGCCAAAGGAGCCCGCCCCGCTGACCAGGCCAAGCGTCAGGCCACGCCTTGCCATAAACCACTGGCTGACAATCTTGGTAAGGATGGGCCCGGTTCCCAGAGTAACCCCAAAGCTCATGATGGCGAACAGTACGTACAACTGCCAAAGGGCCTGGACAGATGAAATCATGGCCAGCATCCAGCCCATTATCAGGACACCTGCCAAAGCCACCCATTTGGGGCTGTAGCGGTCGGCTAGATAGCCGGCTATGGGGCGTAGCAGTCCGGAAATCAGGTAAGTGACCCCAAATGCTGCCGACAGGGTTCCGCGGCTCCAGCCAAATTCCTCCGTCATGGGCCTCATGAAGACACCAAAAGAAAACTGACCGCCGGCCACGCCGAACACAACCAGGGCGCAACCGATGGTGACCCACCAGCCATAGAAGATCTTGCTTTTGAAGAGGTGCATTTGCGTCTCCGCAGCCCAGCCGCGCGTGATACAGGCATACTAATCCTGAGTACATTCTTTGTCCACGTCGCCCGATTCTCGACCCTGATGTCAAACCTACGCCGACATTCCGGTGCGCCTCTTTTCGCCGAAGTGTAGAATTGGCATGCAAGTTTCGGAGGTCTCACTCATGTTTGACGACGCGCGGCGACGGGTCGCCGAGGAATTGCAGCGGCTGGAAATCGACGCATGCCTGGTTACAACTCCAGCCAACATCTTCTACACCACCGGATTCTTCAGTCCGGTTGTAAATCTCTCGTTCCGCCTGATGGGGACAGACATGGCCCTTATCCCCGCCGATTCGGCCCTACCGCCTGCTCTGATGACCAGCGACTTCGCCGCGCCGGCAGCCCGCGCCTCGAGCTCAATCGAGGACATCCGCACCTACCGAATGTGGGTTGAGAACCGCGACCTGGACATCATCACCGGTCCGACGGGAGGGGAGGCGCGAATTAGTCGGCCCCCACAATGGAACCCCGATGAACTGGACGAAAACATTACTTCAATGCTGGAAGAGAGAGGCTTGTCAGCCGCTACCGTGGGCATAGACCTGCGTTATGTCTACGCCGATACACTATTCCGGCTCCAGCAAAATAACCCTGAGTGCCAGTTCGTGGACCTGACCGGCATGCTGTACGGGTTGCGGGCCATCAAGCACCCCCAGGAAATAGAAATGCATCGCAATGCAGCCCTACTGTTCGAGGCCGGCCTGCACCGGGCGATCAACGACGCCCACGGTGGGCAAACAGCTCAGGACATTAAGTACCGTTACCAGGCCGGGGCTCTGGAAGCCGCCATGGCCAACCCTTCGCTTGGTGAATTCCAGTCCGCTTACGGATTCATCAGCGCAGGCACGGGCAGCAGTTTCGGCGACCGCGCCGGACTACATTCCGGCGACCTGATCAAGTTCGACTGCGGCGTCGCCGTGGGTGGTTTCTACAGCGACTGCGGCCGCACCTTCGCCTTTGGGCGAGCCTCCGCCGAGCAGCGCCGCGTTCACGACGCCCTGGCGGAAGCCCACGCCGCAGCCCGCGAGCTGATGCGTCCCGGCACTCCCATAGCCGCCGTTTACCGCATTGCAGACGACGTTATGCAGGCCCATGGTTTCGCGGGTTACAGCCGCGGCCACTACGGCCATTCAATCGGCTTGGACACTTTCGTGGAGGAACCACCTTTCATAGGCTCCAACGAGCAAAGCGAGCTGAAGCCCGGAATGTTGCTTTGCCTCGAAACTCCCTACTATTCCGCCAGCCTTGGTTCTTACCAGATCGAGGACATGATTCTCATAACAGAAACCGGGCACGAGAATTTCAACACGCTGTCGTACGATCTTGTTGAGCTCTGACATCAGTTTTCCTTCCGGCCAACAGAACGAACAGCGGGGGCAGAAATGAAAGCATCCTACCTGGGGGCAATGGGCTACGCGCTGAGACGGGACTTTCCGCCGACGTGGCCAACCCCACCCGCCTACAGCGACCCGGCGCTTTCGATGCAAAGCTACCAGGATGGCATTGAGGAATGCGAGTTTGCCGAAGAAATGGGTTTCGAGTGGATTAGTTTCTCCGAACACCATTACTCCGGACGCATTTCCACAGGGACACCGTCTGTGATGGCTGCCACCGTAGCAGAGCGATGCAAAAAAGCACGCCTGGCTATACTGGGTCACCTGCTCCCTCTCAACAACCCCGTCAGGATCGCCGAAGAGATTGCCCTTCTGGATAACCTGACCAACGGGCGCCTGGTTATGGGTTTCCTCCGCGGAACGCCCAACGAGGACCAGACCTACAACGTCAACCCGGCAGAGGGCAGGGGCCGTATGCTGGAAAGCATGGACCTGATCCTCCGTGCCCTCACCGAACCGCATCCCTTTGCCTGGGAAGGACGCCATTACCAGTTCCGGACGGTCTCCGTTTGGCCACGGCCGGTCCAGCAGCCCCTGCCTCCCGCAATCGTTGCCACCCGCAGCGACGACGCGGTTCACTACGCCGCCACTCACCGGCTCGGACTGGGAGTGTCCTTCCTCCCCGTGGAAGACGTAGCAACCATCACGGACAAGTACTTCAAGTGGTGCAAGGAAGCTGGATGGACACCGCAACCCGACGAGGTCGTTTTCAGGGGAAGCATCTACCTGGCCGAAACCGACGAAAAGGCCTGGGACTGGTTCCACCGGCAGGAAGACCAGGGCCGTGCCCGTGGGATGGCGATGAGGTCGTCAGTGGCCCAGGTGATTCAGGCTCAGCGAACCGGACAGGACATTGACTACAGTCACGTATTCGCCGGCAGCGCTGCCGGCGACATCGTGGGAGGGGCGCCAGGCTTGACTTTCGTCGGCGGTCCGGACTCCGTGACCGAGCAGATCCGCGCCTACCATGACCGCTGCGGTGCCGGCGTAATAGATCTGTTCTTCCAGCAGCCCAGCCTGGATCACAAAGACGTCATGGCAGAAATCGAACTGTTCGGGAAGGAAGTGCTTCCTCGCATCAAGGAGTTCTAGGCAATGGCTTTGGGTGGCAGCATTTTGAGCTACTCGGAATCCGGCAGCGGCGAACCGGTAGTGCTATTGGACTGGACTCCGTGGCAATCACCGGAGTTGACGTATTCCCTCAACAACCGATACCGAGTCTTCAGCATTGAGCCGCCCGAAGCAGATTCCACTTCGGGTTCAATACAGGATATCGCTGAGGCAGCGGTCAAGGTATTGGATTCCGTAGGCATCGATTCGTACACTCTCGTCGGCACGTCTGTGGGCGCAGATGTCGCCCTGCGGATCACGATGATGCGTCCGTCGTGCATCTCTTCGCTGGTGCTGGTATCACCGGCCGGCATATCGCCGGCGGACTCACGGCCTGGGCATTCTCCCTCAGAGGCCTGTGAATCTATGCTGGCTCACCCGGAGGCAGCGGATGTAGCTCTTCCGGAAAGCCTCAGGACGGAAGTATTGGCAGCCCTGATGGAACGTTCGACGGGAGAAACAAGGGACCTGGAGTCTAGCCTGCCGGAATTGGATTGTGCCGCCCTGGTCGTGATTGGACAGGAAGACCGCCTGGTCTCTCGCCAGGCGGGACACATCTGGAAGGAACGCATGCCAAATTGCAGCGTGTGTTACGTCTACGATACTGGACACGCAATTGGCATTGAGCGCCCAGGCGCCCTGACTTCCGTGGTGCTCGACTTCATTGAGAGACGCGAAACCTTCGTAGTTGAGAACCGCGCTAGCATCATCAATCCATGATTGCTGGTCAACGCTGGAACCGCGATTGTATTCCCTGTGTGCCTGTGGTAGTTTCAAATCACGCCAAATTGACTTTCGGAGTGTATTCAATGGCAACTAAGAGGAATGGAGAAAAGTACCTCGGGATCGAGCTCCACGTGCCGCTGTCCCAGGACGGTCAGGTCATGGCCTATGTGTGGCCGGTCAGGGCGCTCAATGTTCGAGGCTCGTGGTGCGGTGGACCTACAATCGGCGTCGATGTAGGGAACGAGGAAATCATACGTTTTGACTGTCACGACCGTCCCGGCCACTGGCACGGCGGAGGATATGACAAGTCTGGCTCTCCTGGCGCTTCCCATCGCGACTTCCCGGAGGGGATCATCGCTGTTGCCGACCAGGTCGACTGGTCCCTCCAGCAACTCGGCGAGCGCACGTCCGAACTGCTGGCCGAGGCTGACCACACCGATGCGGCAGAGTCCCTGGACACCGAAATGCTGCAGGCGGCCCTGGGCCAGATTCGCAGCCACTTGGAACAGCAGGGGGACCTTCGCGGCCACGCCATCAGTGCCGGCATCATTGACGCCTAGAGTTACGGCAATGGGCACTTTCCACGTGGCAATCGAACTGGGAAATGAACAAGGCGAAAATTGGCAGACACTTGACGCGCTGGTCGACACCGGCGCGTCCACCCCATCGGTTCCTGCCGACGTCTTGAGAAGATTGGGCGTCCGTCCGGTATCTACCGAGCGGTTCCGCTTCGCTCAGGGTGAAGTGCAGGAATTGCCCATCGGCTACACGTGGATCAGATTTGCGGGTAAAGAACTTAAGACCCAGGTGATTTTCAATGCCGTAGGAACCTCCCCATTGCTAGGCGCACTTGCCCTTGAAGCCGCCTACATGGCTGTCGACCCCGTGGGTCAAAGACTCATCCCCGTCGAAGGCCTCTTGATATAGTCAGCTAGCTAAATCGAACTATTCCCCTTACTGACCAGTCCTCCGCCTCTGCTCCTCCTGCAGATCGTCGATGCTCTCTCGTGAACGCCCGTAGATGTGCGGCACATCCCATCCCTCCAGTCCGGCGTAGGTGTCAATTTGGCTGCGGTGGTGCACCTCGTGCTCGAAGAGCATCATCATTATTCGCCAGCCACTTAACATTCCGTCGGTGTCTATCATCTTCACCCGTCTCTGCAGCCACTCAGGCGGACTGTTATCCAGTCGCCTGTGGAACTCCTCAGCCGATGCCTCCATCGCCGGAATCCATCCCGACTGCCGTTCGGTACTGGGAACCGGCCAGTCGTAAAGCCACCCCCGATTACAGTACGCGCTGGCAAAATACAACCGCGACTCCGCGATGTGGTGCACGATCTCAGCGATGCTCCATGCCTTTTCCCCTTCGCCTCTTGGTGGCCGCCAGAACTCGGCCTCGGAGGGTAGTGCGGCAACATCGCGAATCGTCCGCTCGTGGAATCGGTCAAAGTAACGCAAAAGCGTCGGCAGGTCCGTAATCACTTTCCATCCTCCGTATCATTTTTTCGAGAATTTCAATTGTTTCAAATGCCAAGAATGATAGTTACCACCCGGAGAGGCGTCAACGGCAACTGCATTGCATGCAATTCCGAGCCGCATCTTCGCTAGGTGCTGAATCTGCTGAGAATTGCCAATTGCCGAGCCGCATAATACCTCTCTGCTTTCTCTATTTGAGCTGTTCGGATATTACTCTTGCGTACTCCCGAAAAATTCACGCTCTCTTTCCCTCTGAATTCGCCTGAAGACCTTCGACCCGGACCGCTCCGCGACCGCCGAAATTATTGAGGAAGACAGTACAGAAGCAAGTATCGGACAACCCACTCCCAAAGTTGGACATTTCGAGGCGCTTCGGCTGGCGCAAACTAGCCCCCGGATGCGGCACAGTGTAGAATCGGGCCGAAATTGAGTAGCATTCGAGGCACCCAAATGAAGTATGACGTAATTGTAATCGGAGCCGGCTCCGCAGGGTCAGTGGTCGCGGGTCGTCTTTCCGAAGACCCCAATCGGTCCGTTCTGCTTCTGGAAGCAGGACAGGACTACTCCAATCCTGAGCATCTGCCAGAACCGGTCCGAAACGGCCACTCCTCGGAGGGTGAGGCCATCGGTTCTCCGATTTCGTGGAACCTTCGAGGCGTCATCAACGACCAGCAGGGCGAAATTAACATCGCCCAGGGCAAGGTCGTCGGCGGCTCCGGCTCCATCAACGGTCAGGTCTTTCTCAGGGGTCTTCCCGAAGACTTCGAACGCTGGGAGTCCTTTGGCAATGATGAATGGGGCTACCTTAAAGTGTTGCCCTATTACCGCAAGGCCGAGACCGACATGGATATTCACGACGACTTCCACGGCACGGAAGGCCCCATTCCAATAGTGCGCAGGGAAAACGAGGAGTGGCCAGAGGTGCAAAGCGCCTTCTACAACGCCTGCATGGAGCGGGGCTACCCAGCGAACCACGACCTGAACGGACCCGATTCCGGGGGTATCGGCGCCATACCGATGAACAACCGCAACGGCTGGCGAATGAGCACCGCCATAACTCACCTGAACCCCGCCCGACATCGACTTAACCTGACAGTCCGAGGCGACGTATTCGTCCGGCGTGTGGTAATCGAAGAGGGACGGGTGACCGGCGTCGAGGCCGAAAGCGGCGGAGAAGTCTTCACGCTGCATTGCGACCGTGTGGTATTAAGCGCCGGCGCCCTCAAATCTCCTCATATTCTTATGCTTTCCGGAGTTGGCCCCCGCGAACAGCTGGAGGAGCACGATCTGCCGGTTCTGGTCGAATCACCTGGCGTCGGTCAAAATCTCTTCAACCACCCTATGGGATCAGTGTCCTTCCAGGTCAAGGACGACGTCAGGTTGACCGCAAATGCGGAAGCGCTGCGTTTCGGCCTTCGCGTTACATCCGAGCCGCCTTCCTATCCCAACGACGTGATGTTGCACACCCTCGCAATATGGAACGTAATGACCGGCGAAATGGTCCCTTCGGGGTCCGCCAGAATCGCCTGCGCCCTTGAGTTGCCCGACGGCTCGGGCTGGGTTCGCCTGCAGTCGTCTGACCCTGCTGTGCAGCCTTCGATCAACTACCGATACCTTCACAACGAAAATGACATGCGCCGCATGCGCGACGCGGTCAAGCTCGCATGCAGTCTCCTGGAATCCGAATCCTACAGCGGCATCTCCGTAGGACGCACTGCTCCAACCGATGAAGTGCTGGCCAACGACGATGCTCTTGACAGCTGGATTCGCGAGACTCTGGGTAGCTCTCGCCACGTATCCGGTACCTGCCGTATCGGCCCAGACGGCGACGCAATGGCAGTCACCGATCAGCAGTGTCGCGTACGGGGTGTCAATGGGCTCTGGGTTGCGGACTCGTCCATCATGCCTCAGGTGACCCGCGCGAACACCAACGCCACTGCCATCATGATCGGTGAGAGGGTAGCCGACTGGGTTTCTCAAAGCTGACGGCATACAAGGCAAAAAGATGAAATTCGGACTCTTCCATTCGGTGCAATTGCCCAATCCCTCCGAGCAGGAGCGCTACTACCAGGAAGCCCTGGAGCAGGTTCTGCATGCCGAGCGGCTGGGATACAGCTCGGTATGGTTCACCGAGCATCACTTCACCCGCCACGGCATCGTGTCGGCCACCACTTCCGTCCTCGCTTATTTGGCTGGCCTCACCGACACTATTCGTTTGGGCACCGCCGTTACCGTCTTACCGTTCCACAATCCTGTGCAGCTGGCCGAGCAAACGGCCACCGTAGACGTGCTGAGCGGCGGCAGACTAGATTTGGGGGTTGGCCGGGGATACCAATGGGGCGAGTTCCATCGGATGAATATTCCAATGGACGAAGCCAGTCGCCGCTTCGAAGAATCAATGGATATATTGGTTCGATCCTGGACTTCCGTCGAACCCTTCGATCATCGCGGCGAATTCTGGAATTTCAACGACCTCACGGTGTTGCCTCGACCGGTTCAGCAACCACACCCGCCTGTGTTCGTGGCAGCATCCGGGGCTGACAGCGTCGCACGAGTTGTGCGCAACGACTGGAATCTGCTCATCGGGCAGGGCGAGACCTTCGGACAGGTGTCCAATCAGGTAGGATTCTATCAGGATGCTTTGGCTGAAGCCGAATCTGAATACACGCCGGAGCGGGTAGTCGTGGCCCGCGCCATGTATGCCGCTCCGACCACGGAGCAGGCCAGACGCGAGGCCGAAATCCCGTTCATGTGGTTCAAGCAGACCGGACAGGAAGTGAGCGCTCCCCCTGACAACCGACTGGATCTGCTCCCGGAAGAATACTCTGCTTACCGACAGCGATATTCGCCTGACGCTCGTTTCGACTACAACGGAATGTGCGACAACGTGATGCTCTTCGGAAGTCCCGATAACATCGCCGAACGCGTTGGACAACTTAGGGATTGTGGCGTTGAAAACCTGATATTCTTCGTCAATTTCGGAGGGATCGAGTCCCAGAAAGTGCTGGATTCGCTGGATCTCTTCGCAACTGAAGTGATGCCTTCATTCTCAGGGTAAAACCTACCGCTCTATTCGCAATTTTAAGTGTTCGCTGTTGCTGTCCTCCCATGCATTGGATACACTGGATACAAGACTCGATGGCAACCCCATGTAGTCCTCGTCCTCCGGAGAGATGGCTGAGTGGACGAAAGCGCCGGTCTCGAAAACCGGAGTACGGGCAACCGTACCGTGGGTTCGAATCCCACTCTCTCCGCCACTTTACTTTCCCACAATGTCTCAAATAGTATCAGTTCTCTATTTTTCATATCTGATTTAGCAAAACTCGGCTCTTGAATTGTCCCATGTTCCCTCATAAACCAGCAGTAAATCCCACACATTAGTGTGGGAAAGAACGTGAAAATAAGGGTAAATGGGAAACCTCACCGCCTGAAAGGTAATGGCTTTGACCGAGCCCGGGCGGTACGGCGATGGGGACGGTCTTTACCACAACATAGCTCCATCCGGCAGCAGGTCGTGGGTTCAAGGCATAGTTATTGACGAGAGCCGCCGGGACATTGGCTTGCGATCTTTCTCCACTGCGTCCCTGGCGCAGGCTCGCTCCAATGCAGTTGATAATCGGTCTGCCCTCTCCGCCGGACGCGATCCCGTGGCCGAAAAATACGAAACCAAGGCGGCCGTGCATAATTCGGCCACGCCAACACCCACGTTCGCGGAGGCAGCCAGGCATGTGGCCGGTCTGAGACGACCCACTTGGAGCAACCCAAGCACGCTGCCCTGTGGTAGGGCACCCTGACCGCCTGCGCTTTCCCTGTGATCGGGGACAAAGCCGTTGATGAAATTACCCCGGCAGATGCGCTTGCCCCGGTGTTAAGCTCTCCGTTACGCCACTCCTCAATCCAACGTCTCCCCTCTCTCCATCCGGTAGCCGACGCGAGGTTCGTTAAATAAGTAGGAGGGGTTGCCCGCCTCGTCGCCCAGCTTGGCGCGCAGGTTCTTCACGACGGTGCGCACAGGCCCCGAGTGACCCTGGTGGCCCGGCCCCCAAATCCGCCGCAGCAGGTGCTCGTGGGTCAGGACCCGTCCGGCGTTGGCCGACAACTCGGACAGGAATCGGTATTCCAGGTCAGTCAGTTGAACCTGGCTCCCGGCAAGGTGGACCCGCCGCTCGGCGTAGTTGATGGTCAGGTCGCCCTGCACATAGGGTTCAGACGGCGCGTCGGGTTCCGGCCGTGTCTGCCGGCGCAGGGCCGTTTGGATTCTCGCCACCAGCTCCGTGGGCGAAAAGGGCTTAACGATATAGTCATCTGCTCCGGCCTCCAGCGCCCTGACAATGAGCTGGTCACCGCCGTAGGCGGAGATGAAGATCACTGGCACTTTCCCAAGGTCGGGGATGTCTTTCAAGAGCTCGATGCCGTCGGTCCCCGGCAGCATCAGGTCTAGCAGCACAAGGTTGGGTCTCTCCGCCTCCATCAGTTTCCCGACCTCCTCCGGGTCTGCGGTCACGATTGCGGCAAAGCCCGCCTCCGTCAGGGCGTCCCGCACGTACCGGAGCGTCTGCGGGTCATCGTCTACCACCAGGACGCGAGGTTGCCCCCGCCTCGGCTCACGCGCTGCGCCGGAGGGCCGGGAAGGATTTTCCGGCACTTCGTATCGCGCGTCCTTGACCATGGGGAGCGTGAAGACGAACCGCGCGCCCCTGTTGTGCCCCTCGCTCTCTGCCCAGATGCGACCGCCGTGGGCCTCCACTATCCCCTTGCAGATCGCCAGCCCCACGCCCGAGCCCTCGATGCCGCTTGGGTTCTCACCCTCAATCCGGGAGTGCTTTCTGAACAGGTGCGGCAGACGGTCAGCGGATATGCCCAGCCCCTCGTCGGCAACGGTAAAGGCGACGTAGTGTCCAGTCCTTCTCACGCTCACTGTGATGGGCGACGGCTCGGGCGAGTGCCTGGCAGCGTTGGTCAGCAGGTTGACCAGCACCTGCACGATGCGGCGCCGGTCCGCCATCACCGGGGGAAGGTCGAGCTCCATCTCGATGTGGACGTTGTCGCGGCCGCCTCCGCTCAGGAAGGAGTTCCTGGCCCGGTCCACCAGGAAGGATACCTCAGAGGCCTCCGAGGATACAGACAGGGTGCCGGTCTCGATGCGAGCCACGTCAAGCAGGTCGGTGATCAGGCTGCGCATGTGCTCCGCCTGGTCGTCGATGATTCGGTGAAACTGGAGGGTCTCCGCCGGGTCCAGCGAATCCCCTGACCCAATGAGCGTGGCGGTCGAGCCCTTGATGGATGTGAGCGGAGCTCGCAGCTCGTGGCTCACCATAGCCAGGAACTCCGCACGCAGCCGCTCCATCTCCTCCAGGGGCGTCATGTCCTGCAGGGTGACCACCACCGACTCCAACTCGCCTTCCTCCGAGCGGATGGAGGTGGCGTTCATCAACGCCGTTACCGACCTGCCGTCCGGCACCCGGAGGACGATCTCCTCCAGCCGCACGTTCTCACCCCAGCTCAGTGCCTCCGCAAGGGGAAAGTCCTCCAGGGAGACCTCCCGTCCGTCACCCCTCCGGACGGTCATCACCGTAAGCAGGTCCTCGGGTTCCTGGTCCGAAGTCCGCAGCAGGTCAACTATCCGCATCGCCTCCCGGTTGAAGGACTTCGGCCGACCAACCCTGGCGTCGAAGACCACGACGCCAACCGGCGAGGTGTCGACCAGCGCCTCCAGGTCGGCCCTGGCCCGCTGTTCCTCCCGGTGCTGGCGGGCGTTGGCAATGACGAGGGCAGCCTGGTTGGCAAACATCACCAGGGTCTCCTCATCCTGGTCGGTGAACTCTTGGCCCCCTTTCTTGTCTGCCAGGTAGAAGTTGCCCATCAGGGTGCCCCGGTGACGGATCGGTGCGCCCAGGAAGGTAGTCAGGGGCATGAGGCCCTCGGTCACGCCCAGGGACCTGGCCTTCTCACTGAGATCGCTGAGTCTCAGCGGCTCGGGATAGTTGCTCAGGAACTCGAATAGCGGCAGCCCGTCGGGAATGTCCAGCAGGGACTGGCGTTCCGCCTCCGTCAGTCCGGCGGTCACAAAGGCCTGGAACTCTCCCGACTGGTCGAGAAGGGTGATGCCGCCGTAGGGGGCGCCCGCCAGCTTACAGGCGCTATCGATGACCTCGCTCAGCACCGTCTCCAGTTCCAGGCTCTGGTTGATGCGCAGACTGGCCTCACTGAGCCTGGACAGTCGCTCTCGAAGGGCCGCGTTCTCTTGTTCCAGTTCCTCGGTTGATCTCATGTCAACTCCTGAGTGGGGTCCCCCTGATGCGGTGCCTCGCATTGCCATGTATGCAAACGAAGTCAGGGTCTAGTCTCAGGGCATTTGGGCCAATTGGGTCCGATTATAGCAATTTGACGGGACAAACACACTAACTACACTGATAAATTTCTTTACAGACACACATACCGTACATTTGTCAAATTACAATGGATACTCTTGCAGCAAATTAGGGGTTGCAACGCTGTCCTAATCGAGTCGTTGACTGGCGAGGGAACGTCGTCGGTGGAGACAGGCGGGCTGTGATGGGACCCGTATCAGGGGGACAGCTCAGTTGAACACTGCGAACAGACCAGGACTCCTTGGGATGGTGGTTTAGCCAGGGGTAGTTCTCGCCTTCAGGATTGTTCTGCATCAGCGCATTCGGGACCGCAGACAAAGGAACCACATCGGGACTGGGTGGAAGAAATATCCAAGGACGTATTCATACAGAGCGTATCACCGTGGTAATCCGGTCAAGTGGTGCGAAATTGCGTGCCCGAGTGGCGGAGACTCCCACCAACCGTACCGAGCAAAGGAACGAATGACTGGCTACAGCCGGGAATTTGGAAGAGGTTTCCCCGGAGAGGCTCGCCCTATTGCCAAACCTCTCTGCCCTAGCCTCGCTCGGGAGCGCATCCAGTGAAGATGCGAATGATCCGCGTCGGGGGGGGGGGCGAGAGGACGGAATTTCGCTTTTGCGCTGACCGTCCTCGCCATTCTCGCGTTCGTCTTCGTGGTAATGGTGACCGCCCTCATAGCTCTTCTTGTTCTGAATTGGCCGCCGGATGCACACGAAAGGGGAGGAAAACAATTGGGCACCCCATCGGCATCAGCCGCTCAAGGACACTTGCTGGAGCGAAATCGCCACTCCAGCACAAGTGCCATGCCTTTCGACGCCTTCGCCGATGGTGCCTTGATAATTCAAGGCGATCTCGAAACGGGGCCTGGCAGGTCCTCGATGGAAATCGCCATGGCTTCGCTGTCATCGGGCCTCAGGCTTCATGGCGGGCTTATAGATCTGAGCTCACTGGACGATCCACCAAGTAGTAAACCCCTTTCCCTTTCCACATTCGGAGGCTCAGAGGGTGAATGACTGAGGGTTAGACCAGTCAATGATGTCGCCTTCCGTACCGTCACTTCCGCCAATCCGGAGGCGCAGACTCGCTGCATCGCGCGAAAATGGAAGATCAGCACAATCCACCGCTCAAGGAACCTTCTACAGAGGAGAGCCACAACTCGCTCTTGGCATTGTGGCTGGACGCCCACGATGTGGACTGCGATTGCCCGTCGTGCCAGCGCGTGAATGAACATATGAGGCGAGGATTTGAGAGGTTAGCTTCGCTGGTTCCGGGCTATCGCATGTTGGCTAAGGTTCTGGCACGAGCGAGGTTTACAGCAACATCGCGCTGACACCGGCCTTCACGTCTAGCGCATGTGCTGCACCGACCCGGTGGCCAGCGTCGTGGCGACAGACTGCGATGTGCCGGACCTCGGTCTTCCATTCTGTCAGCCCTGACCCGCCCGTCCCCAGGCCAAGCCTGCGACAGAAACAATCCACAATCTCCAATGTTCATGATCCAATGAAGTGTCTCCTGATGGGATTGCTCTCGGTCACAGTACTGTTCGACACTCTGGGTTCAGACACAGCGTGAACCCGTATGCCAGTCCAACACGAGCCAACCAAACTGGCTGCGTCGCCTCCGGTCCCCAGCCCCGTACCGGAGGCGACAGCTTTACCCCCGGGTCGGGACCTAGCCCAGCAAGGCACGAGGTTCTCCTGGAAACGAGCGAATGATCGCATAGACGGGAGATCTCGCGGAGAACTGAATCTGCCCAGACTCTTCATGTGCCACGACTGTGTGAGCGGCTGGTTATTGGCAGGCCCTTCATGGCATTGGGTGTCGATCCCATGAATATAAGGGGCTAGCTGGCGCACGCCGATGAGGGCAGATCCATTAAGGTGCGGGTGACTTCCACCGACGATGCAAAAAACAACGAGACTCTGAGCAGCGCCGCCACGGGCACACTGACTGCCAGACCAAACCGGGCCGCCGCCGGAGCGCCCACCATCATGGAGATCACGAAGTTGGGTCAAACGCTGACGGTGGACACTTCAGGGATCTCCCACACCGATGGCCTGACTGTCGTTTCATCCGGTCACCAATGGATCGCGAATGATGGAACTTCCGACAACGACATACAGGGAGACACGGAGTCAACGTACACCTTGCCGTTGCCCATGCCGTTGCCGCGGCAGTTTCTCACGAATGTGCTATACAAACCTCCCCTTTCTCTACGTCTATTACATATCCGGGGACTACCTTCATCGTGACCGGCCTCTCGTAAGTGTCTCAAGACAGACTAAGCCTTCCCGCATTTGGAAATGCCCACGAGACATCATATCTAAGGTGCTTCTGCATTCCTCTTTACGCAGGAGTTTCGGTTGAAGTAATAGCAAGCCATGAGACAGCTTGAGAGTTCAGGGCGGTTACAGGCACACAGAGGGAGTAGCAATTCTATGGTCATCGCCAACATCAACAAGCTGGTGGACACTGAGCGAGGGTTGATCAGCCCGCGGATCTTCAGCGAACACGACATTTACCAGCAAGAGCTGGAGCAGATCTTCGCTCGCTGCTGGCTCTTCCTCTGCCACGAAACCCAGATTCCGAACCCCGGCGACTTCATGACCACTTACATGGGCGAAGACCCACTCCTCGTAACGCGCGACCGGCACGGCAAGATCAACGCATTTCTGAACATCTGTCGCCACCGCGGCAACCGCCTCTGCCGCGCTGAGGACGGTAACGCCTCCGCATTCGTCTGCGCCTACCACGGCTGGGCTTACGGCGCAGACGGCAAGTTGCAGGCCGTCCCCAACCTGCAGGACGCCTACTACAATGAGCTCGACCAGACGAAGTGGGGCCTCATGCAGGTGGCCCAGCTCGACAGCTACAAGGGCCTCATCTTCGCCACCTTCGACCCCGAAGCTCCGCCATTGCTCGAATACCTAGGCTCCATCGCCTGGTACCTCGATGCCTTCTTCGACCGTCGGGAGGGCGGCGCCGAGGTGGTGGGCGGCGTCCACAAGTGGGTCGTGCCCTGCAACTGGAAGTTCCCCGCCGAGAACTTCATCGGCGACACCTACCACTTCCTCTGGAATCACATGTCTCCGATCCTTGCCGGGCTCGCCCCGAGGCCCACGACCCAGTCGGACCAGTCCGGCACCGCCGTGGCCACCGGCAACGGCCACGGCATCTTCACTATCGCCACCGGTTCGAATCGCCAGCCCACGGATGTCCTCCAGGACTACGAAGCGCAAATCCGCAGCGAAGTAGAAGAGCGGCTGGGACACCGTGCTGAGACAGTCAACCCGCTGGTGGGAACCATCTTTCCCAACTTCTCGATACTGAAGGGCAGCACCCGCTGCTTCCGGGTGTGGCATCCCAAGGGGCCGGACCATATCGAAATCTGGTCCTGGGTCTTCACAGACACGGCTGCGCCGCCCGAGGTAAAGGAAGCCATCCGCCTGGTTGCTCTCCGCGCCTTCAGTCCTGCCGGCACTCTGGAGCAGGACGACATGGACAACTGGGAGGAATGTACTCGGAGCAGCCGGGGGGTGGTGGCGCGGCGGCAGATGCTCAATTACCAGATGGGCCTCGGACACGACAGCTACAGCGAGGAGAAGGAGGGACTGACCAGCGAGTCCTGTTTCAGCGACAACAACCAACGCCAGTTCTACAAGCGCTGGGGCGATATGATGTCTGCACGGGCCTGGTCTCAACTGTAGGAGGGGGACCCCAATTTCGCTTCTCCCTTCGGGGCAAGGGTCAAGGAAATCTTTTGGCTTTTATCAGGTCGCAGTGGCAGCGCATGGATGACTTTCTGCCGGTTCGGCAGGGGCGCGCAGGAGTAATTGCCACGGACAACCGGGGCTTCGGCAAACGAGTTCTACGGGTGGGCGCATCGGGGCCCAACAAAAGGATCACCATGCCGGCCGGGTGCAGCAACTGTAGACGTGAACAAGCAGTACCTCCCAACCTCAGAGCCAGGTTTCCAGAATCTGGGAAAAGATCTCTCAGATTCTGATGCAAGACCCTGATAACACCTGCTGAAGGACATCGTCCATTTGCTGGATGCTATTCTGAGCCCCGTCATTTGCTGGATGCTATTCTGAGCCCCGTTGTAGTACACAGTTAACGACGCAAGGCATCAGAGCAATCACTTGCCCTGCGTTTTGTGTGCCGTTACTGGGCCGGATTTACTCCCGATATGTCACACGGAGGCGGGAGACCGAAGCGGCAACGTCGCCTCCTTGCCACTGTACAAATGACATGCAACCTTGTGCCCGTTCTCTACGCTCTCGTATACGGGTGTCTCTTCTGCACAGTGCGCCATGGCAAATGGACAACGAGGGTGGAAGGCGCATCCTGAAGGCGGGTTCAGAGGAGATGGGACCTCGCCGATCAGCTCAATTTCCTCCCTCTGCTTCCTGGGATGGGCTGGCAACGATGCCGAGATCAGAGCCTTCGTATAAGGATGCATAGGGTTGGTGAAGAGCTGTTCCGGGGAGGCCTCTTCCACGATCTTGCCGAGGTACATGACCCCGATCTGGTGGCTCATGTATCTAACCGTAGCCAGGTTGTGAGCGATCAGCAGATAGCTCAAGTTGTAAGTCTGCTGCAATTGCTTGAGCAAGTTCAGTATCTGCGCGCGTATGGATACGTCCAGGGCAGAAACGGGTTCGTCCAGCACCATCATTTTGGGACGGGTGGACAATGCCCGGGCGATCGCTATCCGTTGGCGCTGACCGCCGCTGAACTCGTGAGGATATCTCCGGGCATGGAAGGGGTGCAGCCCCACCTCTTCCAATAGCTCACTGACCCGCGATTTGACCTCGCTACGACTCAAACTCTGGTGAGTTATCAGCGGTTCGGAGATTATGGAGCCCACCTGCATTCTGGGATTCAGGGAGCTCCAGGGGTCCTGAAAGACCGCCTTGGCGGAAGCCCGGAATTCCTGTGTTTCCCCCCTGGTCAGGCGCGCCATGGATTTTCCCAGGAAGTAAGCCTCACCTTCGGTGGGAGGCTCCACCATCAGCACAATGCGAGAGGTAGTTGTCTTTCCGCACCCCGACTCGCCTACCAGGCTGTAGGTCTGCCCCTCGGGGATGGCGAAAGAGATGCCATCGACCGCCTTCACCTGCCCGATAGTCCTTTGCATGATAAGCCCGGTCGTAACCGGATAGTACTTCCTGATCCCTTCCAGACGAAGCAGTTCCTGTACGCCGGAACCATTTTCAGACTGTGTCATGGTATCTCCAGCAGCGGGCCACCTGATCTGTCCCCAGCGAAAATTCCGGGGGATATTCGCTGCACTTGTCGAAGACGTAAGGGCAGCGTGGAGCGAATGAGCATCCTTCGGGCAGGTCGTCCAGCGAAGGGGGCTGCCCTTCGATTGACGGCAGCAGTTCAACGTTGGTGTCCAGGTCAGGCACCGACTGCAGCAAAGCCTCAGTATATGGGTGGGCCGGATTGTCGAACAGCTGCATAACATCGGCTTGTTCCACAATCTTGCCGGCGTACATCACAGCCACTCGATCGCACATCCTGGCCACAATACCGAAATCGTGGGTAATGAAAATGATCGCTGCACCGGTCTGGACCTGTATTTCCTTGAGCATAGCCAGGTATTGGAGCTGAATTGTGGCATCCAGCGAAGTCGTGGGCTCATCAGCGATAAGGAGATTCGGCGACCGCGAGATTGCAATTGCGCCCACCACCCTCTGACGCATCCCTCCGCTCATCTGATGCGGAAAAGCGGCGAGGCGGGTTTCGGGGGCAGGAATTCGCACCATTGAGAGAAGGTTGGTTGCCCGTTCCCGGAGGCTGTTCCCCGAAGGCTCTGAGTTCATACGCAGACATTCAAGAATCTGATTGCCAATGTTGAAGACGGGGTTCAGGGAAGTGAGAGGGTCCTGCATAACCATGCAGATTCCATTGCCACGAATCTGTTGCATCTCCCTCTCGCTCTTTTCCAACAGGTCCTGACCCTGGTAGAAAACGCGTCCTCCGACGATACGGCCAGCAGGCTTGGGCACCAGCCCCAGGATCGACCACGCGGTCATGCTCTTGCCTGAGCCAGACTCGCCGACTATGCCAAGTGTTTCTCCTTTTTTCAATTCAAAGTTGATCCCGTCAACCGCCTTGACTACGCCGTTGCGGGTATAGAAATAGGTCTGTAAGTCCTCGACTTTGAGGACGGTTTCATCTTGCACGGCCCGTCGTCCTTTGTCCCGCAGGCTACCGGGACTGCCGCAGCTTGGGGTCCATGGTGTCCCGCAGCCAATCCCCGATGAAGTTGAAAGCGAGCACCACTATGGTGATGGCGAGGCCAGGGAAGAGGGAGAGCCACCACACGTCGATGATCTGCTCTTTGCCTTCGGCCACCATAATGCCCCAGGATGAGGCCCCGGGAGGCAGCCCCAGTCCCAGGTAGCTGAGTGCTGCTTCCAGCAGAATCACCTGCCCAACCAGCAGGCTGGTAATCACCATCAGGGTGTTGATCACGTTGGGGAATATGTGCCGCAGTATAAGTATCGCGGGGTGTACGCCATCAATCTTGGCCAGGGTCACGAAATCCTGGGTCTTGACCGCCAGAACGTCGCCCCGGATCATCCGGGCGAACCTGGCCCAAACGGTGAGAGCCACCGCCAGAATGATGACTCCTATCCCTGTGCCCAGGATGACCACGATGACCAGCGCCACCAGTATGGTGGGAAAGCCCAGAGCGGCGTCGGCTACCCGCATGATTATGGTATCTGTCCATCCTCCCGCGTAGCCGGATACCAGACCAAGCATAGTTCCCACGACTCCGCCGGTTCCCAAAGCCACCAGGCTGATGACCACGGTGGTGCGAGCGCCATAAATGAGCCTGCTCAGCAGGTCCCGCCCCAGGGTATCGGTCCCGAGGAGGTGCGCGCTGGTTTCACCAGGAGGGATTCTGCTTCCCAGGATATTCAGTTTGTCCGTATCATGGGGCGCCAGGAGAGGGGCAAAAACAGCGCACACCAACAGAACAGCAAAGACGATAATCGGCACCCAGGGTATCCGGTACTCCCGTAGCTGCCGGCGGATTTGACGCCATCGGTCGCCGCGCGTAACTAATATGTTCTCTGTCGCTGCCGTAGCAACCTCCCGCCAAGTCAGAGGCTAATTAAACCTGATTCTGGGGTCCGTGTATGCGTAAAGGATGTCCACAATCAGGGCCGTCAAGAGATAGAACACCGCAGAAGCGAGAACAGTCGCCTGGATTACTGGGAAGTCTCGATTGATCACGGCCTCCAGCAATAACCTTCCCACCCCGGGCCAGGCAAAGACCACCTCCACCACAACGGAGCCGTTCAGCAATCCTGCCAAGCTAATCCCGCTGAAGGTCAACAGAGGGATAATGGCGTTCCTCAGGGCGTGCTTCCAGAGGATCAGGTTTTCTCGCAATCCCTTGACCCTGGTGAACTTGATGAACTCGCTGTCGAGGATCTCAAGCATGCTGGACCGGGTCAGGCGCATCATGCCCGCCATAATGGGCCACGAGAGTACGAAGGCCGGCAGGATATAGTGGTCCGGTCCGCCCCGCCCAAAGGTGGGCAACACCTTGAGATAGGCCCCGAAAAACAGCACGGCCATGATGGCCACCCAGAACTGGGGGGCCGCCATGCCGATGACGGCGAAAAGCTTGGAGAGGTAATCGAAAATCGAGTTGGGCCGCACCGCAGCCAACATGCCCAGTGGAACACCCACAACGACAGCAAGCCCCATTCCCGCCGCCGTAAGCTGCAGAGTAGCTGGAATCCGCTCCGCCAGTACCTCAATAGCCGGACGGTACTCCCGGACAGACTGTCCGAAGTCCAGTTGGGCCGCGTTCTTCATAAAGAGCAGATATTGTTCGGTCTTGGACTTGTCCAAGCCGAATTTTTCTTTCAACCTCTGGATTCCCTCTTCGTCGGCAAGCTCCAGGGGCAGCAGCGCCAGAACCGGATCTCCAGTCAGGTGTGCGCTTATGAATACGACGAAGCTGAGTGCCCAAAGCGTAAAGAACGACTGGGCGAAACGGGCGAGAATGAAACGCTGCATAGCCGCCTTACTTCGGGGCTAAAATCCAGAGGTCCCGTCGAATTGCCGGGTTACCTCCAAAAATCGGTAGAAAAAATGTGTAGAGAAACTCGTTAGAAAAACTTCGGGCCTAACCACTTGGAATGTGAATGAGCCCTCGGTAATCCGCGCGGTCAACCCTTTGCGAGTGTCCTCGCGATACGTCTGCTGAGTAGTCTGTCGCTCAGGGGTGAATCACCCCTGAGCGACACGGGCGGGAATAACCGCTTCGTGGCCGTGTTACTTCCGCACCTTACTTCCGCACCTTACTTCAGGGTAATTGTGTGGAAGGCGCTGTTGTAGGGCGTCATGGGCCAAGGCTCCCAGCCTGCGATCCTGGGACCCACGCCCCAGGGGAGATTAAGGATTCCCAGGGAGCTCATATAGTGCTCTTCCCGGATTGCCGTCCACATCTTGTTGTAGGCTTCATGCCGCTCGTTCGGGTCCACCACGGCGAGCGCTTCCTGTACCAGGGCCCTCAATTCCGGGTCTTCCGAAAGGCGTACATTGTTTTCCAGCTGTCCGTACAGGGCCGAGGCTCCGCCTCCGCCATCCCATTCGATCTCGTTTGGCCGGACGTGCCAGTCGCCGTCGATCTCGCGTCCCCACCAGAGTTCCCTGGTGCGGGCGCCGTCGCTCACCTCGACCGTCGAGTTTACGTTCAGGTGTTCCTTCCACATGTCGGACATCAGCTGGGCCAGTTCCGGCATGAAGGGCGCCTCACCCGCTGGGTATGTCCACAGCTTGAACTCCGGGAAGCCGTCACCGTTCGGGTATCCTGCCTCCGCCAGCAACTCCCGCGCCTTCTCGGGATCAAAGGGGAAGGGGTCCAGGCCTGGCTCGTAGCCCAGGGAACTGACTCCCACGCGAGCGTATCCGGCGACGGTTGCCGTCGGGGGGCCGCCGTAGAGGCCGTTCATGATGGCATCTTTGTCCAGGGCGTAGTCGAAGGCGTGACGCACAGCCTTGTTGTTGCAGGGATGTTCCGGCTTCCAGCAACCCATCGCGATGTTGAATATGTAGACACCTTCCCTGGTGTAAACAATTCTGCCGCCGGAATCCTCCACCTGTTTCGCCACTGCCAGGTTGACCTCGGCGATGTCAGCCTCGCCTGCCCGCAGGGCTGCCACCCGGATGGCCGGCTCCGGCACAAGCCTCAGGTCCAGGGTCTGGAACCTGACGCGCCGGTTCTCGTCCAGACCGTTGTCCGGATGGAAGTAGTACTCATCGAAGCGCTCGAGCAGAATCTGCTCGTTGGGCCTGATATTTACCACGCTGAAGGGCCCGGTTCCCATGGGGGCATTGGAGAAGGCTTCCCGGCGTGAACCGGTGTCGTCGCCTCCACCT
Source organism: Dehalococcoidia bacterium (assembly GCA_963667325.2). Taxonomy (GTDB): domain Bacteria; phylum Chloroflexota; class Dehalococcoidia; order Lucifugimonadales; family UBA3495; genus VXOI01. The sequence continues at coordinate 1,103,861 of CAXXKY010000003.1, forward strand.
TCATAGTAGGCTTTGTTCATCAGGACGCCAGAGTAACTTCCACTCATGTCCGACATGTAACGGAAGGGGAAGAAAGAAAGGGACTCTGAGTGGGTTATATCCATGGACATAGGGCCAGACTGTTCTATGCTCTCAGTAAGCGAAGCCTGGCCGGTCAAGTCCGGGCCGAGCGCATTTTCCAGGGCGTCTGGACCCCAGGTATGCTCCGCGCTGAAGAGCGCGTCGTCGATCGTGGCTAGCTCCCCGTTATGGAACTTGACCCCTTCCCTCAGTTTAATGGTCCAAACTTTGCCATCCGGGGAAACCTCCCAGCTCTCGGCCACGCCCGGGATCATCTGGACGTTGGCGTTGCCGGTAACCCAGGTGGAGTGAATGGCCCGGTGGTAGTTGTGGTCCTCGCCGACCGCATCTCTCGGGACCCTAGGCCCGGTGCCCCAGAGGGCGTTCATGATGGTCACCGTGCCTGGGTTGACCAGCGCCTCTTCCCGTATTGCCTCGGCGCTGATGGCGGTGGGCGTGGGCACCGGAGTGGGGACAGCGGCTCTTACGATATCCGCAATCTCCTGTTCCGTCAGCGTGTCTGGCGTGTCGGCTTGCGCTGCGGCAACCGCGTTCGCCACTATTTGCTGAACTTCTTCCTCAGTCATACCTTCGGGGACTTCTATGTCACCAACCGCGTCGGAGATAGACTGGCGCAACTCCGAAGCAATGCCGGATAAGTCCACAGGCGTGGGAGTGGGAACCGCTGTAGGGGCCGCTTCCGGTGCGGCAGTGTCCCCACCACAAGCCGCAGCTACAAGCGCCAGGATTGTTACCAGCAACCCCAACAGGAACCACTTGGGGGCCTTTAGCCATCTGCCATGCATCGGCCTACCTCCATGCTGTTCATCAGTACCAGCGATATCGAATTTTCGATAATAGCGCCGAATATACTTTCTCAAATATACAATGTCAAGCATCTATGAGGAATATATGCGTATGTATTCGTAAAAACTCCACCATTATTCGTAACGAAAATCGTCACAGAACATGAATTGCGGGCTCACCCTGGGGGCCCATTTCTCACAGGGAACCGGCCCAGAATCGATGATCGAATTCTGCACGTATTGACTTGTCTTCCCCCAGAGCCTTTTGGAACAGCAGTCATGCAGGTTGATCCGGGCCATGCGGAGAGGGATCTTTTCCTCAAGGAGCCCCGCTGCACCCCGGACCAGTTGGCAGGCGAACTATGTGAGGCGGAGGAGGGCATTCCGGCATCCGAGTTCCTCAGCGAGATGGGAATCGTCGAGTAGACCTTCTACAGCCACTTGGACAAACCCCAGTGGTTGAGTAGGGCCGAGGTGCGCCGACAGATTACCCGTGTGGTAATGAGGGGAGAACCCGCCGTCTAATTTCATCTTGCAGTGAACGCGGTGGCGGCAGCCCACCAATCCAGAGCCAACATTGCAACTGGAACCGACGCCTATCCATTTTTCGACTGTAGTATTAGACTACCTATTCAAATTAGCAGACACAGGCAGGTACCGAGGAGCTAATAGTCTCGGCAAGATTGCATTTGCGAGGACGACCTAATTCTTGAGGCCTCTTTGGCCAAAGAGTGAAAATCCACATCAACCGGTGTTATTTCCGCTGTACACCACGAGCAAACGTAACCGGCCATGTGAAAACCGGGTGTTTTACCCAATCCCGAAGATCCTGACGAGCAGCCCGAAACAAAATGGCCTTCCAAAATAACCCAAGCTTCATCTGACAGGAGACTATTCCTTGACTCTTCCAATCCGCCTTAAGTTCGGAATATTCATGGCGCCCTTCCACCCGGTTGGCGAGAATCCTACGCTGGCACTCGAACGGGACATGGAGCTGATCGAATGGCTGGATCATCTGGGCTTTGATGAAGCCTGGGTGGGTGAACACCATAGCGCGGGCTGGGAGACCATCGCCTCCCCTGAGATTTTCCTGGCAGCCGCCGCCGAGCGGACCAAGAACATCAGGCTGGGGACGGGCGTCATCAGCCTCCCGTACCATCACCCTCTTATAGTCGCCAATCGGATGATCCAGCTGGACCACATGACCAGGGGAAGAGTGATGATGGGGGCTGGGCCCGGAGCCCTTGTGGGGGATGCCTACATGATGGGCATAGACCCTTCCACTCAACGCAGGCGCATGGACGAATCCCTGGGACTCATCCTGCGTCTATGGACAGAGGCCGAACCCATCACTTATGAGTCGGAGTGGTTCACACTGCGGGAAGCGCGGGTACATCTTCGCCCCTACTCCCAGCCGCATATGCCCGTAGCGGTCGCCGCCTCGCAGTCGCCGGCCGGCATGATCAGCGCAGGGAAGTACGGGATCGCGGTGCTCTCCCTCAATACGGTAAGGCTGCCCGGCGCCGTTGCTCCCAACCTTGCGGAGTTCTGGAAGATCGCTGAACAAACGGCAGCGGAGAACAACAGGACCGTCAACCGAGAAGATTGGGGCCTGGTGATCCACGTTCACCTGGCCGAAAGCCGAAAGGAAGCCATTGAGCAGGCCCGCCACGGCTCTGGCCGATACCAGCGGCAGTATTTTGAGAACACCCTTGGCCTCTTCCAGGGATCCGATGTGCCCGAAGACAAGGTGATCGATGAAATGGTGGAGTCCCACAGCTGGTGCGTAGGCACCCCCGATGATCTGATCGAACACATACTGAGGCTGGATGAGGAATCGGGAGGATTTGGGAAAATCCTGGTTCAGGCTACGGAATGGGCCACTCGGGACCAGGTGCTCCATTCCTACGAACTGATAGCCCGCTATGTGATGCCCAGATTTCAGGGATCTGTAGCGAGCCTGATAGACTCGAACGCCTGGACTTCTGACCGAAGGCCCGAATTGGCCGGCCTCGCCACCAGAGCTGTGGACCGGGCCAGAGAAGACTACCTGGAGAGGACGTCTGGTACCTAGCTAGCTTCGCTACCCGAAAGATGAAGAGGAATAACGACAAAAAACAGTTCGGGTATTTAGCCACAGGGAATGATCCCTCCGGGCGGAAAAGGAATCCGACAACACCATTCACAATGAGGGGTCCTTTCTTATCTGGAGGCATCAGGAGAGGCGGAAGCAGGGTCCTGAGCATGCACTCATCATTTACCGAGTACTAAAGTTGCAGATCAAGAAAGGTTAGGGCGAATCGACATTTGTTAGCCCCATATGACCGCTGAGACCAGGTAGAGAGCTGAGAGAAAGTGGAGGGTCCTGCGGTCATACCGGGTGGCTATCCTGTGCCAGTGCTTCAGTTTGTTGGATGCCCGTTCGATCAGGTTGCGTTCCCGATACAGTTCCAGGTCGTATTCCCAAGGCTCTTTCGGGTTCGATTTGGGCGGTATCACGACCCTGGCACCCGTTGAGCGGATGAATGCCAGTATCCGGTTGCTCTCGTACCCCTTGTCGGCTATTACAGCATCGGAGTCTATCCCCTCCAGCAGGAGTATGGCCTGGGGACCATCCGACGCCTGCCCTCCGGGCAGGGCGAATCGTATCGGACGTCCCCTAGCGTCGCATACTATGAGTATATTGCTGGTCAGTCCGCCCCGGGAGCGCCCAAGAGCCTGTTCCCCTTTTTCCGCCTGCTGCCTCCCCTAGACAGGCTCAGGAGGTGAACCCGAACTATGACTGTGCGCCGCTGCGCAGTACCCAGAGAACGCCGTTCACGAAACTGCGGTTGTCTATGGCGGCCACCCCCACGTGCCCGGGGCGACCGGGCAGAAAACCCTTAATCTGCTGCCACTGGGATGTGCTGAGTTCGTACTGACCCATCCCCTCACCTCCACCACACACTTGTTTAAGCGTTACACCCCACCACCTTGACTCAAATAGACTCCCTGTGTTCCTCGCATCAGCTTTCATGAATTGTCGATTCGTCCTTGTCCGATTTCAGGCTTACGAGCGGCGAGGTCGATTACCTCCTCTCCCGGCGCCGTTCAAACCGCCTCCTGTATTCCTCACTGAGGTCCATTTGTTCCTCCTGAAGAACCTCGACCAGATAAGCCAGGGCGCCTTCAACTGAGACGGTCGAGGGAGCGGCGCGCGTTAGTTCAATGTTCACTCCTTTGAACGCTCTCTCCTGATACGCCAGCCATCCCAGGCGGGGGACTTCTGCATGAGGACCGTCAGGACCGTCGGCGCTGGCCTCCAACACCGCCTCTTCCAGCTTGAGTATGGCCATTTCGCGACGCAACTTCGCTGTGAGTATTTCCTCCCAGTAGCGTTCGTGGCCAAAGTATCCAAGATCGGCCTCCCCTTCTTCCAGCATAAGCTCCAGCTGGCGCAAGTCGTTCTCTTTCATGTCCTCCATGAGCTCAACCGGGGTCCTGTCTTCCAGGGCTCTCCTGATGTCGGGGTCTCTTGTCTCTTCCGCGAGCTTCCTGAATCCGGCAAGGTCTTGATTCCGCGCCAACTTCACCAGCCGAATGATGTCGTTCATACTCTCCCGTCTGAGCCGGTCCTGGCCGATGCGGGTTGAGACCTCTTCCTGCGAAGGAACGTGTCCGTCGGCCAGTGCACCCTGAAACAGGATGGCGTCTTTAATGGCGGCCGCCATCGCGATGGTATCGGGGCCGTACAAGTTAACGCGGTGGTTCCACCGCCGCAGGTATTCGGGGTCGGGATGATACGGAATCAGTCCCTGTTCATTGCGTTCTAAGGCCGTTTCTATGATGTAGAGCCCATCGGCATAATGCGACTGGAGAATGCACAGGCTGTAGACACGGGCTATGGCGGGGTCGTCTCCCCACGCCACGGCGTTGCAGTCAAGACTGTAGGGCAGCGCCCAAACGGCAGCAATCAGAGCTACCAGGCAGATGGGCAGAAGCCAGCCGCGGTTGGCGGAAGGAATCATGGGCGCTCCGGTCCAGCGCTGCAGCTTCAAGGCACTGGACAGCGTTCTTGGTGGTATTCCCTGGGTATGGCTTGGGCAGGATCCTACCGCCCAGGAAATCCGATTTCTGCCAGGGAGGGAACGGCCATGCGAACCGCGGAAAACAGTAGTCTCGCCATGCCAGGCTAACTCCTATCGAGTTGATGTCCGGCGGGCATTCTACTGCATTGGTCTACCTCTAGCCCGGCGCTCTGCCACGTGAACTGCCTCTCTCCGCGTGTCTCGCGGAGCTTTGCGTGGCTCAATGGCGGCCCTGCCGGCGGCTGAATTACCGGTGGACCCTGAAGGTGCTCCGCTTGCCTTTATGGTACGGCATGACTAGTTGCCGGGCGTACCAGCTTCGTGCCTAACCGTAGCGCTCCCCTCGGGGGCAGGTGCCTGGGACGAACGAGGCGAGCAGCATCGGTCTGCTGAAAACGGACCGCCGCTTTTCTCGTTATAAATCTCATAGCTACCCAGGAAGTTTCCTTGGCCAACTTGAAGTTGTTTTTTCCGAGCGTGGCCTCATTTCCTGCGGGGTAAGGAAAGGCCATAACCTGCCTATCTCTGAGCTCTCGGTCGACAGCGCAAGGCGCGAGAAACGTATGTTTCTAATGGACACATGGAACCGGGAGCGGACATTTCCACAGTTGCGACCAAGCCACTTGGTCGTTCCGCTCGTCAGCCATGGCCCGCTGTTTTCAACAGGATCATTCCACTCAACGTATACGTTGATCCGCTGAATACTGGGAAATCCCGTCACCTCCCCAACCTCCCAGGACTAACCGCCCCTGACCCGGTCCGCGATGCCGGATGTCCGTACCAGATCCACGGAAGATGGCTTCTGTGCTTCCGTGATGGGCTACTCTGAATGATCAGGGTACCCGGGTTGTACTGGATACAACTCGTCCCACAGGCGCACGGGCAGCGGCCCGGAGCCAAAAGGAGCAAGCCTGCCAACAACATCAACCGCTATATTCTGAGGAGGAAATTCCTGATGGAGGCAATTCCTTGTTCGTATCGCTCCGGCATTTTCTCTGCTAAAGGAACGGATTTGGCGGCTTAGACGCCTTCGAGTGTAGCATCAGCATACTTCGGCTGATCTGGAGAAGGTCGGGGCGTGGAATCTACAGGACCCTGTCCTAGCCGGCCGGGTCCTGTAGTCCTTGAGTTCGGTTGCTTGCTGTTTCAACGCGTCTTGGCGACTCCCCCGCTCATTCTTCCATGCTGGCCATCTAAAGGGCATCGACTGGTATCGACCTCTTCGAGTGCGACTCTACCGCCAGCATGCCGTATTCCAGGGCCGTGGTGCCGAGGAGGTGCTGCTCCCAGTCCTCTCCGAAGGTTACCGGTCTGGGAAACTCCTTACTTTCGAGTCGTATTACGGTCCTTTCTCGGGTCCGTTCCATGTTGCTACCGTCGGCGAGTTCGGAAGTATAGTTGATCTCGGCAAGTACACCCAAGCGTGTCAGCAACTCCCTCGCAGCCTTGGTGGACGTCGCTCCGGTTATCACCAGCATTTCCACTTCTTCGAAGCGGTGGCCTTGCGGGTCGGCCATCTCAACTGTGATCCAAATAGTTCCCGTTCCTGTTACCTTCCCCGTGCGGGCTGTTTTCCCAAGAGTGCTTGCGCCAGAGTCTTCGTGTCGCAGCCAATTTAGGCAGTCCTTCGTTCGAGAGGGCGGACTGCCGGCCCGCGTATAGTCTTCTAGGTTCAGGCGCGCAAGCATCCGAGGTGGTGCATAGGTCTCTGGCGGCCGGTACGTGGCCGTTCCGTTTGGTGCCGCCGTTGCTGTGGCCGCGGGTGAGAGTGTCAGTGTCACCGTGGATGCCGTCGATCCCCGCCAGCATCCTCCTTTGGCGCAAGCGCCTGCGCCGGAACCGGTGCTGCAGGGAGCGCCGTCCAGCGGAGGCTGACACGTGTGTATCATAAATCCCGTGATAAACGACCTGAAACAGCTACGCGGCGAGGTCGAAAGGCTGGTCTACAGCTCCGAGGAGGGCGGCTTCACTCGTCTCTTACCTGAGGCTCCGCCGTGTCTGGGTGCAGGCGCACCGACAATGTTGCGGTGGAGCCCACTCCTGGTGTGGACGAAATCTCGACGTTTCCGCCATGAGCCCGCGCCACCTCCGCGGCCTGGGGCAAGCCCAGGCCCGCTCCCTGGTTGTCGCCCTGCTTCGTGGTGTAGAAAGGCGTCATGGCGTTCTGCAGCACCTCCGGTGTCATGCCGCAACCCTCGTCTCTGACGACAACACTGACACGGTCTCCGTCGGCCTCGATTGACACGTTGATAGGGGCGTCGGGGTGCTGGCTGACGGCCACGGCCTCCAGGGCGTTCTGGACCAGGCACATGACTGCCAGGGCCAGGCCCTCGGGCACCGCCAGACATTGCGGTTCAGCCGGGTCTTCCCGCACCTCCACTGTGGGTCTCTTGCCGCCAGTGACCGCAATATAAGCGTCCAAGGCGGCCGTTACCGACTGGATCACCAGCAAGTTCAGGCCGACCTCCTGCCAGGCTCCATGGCTTGCTCCCAGGTTGATCATGCCCTGTAGCACCCGGTCGGCCCGGCCCGCGTTCCGTCGAATGTGATCCATATTGGTCCGGATTTCCCGGCTGATCTCCTCAATCTCCTGGTCATCCCTTTCCTCACGGCTCAGGGCGTCCATCAATTCATCCAGAAGTTCCGCAGACCCGTCGCAGAAGTTGGTCACGAAGTTCAGCGGGTTTCTGATTTCGTGAGCCACTCCGGATGCCAAATCCACCATCTCTCGCAGCTTCTGCTGGGCGACTATCTGGTCCTGAGCTTCGCGGAGCTGGTACAGGGCCTGGTCCAGCTCCTGATTCCGGGTCTCCAGGTCGGCGTTGGTAGCCGCTAGGTCGGCGCTGAGCTGTTCCACCAGTTGCAGCCTCACGACCTCAATTGAGCGCAGTCTCAGCGTCTCCAACGCCTCACAAGCCTTGGAGATTTCGTCGTCCCCCCGGGGCTCGATCCGGTACTCGAAGTCTCCCATCCCGAGGCGCCTGATCCAGATCTCCACCTCCACGGTTCGCAGACCTGCCCACATAACCAGCGCAGTCTTGGCCCAGACCGCGACCATTGCCGCAGCCGACAGGCCTACCAGCGCCGGATTCCCCCAAAGGATCGCGACAATTGTCAGCGTTACCAACAGGACGTTGACCAGCATCAGCAAGACGAAGTGCTGGATCGAGTAGCGCCGAATGCTGAACCGGGACATTTCAGGGGGGGCATTGCCCCAGAGTCCCTGCCTTGGTGGGTCACGCTGTACAGTCATCTGTCGTCCTACGTTTCGGAACAGGTCAGTTGGTATGCTGGCCTACGCCCGGGGCGCACTCGGTCGCCTCGGTTCACCAGGTCGTAGTCCTTGCCCATTACATCGAAGGACCGGCGGCCGATGCGGTCCAATGCCACCACCAGGGCGTCACCATGCCCCCGCCTGGCGTCCACCGACATCCAGGGGTTGCAGGTCGCGACGCCGGCAACGCTGGAGACATCGATGTCTGCGTGGATGTTGCGATTTGGGACGGCAGCTGCTAGCAGGTTACGACCCTGGGTATCGGGGTTCATGCCGGGCCAGTCGCGCGCCTGGTCCCTGCTGGTGCGGATGTAGTCGTACATTGTCATGGACACCACGTGTACAGGCTTATTTGAACTGCGGGAGTTGCAGGCAAGGCTCGCAAGGCCCACTCCCTCCGACCGCATTATCATGGACTCAGCGCTGAGTCCATGATTTCATCGGAGCACCCCCTGCAGTAAAGTCCGACATCCACGAGCTGCTTGTAGTTCTCGCATCGTGGATCTCCCATCCCCAGTGCCTCCCCTCCAGGGTGCTGGTGTTCACAATACCTTTTCAGCACCCCCCTGGCAAAGCTGAGCTGTCGAGTTATTCGCAGGTGGCGGGAAAGGGATGTTTCCCGCCACTTGGAGTCAACAGTAATTGCAGACACTGCTGGCGTTTCCTGGGAAACCGCCCACTCATTTGGAGCGACTTGGGATCCTGTAACCCCTAATACGATGATGCCGCACACGACACCTGCCCGATCAGAAATTGGGCCCCCTGAGACGCCATACCCGGATGGTGCGGCTGCAGATCCGACAGATGACATTGTTGTTCAGGTCGTCACGTCGAAAATCCCGCACCGTTGAGGTTTTCCTACAAACGCTCCAGCAACTCTGCAATCTGATCGGTGTGGTTCATGTCGCGTTCCCATTCGCAGATCACACCGTGCTCGTCGATGACAACTGCAGGCCTCTTCCCATCTGACGGGTCTTTGACGTACCTCTCTCCATCGGGAGAGGACATGCCCAACTCAATACCTACTCGTCGATCAGGGTCGTTCAGGACCGCGAACGGAAGCTGCTCCTTCTCAACCCACTGACGGGCGGCATCCAAGCTTCCGTCATGTATTCCGAACAGCACGACGTTCTTCTCGGTGAACCGGGCAGCATGCTCTCGGTACCCAAGAGCCATGCGGGTTCAATTGCCACCACCCGGACTAGTGAAGAAGTACAGCAGGACCTTTTGTCCGCGAAGGCTGCTGAGGGATATGGTCTGTCCATCGCTGGACTGAAGTGTGAAATCGGAAATTGCCTTCCCGATGTAAGTTTCCATGATAGTCGTCCTTTCTGGTGAGACTTGATGGATTCGAATGCAACTGACGCGCTGGGAGAACCGTTCCCCATCGAGTTGCTGGGCGGCGAGAAGTCTGGGACTGAGTCGAGGCTGAAGTGTCAGCACACAAAAGGCGGAGTTTGGCTCTGGCGTATTCTGCTGTGAAACTCCCGTTGCCGGTAGATGCTCCCGCGTTACGCTCCGTCCCGTAAATGCTGATGTATCTATACAGCGGCTCTCGCCGGGATTTCTGCCATTGAGGCAAGCACGGGCCAGCATGCTGTACTCGATCTCTGCCAAGTTCAGCCGGCCGAGCTAATGTGGTACTTGCCCGTGCCGCACACGATGCAGACAGCACGCAGGGCAGGACGGCTGTTCTTCATTGTCACCTGATCGACGTCCCTCGAGCCGGTCTTTGACCGGCACTTCAGGCAGTAGACTTCAACGGATTCGGAGATCGTGACCAAAACCGAGGGCTCCGATCCTGGAGCCTGCCACGATTATAGCTAAAAGAAACCCTCCCGCCGGATGCGGCTACGGGACCGGCCAGTCTGGCCGGTCATTGCACTCTGAAATTGCCCTAATTCTCCCCAGAGCTGCGGGCCGGCGTGGATGGACTAGATAACCCTGTCTCCCGACCCTGGTGTGAATTGACTGTCCGGCTCACCCGCCTCCGGCAGCGGTGTCAACATCACGCGCCAACGGGGAGTTTCCTTGGACGCCTCGACCAGGAATTCCTCCAGAGGAACATCGATGTCGATATCGTCGAATTCGAAGTTGAAGGCGGCCTTCACGTGGGTAGGGCAGACGAGGCCCGCAGTGGCGTTGTTCTCCCGTCCCACCCGCCTCAGCTCCTCGCGTTCGGCGAGGGTCATCTTCCGCTGGTAGTGGCAGCCGGCAATGACGCATTTGACTGACACTTTTCTGGCCATTGCCCCAATGTTACAACAACAGCCCCGGGGGGGTCGGATATTCATGCGGGGTGTTCAGCGTCAACCTGTATCTTGGTCGCGGCGTGGGGAAATCCCTGCACCCAAGTAGTTCTTACTATAGACCCCCATACGGGAGATGGCCGTTGGACGCTGAAATTGCGGTTCGCACAACCGGTCTTCTGGTGAACAGACGTAATCGAGGACCACAGAACGCGGTCTATGCAAATTGAAAGTCTAGGATATTCAGTACATCCGTTTACTGATAACCTCGTAGTAATCACCAACGGAACGGAGGAACTATGCCCGATAAGGTAGACCACAAGGGCCACATGACTTTCGGACCAATGACGGCCAGAGCAACGCTCCAAGTAGACCCCGTCAACGACGTCGTCGTAGAGAACTCCACGACTCTCAAGTGGTTACGTCTCAGAATCGGGGACTACCTCTGCTACAAGGGCGTGTTCCTCGACGATTCCGGTGGAACCAAGCGGGAGATAACCGTGGAAACCCTTCCGGAGGAACCTCACTAACTGGGGGTTCGCAGAACGAAAGCCGGTGATGAAGGTCTTAGAAACTATCTCAAAACTGATCCGGTTTAGAGATGAGGTGTCAGTGGGGGCCAGGTTAAGATAAGGGAAACCAGTGGGGTGGTGTATGATGGGAAAGAGCGATTGCCTGCCTGCTATCTGGGAGGTCCCCGATGATCTCTGGGAGCGGATTCAACCGGTCATAGCGGAGATGGATCCGGCCAAATCCACGGGACGAAGGCGTGCAGACCCGAGGCGCATACTGGATGGCATCATCTTCCGTATGCGCTCCGGTTGCCAGTGGAACCGTCTGCCCAGGGAACTGGGAGACGACAGCACCATTCATCGGACCTTCCAGCGCTGGGTGGAGTTGGGAGTGCTGGAACGCATCTGGGCGGTGCTGGTGGAGGAGTGTGAGGAGTTGGGCGGTGTGGAGTGGGAATGGCAAGCTGCCGATTGCGCCATGGGCAAAGCGCGTTTTGGGGGGACTCAGTTGGCCGCAACCCCACGGACCGGGGCAAGGCAGGCAGCAAGCGCAGCATCCTGGTTGACGCTGGGGGAGGGCCGCTGGGCGTAGTGGTGGCCGGAGCCAATATCCACGACACCAAGCTGCTGGCCATTACCCTGGATAGCATAGTGGGGATAGCATAGTGGTTGAGCGGCCTGACACCGGGGTTCAGCATCTGTGCTTGGACAAGGGGTACGACAATCCAACCGGCCACGAGGCCGTAGCAACTCACGGGTACCAGGGACACATCAGGCGCATAGGAGAGGAGAGGCTGGACGCCAAGGGCGTGAAACGCTATCCCGCCCGGAGGTGGGTGGTGGAGCGCACCTTGGCCTGGTTATCCAAGTGCCGGGCGATCCTGGTGCGCTACGACAAGAAGGTGTCCAACTATGTAGGCCTGATCCAATTGGCCTGCGCACTGCTCTGGTACCGCCGACAACGGCACCTCAGGTTTTGAGATAGTTTCTAAGTCGGAGCAGGCTAATATGTTCAGCATCTCACGCAAGCGGGTCATCAAATGTAAGGTGTGAGTCGGCGGTGGAATGAAGGGGGAAGGGGGTAGGCATCGGGTCTCGCCCCTGTAGACGGTGAGAGCCCCGCCTTTGCAGAAATTCGGCCTGCATGCCGCACTAACTGCCTATACCGAAATGATGCTCAGGTCCTGCACCCGCTCGAAATGCCTGCGGTTGTTGGTGAGCAGGGTGAGGTCATGACGCAGGGCAGTGGAGCCTATCAGGAGGTCGAAATCGCTGATGATGTTTCCAGCCGCCCTTAGGCGCCGCCGCTCTGCGGCGAAAGTGCGGCAGACGCCGTCATCCAATGACAACACCTCAACGGACGCGAGAAAGGCGTTCAATTGCTCTTCATTTTCTTCGGGGGAAACCGTTCCCAACACTCCATCATAGATTTCGGCCAAGGAAATTATGCTGATCCCGACGCCCTCAGTCAGGAAGTTATTGAGATTCCGGACTATCCTCTCGATTCCGTTCAGATAGTCAATGGTCCAATCCGTGTCAACGAGATACCGCACGGCGCTATGGTTCCGGTGTGTCTCGGGAACCTTTTTGGCGGGCATCGGATATCATCTGCTTAATTGCCTCACCGTCTATTTTGCCCCTCAAGGACCCGGCAGCCGACATAGTCCGTCTAATCTGTTCTTCCTCTCTCCCTTCCGGTTTGTTCCCGGTGGACCAATGCTGCACCGGCGCCTCCTCTGAACCCTGCAGGGGAATAGCTTGAATACTGACCAGTACCTCTTCGCCCTCTGCGAGGTCGAGCGGTTCCAGAGGATGAAGAACCCCGCCAGAGAACCTGGCCCTTGCATTCGCAATCATCACTACTCCCTAGATGCTTGTTTGGCTGAGATAAGTTTAACTGATGTGGGTTCGGTGCGGGCTGAGGTGTCCAACACTTGCCATATAGATGTCCAACTTCCCACCGCCATTGACAGCACCCTCGGAAGCAGAATTCCCTGGGCTATGTCCGGGCCATTGGGCAGATAGACTTTGATCAGGCGGTTCCGGTCACCCCGAAGCACCATCCTCAGTTTATCAAGACGACCTGGAGTTTCGAGTCGCTGCGAAAGGTCAACACCAACACCAGCGCCGGCGCGCCCGCGGCTAAGATGGGGTGGGTTCTTCGATTCACCGTGACCGGCTCCGGCGAGCAGGTCTCCGCGATTGCCCGGGGCAGGGCATTGATCAGGCCTAGGTTAGCCTCCTGGCTAAGGTTCAACTGCCGGGTTAACTGGTGATACCGCCACTCGGAATCGTCCAAAAGTTGCTTTCGGTAGTTGGCGAGTTCCTCGAGGTTCTTCACCTGCTCGCCCAGGCTCAACGACTCACCTAGAGAAGATTCATTAGAGCCTGTGGACATTCAAATCATCCGAGGGCAACTTTCTCCTGTACCCACTCACCCTTCCTTCCGGGTCCCCGCACCGGTCGCAAGACTGCAACGAACCTCCCACAACTTCACCTCGTTCCTTGGTACTGTTGTCGCCGTTTTCAGCAAGCGACCACAACGGCTTAGAATCGGGTCTGTCAAGGCAATAATAGTGTGGGGTGGGGTTGGTTGGAGGCGCGAACAACGCTCACTGACAAACAGTGGGCACTCATTGAGCCGGTCCTGCCGGGCCGGGCAGGTGATCCAGGGAGAAGCGGAAACAACAACCGAATGTCGTTGGAGGGAATGATCTGGATTACTCGGACCGGGGCACCTTGGCGGGACCTGCCCAGGGAGTTCGGAAACTGGAACACCTTGCACCGGCGCTTCCGCCGCTGGGTGCAATCGGGCGTGTTCGAGCGGATTTTCGAGGCTATAGAAGAGAACCTGGACTTGAAGACCGTGATGGTGCCTTTCCGGGAGCGGAGTTTCAACTAAGATTCAAGTGGTACGCAATGACCGAGTACGACTGCTCCGCCTCGCACTAGCCCGCGGTCAGGCAACGTCTGTGCGTCAGATCATACCTATATCGGAAAGTGTGAAAACTGTATCCGCCAGTGTCGTCAAATCAGGTCGAACAGTACATCCATCAGAGCGCCTGTCCAGATCATCGAGACATTGGTCCGTCTGCCTATCGTGGTGCTCACCGAGCAGCACGTACGCAGTGCTTGGAATCCTTGATGACCTCCGTTTAAAGTAATATTCTTTGCGTAATCCAGCGCCAATTCTCTGTACATTTTTCGAGGCGGTACAAGATGTGAGACCGCCAAGGCTGCACAGTAAGGGGTCATTTCCCAGACGTTTTTCCTGAATAGGGCGGAGTAAGCAACCATGGACAATGGAACTAGTGGAACCCTCGCAGCAACCCTAGGGAGGTTCTGCTCAGGCCTGACCTACGAAGATCTCTCCCCCGAGGTGGTGGACTGGGCGAAATATCTGTGCCTGGACTTTGCGGGCGTCACCCTGAACGGGTCCACCACCGAGTCCGCCCGTACGGTGGTACAGGCCATCGAGAGCGTCAACCGGCCCGGCCCCTCCGTAATCATCGGCACCGGGAAGAGGGCACTTCCAGAGTACGCTGCCATGGCCAACGGAACGGCCTTCCACAGCTTGGAGCTTGACGACATCCACAATGACTCTTCAATTCATGGTGGCGTCATAGCCTTTCCGACAGCCCTGGCCATGGCAGATGTGGCCCGGTTGGATGGCAGAAATTTCATCGCCTCGGTTGTGGCCGGGTATGAAGTCATGATGCGACTCGGAATGGCCCTGAAGCCTGCCGAACACTATAAGAGGGGATTCCACCCGACCGCCACCTGCGGAGCCTTTGGCGCGTCGGCAGTGGCCTCTCGGTGCCTGAACCTGAGCGCCGAATCGACCACCGCAGCACTGGGTGTCTCAGGTAGCCAGGCCGCCGGAAGCCTGGAATTCCTGACGGATGGGACGTGGACCAAGCGGCTGCATCCGGGCTGGGCCTCGAACAGTGGGATATGGGCGTCGTTGCTCGCTCGAGCTGGCTTTCTCGCGCCGGCAACTGTGATTGAGGGCCGTTTCGGGTTTCTCCAGGGCTACTCCGGCGATCCAGACCCGGAGCTGGTGCTCCAGGGTTTGGGGGACGAATTCCAGATCACCCGGATGGGAATCAAGCCCCATTCCTGTTGTCGGTACAGCCAGGGCCCTATCGATTGCCTGCTCGATTTGCGGCAGAAGCACGCCCTGCAGCCCGATGACGTAGAGACCGTGGCCATTGGCGTCTTGAGTGCAGGATTCAACACCATCGCCGCTCCGGAAGAGGACAAGCGCAACCCCCGGTCGGTAGTGGACATGCAGTTCAGCATGCCCTTCGGCGGCGCCGTTGCCCTGTTGTACGGGCGGGCGTCCCTAGGCGAGCACACGGTCGCGGTGGCCCAGCGTCCCGAGGTAAGGGACATGATGTCCCGTGTGCATTGTGTGACTGACCCGGACCTAGACGCTCTGTACCCGAGTCAGTGGCCCGCTTGGGCCGAGGTCGCAACCACCGATGGACGAGTGCTGCGCAGCTATACGGGTTATCCCAAGGGGGACTATCAGAATGCGCTCACCTGGTGGGAGATGAAGGATAAGTTCGAGGAATTAGCCGCGCCTGTCATATCCGGAAATCGCCGGGATCAGATCATCGCGGCCATCGATGCCCTGGACGAGATGGACGACCTGCGGGAATTGGCGGAACTGCTGGTTGTGAATAACGGTGTGCCGCGACCCTGAATCCCGCACTAGTCGGCCAGGGTCGGTGCTATTTCGATTCAATGGACTCGAACAGACTTGACTATTCCGCGCCTGGGTCAAGGTGCGCCTATCCCTTTGAAGGCAAGGCCTGAACCCGGCGAACCTTGCGGCTGCTGCTTGAATCTCACGATAGGCACAATCCTTGTGTACTGCGGAGTCACCGGTTCGTACTCCCTTGTCATGTGGTCCGTCCTCTCGGCGCCATTGACAGCTCCGCCGTTTACAGCCGTGGACGGTGACGGGACGTCCGTTATAATCTGCAGATTGCTAATACAGCCGGGGAACGAAAATGGAAATTCAAGGTGGCGCGTTCATAATCACGGGTTCAGCGACAGGGTTGGGAGCGGAGGTGGCTCGGCAACTCGCTGCAAAAGGCGGCCGTGTAGTGATCAACTACACGAGGAGCGAGGCTGAGGCCAAAGCATCGGCGGAGGCGTGCCGCGCGGCGGGCGGCGAGGCCATCCTGTGCCAGGCCGACGTGTCGGTGGATGAGGACTGCCGACGGATGGCAGCGGCCGCGCTGGACCAGTGGGGCCGCATTGACGGGCTGGTGAACAACGCCGCCACGTCGGTAATCGTGCCGCACCACAACCTCGAGGGGTTGGCTTCGGAGGACTTCCGGCGCGTCCTCGATGTCAACGTGGTGGGCGCTTTCCAGATGGCGCGGGCGGTTACGCCGACCATGCAGGAACAAGGCAAAGGAGCCATCGTCAACGTGTCGTCCGGCTCCGGGTTCAGCGGTTCGGGCAGTTCCATCGCCTACGCTGCGTCCAAGGCGGCACTGAACGTGATGACGTACTCGCTGGCGCGCGCTCTCGCGCCTGAAATACGGGTCAACGCGGTGTGTCCGGGCGTGATGCAGACGCGGTGGTGGCGTGATGGCCTCGGCGACGGCTACGAAGCATTCATAGACCGGTACGCAGAGTCTGCCCCGCTGAAGTCAGCGGGCACCACCGAGACTGTGGCAGACCCGGTGGTGTGGCTACTGGAGGGTGCGGAACACGTTACCGGTGAGACTATCCTGGTGGACGCAGGTTCGCACTTGGGGCCGTCGCCACGACGGCAGTGAAACCGGGGCTATCGACCGCATCTTCGGAGAGGATCTCTAGCTTCCCGGAAAGCAGCGCTACACCGCTAGGCACATCTTCGAGGGGCTCAGTGACGAGTATGACTTCCTTGGTAGGTACACCATCGTCACTGTTAACGTTCGCGAGCACCGATGCCGGACCAGAGAAGTGTTCGTGCCCCTGGGTGGTCCGGCTGCTTGAAACCAGCCCTCCCCTCGCCAAAGTTATCTATGTATCTATTTTTCTCATTCGGTGGACGCGAGAAGGCGGTGGTAAAATCCTCGGGTATCCAAAAGAGCAGCACGATGGGAGGTGAGAAATGCCCGTGATGAGCGGAGCACAGGCCCTTGTGCGTTCCTTGGCCAGGCACGGCGTCGAGGTGGTGTTCGGGCTTCCCGGCGTACAGATTATGGACGCATTCGACGCCCTTTACGACGAGCCCGGCATCCGCATGGTCCTGACCCGGCACGAGCAGGCGACCACCTACATGGCAGATGGCTACGCCCGGACCACCGGCAAGCCCGGTGTTGCGCTGGTGGTGCCCGGCCCTGGGGCTCTCAACGCAACAGCGGGACTCGGCACCGCCTATGCCACATCATCCCCGGTGCTGCTGGTGTCGGGACAGATAGAGAGCTATAACCTCGGCCAGAACCGTGGCGCGCTCCACGAGATCGGCGAGCAACTGGACGTCTTCAAACACCTGACCAAGTGGTGTGGACGGTCAGACAAGGTGAATGAAATCCCGGGAATGGTCCGGAACGCTTTCCGCGAGATGTCCTCTGGTCGGCCCAGGCCGGTGGAGATAGAGATCCCCTGGGACGTTCTCCCAATGACTGATGAAACCGAACTCCCAGAACCCGAAGGTCCAGGCAAGCAGCAGCCCGAACCCGCGTTGATTAGAGAGGCAGCCCAGTTGCTTGCTGGGGCTAGCCGTCCCTTGATCTGGGCAGGCGGGGGCACTAGAGACGCTGCCATCTCTTCCGAGCTTATGGAGCTAGCCAAAGCCCTGAACGCCCCGGTGATAACAACGCCAGAGGGTAAGGGCGCAATCCCTGAAGACAGTCCGCTGTCCTTGGGCAGTTTCTACTACGCCCACGGACCAGGCCATATCGCCCTCCCGCAGGCCGACGTCATTCTGGCCGTCGGCAGTCGGATGATGTTCACGCCCAACGTGCCGTGGGGAATCCAGCCTCACCAGAAGGTTGTCCAGATCGACGCCGACCCCGAGGAGCTTGGCCGCAATATCCCCGCCACAGTGGGAATCGCCGCCGATGCCCGCCTGGGGGTACAGGCGTTGCTGGCGGAATTGGGAGGCAGGACACGGGCCAGCCAGTGGACCGAGACCGAGACCACGGCCATTCGTCAGCAGGCCGATCAGGAAATCCGGGAGATGGCTCCTCTCCAGGTGGAGATCATCGAGACGATACGCCACGAACTGGACGACGACGCAATAATGGTCGCCGGGACCACTGACATTGGTTATTGGAGTCATCTGGCCTACCCGGTGCTGGCCCCTCGTTCCTACCTCACCTCCTCCTACTTCGCCACCCTGGGGTATGCCTTCCCCACGGCCCTGGGAGCCAAGGTCGGCAACCCCGGCAGGCAAGTCGTTGCCACAACGGGGGATGGCGGGTTCGGGTACGCCTCCAGTGAACTGGCCACCGCTGTCCAGGAAGGTATAAATGTGGTGACCCTGGTGTTCAACAACGAGATGCTGGGGGCGTCGCATAACGACCAGCAACAGCGTTTCGGAGGCAGGGTCATCGGCACCCGGCTCCACAACCCTGACTTCGCCCAACTGGCCGAGGTATACGGTGCTGTAGGCGTCAGGTTGGACAGCCACGAGGGCCTGGGGGGCGCTCTCCGGGACGCCCTGGGAGCCAATCGCCCGGTTGTCATCGAGGTGCCAATTCCAAACCTCGCGCCACCGTTCCAGATAGCGCCCCGCGGATTGGAGAATATCGGGAGTTAGGAGTCGTCTGAACAAGTCGGGCGAGATGTGGGATAGTTATGTAGAACCAGCCGGTGTTTGTTGAGGGAGTGAAGGCGTATGGACCAGCCGACCTTTGCTGACCTGGAATACCAGGGCAAGAAGCGCAAGACCCGCCGGGAGCTGTTCCTGGAGCGAATGGACGCTCTGATTCCCTGGCAGTTGCTGGAGGAGCGCATCCTCCCCTTCTACCCCAAGGCCGGAAGGGGGATACAGCCCTACCCGCTGTCCGTCATGCTGAGGGTCCACTGCGTCCAACTCTTCTACAATCTCAGCGACCCGGGCATGGAGGATTTGCTCTATGAGTCAGACCCGGTGCGGCGGTTCACAGGGCTGAAGCTCTCGGGTCCCCTGCCCGACGAGACCACCATCCTGAATTTCCGTCATCTCATGGAGAAGCACCAACTGGGGCAGGGTCTCTTGGCGGAGATCAACGCCCACCTGGAGTCCCAGGGACTGAGGCTCAGGGAGGGTACCATCGTGGACGCGACCATCATAGAGGCGCCGTCCTCCACCAAGAACAGTACCGGGGAGCGGGACCCGGAGATGCATCAGACCAAGAAGGGGAACCAGTGGCATTTCGGGATGAAGGCGCATATTGGGGTGGACTCAGGTACGGGCATAGTCCACAGCATGACGGCCACGGCGGCCAACGCTCACGATGTTACGCAGACGCGAAAACTGCCGCACGGGGGCGAGAGGGTGGTGTGGGGCGACGCCGGGTATCAGGGAGTCGACAAGCGGAAGGAGAACCTGGGTCTTGAGGTGGAATGGCGGGTGGCGATGCGTCCGGGGAGTCGGCGGAGGCTGGAGCCTGGGGGCGAGGAGGCGCAGGCGGAGAGGTCGAAAGCGTCGGTGAGGGCCAAGGTGGAGCATCCATTCCTGAGGCTGAAGGGGTTGTTCGGTTACGGCAAGGTTCGCTACCGGGGACTGGGGAAGAACATGGAGCGGCTGGCCTTGTTGTTCGGGCTGGGCAATCTGCTGACGGCGGAGGGCCAACTGGCGGCGTAGTGCGCAATTGCTGCGGGACAAAGCCGGTCTCAGGGGCCCGTCAAGCCTCCAGCAGCACAGTCGGAGAGGAAACCCAAGGGGCCGAGCGCCGGCTGGCAAGCACCAGGCCGCAGTTCCCACTCCGTTATGCAACTCGGCCATACACCGCTAAGACCAAAACCGCCTTGTTCAGAGGATTCTTAGATGAACATAGCAGAGAGTGCCTTCCAAAGGGACCAAGGAGCTTCTGACGTCTGAGGGCCGACTAACCATAAGGGATCTTGTGCGAGGGCCATGACCACCGGAGGTGAGATGGAGGCTGTTCCCCGGAGGGAACCCGGGCGCTATTACTGACGCTTCCATAGGGAGCACCGCACCAAAGTGGCTGATGTTGACCTCCTGACCGGCGCTGGGGCCAAGGCTAGTTGCCCAACACCAGTCGGTACCTGCGTTTCCGTCTGGAAAGAATTCACCGGCCGGTGTCTCGAAAACCCTTGCTCCGGCCTGACGTTAGCTATGGTCCTCGGGCACGTCGCCCGATGCGGGAGGCGGCTCATGCTCCGTCGGACTCCCTGGGGTCGGGCATGCGGTAACCCATGCCGGCGTGGGTGAGAATATACCTGGGGTTCTTGGCGTCGTCGCCGAGCTTGATGCGAAGCTTCCTGACGAAGGAGCGCAGCGAGTGTGCCTCGACTGATTGAGCCGGCCCCCAGATGCGCCGGAACAGTTCGTCGTGGCTCACCACGCGCCCCGCATTCACCGAGAGCTCGAATACCAGCCGGAACTCGATGGGCGTCAACTCCATCGGCTGGCCGGCGACCGTGACCCGGCGCTGGGCGTAGTGGACCACCAGGTCTCCCAGTACGAACGGCTCTGCAGGCCCGGTCCAGCCCGAGGTTCCCTTGCGCAGGGCCGCCCGTATCCGTGCCGCTAACTCCGAGGGCGAGAAGGGCTTGACTATGTAGTCCGACGCACCCATGTTGAAGGCCCTCGTCACGTGCTCCTCCTGGCCGTAGGCCGACACGAATATCACCGGCACGTCGGCCGTTCTGGTGATGTCGCGCATCAGCTCGATGCCGTCAATGCCGGGAAGCCTCAGGTCCATCAGGACCAGGTGGGGAGCATTCTCCTCAACGAGTCCGGGCACCTCCGCCGGGTCGCCCGTCAGGATTGGCGCATAGCCCTCCTTTGTGAGGGCGCTCCTGATGTAGCGCAGGGCCTGGGGGTCGTCATCAATGGCCAGGATGCGCAGCTGCTCCCTGCCAGTCCGCCTCGAGCCCGAGGACGGCCGGTGGGGGCCAATCGCAAGTCCGCTCCCGGTCTCCTCCACCACCGGGATCGTGAAGGTGAAGCGGGTGCCCTCACCCGGACCCTCGCTGTCCACCCATATGCGCCCGCCGTGCGCCTCCACGATCCCCTTGGAGATGGCCAGTCCCAGGCCCGACCCCGATAGACCGCTTTCCTGGTCCGGGTGATCCGACCGGAAGTACTTCCGGAACAGGTAAGGCAGCTGATCGTCGGGCACGCCTCTTCCCCGGTCGGAGACAGAGACGGCGACGTGGAGGTCCCGTTGCTCTGCGGAGACCACTATGGGAGTCGACTCAGGCGAATACCTGGCCGCATTGGACAGGAGGTTGCCCAGCACCTGTAGGGTGCGCTGGCGGTCGGCCATCACCAGGGGCAGCCCGTCGGCCAGGTCTATGAGAACGTCGTTTCTGCCCCCACCGCTGACGAAAGCGCTCATTGCCTCGTCGACAAGGTCAGCCACGTCCGCCGGTGCCGGCTCCACCGGCAGAGTGCCCGTCTCGATGCGGGCCACGTCCAGCAGGTCGCTTATCAGCACGCGCATGCGGTCGGCCTGCTCGACAATGATCCTGAAGAACTACCGCATCTCGGCGGGGTGCAGGGAGGCCCCGTCGTCCAGGAGAGTTGTCGCCGAACCTCTGATGGAGGTCAGCGGAGTCCGGAGCTCATGGCTCACATTACCCAGGAACTCGGACCGCAGCCGCTCCAGCTCCGCCATGGGTGACATGTCCTGGACAATCACGATAATTGACTCCAGCTCCCCGTCCTCCGAGTACATCGGCGTACTGTTGACGAGGGTGGTGATTGAGCGGCCGCCGGGATGGCTCAGCACCATCTCCTCGGCGCGCACCGTCTCGGATTTGGCCCGCAGCACCTGGGCCAAGGGCAACTCCTTCAGGGACACCTCGTGTCCGTCGGCCCTCCGGAAGGTCATGACATCCAGGAGGTCTTCCGCGGTGCCGTCGGGCTCGTTGAGGACGCTGACGATCCTTCTCGCCTCCCGGTTGATGGACAGCACATTACCTGTACCCCCGTCGAAGACCACCACACCCACCGGAGAGGTGTCGATCAGGGTCTCCCAGTAGGCCCTGGCCCGCTGCTCGTCCCGGTACCTGCGGGCGTTGACGATGGCCGACGCCGCCTGGGTGGCAAAAAGCACCAGCACCTCCTCGTCCTCGCTGGTGAACTCCTCGGCGCCCTCCTTGTTGGCCAGATAGAAGGTCCCGAGGTGCGCGCCCCGATGTCGCACGGGAGTGCCTACGAAGGAGGTCAGGTGCATGGGGCTGGAGAGGCCCAGGGACTCTATGTATTCGCCCAAGTTCCGGATCCTAAGGGGTTCGTGGATGTTGGTGAAGTGGTTGATGAACTCCGACCACACCCTGTCGGGCAGGTCCAGCAACAGCTGATGTTCCTCGGACGTGAGGCCGTGGGAGACGAAGTCCTCCGGCTCCCCGGATTCGTTAAGGAGGGACATGCCGCCGTACTTGGCGTCCGTCAGGGAGCAGGCGTTTCTCACCACCTCCTCCAGGACGGTGGGGAAATCAAGGTTGTCGTTGACCAGCAGGCTGGCCTCGCTGAGCCTGGTGAGCCGCTCTCTCAGCGACGCATTCTCTCGCCTCAGATCGTCCGCTTCGCTCAACGCCATGCTCTGCCTCTCTGTACTTTCTATACATGGAACACTCGGGCAATTGTAATAAGTTAATCATAATAACAACACAACAACATTATTATTAAGATTACTAAATCATACCTAAGTTATGTCAAATTTGGTAGCCTTTTAGACGATGGATGCCTTGTATATCTCGCACAGTTCCACCTGCATGGAACTGGTCAGGGAAAAGGCGGGAGACACTCCAGTATGGAATCCTGGAGGATTGGGCGCTACCTGCTGGCCGCTAGCGACGCGCGGAGGGGGCCAAAGAACAAGGGACAAATCGTCTGGGTCTAGCCCATCTCCGGGGCCGCGGGATGGCTGCCGCGGGGTCTCTGATGCGGCGGAAGAATCGAGACAGCTATTGGTCATCCCCATATACGACAGAGCAGAGCATCAATGGCAGCACGGAAGCAAAAGCGGACCCTGCGACATCGGCGGGTGGAGGAGTGCTAAATGAATGGCCTGAAGGTAAGGCATTGGGCGCGCACTGCCGTGCTGATGACGCTGACCGGAATGCTGGCGATCGGGATTGCCGCGGGAGCCGTGCACGTGCACGCCCAGACCCCGCCGTGGGAACAGGCGGTAACGGGGCTAACCGTTGAACCTAGTGACTCCGCTGGATCCCTGGCGATCTCCTGGGATGCCCACCCCGGAGACCCGCAGGACTACCGGGTGAAGTGGGCTCCTCAGGATGAGGACTACAGGCCCTACGGCAACCTCGATTGGAACGCCTATCCGGCGTCCACCAGCCACACGGTGACGGGCCTGGATCCAGGGGAGACCTACAAGGTCAGGGTGTTGGCGCGTACCAACACTCCAGAGAAACAGAGGTCACCGTGGAGCGCCGAGGTGACCGGCGACGCGGCGCCTGATCCCGATCCGTCGCCGTGGGAGCAGGCCGTGACGGGCCTTACCGTTGGACCGGACGCCTCCGCCGGATCCCTGGCGATCTCCTGGGATGCTCACCCGGGAGACCCGCAGGACTACCGGGTGAAGTGGGCTCCTCAGGGAGAGGATTACAGGCCCTACGGCAACCTAGACTGGAACGCCTATCCGACGTCCACCAGCCACACGGTGACGGGCCTGGAACCAGGGGAGACGTACAAGGTCAGGGTGTTGGCGCGTGTCAACACTCCCGACAAACAGAGGTCACCTTGGAGCGCCGAGGTGAGCGGCGGCGCCGCCCCAGATCCAGACCCCATTCCTGTCGATGACCGTGCCGACGACGAGAGCCTCGGCGACATCACCGAACTCAGCGGCACCGAATCGCTAACAGGCCAAGTTGACCGCAGTGATGACACCGAAGACTACTTCGGCTTTTCGCTGACTGAGCCCAAGGATGTCGCCGTTGAACTCAGCAGCCTTGACGTCGACGCCAACCTGTTCATCGAAGACGATTCGGGCAACGTCATTCAGGAGAGCGTCAACCAGGGCGTCGAGGACGACAACATCTATGAAACGCTCGCCTCTGGTTCCTACTTCTTCAGGGTGGTGGCCGTAGCGTACGGCACCAACGACTATGAACTCAGCTACGCCGTCAGCGAGGCCTCAACCACGGTCGAGGTGGCCGACGATTATTCGGCCGACAGCAGCACCGAGGGAACCATCGCACTTGATGAGGACGGCGCTGGCAGCGCTACCGGCAGCATCGAGACCGCTGGAGACATCGACTGGTTCGCCGTCGAACTGACCGTCGGTCAGGAATACTGGATCGAGGTACTGGGGGGCCCCAGCGAATCGGGCACTCTCGCCGCCCCAATCCTTCCGGGCATTTATGATGCTGACGGTGCTGCGGTGTCCGATGGCAGCCCCGGCGGCGAGGGCG
Organism: Dehalococcoidia bacterium; assembly: GCA_963667325.2. GTDB lineage: Bacteria > Chloroflexota > Dehalococcoidia > Lucifugimonadales > UBA3495 > VXOI01. Next base: position 1,128,389 of record CAXXKY010000003.1, read on the forward strand.
TCGAGCCCAGCATTGCGTTTACCCCGACCGAGACGGCCACCTTCTTCATCGCGGCGGCCGCCTACCGCAACGACGGTGGATTCTACGAGTTCGGTGCCACGGGTACCTACAAGGTGGCTGTGGCTCATGCCGACAATTCCGAGGACGATTTCTCGTCGTTCACGGACACCACGGGTGAGCTCGTCGCTGGTGGTGCGGCAGTGCGAGCCGAACTCGAGGTCGTCGGCGACTACGACTGGTTCAGATTCGAGGCCGAATCGGGCCGCAGGTACGGGGTGAGCCTCGCTGGGTTCTCGCAGGGTAAGGGCACACTCAGGTACGGCCACGTGTACGGCCTGTTCGACTCTGAGGGCAATCTCGTTGAAGGAGCCAAGTTCAGTTACAGCGGCGTGCACCACTTCGACCCGTCCGAATCGGGCACCTATTACGTCGGGGTGCGCGCAATTCCGGGATGGGTCGATGCCGACGACGTTACTGGCACCTACCGAGTCAAGCTGAGTGAGCGGGTGCTGCTGTGGTCGAGCCCGATGACCGTCGGCATCATAGACTCGACGGCGCCAAATGGCATGGGCTATACGACCTGGACCCATTCGCGCTCGGCCCTGGGGAACCGGAACTTCGAGCTCGACGGCGACCGGTACGGGGTGCTCGCTGTCATGTATTTCGCCCGCGGGCTGTACCTGTCCACGTCGCACCCGTTGCCGGACAAATTCACCCTGCATTGGACGCGCACCATCTCTCTCCACGGCGGCGAAGAGGTTCTTTCGGGGTACGAAGATTTCGCGGCCGGGGCCAGCAAGGTTCCTGCGATGAGAGGCGAGGGCCGCTACTGGTGGCCGCTGAACGTGGCCGGCTGGCTTTTGGGCGAAGAGCTGGAGGTGAGCATCACCACTGCAGTCGCCCCTCAGCCGCTCTCCGACAGGCCGCTGGCGCCGCCCACAGCGCATTTCTCGTCGATACCCGAGAGGCACGACGGCAGCGAGGCCTTCACTGTGGAGCTCATATTTCCTGAGGCCATGGACATCACGTCCGAATTGCTGCAGGAACATTCGCTGGATGTCACCAACGGTTCAGTTTCCGACGTCGAACAGCGGCCACACTCCACGTTATCGATCTGGATGATCTCTGTTCAGCCGGACTCCAACGATGCCGTTACCGTCTCGTTGAACTCAGCGGGAGGCTGCGATCAAACGGGTGCGGTGTGCGCAGCGGACGGACGCCGGCTGCGTAACGACCCCACCGTCACCGTGCCCGGGCCTGCCTGACCCCTGGGCCCCGATGGAGGTTCTGGTGATAGCACCTTGGACTGCCGGAACAATGATGCCGTTTGCGGCACCGTGCCTCGTGGCGGTCTCGCTGAGGTGGCGCTGTCGGTGAGCATGGGCTCGGTGTACGAGGACGCCGGTGCGAAGTCGATCACGGTGACAGACACGCTGAACGGAACGTCCAGGACCACTGACACGACGGTTACCGTGGCGGTGGGAGCGTCCGGCGACACCACCGTGGAGGGGACCGACTACACCACGGTCGACGACCTGACGCTGACCATCGACTCCGGCGAGACCTCTGGGACGGCGACATTCACGCTGACGCCGACGGACTACGACGAGGACGAGGATGACGAGACCCTGTCGGTCACGGGCACCACCACGGCGACCGACCTGAGCGTGACCGGCACGACGGCCACCATCGTGGACGACGACGAGCGAGGGTTGGCGGTATCAGCGACAACTCTGACGGTTCCAGAGGGAGGGACGGCCACCTACACGGTGGTGCTGGAGTCTGAGCCTACGGCGACCGTGACTCCTTCGGTGAGCGGGGATGCGGACGTGACGATGAGCCCGTCGTCGCTGAGCTTTTCGACCGGGGACTGGAACACCGCGAAGACGGTGACGGTGAGTGCGGCGCAAGACGCCGATGCCGACGACGACGAGGCGACGGTCTCGCACGCTATGTCGGGCGGCGACTATGGCTCCGAGACGGCGTCCGGAGTTGGAATCACGGTCAGCGACGACGACACGGAGTCAGCCTCCGACCCGCCGACTGTAGTTCCCGGCAACTGGGCGCTGATACCCGCGGGGCTGGGTCCGGGCGACGGGTTCCGCCTGCTGGCCAAGACCAAGAGCCCGCTCAAGCCCGACTCGATCTCGACGGACGTCGCCGATTACAACGACTACGTGCAGGAACAGGTCCGGACCCGGGGGCACATGGCCGTTCAAGACTATGCCGACGACTTCCAGGTGCTGGGCTCCACCGCTGCGGTGAACGTGCGAACCAACACCGGCACGACGGGGAGCGGCGGGGTCCCCATCTACTGGCTGAACGGGGAAAGGGTCGCCGACGACTACGGCGACTTCTACGACGGAACATGGAGCAACAAGAACAACGACAGAGGAGTGGCGGGAGACCTGATAACGGGAAACAGTTCCTCGGCGCGCCAGTTGCTCTGCACCGGAACTGCCGACGACGGCACGACGACGGACCTGCCCCTGGGTGGAGGCGACCCGGACAACAATGGGACCTCGGAGTGCACCGCGACCTCCATAGCGATCACCTCCAACACCCTCGGCAGCGATGTGCTGTATGTCTCCGGGAGGGCCCGCTACCTGGCACTGTCCAACGTCTTCCAAGTAGGGAGTACGGTGGTTCCGACGAACGAGGACGTCTCAATCAGCTCCAACCCCGGGAGCGACAACGAGTACGCGACGGGCGATGAGATCCGCATAACGGTGACGTTCTCGGAGGCCGTCCTGGTCACCGGCAATCCCCTTCCTGCTCTTCCGCATCGACGCTCTGAACGACGAGGGCGACCTGTTCCAGCGCAACCGACGAGCCAGCTACGACGACGAGGCCAGCACAGCCACGGCCCTGGTCTTCTCGTACACGGTGAGGGCGCTCGACTTCGACAAGGACAGCATCTGGGTCAAGGTCGACAAGCTGCATCTCAACGGCGGCACGATCACGAACGGTGCGGGCGAGGTGGACGCCGACCTGAGCCACGACAGGGTCGGCATCCGGGCCCGCCACAAGATTCACGTGCCGGCTCACGTCACCGGTGCCAGCGTGGTCTCGACGCCTGCGGTCGGCACGAGCTATGCGACCAGCGAGACCATAACGATCGAGGTGACCTTCGACAGGGACGTCAGGGACATCACGGAGGACGGCACGCCCACCTACGAGATGCGCTTTGGTACTCCGGGTGTAACCGATGCACATCATGCCGCGTATGCGCGGGTGGTCGGCGGCAACAAGGTGCAGTTCGACTATGTGGTACTGGAGGATGACCAGGACCCCGACGGGTTTGTGGCGCATGGCCCGGCAATCCACTGGAACGGAGGCACCATCACCAGGGCGGAAGTGGATGAGAGGATCGCAAGGGCCGTACGGGGCGAGGTCTCCAGCACATACCTGCTCCGCCAGGAAGGACACGCCGTGGATGCCGAATAGTGCAGGGACGGATGAAGACGACAACGGGAAACGCGGCGACGATGTTGAGGAACCATGACAGTTTGAGCATGTTCGGACTCACTTAAGACCTTCTTAAGGTGTGCCAACTGTCCAAAGATCAAGTGAATCGCAGGAACTCCTCGACCTCTCTTTGTCAGGCAATCTGGAACTGCCTCCTTGCATCTACCTCACGGCAAACCGATGACATTCTTCGAGTCCAGACGACACATCTTTGCCCACCCCCTATCGGGCAGGTCGAGCAGTAGCTGATGTTCCTCGGATGTGAGGCCGTGGAAGACAAAGTCCTCCGGCTCTCCCGATTCGTCCAGGAGGGACATAACGCCGTACTTGGCGCCCGTCAGATAACAGGCGTTTCTCACCACCTCCTGCAGGACGGTGGGGAAGTCGAGGCTGTCGTTGACCAGCAGGCTGGCCTCGCTGAGCTTGGTGAGCCGCTCTCCCAGCGACTCATTCTCTCGCCTCAGACCGTCCGCTTCGCTCATCGCCAACCGCTACCCCTCTGCTTTTCCATCCAAGGGTGCATATCGCTGTTGTAGCGATTACAACACATAAACACTACGTGAATATCATACTGAAATCTTAAACATCACACCTAAGTCACGTCCATTTTGGTAGCTTTTGAAAAGATGGAAGATTTGTGCAACGCGCACAGTGCCACCAGCCCTGTCAGGGCAAGGAAGCGGAAGGCCTTCCGGTATGGAAGCCTGGTGGCGACGAGCACTACCTGTTCGTCACCTCCGGCGCGTGGATGGTGTCGAAGTACGAGGGACACATCATCTACACCGACCCAGTCGCCGATGCCGCGGAAGAATCGGTATGGCAATTGGGTTTTGCAAGCTTGATTCCGCTATCGGGATGGGTGAGCGGCGATCGGAAGTCCGGGAACAAAAACTGGCCCTGTGGCATCAGTGGATGTAGGAGTGTCAAATGAATAGTCTGAAGGCAATGCGTTTGGCGTCCATTGCCGTGCTGATGGCGCTGTCCGCAATGCTGGTGGCCGGCATCCATGCGGGGTCGCCGCGCGTGAATGCCCAGACCCCGCCGTGGGAACAGGCAGTAACGGGGCTTATCGTTGGACCGGGTGAATCCGCCGGATCCCTGGCAATCTCCTGGGATGCCCACCCTGGAGACCCTCAGGACTACAGGGTGAAGTGGGCTCCTCAAGGAGAGAACTACAGGCGCTACGGCAACCTCGATTGGAACGCCTATCCGACGTCCACCAGCCACACGGTGACGGGTCTTGTTCCAGGGGATACGTATAAGGTGAGGGTGTTGGCGCGTGTCAACACGCCCGACAGGCAGAGGTCACCGTGGAGCGCCGAAGTGAGCGCCGAATCGGCGCCGGGGTGGACGACGGTCGCGTTGGATGCGGCCAACAGTGCCAGCCGAGGCGTCTGGTCGGACGGCACCACGGTGTGGGTGGTCGACAGCGCGGCTGACAAGGTCTTCGCATATGTCCTCGCCAGCGGCGCACGCGATGCGGCCGGCGACATCGACACCCTCGACGCGGACAACACCCATTCCCAGGGAATCTGGTCGGACGGCACCACCATGTGGATCGCCGACGACGAAGACGACAAGGTCTACGCCTATGACCTCGCCAGCGGCGCACGCGACGCTGCTGCCGACATTGACACCCTCGACGCAGATAACAGTCACCCCATGGGAATCTGGTCGGACGGCACCAGCATGTGGATCGCCGACGACGAAGACGACAAGGTCTACGCCTATGACCTCGCCAGCGGCGCACGCGACGAGACCCGCGACATCGACTCTCTTGACGCGGCGGGCAACAATCACCCCAGGGGAATCTGGTCAGACGGCACCACCCTGTGGATCGCCGACGACGAGGACGACAAGGTCTACGCCTACGAGCTCGCCAGCGGCGCCCGCTACGAGGCCCGCGACATCGACACCCTCAGCGGAACATCCACCGACGACCCGTGGGGACTGTGGTCTGATGGCGCCTCGATGCTGGTAGCCAGCATCGCGCAGGGACATCTCGCCCGCCACGACGTGCCCGCGTCGGCGTGGTCGAGGGTCTTGTTGGATGCGGCCAACAGCGCCAGCCGCGGCGTCTGGTCTGACGGCACCACGGTGTGGGTGGCCGACAGCGCGGCTGACAAGGTCTTCGCTTATAACCTCGCCAGCGGCGCACGCGTCACGTCTAGGGACATCGACACTCTCGACGCGGACAACACCCATTCCCGGGGCATCTGGTCGGACGGCATCACCATGTGGATTGCCGACGGCAGACAAGACAAGGTCTTCGCCTATGACCTCGCCAGCGGCGCACGCGACGAGGCTGGCGACATCGACACCCTCGACAACGCGGGCAACAACCGCTCCATGGGCATCTGGTCGGACGGCACCATCATGTGGGTGGCCGACGACGAAGACGACAAGGTCTACGCTTATGACCTCGTCAGCGGCGACCGCGACGAGGCCCGCGACATCGACACTCTTGGCGCCGCGGGCAACGAGCACTCCAGGGGCATCTGGTCGGACGGCATCACCATGTGGGTCGCCGACAGTCGCGGCGACAAGGTCTACGCCTATGACCTCGCCAGCGGCGCCCGAGAAGAGGCCCGCGACATCGACACCCTCGGGAACACCGCAACCAACAACCCGTGGGGCCTGTGGTCTGACGGCGCCACGATGCTGGTAGCCAGCATCGCGCAGGGTCATCTCGCCCGCCACGACGTGCCCCCGCCGCCGTGGACGACGGTCTCATTGGATGCGGACAACAGCGCCAGCCGCGGAGTCTGGTCTGACGGAACCACGCTGTGGGTGGCCGACAGCGTGGCTGACAAGGTCTTTGCCTATGACCTCGCCAGCGGCGCCAGAGATGAGACGCGCGACATCGACTCCCTCCACGCGGACAACACCCACGCCCGGGGAATCTGGTCTGACGGCACCACCATGTGGATCGCCGACATGAGCCGCGACAAGGTCTTTGCTTATGACCTCGCCAGTGGCGCCCGCGACGCGGCTAATGACATCAACAATCTCGCCAGGGTTGGCAACAGTCGCCCCATGGGAATCTGGTCAGACGGCAACACCATGTGGGTGGCCGACGACGGAAACGACATGCTCTACGTCTATAGCCTCGTTCACGGTGTCCGGCCCGTGGGTAGAAGCATCGTCTCGCTCAATGGGGCCGGCAACAATCACCCCAGGGGAATCTGGTCGGACGGCACCACCATGTGGGTCTCCGACAGCCGCGACGACAAGGTCTACGCCTATGACCTCGCCAGCGGCGCACGCGTCGCGGCCCAGGACATCGACACCCTCAGCGCCACTGCCACCGACAATCCGTGGGGCCTGTGGTCTGACGGCGCCTCGATGCTGGTAGCCAGCATCGAGGAGGGCCATCTCGCCCGCCACGACTTGCCCGCCGCCCCGGAGCCAACCGGCTGGACTATCGGCAGCGGCTGTACGGTGGGCGCGAACTCGCCTGAGCCCACCGAGGTGGCAGTGGACGCGATCCCGATCGTGGTCTCGTCCACCACCGACGACTATTTCGTGCTGTATGCGAGCTTCGATGTGGACGGCCAGACGTGGGAGATGCCGGTCGCCGTGGTGCTGGGTGAGGCCGGCACGACCACTTTGGCCGAGAACGCGGAGGCTCTGGCGCAGGACCGCTACCGCATAGAAAAATACCTGGTCGCGGACCCTGCCGATGTCGACGGGGACTGTGTCGACGACATCACCGAGCTTGAGAACCTGTCCATCACGAGCCCCGTGAACGCTGCCTCTGCCATCGACCGTCGCGACGGCTCAGTGTCGGTGCCTAACCTCAACGCCTTCTTGAGAAAGGCGTACACCAGGCCCTATCAGTTTACAGGGACCGAATCAGCGTCTGGCGTCAAAATACTGGTGACGGACTTGGACACCGATATTCCGGGCCTGTACTTTCTCGACTACCACTCGTACAGCTATCACGTTCTTGTGCTTCATGAATTGGGTCTTGAATCAGTTGACGTGGAGGGGTTGATCACCTATGACCCGTCGCGGGCCGCGCCCGACGGCAGTGTCGGCGCCTACTACCTGAACCTGGGTATGGGGGTGCACAAGTCATTCAGCGAAGTGGAGCTGCTCTATACGCTCATAGCCGCCAACATGGCACACCTCGACGACGATCTGTACGTCCATTTCGGCAACGACGTGCTGCCGCAGCTCCAGCCCGAGGCGTCGCTGTATGAGGCGTCGCGAATAGACATCCTGTTGGACGATGACGTCTTCCCCGAGGCCAGTTTCGTGTCCATGAACCCCGGGGTTGGCTTTGGTCAGCTGCGGATTCAGTCGCCCGACGAACGTCCCCACCCCCGTGACATCGTTATCTATGAGACGCTCCCCAACGAATTGCCCCGAGTCGCGGGCATCATCACCACCGTGCAGCAGACACCGCTGTCGCATGTGAACCTGCGCGCCATCCAAAACGAGATCCCGAACGCATACGTCCAGGACGCCACCAACCACGCCGACATCACCGACCTCATAGACGGCTACGTGCGTTACGAGGTGACCGATTCCGGATGGAGCATACGCGCCGCCACCCCGGCAGAAGTCGATGCGCACTACGCGGCTTCGCGCCCCACCGAAACCCAGACTCCTGTACGGGATCTGACGGTGGAGACGATCACCGCGCTGAGCGACGTCGACTTCGACGACTCGGACGCATTCGGGGTCAAGGCCGCCAACGTCGCAGAGCTTGGCACTCTGGGCTTCGCGGACGGGACGGTGCCCGACGGGTTCGCGATCCCGTTCTACTTCTATGACGAGTTCATGAAGGCCAACGAACTCTACGACGACATCGACGACATGCTGGCCGACGAAGACTTCCAGGACGATTTCGATGTGCAAGATGAGATGCTCGACGACCTGCGCGACGACATCAAAGACGCCGAAACTCCCCAGTGGATTATCGACGCGCTCACCGACATGCACGCCGAGATCCCTGACGGCCAGTCACTGCGGTACCGCTCCAGCACCAACAACGAAGACCTGCCCGGTTTCAACGGCGCGGGACTCTATGACTCCAAAACTCAGAAACCCGACGAGACCGAAGAAGACGGCATCGACAAGTCCCTCAAGCAGGTCTACGCCAGCATGTGGAACTTCCGGGCCTTCACCGAACGTGAGTTCTACCGTGTCGATCACACCAAAGCCGCCATGGGCGTGTTGGTGCACCCCAACTACACCGACGAACTCGCCAACGGCGTCGCCGTCAGCTTCGACCCCTTCTATGAACTCGACTACTACTACGTCAACACTCAGGTCGGCGAGGACCTCGTCACCAACCCCGAAGCCCACTCCAAGCCCGAAGAACTGCTGGTGTCCACCGATAACGACTACTTCGTGCTGGCTTCATCCAACCTGGTGCCAAGCGGGCAGCTGCTCATGAGCGACGACCAACTTCAACAGCTCGCCGAGCACCTGGAGACGATCCACGACCACTTCGAGGAGCTCTATGACCCCGCAGACGACGAGCCGTTCGCCATCGAGATCGAATTCAAGATCACCAGCGACAACATCCTCGCCATCAAACAAGCCCGACCCTGGATTTTCAACAGCAGCCCATAGCCGGAACTCGAGGGGTCACGGAGACCATGTAAACGACGTAGCAAGATTGTATCGACGATGCGGAGGGTGAGCGTCCGGGAGTGGCGCTGCAAAATCGTAACACCCGCCGCCCTCCAAAGAGTTGTAGTCAATTCGCTGGAAGATGCGACGGATGTACTCGGTGGTCGTATATCTGCGGATTCGTCGGGGCGACTGTCGGCAAAGAGCAGGAAAACTCGATTTCTTGCTGGAGGACTCCTGACGAGAGACTGTGTCACGACAACGAAAACACTTGAACGCTTGAGATGGAACAGTGGGCATGAAGATTGCACTCATCTCCGATGGTCAAGTTCGCACGGGTGCCCGGTGGGCATTCGCAGTCGGGCTATCCGTTCTGCTGACACTGGTCTCATTTGTGCTGATGGCGTTGCCCAGCCAAGGCCAAAGCCAGGACGCGGCGGCGGCCAGGTACGAAATCACGTTCACCGGCCTGTTTGCCGCCGACGCGCTTGCCACGGGGGTCGACGTGCCCCCCAGTGCCAACTTCAGAAAAATGATTGGCGTCATGCACCAGGGGAGTGTGTCCTACTGGAAAGTAGGCGAAAGCGCGAGCCCGGGCTTCGAGAGCCTCGCAGAACAGGGCCGGGTGGACCAATTCGAGGATGAGATCAACGGGACAGTTGACAGCGGCGACGCACTGGGTTTCTTCGAAAGTCCGGAGAGAAGGATGCCCCCGGATGTCGAGGAGAAACTGGAAATTACCACCACCAGTGAATTCCCCCTGATCACCCTCGCCTCGAAGGTCAATCCGTCCCGGACTGGTTCACCGGCGTGAGCGGGCTGAGCCTGCGCCCCAACGGGGAGTGGCAGCGCGAGATTTCCATGGATCTCTACGCTTGGGACGCCGGTACCGAGGATGGCTAGGAGTTCGACCGGGAGAATCCTGCAACCAGTCCGCAGGGAGTCATCACCAGCCTGAGAAACACGGGGAAATTCTCCGACGATCCCATCGCCAGGGTGACGTTCAGGCTGATGGCCCCGCCGGAAGTGCAAGATCTGGAGGCGGAACCCCGGAATGGGGAAATCGAAGTATCGTGGCGAAATAGCGCCGTCGCCACTGGGTACAAAGTGCAATGGAAATCGGGTAGCCAGAGGTTCGAGGACGCCGCCAGCACCGGGGGCGAGCACGCCACGGACGACGCCGATGCCACCGGCTACACCATCCCGGACCTGGACAACGGGACGGAATACGTCGTCAGGGTCATCGCCACTAACCAGGCGGGGGACGGACCCGACTCTGATGAGGTGCATGCCACCCCTTGAATCCGTCTGCCGATGACATCCTGGTCAGCAACATCCACCAGAACCCAGCTCTCACTTCTCAAATAGCCCTGAACCACCGCGATTTTGAATACGTGCAGGGGTTCACTACCGGAAACTAGTCCGCAACCATCGGCGGTATCACTCTCTCCAACCTGCGCAGCGTCAGCGACGACGCCGAAATCAGCGTCAGCATCCTTGCGGATAGCAGCGGTGATCCGGGGAGCCTGCTCCACACACTGGTCGCTCCGGCAGCGTTATCCACCTGGGTCGATGCCGAGTTCAGTGTGGCCGCCGGGCAGTCCATCACCCTGACCGCCAATACGTCCTATTTCGTGCGGGCCGAACGGGTCACGGGCTCCCTGGCCATGACCGGAACCAAGACGGATGCCGAGGACCCTCAGAGCGACCCGGGATGGCGCCTGGCGGACGCATGGCTGTACAAAAGGACCGGCACGAGCGGGTACTCATCCTGCTTCTTTTCCAAGGCAGTGCGGGTCGTCATCAGGGGGCCGTCTTCCGTCGGGGTGCCCACGCTGAGCGTTGCGGACGCCAGTGCTACAGAAGGTTCCAACGTCGAATTTACCGTCACGCTGAGCGAACCGGTCGCCGACCCAGTGACGGTGCAGTACGACACCAGCGACGGGACGGCCACCGATGATGACAACGCCAGCGACGGAGCGGACTACACTGCGGCAAGCGGGCACACTCTCACCTTCGCGGCGCGTGAAACCGCGCAGACCGTCAGCATCCCAACCGGCAACGATAGCGTGGACGAGGACGATGAGACATTCCAACTCACCTTGAGCGATCCGTCGGCCAATGCGGCGATCGCGGGTTCCGGCGTTGCCACCGGAACCATCGTCAACAATGACGAAACGACGCTCACCGACGCCACGCTGAGCGCACTCGCCCTGGCCGACAGCAATAACACGGCGATTGCGCTTGCTCCCTCCTTCACTAAGAAACTATCTCAAAACTGATCCGGTTTAGAGATGAGGTGTCAGTGGGGGCCAGGTTAAGATAAGGGAAACCAGTGGGGTGGTGGATGATGGGAAAGAGCGATTGCCTGCCTGCTATCTGGGAGGTCCCCGATGATCTCTGGGAGCGGATTCAACCGGTCATAGCGGAGATGGATCCGGCCAAATCCACGGGACGAAGGCGTGCAGACCCGAGGCGCATACTGGATGGCATCATCTTCCGTATGCGCTCCGGTTGCCAGTGGAACCGTCTACCCAGGGAACTGGGAGACGACAGCACCATTCATCGGACCTTCCAGCGCTGGGTGGAGTTGGGAGTGCTGGAACGCATCTGGGCGGTGCTGGTGGAGGAGTGTGAGGAGTTAGGCGGTGTGGAGTGGGAATGGCAAGCTGCCGATTGCGCCATGGGCAAAGCGCGTTTTGGGGGGACTCAGTTGGCCGCAACCCCACGGACCGGGGCAAGGCAGGCAGCAAGCGCAGCATCCTGGTTGACGCTGGGGGAGGGCCGCTGGGCGTAGTGGTGGCCGGAGCCAATATCCACGACACCAAGCTGCTGGCCATTACCTTGGATAGCATAGTGGGGATAGCATAGTGGGGATAGCATAGTGGGGATAGCATAGTGGGGATAGCATAGTGGGGATAGCATAGTGGGGATAGCATAGTGGTTGAGCGGCCTGACACCGGGGTTCAGCATCTGTGCTTGGACAAGGGGTACGACAATCCAACCGGCCACGAGGCCGTAGCAACTCACGGGTACCAGGGACACATCAGGCGCATAGGAGAGGAGAGGCTGGACGCCAAGGGCGTGAAACGCTATCCCGCCCGGAGGTGGGTGGTGGAGCGCACCTTGGCCTGGTTATCCAAGTGCCGGGCGATCCTGGTGCGCTACGACAAGAAGGTGTCCAACTATATAGGCCTGATCCAATTGGCCCGCGCACTCCTCTGGTACCGCCGACAACGGCACCTCAGGTTTTGAGATAGTTTCTAAGTATTCCTTCGTGTACAGCGGGACTGTGACCAGCGACATCGATTCGCTGACCGCGGTCGCCACCAAGAGCAGCGGCGGAGCGGCGGTGGCCTTTGTGGGCGCAGCCGACGACAGCGTCACAGGCCAGGCGGACTACGATCTGACAGTGGGGGATAACCTGGTCAAGGCAATGGTGACATCCGAAGACGGCAACCGGACCAAGATCTACATGGTCAACGTGACCCGGACCGGGTCACATGACGCTACGCTGAGCGCCCTATCCCTGGTTGACACCAACGGCGCGGCCGTTGACCTGGTCCCGGCGACCTTCGACCCGACGGTCAGCGACTACACCGCGTCGGTGGCCAGCGAAATGGAGTCCGCAACCGTCGCGGCGACCAAGAACCACGCCGGAGCGGCGGTGTTGATCAACACCGCCGGTGGCACGGACGCGGCCGACACGTCCGCGGTGGACCTGTCTCCTGGCGACAACTTTGTCAAGGTTATGGTGACGGCCCAGGATGGGACCACCGCAAGGATCTACACCATTTACGTGACTCGAGCAGTGGAGGGCAGCGCCAGTGATGCCACGCTGAGCTCTTTCACGGTGGTCGATGACCTGGGTAGGCAGGTTCTCCTCTACCAATCATTCGATCCTGAATTAGGACTTTACGAGGCGTCCGTGGGAAACGGCTTGGCAACCGTGACCGCAACCGCCGTGACCGCTCAGATTGGAGCGACGATACTTTTCTTTGACGGAGACGCCACCGGTACTGCCGGCCAGGCGACGCGAGACCTGGAAGTGGGTTACAACCGAATCAAGGTCGTGGTGACGGCCACAGACGGCGTCTCATCAAAGATATACATTATCCTGCGGCGTCGGGCCGCAACCGACGCTACTCTCAGCTCACTGACGCTGGAGGCCGAACAAGGCGCCTCCGTCGGCCTTGCGCCGGAAACATTCGATCCCAACTCGACTGACTACACGGCGGAGGTCGCCAACGGGGTTGGTTCCGTGGTGGTGGTGGCGATCAGTACCGATCCGAATGCAGCGGTCCTCATCTTTGGCGAAGACGGCGACCATGCTCTGGATACCCGGACTCTGAACCTCCAGGTGGGCGACAATTCCATCAAGGTTGTGGTCAATGCGGAAGACGCCACCACGGTGAAAATCTACGACCTGACGGTGGCGCGGGCCCCATCCGAAAACGCGGATGACGCCACCCTCAGCGGGCTCGAGCTGGAAAACCAGAGCGGCGCGACGGTACCACTGAGGCCGGTCTTCGATCCTGCGACCACGGTCTACGCGGCATCGGTGGACCATTATGTCGCGTCGGTCACCCTCACGGCCACGAAGAACCACCGCGGAGCCGCGGTGTCGATCATCGAGGCAGACGGCGCCGTTACAGCGGACACCACGACGGTAGATCTGGCCGTTGGCGAGAACCTGATTAAAGCGATGGTCATTGCCGAAGACGGCGACGCCACGATGATCTACATGGTGACGGTCACGCGGGCGGCATCAACCGACGCCACTCTCAACTCACTGACGCTGTTGGACGACAAAGGGGCAGAGATACTGCTTGGGCCGACCTTCGACCCAGGCACGGGGCAGTACGAGGCCCGAGTGGCCAACACCGTCCAATCGGTAACCGCGAAGGCGGTCATGAATCACAACGGCGCCACGCTGGTCTTCGTTGGCGCTGCCAGCACCAGCCATACCGGTGAGGCGACGCAGAGCCTGGACGTGGGCGACAATCTGGTCAAGGCGATGATTACAGCCCAGGACGGCGTCACGGTCAGGATCTACATGATCGGCCTAACGCGTGCCGCTGCCGACTCCTCCAACGATGCTAGGCTCAGCGAACTCGCGTTGGCGGACGGGGGCGCGCACGTTGAATTGACGCCGACTTTCGATCCGGAGGTCACCAACTACGTCGCCGCGGTTCGCAGCAGCCTGGATCAGGTGACCGCGTCAGCGACGGCCAGCCACACTGGAGCATGGCCACTGGTGTTCACCGGTGACGGGTCCAACGCACCCCATCAGCGTGCTGTAGACCTGGAAGTGGGCAGCAATCTAATCAAGGTCATGGTGAGCGCCGAAGACGCCGCCACGGTGCAAATCTACATGGTCTGGGTGACCAAGGCAGATCCCAACTCCACCGATGATGCCACGCTGAGTGCCCGGACGGTGGATGACGGAGCGGGCGGCGCCATAGATCTGATACCCGCCTTAAACCCCGCCACTCAGGAATACAGCGCGGTGGTGTCCGGCGACATTGACGAGATAACGGTGTCGGCCACCAGGAACCACGGCGGGTCCTCAGTAAACATCATCGAGGGAGATGGCACCTCCACCGCGTCGAGTCGGGCTGCGGTCTCGTTGGGTTACAGAGAGAACGTGGTGAGCGTTGAGGTCGCCGCTGAGGACGGCAACTCTGTCGAGACCTACCGGATCACCATCACCCGCGAATGGCCCTGGTCTGCCACCCTGACCGTGGGGGTGAATGAGTCCACGGTGCCAGCCTCCTCGGGTTTTTCCACCTATACGTCGCGCCGCGGTTCTCTTTCTGAGCAGTTCGCTACCCTGGACGGAAACCGCTACAAGGTACTGATCCTGATGCACCTGGCCGGTGGCCTGTACCTGGGCACCAAGACCGAGATGCCGGGAGACTTCACCCTGCACGTTGGAGACCTGGCGTTCAGGGGCAGCGATAGCTCCTTGCCCGTGATGCGGACCAGGGGAGCTTATTGGTGGGAGTTGGAGGACCCTGGCTGGGCCAAGGACGACCAGGTGGCCGTTGGCATCACCGTGCCTGAGGAACCGCAAAGCATGTCAGACCGGCTCCTGGCGTCGCAGGTGGCCAGGTTATCCCAGCTGCCGTCCAGCCATGACGGCGACGTGGCCATAGTGTTTCGCATCTCCTTCAGCGACACCTTTGAGATGGACTTTCGTACACTGCGCGACCATGCATTGGAGACGGCCAACGGCGAAGTGCGCAAGGCGAGGCGGATGAACAAAGACTCGAATCTCAATTGGGAGATTCGGGTGATACCCGACGGAACGGACGACGTGGTGATCACACTTCCGGCGACCCGGGACTGCACTGACGACGGGGCACTGTGCACTTCGGATGGGCGGATGCTCTACAACAGCGTGTCGGTGACTATTCCAGGGCCGTGACTGGGATGGTTTGGGCTCGGCCTTCACGTCCGCGGAGACTCCCTGGGGGCATCTGCCTCCAGGGCGCAGCATTCGTCCCGCCGCCACCGTCAGCGGGGTCAAGATCACACGCATCAGGAATTTTCATTGGACGCCTCGACCAGGAGTTCCTCCAGGGAAACTTCGATGTCGATATCGTAGAATTCGAAGTTGAAAGCAGCCCTTACGTGGGCCGGGCAGTCGAAGCCTACCGTGGCGTTTCTCTCCCCCCACCATCCTCAGCTCGTCGCGTTCGGCGAGGGTAATCTTCCGCTGTAGTGGCAGCCAGCGATGGCGCATGTGAGCGACAGTTTTCTGGCCATTTTCCAATGTTACAACAACAAATCAATCAGTAGGTTTCGGGCATGCGCGCGGGGTGTTCAACGTCAAATTATTTCTTGGTTGCGGCGTGAGAACAATCCTTGCACCCAAGTGGTTCTGACCATAGACCGCACACCCGAAAGGGCCGTTGAACGCTGAAAATGCAGTTCGCACAACCGATCTTCTGACTGCCTGGCGTAAACCCCAGAGCGGTTTTTGCCTGACTGTCCACAACGATCACTGACGGCAAGGCTTACGGCCCAGCCTTGCCCGGGGCTAGGACGCCCCCTTGACGCCACAATCTTGGCCGAATTCCGGTTTGCCGGCTGCACCAGGGTGGGCAACGGTCCAAAAGCCGCCACCGTTGAGGTCGTCCTACAATCGCTCCAGCAACTCTGCAATCTGATCGGTGTGGTTCATGTCGCGTTCCCATTCGCAGATCACACCGTGCTCGTCGATGACAACTGCAGGCCTCTTCCCATCTGACGGGTCTTTGACGTACCTCTCTCCATCGGGAGAGGACATGCCCAGCTCTATGCCTACTCGTCGATCAGGGTCGTTCAGGACCGCGAACGGAAGCTGCTCTTTCTCGACCCACTGACGCGCGGCATCCAAGCTTCCGTCATGGATTCCGAATAGCACGACGTTCTTCTCAGTGAACTTGGCAGCATGCTCTCGGTACCCAAGAGCCATGCGGGTTCAATTGCCACCGCCCGGGCTAGTGAAGAAGTACAGCAGGACCTTTTGTCCGCGGAGACTGCCAAGGGAAATCGTCTGTCCATCACTGGACTGTAGCGTGAAATCGGAAATCGCCTTCCCGATGTAAGTTTCCATGATTGCCGTCCTTTTCGGCGAGACTCAATGTATTCGAATACAACCGATGCGCATAGGAGAACCGTTCGCCTTACAGTTGTTGGGCGGCGAGAAGTTTCGTACTGAGTCGAGGCTGAAGGGTCAGGATATGAAAGGCGGAGTTCGACTCTGGCATTGTTGGCGGTGAAAGGCGAATTGACGATGACTGCTGCCGCGTTGCCCTCCGCCCTAAAGATGCTGATGTTCCTCTACAGCGGCTCCTTGCTGGGATTTCTGCCTTTGAGGCCAGCACAAGCCGTCACGCTGTACTCCGTCCCTGCCTGGTTCAGCCGGCGGAGCCGATGTGGTACTTGCCCGTGCCGCACACGATGCAGACGGCGCGAAGGGCGGGACGTACGTTCTTCATTGTCACCTGTTCAACATCTCGTGAGCCGGTCTTGGCCCGGCACTTCAAGCAATAGATTTCAACGGATTCCGGGGGGGCGTGGCCATAATCTAAGGCTCCTGTTCCGGAAGCTGCCACCATATATCCATAAGAAACCCTCCCGCAGGATGCGACTACGGGGCTGGCCGGACCCTTCGGCTCTTGCACTCTGAGATCGTCTGACCTCACCCGGGGGCTGCGGGCCGGGGCGGATGGACCAGATAACCCTGTCTCCCTGCCCCGGCGTGGATTGGCTATCCGGCTCACCTGCTGCCCAGGCCCTGAGTATGGCCGAGTCCAGCGTATACCGCATCAAGAGGCGTTTCGCCGAGGACGTGCTGGACCTCCACGCCGAACCCTATGATCCCCTGAGGCCGATGGTTTGCTTCGACGAGACCTCCACCCAGTTGATGGCGATGTCTGCCCGCCCATCCCGGCAAAGCCGGGGCGTCCGAGGCGGGAGGACTACGAGTACGTAATGGGAGGCACCCGCAACCTGCTTCTGACCTGCGAGCCCCTGGCCGTCCCTCGACAGGCACAGCAGGCACCATGTGGAGATAACTGAGCAGCGCACCAAGGTTTGATTTTGCCCATCAGATGCGCTGGCTGGCGGAGGTGGCCCGGCGCATCCCCCGGAGGCTGGGATTTCACCACACACCCAAGGACGACAGTTGGCTGAATCCTGTCCTTAGCCTGCCGGAGGGATGGCGGAGATCGAGTTCAGCGTCATATCCCGCCGCTGTCTCGGACAGAGGCAACCGGACGAGGATAGTCTCTGCCGGGAGGTACATGCTGCGGAGCTGGAACGCTATGAGGCCCAGGCGATCATCAACCGGCGCTTCTCCACCCAGGACGCCAGGACCAAACCCCATCGCCTCTATCTCCGCTATTCCCAGCTTGACTGAACACTATTCTGTAGCCCGTTGTCCTCAGGCGCCTATAGCGAAGGTCGGGCAATGCGAGTGATCTGAGACGGGTTAGGGGATTAACCCCAGGAGCTGCGTTACCTGCAGCCAGGACAACTTCAGGTTTAAGGACTATACCGCACGGCACTAGGAAACCCAGTTCTGAATCCTGAATAAATAAGGGACATGAGAAAGCACACCTCAACCGAGGGTCGACCTGCCGCACCTTGTCCCGGAGGGGCTAAAAGGAGTCCATAAGCAGGGTGAGACCCAGCGGTATCCCCGCCATCATGTGACGCATATGCCTGGCCAACGGCATTGACAATGTCAAGTTTTTCCGAGGGTCGTTGCTAGCTCGGGCCAGCATATCAGACTTACTCCGACGGAGAGAGGATGAAGGAGAGTCCGGAAGGGTCCAGGGGCTGTGAAGAAAGGTGCTCGACCGCCCGCGCCTATGCCCATGCATGTAGGGGAATTTACGAGCAGGCTCCTTCGAACCTGCAACTTGCCAAGAATCCCGTATTTTCACAAAGAATTGTCGAAAACCTGCTGGGGTATCAATCGGAATCGATGGCCCTCGCGGACTAAAGAGCATCATGCAACGACAGGGCGCCCTACGCTAATCGATCACACCTTCGGTTGCAGTGTGACAATGCGATTTTGCACTGCCTCGGCGAAGAGTAAATCTCGGCGGTCATTGAGACTAATCTTTTCGCTTGGGATCAACATCAGGTGACTGCAGGCAACCGCGGTTCATGAGAATCGGCCCCCCTTCCGCCCGCTTGGATGGCGATATGAAGTAAACTCGGAAGGAATCTGGCAGTTACTCAAGAGTAAACCTTCGGCTGCTATTGACTGAAGGGGCCTTGATTGCCCGCCCGAACGGGACAGGTCTGTCTACGACGACAATGCGATACGTAGAGGCCAGATGAGCCAGGTTCCCTCCAATACGCGAGCGAAGGACTTGCTGGGCAGCTTGAGATCTCGGCAGCGCACATGACATCCAGAGATACTTCATCCTTTCCCAGATACGAAGCCGATGAAGCCCCTGAGACCAGGGTGGCGCTGGGGCTGGGCGTCCAGTCCGCCATCCTGGCAATAACGCCGATTGCGTTATTTCCCATTGTCCTTGCCCGGTCGACCGGGGCCTCCGACGCCTCTTCGGACTGGGCGGTTTTTGCAATGCTGGTCATCAGTGGGCTGGCTACGATCGTCCTGGCCTACCGCTTTGGCCCCATTGGCTCCGGCATGCTCATGGTGCCGTATCCTTCCCCAACGGCCATTCCCTTTTGCATTCTTGCCTTCCAGCAAGGCGGACCAACAACGCTCGCGGCACTGATTGTGGTCTATGGAATTCTGCAAATCCTGCTGTCGATTCGCTTGGCTTTCTTGAGGAGGATTGTTACCCCGGCGATTAGCGGAGCTATTCTGATACTGCTGTTGGTGTCTCTCGTTCCGGTTCTGTTTCAAAACCTCGGAGAAGTCTCAGGAGATGGGCCCGCTTATTCCGGTCCTGTATGCATCTTCGTTACTTTCGCGGTAATGGTGGGGCTATTGATCAGAGGATCCAACAATTGGCGCGTCTGGGCGTCCGTCATCGGTATCGCTGCAGGGTCAATAGCCGCTGTTGCCACTGGCATATATGATTTTGGCCCGGTGGAAAGAGCGTCCGCTATAGGGCTGCCGCAGGAGGGCTGGCCAGGTTTCAGCCCGACTCTTGGCGCCTCGTTCTTTTCGCTACTACCGGTGTTTTTGTTCCTGTCAGTTATCGGTGTTCTCCAGGGTAATTCCATAATTCTCGCCACGCAAAAGTTATCGTGGCGCCGAGCCGGGGCGATGGACTATCGCAGGGTGCAGGGCGCCACGCTGGGGGCCGGACTGGCCAACGTCCTGGCAGGACTAGCCGCGGTAATGCCGCTTACAATCAGCCCGCGCGGAGTTGCCTTTGCCCAACAAACAGGCTGCGCCTCCCGGCAAATCGGGGTAATCACCGGCATATTGCTGATTGTCGTCGCTTTTTTTCCCAAGGCCTGGAGCCTGTTGCTGGGCATACCGGCTCCCGTGGTAGCCATCTATGTCCTGGTTCTGGTTGGGCCTCTCATCGTTGAAGGCATGAAGCTGATCATCCAGGACGCACCTGATTATCGCGTGAGCCTGGTCATTGGCACAGCGATCGTTGTTGGCCTGGGCTTACAGTCGGGCCTTATTTCTCTTCCGGTGGGAGAAGTTTGGGAAGCCATTTTGCAGAAGGCTCTGACCAGCGGAGGTGCGGTCCTGGTGTTGCTCACCTTCTATGCGGAATTCAGGCGGCAGCAGCGGCAACGGATCCGGCTGAATCTTCACATGGACGAGTTGCCCAAATTGAACGAGTTCATGCGGCAATTCTCATCTCGTCAAGGCTGGAGCACGCAGATGACCACCCGTCTCCAGGCTGTGGCAGAAGAAACCATGCAAATTCTTATTGAAAGTAGGGTAAGTAACGGCATCGGGGAACGCAATCGCCTTGTGGTTGACGTCACCAGATCAGGACAGACCGCCGAGCTCGAGTTTAAGAGCGGCGCCGGCAGCGAAGAGAACGTGGAGGACCAGATGGCATTGCTTTCTCAGACAATGCCCGTCGGGGCGGAGTCCGAGGTGCCGGATATGGAGATTCTGATAGAGCGAGAAGCCAGCCTGAGGTTGCTGAGACACTTTGCTTCGTCCGTTAATCACAAGCAGTACTTCGATGTGGAAATCATCACCGCTCGTGTTTTGCCTCCCACCGGATAGGTGAGATGGGAAACCCGCTGAATCCCAGGACCCATAGGGACGGTAGTTGCGTCACATTCCGAGTATGGGGTCGATAAAGACGCGTAGAAGGTCCGAGCAAACCTCCGGTTTTTCGAGCTGCAAGAAGTGGGTGGCCTCCGGGACGAAATCGTAGTCGACCTGCATCAGTTCGCCGAAGTTGAACGTAGGCCAGAAGGAGTAGGGCAGTGTCGGATCTGCTCCGATGACCTTTACCGGACATTGTACGGACTCCAGCTCCACAGCCATTCCATATATGGACGCGTATTCTATGATCTGGGCCTCGTACTCGGGAGGACACCTCAGCCGATACCCTGAGCCATCGTCAACTCGGCGCAACGTAGTCCTGGCCAGCAGGTCGTAAAGGCCAGGGACTACCCTCTGGAAGGATGGGAAATAAGGCAATACTTCCGCCAGTGCCTCTGTGGTCTGGAAGAAATTGGCACGGCGTCTCACCAGCCCCGCGTTGCGAATGGAAGCTGCTTCTGAAATTTGGTAAGTCGACCCTGGTCTACACAATGGAGGGTCGAACAACGCCAAAGCCTCAAAGCCGCTGCTTAGTTTTGGAGAAAGTAGTGATATCAGGGCCGAAATGGAGTGAAAGACCCCAACTTGGGGCTTTCTGCCGAATTGCTCGTCAATTGCTGCAATCGTTTCTTCAAAATCTTGAACGAGGGTCGGGACAGTATGGTCAGCCAGTTCTCCGAGGCTGTTCCATCCGTGATTCCTCAGGTCGTAGACAACAACATCAAAGTCAGCAAGGAAAAGGGACCAGAAAGGGAAATAAAGGTCGATGGCGAGTCCATTACCATGACTCAACACGAGTCGCGGCCCGTTCGGATTGCCATGACGCCGCAAAATTACGGCAGCGTCGTGATGCAGAAAAACCTCGGCGATGGACAGGGGCTCTGGTAAGTCCCACACCACCTCATCTGAGGGAGTCATCGCGGCCCTTTTTTGCGGCGCAGTCCTGGAGGTATCTGGCCCCGGTTGTCCGCATCATCTTTATTGACGATTCACCGGACCGTTTCGTAGACCACAGCGGCGGCGAAGTCAATAGTGCTCAAGTCCACTATTCTCCAGGACGTCTCAGGCGAATCGGGAAACCTGAAGTCCCCGGTCGCTGATCCTTGCCGCATCTCAATAGGGACTTTAATTTTGGACATATCCAAGGAAAGTCCCGCGCCCAGACCCTTAACCCGAATCCACCGAAGAGATGAGGGTGGAGGTGGGTTGAGATGATAAGAAAGTGCTCCTTTCCTTCTGGGATAATGGTTTTTGTGACAGAAAACCGGCCCAAGAGAGGAGCACCCAATAGATGCTACCACGCAACCACCTCCGCCGCATCCGAATCGCCTTCGACGACCACCGCTTGGTCAACAATGCCGGGCTGATTCTTCCCGCCACCCTGGCCCAGCACTTGGGTCTGCCCCAACTGGTGGACCGGCACCTGGACCTGGGCCGGGCCCCAGGCCGAGCCAACGTGGGGGACAAGATCATGACGTTGGTGGCGTCGGCTCTGGCTGGGGGCGACTGCATCGACGACGCCGACGCGATGCGCACCGGCAGGACCGCTGCGGTGCTGGGCTGTACCGTGAAGGCGCCGTCCACCCTGGGCACCTTCCTGCGCAGCTTCCGGTGGGGACACGTGCGCCAACTGGATCGGGTGAGCAGAAAACTGCTGGCGCGAGCCTGGGCCGCTGGGGCCGGACCCGGCGACGGGCCGTTGACCATCGACGTGGACTCCACCAACTGCGAGACCTTCGGTCTGGCCAAGGAAGGAGCCCGCCGGCACAACTACGCTGGCCAGCGCGGCTATCACCCCCTGCTGGCCGTGGCCGCCGGCACCGGCGACGTGCTGATGGCCCGTCTCCGCCAGGGCCGGGCCAACACTGCTCGGGGCGCTGCCAACTTCCTGCGGGAGACGGTGAGCCGGGTCCGCGGCGCCGGAGCCAAAGGCCAGCTCACCCTGCGGGCCGACAGCGGCTTCTACAACCACGATGTGGTCGCCGTCTGCCGCAGGACAGGTGTCCGCTTCTCCATCACCATCCGCCAGCACCAGAGCCTGCGCAATCTCATCGATGCCATACCCGAGGAAGACTGGACGCCCATCCCCTATTGGATGGAGGGTGCCGCCGACGTGGCCGAGACAACTTACACCCCCTTCCAGAGTGAACCCGACGCCACTCCGCTGCGCCTCATCGTCCGCCGGGTGAAGCCAACGCCCGGCTCTCAACTGGCCCTCTTCCACACCTATAGCTACCACGGCTTCATCACCGATAGAGAGGGCGACACTATGGAACTGGAGGCCGACCACCGCCGCCACGCCGAGGTGGAGAACGCCATTCGCGACCTGAAGTACGGCGTGGGTCTCAACCATCTCCCCTCGGGCCGCTTCCCCGCCAACGCCGCCTGGCTGGCCGTGCAAGTCATGGCCCACAATCTGGCCCGCTGGACGGCGCGGATTGCCCTAGGCCAGCAGGTGGTCACCACCAAGACCCTGCGCAGTCGCCTCTTCTCCCTGGCTGGGCGGATCACCCGCAAGGCCCGCCGTATAACCCTGCACCTTCCCAAGGGCTGGCCCTGGCAGGACCAGGTGAATAGCGCCCTGCTCAAACTGCGCACCCTGCCGCTCCCTGCTTGACGGCCCAATGGCGCCGGACCCAACTGTAAGCCCCTCAGACTCGCGCCAGCTTGCTACGCGAGGGACGCCTCTTGACACACCACCCGTCAAATCCGGCAAATCTCCGCCCCTGATCCTCTGGGCAACTGCCTTCAAACCACCAATCGGGTACACCAGCCATCCCCCTCTGCGAAAATCACCAGTCCGCCCCATCCTTGGCCCCCAAAGTACCCCTTCTCCTACGCTAACCATTGCCTATCGGTGGATTCGGGCTTAAACAGAGCTTCCTTGATGGTCCATATCCGGAAGAAGTCCTGAGTCTGGTAGGTCGGATTCCCTGAGATTAAGTCTGCCTGTTCATCTGGGGTCAAGGCGGATTCGATAAGCCTGCTCAGTCCCTTGGGCGCAACCAGTTCCTCCACGTCCACCCCTACCTTTCCCTTCCGATTGAGAGCTATCAGTCCATGCCGTCCGCTATGGCTCACATTGAAGTTAATAGAGGCTGGGACGCCTCCCACAATCGCGGAGGGCTTACCGAATCTCCCAGTCTGGAAGGCAAGCTCTTCGTTGCTGCACTGGACTTCAACGCAAAGAATGGCGCGAAGGGCCGCTCGACACAGAGTATATCGAAGCATCGCGTCCATATGCAGAAACTTTGAGCGGCGCGTGTGCTCCGCATCACTCAGCCACCGTAGAGCCTCTGCTTCTCCTGCGGCATTTGGAGAGAGGTCTACATGGACAACCTCGACCCCTTCGATCTCTTTAAAGGGCATCCACCACTTGTCTGCTATTTCGGCCAATGCGGGCCGCAAACCCCTCCAGATATTCAAAAAGTCCCCAATGGAGTTCATGTGGGGCCTTAGGAGGTAATCGAATCGCTAATGGTTAGCCCGACTTGGCGTCAATATAGTTTATAAGGTCGCGCAGTGAACTCATTTGAGACACGTCCGCGGGAGGCAGTTCTACATTAAGTTCCTGTCCGACCAGCCTGACGAAGGAAACAATGGCAACGGACGACACTCCGGAGTCTGCGACACTGCCGTTCAAGTTGACTTCCTGTCCAGGGTCGCTAACAAGGTTTTCAGCCGCAAGTTTCCGGACTCGTTCTTCAGTTGTAGCCATGGTTTCCTCACTTTACGAATTGCAGAAATAGCGTGACAGGCCCCGTTTGCTAGTAGCGTATGTAATCGGGAACTAGCCTGCCCAGGGGGGCAACGCACGCTAGTAGCCAACCGAACCAAGCACATCTATTTTGCCAAAGCCCCTGTCTGAAAACTGCAGCAATGAGCGAATTGACATCCTTTCCATGACAAAAGGACAAATGATAAGTCTGAATGTGCAGGTAATTCGGAAATCCAGACAATGTGCAAGGCCACGGGAACCCCAGATTCGGACCTCCAATCCCTCTTGGCCCTGTGAAGACGGCTTGAAATGCCCCTTCAGCAGATGCTCGGCGGACGGCAGCAGTAAAATGGTACTGAGCTCAATTAAGCAGTCCTACTTCAAGCATCTCGCCCCGGTTAACATTGCCCGAAAAAGCAACGGAAGACGTTTCGATGCGTCTTGGTGATTGTCCTGTTGTGGACTACCCGACAGTAGCCCGGTCAATGCGCCAGAAGCCCACCTACGCTCCCTGAAATGAAACCTGAAGACAGAGTAGGCACATGCAGGAAGAAGATAGCAGGCAAGTAACCCACTTGAGAGATCTTCCCGAGGCTGAGGGAAATGGCTTTCCGCGTCAGGAGCCGGTGGCCATAATCGGAATGGCCTGTCGTTTCCCCGGGAGCAATGGTCTTGCCGATTTTTGGCGCCAACTGATGGCGGGAGAAAACGCGGTAGTCCAGGGTCCTCCAGGATCCGTAATCGGCCGAGCTGGTCAGTTCCCGCCGAACTCCAATGTTTATAGCGAGGCACTGCGCTACGGCGCACACCTTAAAGACATAGACCAGTTTGATGCAGAATTCTTCCGCATTTCCCCCATTGAAGCGCAGTTGCTCGATCCACAACAACGCATGATGCTGGAAACAAGTTGGCTGGCCCTTGAGGACGCAGGGATTGATCCAGAGAGTCTTCGGAACAGCCGGACGGGAATCTACGCCGGCATCAGTATCTACGATTACCGGGAAGCCACGATCGACGCAGCGGAGACCGACGAGATCGCCGCCGGTCTGTACGCCGTGACCGGTACCGCATTGAATACTGCCATAGGCCGGGTCTCCTACGCCCTTGGCCTGGAAGGGCCCGCGTTGGCCATAGACACAGCTTGTTCATCTTCTCTCGTTGCCATACAGCAGGCGATAGGGGCTTTGGAGCGGCGCGAAGCCGACCTGGTCATTGCCGGAGGAGTGAACGTACATCTCTCCGGGCGCCATCTGGACTTGCGTGCCAACGCCGGAATGTTGTCCCCCACTGGCCAATGCAAGACATTTGACGCAGCGGCCGATGGCTTTGTGTGCGGAGAGGGCTGCGGCCTGGTGATTCTCAAGCGCCTGAGCCAGGCGGAATCCGACGGGGACCGCATCTGGGCGGTGATACGGGGTACTTCAGTCAACCAGGACGGGGCCAGCCAAGGGCTGACCGTACCCAGCGCCACCGCACAGAAGAAGGCAATGGAGGAAGCCCTGTCTCGGGCGGGGGCAGATCCTTCTGAAATCGACTACCTGGAAGCTCATGGAACCGGAACGGTGGTTGGAGATCCTATCGAGGTAGCCGCGGCCGCGGAGGTCTATCAAAAGGGGCGGGAATCGGGACGCCCAGTGCTGATTGGTTCCGTCAAGACCAATATCGGACATCTGGGACCAGCCGCCGGCATCGCCGGGTTGATAAAGACTGTCTTGGCAATGCGGAACGGTGTTATTCCGCGCCATTTGAACTTCAAAGACCCCAACCCCCGGATTGACTGGGACAACCTTCCAGTGCAAGTAACCGACGTCGCCTCGGATTGGCCCTCGCATTCCGGAAATGCTCGCCTGGCGGCGGTTAACGCCTTCGGGTGGTCTGGCACCAATGCTCACGTAGTAGTTGAAGGTTACGGCAGACCAGACAAAGAGTCCGTCAAAGGTGCAATGTCCTCTCCCAAGGGCTCTGAAGTGTACGTCTCGGGAATCTCCGCGCCGGATGGAGAGTATGAGGAGAGAGAGACACGCCTCCTGCCGCTGTCCGGCAAGACACCCGGGGCTCTCAGGGACTTGGCCACTGAATATCTACAGCTACTTCACGAAAAGGAGGAAGAACTCTCCCGGGACATCAAAGCGTCCGGAAAGGCGCTGGCAGACATGGCCTGGACTGCTGCAACGGGCAGAAGCCACTTCCCATATCGCGCCGGCATGACATTCAACGACGCCTCAGACCTCGGAGAGAAACTGCAGGACCTGTCACAGCGCTTCGAAGGGCAGGACTACTCGCCGGCCCACGAGGGTGCCAAGGTCGCCTTCGTCTTCACAGGTCAGGGCAGTCAGTGGCCCGGAATGGGCAGGGACCTGTACGTCAGGGAACCTGTCTTCCGCTCAGTCCTTGACCGGTGCGATCAGCTGATTCTAGAGGAACGAGGAGTCTCCCTTCTGGACGTCATGTTTGGACGACCCGGCACGGAGGGCCTGATTGACCAACCGGCTTGGACCCAACCAGCCATCTACACCCTGGAGTGCGCACTTGTAGCGCTGTGGGAGAGCGTCGGAGTCAAGCCTGACGTGGTGTTGGGCCACAGCCTGGGGGAAATCGCCGCCTCGACAAGCGCCGGCGGGCTTACCCTGGAGGAGGGTCTGCGATATGCAGCCGCCCGGGGAGAACTACTGGGCGCGACCCGGAGCGACGGCGCCATGGCCGCCGTGTTTGCACCTCGCACTCTCATCGAATCGTTGGTGACGGAGCGTAACGCCACCTCTGCCGATGTGGGACTTAGCCTTGCAGTGGACAACGGCCCTCAGCATGTGCTGAGCGGGCCGACCGAAGACCTGGAGGCGGTTCTGGAGGTCCTCGAGAATCAGGGGGTAAATGTAGTCCGCTTGAGACGCAGCCCCGCATACCACAGCGCCCTAGTGGAACCGGCTCTCGATGAACTCGAAGCCGCAATCAGGAACATCGTTCCTGATCCCCCGCTCCTGTCGCTGCCCTTGATAAGCAATATAACCGGAATGCTGCTCGACCGGGACGATAGGATGGATGCCGCGTACTGGCGGCGCCATGCCAGGTCTCCAGTATTTTTCCGGAGTTGTGTGGAGACACTGGCGGATTTGGGCGTGGGTGTCGTGGTGGAAATAGGCCCCCACTCGGTGCTTGGCCCGGTAGTGTCGATGTCCTGGCCCCGATCCGCCTCCGATGAAACTCCGGCCATCCTAGCGAGCTTGCGGCGGCCTCCACGCGACGCAACGGGACCGTCCGCCGACACCAGCGGGGGATTTGTTGAGGCAGTGGCCGGAGCGTACGAGGCCCGGTTGAACATCAACTTCGCCGGATTATTCTCCGGGGAGCATAGGTGCCGAGTGTCTCTACCCGGTTATCCATTCCAGCACAGTAGCCATTGGGTCCAGACCCCCAAGCGGCGACGGGTGTCTTCTGACCACCCGCTGCTGGGAACGAGGCACGAGTCTCCTCGCGGGGAGGTAATGTTCGAGACGGAGATGTTCCCGTCCGACCCTGTCTGGTTGCTGGATCATTTGGTCTTTGGGCGTGTCGTCGCACCGGGAGGAATGTACGGAGCAATGGCTGTTTCGGCGTTCTTCTCTGACCGCAGCGGATTGGCGGCGGTGCATGACATGCAGACGTACAGCCCACTGATTTTCCAGCCAGATGCCCGTGAAGGAGGCGGTCCCGACAACGGACGAAGAGTGCAATTTGTCCTGGACGGTCCAGTCGACTCCACCTCCCGCCGATTTGAAATATACAGCAAAGCTGAATCAGAGGACGGCTGGACTCTTCACGCCGAAGGAAACTTAGCTACGGGGCCCCGCGTCGTCGAGTTTCCCGACCCGGTAGACCTGGACGAGCTGCGGGCCGGACTAGAACCCGTTGATACGGCGGAGTTCTATAGGAACAGGTATTCTGACGATATAAGTCTGGGCCCTGCTTATCGCACCATCAGGGCCGTATGGTCCAAGGGAGGTCGGGCTCTGGGGGAGCTTGCTCTGAGAGAGTCGGTGGACGCGAGTGGCACCGAGCTACATCCTCTCCTGTTGGACGGCTGTTTTCAGGTACTGTCTGTGGCCCGTTACCTGAGTGGGGTGGAGCAGGGTGCGGTTTACATGCCCTTTGGTTGGGATCGGCTCTGGGTAGCAGGCCCCATGCCAGAAAGGATCGTTTGCCACGCCGTTCTGAGGAATCCACCTTCCGGTGGCGCCGCCGGTGCGCCCACGTCCGCACCGCCCGAGGTCGTTACCGGAGATGTTACGTTCTATTCCCTGGATGGAGTTCCCATTGGCGGCCTGGAGGGTTTCACGGTTAAAAGGGCCACCCGCACTGCCCTGCTTGCTGCCGATGGAAACATTAAAGACCTGCTTTACGAGACCGTTTGGCAAGAGAAGCCCTTGGCCCGCACCATGGATTCGGCCGAGTTTCTGAGCCGCCCCTCCGATGTTGCTGCCCGGTCCCGCCCACTGGCCGGATATCTTGCGGATGAGGGCGTGAACCTACGGGACAGGGTTGGATTTCTTACGGACATCGAACGTTTGTCGCAAGCGTATGTCCTCTCGGCCTTCGAAAAATTGGGTTGGGTTCGCGTTGCCGGGCAGATAATATCGCCGGAGGAACTCCGCAACAGCCTTAAGATTACTGACGAGCACCGCAGACTGTTTGGCCGCCTTCTGAGCCTGCTCTCCGTAGCCGGAATTTTGACTCCCGGCGATGCTGGGTTTGTCGTTGCGCTCGGCGTCGACGACCCATTGCCCGACCAGAGTCTGTGCGATCCTGAATTCATAGCCACAGAGCTGCTCGGCAAATATCCTCACGGCATATATGAGCTTAACCTGTTACGCCGCTGCGGTGCCGCTCTCGCGGAGGTTCTCCAAGGCCGAACTGATCCATTGTCATTGCTGTTCAGCGATGAGGGTGCAGGTGCCGCTGACCTGTACCTGGGGGCACCGGCCTCAATTGCAGCGAACCGAATGTTGGGAGATTCGGTAGGAACGGCGGTATCCAACCTTCCAGTAGGCCGGAAGCTGAGGGTGCTGGAAATCGGCGCGGGAACAGGGTCGGCTACGGCGGCTGCCCTGCGGTCCCTTCCCTCTGGCCGGTTCGACTATACCTACACAGATATATCGGCAGGGTTCTTTTCCCAGGGCGAGGAGAGATTCTCCGCACAGGGCACGTCCATCGAATACAGACCCCTGAACATTGAACTGGATCCGGCTGCCCAGGGATTCGATTCCCACGGCTACGACTTGGTGATTGCCGCGAATGTACTCCATGCCACCAGAGATCTGGGAGAAACCCTCGCCCATTGCCGCGAGCTGCTGGCCCCTTCCGGCGTGATGATTGCATTGGAGATAATGCAACGGCGCTCGTTTCAGGATCTCACTTTTGGGCTGCTGGAAGGGTGGTGGCGGTTCGACGACAGATACCGGACTGACAGCGCCCTGTTGACTGAGCATGTATGGAGGAGGGCCATTGCCGACGCCGACTTTCACGAAGTCGAATTCCTGGACGCCAGTGATCCCGGTTCTGAAGAACAGCTAGGCTCAAATGTGATCATTGCCCGCGGCCCGGCAGAGATTGCCAATTCGGCAGGCCTATGGGTAATTGCAGCCGACGATGGTGGCGTCGCTGAGGAACTGACGTCAGAGCTCACTGCCCGGAACCAGACGGTGATCCTTGCCAGCGATAAATCTGTCGCGGGGAGCCTGTTTAATGGAACAGAAGGTGTGTCTGGGGCCTTTGTTGACCCCGAGCACAGGGAGAGCTGGAAGGAACTGCTGCAGCAGATCCCTGGGGAGCCGCCTTTGAAGGGCGTAGTTCATCTGACATCCCTGGATGGTCGCGGTACCTCGGCCAGCACCGAAGAAATGGCGGAAGATGTCAGGAGAGGCAGCGCCAGCGCGTTGGCCCTAGTTCAAGGTCTTCTCGACTCGGACATGGCTCCATCTGAAGGAATCTGGTTCGTCACGCGAGGTGCTCAGGTCCTCGAGCGCGACCCTGTCCACGACACTTCGGCACAACCTGGCGCTGCGGCTCTCTGGGGGTTCGGGAGGGTGGTAGCGTTGGAGGGCGGGCACCTCAAACCGAGATTGATAGACTTGAACCCCGCGACTGGTGAGGCAGAAATCGGCACCTTGGCCCACGAAATCCTCCACCACGATGATGAGAGCTATGTGGCGCATCGAAACGGCTCCCGTTATGCGGCCCGCTTGGTCAGAATGGACTCTGAAAACAGAGAACTCTCGTTGCGAGAAGGCGCGGAAACCGGCGGGAGACTTCGTAACGACCGCACTTATCTCGTGACCGGAGGACTGGGGGGAATCGGCTGCGCGGTCGCCCGGTGGTTGGCCGAAAAAGGCGCCGGGGTCATCGTGCTCAACGGCCGCCGGGATCCGGATCCCCACGCCGAGACACTGATCAACGAACTGCGGGAAAACGGCGCGGATGTACGGGTGGAACTGGCTGATGTAACCGACGCCACCGCCGTGGACGGCATGCTCGAGCGAATAGGTAAGACTATGCCACCTCTCGGCGGCGTCATACACAGCGTGGGCGTCCTTTCAGACGGCGCCATCGGCAACCAGACCTGGGACCGGTTCCAACAGGTACTCTGGCCAAAGGTACTGGGAGCGTGGCATCTTCACCGCGCCACATTGAAGCTGGACCTGGATCTGTTCGTTCTGTTTTCAAGCATAACCGGTGTTCTGGGAAACCCCGGCCAGTCAAATCACGCTGCCGCCAACGCGTTCCTGGACCAGCTTGCCTCCCATCGGCGCTCCTTGGGACTAGCCGGGCAGGCCATCGCCTGGGGTGCATGGTCTGACATCGGGGAAGCGGCGGAGCAGAGAGAAAGGATCGAGAGGCAATTGGTATATGCCGGGACCGGATGGTTGACTCCGCAACAGGGCATTAGGGCCCTGGACTGGCTCGTCTCGCAGGACGTGGCTTCCGCCACCGTCATTCCGGCCGACTGGCTCATTGTCTCAGAGGGGACCGAGGGTCAAAGGATGTTTCTTGAGCCCCTCCTGCCATCGGAATCCCAAGCGATCTCTGAGCCGGAGGAACACACTACATCCAGCGATCTGCTGACCCAGCTTCGCCGTACACCCGGTGAGCAGCAACAGGGTCTGTTGACCTCCTTTGTCCGACAAGAACTGCAATCCGTACTGAGGATGGCGTCACCGCCCTCGGCGACAGTCAGTTTCTTTGACCTTGGCATGGACTCATTGATGGCGGTCGAGCTGCGGAACAGGATTAACAGGGCCTTAGCGGGAGAGTACGCAGCTTCCAACACTATCGTTTTCGACTTCCCCACCGCCGCCACCATGGCGGAATTCCTGGCAAGGGAACTCGGACCTCTCAGCGGACTTACGCCAGTTGCCCGAGAGATGCCTGCGTCCCGCCCTCATCGTGTACGCCAGGAGGATGAGCCCATCGCCATCGTGGGCATGGCTTGCCGCTTCCCTGGGGCCCCTGGTATTGACGCATTCTGGAGATTGCTGGAGGAGGGCCGCAATGCGGTAACCGATGGCCGTTCCGATACCGGCTCATGGGAGGATGTGCTGGGTGACCCGAAAGCAAAGGACCCCATATTCCGCCTGGGTGCGTTCGTGGAAGGCATCGACCAGTTCGATTCCGCATTCTTCCAGATAGCGCCAATTGAAGCTCGATTGATGGACCCCCAACACCGGATGCTGTTGGAGACCGTCTGGCAGGTCTTGGAGGATGCGGGAGTCGACCCGGAGCAGTTGAGGGGCAGCCGCACCGGTGTATTCGCCGGGATCGGGAGCAGCGGATACCGCGACCTCGCCGCCTCCCGAGGTCATGGCTACACTTACTCCGGGACCGGTGAGGCAATAGCGGTGGGTAGGGTGGCCTTCGCCCTGGGCCTGGAAGGTCCTGCCATGCCTCTTGATTTGGCCTGCGCCTCGTCGCTGGCTGCCATCCATCAGGCAGTTGTGAGCCTGCAACGAGGCGAGGTGGATATGGCCTTGGCCGGCGGCGTCAACGCTACCCTGTCAACAGTCGTCTCGGAGTTCCTTGCCGGGATGGGAATGCTCTCCCAGAGCGGCCGATGCAACGCTTTTGACGCCTCTGCCGATGGATACGTTCGCGGCGAGGGATGTGGCATGGTGGCGTTGAAACGGCTGGGCGACGCCGAGGTGGACGGCGACAGAATCTGGGGCCTCGTTCTGGGGACCGCGATTAACCAGAATGGCATGAGCGCTAAGCTGATGGCCCCCAACGGACCCGCTCAGGAGCGAGTGATGGAAGATGCGCTCGCACGGGCTGGTGTATTGCCCTCGGATGTGGACTACCTGGAGGCCCAGGGTGTG
Source organism: Dehalococcoidia bacterium (assembly GCA_963667325.2). Lineage (GTDB taxonomy): Bacteria > Chloroflexota > Dehalococcoidia > Lucifugimonadales > UBA3495 > VXOI01. The sequence continues at coordinate 1,161,228 of CAXXKY010000003.1, forward strand.
GGGAGCGAGTTCGGGGATCCAATAGAAATGAATGCGATAGCAAACACGTACGGGCTGAATCGCAGCCCGGGGAGACCCCTGCTCGTAGGATCGGTAAAGACCAATATTGGCCACTCGGAGTGGGCTTCCGGAATAGCCGGCCTGATCAAGGCAGTGTTGGCGATGCGCCGTGGCGTGGTGCCCCGGAACCTTCATTTCAACGACCCCAGCCCCCTTCTTGACTGGGACCGCCTGCCAGTCAGTATTCCCTCCCAGTCGGTCAAATGGCCGTCTTGCGATGACAGACCACCCCTGGCTGCTGTAAATGCTTACGGGCTGTCTGGGACCAATGCTCACGTGGTGCTGTCAGGATACCCGGAGCCGGACACCGTCAGCGGTAATGAGTGGCCCTCTGGCGCTGCGCAACTCGTGCCGGTGACCGGCCCTGTCCCGGATCCATTCACCGTTCAGGGGAATTACCGGGAACGTTCCGCGCGATTGCTTCCCCTATCTGGTAAATCATCTGAAGCCCTTCGCACCCTTGCCCAACGCTACTGTAGCTATCTGGACGAATTGTTGGAGGCGCAACCCATTGACCCCAACCCCGCATTGTCTCGCCTGGCCGACATGGCCTGGACCGCTGGAGTGGGCAGAAGCCACTTTGATTTTCGGGCTGGCGTAGCGTTTGGCGATGCCTCACAACTTCGCGAGCGGCTTCAAGAGGTGGCCGTAACAGCCAAGGACGACTATAGCGGACAAATCAACCCGCACTCTGCGGAACCGCCTGGTGTCGCGTTCATGTACGCGGGTCAGTACGGCCCGTGGCTACATGCAGGACAGTATCTCTACGAGACCGAGCCTGTAATTCGCAATGTCCTGGATCGGTGCAACGAGACGCTGATCAAGGAAAAGGGAGCGGTTCTGCTTGATGTGGTGTTTGGTGGGGACGATGTTGGAGGGAAATCGGGCGACTCGTCTTTGCGGGCAGCGGCAGTCTTTGCAATTGAATGCGCTCTGACCGACCTCTGGAAAAGCATGGGGGTGAACCCGAGCGTAATTGTGGGACATGGCTTCGGTAAGGCAGCCGCGGCCTATGCCTCGAGTGCTGTCAACTTGGAAGACGGCCTGCGATTGGCGGTAGCGTTTCATGAGGCGCTGCTAAAACAGGGTGTTTCAAGTACTGAAACGACACCGGTGTTCCAACCTGACGCCCTTGCCGGCCTTCATACTTCACCGCTGTTGGTCGCCACGGTCGATGGCACGGACGGACACCTGCTGCAAGCCGGTGGTGTTTTGGAAGGTTCCTACTGGAATGCAAACATCCTGATGTCCCACGCGAGAAGTGCGAAAGCGGTGTCCGAAATGGGGGTGGGCGTACTGATCGAAATGGGTCCTTACTCTGACTTAGGCGAAGGCATTCTCAACACTTTGCGGGAATTCGATCGCGTCCAAAACCCCCAGCGGAAACCGGCCCTGATATCCAGCTTGGAGGCAACGGCGGGCAACATGGCTTCAGAAACATCGTTCCTCGAGGCCGTCAGTAAGGCTTATGGAGCTGGCCTCAACATCGGCTTTTCAGCCTTGTTCGCTGGCGAGTCACGGTGTCGGGTCCCGTTGCCTGGCTATCCTTTCCAGAGGCGGAGGTATTGGGTAGACGCGCTGAGGTCCGACAAATCGACCTGAATCCAGTAGAAATGTTCGTACCTAGAAATCTGGCCGGAAAGCTTTGGTGGGAAGGATGAATTTCGGCAGTGAGGTCGGCAGAAGCAAGGCCAGTGTCGACATTTGACCAAACCACGCCGGGAGGAAAGCAAAGACGTCAGGAATGGCCCCTGTACAGACAGTGCCGCAGTTGTTGAAATTGCCGTCGGCGCGGCCTGATCGTCCGAGTTTCCCCGCCACCAGGGTCAGATTGGCCACCGTGGCCGCCAGGTACAGCTGTAATTTCGTCTTGACCCTGCCGAAATAGCAGGACTGACGGATGCCAAGATGGACCAGCCTAGCCAACCGGTGTTCCACCACCACCCGCCGCCCTCGATATTCGTCGTAGGCGGCGCTCTGTTGCAAGGCCGGGCCTCTTGCAACAGGGTCTCCTGGGGACGAATCAGCACCCACCGTCCCTTCCTGCCTCTGGGCGAAATGCACTGGGACCGCAGTGGACAGGTCATACATTCGGACCCGTCGAACCGGAAGGCTCACAGGCGGTGGACCCGTCCTGCGGCATCAGTCCGCCGTCCCTCCTGCACGATGTTGTGGGTGGTCTGCCCCGCCGGACAGGTGCAACTGCCCGCAGCAAGGTCAATGACAAAGTCATCCATGAGAAAGCGCCGCCGGTCGGGGCGGCCTGACACCCGGGCCACCAGCTTGCGGCCCGCATCGGCGACGGCTTGGCGGGTTACGCCGTCCCCATAGGCGGCGTCGCCCATGGCCTCTTGCACCGGCACACCGGTGTTGACCTCGCTCTCCTACACCAGTTCCAGCGCACCCAGGTTGTCCGCAGCGTTGCCCGCCAACACCTCCACGGCGGTGATCAGCTGGGTGTAGGTGTCCACCGCGATGGCCGCCTTGTGCCCGTGGCGCATCTCCAGATCATGCACCGACATCATCCAGTCCTAACTCACTCCACCCTTGAGGCTCACGCCGTCATCGTCGTCGCGGTCGCCGTCGCCGCTCTTGCGCTCAATGTCCTGGAGCAGCAACTGCCCCAGCAACTATCTGCTGGCGTTCCTCACTGTCCTTCGCCAATTCCCCATGCGCCTGCCGCGACAACTCCAGGAGCGGGTCCGCGTCCGCCGCAATCCCAGCCAGCAGTGCCTGCCGCGCCCTCTTGTCCGACCAGTCGATGGCCCCCTCCCCTTTGATGCTGGAGGCCAGGTACCGCTCGTATCCCCGGGCCTGGGCCCATTTCCCGACGCTGATTCCCTCTACCTGCGCCTGCGCCCGCAGCAGCTTGACCATCCCGTCAGCCAGCAGATTGTAGGTATCTTTCACCACGCCCCGGCCCGGGATGTTGGTCGTGTCCAGCGCCACCCTCATGCTCCGCTTTTTCAGGTAGCCCGACTCCCGGTCGAGGCGCAGGCTGGACTCGACCACCTCACGCACCCTGTCGCGCAGGATCAGTTGGGCGCGACACACTTGCAGTGTGCTCTTGGCGAAGGGCCTGTCGTCCACGTCAATCCCCAACGCCACTTTCCATCGGATTTCGGAGTCGGCCCGGGTCTTGGCCTCGGCGTCGCTGACTTTGTCGTGGGTCTGCAACAGCAGGGCCGTGGACAGCAGGCTGGGCGGCACACTGTCCCCGACATTGACGGCGCATTAGAACTCGGCGAAATCCGCGTCCTGGAACAGCCGACCTCGCAGCGAGGCCAGCAGACCGCAGAAGGTGTCCCGCCCCACATGGTCCAGATACAACCGGTCTGCTTCCCACAACCCCCGCTGGTCCGACCTCTCTCCCAGCATTCTCAACCCTCGCCATGCTTGTTGAAACCACTATACCCGCCAGCCCTGCCACCGCCACTCTCCGGCCGAACTTCTAAGAATTCTCTGAACAAGTCGGGTGGGATGTGGTGTCATTCGTCAGGGTCATTAGGCCAGTCATCGCCACATTCTTTAGGCCACCCTGGGCACATTGTGGTCAGACTAATATCAGTTTTACGCCGAGGGGTCAATCATCGACGGTTGCAGGCAACAGGGCCCGGTGTGGGGAGAGTCTTTCCCGGTAGCTGGAGCCCTCGATGACAATCTGATAGCTGGCGTTGGCCAGACGGTCGAGGGCACTGTTGCCGAGGATGGGATCCTCGAAGAGTCCCAGCCACTCGTCCACGGCCCGGTTGCTGGTGATTACGAAGCTGGAGGCCCTGTGCCGGTTGAGAATCAGCTCATAGAGGTCCGACGATTGCTGGGCGGTGAGGCGGTGCAGGCCGAGGTCGTCCAGGATCAGCAGATCAGGGTACAAGAAAGACCGGAAGCTGCGATCCACCGAGTTGTCGGCCCTGGCCTGGTTCATGGTCCTGAAGAAATCATCGGCGTGGATGAAGCGGACGGTATGCCCGGACCTGACAGCGGAGTAGCCCAGGGCCTGGGCCAGGAAGCTCTTGCCGACGCCGGCGGGACCCACCAGCAATACGTGTTCGTGTTTCGCCAGGAATTCCAGCGAGAATACGGCGTCCAGTAAACCCGATCGACGGTAATTGACGCCGACCAGTCGAAGTCCTCGAGGCGGCAGGTCTCTTGGAATCCGGCCTGATGCAAACGCACCTCGATGCGCCGGTGGGCCCGGCGGTTGACCTCATCCGAGAGGATGATCTCCAAGAAAGAGGCGTAGTCCAGCTGCTCCCTGCGTGCCAGTGCGATACGCTCTGGCAGGGTGGCTGCCATAGGGCCCAGTTGCAGCCGCTTGAGCAGCGGAGTCAGGTCATTACTTCGCGTCATGGAAGCTCTCCTCATGCCGTCCGGCGGCGGTATTCGTCTGAGTGGGCGAAGACGGAGCCAGGTCTGGCGAAGCGACCGTGGGGCAGTGACTCAGGCAGATCAGGAATGGCCTCCTGTTCCAGCGCCTGCACCAGGATGCGTTCCACGCGGCGCACATCGATGAGGTCGACATCGAGGGCTCTGCGGCAGGCGGCGTCGAGGCGTTCAGGCGTGTAGCGCTGTCCCAAGCGTATGAGCTTGTGCCCTTGCCTGACTCTGGCCCAGGGCAGGGGGCCGTCGAACAGGCGTCCAGCGAATTCGGCCACCGCAGGTCCGTGTTCCGCGGCACTGTGCTTGATCTTGTCGGGAGCGCGCATGGTGTAGGCGGTGATCTCGGACGGGTAGTCCTCGGGATCAGTGGCCCGGCCCCCTCTGGGCTGCCGGACGTGGGTTTTGATCAACTGGCCTCTGTGGTAAATGCGCACCAGCTTGCTGCCCAGTCCGATCTCCACCTGCTGTCCGGGCGGGCACAGGGACGAAGGCACCGAGTAGAGGGCGTACTGGCAGGCCACGTGATGATCCGGATGCACTTTGACGGTGCGCCAGTGGGTGATCACGTATGGCTCACCATTCCATGGGATCAGGGAGTGGCGCTCCTCGTCCTAGAAGACCAGCAACGGCTTCTTGGGGGTGGTACCGTGAATGCGCATTCCGGCGACATCGCGGTACCAGTCCCGGCCCTGTTCCCTGAGATCGGCCAGGTCCTTGAACCCCCCACCCTTGAAAAAGCGCTCCCGGACGTACTGGATGCGCCGCTCCACCTTGGGCTTATCCTTGGGATGGCGCACCCGGGCCGGGTCGATAATGAAACCACGGTGCTAGGAATATTCCAGAAAGCCGCGAGTGGGCCGGGGGTGTAGGGCGTCCACTCCGGCGAGAGCGGCGGGGAAATTGTCGATCACCAGGTATTTGGGAACGCCGCCGAAGAAAGCCCAGCCGATTCCAGTCCGGCGATCACGTCCTCCAGCCTCTGGCTGGAAGTGGGCCAGACAAAGCAGTGTCTCGAATAGCTCAGTACCAGCAGCAGCGCCCACACGGCGCGCCTTCGGCCGGTCTCGGGGTCATGGATCAGCCCCAGTCGCCCGAAGTCCAACTCCACCACCTCTCCAGGGGCGGTGTCCTCCATCCTGACAGTAATGGGACTGCGACGCCGCCAGTTCCGGCGTTGGAGGAAGCGGCGTAGAGACGTGTAGGAAACCTCGCAGCCGCGATCTTGCAGCAATTCCAAAATGCGGGTCAGCTGCAGGCGGTCGACGGTGAGCCATTGGTAAACCTGATCACCCCACGGTGCCAGCAGATCCTCTGCGGGGGTGGCCGCCGTGCGCGGGCCGGAGCGGCCGATTGCTGCCAGCCGGCTCAGCTGCTCCTCGCTCGGAGCCGGTCCATGTTGGCTTAGCCCCTCTTCCTCAGCTGCGGCAACGTATTTCCGGACCGTATCTCTCGACAGTCCGGTCCCTGACGCTATATGCCGGAGGCTTATTCCTCTCTGCCAGCGCCGGATGACCTCCGATATCTCCATCCTGGACACCTCCTTATATGCCATCGCCACCCCTCACATTGAAGTGTGGCCATGGTCTCCGATTCGGTGCCCGGGGTGGCCTAATGATCCTGGCGAACTGGCCTAATGATCTCGGCGATTTCCCGGCTTACTGGCCTATAGATCCCGGCGATTGACAATGTGGCATAGTCGAGCTGAAGAGCCTGACCCTGATCGGGGATGAGATTGATGGACCAGCCGACCTTTGCTGACCTGGAATACCAGGGCAAGAAGCGCAAGACCCGCCGGGAGCTGTTCCTGGAGCGAATGGACGCTCTGATTCCCTGGCAGTTGCTGCAGGAGCGCATCCGTCCCTTCTACCCCAAGGCCGGAAGGGGGAGACAGCCCTACCCGCTGTCCGTCATGCTGAGAGTCCACTGCGTCCAACTCTTCTACAATCTCAGCGACCCGGGCATGGAGGACCTGCTCTACGAGTCGGACCCGGTGCGGCAGTTCACAGGGCTGAAGCTCTCGGGTCCCCTGCCCGACGAGACCACCATCCTGAATTTCCGTCATCTCCTGGAGAGGCACCAACTGGGGCAGGGTCTCTTGGCTGGGATCAACGCCCACCTGGAGTCCCAGGGACTGAGGCTCAGGGAGGGGACCATCGTGGACGCGAACATCATAGAGGCGCCGTCCTCCACCAAGAACAGTACCGGGGAGCGGGACCCGGAGATGCATCAGACCCAGAAGGGGAACCGGTGGCATTTCGGGATGAAGGCGCATATTGGGGTGGACGCCGGTACGGGCATAGTCCACAGCATGACGGCCACGGCGGCCAACGCTCACGATGTTACGCAGACGCGCAAACTGCTGCACGGGGGCGAGAGGGTGGTGTGGGGCGACGCCGGGTATCAGGGAGTCGACAAGCGGGAGGAGAACCTGGGGTTGGCGGTGGAATGGCGGGTGGCGATGCGTCCGGGGAGTCGGCGGAGGCTGGAGCCTGGGAGCGAGGAGGCACTGCAGGAGAGGGCGAAAGCGTCGGTGAGGGCCAGGGTGGAGCATCCTTTCCTGAGGCTGAAGGGGTTGTTCGGTTACGGCAAGGTTAGCTACCGGGGACTGGGGAAGAACATGGAGCGGCTGGCCTTGCTGTTCGGGCTGGGCAATCTGCTGACGGCGGAGGGGCAAACTGGCGGCGTAGTGCGCAATTGCTGAGGGACAACGCCGGTCTCGAGGCCCGTCAAGCCTCAGGCAGCACAGTCGGAGAGGAAACCCAAGGGGCCGAGTGCCAGCTGGCAAGCACCAGACCGCAGTTCCCACTCCGTTATGCAACTCCATCAAACACAACCCAGACCAAAGCCTCCTTGTTCAGAGGATTCCTAGAGAACTCCTGAGTTCATCCAGCCGCTTATGATTCAAAGCGGGGCTGCAGCTACTCAGCAAGGTCCTCGTGGCACTCTTTGCACCGTCCGGCGCGGTACAAGGTGTCCTGGTAGTGTACTTTGCGTTCGCACACTGAGCAGCAAGAAGTCTTGCCACTATCCTGTTCGTACTGCCATCGGCGGTTAGCAGGCAGGGCGAATAGCGCCTTTGCCATCTCATCGGGAGTGGCTACCCCACTGCTAAAGGCGGACCAAAGTCCACGAGCTTCTAGGTTAAGCACGGGAATAGTTTCGGAGATGACGTCAGGATTGCCTGGTGCCCTCCGGCGCGGTCGGACGCTCAAGCAACTCCAACCAGTTGCCGTCCGGGTCCTGCATGTAACAGCCCTTGCTGGCCATGGGATATACCGCTCCGGGGCGTATCGCCGGTGGGCTGACGAATCTCACTCCCTGTCTTGAAAGCTCGGCATAGAAGGCGTCCAGATTGTCCACTATTACGCCCAAGTGCGACGCTCCCACTTGGTGCCGCTCCGGCATGGCTGCCGGCGTCCCCGCAGGGTTGAGGTATTGGATGAGCTCCACGGAATGTCGCATGTCACCGGATCCCAGGTAGATGATGTGCAGCCTGGCGTCGGGATATCCCACCAATTCAGAGATGAACTCCCCCTCAAGGATCTGGTTTCGCTCCTCTTTGAGTCCCAGCAAGTCCCGGTAAAATTCCAGCGATCGATCCATGTCCCTGACCACAAACCCGGTATGATTCATCCATTCGACTTCCATTTTCATCCTCCACTTTCGGCCTCGTCGGCTTTACCTGCTATCTTTGATCCAGTCCGCCACCCGCTCGGCAATAAGGACGGCAGTGCAGTTGGTGTTGGCCCGGATCACGTCGGGCATCACCGAGGTGTCCGCGATCCGCAGGCCCTCGAGTCCGTACACCCGGCAATACTGGTCCACCACTGCCATCGCATCGGTGGCTGGCCCCATCTTGCAGGTCCCGGATGTGTGGTACTGGGTGCCGATGTTGGCCAACAGCCACGTATCCAGGGCCTCATCGGAAGTCAGATCGGCGTCGGCGGGGAAGATCCGCCGGTTGAATAAGCCCCGGAATGCCGGATGGTCGCCCAGCCGCACTGCCAGGCGCAGCCCTTCCCGAGCTCGCTGCAAGTCCCAGGGGTCGGACATGTACCTGAAGTCCATAACCGGAGGGTCATCCGGGTTGTTGGAGCGAAGTCTCAGCTGACCAGTGCTGAGAGCGTTCTGCACACTGGAGAAAATAGCGACGCAATTACCCTGAATATCCAGTGGCAGCCTTTCCGGCACGTGGGTCGGGTCCAGCGATAGTATGCCGAGGTGCATGTCGTCCCGGGTGGTTGACCCCTCCGTGGTGTAGCGGAGCAGCGCTTGAAGCATCGCCTCCGTCTCGTCCTCCAACTCGCCCTGGTACTCGTAGAGGGCCATGGCCAGCGGATGATCGCGCAGATTTTGGCCGACGCCGGACAGATCGTGGACTACGTCGACACCGAGGGCGGCCAAGTGGCTGGCAGGCCCCACGCCGGACAGCATCAACAGCTGAGGCGTAGCAATGGCTCCAGAGCTAAGGACTATTTCGTTCCCCAGGGCCGTCATCCGCTCCCCTCTGCTTTCAACCTCCACCCCTACCGCTCGGTTGCCATCGAACAGTATCCGCCTGGCTGGGGCGTTGGCGCGAACAGTCAGGTTCAGCCGGTGCCGGGCCTGCGACAGGTAGGCCAAGGACATGCTCATGCGAACACCATTCATATGGTTCAGAGGCGCAGGACCTATTCCAGTAGCGTCGGGGCTGTTTTCGTCCAGGGACTCCGGGAATCCCTCGGTCATGCAGGCCTCGTAGAACGCTCGAGCAAACGGGGACATGTCCGTCCTGTGGTAACGCCGCACCGGGACCGGCCCGTCGGAACCGTGGAAATCGCCGCCGAAGTCCTGGTCGCTCTCCATCTTTCGGAAGTACGGCAGCATGTTGGAGAACGCCCACTCATAGTTGCCCTGGTCCGCCCAACCATCGTAATCCTCGGGTATCCCTCTCAGAAATACCTGGCCGTTGACCGCGCCGGAGCCGCCCACCACCTTCCCTCGCGGTATGGGAATCTCGGTTGCCTGCCCCTCAGTAATGTTGCCCAGGTATTGCCAGCTGTGCGATCCGAATGCGGACTTCAGGAAATTGTTTCCCCGCTTCAGGTCATCAGGCAGAAGGTCCAGTTCAGGGTAGTCCTGGCCCGCCTCCAACAGCAGCACGGAACGGTCCGGGTCCTCAGAAAGCCGAGCTGCCAGCACGCTGCCAGCTGACCCGGCGCCAACCACGATGACGTCGTAAACCACCTTCCACCTCCGAGCGGCCTTGATGGACATTATTGTACGGCACACCGTGAATTACAGCGAAGGGTGTCAACCCAGGTTGTCAGCCCAAGCACAACAGGCGGGAAAATCCAGCACTGTCGGGCAATCCAACGATTACTGTCACTGCTATGGAATCAAGTGCCCGCCAGAATGGGGAAATCTTCCCACGTTCGAATTGCGCCCCCTAAGCGCCCCCTAGCACGCAGGCTGACTAGGCCTGAAGCAAACCCAATGAGGAAATGGGGCAAGGGAAGAAGGAGAGGTCTTTGAGACTGGAGACGATTTCAATATTCGAGATACTGGTCTGCCAGAGGGCAATCAAGGCAAAAGTCCGAAGGGAGTGGTGGCAGAACGGTTCTTGGTCTGAGAAAGGCGTTAGATAAATATAGACCTCGAGAAACCAACTTAACCCGGGTGAAATGGGGTACGAGGACTGTGCCAAGTCACATACCACCCGAATCTGCGCGCCGAACCCTATTCGGGCAGCGGAAAACGAGCATGAAGTCTCGCAGAAGTGCCCCGGCACCCGATTGCAGGACCGTCCCGCTTGGTAGCGGCTCAGCCAAAGCATCGTGAGCACTGGCGACAAAACCCTGCGCTAGGCGTTGGTCAAAGGGGCGTTGCCTCAGGTGAACACGGGCTGGGCACTTTCCGTGAGCTGCTGGTGGAGGTCGCAAAGTCTCCAGCCATGATCTTCTGGTTGGACAACCACGGCAATCACGACGGCGCCATCAATGAGAACTGGGGGCGGGAGCTGCTGGAACTCTTTTCCCTCGGAGTCGGAAACTACTCGGAGGATGACATCAGGGAGGCAGCCAGGGCCTTTACCGGATGGACCATTGCCCCCAAGATTCCCCGCAATCCCTACGGCCGGTTCCACTGGCAGTTCGAGTACAAGCCTGAGGAACACGACGACCCGGGGAAGACCTTCCTGGGGCACACGGGAAACTTCAACGGCGAAGACATCGTTGACAAAATCGTGGAACAGCCCGGCCTCGCACCTGCGTTCCAGGTCATCAGCCCACACTTGGCGTAGGTACAACCCCCGGTCCAGCAGCGTCCTGCCATCGGCCCAGGCATAGGCCAGGAACAGACCCACCTGAGAGCTCTCGATCAGACCGGCCGTACCGCTGTACCCGAACCGACTTGCCCCCTTTCTTCAGGAGCCCGGTCTCATCCACCACCAGAACGGCGTCAGTGTCAGGCAAGTGCGCCTTCACATAGTTTCTGAGATCGTCGCGAACCAGGTTGGCATCCCAGGCATACACCGACAGCGGACGCTACGCACCGTAGGGAGTGGCGTCGCCCGCTTCCTCCGCAAGTTGCCAGTCGTTTTTTGCGTTCTACCGGGCAGAGCAAGCCTTTCAGATACCCGGCGCCCGTCTGTGGGTCTCCGGCCACCAGAACCCGCCGGCGATGCGCTCGTGTATTCGCTTGATGCCACCGGCCCACCGCGCGACCTCCGCCACCTCGTCTATCCCAACAACACCTCGCCTCAACAATCTTTGGTTGCCAAAAAATTCTGACCCATCCAAATCTGCAACTGTAGTGCTTGGGGAGGGTTTCTTTTAGGAATCCTCTGAACAAGGAGGCTTTGGTCTGGGTTGTGTTTGATGGAGTTGCATAACGGAGTGGGATCTGCGGTCTGGTGCTTGCCAGCCGGCACTCGACCCCTTTGGTTTACTCCCCGACTGTGCTGCTTGAGGCTTGATGGGCCTCGAGACCGGCGTTGTCCCGCAGCAATTGCGCACTACGCCGCCAGTTGGCCCTCCGCCGTCAGCAGATTGCCCAGCCCGAACAACAAGGCCAGCCGCTCCATGTTCTTCCCCAGTCCCCGGTAGCTAACCTTGCCGTAACCGAACAACCCCTTCAGCCTCAGGAATGGGTGCTCCACCTTGGCCCTCACCGACGCTTTCGCCCTCTCCGCCTGAGCCTCTTCGCTCCCAGGCTCCAGCCTCCGCCGACTCCCCGGACGCATCGCCACCCGCCATTCCACCGCCAACCCCAGGTTCTCCTCCCGCTTGTCGACTCCCTGATACCCGGCGTCGCCCCACACCACCCTCTCGCCCCCGTGCAGCAGTTTGCGCGTCTGCGTAACATCGTGGGCGTTGGCCGCCTGGCCGTCATGCTGTGGACTATGCCCGTACCGGCGTCCACCCCAATATGCGCCTTCATCCCGAAATGCCACCGGTTCCCCTTCTGGGTCTGATGCATCTCCGGGTCCCGCTCCCCGGTACTGTTCTTGGTGGAGGACGGCGCCTCTATGATGTTCGCGTCCACGATGGTACCCTCCCTGAGCCTCAGTCCCTGGGACTCCAGGTGGGCGTTTATCTCCGCCAAGAGACCCTGCCCCAGTTGGTGCCTCTCCAGGAGATGACGGAAATTCAGGATGGTGGTCTCGTCGGGCAGGGGACCCGAGAGCTTCAGCCCTGTGAACTGCCGCACCGGGTCCGACTCGTAGAGCAGGTCCTCCATGCCCGGGTCGCTGAGATTGTAGAAGAGTTGGACGCAGTGGACTCTCAGCATGACGGACAGCGGGTAGGGCTGTCTCCCCCTTCCGGCCTTGGGGTAGAAGGGACGGATGCGCTCCTGCAGCAACTGCCAGGGAATCAGAGCGTCCATTCGCTCCAGGAACAGCTCCCGGCGGGTCTTGCGCTTCTTGCCCTGGTATTCCAGGTCAGCAAAGGTCGGCTGGTCCATATGCCTTCACTCCCTCAACAAACACTGGCTGGTTCTACATAACTATCCCACACCTCGCCCGCCTTGTTCAGACGACTCTTAGCTATAATCTTGGCAGCCTCCAGGATGGGAGCCCTCGGTTTTGGCCAGGACTTCCGAATCCGTTGAAGTCTACTGCCTGAAGTGCCGGGCCAAGACAGGCTCGAGGGACGTCGATCAGGTGACAATGAAGAACAGCCGTCCTGCCCTGCGTGCTGTCTGCATCGTGTGCGGCACGGGCAAGTACCGCATCGACTCACACGACTGAACCGGCAGAGATCCAGTTTGGCGTGCTGGCTCGCGCTTGCCTCAATGGCAGAAATCCCAGCGAGAGCCGCTGTATAGATACATCAGCATTTACGGGACGGAGCGCAACGCGGGAGCGTTTACCGGCAACGGGCGTTTCACCGCAGGAGACGCCATAGCCAAACTCCGCCTGTCGTGTTCGGACACTCCAGCCTCGACTCAGTACGAGACTCCTCGCCGCCCAGCAACTGCATGGGGAACGGTTCTCGCAGGCGTGTCGGTTGCATTCGAATCCATTAAGTCTCACCAGAAAGGACGACTATCATGGAAACTTACATCGGGAAGGCAATTTCCGATTTCACACTTCAGTCCAGCGATGGACAGACCATATCCCTCAGCAGCCTTCGCGGACAAAAGGTCCTGCTGTACTTCTTCACGAGTCCGGGCGGTGGCAATTGAACCCGCATGGCTCTTGGGTACCGAGAGCATGCTGCCAAGTTCACCGAGAAGAACGTCGTGCTGTTCGGAATACATGACGGAAGCTTGGATGCCGCGCACCAGTGGGTCGAGAAGGAGCAGCTTCCGTTCGCGGTCCTGAACGATCCTGATCGACGAGTGGGCATTGAGTTGGGCATGTCCTCTCCCGATGGAGAGAGGTACGTCAAAGACCCGTCAGATGGGAAGAGGCCTGCAGTTGTCATCGACGAGCACGGTGTGATCTGCGAGTGGGAACGCGACATGAACCACACCGATCAGATTGCAGAGTTGCTGGAGCGTTTGTAGGACAACCTCAACGGTGCGGGCTTTTGGACCGTTGCCCACCCTTGTGCAGTCGGCAAACCGGGATTCGGCCCGGATTGTGGCTCAGCAGGCCGATTAAGAACGTGCCGGGGGTGGCGAGACCCTAACGTTAAACACGGAGTTCCGCCCCGCTTCCTGTCCCCATCCCCGCAAGCCGGGCCCCGAGCATCGTGTTGCGCTCCCCGGGACGGTCATTTCGCACCGCCATAGCCAAAGCCTTCCGGTTCCCGACGATCACGACCAGCCTCCTCCCTCTGGTGATGGCGTTGTACAGCAGGTTGCGCTGCAGCATCGGGTAGTGTTGCGCCAGAAGCGTAACCACCACCGCGGGAAACTCACTGCCCTGGGCCCGGTGCACCGTCATCGCGAAAGAGGGCTGCAGTACGTCGAGTTCCGAGAGATCGTAGTCCACACCGGTCCCCTCGAAGCTCACCGCGACCCGTCCGGCGGCGTTGTCCACTTCGGTCACCCAACCCAGGTCGCCGTTGAACACATCCTTGTCGTAGTTGTTGACCGTCTGGAGCACACGGTCTCCCACCCGGAAAGTCCGTCCGAAGCGTGTCACCTCGGTCCCTGCCGGGGTCAGGGTCTCCCGGACCCTGTCGTTGAGCTGATGGACGCCGACGGCCCCCCGGTTCATGGGACACAGAACCTGAACGTCCCGCATGGGACTCAATCCGAACCGCGCTGGGATCCGCTCCGCGCAGATGCGGACGACGGCATTGGCCGCCGTTTCCGGGTCATCGGCCTCGACGAAGTAGAAGTCCCCTTGGGAGCCGCTGGAGCCGAGAAAAGGCAGCCGGCTCTGGTTGATCCGGTGGGCCGCCTCGACGATGCCACTCCAGTCCCCTTGACGGAAGATCTGCTCCAGACGGAGAAAGGGTACAACTCCGGACTCGAGGATGTCCCCAAGTAACTTGCCGGGACCAACGGAGGGCAGCTGGTCCGCATCTCCGACGAACAGCACCGAGGCATGGAGCAGCACCGCCTGCAGCAGGTGGTGGCACAGCACGATGTCCAGCATCGAGGTCTCGTCGACCACCACGGCATCGGCGTCCAGGGGCCCCTCTGAATCCCGTCCGTACCGGCCTTTCCCGGGCTTGAACCCCAGCAGGCGGTGCAGGGTCTGGGCCTCGCGGCCAGCGGCCTCTCCCAGGCGCTTGGCCGCCCTCCCGGTGGGAGCCGCCAGGGCCACCCGCTGGCCAAGAGCATCGAGAATCAATATCACGGCGCGCATTATGGTTGTCTTGCCGGTTCCGGGCCCGCCCGTCAGGACGAAGACCTTCTCCGTCACGGCCTCGTGGACCGCCTGCCTCTGTTCCCCCGTCAGCTCCATTCCCATCCGGCGGCTGGCCCAGTCCACGGCGGCCGTAGCGTCGAAATCTCGGCGGTGTCCAGGGCTGCTCAGCAGAGAGCTGATGGAATCGGCGACGGCCCGCTCGGCGAGGTAGAGACCCCGGAGGACGACAGCCTCTCCATCCAGCACGATCCCTCCCGCCTGCCGCGGACTTTCCACCGCCTCCGTCAGCAGGCCCTCGGGAATCTCGAAACGGCTTTCACACAGTTCGATCAGCTCGGCGCTGGGAGTAAAGACGTGAACCTCGCCAGCCTGCTCCAGCAGCAGGTGCTCCAGGGCTGCCTAGGCCCGGTGGGGCGAATGCTCCTCTATCCCCATCTGACGGGCGATATTGTCGGCGGTGATGAAACCGATCCCCCGCACGTCCTGGGCCAGCCGGTACGGGTTCTCTTGAACGATCTTAACCGCGTCCTGGCCGTAGGTCCTGTAGATGCGGGTGGAGTAGGCGGCGCTGACCCCGTGGCCCTGCAAGAACAGCATCACGCCCCGTATCTCCTGTTGCTCCTCCCATGCTCGTTTGATGCTCTCCACCCGGCGGGGCCCGACCCCAGTAGCCTCGGCCAGACGCTCAGGTTGCTCATCGATCACTCGCAGGGTGTCGTCGCCGAGGCAGTCCACCAGCCTTCCGGCGAGCACAGGGCCGATGCCCTTCACCAGGCTTGAGGCCAGGTAGCGGTGGACGGCATTAGCGCTGGCGGGCAACTGGGAGCTGTAGCTGTCGGCCCGGAACTGATATCCGTGGACGGGATGATTTATCCACCTGCCTCGCAGTTGCAATCGCTCTCTAGGCTGAATTCCCGGCATGGTTCCGGCGACGGTCACCAGGTCGCGCCTGCCCGGAACCACCAGCCGGCAGACGGTGAACCCGGACTCCTCCGAGCTGTAGACCAGCCTATCGACCTCGCCGCGGAGTTGTTCCAGGTCGCTCGTCATGGGGTTCATGATACACGTATGCCAGCCTCCGCTCGACAACGCCGCCGGCAGCACCGGTTGCAGCGTCGCAGCAAGCCCCAGGAGGGCATGCTGGCACAGATCAACGGCGGCACCTCTGAGGGGAGGACCGGGGACCGCCCCTGACGTTGCTCATTGCCGTGGACGAGGTGCCCGCATCCATCGTGGGCCAGACCGTCTTCCAAACCACTGAGGACACCCGAGGCTACCTTATGCCTTTGAAGGGTCTGGTCCAGCGGAGGGGATCTCCCTGGCCCTCTACAGCGACCGACACGCCGCTGTCAAGTACGACACCCACCGGAAGCCGGTGCCTGTCGAGAATATCCAGTTCGCCCGGGTGATGCGGGAGTTGGGCATCCAGCAGATATACGCCCTGTCCCCGCAGGCCAAGGGACGGGCGAACTGGATGCTGGAGACCTTCCGGGACCGCTGGTAACCAAGTTGAACCTGGCCACTGCGGTAGCAATCGACCGGGTTGTGCATCACTCCGTCATCCTCGAGTTTGACGTCCCCAGCTACCGCACAAACGCAGCCCAGCAGCGGGGCTAGGAAAAGGAGGTGAACCGGCAAATCTAGTTGACGCCAGATCGGCAAGAATGCTTGACGCGGGACAACTGGCGTACCCGCTCAATGCCCTCGGCCCACCGGGCAACCTCCGCCACCTCGTCTCTCCCAACAACCACCACGACACCTCAACACTCCTTGGTTGCCTGAAATTCTACTCCCTCCTGATCTGCAACTGTAATGTTAGAGCAGCTCTGCCCCGGTGCCGGAAAGCATCACGAGACCCGCTTCGTCAATGAACAGCGTAATCCGGCTGCCCAGTCCTCCTCGCAGGTTAACAGCAGCGCATGTTTGTAGCCCCGGGAATTAAATGTTGCCTCTTGGCGGGGAACATCTTCCGCTCCAGCCCATCCACGACGAAGTACATGTGGGGGAGTGGACCAGCCCGCATCTATTGCCAGGTGGGCCCGCTCCAGGCCGGTCCCTCGAATGCAGTAGTCGGCTGCCGGCGCTCACACCCCAAGCCACCTTTTCATTTGGGCGGAAGGATAGACCCAGGTACTGCCGGAGAAGGGGCCGGCCCGCCAGTGGGTCGTTTCGAAAAGGAGCACCCCATCGAAGCTGAACCAATCCTGAGAATTCGGTCAGGACCAAAGTCAGGTATTGTTGACTGTGGCCTCTATCTAGATTAGAATTCGTAACTAACTCGCGTGATTCATCGAAATGTGATATTGTATTTCTAAGAATACTATGTGATTTTATCTGAATATGCCTCTCTGTGAACGGAAATCAAATTCAACCTGCGGAGAAATGGAAATGCGAAACGCCAGACGGGCCAGCGCAAGGATTGTTCTTAGTGCTTTCGCGTTCCTATGTATCTCTGTAATCGGTTGCGGCGGGGATGACGCCGGTTCTCCCGAACCGACATCGACGCAGGCTACGGCGGCGGATACGACAGCCCCCACGGCGGTGCCTGCCGTTGCACCCAGCACTCCCGTTGTTGCTACCCGTGCCCCGGTAAGCACAACGGCAGCCGTAACCAGAGACGACGGATATCTCAAAGCGCCAGAGGGTAACCCGCGGTACGGAGGGGTTCTCAAGTGGGGTGGAATCGGGAATTCGACGCTGTATGACTTGCACCAAACTGGCAGCATAGCCAACATGGGCCCTCAGGCACCGATGTTCGACCTGCTGGTACAGGTGGACCCCGTTAGTTGGGACAGCATCATCCCTGACCTGGCCACCAGTTGGGATGTCACGGATGACGGGCTGACCTACACGTTCATCCTCAGGGAAGGGGTGAAGTTTCATGACGGCGCCCCTCTGACCGCAGATGACGTGGCTGCAAGCTTCCAACAAATTGTGTTTCCGCCTCCTGGTGTGCTTAGCCCCAGGCAGGGGTTATTTGACGCTGTAACGGAAATTGTCGCAGTGGACGATGGGACGGTTGAGTTCCGTTTGAAGGAGCCGAGGCCGTTTCTTCTGAGCGCGATCAAGGGCGGATTCAACGTGATCGTGCGGAAAGAGACTCTGGATGAAAACAATTTCGATCTGCGTAGGGTGCCAATATACCCGGGAACCGGGCCCTTTGTGACTGATAGCCTAGAACCTGGGGTGGTTCGCAAGCTCAAGAAGAACGAAGATTACTGGAATCCCGATCTGCCTTACCTGGATGGCGTGGAAGCCTACCACTTCGATCTGGGTCCCAAGACCGGGGCCGCTTGTCTGGCCAATAACATCGACTTCTGTTTCGGAATCGACCCGGTAGCGGAAGAGAGAGCGCCTGACAGCAACATCATTACCGCCAGAATCTTCCCCACGGTGCCTTTGGGTCTCTGGATGAACTCCAATACCAAGCCCTTTGACGACGTCAGGGTAAGGAGGGCAGTGAACTTGGTGCTGGACAAACCGGCCTTGGTGGATGCCGTCTACGAGGTCTTTCCAACGGTTCCCGGCGGCTGGCTGATGCCCACTGATCCTCTGTTTGAAGACTATTGGGCTGAAGTGCAGGACCAACCCGGCTGGCGATCGCCTACCGAGGAGGACAAGGCCGAGGCGCGGCGACTGATGGAAGAGGCGGGCTATGGCGATGGCGTAGACGACCTGGATCTGATAGTCCGGCAGACGATCAGCTTTTTCGAGGCCTGGTCTCCGATAGTCCAAGATGTGCTGGCTCGGGAGTTGAATATCAACGCCGAACTCAGGCCTGTCGCTTCAGGGGCCTGGTATGAGGAGGCGAAGAATGGCAACTACGATCTGTCCATAACCGGATTCGGCGTGACCCTGCCTCATGTTGCCGACTACTGGTCCAACGCCTTCCGCACGGAGGGCGGATACAATTTCATCCCATATTCCAACCCGGAGTTTGACAACATAGTGGCTGCTACGCAGTCAGAGTCTGACCCCCAGAAATTCCAGCAACTGATTGATGACGGCATCGAGTTGCTGGACCGGGAAGTTCCCATGATCGTGTTTGGCAGCCTTTTCGTAATAGACGCTTGGCACGATTACGTTCACCCCGGTGGAGCGGCTACTAAGGGGGCCAATTACTGGGAAGGGATGCGAAACGAAATCTGGTGGATGGAAGAAAGATAGGCTCCAGCGTTGCCTCCTCCGGGAGGCAGCTTGAGTATCGGTATCTAGTCTGACGTTTTACTAAGGACTGTCGTAAAGGCATGAAAGGATACATCGCCCGGCGGTTGCTATACGCCATACCAACGTTAATTGGCGTATCCATAATCATATTCTTGGCGCTGCGGGTCATACCGGGCGACCCGGTAAGTATCATGTTCGGCACCCAGGCAGTGAACATCAGGCCAGAGGATCGCGCCAAAATTGAGGCTGAGTTAGGCTTGAGTGATCCTCTGATAGTACAGTACGGAAACTGGCTGAAGGACATAGGTACGGGCAAGCTGGGGAACTCGTTCCGGAGAGCAGATACCGTTGTCGGTCTGATCAAGGCCCGGGGGCCTCTAACAGTCGAGATCGCGGTTATATCGATCCTCCTGTCTTGGCTGATAGGATTGCCGGTAGGGATAATCTCGGCCCTGAAACAGAACAGCCCCATCGATTACTTTTGCAGAGTTTTCACTATCTTCTTCCTTTCGATCCCCAGCTTCTGGCTCGCCTCGCTCATCATTCTGGGATTGTTGTTCCGATGGGGCTACGGTACGCCAATCGGCATCATAAATTTGTGGGAGGACCCCCTCCGGAACCTTGAGTTGATTTGGGGACCGTCAGTAGTTCTTGGGTTGGCTGTTTCCGCTTATATAGCGAGAATGACAAGGTCCACTCTTCTCGAAGTAATTCACGAGGACTACATTCGGACCGCCCGAGCCAAGGGTCTCAGGGAACAGTTGGTCATCGTTCGTCATGCCTTGCGCAACACTATGTTGCCAATCGTGACGTTATCCGGGGTGCTATTCGGCTTCCTGCTGGGTGGCACCGTGGTGGTGGAGCAGGCATTTAACGTCCCAGGCCTCGGCAAGGCCATGATCGAGGCCTTTATCGAACTCGATTACATGGTTATCCAGAACCTAGTGCTTTTGTACGGCGCAGCATTCGTGGCGATAAATCTTTTGATCGATATCAGCTACGCATGGCTGGACCCAAGGATCAGGTACGGCTGATCGCTGGGACACTCCGAGGTCTTGGCAACGAAAAACAGGTCAAGTCTTCGAACATTGAATCTGATTCTAGGAGTGCGAGTTGGCTGCTGACAAAGAAACGGCGTCAATCTCCGCGCTGGACCGATCATTCAGTGTAGGTACATTTGCCCGGCGCCTGTTGGCCGGCACCTTCAGCTTTGCCAAGAAGTTCCCCTTGGGATTCATCAGTGCCGTCATCTTGGCGATAGTGGCCATCATGGCCATATTTGCGCCGGTGGTCTCGCCCGACGATCCCAACGAAGTGGTGCTCAGCGAACGCAAGCTCGATCCCTCAGGGTCTCACCTGCTGGGCACAGACTATCAGGGGCGGGATATATTCAGTCGCCTCATTTACGGCGGCAGGGTGTCCTTAGAAATAGCGGTGCTATCTGTCTTGTTAGGAACCACTGTTGGCGCGATATGGGGAGTGGCCAGCGCGTTCATTGGCGGCCGCTTCGACATGATCAGCCAGAGGTTTCTAGAGGTTTTTATGGCGTTCCCGGCCCTGATCTTGGCGATGGTGCTGGTGGTTGGCATTGGCGCAGGGTTGTGGACCGTGACCATTGCAATTGCCGTAACCCGCCTGCCATTCGGCGTCAGGGTGGTGAGAGCGGTCGCCATTTCCATTAAGGAAATGACTTACGTCGAGTCTGCGCGGGCTATTGGGGCCTCGGACCTTCGGATAATGATCATGCATGTTGGTCCACAATGCGTTGCATCCTACATCGTGCTCGCTACCGCACATTTGGGTGTGGTGATCGTTATTGAAGCGTCCTTAGGATTCTTGGGTGTGGGGATTGCTCCCCCGACCGCAACGTGGGGCAACATGCTTGGAGGGGCCGTAGCCAACGTACTCATACCCCACTGGCCCTTGGTGGTCTTTCCCGGTGTCGCCATCACGCTGGTGGTCCTGGCCTTCAACTTCCTAGGCGATGCCGTTAGAGACGCAATGGACCCGAAGTTGCGGGGGCGCTAGTACTGCAGTCGCACATGCAGTGCGACGGCACTTTTGGATTCTCAATCAGCTTAGGGTCATCAATCGGAGACGCATAAACCAAAGCTAAATTCAACGGCCTTTGAGACCTTCCGGCCATCTGCGGCTGTAGTACTAGGGCCTGTGGACATTGAGAAGTTCTGGCCCGGCGCGATTCTCGCGAGATGGGGCCGATCGTTAATCTCTACGGGCAATAATAGCCGTCCACGCTATTTGGCACGGACACTTCTAAGTCGGTGCGGTTCAGACTGGCTGGAACGCGTCCGTTCAACTGGTTCCCTACGAGGTACAGCACCTGCAGGTTGGCGAGGTTGCCCAAATCCGGCGGTATCTCCCCACTCAACTCGTTGTTGCCGAGACCCAGCACCTTCAGGTTGGCGAGATTGCCGAACTCCGGCGGTATGTCCCCGCTTATCTCATTCAAGTACAGGTCGAGCGATTCCAGGTTGTCGAGACTGCCCAGTTCCGGTGGAATTTCCCCGCTCAACTCGTTCTCGCCGAGGTACAGCCCTGTCAGGCTGACGAGGTTGCCGAGTTCCGGCGGTATCTCCCCGCTCAACTCGTTAAAGCCTAGGTTCAGCAACGTCAGGCTAGCGAGGCTGCCCAGCTCCGGCGGTATCTCCCCGCTCAACTGATTCCTGCTGATGTCCAGATGGGTGACGCTGCCGTTGTTGTCGATGGAGACGCCTTCCCATTTGCCCAAGGGCGCGTCACTCAGCCAGTTGTCATTGTCGTCCCAGTTTGGGCCATCCGTTGCGTTGTAGAAGACAACCAGAGTCTCCCGGTCTGTTTCGGGTGGAGTCGGCTCGGCGGTGGCACGTTCCGAGGGCGCCTCGCTCGCAAGTTCGTCTGAGACGCCGCAGGCCAGCAACAAAGGAAGAAGCATTGCAATGGTAAGGATTCTCAGGGAAAGCCGGGGTATTCTCATCTCGATTCATTCCTTGTCTTTGCTGGCCCGGGGTGGGAAGGCGCGTCTGATTGCTGGAACAACTGAAAGGACTGTTCTGGAGCCTGAGAAAAGAGCATGGAATCGTCTGAACAAGTCGGCTGGGATGTGGCATAGTCGGGCTGAAGAGCCTGACCCTGATCGGGGGAGAGATTGATGGACCAGCCCACCTTTGCTGACCTGGAATATCAGGGCAAGAAGCGCAAGACCCGCCGGGAGCTGTTCCTGGAGCGAATGGACGCTCTGATTCCCTGGCAGTTGCTGCAGGAGCGCATCCGTCCCTTCTACCCCAAGGCCGGAAGGGGGAGACAGCCCTACCCGCTGTCCGTCATGCTGAGAGTCCACTGCGTCCAACTCTTCTACAATCTCAGCGACCCGGGCATGGAGGACCTGCTCTACGAGTCGGACCCGGTGCGGCAGTTCACAGGGCTGAAGCTCTCGGGTCCCCTGCCCGACGAGACCACCATCCTGAATTTCCGTCATCTCCTGGAGAGGCACCAACTGGGGCAGGGTCTCTTGGCGGAGATAAACGCCCACCTGGAGTCCCAGGGACTGAGGCTCAGGGAGGGTACCATCGTGGACGCGAACATCATAGAGGCGCCGTCCTCCACCAAGAACAGTACCGGGGAGCGGGACCCGGAGATGCATCAGACCCAGAAGGGGAACCGGTGGCATTTCGGGATGAAGGCGCATATTGGGGTGGACGCCGGTACGGGCATAGTCCACAGCATGACGGCCACGGCGGCCAACGCCCACGATGTTACGCAGACGCGCAAACTGCTGCACGGGGGCGAGAGGGTGGTGTGGGGCGACGCCGGGTATCAGGGAGTCGACAAGCGGGAGGAGAACCTGGGGTTGGCGGTGGAATGGCGGGTGGCGATGCGTCCGGGGAGTCGGCGGAGGCTGGAGCCTGGGAGCGAAGAGGCTCAGGCGGAGAGGGCGAAAGCGTCGGTGAGGGCCAAGGTGGAGCACCCATTCCTGAGGCTGAAGGGGTTGTTCGGTTACGGCAAGGTTAGCTACCGGGGACTGGGGAAGAACATGGAGCGGCTGGCCTTGTTGTTCGGGCTGGGCAATCTGCTGACGGCGGAGGGCCAACTGGCGGCGTAGTGCGCAATTGCTGCGGGACAACGCCGGTCTCGAGGCCCATCAAGCCTCAAGCAGCACAGTCGGGGAGTAAACCAAAGGGGTCGAGTGCCGGCTGGCAAGCACCAGACCGCAGATCCCACTCCGTTATGCAACTCCATCAAACACAACCCAGACCAAAGCCTCCTTGTTCAGAGGATTCCTAGATCTGCAACTGTAGCATTAGCCACCGTCAGTGCTGGGTGGCACCACACTTGCGGAGTGAAGACTGATGGCACCGTCGCCTGCTGGGGGAGTGCCAGCTACACGCTGAAAGGAGAGTTTGCCTCGGTCAGCGCCGGGTGGCGCCGTACCTGTGAGATGATGCTGGACAGCACCGTATCCTGCTGGGGTGATGATGGCGATGGCCGAGCCACGCCGCCGTAGGAGAGTTCCCCTCAGTCAGCGGCAGGAGATACCAAGCCCGCGCCCCGAGAACGGACGGCACCTTAGCCTGCTGGCGCATCCGGGCGCGGGGCATCAAAGTGGTGTCGCTGGACACCCTGATCAAACCCGGTTCCACCTTTTCCAGCCTTAGCGACGTCCGCACGACCTGCTGACCTCCAAAAGCGAAAACGGCATCATATCAATGTGAAAATACCGATCGATCGTTGTTAGATTTGTAATAGGTGGTACATTTGGCGCAATATTGGGAGAATTCTCTCCACAGGACGACCATGCCAAAGGAACGTAATTCTGAGGGGCGCTAGCCGATCCAGTTCGCCACAGCTATCAGGGAGGCAAGAATGCAGCGTTTTAGCCAGTTGGCTGCGGTTATTGTCACGGGCCTGCTTGTTGTCGCCGTCCTCGCCTGCGGCGGATCCAATGAGCCGACGGACGGGCGATCCTCGGAACGGGCCACCGCCAGACCTCCGCTGGCGGAGACCTCGCCCGATACGGACCGGGAAGCGCTGATCGCCCTCTATAACGCCACCGGCGGCCCCGATTGGAAGATCAACGGGAACTGGCTGACCGACGAGCCCATTCATTCTTGGGATGGCGTCACTACCAGTGATGGCAGGGTGATCGTCATAGCGCTCCCGAACAACAGGCTGACCGGCGAGTTGCCGCCGGAGCTGTGGGATTTATCCGCCCTGGAAGAACTGTACCTCGGCGTCAATCAATTGACCGGGAAGATACCCCCGGAATTGGGCAACCTCACAAATCTGACAGCGATTGACCTTGACAGTAATCAGCTGACCGGCGAGTTGCCGCCGGAGCTGTGGGATTTATCAAACCTGAGAATACTGGACCTAGGCGACAATCAATTGACTGGCGAGGTACCCCCGGAATTGGGCAACCTCACAAGACTGGCATATCTTAACTTGAAAAATAATCAGCTGACCGGCGAGCTGCCGCCGGAGTTGGGGAATTTATACGGCTTGACGAAACTCATCCTCAACAACAATCAATTGACCGGGGAGATACCATCGGAATTGGGCAACCTCACAAATCTGATAGGGATTGACCTTACCCAGAATCAATTGACCGGCTGTGCGCCCGAGGGACTTGAGGGATTCGATTACGTAGGACTACCATCCTGCATTGCTCCTTTGGGCACTCTGCCCCGGACTCCCGCGGCCATGGTAGATGACAGTCCAACCCCTCCACCCATGCTGGACCCAACTGCCACCCCACTGCCGACGGCCAGGCCAGTCGTCACTACCAGTCCAACGGCTACGCCCAGGGCGACGAAATCCGCGCTAACCGCCACGCCTGTGCCCACACCAAAACCGACACGCGTTCCGGCGGCGACGCCCATGCCTACCGCTACCGCTATCCCCACGCCTACACTCATGCCAACACCGACGCGCGTTCCGACGGTAGCGCCTATGCCTACCGCCACACCGGCGTCCACGGCCCGGCCCACTGGTACACCAGAAGAGGAATCTTCGATTTCCACCTTCCCATGGTACCGTGATGGACTGTACGGGTACGAGATACACGTCGCAAATGGGCTTCAACACATTGAACGCGAACACCCGTCCACAGCCCGGACCGTTCTGGACCTCCCATGGGTCGTGGACGGCCCGAACGACAATGAAGCCAGAGCCCTCGCCAGTTTTTTACATATCCCTGAGAAAGACTCGTCCCTGCTCCAGACCCTTGTGGGATTTCCTTGGTTTACCGACGGACTGACCGAAATTGAGGCTGATGTCTTAATCCTCATTGGCAGAATTAATATGGAATACAGCTCCCAAGCCGAGCGAGTTGCTGGCTTTCCATGGATTGCAGACGGCATTAGCCCCCATGAAGAGTCCTTTGTGCTCAGGATCCAAAACCTGCTCCGCAACGTGGGAGTTAACGCCTCCGACAACCAATACGTAGCACAGCGGGTTCTGGCCTTGCCGTGGCTCGCCGATGATTTCACCGAGCATGGATATACATTGATTTCGCAATATCTATCTTGGGTAGTCGGGTGGGTCGATTTGGAGCTATCAGACTCGGTCTTGGAATCGCCTCTATTTGACGTGTCCGACGGTGAGGTTAAACCACTGCAGGCGGCCGCTATGACGGTGGTGCGATCCCTCATCCGTAGAGGCCGGTTAGAGGAGTTGCTCGGGCAACCTTGGTTCCAGGACGGGCTGACAGAGGAAGAACTTGCCCTGATAACTGTACTGACCGGTCGGTTGGATGAGGAAGAGGTTTTCCAGGGATTTATCAAGGGTGGCGATGTGGTGCACTCGGAGACAATTACATTGCCCTTTACCGGAGAGCTAAAGCTGTTCGTGATCAGCCGATTTCCGCTGGACCCCGACAGCGGCATACTCGAATTCATGCGCTCCTCCGTGGAGCACATAGAAGCCGCCGTTGGCGAGCCATGGCCGAGGGACTTCGCCATACTGGTGGTAGAACCGACCGCTCGTACCGACGTCACTCATTATTTCATAATTTCCAATACAGGACTTGGCAGTAACATCCCCCATGAGTTTGCTCACCACTACTTCAGTAGTGGTGAGGTTAATAAATGGCTGGCTGAGGGAGCGGCGACCTTCTTGGAAAGAAATCCGTTCTCCAAGTCAGCTGAGCAGAATCGATCCCTCTACGACGCAGTGAAGAGGGGGTGCGCTTCGGCCGACGGCCGGATAACAAACGGCAGCGCGTCGAGCAGGGCCACTCACAGAGATCAGGCCATCACGGGCGGGTCATCATCAGGAAGGAATGAATATTGCGAATACACCATCGGCGAGGCATTTTGGCTGGGCATGTACCTGTCCCTGGGCCGGGATATAGTCTCGACCTATTTGGGGGAATTGTACAAGGCAGGCGAGGCGAATAGAGCTGAGGTTCACCATGCTTTGACAGACGGCCAAGTCTACCAGGTGCTGCTTTCGAACACCCCGCCGGAGAAGCGGGCCCAGTTCCGGGAGCTGTGGCAGCGCCTCTACGGCAGGGACATGGAAGTCACCCACTCCGGCGACCGGAACGCGCTTGTCGCCATCGTCCAAGCAAACAGACGCGACCCATCGTGGAGTGGCTATGACAACTGGCTCACCGATGCTCCCATCAGCCAATGGGAGAATGTGGTTACCAACGACAGCGGCCGCGTCATCAGCTTGGACCTCAGCTTTAGGCAATTGCAAATGCGGGTTCCGCCGGAGCTGGGCAACCTTTCAATGTTGGAAGAGCTGTACCTGAACAGGACCGACTTCACTGGGGCCATCCCAGCGGAATTGGGTAGTCTCTCCAGATTGGAACGTCTGTATTTGGCGGACACCGAGCTGACCGGCTGCATACCAGAGGGGCTGAGAAGAGTCCCGCACAACGACTTTGACGAAGCCGGCTTGCCGTTCTGCTAGGCAACCGGATCGGGAGCGTGCCCTTCTGACGGTTTGTCCTTCCGCGCAGCGAGGAGCGTTACTTGGGTAGTAAAGGGCACACTGCGGGCAAGGGTTCCGGTTGCTTGTAGGGTATGCGGGGAATCAACAATGCTGAGGCATTCGATGCTTGATAGGACTGGTGCTCGGTCAAAGTAGAAGTGTCTTTGTTGGATCGGGAGTATGGGGATTCTGCAATCCTGGGGAGTCTCCAGCTCTGCCCGTGAGGCCCCTGATCATTCATAGCACCAGGTTATCAGGATTACTGCCGAAGACGGAACGTCAGCCTCGGCAACCCCACGCGGTCGAGGTGGCTGGAAACAGCCCTGTTTACAGCCATGGCTGTAAATTGCCCCAGTCCGTAGCTGAAAGGGCGGCTGGAAAACCCGTTTGCAGAACCCCTGGCAGAGGTCTATACATCAGCTATTCCAGCACCCCTGCTCGCGAGTGCAGATAGGACATGAGCACATCCTCAGGTCTGCCGTTTGATGACAGCAGCCTGTTGCACCAGACGCCCGGGACAGGAGATCATAGAAGTGAGCCGACCAGCGCCTGACAGACAGTAAACGGCGACGACGCCGGCGCTGGAGGCTCATTCCACGACGTAAGCAACCCGGCCTTTTCAGGCTGGCCCCGCAACAGCGGTGATGTCCCGTCCCCGTTTGAAGCGTTCGCCGCACGCCGACCGCTCGCCCCGCACCAGCGGAGATAACCCGCAGAACGGGCACCAAGAGACAAAGGACACCGGAGCTTCACGGAGCCTGCCCGATGACCCAGACACGCCCCGGAGGCCCTTACATCTGGGCCACCGCCCTGTCCAAGCTACTCACCGGCGAGAACTCCTGCGAGTGGGCCGGTTGGTTCAGGGCCTATCACCAGGGCTGGACCAAGCCTCCCTCCGACTTCGACAGCGCCACCTGGATGCTGGAGCACACCGCCTTGGTCTCGTATTTTTCGGCCACGGGATCGCGTCCGGCGAAAAGGGCAGACCGATTATCAACTGCATTGGAGCGAGCCTGCGCCAGGGACGCAGTGGAGAAAGATCGCAAGCCAATGTCCCGGGGGCTCTCGTCGATAACTATGCCTTGAACCCACGACCTGCTACCGGATGGAGCTATGTTGTGGTAAAGACCGTCGCCATCGCCGTACCGGCCAGGCCTAGTGTGGGACTCAACAGGGAGAAAGTTGAGATTGCCTATTCCAGCACCCTCGTAGACGAGATCTGGGGTTCGGTGGCAATTTGATGCACCGTGGGGGAGGCCGAAGATTCGAATTTCTTCTACTTCGAATATCGTCTACATTCATAAGAAGAATTGGGAATGTGCGAATCTATGGACATCAAGGCAAATTAAAGTGGCGGAGGGAGTGGGATTCGAACCCACGATACAGTCGCCTGCATAACGGTTTTCAAGACCGCCGCCATCGTCCACTCGGCCATCCCTCCGAAATCGGTGGTTGTTAACTCTCGTGCTCTGTGCCTCGATCGCCTGTCCACGTCCCCCACGCTCGGATTGGGCAAGTCATGTCCTTGCCATCGATCGTATCACAAGGAACTGCGGATAGCCCACATTCCCGGCCTGCTTTGCCGGTTTCAAATCCGGTTCGAATGAAAAAACCGGCAGGCCAATTACTACAAAGAAAACTGGATGATATGAACAAGTCTCCTTATTGGCCGAAAGGGGACTAACACTAAACTCGGATGCCTGTCTTTCATTTTGCCCTACTCTCGTTGGACGCTACGCCGGATTCAGCGGCTCATTCGGTAGGAATCTCATGACGTTCCTGCTAGACCTGTCGTTGGGAGTCTCTTTCCGTGAATCAGCCTCCGACCGTATCACTGTGACATCGCCGATACCTGCGCCGGAACAGGGTCGTTCCGCGAAGTCCTCCGCACAATGACCTCTGATATCGCTGACGTCCTCTACAAAGCTGCATTCACTTAAACCGGCATACGTATTCGGGACAGATGGCTACAGAGTTATCTACTGGCAACGCCTTCCGGGTATTAAGGGCCCTTCCCTTTGAGCAACGGGAAGATACGAGTGCGTTGCGGAACAGCGAACAGATACCCTCATTTCTGTAATGCCAGACCGCTCGTGTTTGCAATTTTTATGAATCAGGCACAAAAATCTTCACGCTCTTATCACACGAAGAAATACATCATCCAGTTACTATTGGATCATAAGATGATGTCTAGAGACGTGCAAAATGAGTCTTGAAACTAGCGACGTGGCGGTTCATCCGCTCAGTTTGACAGAAGAACTCATCCTGATCCTCTTGAACGAAGGAAACGGATACTTCCATCAAGTACCCGGCTGGGATTTGAACTGCGCGATCATCGGAGGCGTGCTGGCTGAACTGTCACTGCATGCCCGCATCGACACCGACAAGGATTCCCTGTTCCTGCTCGACAGCAGGGAAACCGGAGATCCTACGCTGGATCCCGTGCTTAAGACTATCGCGGAAGAACCCACCCCGCGAAAGGCGCAGTACTGGATCGAAAGACTCGCCCCCCGCGCCGAATCCATTATCGACATGACCCTGGATCGCCTGGTCGAAATGAAGATACTGGAACACCATGACGGAGAATTCTATACCCTGTCTCGCACCGCGGGACATATGGGCCTCTTCGCCGACTCAACAGGCCCTACTCGGCTGCAGTTCGTGAAGACCCGAATCAGCAATGTGATTTTCAACAACGAGTTGCCGGAACCGCGAGACATCATAATCATCTGTCTCGTAAACACCTGCGACGTCTTTCGATTTATGTTCCAACTTGATGAAACTGCTGAGGAACGCATTGGCTTTGTCTGCAAAATGGATCTTATAGGCCGTTCGATCGCTGCCGCCGTATCACACAACCTGGCTGGCCCGCTGCTTCGACACTCCGCCTTCACCAAGACCATTCCCAACGTGCCACTGCGCAAAATAGCCCTCAATCCAAACGTCCGGAGCGGAAATTTTCCAGCGCTGTTTGCGGACCTGGCCGCGGAATTCGGCCCGGTGTTCGAGATCCGGCCGCCCTTCACGCAACCCATGATATTCCTGGCAGGGTCCGAGACAAACCAATGGGTCCATCGGCGCGGCCGGATGTACCTCAGTTCAAAGGACTATTTCTCAGATTTCGAAAAGGTCTACGGAGCCTCAGGAGTGCTGCCTTCCCTGGACGGCGCCGACCATTTCCGCCTTCGCAAGTCCCTGTCAGCGGCATACTCCCGCGGGAGGCTGGCGGAGCAACTCGATCCGCTTTATCACTATGCCAGGAATTTCATGTCAGATTGGCAGGTCGGGGAATCCTACCCAGCCACCAGCCTGAGTCGCCGGATGATCAATGCGCAGATCTCGCCCCTGTTCGTCAGCGTAGAATCACAGGACATATTCGATGATCTGGCAAAGTACAAGGAACGGGCGCTGCTCACCCATGTTGTTAAGGCCCTTCCAAAATTTATGCTCCGAACGCCAGGAATGAAACGCCGGGCAAGAGCAGTGGAAACACTGCTGGAGAGGATCCAGAGCGTCCACACCCCCGCCCAGCGGGCAGACAGCCCTCGAGATCTGGCCGACGACATCCTCAGTCTTCACGCCAGCGATCCGCAGCTCGTGCCAGAATCGAATTTTCGCTTTGCGCTTTCGGCGGCACTGATCGCCAGTGTTTACCTAGGCGACGCCTTCAGTTTCGCGTTGTATGCCATGGCTTCTCAACCCGATCTCTATTCGAGAATCCAGCGTGAAGCCGACGCCCTTTTCGACAACGGAGACCCCAGCGGCAATGACTTCAACCTCTATGCCATCGACGTCACCCACCGCTTCCTCCTGGAGTGCCTGCGTCTCTATCCCATAGTTCCCATGTCCATGCGCAACGTGATGAACTCCTGTGTGGTACAGGGCTACCAACTACCCTTGGGGTCGAGAGTGGTAATTGCCCAGACCGCGACGCACTACATGGAAGACGTATTCCCGGACCACCGGAAATTTGATATCGACAGATACCTGCCTCACCGCAACGAGCATTTGAGCCCTGGATACGCTCCGCATGGATTGGGCACGCACACCTGCCTTGGTTCGCGGTGGCTGGATCTGCAGCTGACGGTCAATGTGCTGATGGTGGCGCATTACTTCAACATAGAGGTATACCCCGAAAACTACAGTCTCAAGTTCAACCCATTGCCGTCCATGAAACCCAGCAGCAAGCTGAAGTTTCGTATTGCAGAACAGAGACGCGAACTGCCTGTCTGATTCTATGCTTTCCGTTGTGGCCGATTTAGCATCTTCTTGGCCCGACCGGAATTCCTCTCCGCCTTCCACGATGTCCTTATTTGACGTGGGTCGCGTGGGCTGGCAGGAATCTGTAGCAGACTCGAGTCAATGCCTTCGAACTGGCATCCATCTGGCCACGGCAATTGCGTCATATTGGCTGTAGTCCATTTTGATGACAGTTCTCCCTTGCCAGGCCTTGTGACCCTTCTCTAGCATGAAATCCATGCCTCCTTCTGAAAGCATCCTCAACGGGTTGCCGCGCAGGTCGCTCTCTCTTCGACCAAACGCTGGCCCTCCCGGTTCACGCCAATTACCGGAAATTACCCGAAACTACCGGAAAAAACAAAAAATCAGCCCCTCTACCCGGAATCGTTGATCCATAGATCCGGCCCGTCCAACTGTGAATTCAAGACTCGACTGATCAGTCCATCTGGCTGAGGATTTCGAGAGTTAGAGGCCCTCCAGGGAAGAAAGTACGGACGACTCTGGATTCGATTGTATCTCCGAAGAAGCCTTCGACCTCTCCAGAGGCTTACGCCGCGGTCCTCCCTTCCGGCCCAGCCCGAGGAAAGCCTGTTCCCTGCTGATTCGAGTCTCGGTCACCGTGAAAAGCGCCGCTCCTCCAACAGCTATCGCAGCCCGCGACCCTGCCCGCCTGTGGGTGAGGCGGCCGGGGCAAGG
Organism: Dehalococcoidia bacterium; assembly: GCA_963667325.2. GTDB lineage: Bacteria > Chloroflexota > Dehalococcoidia > Lucifugimonadales > UBA3495 > VXOI01. Next base: position 1,192,954 of record CAXXKY010000003.1, read on the forward strand.
CCAAATCACGTCAATTGGGCTGAAGCGCCCTTTTGCCATTCATTCGAAGCAGGACTGCCAATCGAGTGGTGGCAAAAGGGACGCTCCAGCACAGGTTTGATCAAAGGGTGGATGCCTGGCGCCAACCGAATTATCTGCAGATTCCTATTGGTGCCGTTCCCCGAACCCTTCTGCGCCATTCACCATGACTACCTCATAGCCGCTCACGTCACTTCCTTCAAACATGGTGAAATAGTACAGGTCCATTTCCATAGCCTTTACTTGCAGATCCACTTCGACAGGTTCGTTGTTCTGATCTGTAGCGTCGCCGCTCCAGCGGACGAAGGTCTTGGTGAACACGAACCGGCCGGGGGAATCGAGGGAAGATTGCCATTCAGTTATGTCTCTGTTGTCTGCCAGATGTTGCATCTCGGTTGGGTTTCCATCCCAGTCTTCGAAATAGTTCGATCGCATCAGGCCTTCGCAATTCCACCTGCCATTCGAGAACTCGCAACTCCCATAGACGTCGGCCAGGGATGCGTCACTGACCTGCCCGTTATCGTCGTAGAACATCTTGTACAGCAGCTGTTTCAGGTGGATGCTGTAGCCGGTGGTGCCCGAGTGGCCCTCGTCCCATTCGCTCCAGTCAATCGTGTAATCGCCGTTGTGTTCCACTCGGGTTACAGCAAACCTCGTTACAGCGCATGCGGCGATCGTGCCGTCTCTTTCGTCGGTTCGGCATTGGCCGGCCGCTCCGTCGTCTGCGGGTGGATTCGGCTGAGGGGGATCCTGCTGAGGCGGGTCTTGCTGGGGTGGATCCTGCTGGGGGTCCCCTTTGGTTATCCTCGCCACGTATGTGGTGGACCCATCCCCCATGTCGTCGCTGACTGTGATGGTGACTACGTTTTCTCCCAACGTGAGGTCTACATGATGACCGTTCTTGCCAGGCTTGCTATCGGGCGGAGAAATATCCACTGACACTCCCGAACTGGCAGTGGGAGTCGCCACGACCTTGATTCGCTTCTTTCGGGCCGGCACGCTCAGGTCATATTCGAGAACGCTGCCGTTGAAGGTGTAATCAATGTTTCCGAGCCTCAGGGCGGCGAGGGTAGTGTCGGCCGGTGGCGATATGACCGTTTCAGCGGTCATCCCTTCCGAGCTCTTGCCGGTGCCTTCATCATCCGTATAGTCCACCATGGCACGGAGATACATCCCCACATCCGCCGTCTCCGGCATATAGGTGTCCGAAGAGGCGCCGCTTATTGTCTCCCAGTTTGTGGATCCGTCCTGGGACCTTTCCCAGTGCCAGCTCTCGTCAGAGACTCCGTCGTCCGGATCAGTCAACGTCGCTGTAATGGTCGTTCCCACTTCCGGCTCCGAGGGCGACAGGGAGACCGTGCCCGGCTCATCAACGTTTACAAGGTTGATGGTTACCGTGATGTTGTCATCAATAGTCGTATCAGACTGGTGGTCAGCACTGAGGTTGTCAGTGACTTGCAACACTACCTCGATGGATTGGGCTGCCTCGTAATCCAAAACGGCCCCGGAAGCCACTTCCAGTCTGCCGGTGTTGGGGTCAACAAAGAACTTGTCGGAGTCTGTCCCCGTCGCCAGCGAATAAGTCAGAGTATCCATTTCCGCGTCCGATGCCGTCACTGCAGCACCAACCCTGCTTTCTGCCGGTGCATTCTCGGTCACTGATCGGGCGGCAGTTTCCCCTTCGTCAAACTCCGGCGCTGCGTTGGCCGGGCGGAACACGGCGTTGTCGGCAGTACCGATGGCCTCCTTGCCCGTGCCTTCTCCATCGCTATATGACACCTTCGTGCGGAGGTATTTGCCAACGTCATTCGCCGAAGGCGTGTAGCTATCTGCCGTGGCTCCGGTTATGTCAGTCCATGACTCGCTCTCGGCGCTGTCTGCTGTCTGCCACTGCCATATCTGGTCTCTTACCACTCGATCTAGGTCCTCGAGTCGTGCGGACAGTTCCACTCCGAACTCAGGAGTGTCTGAGGATAAGGTTACAGTTCCGGGATCATCCGCATTGGAAATATTGATTCTCACAAGGTGCCCGGAGTCCCACTCCGTGTCGGCCGCTCCGTAAGGCCCTTTGCTGTCCCGCACCCACACATAGAGGAAATATCTCCGTTGGCCTTCATAATCCAGCTCTGCGTCCGGCTTCACGAATGGCTGACCATCAGTTGTTACGTCGAATGCGCTAATAGATCCGGATTTAAATCCGAATGTCAGGCTGTCGCCTTCGGGGTCGGTCGCCGGCAGCGGCGTCCCAACGTTGGTTCCCGGCTCCGTGTCCTCGCTTACGGTTAGCGACACGGTAGCGTCGTCATCAAATGTCGGGGGAAGATTTGTGGGAGGGGCCGCAAGCACCGTGTTGTCGGTTTCCACCTCGATTGTCTTCGTATTTTCGCTGTCGAATCCATCAATGTAAGTGGCCTTGAAACGCAGCGTGTTATCAGCATCATCAGCCACAGGTGTGTATTCGAAAGTGGCGCTACTCGTGTCGGTGTCTGATATTTCGGTCCAGGTATTGGAGTCCGTGCTCCTTTCGACTACCCAGTTAATCTGATTGTCATTTGTGAGGTCTACACCATCGGGGTCAGTGAGTGTGGCAACTAATTCCGTATCGACCTGGGGATTGGCGCTGCTCAGAATAAGTTGCCCAATTTCCTCCGCGTTGGTGACCTGGATCTCGAATTCGAGGTCGTCGTCCCACAAATTATTCGTACTTCCATTCCTGCCTTTGCCGTCCCTGACCCGCGCGGTCAGCTCAAACGTATCTTGACCCTCGTAGTCCAGGGACTTCCCGGTAGCCAACGTGACGTTCCCATCGGTTATCTTGAAAGGATTACCCCTGGCGGGCAACAACCGGTAGGTGAGGTCATCCTGGTCCAGATCTGTGACATTGAGGGAAACCAGGGTGTCCCCCTCTTCAGCGTCTTCAGCTACGGAAACGACCATACCGTCGGCATCGGAGAATTCGGGATCGGCGTTGTGATTCACGTGAATCGTCACGTTGATGGCATCGTCAATTGCATCGTCAGAGCCGTCCAGCTTGTTCTTGCCGTCACTAACAGACGCGGTGAAGACAAACTCATCGCCTCCGGAAAAGTCCGTAGTTCCTGCCTTTGTGCGAATCTCGCCAGTTCCTGAATCCACGGTGAAGGAATCGGCGTCATCACCGGAAATGGAGTAGGTCAGTGTGTCCCCGTCGGTGTTCGCCACGTCCGGCAGATCGCCAACATGGCTGTCGCCATCAAGAGTGTAGTGGATTCTGAAGGTAGCGGAAGCCTCGCCGAAGGTGGGTATGGCGTTGAATTTGCCATAGGCATACAACATCTCGTCATAACCGTCGGACACCCAGAACCTCAGGCCATGACTCGTCAGACCACCCGGGGGGTCGTTGTTGCCAGGCGCGAGGCGAAATTCTTTTGGCTTGCTTCGATTTCCGTCGGAAAGCCTGTACGCGTAGACATGCTTGTCATACCGGTCCAGGACCCAGATGGTCTGACCATTCGACCATATTCCCTTTGGATCGCCGTTGTCTGAATGCAGGTCAATATCCCGGTCAGACTTGCGAGACCTGTTCGGGAGGTCGTAAGCATATAGCTTGTCGTCCCCGGTGTCTGAGACCCACATTACGTCCCCGTTCGACCAGATTCCCCTTGGGTCTGAGTTATCCGAATCAAGAGTGACTGACTTGTACGGCGCGAGCGTCCCTACCTCGCTTGCCTCCGGTTCCATCGCATATGCATACAGGAAATCGTTTCCATTCGATTGCGTTGAATCCTCAATTGCCCAAACCGTCTCGCCGTCCGACCAGATCGATAGCGGATGTGTGTTAAAGGTCCCCAGTTGCACATCCTTGCCACTTTTCCGAAGACCGCTGCTTACGCCGTAGGCCATCAGCAGACCGTGGTCAGACCTTCCGGTATCCGCGACCCACATGGTGTTTCCGTCGGTCCAGATTCCACCGGGCGTATCGACTAGATCGGTGCCAATATCCTCCGAAAGGTGACGGAAGTCCTTGTAGTACATAGCGTAAATTCGATCGTCGTATGAATCGACCACCCACATGGTCTCGCCGTCAGACCAGATACCCCGAGGCCTCCCGTTACCGAGCGGAAGTCTTATTTCCAGACTCTCATGACGTAGAACATCTGAGTAGGAATCAGTCAGAGTTGTATATGCGTAAAGTCTGCGATCGTCGAGGTCGTTCACCCAGACGTGCGAACCCTCGCCCCAGATGCCCCAGGGATCGTCATTGCTTCCGGTCAGATTAAACTCCTCCGAATTCTGACGCGCACCGTCGGCAGTGCTGTAGGCATAGACATAGGTGTCGTCCTTGTCGACCACGTAGATGACCCCATCCTTCCCCCAAATGCCCCTGGGTCCATCGTTGCTTCCCGTCAGGTTTATGTCACGATCCCCTTCACGGTTGCCGTTACTGAGCTTGTATGCGTAAAGGTAGGTATCGTCCCAGTCCGCAACCCACATGATGGTGCCGTCTGACCAGATTCCCTGAGGCTTGCTGTTACCGCCGCTTAGATCGATATCCTTATTGGGTTTCCGGAATCCATCCGTCAGGTTGTAGGCCATAATCACGTCATGATCGTTAGTAACAACCCACAGCGTCGACCCGTCGGACCAGACCCCCCTCCAATCGTCATACAAGTTGAAGAGTTCGATGTCCCTGTCGGGGTTCTGCACCGCCGCATTCGAGGTTTCCTGGGTAAGTACGAAGGAGATAATGGCGATCATTGCTGCTATGAAAACAGACAGTCGCGCAAACTGAACTATGCTCATCTCTTCAGCATCCTTGACTTGAGACTTTGATCTATTGAATCCATAACGAATAGTTGGATTACCTATCAGTGCCTCCTCATCTCACTTTGGCGCCAGGCGACGGTGCGCGATCTCGAACGCAGAGCCGGGCTTCAATCGACTGGAGCGAGTGGAACGCCTGGTGAACTCCATTCGTTGCGACTGACGCAGGGTCGATTGCGGACCAAAAAGCTGAATTAACGAAAGATTCGCGAGCGAAAGGAGGTTTTTCCGCAATCTCTGCTGCTGTTGTCTGTTGAGTTTGGCCGGTTCAAAATCGGAATTTAACGGTGCCAATGCTCTGCCTCTTTCAGACTGCCTCCTTCGAAATTAGCCTTTCATTGTGTTATCAGTGTGTAATTAATCGAAATCTTTGTGTGCATAACGTAAGGTCTTTTACGTATTCGTGAGTTATTTGTGGAGTTCAAATAGCGAGCTAGTGACAGCACGCAGCTCACGATGGAACTGGAAACGACACTCATATGCCCGCTATGACTCGGAGGCGCAGGTCTGGTTACCGAAGAGGCGAGGAATCAGAAAAGTCAATTGCCAAAAGAAAAAGCGAGCACAAATGTGCTCGCCTCTAGTTCGCGCATTATGTTGAGCGCCACTCTGCTAGCGCCGCAGAACCTGACCTACATTAGAGTCCGGAAACAGTAGTAAACTGCCCGCGCCGGCAGCAGAGGCCAAGTGAGTTTCACCGGCAGTTTCGCACCGCCGCTATTGTCACCCCTTGAATGACGACATCCAGTTCAGAAGCGCAACGGACAATTATCAGCTGTGTTTTGAAGCCCAGCACCAAGGGACTCTTTTGTCCTTGCGGGCCCGCTTGCGCCCTGGACTCAGCTTTGTGCCCCGGAAAACACACTGACTCCATTGAAGACCAAGACAGTACCGGTCTAGCCTTCATTGGACAAACGACATCGGGGCGGCGACCAATCTCAGCGCGCTATCTTGCCCTGACCAGCAGCACCTCCTCCTGGCCAGAAGCATCTCCGCTTTCATCTTCGCTGTAACGGAGCACTCGGGAAACCTGTCCAGATCAGTATCCCAAACTCCTTTTGATTAACGACAATAAGGAATGCCTCTGACGTCGACTATTCTTGCCGGTTGGGATGGTGTAAATCGTCCGGCACGGAGGTGCCGGATTTTGATCAAAGACCGACAAGTCAGACTTTTGAGGCAGAGACTTATGGAAGGAAAAACCCAGGAGACGGCGGCCGTGATGGCCGGGATGTGCGTGCGGTCAGCGCGCAAGTGGCAGGACGGCCCATTGCCGTCGGAGACGAACGAGGAGCGCTGGTGGCGGACCCGGCCCGATCCCTTCGACGGGGTGTGGGAGGAGGAGATTGAGCCCCTGTTGCGGGAGGACCCCAAGGGCAAGCTGAAGGCTACGACAATTATCGAATGGCTGGAGGAGCAGCATCCCGGCAGGTTCAGCGCCTCCCAACTCCGGACGCTGCAACGACGATTACAGGACTGGCGGGCGCTGAATGGTCCGGACCAGGAGGTGTACTTCCCCCAGGAGCACCCACCGGGTCGGGAGGCCCAGTTCGACTTCACCCACGGCAGCGCCTTGGGGGTGACCGTCGCCGGTGAGCCCTATCCCCACCTGTTATTCCAATTGATCCTCAGCCACTCGGGTTGGCGTTACGCCGAGGTCACCGCCGGCGAGACCTTCTTGGCCCTCAAGCAGGGAATGCAGAATGCGCTCTGGGCCTTGGGCGGCGTCCCAGAGGTGGTGAGGTCCGACAATACCTCCGCCGCCACTCACGAGATGAAGCGCAGCCGCGGCCGGGCGCTAAACGACAATTATGCCGCCCTGCTGGATCACTACGGTGTCCGATCCACCCGCATCAATCGCGGCAAGAGCCATGAAAACGGCGTCGCCGAGCACGCCCACTACCGTTTGAAAGACGCCGTGGACCAAGCACTCATCCTGCGCGGCAGCCGCGATTTCCACACCGCCGACGACTACGCCGGTTTCGTCCGGGAGATGGTTGAGAAGCGTAATCGCCTGGTGAGGGGGAAGCTGGAGCAGGAAATGGCTTGCCTACGGCCCCTGCCGCCAGCTCCCATGCCGGAATACGCCAACTACCAGTCCAAGGTGCGCCGGTGGAGCACCGTCCAAGTGGCGGGACGCAGCTACAGCGTCCCGTCCCGGCTCATTGGCAAGGTGGTACAGATCCGCCTCTATTCCGATCACCTGGAAGTGTACTACAAGGGCCACTTTGTGGAACGCATGGCACGGGTGCGCGGTGATGGAGAAGTAAACGTCAATTACCGCCACGTCATCAATTCCCTGGTACGCAAGCCGGGAGCCTTCGCCCGGTACCGTTTCCGGGAGCAGTTGTTTCCCACGATGCGCTTCCGGCTCACCTACGACGCGCTCAAGCAGTGGCGCGGGGAGCGTGCCGACGTGGAGTACGTGCGGATCCTGCACTTGTCGGCGACCACCATGGAGGCCAATGTGGACAGCGCCCTGTCGCTGCTGCTGGAGGCGGGTCAGCCCTTTGACTACCCCGAGGTGCGGGAACTGGCCGAGCCCAAGCCGCCCGAAGCTCCGGCGCTGGTGCTGTCCGGCAAGCCGGATCTGAAGGTATACGACGGTCTGCTGACCCTCAGCCTGGCCGGATTGGAGGTGTGCGGATGACCAACACCGGCATCGATACCGACACCCGGGTCATGCAGGAGCGCATCGGCCAGCTCTGCCGCGAATTCAAGTTGCCCACCATGGGTGCCCAGTCGGTGGCCCGTTTCACCGGGGCTGGCCACGGCGACGCCCTGTCCACCTTCCTCGAAGTGCTGGAGCAGGAGGCCGAGGACCGCCGCCACCGGCGCATCAACCGGCTGCGTCAGGCGTCCCGGCTACCCTCGGGCAAAACCTGGGAGACCTTCGAGCACCACCGGATGCCCCTGGCACTGCGTCAGCAGCTGGACCATCTGGCCCAGGGCAGTTTCGTGGAACACGGCGTCAACGTGCTGGCCTTCGGTCTCCCCGGCACCGGCAAGACCCACGCGCTCTGTGCCCTGGGCCACCGCCTGGTGGAAACGGGCCACTCCGTCCTCTTCGCACCGGCCTACCGCCTGGTGCAGGACCTGCTGGCCGCCAAGCGCGACTTCGACCTGCCCAGACAACTGCGCAAGCTGGACAACTTCGACTTCCTGCTCCTGGACGACCTGGGCTACCTGCCCCAGGGCAACGAAGAGTCCGAGGTCCTCTTCACCCTGATCGCCGAACGCTACGAGCGGCGGTCGCTGGGCATCACGTCCAACCTGGTCTTCTCCGGGTGGGAACGCATCTTCGCCAACCCCATGGCCACCGCCGCGGCCATCGACCGGGTCGTGCACCACTCCGTCATCCTGGAGTTTGACGTCCCCAGCTACC
>CAXXKY010000004.1:0-15000 GCA_963667325.2 Dehalococcoidia bacterium
AGGTGCTGAGCATGCAGGAATATCTCGAAAACGTCGGCTTGCCACGCACCACCGAGCAGGTCGTGGGCCTGCGCCAGTAGCCGCGCCTCCTCCTGCATAATTCCGGCCCAAAAGAAAGTGCCCTCTCCCATGTTGGAGAGGGCACACTCATTCATCGAATCCCTTTGAGGGAATCTCACTGAGGGAATCGGATATCCGCTTGGGCTCAGTAGGTCTCGGGCAAAGATCTGGGCAGGTTCGTCTCCCCCATTAGATACAGGTCCACGGCCCGAGCCGTCTCCCGACCCTCGGCAATGGCCCATACCACCAGCGACTGGCCCCGCGCCGTATCGCCAGCTGCAAACACCCCGGGCACGCTGGCCATCCGGTCCTCGCCGATCTTCACGTTGCCCCTGCCGTCCAGCTCCACGCCCAACTGCGTCAGCAGGCCCTCGTGCTGGGGATGCAAAAATCCCATCGCCAGCAGCACCAGGTCCGTTTCCACCTCGAACTCGCTGTCCGGGACCTCGGTCATCTGGGGGGCGTCCGCCGTCCTCCGGCTCGCTCCACTCGACCCGCACCGCGTGCAGCTTCTCCACCCTGCCCTCGCTTCCCGAGAAGGACTTGGTCAGAATACTGTAGTCTCTAATTCCGCCCTCTTCATGGGCTGCAGACGAACGCAGGATCAGCGGCCATTGAGGCCAGGGATTGTCTTCGGTGCGGTTCACCGGCGGCTCTGCCAGCAACTCATACTGGCTGACCAGTTCCGCTCCCTGGCGATGTGCCGTTCCCAGGCAGTCCGCCCCCGTGTCTCCGCCACCCAGGATTACGACGCGCTTTCCTTCGGCAGTCAGGCGTTCTTCCAGGTCTACCTGCTGACCCGCATTGAGCCGGTTCTGCTGCGTGAGATACTCCATCGCAAAGTGAACGCCGTCCAGCTCGCGCCCTGGCACCGGCAGGTCCCGCGGCACCGTTGACCCGCACGCCAGGCATACTGCATCGAAGTCTCGCAGCATTCTCTCCGCTGATATATCCACTCCCACGTCGACGCCGGTGCGGAAGGTGATGCCCTCCTCTTCCATGATGGCAAGTCGGCGGCGAAGCACTTCCTTGTCCAACTTGAAGTCCGGAATTCCCAGCACCAGCAGGCCGCCGATGTACTCAGCGCGCTCGAACACCGTAACCCAGTGTCCGGCGCGGTTCAGTTGTTGCGCCGCCGCCAGGCCAGCCGGCCCTGATCCCACCACCGCGACCTTCTTCCCAGTCCGAATCGCAGGGGGAGCCGGGCGAATCCACCCTTCCTCATATCCCCGGTCGGCGATTTCCTTCTCCACGTACTCGATGGTTACTGGATCAGTGTTGATGCTCAGTACGCAACTCGCCTCGCAGGGCGCGGGACAGATGCGCCCCGTGAATTCAGGGAAGTTGTTGGTGGCAAGCAGGGTCCGCAGGGCGCTTTCCCAGTCACCCTGGTAGACGAAATGATTGAATTCAGGGATTACGTTCCCCAGGGGACAGCCGGTGTGACAGAAAGGGACCGCGCAGTCCATGCACCTAGCCCCTTGTTCACGAGCCGTCGACTCGGGCCAGCGATGGTATATCTCGCGAAAGTCATTGATGCGGTCTGCCGCCGACCTACGGTCCGGAGGGCGCCGGACGAACTCGACAAATCCGGTGGGTTTACCCATGCGTTACGGCTTCCAGTTCCCGGTCCGCCAACCCTCTGCTCTTCCGTTCTTCCAGCACTCGACGGTAGTCCCGGGGCATTATTTTCTTGAATTTGGCCAGGGCTGAATCCCAATCGGCCAGGATTTCGGCAGCAGGGCCGCTGCCCGTGTGCTTGTAGTGCTCCTCGATTAGCCCCTTCAGCGTCGCAATATCTTCGTCCTCAACCACAGGCTCGAGATCCGCCATCCCGTCGTTGAAACGGATGTGGAAGTCCTCCTCCCCGTCGTAGACGAAGGCAATGCCGCCGCTCATTCCGGCGCCGAAATTGCGCCCGGTCGAACCCAGTACCACCACTACGCCGCCCGTCATGTACTCACAGCCATGATCACCCACAGCCTCAACCACGGCCCGTACGCCGCTGTTGCGCACGCAGAACCGCTCACCGGCCATGCCGTTGATGAAGGCGTGACCTCCCGTGGCCCCGTACATCGCCACGTTACCGATGATGATGTTGTCCTCCGGTACAAAGGTGGACTCGGGATGCGGCTTTACCACAATGCGGCCGCCCGACATGCCCTTGCCCATGTAGTCGTTGGTGTCCCCGTCCAGGTTAACGCTGACGCCGCGGGCCAGGAAGGCGCCAAAACTCTGTCCTGCCGAACCGGTGAAGTTGACCCGCACCGTGTCCGGCGGCAGCCCGTCCTCTCCGTATGCCTTTGCGATCTTTCCGCTGAGCATCGCCCCCACGGTCCGGTTGGCGTTGGAAATCGGCAGCGTTATCTCCACGGGCTTGCTGTCTTGGATCGCCGGCTGCGCCAACTCGATCAGTTTGTGGTCCAGTGCCCGCTCAAGTCCGTGGTCCTGCTCCTCCGAGCAGTAGACCGTCTCCCCCGGGCTGTTCGCCTCCTGGTGATACAGCAGCCTGGAAAGGTCAATACCCTCCGCCTTCCAGTGGTCAATGGCCTGCCTGGCATCCAGGGCATCCACCCTGCCCACCATCTCCGCGACGGTGCGGAATCCCAATTCCGCCATGATTTCCCGCATCTCTTCGGCCACGAAGCCGAAGTAATTCACCAGGTGTTCCGGCTCTCCGGCGAATCGCTTGCGCAACTCCGGGTCCTGCGTTGCAATACCCACCGAGCATGTGTTCAGGTGACACTTGCGCAGCATTATGCAACCGCTGACCACCAGCGCCGCTGTGGCGAACCCGAACTCCTCGGCTCCCAGCATTGCAGCGACCACAGCGTCTCGCCCGGTCTTGAGCTGACCGTCCGTCTGCACCACGATGCGGCTGCGCAGACCATTGGCCACCAGCACCTGCTGCGTTTCGGCTATCCCCAGTTCCCACGGCAGACCCGCGTGCTTGATGGAAGACTCCGGCGATGCGCCCGTCCCTCCGTCGTGCCCGCTGATCAGCACCACGTCGCCGTGGCCCTTGGCCACACCCGCGGCCACCGTGCCCACGCCGACCTCGGCCACCAGTTTCACGTGTATTCGGGCATCGGGGTTGATGTTCTTCAGATCATGGATCAGTTGCGCCAGGTCCTCGATCGAATATATGTCGTGGTGCGGCGGCGGCGAGATAAGCTCTACGCCGGGCGTCGTTCGCCGTACCCACCCAATGTAGTCGTCAACCTTGTGCCCCGGGAGCTGACCTCCCTCGCCGGGCTTGGAACCCTGGGCCATCTTGATCTGCAGGTCTGTCGAGTTGATCAGGTAGTTGGCGGTCACCCCGAACCGCCCCGACGCCACCTGCTTGATGGCGCTGCTTCGGTCGTCGCCGTTGTCGTCCGGCGTGTAGCGGTGGTAGTCTTCGCCGCCCTCGCCAGTATTGCTGCGGGCTCCCATCCGGTTCATGGCGATCGCCATAGTCTCGTGGGCTTCCCTGCTTATGGAACCCAGGGAAGCCGCACCGGTGGCGAATCGCTTCGCGATCTCAGCAACGGATTCCACTTCTTCTATCGGAATGGGCGTCCGGCCGCCCTTGAAGTCCAGCAGCCCTCTCAGCGTCGCAAGCCGGCGGCTCTGGTCGTTCGACAGCCTTGCGAACTTCTTGTACAGATCGTACTTGTTGCTTCGCGCGGCGTGCTGCAGCATACCAATGCTGTCGGGGTTCCACTGGTGGTGCTCCCCTTCGCGCCTCCACTGGTAGGTCCCGCCCATGGGCAGGGTGCGATTCGCGGGAGTCTCCACCACGTCGTAAGCAGAAGTGTGCCTCTGGAGCGATTCCTGCTCCACGGCATCCAGCGCAATTCCGCCGACCCTCGATGGTGTCCAGGTGAAGTACTCGTCTACCATCGCCTGGTCGAGGCCAACCGCCTCGAAGATCTGCGCCCCCCGATAGCTCTGCACCGTGGAAATGCCCATCTTGGACATCACCTTGAGCACACCCTTCTCGTTGGCCTTGATGAAGTTCTTGCAGGCGTAATCCGGCTTGTGCCCGTTGAACTGGCCACCTTCGCTCATTGTGCGAACGGTCTCCAGCGCCAGGTAGGGGTTGATCGCCCCGGCGCCGTAGCCTATGAGGAGCGCGAAATGATGCACCTCTCGCGCTTCTCCCGTCTCTACCACAAGGCCCACCCGTGTGCGGGTACCTTCCCGGATCAAGTTGTGATGGACTGCGCTCACAGCCAGCAGGCTGGGAATTGGAATGCGCCCTGGGCCAACGCCACGGTCGGACAGCACTATAATGTTGTAGCCGTCCTTCACCGCCTGTGATGCCTGGCGGCGCACATCCTCCACCGCTTTTTCCAGTCCGGTGGACGAATCAAACAGCGTTCGCACTACGAAACTTCGTATGCCGGGCAAGTCCAGCCCTTTGATCTTGGACAGGTCTTCATTGTCCAGAATGGGAGACCGCAGCATCAGTTGTCGACAATGGAGCGGAGTCTCCTCGAAGATATTCTGCTCCGTCCCGATGAATCCATCCAGCGAAGTGACCATCTCCTCGCGTATGGCGTCAAGCGGCGGATTGGTCACCTGCGCGAACAGTTGCTTGAAGTAGTTGAACAGCAACTGGTTCTGATCGGATAACACCGCCAGCGGCGCGTCGTTGCCCATCGAACCCACGGCCTCGTAGCCCGTCTCGGCCATGGGTGCAGTGAGCATCCGCAGTTCTTCCACCGTATAACCGAAGGCCCGTTGCCGGCGCTGCATATCCTCGGGGCTCATTACGGGAGCAGGAATCCCAGCGGGCAGATCTTCGATGTTGACCCGGTTCTCTTTCAGCCACTGCCCGTATGGTTGCCGGGCCGACAGATTCTGCTTCAGCTCCTCGTCACCGATGATCCGGCCCTGCTCAAGGCTGACCATGAACATCCGCCCGGGCTGCAGCCTGCCCTTGAACCGGACCTCCGCGGGAGGAACGTCCAGCACGCCGGTCTCGGAGGCCATCACCAGCTTGTCGCCAGTGGTGACCAGGTACCGGAACGGCCGCAGGCCGTTGCGGTCCAGCAGCGCGCAGATATTGCGGCCGTCCGACGACACAATCATCGCGGGTCCGTCCCACGGCTCCATCAGCGCCGAGTGGTACTCGTAGAAGTCCTTCTTTTCCTGCGACATCGTCTCATGCTGTTCCCAGGCCTCGGGAATCATCATGAGCATGGCGTGATCCAGATCCCGCCCCGTCATCAACAGCAGTTCCAGGGCGTTGTCGAAGCTGGCCGTGTCGCTGTCCCCCACCTTCATAATCGGCGGAACCTTGTCCATGTCATCGCCGAACAGGGGAGACTCGAACATCCCTTCGCGGGCATGCATCCAGTTGAGGTTGCCGCGAAGGGTGTTTATTTCACCGTTGTGCGCCAGGTATCGGTACGGGTGCGCCAGCCGCCAGTGTCCCAGCGTGTTGGTGCTGAACCGCGAGTGCACCAGCGCAAAGGCGCTGACCATCTCATCCTGCTGCAGGTCCAGGTAGAAGTCGGAAATCTGGTAGGCCATGAGCAGGCCCTTGTAAACGATGGTGTTGCAGGAAAGACTGCACACGTAAAAGTAGTCCAGTTCTTCCTCGGAAAGCCCACTGTCCTTCAGCGAATGCTCGATGACCTTCCGCACCACATAGAGCTTTCGCTCCAGTTGGGCAGCGTCCAGCTTGCTCTGACCGGCTCCGACGAAAACCTGACAGATGAGGGGACTGCGGCGTCGCGCATCCTGCCCTATCTTGTCGGGATTCACCGGAACATCCCGCCAACCCAGCAACTCCAGCCCCTCGTCGGCGATCACGCTTTCAATCAGGGCGCGGGCCTTGCCAGTCGCCTCGGCCTCCGGAGGCAGGAAGATCATACCTACGCCGTATTCGCCTTCGCTGGGAAGTGCAAATCCCAAGCGCTCGCTTTCCTTGAGAAACACCGAATGCGGCATCTGCAGCAGCACGCCGGCCCCGTCACCCGTCTCCGGGTCGCTGCCGGCTGCCCCGCGGTGGCCCAGGTTGATCAGAACCTGGAGTCCTTCCTCAATGATCTTGTGGGACTTCCGGCCCTTGATGTCAGCTACTACGCCAACGCCGCAACTGTCGTGTTCCTGTTCCGGCGAGTAAAGGCCTTTCCCAGCCAATTCTTTCAGCGGGTTCATATTTCCAACGATACCCTGTCAAAGAAACTTGGGCGTGTGTGCCGCAGGTGGATGGCAATGAGCAGTGGCCGGGCGGTCTGCGCCTTCCCAGCCGGGAGCGGCTTAATTTGTGTAATATATCACAATATCCCGCCCACACAAACCCTCAACCGGTGGGTTCGGGAAGAGCAGGATCAAAGCCAAAACGGAATTATACCCTTCGTAATGATTGCTGCATAGGTACGGCGGAAGAATCAGCGAGTGGCGGGTGAAATACCCGCCACTCGCGTCTCCGGGACACCCTTTCAGACAGCCAGCGGCTTCACCCGCGACTGCCGGCCGCCTCAGTTTTGCGGCGCCGCAATGCCTGGCCCCATCAAACCTTCCGTCAACACCCCAAGCAGCAGCTCCACTACCTCCGGAGTCACCGTCAGGCTGAGGGTGGACACATTTTCAGCCTGGCCCACATCTATCCCAGAGAAGAAATCTCCCAGCTCCGGTTATGTCCCAAGCATCGCCCCGGCCATCAACAGCAGCCCGCCCGAGTACTCCGACGATACCGTCGCCGCCTCGCTGTCCTCGAAAACCGACCGCACCTGAAGGTCAACGGCCTCGTCCGTGAACGTCACCCCAAGCGCAGTCACCGGGGCGGTAAGCGCCGACGTGTCAAGCGCTCCCAGCAGACCCATATCGGTGTCTGCTCCTTCGCCCTCTGAAAGCAGACCGCCCACGTCGAAATCCTCCGGCCCCGACTCCAGGGCAACACGCAGCTGCCACTCGCCCAAACCGTCGATGGCTTCTCGCAACTCACCGGACAGCGCAGGAGCCGCTCTGGCGGCCACGTCCAGCATCGCTTCGACACTGTCGGTGGTTCCGAATACTATGGCATCGGCATTGACTATCCCGATCGTGTTCGGGTCGTCGCCTGCGCCCTTCAGCTCATATACGTTGAACCCGCGGTAGTCGCTCAGCTCATATTCGGTGTCTTCGTCCCTGTCGAAACTGGCGACAATCTCAGCCTCGTTAATATCGCCGTAAAGCGCGAGGCCAAAGGTAAGCTCCCCCGCTCCTGCGTCCAGGTCCAACCCCAGCAGCGCGTTGACGTCCATGAACAGTTCCGCGTAATCAACCGAAAACAGGTCTATACCCGTTCCATCCTGAAATTCGTCCACAAAGCTAGTTATCGCATCCCCCGGCGACTCATCTTCCGACCCCAGGATCAGGTCGATGAATGGCGTCCCGGAATCGAGAACTACGCCCGGATACACTTCCACTATCAGCGATGCACCTTCCGGAATTAGCGACCCGTAAGGCCGAAGACCAAACAGGGGCGACCTATCTTCCGGTCCCGGGGTGTTGACCGAGAGACCCCTCATCTGCGCAGTCGGAGGCGGGGCCGGCGTCGCAGGTGGCGGCAATGGCGTTGGCGTTGCCGTCGGCTCGGGCGTTGGTGTCGGCGCCGGAACGGGCGTGGCCGTGGGCTGCGGGGTGGCTGTCGGCAATTGCGTCGGCGTCGGCGTCGGATCGGACCCGCAGGCCAGGATGAGCAGAGCGCTCATCACGATGCTTGCCAAGATTGCCGGGAACAGAATTTTCTTGCTGAGGTTCATGAGCGCTCCGGAGCATTCTCGTTCTCTGCGCATTTTACTCTTGTACTTCCTACTACGTCGGGCCCAATTCGCGGGATTCCTTTCCCGCAGGGTTTGCCATACATCCCCTTTCCCTCTGGGAGAGGGTTAGGCCTGACCTGACCTTGCCGAAGGGCCGTACGTTATTGGTTCGACAAGCTCTCCATCAACGGGCTTGACGGCTTGACAGCGAAAACTAAAAGACCCTGCCAGCCAGCCCATCGTCATTGACCACGACTGCCGACCAGCCTACACTAGAATTTCAGGTCTTTCGAACATAGCAGCACGTCGGACGGGCGATGGAAGCCCCCGACCGATCGGAGGGACGTACTCTGGAACCTTTGGATGTGGCGCAGTTTATCGTTGAGGTGGCCTCGGACAAGCTTGCTGAAGACATTGTCCTTCTCGACCTGCGCGGTCTGGTTCCCTTTGCCGACTACTTCGTGATCATGTCGGCCGAGTCCACCCGCCAGATAGAAGCGCTGGAAGAGGACCTCACTCAGACTCTCAAGGGAGCGGGAGTACCTCGCCATCGTCGCGAGGGAACCCCTTCTTCCGGCTGGGTCCTCCTCGACTTCAGCGACGTCATCGTTCACCTGTTCTCGCCCGAAGAGCGCGAATTCTATGACCTTGAGCGTCTCTGGAGCCGCGCCCCTCAGGTCGTCCGCGTGCTTTAACCACGGCTGGGTCCTGAAGCGCATTGACGAGGCCCGTTGGTCCTGAATTGGTCGCCTGAGTTGGATGAAGGATTAACGGGTTTCCTGCATCTTGGCAATGGCACAACCGCTCATCCGAACAGGGTCTGGAGCAAGCGGGCCGGGGTCGTCTTGATCCGCCTTACTCCACAATCCACTCGTCGTTGCTGCGGCCATAGGACAGCAGCTCATCGGGCTCGAAAAACAGCGCCAGCTCCCGCGCCGCCGACTCCAGGCTGTCCGAACCGTGAATCAGGTTCCGCCCTATGTCCACTCCCAGGTCTCCCCGAATGGTGCCCGGAGCAGCGTTGGCCGGGTTGGTTACTCCCATCGTGCTGCGGACGATTTCCACGGCATTATTGGCTTCCCACGCCATCGCGACCACCGGCCCCGAGGTTATGAAGCTCACCAGACCAGCGAAGAATGGGCGGTCTACGTGCTCACCGTAGTGACGGTGCGCCAGCGATTCGTCCACCTGCATCAGCTTCATCCCCGCCAGTTTCAGACCCCGGCGCTCCAGCCGTCCAATAATCTCGCCAACCAGTCCCCTCTGTACTCCGTCCGGTTTCACCAACACCAGTGTTTGCTCCATTTTCTCCTTCCCGTTGAGTCCTTCCTGTAGATTATTGATTATCTAAGATGATGTGTTGCCAACTAAGCGGATGTGTAACCAGTCCCCTCTCCCTCCGCGAGATGGTTAGAGTGAGGGCGTGCCCCTCCGCAATAGAAGCGAACTCCACCTGTTCAAGGTGTGATCAATGGCGGCACTCAATTTGCCGCACACCCGATGAGTTATCGCTTTGCCATCCCCGAAACTCCGCGCTCCCTGAACCTTGCCATCCCTAATCCCTGCCATCCCTAAACCCCGTCATCATGGTTCCCTCGTCTCTGCCTGTTCCGGCCAGAGGCTCCACGCCATCACTGCCACCCATCCCGCGAGTCCGACTCCCAGCAAACCCCAGATGCGGACACTCACCCATGCCGCAAGGGCTGCGCCAAACAGCAGATTGACCACCACGATCGCTGTCTTGTGGCGTTTGTCCCTGTATATCGCAATGAAGGACGGCAGAAGGTACACGGCCAGCCCTACTACCATCAACGCTATTCTATACATATCAGGATCCTCGCCTCGGGAGACTCTACAGCCAGGCCGCCGGCTTTCGAACCCCGGCATTCAAACCCCGGCATTTGAACAATGTGGCCCTTTCCGGTTGGCTAGTCCTCCACGCGCTTGGTCAGTTGTATTTCCGCTCCCCGACGCTCCATATCCCACAGAAACGGCGCGGGATCCAGCGCTTCCGGCGGGAGCAGGCCGGGGGCGGGCAATTCCCGGCCCAACAGCATCCTCGCTCCCACTGCCAGCGGGGCCGCGATGTTTTCGGCTTCTGCTTCTTCCGGAAATACCCATGTCATGGTGTAGTGTATCGTCCGGCCCTCCAGCCGTCCCTGCACCCTCAGCTGGCGGGGAAGACCCTGCATCTCCTCCGCTCCGGAGGCGAACGGCGACCACGGACTTGAGAGAAGCGCGGCCGCGAATTCCAGCGGACGCACGGCCCCGTCCTGCGTATCGATGGGATGATCACTGGCAAGGCCGTACCTCACAAAGTCGACTGCCGTCTCTTCCACCTCGGCGTCAGCGAACCCGTGATATCCGTTCAGCAACGTCAGCGTCGGCACGCTCACCGGCAGGCTGACCGAATTTACGCCCACCACGTAGCAGCGGGCCATCCCCCATGGTGGCGGAAAGACAACATCGTCCCACTCGCTCATCGGGGTTATGTGGCTCCAGTCATTGCCCCGCCATACGAGCGCCGGCGAGCCCAGGCTGGCCAGCCTCTGCCGCCACCTCTCCGGCGTACCCCTGCGTATGCCGTCGAGGTGATACAGGCGCACCTCCTCCATCTGGTCCAGCCTCTGGCTGAGATACTGGGCCAGTGCATTGGTCTGCCCGGGCGACACCCCCAGGCCCGGGATGACGCCCACCGCCCTGTACTCCGCCAGCGAGGACAGGTACTCCGAATCGAATACCGCCTGTAGCGAGTCGGGATCGTCCGTAGCGTCGGCGTAGGACACTCCAGCTTCGACCACGTTGCGGATCAACGGCAGCAGGCTGTCCGTCGGCAGGTTCCTGGTGTTCACCGCCAGATCAACGTCGTCGAGAATCCTGCCCAGAGCTTCGTCATCGTCGTAGTCCAGCCGAACTGCGTTGGCCTTCCCGTTGCACAGCTCCACAGTCGCTGACGCCCGCTCCAATTGCGGGTCCGCCACGATGATGCTCCCAACTCCGCGGTCTCGCGCCAGCAGTGGCGCCACTGCCCTTCCCACGGGGCCGCTGCCGAGGAGCAACACAGCATCACCGGCCATATTCCCCCGCTTCAGACCGGTCCAGAAGCCAGGGCAACTCACCGCCCCGGAAAATCACGAGGACCCGCTTGGACGCCCCGACTGTCGGCGGGACGACTCTTGCACTCTCCGGTCCCTTCGCTTCGGAACGCCTATGCTCGGCATGCGCAGGTAATGGGGCTGCAGCGAGTCCAGGTCGTCCGCCTCGCCCCGTTCCAGTCGCTCCTGTGCCAGGGCTGCCAGGGAGCCGCCGCGTGAGGATGGAGGTATGTGACACAGCACGGCTTGGGATCCCAGTGCATCCCGGATGTCGTCAGCCCACGGGGGCATGCCTTCACCGCAGAAAAGCAGCGGGCCATCCGGCTTCCAGGACTGGATTTCCGAGAGCAGTTCCTCCCAACTGGAAATACCGTCTTCCCTGTATCGGCGTCCCTCCCTATCGATCAGCGCAGACGACGCCTCGCCCCTGCCGGCTTCCAGCAGGGCGCAGATGGGCAGCCCCGCATCGCGAAAGGGGTATGCCTCCAGGTCCAGGCTGCCGATACCCACGATCGGTATCCGCGAAGCCATCGCCAGCCCCTTGGCCACGCTGAGGCCCGTCCGCAGCGCGCTGAACCCCCCGGGACCCAGCGCCACCGCCACACCTTCCAGATCGGACGGCCGGGCTCTTCTCCGTTCCAATAGCTGTGCCACCGCCGGCATCAGTTCGGCGGAGTGATTTACAGTCGAATGCCAGGCCAGCGTGGACGCCACCCGTCCGCCATCGGACAGCGCCACTGAGGCATTCCTGGTGGATGTGTCTATGGCCAGCAGCATTAGCTCTGGGTGGCTCCGTCTTGTAGCGTATGTGAAGCAGCTTCCAGGTCGTTCAACATTTCGTCAAATCGCGGGGAGTCCGATTCCATGACAACGTCTCTGCTCTCCTCCGTCTCGCCGTAGTTGAACTCAATCCACAGGGCGTCCTCCGGCAGCAGCTCCTCGGCTCTCTCAGCCCACTCTATGACGCACACCCCATCGCCGAAAAGTTGTTCGTCCAGCCCCAGGTCCCAGGCCTCCGCTGGACTACCAATGCGGTAAAGGTCCACGTGGTGCAGCGTGAGCCGTCCATTGTGCCTTGTCATCAGTACGAAGGTGGGGCTCCGCACGTATCCCTCCACCCCCAGTCCCCGCGCCAGACCCTGCGTAAAACAGGTCTTCCCGGCACCCAGAGGACCTGACAGCAGATAAACGTCACCCGCCTGGGATCTTTTCCCTACTATGCTTCCCAGCTCCTGTGTCTGTTCGGGGCTGGCAGTTTGAAGGTTGATTGAACGAGTCACTGGATTAACTATCGCCTGAGCACAAAGATTTTAGACCGGAGCAAAATGGTCCCAACCGCCTTTCGAGTACGCCATCTCTCCGCCGGCTTCATCCACCACCAGAACTTGCCCTGCGCCCACTGCCTCATCCGAAGGAGTGATGTAGCCGATCACGGCGCTGCCTTCCCCAAGCCTGGAGACGGTTTCCTCTACAACTCCCTTGGGTCCCGTGTACAGCAGCACATAATCCTCACCGCCCGTCAGCGCCAGCCGCAAGTGGTCCTCGGAAAACTGCTGTTTCAGCAAAGGATGCATGGGCACAGCGGATGCCGCCACCTTGGCGGACACCCCCGAAGCGGCACACAGCTTGCCCAGGTCATCCACCAGGCCGTCGCTCACGTCCATCGCCGTTGCTATCCCAGCTTCGCTGAGCGCTTGCCCTGCCGCCACCGCCGGATATGGCCGCCGGTGCGCTTTCCGCAGAAACTCCGCCCCTTCGCCCTCGGCATCCGGATGCTCCAGCATCAACTTCAGCCCGCCCGCCGAGCTTCCCAGCCAACCGGTCACCGCCACTGCGTCCCCGGGCCGCGCGTTGGAGCGAAGCAGTGGACGTCGCTGCGTCACCCCGCTGAGAGCTGTCGTAACAAAAAAAACCGGCGAGCGAACTATGTCTCCGCCCACTACTCCCGTCCCGTACTCTTCGCCGATCTCCAGCATCCCCCGGTACATCTCTTCGATGTCGCCAACCACCATCTCCGGCGGCAATCCCAGGGTGATCAGCGCGTAGGTCGGCTGTCCGCCCATCGAGGCGACGTCGCTGATGTTGGACGCTATGGCCTTCCAGCCCAGTTCCCGCCACGGCGTGGTCGCCCGCGTGAAATGGGCACCTTCAACCATCGTGTCGGTGGTGAACAGTTCCTTTCCCGCACCCGTCTGCCATACGGCGGTATCGTCTCCCGTATCCACCAGCAGCGGAAAGGCTTGGACGGCTTCGTTCCCCTTGCCGCGGCCCACAACCATCCGGTTCAGCCGCTCGATTACGCCGAATTCCCCAATTTCTCTGACCAGCATGGCCAGTCGATTATAGCCTAAGCCCAACAGCCGGGTTTACATCAAAAGGACTAATGCCTGTGTATTGGATGCCAACGGCTGACAATCCAATTCGGAAGTAATTTGTATGCCGTCTACAGTAGGATATAACCGAAAGAGTCGATATTAGTCCAATGGGTACGTATTTCGTCTCATATTCGGTCGAGGCATTCTGATTTTAGGAATATACCTGATGCTGAATGTGAAGTTGGTCCACGTAATCCTGATGGTATGTGCCCTGGCATTGCTCGGCATGTCCGCATTAGACTGCGGTTCCGAGGAACCCGCGGCAACCACCGCCCCTGCTCCCACCGCCGCATCCGAGGAACCCGCGACGCCCGAGCCCACTGCCGCCCCTCCGGCTGATGGTGAAGTATTCGAGCTCAAGTACAGCTCACCCCTCTCGCCTCCTCCCTTCCTGATAAGCGAGGTCCAGAAGTGGTGGGCCGACGAGGTGCAAAAGCGCAGCAACGGCCGCATCGTCTGGACCGACTTCTACTGGTCCGGCGCACTGACCAAGGCCGGTGAGACCCTCGAGGCGCTGCAGGTGGGCCTTGCCGATGCTGGCATGGTCGCCGTTCCCTACTACCCCGGCAGGCGCCCCTCGGCAACTGGACTTACGCTGTGCCCTTCGGTCCCGGCGACCCCAACATCATTCTCGAAGCGGCCCAGCGCCTCTATGACGAAGTCCCCGCCGTGCGCCAGGAAGTGGAGGACTACAACATGGTCTTCCTGGCCCCCTCCGTTATCGACACCTATAACCTGGCTTCAAAGGACCCCATCGTCACCTTCGAGGGCTTCGACGGCATCAAGATCGCCTCAATCGGTTCCTATCACCCCAAGATCCTCGAGGGCGCCGGTGCTACCGCCATCGCCATGCCCGTGGCCGAGCGCTACCAGGCCCTGCAAACCGGCGTCATTGAGGCCGAGTTCCTGCCCTGGGACATCTCCCACGCCTACAAGTACCATGACTTCAACAAGCACATCACCTGGGTCGACATGGGCGCGGCCATGCCCGTGGGTCTCGGCGTTAACCCGTGGGTCTCGGCGTTAACAAGGACACCTTCGACAGCCTCCCCCCGACCTCCAGCAGCTCATGATTGATGTCGCCGACGAGGCCGTCGACCTCAACGCCTCCCTCATCCTGGAGCGCCGCAACGCCGCCCTCGAGGAATGGGAATCCAAGGGCATAACACGCCATGAGATGCCAGCGGAAGACCGGGCCCAGTGGTCTGATGCCCTCGATGACATCCCCGGAAGCTGGATCAAGGAAATGGAAGACAAGGGCCTGCCCGGACGCGACGTGATGGTCAATTGCATCGAGATGCTCGAGGAATTGGGCCACGAGTTCCCCCGAGATTGGGCCGCAGACTACCGGAACCCCTAACGGCACGGTTGAATTCCAGGGGAAAGACGGGGGGGGGGGGGGGGGCCGAACACTCCCCATCTTTTCTCTCGCCGGGATATACTCCCGGCGGCGGTATCCTCGTCTCTGTAACCCTGGAACCCCGAGAGTCATTCTCGATCAGGCACGCCTCGCTGGAGCTGTTGCTCAATGTCCCCCACTTCTCCAGGACCACCCTCGACGGCTACCGCGAACACACCTCTGAGGACGTCTGGCAGACTATCGAACTCTGCCGGCACACCAAAGCACAACCGGGCGTTCCTCTCACCTGGTCAGTGGAACTGTATATTCCGGAAGACCCTTCCTTCGAATCCCGTCCTGCCAGGGCCCACTGGATGGCCAGGGCCCGC